>JBCNOW010000025.1:0-260662 GCA_039593635.1 Enterobacterales bacterium
TTAATCGGTTTTAGCGGGGGAAATGAGTTTGATGCAAGGAAAAAGGGGCCACAATGGGCCCCTTATGGGCATAATGAAATCGTTGTGATTATTTATAGGCGGACTGGTGAACGCCTACCGCACGTCCTGATGGATCGTTCATCGCTTTGAAAGATTCATCCCATTCAATGGCTTTCGCGGATGAACAGGCCACGGACGGACCGCCAGGAACACACTCGGCAGCGCTCGGCACCGGGAACAGCTCTTCAAAGATCTCACGGTACAGATACGCTTCTTTCGAGCCCGGCGTGTTGTACGGGAAGCGGAAGCTTGCGGTTTCCAGCTGTTGGTCAGAAACCTGTTTCGCCGCCACCTCTTTCAGGGTGTCGATCCAGCTGTAGCCAACGCCATCAGAGAACTGCTCTTTCTGACGCCACGCCACGCTCGCCGGCAGGTAGGATTCAAAACATTCACGCAGAATATGTTTTTCCATTTTGCCGTTGTGCCGCACATTTTGTCCTGCGGGTTGATGCGCATCGCCACGTCGAGGAATTTCTTATCCAGGAACGGCACGCGCGCTTCCACACCCCAGGCCGACATCGCTTTGTTGGCACGCGCACAGTCAAACATGTGCAGCGCCTGCAGTTTACGCACGGTCTCTTCATGCAGCTCTTTGGCGTTCGGCGCTTTGTGGAAGTAGAGGTAGCCGCCAAACACTTCATCAGAACCTTCACCGGAGAGCACCATCTTGATGCCCATCGCTTTGATCTTACGCGACATCAGGTACATCGGCGTGGAGGCGCGAATGGTGGTCACATCATAGGTTTCAATGTGATAGATCACATCGCGGATCGCATCCAGACCTTCCTGCACGGTGAAGTGAATTTCATGGTGCACGGTGCCGAGGTGGTTTGCCACTTCCTGCGCGGCTTTCAGATCCGGCGCGCCTTCCAGACCCACGGCAAAGGAGTGCAGCTGCGGCCACCAGGCTTCGGAGCGCTCCTGATCTTCCACGCGACGAGCAGCAAATTTCTTGGTGATCGCGGAGATGACGGAGGAGTCCAGACCGCCGGAGAGCAGCACGCCGTAAGGCACGTCTGACATCAGGTGGCTTTTCACGGAATCTTCCAGCGCCTGACGCAGCTCGGCTTTATCCGTCACGTTGTCTTTTACCGCGTCATAATCGAACCAGTCGCGCTGATAGTACGGACGGATTTCACCGTCTTTGCTCCACAGGTAGCTGCCCGCCGGGAACTCTTTAATGGTGCGGCACACCGGCACCAGCGCTTTCATTTCAGACGCAACATAGAAGTTGCCGTGTTCATCGTGGCCCATGTACAGCGGGATAATACCGATGTGGTCGCGGCCAATCAGGTAGGCGTCTTTTTCGCTGTCGTACAGGGCGAAGGCAAACATGCCCTGCAGATCGTCGAGGAACTCGGGACCTTTCTCCTGATACAGCGCCAGGATCACTTCACAGTCAGAACCGGTCTGGAACGCGTAGCGATCGCCGTACTCCGCGCGCAGCGCCTGATGGTTATAGATTTCACCGTTGACAGCCAGCGCGTGCGTTTTTTTCTCGTTATACAGCGGCTGTGCACCGGCGTTGACGTCAACAATAGACAGACGTTCGTGAGCCAGAATCGCTTTGTCGCTGGCGTAGACGCCTGACCAGTCCGGGCCGCGATGGCGCATCAGGCGGGACAGTTCGAGTGCTTTTTTACGCAGTTCGCCCGCGTCAGTTTTAATATCCAGTACGCCAAAAATTGAACACATAACCTTCTCCGTTAACCCTGTTGCATTGTGATGTTGCTTGTTATGTCCGGCAGCCTGCGCTGCGTGATGTATAAGAAAATGCGCTAATTGATGGTGGTAACGCAAGCGAAATCACCAAATACTGATAAAAAGATTGTTGGCATGAATCAATGTTGAATTTTATTCAAAAAATTAACGATTAAATTAGATGGTGTCTAATGAATTGTCAGGAGTGATGGTTTTGTGCGCAACCGATGAGGCCGCGTCAGCGGCTGAATCACAGCGGTGTGCCAGACAGATAAAAAAGCCCTGCACGCCGTGAGGCGGCTGGGCCATACAGACGCTGCGCTAATCAGAACATGTCGATTTCGTCGACGGAGGGGTAAATCCAGCTTGGCCGGAACGGCATTGAGTCAATGTCATCGATCAGCTGAGAGACGCCGGAGAGCACCAGGATGGTTTCCAGACCCGCCTGGAAACCGGCCAGAATATCGGTGCGCAGGTTGTCGCCGACAATCACCGTCTCTTCAGAGTGGGCCTGCATCTTGTTCAGCGCGGCACGAATGATCCACGGGCTCGGTTTGCCGACAACAAACGGCTTACGACCGGAGATTTTTTCGATACCGGCACACAGCGCGCCGCAGGCCGGATAAAAACCACGCCCGTGGGTATCCGGGTTGGTGGCGATAAAGCGCGCGCCGTTGGCGACAAAGTAGGCTGCTTTATGCATCATCTCCCAGTTAAAGGAGCGCGTTTCGCCGACAATCACAAAGTCCGGGTTCACATCGGTAATGGTAAAGCCTGCTTTATACAGTTCGTGGATCAGCGCGCCTTCACCCACCACGTAGGCTTTTTTCCCTTCCTGACGCTTCAGAAAATCCGCCGTGGCCATGGCCGAGGTATAAAACACGCTGTCCGGCACGTCGACGCCTGCGGTGGCAAAGCGGTTCGCCAGATCCTGACCGGTTTGGGAAGGGTAGTTCGTGAGCAGAACCAGCGGCATTCCTTTGTCGATGATGCGGTGCAGAAACTCCGCAGCACCCGGCACGGCAACGTTGTCGTGCATCAGCACGCCGTCGATATCACAAATTACATTCTTAATGGTCATGGACATTCCGACATCAAAAAAAGAAGGCGTTACTATAAGGTCCGATCAGGTTTCCAGCAAATGCTGCAGCAGGATCCCGTTGAGCATGGCGCGTTTGACCAGCGCGAATGCGCCAATCGCCGAGCGATGGTCCAGCTTCGGAACGAACCACCGGAAGATTCTGGCGAAACGCTTTCAGCGCCTGGGTGTTAATGCAGCCTTCAATGGCGGGCAGCAGCACTTTTTCCGCTTCAACAATCTCGCCGGCGATCACCACTTTTTGTGGGTTAAACAGGTTAATGGCGATAGCGATGGTTTTGCCCAGATGGCGGCCGACCTGCTCGATCACTTCACAGGCCAGCGCGTCGCCTTTATTGGCGGCTTTGCAGATGGTGCCTATCTTGCAATCGTCCAGCGTCACGCGGCTTTGATAACCCTGTTCCAGCAGATGGCGAACGCGCTGCTCAATGGCGGCGTTGGCGGCGATGGTTTCAAGGCAGCCAAAGTTGCCGCAGTGGCAGCGTTCGCCGAGCGGCTCGACCTGAATGTGGCCGATCTCGCCTACGTTACCGTTGCGACCAATAAAAATACGGCCGTTGGAGATAATGCCGGCGCCGGTGCCGCGGTGTACGCGCACCAGAATAGAGTCTTCGCAGTCCTGACTCGCACCAAAGTAGTGCTCAGCCAGCGCCAGACTGCGAATATCGTGGCCGACAAAGCAGGTCACCTTAAAGCGTTTTTCCAGCGCGTCGCCACCAGCGCCCAGTTCTCGAACCGGAATATGCGGCATGTAACGGATGACGCCGCTTTCCGGGTCGACCAGCCCCGGCAGGATCACCGAGATGGCGATGAGTTCGCGGATCTTGCGCTGACAGCTTTCAATAAAGTGCGCGATGGTATTCAGCAGCGCGTGCTCCAGCGTCTCCTGGGTGCGTTCCGGAAGCGGGTAGTGCTCTTCCGCAATGGCTTTGCTGCTCAGA
The DNA here is from genome assembly GCA_039593635.1 of Enterobacterales bacterium. Taxonomy (GTDB): domain Bacteria; phylum Pseudomonadota; class Gammaproteobacteria; order Enterobacterales; family Enterobacteriaceae; genus Enterobacter. The sequence continues at coordinate 3,802 of JBCNOW010000025.1, forward strand.
TCGTACAGCGTGAGCGTGGTGTCATGACGACCAAGCCGCACGCCAATGGCCTGAAAATTGCGGGTTTCGGTGATGATGGAGATGGCGCGGCGGCCCCCGGTGGAGGCCTGCTGATCGACTTCTTTGATCAGACCGCGCTCAATGAGCTGACGGGTAATTTTGGTCACGCTGGCGGGAGCAAGCTGGCTTTGTTCGGCTATCTGAATCCGCGAGATTGGCCCATGTTGGTCAATCAGGCGATAAACCGCCGCACTGTTAAGTTGTTTAACGAGATCGACATTACCGATTTGAGCTTGTCCGCCTGGTGTCATACTTTTACTTACTCAGTGACGACCTCGTTACCATTAACGATGGTCTTAATAATTTTATAATCGTGTGTGAATGCCGTCAGGTTTGCAACCATACCTGGTGCAATTCCGCCAAGCTGTTTATCCACGCCGATAGCGCGCGCAGGATAAAGGGTTGCCATGCGCAGGACTTCATCAAGCGCAATCCCGCAATGTTCAACCAGGTTACGCACGCCTTCAATCATGGTCAGGGAGGAGCCGCTCAACGTACCGTTTTCATCCACACACAGTCCGTTGCGGTAGTATATTGTTTTACCGGCAAAAATGAACTGCTCAATATTTGCACCTGCTGGCGCGGTGGCATCGGTCACCAGGCAAAGCTTGTCACCTTTCAGCCGCTTGGCATTGCGAATGTTGGTGTAATCGACGTGCAAACCGTCCGCGATAATGCCGCAGTAAACGTCTGGTCGCATCCAGAATCGCCCCGACCAGACCCGGTTCACGACCGGTAATAGACTGGCATGGCGTTATAAAGGTGCGTCGCAAAGGTAATGCCCGCGCGGAAGCCCGCTTTGGCTTCTTTCAGCGTGGCGTTTGAGTGGCCTGCGGAAACCACAATCCCGGCGGCAGGCCAGTTTGCTGATGACCTCAGTGCCGGTCATTTCAGGTGCCAGCGTCACTTTGGTGATCACATCGGCGTTGGCACACATGTAGTCGACCAGTTCAGCATCAGGCTTGCGCACGTAATCCGGATTATGCGTGCCTTTCTTCACTATATTCAGCCATGGCCCTTCCAGATGCAGACCCAGCGCCTGATTCGGGTGTTTCGCCAGGTATTCGCGCATCACGCGGATACCCTGTTTCATCAGGTCATCACTGCTGGTGATGAGCGTCGGCAGATAGCTGGTGCAGCCCGATTTCTCGTTGGCTTTCTGCATGATCTCCAGCGTTTCAACGGTCACCGCCTCTGCGGGTGTCATCGTTGAACTGCACGCCGCCGCAGCCGTTCAGCTGTACGTCGATAAAACCGGGGGAGATTACTGCTCCATTGAGTGAGCGCTGTTCAATCTCCGGCGGCAGTGCAGCCAGCGGGCAAACACGTTCAATCAGGCCATTGGCGATAACAATCGCGTGGTCATCCAGAATTTCATGGCCGGTATAAATCCGACCGTGGGTTAAAGCGTACATAACGACCCCCGGTTAAAAAAGCGGCCGCCTCTTGTGGAGAGCAGAGGCGGTTATTCAATTACAGACCTTTGATGTTCTCTGCTTCTAACTCGTTGAAGTATTTCAGCGTTTTCACTTTCAGCTCCATCGTGGACGGTTCGTCGCAGACGATGACTGCTTTCGGATGCAGCTGCAGGCAGCTGATGGTCCACATGTGGTTTACGTTGCCTTCAACGGCCGCCTGGAGCGCCTGCGCTTTCACGCCGCCCAGCACCAGAATCATCACTTCTTCGGCATCCAGCAGCGTGCCTACGCCGACGGTCAGGGCGTATTTTGGAACCTGGTTCACATCGCCGTCAAAGAAGCGGGAGTTTGCCACGCGGGTGTCATGGGTCAGCGTTTTAATGCGGGTGCGGGAAGCCAGAGAAGAGGCCGGTTCGTTAAACGCGATATGCCCATCGTTGCCCACGCCACCCATAAACAGGTGGATTTTACCGTAAGAACGGATTTTTTCTTCGTACTGACGGCATTCTGCGTCAATATCAGGCGCATTTCCATTCAGCAGGTTAATATTTTCAGCTGGAATATCAACGTGATCAAAGAAGTTGCGGTGCATAAAGCTATGGTAGCTTTCCGGATGCTCTTTCGGCAGGCCAACATATTCGTCCATGTTGAAGGTGACAACATGTTTGAAGCTAACCTGGCCCGCTTTGTGCATCTCAACCAGCGCTTTGTACGCGGTCAGCGGCGTACCGCCGGTTGGAAGGCCAAGAACGAACGGACGATCGGCGGTCGGTTTGAACGCGTTAATACGGTTAACGATATGGCGAGCGGCCCATTTACCGACTTGTTCAGCTGTTGCCAGGGGAATCAGTCTCATTGTTCACCTCAAAGTTAATGATTGGAAAGTTAGGGTCGCGTTTACTGCTGCAGCTGGCTGCTTATAGGGTAACCCGTTTGCGCGCTTACGGCGAGGGAGCAGTCCGTCTTGATATTTTTGATCATAAAATAAGTTTTACTTGTTTGCTAGCATTCGGGAGGGGCTTATTGACGATAGTTAGTGACTCTTATCACAAAAAAAATGCTTTTAATTTGCGAGGCGAATTAATTTTTCTTTACACTGCGCCTCGTGGTGAAAGGTGGGTAGTCATCAACTGTTGTAGCCGTTGGATTGCCGGTTAGTTACACAATAAAAAACAGACGACTGCATCAGTGGCTAAAACGCGGGTCTCATAGGGGGAATAAAAGTGAGTATTCTAGGTTATTTACAAAAGGTTGGCCGTGCGCTTATGGTGCCGGTCGCCACGCTGCCTGCGGCGGCGATACTGATGGGTGTCGGTTACTGGATTGACCCGGTCGGCTGGGGTGGAGACAACGCGCTGGCGGCGTTTTTCATCAAGTCTGGTTCTGCCATTATCGATAACATGTCCGTGCTGTTCGCCATTGGTGTGGCTTACGGCATGTCCAAAGATAAAGACGGTGCTGCGGCGCTGACCGGTTTTGTGGGCTTCCTGGTACTGACCACGCTGTGTTCACCGGCTGCGGTTGCCATGATCCAGAAGATCCCGGCGGATCAGGTTCCTGCTGCGTTCGGTAAAATCAATAACCAGTTTGTGGGTATCCTGGTCGGGATTATCTCCGCGGAACTGTATAACCGCTTCAGCAATGTTGAACTGCCGAAAGCGCTGTCGTTCTTCAGCGGTCGCCGTCTGGTGCCGATCCTGACTTCCTTCGTGATGATCGTGGTCGCTTTCATCCTGATGTACATCTGGCCGGTCATCTTTGGCGGTCTGGTGAGCTTTGGTGAACACATTCAGAAACTGGGTTCTGTCGGTGCGGGCGTGTACGCCTTCTTTAACCGTCTGCTGATCCCGGTTGGTCTGCACCACGCGCTGAACTCCGTGTTCTGGTTCGACGTTGCGGGCATCAACGACATTCCTAACTTCCTTGGCGGCGCACAGTCTATCGAAGCGGGTAAAGCGGTTGTGGGTATCACCGGTCGTTACCAGGCGGGCTTCTTCCCGATCATGATGTTCGGTCTGCCGGGCGCGGCGCTGGCTATCTACCACTGCGCACGTCCGGAAAACAAAGCCAAAGTGCGTGGGTATCATGATGGCGGGGGCGTTTGCCGCCTTCTTCACCGGTATCACCGAGCCGCTGGAATTCTCCTTCATGTTCGTGGCGCCGGTTCTGTATGTCATCCACGCCGTGCTGACCGGTATCTCCGTTTTCATCGCTGCAAGCATGCACTGGATTGCCGGTTTCGGCTTCAGTGCCGGTCTGGTGGATATGGTGCTCTCTTCGCGTAACCCGCTGGCGACCCACTGGTGGATGCTGATCCCGCAGGGTCTGGTGTTCTTCGTTATCTACTACGTGGTGTTCCGCTTCACCATCACCAAATTCAACCTGCTGACGCCGGGCCGCGAGCTGGCTGTTGCCGGTGACGAAACCGATGGCCAGGACGTAAACGTAAGTGCGGATACCGAGCAGGATGTGAGTGGTCTGGCACGTCAGTACATTGCCGCTGTTGGCGGTTCTGACAACCTGACCGGCATTGATGCCTGTATCACCCGTCTGCGTCTGAACGTGAAAGACTCTGCACTGGTGAACGATGCGCTGGCTAAACGCCTGGGTGCTTCCGGTGTTATCCGCCTGAACAAAACCAGCGTGCAGATCATCGTTGGCTTTGTGGCGGAAAAAATTGCCAACGCGATGAAAACCGTACTGAGCAAAGGCCCGGTGGCCGGCGCAGCGGCACCAGCAGCGGCAACAACCGCCGCGCCTGCGGCTGCTCAGCCCCAGGCCGTGCGCAACAGCGAGAAAAAGGTGATTGCTGAACGCTGGTGTCGCCGGTAACGGGTGAAGTGGTTGCGCTGGAGCAGGTGCCTGATGAAGCGTTCGCCAGCAAAGCGGTTGGTGACGGTGTGGCGGTGAAACCAACGGACAAAACTGTGGTGTCTCCGGCGGCGGGCACCATCGTGAAAATCTTCAACACCAACCACGCATTCTGCCTCGAAACCGAAAAAGGCGCGGAGATCGTTGTGCATATGGGTATCGATACCGTTGCGCTGAACGGTCAGGGCTTTACTCGCCTGGTGGAAGAGGGCGCGAGAAGTGGTGGCGGGCCAGCCAATTCTGGAAATGGATCTGGACTTCCTCAACGCCAATGCCCGCTCGATGATTAGCCCGGTGGTGGTCAGCAACATCGATGACTTTAGCGGTCTGGTTCTGCAGGCGAAAGGTCAGGTTGTTGCAGGCGCAAACGCCGCTGTATGAGATTAAAGGCAAGTAATCGCTCCTGAGTAGAGTCATGCCTTAAGCGGCGGGGAGGAATTCCTCCGCCGCTTTTTTTGTTTTAAAACGACCAACAAACGGTTGTTTCCCTTCAGCGCTTTGTGGATCATACTCCGTTACTTTGTGGTACAAATCAGCCGTTATACGTTGTTTACGGTTTGAGGAATCCGCGATGAGTGAGGCAGAAGCCCGCCCGACTAACTTTATTCGTCAGATCATCGATGAAGATCTGGCCAGTGGTAAGCACACCACAATTCATACCCGTTTCCCGCCGGAGCCGAATGGCTACCTGCACATTGGCCATGCGAAATCTATCTGCCTGAACTTTGGCATCGCGCAAGATTATCAGGGGCAGTGCAACCTGCGTTTCGATGACACCAACCCGGTAAAAGAAGACATCGAATACGTTGAATCCATTAAAAACGACGTGCAATGGCTGGGCTTTCACTGGTCTGGCGACATCTGCTACTCCTCTGACTACTTCGACCAGCTGTACGCCTATGCGGTTGAGCTGATCAACAAAGGTCTGGCCTACGTTGACGAGCTGTCTGCTGATGAAATCCGTGAATACCGCGGTACGCTGACCGCGCCGGGTAAAAACAGCCCGTTCCGCGATCGCAGCGTGGAAGAGAACCTGGCGCTGTTTGAGAAAATGCGTGCCGGCGGCTTCGAGGAAGGCAAAGCGTGTCTGCGTGCCAAAATCGATATGGCATCGCCGTTTATCGTGATGCGCGATCCGGTGCTGTACCGCATTAAATTTGCGGAACACCACCAGACCGGCAACAAGTGGTGCATCTACCCGATGTACGACTTTACCCACTGCATCAGCGATGCGCTGGAAGGCATCACCCACTCCCTGTGTACGCTGGAGTTCCAGGACAACCGTCGTCTGTACGACTGGGTGCTGGATAACATCACCATTCCGGTGCATCCGCGTCAGTACGAGTTTTCGCGTCTGAATCTGGAATACACCGTGATGTCGAAGCGTAAGCTGAACCAGCTGGTGACCGAGAAGCATGTTGAAGGCTGGGACGACCCGCGTATGCCGACCATCTCCGGTCTGCGCCGTCGTGGTTATACCGCGGCGTCAATCCGTGAATTCTGCAAACGTATTGGCGTGACCAAGCAGGACAACACCATCGAGATGGCGTCGCTGGAATCCTGCATTCGTGAAGATCTCAACGAGAACGCGCCGCGCGCGATGGCGGTTATCGATCCGGTGAAACTGGTTATCGAAAACTACCCGCAGGGCAGAGCGAAATCGTCACCATGCCGAACCATCCGAACAAACCGGAGATGGGCACGCGTGAGGTGCCGTTCAGCGGTGAGATCTGGATCGATCGCGCTGACTTCCGTGAAGAAGCCAACAAGCAGTACAAACGTCTGGTGCTGGGTAAAGAAGTGCGTCTGCGCAACGCCTACGTCATTAAAGCCGAGCGCGTGGAGAAAGATGAAGAAGGCAATATCACCACCATCTTCTGCTCTTACGATGCCGACACCCTGAGCAAAGATCCGGCGGATGGCCGCAAGGTGAAAGGCGTGATCCACTGGGTGAGCGCTTCCCACGCGCTGCCGGTAGAAATCCGTCTGTACGATCGTCTGTTCAGCGTGCCTAACCCGGGCGCGGCGGAAGATTTCCTGGCCACCATCAACCCGGAATCGCTGGTGATCAAACAGGGTTTTGCTGAGCCGGGTCTGCGTGCCGCCAGCGCGCTGGCGCCGTATCAGTTTGAGCGCGAAGGTTACTTCTGCCTGGACAGCCGTTACTCGCAGCGCGTCGAAACCGGTATTCAACCGCACCGTCGGTCTGCGTGATACCTGGGCAAAAATCGGCGAATAATTTTACTGCTTGATAGCACGATATGATCAGCAAAGGGCGAGCAATCGCCCTTTTTTATTGCCCGTTATCTGCAAACGGGAATCGATTATGCTGAACCAGACAAAAAACAGTAATTGCGCGCGATTACGACTAATCTGACTTTAATAAAATTAACTAATTTACCCGTGTGAAATCGTTATTTTCAGGTAGGCTATGCGCTCTTAAATGTTGCTGTGCGGGTTAGCGAAGGAAGAAAAATGACAAGTCTCGCTCTGGAAGCCAAACATAGCGTGGTGGTTTTACATCAGCTTATCGAACGTATTTTTAATCAGGCCGAAGGCAGCGATGACAGTATGGATCTGCTGCTGTCGCACTTTCATCCCGACTTCAAAATGGTGACGCCGCAAGGCAAACAGCTCGATCTCAATGATACTGAAACCCTGTTTCGCAAACTGCACGGGCAGCGGGAAGGGATACGAATCGCCACCAGTGAGCATGCCATCATTTCCCAGCAGCAGCAGGAAGTGACCATTCAGTATCACGAACTGCAAATGCTCAACGGCAACAACCAGACCCGCATTTCGCTGGCGGTGCTGGACTGCAGCACGCCGGTTCCGCGCTGGCGCTATTTGCAGGAAACGCTGGTCGCCTGAACGCAGCCATAAAAAAACCGGTGCCTGGCACCGGTTTTTTTATACTGCATAGCATATTCAATTACTGATCGTGGAGCGTCTCGTCTTCGCGGCAGTCTCCTTCAGCGCAGTGACCGTACAGGTACAGGCTGTGGTTGGTGAGGCGGATACCGTGGCGTGTCGCGATTTCACGCTGACGCGCTTCGATGGAATCATCGCTAAATTCGATGACCTTGCCGCAGTCGAGGCAGATCAGGTGATCGTGGTGATGCTGCTGGGTCAGTTCGAATACGGATTTCCCGCCTTCGAAGTTATGACGGGTCACAATGCCCGCGTCATCAAACTGGTTCAGCACACGATATACGGTCGCCAGCCCAATCTCTTCGCCCATGTCGATAAGACGTTTATAAAAATCTTCCGCACTGACATGATGTGATTGTCGGGACCCTGAAGCACTTCCAGGATTTTTAATCGAGGAAGCGTGACTTTCAGGCCAGCCTTCTTTAATGCGGTATTGTTGTCAGTCATGCGGAATCTGTCCTGTTGCTAAACGATTCACTTACGGCGCAAAGGCCTTGAATGTGTGGTCAACGCGCATTCTCATTTGCGTCTCATTATAGAACTGCCATGGCTAAATGAAAACCGGCTGCGGCAGACAATTCCCCGGATGCTGTAAGGAGAAATGTCGTGAACCTCAGCGGGATCGTGCAGATCGATGTTCCTTTTCGCGCAGTCTCAGTCTGATGCCCGAGGAATAAGCAGATGACCGTTGCGGGTATTGTACAGGTTTGAGGGAAAAAGTTAAAAGTTTGTAGCAATTATTTTAATCGGTAATTCCATTGCCCGATGTGAGCCAGCGCCCACATCGGACAGGAAGGCATCAGGCTTCGATAATCGCCTCCAGGTGCAGCTCTTCACGGATCTGCTTAACCCATTTCTCAACGCGCTCGGTGGTCAGTTCAGGCTGACGATCTTCGTCAATGGCCAGACCGACGAAGTGATCGTCATCGGCCAGACCTTTAGAGGCTTCGAAGTGGTAACCGGCGGTCGGCCAGTGGCCCACAATAACCGCGCCGTTTGGCTCAATGATGTCGCGAATGGTACCCAGCGCGTCACAGAAGTACTCGGCATAGTCTTCCTGATCGCCGCAGCCAAACAGCGCGACCAGCTTACCGTTGAAATCCACCTCTTCCAGCGTCGGGAAGAAATCATCCCAGTCGCACTGGGCTTCACCGTAGTACCAGGTCGGAATACCCAGCAGCAGAATGTCATATCCTTCGAGATCTTCTTTGCTGCTCTTGGCGATGTCATGCACATCGGCAACGTCTTTACCGAGCTGTTTCTGAATGTTTTTTGCGATATTTTCGGTATTGCCGGTATCACTGCCGAAGAAAATGCCGATGATTGCCATGAGTAAAATAACCTCTTGAAACTTAATGGTATGGTGGCGCAATTCGGCCACGGATAAGGGCAATAATAGCAGAACTGGCAACCCTGCGGAAACCGCTATCGCGCAGGACTGCACTCTGTGCTACATGAAAAGGGCGGGCTGAGTTTGTGTTCCAGACTTGTAAAAGCGGTCTGCGCACGTTACGCCAGTCTTGAGCTGCGCCATCAGCATCTCTTCAATAAGCTCGCTGCGGCTGATATTACGCGCCTCGGCCAGCTCGTTAAGCGCATCGACCGCGTCGGCGTTGAGCTTCAGTTCGACACGCTTAAGCCCACGATTTTTATCGCGTTTAAGCTGATTGCGTTTATTGATACGCAGCTGTTCATCGCGCGAAAGCGGATTCGTTTTCGGTCGTCCCGGTCGACGCTCATTCGCGAACAGATCTAGTGTCGTACGGTCCGTTTGTTCTTTGGCCATGGATTCTGAGACTTCGTGGGCGCGAACGGCGGAAAGGCGCTGCGCGATTTAAACATTTATCGGCCCGACCGCGGCGAAAAAAGCATCCGCGGCAAATTTTTAGCGCGACATCATACTCCAGCGCCCGGCGCGACGCCAACCCTAAACCGCCCGTAGCAAGCTTTTGCTTTTACAGGTTAGCGAGATAGCGGCGAATGGCGCGCAGTACGGCGTCAGGTTTTTCGGCATGCACCCAGTGCCCGGCCCCGCCGATCACGTGCGCGCGCGCCTGCGGGAACTGTGCGCAGCAGCGCATCGCGGTGCTGATTGTCCAGATAGGGTGAGTTGCCGCCGCGAATAAAGAGGGCAGGGTGTGGCCAGGCGGGCACGGTTTGCCAGCCGGAGATGTTGTTGTACTGGTCCCACAGCACCGGCACGTTAAAACGCCATTGGCCGTCAACAAACGATTTCAGAAGGAACTGCATCACGCCTTCTTCGATCACGTATGCTCACGCATCACGGCGGCTGCCGCGCTGCGGCGCGTGACGCCAGCTGCAGTGACCGCGTTGATTGCCGCGAAAATCTCATCATGACGTCGAACGTCGTAATCCACCGGCGCAACATCAATCACCACCATTTTGCCAATTCGTTCGGGCGCAACGGCGCTCAGCGCCATGGCAATTTTGCCGCCCATTGAGTGCCCGATAAGGTCGACCCGTTCGATGTGGTGCGCATCCAGCGTATCCAGCAGATCCTGCGCCATCGCCGCATAGTTCATCTCGTCTGAGCGGCCGGAAAGCCCGTGGTTGCGCATATCCACCTGCAGCGTGGGCCGTGCATCGCGCACGTCGCGCGCCAGTACGCCCAGGTTATCCAGGCTGCCAAACAGCCCATGAACCAGCACGATGGGGGAATTATTGTTCGGCGATTGTGCAGTTTGCGCTCGGGTATTCAATTTCATGGCAAAGTTCTTTTTTTACGTATGTCAGGTTAGGGTATCATGTTGACCATTCTGCCGCCCGGCTGCAAGGTTCCAGTTTAATCTGACTTTTGCCGCCAACCTGGTTTGACGCTATCCGCTGTTGGGATTTGACCTTATAATCCCTATGACTTAGAGCCCGCTCACATTTTGCACGACCGGATTTTGCTAAGGCCGTTGCAGAATAGCGTGGTTCTGCCATTTGAAGATATCGCACTGGATTAAGATGAAAACAATCGAAGTTGATGACGAACTCTACCGTTATATTGCCAGCCAGACGCGGCATATCGGGGAGAGCGCGTCCGACATTTTACGGCGCATGCTTAAATTTTCCGCCGGCTTCACAGCGCACCTGCTGCGTCAGCGACCAGTGCTGCGGTAAAAGAAGCGCCAGCTGTACGCAGCGAAGCGCGTCCTCAGGATAAAGTGCGCGCCATGCGTGAGCTGCTGCTCTCTGACGAATATGCGGAGCAGAAAAAGGCGGTCAACCGCTTTATGCTGGTGCTGTCTACACTTTATCTCACTGGATAACAAAGCGTTTGCTGAAGCGACCGAGTCGCTGCACGGCCGTACCCGCGTCTATTTCGCGGGCGACGAGCAGACGCTGCTGCAAAATGGCAACCAAACCAAACCTAAACATGTCCCTGGCACACCGTACTGGGTCATCACCAATACCAATACGGGCCGCAAGTGCAGCATGGTTGAACACATCATGCAGTCCATGCAGTTCCCGGCGGAATTGATTGAAAAGGTTTGCGGTACAATTTAACCCTTGCATCAGAAGGACCCGGTAATGGCAAATCACAGCCGTGCAGGCCAACCTGCACAACAAAGCGATTTGATTAACGTCGCTCAGCTGACCGCGCAGTATTACGTGCTGAAACCGGTCGTGGGCAACGCAGAACACGCAGTGAAGTTTGGTACATCTGGTCACCGCGGCAGCGCGGCGCGCCACAGCTTTAACGAACCGCACATTCTGGCCATTGCTCAGGCCATTGCGGAAGAGCGCGCAAAAAACGGCGTTACCGGTCCGTGCTACGTGGGTAAAGATACCCATGCGCTGTCTGAACCGGCGTTCATTTCCGTGCTGGAAGTGCTGGCGGCAAACGGCGTTGATGTGATTGTGCAGGAGAACAACGGCTTCACCCCAACGCCGGCGGTCTCAAACGCCATCCTGGTGCACAACAAAAAAGGTGGCGCGCAGGCGGACGGCATCGTTATCACCCCATCCCACAACCCGCCGGAAGACGGTGGCATCAAATACAACCCGCCTAACGGTGGCCCGGCTGACACCAACGTCACCAAAGTGGTGGAAGATCGCGCGAATGCGCTGTTGGCTGACGGCCTGAAAGGCGTTAAACGTATTTCTCTGGATGAGGCGATGGCCTCCGGCCACGTGAAAGAGCAGGATCTGGTTCAGCCGTTCGTGGAAGGGCTGGCGGATATCGTCGATATGGCGGCGATCCAGAAAGCCGGCCTGAAGCTGGGTGTGGATCCGCTGGGCGGCTCCGGTATTGAATACTGGAAGCGCATTGCCGAGCACTACAAGCTGGATCTGACCATCGTGAACGATCACGTCGATCAGACCTTCCGCTTCATGCACCTGGATAAAGACGGCGCGATCCGTATGGACTGCTCCTCCGAGTGCGCGATGGCGGGCCTGCTGGCGCTGCGCGACAAGTTCGATCTGGCCTTTGCTAACGACCCGGATTATGACCGTCACGGCATCGTCACCCCTGCCGGGCTGATGAACCCGAACCACTACCTGGCGGTTGCGATCAACTACCTGTTCCAGCACCGTCCGCAGTGGGGCAAAGAGGTGGCTGTCGGTAAAACGCTGGTCTCCTCCGCGATGATCGACCGCGTGGTGGACGCCCTGGGCCGCAAGCTGGTGGAAGTGCCGGTGGGCTTCAAATGGTTCGTTGACGGTCTGCACGACGGCAGCTTTGGCTTTGGCGGTGAAGAGAGCGCGGGCGCCTCCTTCCTGCGTTTCGACGGCACCGCGTGGTCAACCGATAAAGACGGCATCATCATGTGTCTGCTGGCGGCGGAAATTACTGCGGTTACCGGTAAGAACCCGCAGGAACACTACGACGAGCTGGCGGCACGCTTTGGTGCGCCAAGCTACAACCGTATGCAGGCAGCTGCCACCTCTGCGCAGAAAGCCGCTCTGTCCAAACTCTCTCCGGAGATGGTCAGCGCCAGCACGCTGGCAGGCGACCCGATCACCGCGCGTCTGACGGCGGCACCGGGTAACGGCGCCTCTATTGGCGGTCTGAAAGTGATGACCGAAAACGGCTGGTTCGCCGCGCGTCCGTCCGGTACGGAAGATGCGTACAAAATCTATTGCGAAAGCTTCCTCGGCGCTGAGCATCGCCAGCAGATTGAGAAAGAAGCGGTAGAGATTGTCAGCGAAGTGCTGAAAAACGCCTGACAGGGCATCCTGCGTGAAGAAGGCCGCGTCTGCGGCCTTTTTTTATGGCATGAAGCGATAGCCGATGCCGTTTTCTGTCAGCAGGTGCGTCGGCTGGGTGGGATTGGCTTCCAGCTTTTGCCGCAGGTGTCCCATATAGATGCGCAGATAATGGCTGTGTTCGACGGCGTTAGGGCCCCAAACCTGGTTAAGCAACTGGCGCTGGGTCAGCACCTTACCGGCGTTATTCAGCAGCAGGCTGAGCAGACGAAACTCGGTCGGCGTCAGATGCACTTCCTCACCGCTGCGCAGCACGCGTCGCGCGGCGAGATCGACACTCACCTCGCCAAACTGCACCAGCGGCTCCGGCTGGCTGCGCTGATGACGACGCAGCGCCACGCGCACGCGCGCCAGCAGTTCGCCGATGCCAAACGGCTTAGTGAGATAGTCGTCAGCGCCGGCATCCAGCGCCTCTATTTTATCCTGCTCGTCACTGCGTGCTGACAGCACAATTACCGGCATGCTGCTCCACTGCCGCACTTCGCGGATGAAGGCATTGCCATCGCCGTCCGGTAAACCGAGATCGAGAATCACCAAATCCGGTTTGCGCGTAGCCGCTTCAATCAGGCCGCGCTGCAACTGCTCCGCTTCCACAATCTTCAGGCCTTCGCTCTCCAGCGCCAGGCGCACGAAACGGCGAATCTCCTTTTCATCTTCGACAATCAAGATGGTCGTCACGCTGACTCCTGCGGCAAATAAGGTTAACGCGTTACTTTAACAATAAACCGCGACGGCGTCCGTCACGATCTCAGTAACTCGCCGTGATCCGAAATTTTACAAAAATGTAACTTCCTTTCATCCCGGCCAGGAAATGGCTGAAAAAAGATCAAAATAGTGGTCGGATGAGTAGTAAAATTACACAACCAGGCGTAATATCTGAGGCAGATCACATTTCAAAGCAAAATTTACCACGAGGAGGCATTGATGTATCAGGCATATCCACTCGCCAAAATTGTGCTGCGCCGTGTGCTGGTGGTATTGATTGGCGTACTGGCGCTGCCAGTGATGCTGTTCCGCCAGGATCGCGCGCGCTTCTACAGTTATCTGCACCGCATGTGGTGCAAAACAAGCACCAAACCGGTCTGGCTGGCGCAATCGGAAGCGGCAGGCGGTATTTACTGGTAACGCCCGGCTTCGCGGTGATAACCCGGTGACCTCGCTCGAGGCAGCGGGTTTTTTTATCTTAAAGTGGTGCGACAAACGCATTGTCCCGCTGTTATCTCGCGGCATTTCAGCTACACTTAAACCTCTACAAGATTTTGGAGGTTGTACAAGTATGAGCGAGAAAATTCCTGTAGGTATCAGTGCCTGCCTGCTCGGGGATAGCGTCCGATTCGATGGCGGCCACAAGCGTTTTGCCTTTGCAACTGACGAGCTCGCGCCATTTGTGCGCTTCGAACCTGTCTGCCCGGAAATGGCCATCGGTCTGCCGACGCCGCGCCCGGCGCTGCGGCTGGTCAAACAGAGCGACGATCAGATCCACCTGTGTTTCAGTAAAGACGGCGGGGAAGAGCTGACCGACGAAATGGCCCGCTGGTCTGCGGAGCGCGTTAAATCGCTGCACCATCTGTGCGGCTACATCCTGTGTGCCAAATCGCCGAGCTGCGGACTGGAGCGCGTGCGCGTCTACGAGCCTGACACTAACAACAATCGCAAAGCCGGCACCGGCGTGTTCACCTCATTCCTGCAAAAAGAGCTGCCGTGGCTGCCGCTGGAAGAGGATGGACGCCTGCACGATGATGCGATTCGCGAAAACTTCATGGGGCGCGTCTATGCGCTGCATGAGTTCAACGAAATGTGGCGCAGCGGGCTGACGCGTCACAAGCTGATCGCCTTCCACAGTCGCTACAAATTACTGCTGCTGTCGCATGCGCAGGATGAGTACCGCGAGATGGGACGGTTTGTCGCGGCAATGGAACAGTGGGAGTCACTGGATGCGTACGCCTTCGAATACCGTAACCGTCTGATGCACCTGATGTCGCACCAGGCGTCGCGTCGTAATCACACCAATGTGCTGATGCATGTACAGGGCTATTTCCGGCCGAAGCTGAGTTCACCGCAGCGTCAGGAGCTGGCGCAGCTGATCGACCGCTACCGTCGCGGTGTGCAGCCGTTGCTGGCCCCCATCACCATGCTGAAACATTATATGGCGGAGTTCCCGCACCCGTGGCTGGCGCAGCAGCGTTATTTCGATCCCTACCCGGAAGCGCTGCGTCTGCGCTACGGCCAGTAAACGCGGAGCGTTATGAGCACTCACTTAGTCTGGCTGCGTAACGATTTGCGCATGAATGATAACAGCGCACTGGCCGCGGCCTGCCGCGACAGTCAGGCCGAGGTACTGGCGCTGTTCATCGCCACGCCCGGCCAGTGGCAGCAACACAGCATGGCCCCCAAACAGGCGGCTTTTATCCATCAAAACCTGTCCCTGCTGCAGCAGTCGCTGGCAGAACGCGGTATCAAGCTGCACTATCATCAGTGCGATGACTTCGCCGCGTCGGTCGACTATCTGGCGACCTTCTGCCAGCAGCACAAGGTGGATGCGCTGTTTTACAACTATCAGTATGAAATCAATGAGCGCCAGCGCGATGCTGCGGTTGAGAAGCAGCTCGATCAGCAGGGCGTGGTGTGCCAGGGATTCGATGACAGCCTGCTGTTACCGCCGGGCAGCGTACAGACCGGCAGCAACAGCATGTTCAAAGTGTTCACGCCGTTCAGCAAAGCGTTTATCCGGCGTCTGCAACAGGGGCTGCCAGAGTGCCATCACGCACCAAAAGCGCGCGTCGGGGCACCCGTGGCCGCCGGCAAAAAAATAGCGGCATTCGATTATCCTGTGGAAGAATTCGACGAAACCTGGTTTCCCGCCGGAGAAGAGGCGGCGCTGAAGCAGCTACGCCAGTTTGCCCAGCAGCGGGTAGAAAAATATGACCAGCAGCGCGACATACCGGCGATTGACGGCACCAGCCGCCTGTCGCCATATCTGGCGATTGGTGTGCTGTCGCCGCGTCAGTGCCTGCATCGCATTCTGAAGGAGCATCCGCAGGCGCTGAACAACGGCAGCGCGCTGGTGTGGCTCAATGAACTGGTCTGGCGCGAATTTTATCGTCACCTGATGGTGGCCTTTCCGGCGCTGTGTAAGCATCAGCCGTTTGTCGACTGGACGCGCAACGTCAGCTGGCAACAGAATGAGCAACACCTTACCGCCTGGCAGCAGGGCAAAACCGGTTATCCGATTGTCGACGCAGCGATGCGCCAGCTCAATACGCTGGGCTGGATGCACAACCGGTTACGCATGATCACCGCCAGCTTCCTGGTGAAAGATCTGCTGATTGACTGGCGCGAGGGTGAACGCTATTTCATGCAGCAGCTGATTGACGGCGATCTGGCGGCCAATAACGGTGGCTGGCAGTGGGCCGCGTCGACCGGCACCGACGCCGCGCCTTACTTCCGCATCTTCAACCCAACGACCCAGGGCGAGCGCTTCGATAAGCAGGGCGAGTTTATCCGCCGGTGGCTGCCGGAGCTGCAAGACGTACCGGACAGCGCCATCCATCAGCCGCACGCCTGGGCGGAGAAAAATAACAAGAAACTCGATTATCCGGCGCCAATCGTGGAACATAAGGCGGCACGTAAAAAGACACTAGACGCCTTCGAGCGCGCGCGCAGCGCAGCCTGAGGCGGTCACGGAGCCGTTATGAACAATTTCGAGTTAGAACAGATTGTCAATCAGCAACTCAACACCAGTGCCTTCAGCGACTATGCGCCCAATGGTTTGCAGGTTGAGGGGCGTGAGCAGGTGCGCCGTGTAATCACCGGCGTGACGGCCTGTCAGGCGCTGCTGGATGAGGCGGTAAAACGCCAGGCCGATGCGATACTGGTGCATCATGGCTACTTCTGGAAGAGCGAAGCGCCGGTGATTAAAGGAATGAAACGCCAGCGTCTGCGCACGCTGCTGGCCAATGACATCAACCTGTACGGCTGGCACCTGCCGCTCGATGCTCACCCACAGTTGGGCAACAACGCCCAGCTGGCCACGCTGTTTGATATCGACGTCAAAGGTGAAATTCAGCCGCTGGTGCCCTGGGGCGAGCTGGCTGAGCCGCTAAGCGGTCCGGCGCTGGCGGAAAAGATCGCGGCGCGCCTCGGCCGCCAGCCGCTGCACTGCGGTGATAATGCTCCGGCGCTGATTCGCCGGGTGGCATGGTGCAGCGGTGGCGGCCAGGGCTTTATCGATGCGGCCGCCGCCTTTGGCGTTGACGCCTTTATCAGCGGTGAAGTCTCTGAGCAGACCATTCACAGCGCCCGTGAACAGGGGCTGCATTTCTTTGCTGCCGGCCATCACGCCACCGAACGCGGCGGCATTAAAGCGCTCGGTGAGTGGCTCGCCAGCCAGCATGGTCTGGATGTGACCTTTATCGATATCGACAACCCCGCCTGACCGCTTCGCTTATGCGCCCGGAAAACACGTGCCGGGCGCAAATTCAGTTGACACATCTCCTTCACTTTCGCATAACTTATTGACTTTTCGCATAAGCGATTGCCCTCAGGCGCGCCGTCACTGCGGTCACGGCGCGTTTTATTAATGACCGGGAGGTGGGTTTTGCAACGAGCACGTTGTTATCTGCTGGGTGAGCGGGCGGTGGTACTGGAGCTGGAACCGCCGGTTTCGCTCGTCAGCCAGCAGCGCATCTGGGGATTGTGCCAGCGGCTGCAGCAGAATGAGCAGATCGCGGAAGTGATTCCGGGCATGAATAACCTGACGCTGCTGCTGCGCGATCCGCAGCTGAAAGCGCTGGATGCTATCGAGCGTTTGCAGCGCTGGTGGGAAGAGAGCGAGGTGTTGCTGGCCGAGCCGCGTCAGGTTGAGATTCCGGTGGTGTATGGCGGCGCGGGCGGACCGGATCTGGCGGAGGTCGCCCGTGCGGCGGAGCTGACCTCGCAACAGGTGGTGGAGCTGCACAGCAGCGCGGATTACGTGGTCTATTTCATTGGCTTTCAGCCGGGTTTCCCTTATCTCGGTGGGCTGGATGAGCGGCTGCACACGCCGCGTCGCGCCGAGCCCCGGCTGGTAGTGCCTGGCGGTTCGGTGGGCATTGGCGGCAGCCAGACCGGCATCTATCCGCTGGCCGCGCCCGGTGGCTGGCAGCTGATTGGCCACACGCCGCTTAGCCTGTTCGATCCACAACAGCAGCCGCCGACGCTGCTGCGTCCCGGCGACAGCGTCCGCTTCGTGCCACAACGGGAGGGCGTATGTTAAACATTTTGCGTGCCGGATTAATGACCTCGGTGCAGGATCGCGGCCGCCACGGCTGGCGACAATACGGTATCAGCCTGAGCGGCGCACTGGATGAGCCTTCAATGCGCACGGCCAATATGCTGGTCGGCAACGCGGAAAACAGCGCGGTGCTGGAAATTGTGCTCGGCCAGTTCAAAGCGGAGTTTCGTCGCGACGGCTGGTTTGCGCTGACCGGTGCCAGCTGCAGCGCCGAACTGGATGGCCAGCCGGTGTGGACTGGCTGGCGTCTGCCGGTGAAAAAAGGCCAGGTGCTGAGTCTGTCTATGCCCACGCGCGGTATGCGCAGCTATCTGGCGGTGAACGGCGGTTTCGCCATCGACGCCATGCTGGGCTCACACAGCACCGATCTCAAAGCGGCCTTTGGCGGCTGGCAGGGGCGTAAACTGCAGGATGGCGATCAGCTGCCGCTGGGCAAGCCGACGCACCGCTTCAGCCATCAGGCTGGCGTACGGCAGCTGCTGTGGGGCAACCGCATCCGCGCACTGCCGGGGCCGGAATACAACGAATTTACCCACGACGCGCAGGACGCATTCTGGCGTAACCCGTGGCAGCTCAGCCCGCAAAGTAACCGCATGGGCTACCGGCTGCAGGGCAGTCCGCTGCAGCGCAGTGTCGCACGTGAACTGCTGTCGCACGGCCTGGTGCCGGGTGTGGTGCAGGTGCCGCCGAACGGCCAGCCGATTGTGCTGATGGCCGATGCGCAAACCACCGGCGGCTATCCGCGTATCGCCTGCGTCATCGAAGCCGATCTCTATCAGCTGGCGCAGATTCGTCTGGGAGAACCGATTCACTTCATCCGCTGCACGCTGGAGGAGGCGCTGCTGGCCAAACAGCAGCAGCAACGTTCGCTTGATCAGATAGCCTGGGGGCTTGCTCATGAAGATCGATCTTAACGCCGACCTCGGTGAAGGCAGTGCCAGCGATCGGGCCCTGCTGGAGCTGGTGAGCTCGGCCAACATCGCCTGCGGTTTCCATGCCGGCGATGCCGAAACCATGCTGCAGTCGGTGCGCTGGGCCAGTGCCAACGGCGTGGCGATTGGTGCGCATCCAAGCTTTCCCGACCGGGAAAATTTTGGCCGGACCGCCATGCAGCTGCCGCCGGAAACCGTGTATGCCCAGGTGATCTACCAGATTGGTGCCCTGAAAAGCATCGCCGAAAGTGAAGAGGCGAAGCTGGTGCACGTGAAGCCGCACGGCATGCTGTATAACCAGGCGGCGGCGGATGCACAGCTGGCGGATGCGATTGCGCGCGCGGTGAAAGCCGTCGATCCGGCGTTGATTCTGGTTGGCCTGGCGGGCAGCGCCTCAATTGCCGCCGCCGCGCATCACGGTTTGCGCACGCGTGAAGAAGTGTTTGCCGACCGCGGCTATCTGGCCAGTGGCGCGCTGGTGCCGCGCAGCCAGCCGGGGGCGTTAATCGAAGAGGCTGAGCAGGCGCTGGCGCAGACGCTCACCATGGTGCAGCAGCGTCAGGTGCGCAGCGTCAGCGGCGAATGGGTGGCGGTGAATGCGCAGACGGTCTGTCTGCACGGCGATGGCGCCCATGCGCTGGAATTCGCCCGCACGCTGCGCGCCGCTTTTGCGACAAATCAGATTGCTGTCACCAGCGCCTGATCATTGACTGTTAGCCCGGCCTGTTGCCGGGCTTTTTATCTCTGACGAGGGGAAAACATGGATAACGTGGTCAATCTCTGGCCGTTACTCGGCATTGCCGCGATTGTGCTTGGCTTTGTGCTGCGCTTCAACCCGGTGCTGGTGGTGATTGTTGCCGGTTTTGTTACCGGGCTGGCGGCGCATATGCCGCTCGGCGATATTCTGGAGAAGCTCGGTTCCGGCTTTCTCAATACCCGTAATCTGCCGCTGATCCTGCTGTTACCGCTGGCGGTCATCGGATTGCTGGAGCGCCACGGTTTGAAAGAGCGTGCGCAGACGTGGATCGCCCGGATCAAAACCGCCACCGCCGGCCGTTTACTGATCGTCTATCTGTTCGTGCGTGAGCTGACTGCGGCGCTGGGGCTGACCAGCCTGGGCGGGCATCCGCAGATGGTGCGTCCGCTGCTGGCGCCGATGGCCGAAGGTGCCACTGAAAACCGTTACGGCAGCGTATCACCGGAGATTCGTCAGCGGCTGCGCGCCATGTCGGCGGCCACCGATAACGTCGGGCTGTTCTTCGGTGAAGATATTTTCGTGGCCTTCGGCGCGATCATTTTTATGCACAACTTTATGCAGGAGTCGGCGGGCATCAGCACCGAGCCGTTGCACATCGCGCTGTGGGGCATTCCGACCGCGCTGTGTGCGTTCCTGATTCATGCATCGCGACTGGTGCGGCTCGACCGTCAGCTGTCGCGTGAGCTGGGCGCGCTCAACCAGCAGGCGCTGCGCGCAAAAGGAGGTGAGTGATGTTTCAGCAACAGTATCTGATGTGGCTGGCCGGGGCGATCCTGCTGATTGTCGCGCTGCTGTCATGGCGCGATAGCGCCAACCCGCGCCGTTTTACCACCGGTTTATTCTGGGCGCTGTACGGTCTGATTTTCCTGATTGGCGACGGTGCTTATCAACTGATGGGGCAGTGGGCCGGTGATGCGGAGCTGGGACGTCGCTGGTTGCATATTGCCGTGGGCGCGGCGGTGGTGATCATGGCGCTGGTTGCCGGGTTCGGCGGCGTGCGCCTCGGTCGCTATCATCAGCGCAGCGATGAACAGAAGCAGCAGAGCGCGCAGCGTCTGGGCAATAAGCTGTTTCTGCCGGCGCTGGCGATCCCGCTGGTGACGGTGATTGGCGTGCTGGCGTTCAATCATATTCCCGGTCTGCAGGAGAGGGTGTTTGGCCCGGGCAATCATTCGACGCTGGTCACGCTGTTTTCGATGATGATTGGCTGCGTGCTGGGCTGGCTGATTGCGCTGAAGTTTACCCATGAGAAGCCGCTGCAGTCGATGCAGGAGACGCGGCGTTTGCTGGATGCGGTTGGCTGGGCGTTTATTTTGCCACAGATTCTCGCCACGCTCGGCCTGCTGTTTACCAGCGCCGGCGTCGGCACGGCGATTTCGCATCTGACTGAACACTATCTGGCGGTGGATAACCGGCTGATTGCGGTCGCGGTGTATGCACTGGGCATGGCGCTGCTGACCATGGTGATGGGCAATGCGTTTGCGGCGTTCCCGATTGTCACCGCCGGCATCGGTATTCCGATTCTGGTGCTGCAGCACGGCGGCAATCCGGCGGTGATGGCAGCGATCGGCATGTTCTGCGGCTACTGCGGTACGCTGATGACACCGATGGCTGCCAACTTCAATATTGTTCCGGCACGTTTACTGGAGCTGCCGGATCGTAACGCGGTGATCAAGGCTCAGGTGCCAACCGGTGTGCTACTGTTAGTAGTAAATATTTTCCTGCTTTATTTCCTGATGTTCCTGTGAGGTTGCGATGAAAACGGTGTTAATGACGGCGTTCGAGCCGTTTGGCGGCGAGCGCATTAATCCGTCGTGGGAAGCGGTGCGCAGCTTTGATGGTCGGGAGTTCGGCGGCGCGCGGATTGTGGTGCGCCAGCTGCCGGTGGTATTCGCCCGCTGCGGCCAGGTGCTGACCGCTGCGCTGGAAGAGTTGCAGCCGCACCGCGTGCTGTGCGTCGGCCAGGCTGGCGGGCGCAGCGATATCAGCGTAGAGCGCGTGGCGATTAATGTGAACGATGCGCGCATTCCGGATAACGACCAGCAGCAGCCGGTCGATCAGCCGATTGTCACCGGGGGACCGGCGGCCTATTTTTCCACGCTGCCGATCAAAGCGATGGTCGCGGCACTGCGCGAAGTGGGGATTCCGGCTTCGGTGTCGCAAACCGCCGGGACATTTACCTGCAATAACGTCATGTATCACCTGCTGCACTGGCTGCAGACCACAGGCAGCGCAGCACGCGGCGGTTTCGTGCATATTCCTTATATGCCGCAGCAGGCGGCGCAGCATCCTGGTGCACCAAGTATGTCGACCGCCAGTGTGATCCAGGCGCTGGAAACGTCGCTGCAGGTGATTCTTAGCACAGAGAAAGACATTCGCGAAGTGGGCGGCGCAACCCATTAATCAGGAGCGGTTATGCCAGAGGGACCGGAGATCCGCCGCGCGGCGGATCAACTTGCAGCGGCAATGGTGGGCAAGCCTCTGACCGAGGTGTGGTTTGCTTTTCCGGCGCTGAAGACCTACGAACCGGCGCTGATGGGGGAAACCATCGACGCCTTTGAAACGCGCGGCAAGGCACTGCTGACGCATTTCTCCAACGGGCTGACGCTGTACAGCCATAATCAGCTGTACGGTGTATGGCGTGTGGTGCCGAGCGGGATTGAGCCCAATACTTCGCGCCAGCTGCGCGTGCGGCTGGGTAATGCTGACCGGGCAATTTTGCTGTATAGCGCTTCGGATATTGAGCTGCTGAACGCAGATACGCTCGGCGCGCATCCGTTTTTGCAACGCGTCGGACCGGACGTGCTGGACGACACGCTGACGGTGGAAGAGGTGCGCGAGCGGCTGCTGTCGCCGCGTTTTCGTCGCCGCCAGTTCAGCGGTTTGTTGCTGGATCAGGCATTTCTCGCCGGGCTCGGCAACTATCTGCGCGTCGAGATTTTGTGGCACGCCGGTTTGCTGGCGCAGCATCGTGCACAGGATTTGAGCGACCAGCAGCTGGATGCGTTGAGCCACGCCATGCTGGCGGTGCCGCGTTTGTCTTATCAGATGCGTGGCAGCATGAAGAAGTATCACGAAGAGGCAGCGTTTCGTTTCGAGGTGTTTCACCGCCAGGGCAAAAAGTGCCGGCGCTGCGGCACCGTCATTGAGAAAGGCGTACTGTCATCACGACCGTTTTACTGGTGTCCGGGCTGTCAGCATTGAGTATTGGTCATCAATAGAAGAGGCGCGGGACAGGCCATCCCCGCATCGTCTCCCGGCAAACTGCACCAGAGCTAATGCACTGACTGGCTGAGCCCCGGGACAGGCAATCCGCAGCGCTGAACAGCATGAGGAAGTCAGGATGAGACCGCATGGATGCGGGCGAAAGCCGGAGCCGGGACAGGATGTCCCGTCGACGGCGGTCCGTCAGACTGACGAAGGGTGTGAAGGTACCGCGTCAGCGGCGCGAGGACGCCTGAAACGGGGCTCAGCCAGGCAGGGCTCTGCACGATACAGCATGAACTTCTGTGGGATGCTAAAAAAGAAAAGGGCGGGATAACCCGCCCTGATTGTTATTTTTTCAGCGCCGAGCTGAATTCGCGCTCGGTGTAGCCGGTGTACAGCTGACGAGGACGGGCAATCTTCATGCCTTCGCTGTGCATTTCGTTCCAGTGCGCAATCCAGCCCACGGTACGCGCCATGGCGAAGATCACGGTGAACATGGAAGACGGAATGCCCATCGCTTTCAGAATAATGCCAGAGTAGAAATCGACGTTCGGGTAGAGTTTCCTCTCGATGAAGTACGGGTCGTTCAGCGCGATGTGTTCCAGCTCCATCGCCACTTCCAGCAGATCGTCTTTGGTACCCAGCTCTTTCAGCACTTCGTGGCAGGTTTCACGCATCACGGTGGCGCGCGGGTCGTAGTTTTTGTAAACACGGTGACCGAAGCCCATCAGACGGAAGGAGTCATTCTTGTCTTTCGCGCGACGCACGAATTCCGGAATATGCTCAACGGTGCTGATCTCTTCCAGCATCTTCAGTGCCGCTTCGTTGGCGCCGCCGTGCGCCGGTCCCCACAGGGAGGCGATGCCCGCAGCGATACAGGCGAACGGGTTCGCGCCTGAAGAGCCTGCGGTACGGACGGTAGAGGTAGAGGCGTTCTGTTCGTGGTCAGCGTGCAGGATCAGAATACGGTCCATGGCGCGTTCCAGCACCGGGTTCACTTCGTACTCTTCGCACGGCGTGGAGAACATCATGCGCAGGAAGTTACCGGCGTAGGAGAGGTCGTTACGTGGATACACAAACGGCTGGCCGATGGAGTATTTGTAACACATCGCCGCCATGGTAGGCATTTTGGACAGCAGGCGGAACGCCGCGATATCACGGTGACGCGGGTTATTCACGTCCAGTGAATCGTGGTAGAACGCCGCCAGCGCACCGGTCATCCCGCACATCACCGCCATCGGGTGAGAGTCACGACGGAACGCATGGAACAGACGGGTAATCTGCTCATGGATCATGGTGTGACGGGTTACGGTGGTTTTGAATTCATCGTACTGCGCCTGCGTCGGTTTTTCGCCGTTCAGCAGGATGTAGCACACTTCCAGGTAGTTGGATTCGGTGGCTAACTGATCGATGGGGAAGCCGCGATGGAGCAGGATACCTTCGTCACCGTCAATGAAGGTGATTTTGGATTCGCAAGATGCGGTAGAGGTAAATCCAGGGTCAAAGGTGAATACCCCTTTGGAACCCAGCGTACGGATATCAATAACATCCTGACCGAGCGTGCCTTTTAGCACATCCAGTTCAATAGCAGTCGTCACCATTTAGGGTGAGCTTTGCTTTTGTATCAGCCATTTACGGTCTCCTTAGCGCCTTATGGTAAGGATCTTAGACACCAGAACAGTCATCATGTTGCGTTTACCCGCCGTATTTTCGGGCCGCCGCTACACTGGCTGCGCGCGCAGTGCGGTCATTTACTTGCGTAAACGCCCATCATTTGCACGCTTACTGCCTTGTTGCAACCCGCACGACTGAGGAGAAACCAGGGTGGTCACAGCAGCAATCAGCGGTATCGTTCATGTTGCAAGGTAAACGAATGAAATATCAGTGAAACAACAGCAAATCAGTGGTGTCCGGGCATGACGCGCTGCACATCGTGGATGTCAAAACCTGTATATCACTAATAACTGTCCTGATAACTTCGGTCAATACCATCACACTGTTACATAACTATTTGCTCAGGTGAAAGAGAGACCTCATAACTTTTGCGCATTATATGCCTTTTCTGATGACGTTTGTAACAATAATGTTTAACATTTGTCAAATCAGATGATTAAAAATTTAAAAAGATGTTGTTATCGTGACCCTGATCACTGTTCCAGAGAAAACCCGACAAACTGTATGTAGGTTAATTGTAATGATTTTGTGAACGGCCTATACTGCCGCCAGGTCTCCGGAACACCCTGCCATCCCGAGCCACCCAGCGTTGTAACGTGTCGTTTTAGCATCTGGAAGCAATGTTTTGCATGACGCGCAGTTATAGAAAAGGACACTGTGCTGCTTGCCCGCATCGCAGTCCGGAGGAAGGAAACAATAAGAACAGCATGTGGGCGTTATTCATGATAAGAAATGTGAAAAAACAAAGACCTGTCAATCTGGATCTCAAAACGATCCGGTTCCCCGTAACAGCAATAGCGTCCATTCTGCACCGTGTATCGGGTGTGATTACGTTTGTGGCGGTAGGCATTCTGCTGTGGTTACTGGGCACCAGCCTCTCTTCTCCTGAAGGATTCCTCCAGGCCTCGGCCATCATGAACAGCTTCTTCGTGAAATTCATCATGTGGGGCATTCTGACCGCGCTGGCATACCACGTCGTCGTGGGTGTTCGCCATATGCTGATGGACTTTGGCTATCTCGAAGAGACCTTCGAAGCCGGGAAACGCTCCGCAAACATTTCATTTGTGATTACTGTCGTGCTTTCACTTCTCGCAGGAGTTCTCGTATGGTAAGCAACGCCTCCGCATTAGGACGCAACGGCGTACATGACTTCATTCTGGTCCGTGCTACCGCCATCGTTCTCACCCTTTACATCATCTATATGATCGGTTTCTTCGCGACCAGCGGCACGCTGACGTGGGAAATCTGGAGTGGGTTCTTCGGATCCGCCTTCACCAAAGTGTTCACCCTGCTGGCCCTGTTCTCCATTCTTATTCATGCCTGGATTGGCATGTGGCAGGTGTTGACCGATTACGTTAAACCGCTGGCGATTCGCCTTCCGCTGCAGCTGGCCATTGTTGTTGCACTGGTGGTTTACGTTATTTATGGATTCGTTGTGGTGTGGGGTGTGTAATGAAACTGCCAGTCAGAGAATTTGATGCTGTTGTGATTGGTGCGGGTGGCGCAGGTATGCGCGCCGCGCTGCAAATTTCCCAGAGCGGCCAGACCTGTGCGCTGCTCTCTAAAGTATTCCCGACCCGTTCCCACACGGTATCTGCGCAGGGCGGTATTACCGTTGCGCTGGGTAACTCCCATGAAGATAACTGGGAATGGCACATGTACGACACGGTAAAAGGGTCCGACTATATCGGCGACCAGGATGCCATCGAATATATGTGTAAGACTGGCCCGGAAGCGATTCTGGAGCTGGATCATATGGGTCTGCCGTTCTCCCGTCTGGAAAATGGCACCATCTATCAGCGTCCGTTTGGCGGCCAGTCGAAAAACTTCGGCGGCGAGCAGGCGGCACGTACCGCAGCAGCGGCTGACCGTACCGGTCACGCGCTGCTGCATACTCTGTATCAGCAGAACCTGAAAAACCACACCACCATCTTCTCCGAGTGGTATGCGCTGGATCTGGTGAAAAACGCCGACGGCGCGATTGTCGGTTGTACTGCGCTGTGCATTGAAACCGGTGAAGTGGTCTACTTCAAAGCGCGCGCCACCGTGCTGGCGACCGGCGGTGCAGGGCGTATTTATCAGTCCACCACCAACGCCCACATCAATACCGGTGACGGTGTTGGGATGGCTATCCGCGCTGGCGTGCCGGTGCAGGATATGGAGATGTGGCAGTTCCACCCAACCGGCATCGCCGGTGCAGGCGTGCTGGTAACAGAAGGCTGCCGTGGTGAAGGTGGCTACCTGCTGAACAAACACGGCGAGCGCTTCATGGAGCGTTATGCCCCGAACGCGAAAGACCTGGCGGGTCGTGACGTGGTGGCGCGTTCCATCATGATCGAAATCCGTGAAGGTCGCGGTTGCGACGGCCCATGGGGTCCACACGCCAAGCTGAAACTCGACCACCTGGGTAAAGAAGTGCTGGAATCCCGTCTGCCGGGCATCCTGGAACTGTCCCGCACCTTCGCCCACGTCGACCCGGTGAAAGAGCCGATTCCGGTTATCCCGACCTGCCACTACATGATGGGCGGTATTCCGACCAAAGTGACCGGTCAGGCGCTGACCGTGAACGAGCAGGGCGAAGATGTGGTGATCCCGGGCCTGTTCGCGGTAGGCGAAATTGCCTGCGTATCGGTACACGGCGCCAACCGTCTGGGCGGCAACTCGCTGCTCGACCTGGTGGTGTTTGGCCGTGCGGCGGGTCTGCACCTGCAGGAATCCATTGCCGAGCAGGGCGCGCTGCGTGACGCCACCGACGACGAAATTGATGCGTCGCTTGAGCGCCTCAACCGCTGGAACGGTAACCGTAACGGCGAAGATCCGGTGGAAATCCGCAAAGCGCTGCAGGAGTGCATGCAGCACAACTTCTCGGTATTCCGCGAAGGCGATGCGATGGCCAAAGGTCTTGAGCAGCTGAAAGCGATCCGCGAGCGCCTGAAAAACGCCCGTCTGGATGACACGTCCAGCGAGTTCAACACCCAGCGCGTTGAGTGCCTGGAGCTGGATAACCTGATGGAAACCGCGTTCGCGACCGCGATGTCGGCAAACTTCCGTACCGAAAGCCGTGGCGCGCATAGCCGCTTCGACTTCCCGGATCGTGATGACGAAAACTGGCTGTGCCACTCCCTGTATCTGCCAGAGTCGGAAACCATGACGCGCCGTAGCGTCAATATGGAACCGAAACTGCGTCCGGCGTTCCCGCCGAAGATTCGTACTTACTAATGCGGAGACAGGATAATGAAACTCGAATTCTCAGTTTATCGTTATAACCCGGATGTTGATGACGCTCCGCGCATGCAGGATTACACCCTGGAAGCGGAAGAAGGGCGTGACATGATGCTGCTGGATGCGTTAATCCAGCTGAAAGAAAAGGATCCTACGCTGTCGTTCCGCCGCTCCTGCCGTGAAGGGGTGTGTGGCTCCGACGGTGTGAACATGAACGGCAAAAATGGCCTGGCCTGCATCACGCCAATTTCCGCGCTGCAGCGTCCTGGTCAGAAAATTGTTATCCGTCCTCTGCCAGGCCTGCCGGTCGTGCGTGATTTGGTGGTAGACATGGGGCAATTCTATGCACAATATGAGAAGATTAAGCCTTACTTATTGAATAATGGGCAAAATCCACCGGCTCGCGAGCACTTACAGTCGCCTGAGCAGCGTGAAAAACTCGATGGGCTGTACGAGTGTATTCTCTGTGCATGCTGTTCAACGTCCTGCCCGTCGTTCTGGTGGAACCCGGACAAGTTTATCGGCCCGGCCGGTCTGCTGGCTGCCTATCGCTTCCTGATCGATAGCCGCGACACCGAAACCGATAGCCGTCTGGAAGGACTGAGTGACGCTTTCAGCGTATTCCGCTGCCATAGCATCATGAACTGCGTCAGTGTGTGTCCGAAGGGGCTGAACCCGACGCGCGCCATCGGCCATATTAAGTCGATGCTGCTGCAGCGCAGTGCGTAAGTAGGAGGACGGATAGTCGCGGTCGGGAACTCAGGTTCCCGATCGTTTACGGAAGCCTCTATAAGCGCGGTACTGACCACGCTTATAAAGGTTCCCTTACGGGCCAGGCGCCGGTTGCGCACAGGTTCGTATCGCTGAACTCACTACGGCAAGCCGCGTAAGCGGCAACAAATGAAACCTCAAGTAAGCATAAAAATGCTTAAGGGATCACGATGCAGAACGGCGCAATGAAAGCCTGGCTGGACTCTTCTTACCTCTCTGGTGCGAACCAGAGCTGGATAGAACAGCTCTATGAAGACTTCTTAACCGATCCTGACTCAGTGGACGCAAACTGGCGTTCCATGTTCCAGCAGTTGCCTGGCACAGGGGTCAAACCGGATCAATTCCATTCCAAAACACGTGATTATTTCCGTCGTCTGGCGAAGGATGCCTCACGTTACTCTTCTGCGATTTCCGACCCTGACACCAATGCGAAGCAGGTTAAAGTCCTGCAGCTTATCAACGCTTATCGCTTCCGCGGTCACCAGCATGCGAATCTCGATCCGCTGGGACTGTGGAAACAAGACCGTGTGGCCGATCTCGATCCGGCGTATCACGATCTGACCGAGGCCGATTTCCAGGAAAGCTTTAACGTAGGTTCCTTTGCCATCGGCAAAGACACGATGAAGCTGGGCGATCTGATTGACGCGCTCAAGCAAACCTACTGCGGCTCCATCGGCGCGGAATATATGCACATTACCTCTACCGAAGAGAAACGCTGGATCCAGCAGCGCATCGAATCCGTAGCGGGCCACGCGACCTTCTCGGCTGACGAGAAAAAACGCTTCCTGAGTGAACTGACCGCAGCGGAAGGGCTTGAGCGCTATCTGGGCGCGAAGTTCCCGGGCGCAAAACGCTTCTCGCTGGAAGGCGGCGACGCGCTGGTGCCGATGCTGAAAGAGCTGATTCGCCACGCAGGCAAGAGCGGCACCCGTGAAGTGGTGCTCGGCATGGCGCACCGCGGTCGTCTGAACGTGCTGGTCAACGTGCTGGGCAAACAGCCGCAGGATCTGTTCGACGAGTTTGCCGGTAAACATAAAGAACACCTCGGTACCGGCGACGTGAAATACCATATGGGCTTCTCGTCTGACGTTGAGACTGAAGGCGGCCTGGTGCATCTGGCGCTGGCGTTTAACCCGTCGCACCTGGAAATCGTTAGCCCGGTGGTGATTGGTTCCGTACGCGCGCGTCTTGATCGCCTCTCTGAGCCGAGCAGCAATAAAGTGCTGCCGATCACCATTCACGGTGACGCGGCGGTGGCGGGTCAGGGCGTGGTACAGGAAACCCTGAACATGTCCAAAGCGCGCGGTTATGAAGTGGGCGGTACGGTGCGCGTGGTGATCAACAACCAGGTTGGTTTCACCACCTCCAACCCGCTGGATGCCCGCTCTACGCCGTACTGTACCGATATCGGTAAGATGGTGCAGGCGCCGATTTTCCACGTCAACGCGGACGATCCGGAAGCGGTTGCTTTCGTTACCCGTCTGGCGCTGGACTTCCGTAACACTTTCAAACGCGATGTGTTTATTGATCTGGTGTGCTACCGCCGTCACGGCCATAACGAAGCCGACGAGCCGAGCGCAACCCAGCCGTTGATGTACCAGAAAATCAAAAAACACCCGACGCCGCGTAAAATCTACGCCGATCGTCTGGAGCAGGACAAAACCATCACGCTGGAAGATGCCACTGAGATGGTTAACCTGTACCGCGACGCGCTGGATGCGGGCGAGTGTGTGGTCGCTGAATGGCGTCCAATGAATATGCACTCCTTTACCTGGTCGCCGTACCTCAACCACGAGTGGGATGAGAGCTACCCGAACAAGGTGGAGATGAAGCGCCTGCAGGAGCTGGCTAAACGCATCAGCACCGTGCCGGACGCCATCGAGATGCAGTCTCGCGTGGCGAAAATTTACGCTGACCGTCAGTCCATGGCGGCAGGCGAGAAGCTGTTCGACTGGGGCGGCGCGGAAACCCTGGCTTACGCGACGCTGGTTGACGAAGGCATTCCGGTTCGTCTGTCCGGTGAAGATGCGGGCCGCGGCACCTTCTTCCACCGTCACGCGGTGGTTCACAACCAGTCCAACGGTTCAACCTACACCCCGCTGCAGCACGTGCACAACGGTCAGGGCCAGTTCAAGGTCTGGGACTCCGTGCTGTCTGAAGAAGCGGTGCTGGCTTTCGAATACGGTTACGCCACCGCAGAACCGCGCACCCTGACCATCTGGGAAGCGCAGTTCGGTGACTTCGCCAACGGTGCGCAGGTGGTTATCGACCAGTTCATCTCCTCCGGCGAGCAGAAGTGGGGCCGTATGTGTGGCCTGGTGATGCTGCTGCCGCACGGCTATGAAGGGCAGGGTCCGGAGCACTCCTCCGCGCGTCTGGAGCGTTATCTGCAGCTCTGCGCCGAGCAGAACATGCAGGTCTGCGTGCCGTCCACCCCGGCGCAGGTCTACCACATGCTGCGTCGTCAGGCGCTGCGCGGTATGCGTCGTCCGCTGGTGGTGATGTCGCCGAAATCCCTGCTGCGTCATCCGCTGGCGGTGTCCAGCCTGGATGAACTGGCGAACGGCACCTTCCTGCCGGCCATCGGTGAAATTGACGAGCTGGATCCGCAGGCCGTGAAGCGTGTGGTGATGTGTTCTGGTAAGGTTTATTACGACCTGCTGGAACAGCGCCGTAAGAACGATCAGAAAGATGTCGCCATCGTGCGTATCGAACAGCTTTATCCGTTCCCGCATCAGGCGATGCAGGAAGTGCTGAAACAGTACGCTCACGTACATGATTTTGTCTGGTGCCAGGAAGAGCCGCTCAACCAGGGCGCATGGTACTGCAGCCAGCATCATTTCCGTGAAGTGATTCCATTTGGGTCAGCCCTGCGCTATGCAGGTCGCCCGGCCTCCGCCTCTCCGGCGGTAGGGTATATGTCCGTTCACCAGAAGCAGCAACAAGATCTGGTCAATGACGCGCTGAACGTCGATTAATTAAAGGATACATAATGAGTAGCGTAGATATTCTTGTTCCCGACCTGCCTGAATCCGTAGCAGATGCGACCGTCGCTACCTGGCACAAAAAACCAGGCGATGCCGTTAAGCGCGATGAAGTGCTGGTAGAAATCGAAACTGACAAAGTGGTACTGGAAGTACCGGCTTCGGCGGATGGCGTTCTGGACGCGGTGCTGGAAGATGAAGGTACCACCGTCACCTCTCGTCAGATCCTGGGTCGCCTGCGTGAAGGCAACAGCGCGGGCAAAGAGTCCAGCGCCAAGTCTGAAGAGAAAGCCTCTACGCCGGCTCAGCGCCAGCAGGCTTCTCTGGAAGAACAGTCTAACGACGCCCTCAGCCCGGCGATCCGTCGCCTGCTGGCTGAACACAGCCTTGACCCGGCAGCCATCAAAGGTACCGGTGTAGGCGGTCGTCTGACCCGTGAAGACATCGACAAACACCTGGCGAAAGCGCCTGCTCAGGCAGAAGCGAAAGCCCCTGTGGCAGCACCAGCAGCACAGCCTGCTCTGGGGGCGCGCAGTGAAAAACGTGTACCAATGACTCGCCTGCGTAAGCGTGTGGCAGAGCGTCTGCTGGAAGCGAAAAACTCCACCGCGATGCTGACCACCTTCAACGAAGTGAACATGAAGCCAATCATGGACCTGCGTAAGCAGTACGGTGACGCCTTTGAAAAACGTCACGGTATCCGTCTGGGCTTTATGTCCTTCTACGTGAAGGCGGTGGTTGAAGCGCTGAAACGCTACCCGGAAGTGAACGCGTCCATCGATGGCGATGACGTGGTTTACCACAACTATTTCGACGTCAGCATGGCGGTTTCTACCCCGCGTGGCCTGGTGACGCCGGTTCTGCGTGATGTGGATACCCTGGGTATGGCCGACATCGAGAAGAAAATTAAAGAGCTGGCGGTGAAAGGCCGCGACGGCAAGCTGACCGTAGACGACCTGACCGGCGGTAACTTCACCATTACCAACGGCGGCGTATTCGGCTCGCTGATGTCTACCCCGATCATCAACCCGCCGCAGAGCGCGATCCTGGGTATGCACGCCATCAAAGATCGCCCGATGGCGGTAGACGGTAAGGTTGAGATCCTGCCGATGATGTACCTGGCGCTCTCTTACGATCACCGCCTGATCGACGGCCGCGAGTCCGTGGGCTTCCTGGTGGCGATTAAAGAGCTGCTGGAAGATCCAACGCGTCTGCTGCTGGACGTCTAGTTTTGCGGTCTTGCCCGGCGGCGTCTGGCGACGAGGCGCGGCCGGCAGGAAGTTAACGCCTGATTAGACCTGAAGGATGGATAGAACACATGAACTTACATGAATATCAGGCCAAACAGCTGTTTGCCCGGTATGGCTTACCGGCTCCGGTGGGTTATGCCTGTACTACCCCGCGTGAAGCAGAAGAAGCCGCATCTAAAATCGGTTCCGGCCCGTGGGTAGTTAAATGTCAGGTTCACGCCGGTGGCCGTGGTAAAGCGGGCGGTGTGAAGGTGGTTAAGAGCAAAGAAGACATTCGTGCGTTCGCTGAACACTGGCTGGGCAAGCGTCTGGTGACCTACCAGACAGATGCCAACGGCCAGCCGGTCAACCAGATCCTGGTTGAAGCGGCAACCGACATCGACAAAGAGCTGTACCTGGGCGCGGTTGTTGACCGTAGCTACCCGTCGCGTGGTGTTCATGGCGTCTACCGAAGGCGGCGTGGAAATCGAAAAAGTGGCGGAAGAGACCCCGCACCTGATCCACAAAGTGGCTATCGATCCGCTGGCAGGCCCAATGCCTTACCAGGGTCGCGAGCTGGCGTTCAAACTGGGTCTGGAAGGCAAACTGGTTCAGCAGTTCACCAAGATTTTCATGGGTCTGGCGACCATTTTCCTGGAGCGCGATCTGGCGCTGATCGAGATCAACCCGCTGGTGATCACGACCCAGGGCGATCTGATCTGCCTCGACGGCAAGCTGGGCGCTGACGGCAACGCGCTGTTCCGCCAGCCGGATCTGCGCGAAATGCGCGACCAGTCTCAGGAAGACCCGCGTGAAGCGCAGGCGGCACAGTGGGAACTGAACTACGTGGCGCTGGACGGTAACATCGGTTGCATGGTTAACGGTGCGGGCCTGGCAATGGGCACCATGGACATCGTTAAGCTGCACGGTGGTGAGCCAGCAAACTTCCTCGACGTAGGCGGTGGCGCCACCAAAGAGCGCGTAACCGAAGCGTTCAAAATCATCCTCTCTGACGACAACGTTAAAGCGGTACTGGTTAACATCTTCGGCGGCATCGTTCGTTGCGACCTGATTGCAGACGGCATCATCGGTGCGGTAGAAGAAGTGGGTGTTAACGTTCCGGTGGTTGTGCGTCTGGAAGGTAACAACGCTGAACTCGGCGCGAAAAAACTGGCTGACAGCGGCCTGAATATTATTGCAGCGAAAAGTCTGACGGATGCAGCTCAGCAGGTTGTTGCCGCAGTGGAGGGGAAATAATGTCCGTTTTAATTAATAAAGATACCAAGGTTATCTGCCAGGGCTTCACCGGTAGCCAGGGGACTTTCCACTCCGAACAGGCGATTGCCTACGGCACGCAGATGGTTGGCGGCGTAACGCCAGGTAAAGGCGGTACCACCCACCTGGGCCTGCCTGTGTTCAACACCGTGCGTGAAGCGGTAGAAGCGACGGGCGCAACCGCGACCGTGATCTACGTTCCGGCTCCGTTCTGCAAAGACTCCATTCTGGAAGCGATCGACGCAGGCATTAAACTGATCATCACCATCACCGAAGGCATCCCGACGCTGGATATGCTGACCGTGAAGGTGAAGCTGGATGAAGCTGGCGTGCGTATGATCGGCCCGAACTGCCCAGGCGTTATCACCCCGGGCGAATGCAAAATCGGCATCATGCCGGGCCACATTCACAAGCCGGGTAAAGTGGGCATCGTGTCCCGTTCCGGTACCCTGACCTATGAAGCGGTTAAGCAGACCACCGACTACGGCTTCGGCCAGTCCACCTGCGTGGGCATCGGCGGTGACCCGATCCCGGGCTCCAACTTCATCGACATCCTGAAGCTGTTCCAGGAAGATCCGCAGACCGAAGCGATCGTGATGATCGGCGAGATCGGCGGTAGCGCGGAAGAAGAAGCCGCTGCTTACATCAAAGACCACGTGACCAAGCCGGTGGTGGGCTACATCGCGGGTGTGACTGCGCCGAAAGGCAAGCGTATGGGCCACGCCGGCGCCATCATCGCCGGTGGTAAAGGTACCGCGGACGAGAAATTCGCAGCGCTGGAAGCCGCAGGTGTGAAAACCGTTCGCAGCCTGGCCGATATCGGCGAAGCACTGAAAGCGGTACTGCCAGCGAAATAAGATTTTGCTGCTGAAAGAACAAAGCCACCTGCGGGTGGCTTTTTTTATGGCTGTAATGCACGGCCATTAGCCGTCCTCACACATTTGCAGTAAAAACGTAACGGCAACATTTTCTGCGGCTATGCTTACTTTGTCGTTGAGTAAAGAAGGGCAAAGAGGCGTGCTTTTTCCCGTCAGCGTCCAGGCGTCTGGCTGGCACAGAGGTTAAATAATTACGGGAAAGGTAATTGTTTTCTTAATTGCGCCATCGATTTATGACAACTAATTAACAACAACTCTAACACTACATATCTGGAAAATTATTGTCTTAATCCAGATCAATAAAAGGCGATATATAGCAAACTTTACCGCTGGCTAAAAGCAACCCAACCGGTATAAATTGCGCTGCATCAATTCAGTCTTTTTCATCATTTTTCAGGAGTTTGTGCCAGGCGTTGTCATATCAATTCTGTCGCCTCCTCATCTTACTCCTGCTCGAAACAGGCTGAAGCGATCGGTTTTTCGGGGAATTTTCACCACTGTTACTCGCTCACTTCGGGCCGCAGTACGCATTGTGCTGTCGGTAACAAAACTGGAATCAATAATCAGTCGTTCCTGACCTTATTCTGCATCGCACTGCCCGCTGTTTGTGGTTGTTATTCGCAGGATGAGTTCATGCGATGAGCAAGGAGTCATAATGTTAGATATAGTCGAACTGTCGCGCTTACAGTTTGCCTTGACCGCGATGTACCACTTCCTGTTTGTGCCACTGACGCTCGGTATGGCGTTCCTGCTGGCCATCATGGAAACGGTCTACGTCCTCTCCGGCAAACAGATTTATAAAGATATGACCAAGTTCTGGGGCAAGTTGTTTGGTATCAACTTTGCGCTGGGCGTGGCCACCGGTCTGACCATGGAGTTCCAGTTCGGGACCAACTGGTCTTACTACTCCCACTACGTCGGGGATATCTTCGGTGCGCCGCTGGCCATCGAAGGCCTGATGGCCTTCTTCCTCGAATCCACCTTTGTCGGCCTGTTCTTCTTCGGCTGGGACCGCCTCGGTAAAGTCCAGCACCTGGCGGTGACCTGGCTGGTGGCGTTGGGCTCGAACCTGTCCGCGCTGTGGATCCTGGTCGCCAACGGCTGGATGCAGAACCCGGTCGCCTCTGATTTCAACTTCGAAACCATGCGCATGGAGATGGTGAGCTTTGCCGAGCTGGTGCTGAACCCGGTTGCTCAGGTGAAATTCGTGCACACCGTGGCTTCGGGCTACGTGTGCGGCGCGATGTTCGTGCTGGGCATCAGCTCCTACTACCTGCTGCGCGGGCGCGACATCGCGTTTGCCAAGCGCTCCTTTGCTATCGCTGCCAGCTTCGGTATGGCTGCCATCCTCTCCGTTATCGTGCTGGGTGATGAATCCGGTTACGAAATGGGCGACGTGCAGAAAACCAAACTGGCCGCCATCGAAGCCGAATGGGAAACCCAGCCGGCGCCGGCGGCCTTTACGCTGTTCGGTATGCCCGACCAGGACGCGCAGGAAAACCGCTTCGCCATCCAGATCCCTTACGCGCTGGGTATCATCGCCACCCGTTCTGTCGATAAGCAGGTGACCGGCCTGAAAGAGCTGATGGTGCAGCACGAAGAGCGTATCCGTAACGGTATGAAAGCCTACGCGCTGCTGGAACAGCTGCGTGCCGGTTCTACCGACCAGGCCGTTCGCGATCAGTTCAACGACGTGAAGAAAGATCTGGGTTACGGTCTGCTGCTGAAACGCTATACCCCGAACGTCTCTGATGCGACGGAAGCGCAAATTCAGATGGCGACCAAAGACTCGATTCCTCGCGTTGCGCCGCTGTACTTCGCATTCCGTATCATGGTGGGCTGCGGCATCATCATGCTGCTGATCATTGCGGCGTCCTTCTGGTCCGTGATTCGCAACCGCATCGGCGAGAAGAAATGGCTGCTGCGTGCGGCGCTGTACGGTATTCCACTGCCGTGGATCGCCATTGAATCCGGCTGGTTTGTTGCGGAATACGGCCGTCAGCCGTGGGCGATTGGTGAGGTGCTGCCAACGGCGGTGGCGAACTCCTCGCTGACCGCAGGCGATCTGATCTTCTCCATGCTGCTGATCTGTGGTCTGTATACCCTGTTCCTGGTGGCGGAACTGTTCCTGATGTTCAAGTTCGCGCGCCTTGGCCCAAGCAGCCTGAAAACCGGTCGCTATCACTATGAGCAGTCCACTGTGACTACTCAGCCGGCACGCTAAGACAGGAGTCATCAAATGATCGATTATGAAGTATTGCGTTTTATCTGGTGGCTGCTGGTTGGCGTTCTGCTGATCGGTTTCGCCGTCACGGATGGTTTCGACATGGGGGTGGGGATGCTGACCCGTTTCCTCGGTCGCAATGACACCGAGCGTCGAATCATGATTAACTCCATCGCCCCGCACTGGGACGGTAACCAGGTGTGGCTGATCACCGCAGGCGGCGCGCTGTTCGCTGCCTGGCCGATGGTCTACGCGGCTGCGTTCTCCGGCTTCTACGTGGCGATGATTCTGGTGCTGGCCTCTCTTATTCTTCCGTCCGGTCGGTTTCGACTACCGTTCCAAGATTGAAGACACCCGCTGGCGCAAGATGTGGGACTGGGGCATCTTCATCGGTAGCTTCGTTCCGCCGCTGGTGATTGGCGTGGCGTTCGGTAACCTGCTGCAGGGTGTGCCGTTCCACCTCGACGAGTACATGCGTCTGTACTACACCGGTAACTTCTTCCAGCTGCTGAATCCGTTTGGTCTGCTGGCCGGTGTGGTGAGCGTGGCGATGATCCTCACCCAGGGCGCAACCTACCTGCAGATGCGTACCGTCGGTGAACTGCACCTGCGTTCTCGCGCTACGGCTCAGGTTGCGGCACTGGTGACGCTGGTCTGCTTTGCGCTGGCCGGCGTGTGGGTGGTCTACGGTATTGATGGTTACGTGGTGACCTCCGCGATTAACCACGCGCCCGTCTAACCCGCTGACCAAAGAAGTGGCGCGTCAGGCTGGTGCCTGGCTGGTGAACTTCAACAATACGCCTGTGCTGTGGGCTATTCCCGCTGCTGGGCGTGCTGCTGCCGCTGCTGACCGTGCTGACGTCTCGTCTGGAGAAAGGCGCTCTGGCGTTCGTATTCTCTTCCCTGACGCTGGCGTGCATCATCCTGACGGCCGGTATTGCGATGTTCCCGTTCGTGATGCCATCCAGCACCATGATGAATGCCAGCCTGACCATGTGGGATGCAACGTCCAGCCATATGACGCTTAACTTAATGACCTATGTTGCTTGCGTGTTCGTTCCGATTGTTCTGGCTTACACCATCTGGTGTTACTGGAAAATGTTCGGTCGTATCACTAAAGAACATATCGAAAGCAACACCCACTCTATGTACTAAGTAAGGAGCTGAATATGTGGTATTTCGCATGGATTTTAGGGACGCTTCTTGCCTGTGCTTTTGGTGTCATCACTGCCCTGGCGCTTGAGCACGTCGAAGC
The DNA here is from genome assembly GCA_039593635.1 of Enterobacterales bacterium. Lineage (GTDB taxonomy): Bacteria > Pseudomonadota > Gammaproteobacteria > Enterobacterales > Enterobacteriaceae > Enterobacter. The sequence goes on from JBCNOW010000025.1 coordinate 41,979, forward strand.
GACCAAAGCGGGTGAAGAAAAACACTAATGAATATTATCGCAACGTTATATGCGGTAATGGATAAGCGCCCGCTACGGGCGCTTTCTTTAGTGATGGCATTACTGCTGGCAGGGTGTATCTTCTGGGACCCTTCGCGTTTTGCAGCGAAGACCAGCGAGCTTGAGATCTGGCACGGCTTTCTCATTATGTGGGCGGTGTGCGCAGGCGTGATTCACGGCGTGGGCTTTCGTCCGAAAGCGATTCACTGGCAGGGTATTTTCTGTCCGCTTATCGCCGATCTTGTGCTGCTTGCTGGATTGATTTTCTTCTTCTTCTGAATAAGAAATGTCCGTTAACCATATGGGCTTACCCGAGCCCATAAAAATTTACTCTCCGTTTACTTTCTCCCATTCCAAACCATCTTTCCCGCGCGTATAGTAGCGAAGTTTAAAAGCTCTAACTTTTGTTGCATTACCGGGATGTAAAGTGAATACAACGCTGTTTCGATGGCCGGTTCGTGTCTATTACGAAGATACCGATGCCGGTGGTGTGGTTTACCACGCCAGCTACGTTGCTTTTTATGAACGGGCACGCACAGAGATGCTGCGCCATCATCACTTTAGTCAACAGGTGCTGTTGGCTGAGCGAGTTGCCTTCGTGGTACGCAAGATGACGCTTGAGTATTTTGCGCTGCCAGACTCGACGATATGCTCGAAGTCCAAACTGAAATTACATCAATGCGCGGAACCTCACTGGTTTTCACGCAGCGGATAGTCAATGCAGAGAACACCGTACTGAACTCAGCTGAAGTACTGATTGTCTGTGTTGATCCAACCATAATGAAGCCTCGTGCGCTTCCTAAGTCTATTGTCGCGGAGTTTAAGCAGTGACTGACATGAATATCCTTGATTTGTTCCTGAAGGCAAGCCTTCTGGTTAAACTTATCATGTTGATTTTGATTGGTTTTTCAATCGCATCCTGGGCCATCATCATCCAGAGAACGCGTATCCTCAATGCCGCTGGCCGTGAAGCGGAAGCGTTTGAAGACAAGTTCTGGTCGGGCATTGAGCTGTCTCGTCTGTATCAGGAGAGCCAGGGGCGCCGTGAAAACCTGAGCGGCTCCGAACAAATTTTCTACAGCGGATTCAAAGAGTTTGCCCGTCTGCATCGCGCAAACAGTCATGCGCCGGAAGCGGTGGTGGAAGGGGCCGTCGCGTGCGATGCGCATCTCGATGAACCGTGAGCTGGAAAATCTGGAAACGCACATTCCTTTCCTTGGCACCGTCGGTTCCATCAGCCCGTATATCGGTCTGTTTGGTACGGTGTGGGGGATCATGCACGCCTTTATCGCGCTGGGCGCGGTGAAGCAGGCGACGTTGCAGATGGTTGCGCCGGGTATCGCTGAAGCACTGATTGCGACCGCTATCGGTCTGTTTGCGGCAATCCCGGCGGTTATGGCTTATAACCGTCTGAACCAGCGCGTGAACAAACTGGAACTGAACTACGACAACTTTATGGAAGAGTTCACCGCGATTCTGCACCGTCAGGCGTTTACCAGCACCGAGAGCAACAAGGGGTAAACCATGGCCAGATCGCGTGGACGAGGTCGTCGCGAGCTCAAGTCCGAAATCAATATCGTTCCGCTGCTGGACGTGCTGCTGGTGCTGCTGCTGATCTTTATGGCAACAGCGCCCATCATTACCCAGAGCGTGGAGGTGGATCTGCCGGATGCGACAGAATCGCAGGCCGTGAGTACCACCAATGACGATCCTCCGGTCATCATTGAGGTTTCCGGCGTAGGGCAGTACAGCGTGGTGGTGGAAAAAGATCGCATGGATCAGCTGCCGCCCGAGCAGGTGATTGCTGAGGCGCAGCGTCGCCTGGAATCCAATCCGAAAACGGTCTTCTTAATCGGTGGGGCGAAAGACGTGCCCTACGATGAAATTATTAAAGCGCTGAACTTGCTACATAGTGCGGGTGTTAAGTCGGTTGGCTTAATGACTCAGCCTATTTGATCATCCGCGTAGTTTTTGGGAACCGATAGTGTCAAAGGCAACCGAACAGAACGACAAGCTTAAGCGAGCGATAATCGTCTCCGCAGTGCTGCACGTTATTCTGTTTGCAGTGCTGATCTGGAGTTCGTTCGACGAGCATATTGATGCATCAGCGGGCGGCGGTGGTGGATCTTCCATCGACGCCGTAATGGTGGATCCCGGTGCGGTAGTGCAGAACTATAATCGCCAGCAGAAGCAGCAGGAGTGCCAAACGGGCTGAAGAGCAGCGTGAAAAACAGGCGCAACAGCAGGCGGAAGAGCTGCGTGAAAAGCAGGCCGCCGAGCAGGAGCGTTTGAAGCAGCTGGAGAAAGAACGTTTGCAGGCGCAGGAAGCCGCGAAGCAGCAGGCGGAGCAGCAGAAGCAAGCCGAAGAGGCCGCGAAGAAAGCGCAGGAACAGCAAAAGCAAGCGGAAGAGGCGGCAGCAAAAGCCGCAGCGGATGCCAAAGCGCAGGCTGATGCTCAGGCGAAGGCCGCAGCGGACGCGAAAGCCAAAGCGGAAGAGCAGGCGAAGAAAGCCGCTGCCGACGCGCAGAAGAAAGCGGAAGCTGAAGCAGGCCAAAGCCGCCGCAGCCGAAGCGGCGAAAGAGAAAGCCGCGCAGCAGGTGAAAGCCGCAGCTGAAGCGAAAGCCAAAGCGGAGGCAGAAGCCAAAGCTCAGGCCGCGGCAGATGCGAAAGCCAAAGCTGCACAGGAAGCCAAAGAGAAAGCTGCGGAAGCCGCGAAAGAGAAAGCGGCCGCCGAAGCCAAAGCGAAAGCTGAGGCAGCAGCCAAAGCCAAAGCGGATGCGGCGGCGAAAGCTAAAGCGGCCGCCGATGCGAAGAAGAAAGCGGCTGCCGAAGAAAGCGGCTGAAGAAGGCGAGGGCGTGTTGACGATCTGTTGGGCGATTTCAGTTCCGGTAAGAATGCGCCGAAAAGCGGTGCCGCTTCCGGTGGTGGCGCGGCGGCAGGTCAGGGCAATCAGAAGAAGGCGGGTGCCTCAGGTGCTGAGGTCAATGCGTATCTGGGTCAGATCACCAGTCGGCGATTGAAAGCCGCTTCTATGATGCCGTCTTCCTATACCGGTAAAACCTGTACGTCTGCGTATAAAACTGGCGCCGGATGGCATGCTGCTTGATATTAAGTCTGAAGGTGGCGACCCGGCGCTTTGTCAGGCGGCTTTTGCCGCAGCGAGTCAGGCGAAGATGCCTAAACCGCCTTCGCAGGCTGTCTATGAAGTGTTCAAAAATGCACCGCTGGACTTCAAACCAGACTAGTTTACATTTTCCTGCAGTAACGGGGATAATTAGCGGCAGGTTGAGTCATCGTACAGGTTAGCTTGCCGTACTCTTTGTGTATTTGTGTTTTTTGAGGTTAACATTCTGCTAAATTATCGTGGGTAAGGTTACCCAGATAAGGGAGATATGATGAAGCAGGCATTACGTGTAGCATTTGGTTTTTTAATGCTGTGGGCAGCGGTGCTGCACGCAGAAGTACGTATCGAGATCACCCAGGGGGTGGACTCGGCACGCCCAATCGGTGTTGTTCCGTTCCAGTGGGCCGGTCCTGGCGCTGCACCTGAAGATGCTGGCGGCATCGTGGCGGCTGACCTGCGTAACAGCGGTAAATTCAATCCGTTAGATCGTTCTCGTCTGCCTCAGCAGCCGGGTAGCGCGCAGGAAGTTCAGCCTGCCGCATGGTCTGCGCTGGGTATTGATGCCGTGGTTGTGGGTCAGGTTACCCCTAACCCGGACGGCAGCTACAACGTGGCCTGGCAGCTGGTGGATACCGGCGGTGCACCGGGTACCGTTCTGGCGCAGAACTCTTACAAGGTCACCAAACAGTACCTGCGCTATGCGGCTCACGCTGCCAGCGATGCGGTATTCGAAAAACTGACCGGCATTAAAGGTGCGTTCCGTACCCGTATTGCTTATGTGGTGCAGACCAACGGCGGTCAGTTCCCGTACGAGCTGCGCGTTTCTGACTACGACGGTTACAACCAGTTCCTGGTGCACCGCTCTCCGCAGCCGCTGATGTCTCCAGCCTGGTCTCCGGACGGCTCCAAACTGGCTTACGTGACCTTTGAAAGCGGTCGTTCTGCGCTGGTTATCCAGACGCTGGCTAACGGTGCGGTTCGTCAGGTGGCGTCGTTCCCGCGTCACAACGGTGCGCCTTCCTTCTCGCCGGACGGCTCTAAACTGGCGTTTGCGCTGTCTAAAACCGGTAGCCTGAACCTGTACGTGATGGACATTGGCTCTGGCCAGATCCGTCAGGTGACCGACGGTCGCAGCAACAATACTGAACCATCATGGTTCCCGGACAGCCAAAACCTGGCATTTACCTCTGACCAGGCAGGCCGTCCACAAATCTATAAAGTGAACATCAACGGCGGTGCTCCGCAGCGTATCACCTGGGAAGGCTCTCAGAACCAGAACGCAGACGTGAGCAGCGACGGCAAATTTATGGTAATGGTCAGCTCCAACGGTGGGCAGCAGCACATTGCCAAACAAGATCTGGTAGCGGGTGGCGTTCAAGTTCTGTCGTCAACGTTCCTGGATGAAACGCCAAGTCTGGCACCTAACGGCACTATGGTAATCTACAGCTCTTCTCAGGGGATGGGATCTGTGCTGAATCTGGTTTCTACAGATGGGCGTTTCAAAGCGCGTATTCCGGCAACTGATGGACAGGTAAAATCACCTGCCTGGTCGCCGTATCTGTAAATAATAATTAATTGATTACTAAAGGAATCATAGAAATGCAACTGAACAAAGTGCTGAAGGGGCTGATGATCGCTCTGCCTGTAATGGCAATCGCAGCGTGTTCTTCTAACAAGAACGCCAGCAATGACCAGAGCGGCGAAGGCATGATGGGTGCCGGTACCGGTATGGACGCGAACGGCAATGGCAACATGTCTTCTGAAGAGCAAGCGCGTCTTCAGATGCAGCAGCTGCAGCAGAACAACATCGTTTACTTCGATCTGGATAAATACGACATCCGTTCTGACTTCGCTGCGATGCTGGATGCTCACGCTAACTTCCTGCGTAGCAACCCATCTTACAAAGTCACCGTAGAAGGTCACGCGGACGAACGTGGTACTCCAGAGTACAACATCTCCCTGGGTGAACGTCGTGCTAACGCCGTTAAAATGTACCTGCAGGGTAAAGGCGTTTCTGCTGACCAGATCTCCATCGTTTCTTACGGTAAAGAAAAACCTGCAGTACTGGGTCACGACGAAGCGGCTTACGCCAAAAACCGTCGTGCCGTACTGGTTTACTAAGAGAATTGCATGAGCAGTAACTTCAGACATCATCTGTTGAGTCTGTCGTTACTGGTTGGAATAGCGGCCCCCTGGGCCGCTATTGCTCAGGCACCAATCAGTAGTGTCGGCTCAGGCTCGGTAGAAGACCGGGTCACTCAACTCGAGCGTATTTCTAACGCTCACAGTCAGCTTTTAACCCAACTCCAGCAGCAACTTTCCGATAACCAAAACGATATTGACTCTCTCCGTGGTCAGATTCAGGAAAGTCAGTATCAGCTTAACCAGGTTGTGGAACGTCAGAAGCAAATTTTATTGCAGATAGATAGCCTGAGCAGCGGCGGTGCAGCAGCACAACCCGCAGCGGGCGATCAAAGCGGCGCGGCAACCTCAGCGCCTGCGCCGTCTGCTGATGCTTCAGCCTCAACAGGAGCGCCTGTACAGAGCGGTGACGCGAATACGGATTACAATGCGGCCATTGCCCTGGTGCAGGATAAATCTCGTCAGGATGACGCGCTCGCTGCGTTTCAGAACTTTATCAAGAAATACCCTGACTCAACCTATCAGCCAAATGCGAATTACTGGCTCGGTCAGTTGAATTACAACAAGGGTAAAAAGGACGATGCGGCGTTTTATTTTGCCTCAGTGGTGAAAAATTACCCGAAATCGCCAAAAGCGCCTGACGCGATGTTTAAGGTTGGCGTGATCATGCAGGACAAAGGCGACACGGCGAAAGCCAAAGCGGTTTATCAGCAGGTGGTCGCAAAATTCCCGGGCACCGAAGGTGCTAAGCAGGCGCAAAAACGCGAGTTCGATGGGATGATTATCGCATGACCAGAAATCGCGTTATTTCTGGTCGTGCAGCATGATTCGTAAGCAGTTAAGTGATCTTCATCGAAATTTTTGTTGCGCAGAATTCTTAAATCAGTAATATATGCCGCCGTTGCCACGGGATATCAAACAACGTGAAAGCAGCAGTAAAAGTGGGTCGTTAGCTCAGTTGGTAGAGCAGTTGACTTTTAATCAATTGGTCGCAGGTTCGAATCCTGCACGACCCACCATCTCAACGCAGTTCCGGCAGTATTGAGTGGGTCATTGTCAGTTTGTAGAGCATCTCCTTTACAGGGGGGGGGGGGGGGGGTCGGGCCTTCATCACCCACCACTCGGGTCGTTAGCTCAGTTGGTAGAGCAGTTGACTTTTAATCAATTGGTCGCAGGTTCGAATCCTGCACGACCCACCAATTTCAAGCCGAAAGTTGTAAGCCACTTCCCGAGTGGGTCGTTAGCTCAGTTGGTAGAGCAGTTGACTTTTAATCAATTGGTCGCAGGTTCGAATCCTGCACGACCCACCAGTGTAGAAAGGCGCCCTAAAGGCGCCTTTTTGCTTTTTTACGTTTTTTACAGTGTTAGATGGGTTGCTTTGAGATTGTGCACCGGCCAGATAAGGCGGGGCGGATCGCAAAGGAACCTCACATCCCTGTGGATCGGCCTCGCCATCCATGGCTCGGACGCTTCGCTCCTCCGCCCCCGCCTTTTCTGGCTGTCAGGCATTTCAGCTGCTTTAGTTTTGCAGCGCTTTCAGCAAGGCGCAGAGAGTTAATATGAAGCCGAAGGGTACGGAGCGGTGGAGTAAAGCTTCCGGCGCATGGATGCGCCGGCAGAGCCTACAGGGATGTATTTACGGCGACTTTACGCAACCGCTCCGTACCTTTTGGCTGAAAGCACTATTACAGTTATTCTGGCAACCACATCATGCCAAATCTCACTACCGCTTTTCCGGCGTCAGGCTCTTCCAGATATGCAGCACCGCGTAACTGCGCCATGGGCGCCACACCTGCGACATCTGCTCTGCGACCTTTGCGCTCACGCCGCCGAGATTATTGCGGATCGCAATGTCCTCTTTCGGGAAGGCATCCGGCCAGCGCAGGGCGCGCATGGCGATATAACTCGCTGTCCATGGCCCGACACCCTTCAGCGCCAGCAACTGCTGCTGCACCACGTCCGGATTAACCGCGCCATTGAAGCGCAGCGCTCCTGAGGCGCAGGCCCCGGCCAGTGCCTGGATCGCCTGCGCGCGGGCGCTCACAATGCCGAGGCTGGCGATATCATCCAGGGTGGCAGTAGCCAGTGATTCGGCCTCTGGCGGTAAGCGGGAGAGCGCAGGCCACGGCGTGGTGAGGGGCGCGCCAAAACGCTCCGCCACGCGACTGCTCAGCGTCGTCGCGGCTTTCACCGTCACCTGCTGGCCGAGGATGGCGCGGACCGCCAGCTCGAAGCCGTCAAAGGCTCCAGGAACGCGCAAACCTGGATAGCGTGCCAGACTCGCAGCTAATAGCGGATCCTGGCTGAGCTGCTCGCTGATGCGCTGTGGCTGGGCATCCAGATCAAACAGATCGCGCAAGCGGCGCAGCAGGGCAGGCAGCACCGGCGTCAGCGTGGTAGTAAATTGCACCTTCAGCGCCTGCTTTTCCGGCAAATGGCTAATGCGTACCCAGCCACGACACTGACCGAGCGCCACAGTACGATGATAAACGCCCTCGCTGACCCACTCGACTTGCTTCATCACGCGCTGTTGCAGGAAATCGAGGATGGCGTCCCAGTCATAAGGAGGCCGGTAGCTGAGGCGCAGTTCGGCGCTCTCCTGCTCACCATTCAGGGCTTCCGTCTGAATCTGCTTACGCAGACGCGAAGGCGTCATGCGATAGCGAGCCTGGAACACGTCGTTAAAACGGCGCAGACTGCGAAAACCGCTGGCAAAGGCAATCTCGGTCACCGGCAATGCGGTTTCAGTCAGTAGCTGCTTCGCCAGCAACATGCGCCGGGTTTGCCGCAGTTCAAGCGGCGACACGCCCAGTTCCTGCTGAATCACCCGTCTTAGCTGGCGTTCACTCAGGTCAAACTCGCTGGCGATCTCAGCCAGCGTCTCCTGTTCTTCCAGTAAGCCTTCTTCGATACGGCGAATCAGCCGGTCGGCGATGCGATGATGGCTATCGACCGGTGCCGAACCAGGTGCCAGCTCGGGACGACAGCGCAGGCAGGGGCGAAAGTGCGCCTTTTCAGCCGCTTCGGCACTGGTGAAAAACAGGCAGTTTTTCTGCATCGGCGCTTTCACCGGACAGATCGGACGGCAGTAAATACCGGTGGAGGTCACGCCGACAAAAAACACCCCGTCGAAACGGCTGTCGCGCGCCTTCAGCGCCTGATAGGCAATTTCAGGATCAAACATCATCGTCTCCGGCAAATAAACACCATCGTCGCGCAGGTGCGGATGGAAAACTGGCTGCTTTCGGACAGCTAACCAGTTTATGCTCATGGCCGAAAACAGCCAGTTTCGCCGCGCAAAAGTGCGATAATCATTCGCATAGCCCATGCCGGAGGTGCAACATGTATCACGCTAAAATCATTACCACGCCCGTCGGAGAACTGACGCTCATTGCCACGGATCGCGGATTGTCAGCCATTTTATGGGAAAACGAAGGCGCGCAGCGCGTACCGCTGAAACCGATCGCGCGTAACGACCAGCATCCGATTCTCTGTGAGGCCGAACGGCAGCTGTGTCAGTACTTTGCTGGCGAGCGTCAGCAGTTTGACATGCCGTACGACACCGTTGGCACTGCGTTTCAGAAAAAGGTCTGGCAGGCGCTGCTCACCATTCCGTTTGGTGAAACCCGCAGCTATCTGCAAATCGCGGAGCAGATCGGCAACCCGAAAGCGGTACGCGCCGTCGGGGCTGCCAACGGTAAAAATCCGTTGTCGATCATGGCGCCCTGTCATCGCGTTATCGGCAGCAACGGTAAGCTCACCGGCTTTGCAGGCGGCCTGGCGGTAAAAGCGTTTCTGCTTGAGCTGGAAAGCCCACAACAGGCGCAGGCCGGCGCGCAGCTGGTACTTCCCGCATAAAAATCACACGACAGGCTTGGTGTAATCCGCTATTGTGTTTAGCATATAAAACACGATGGCGGATTTAATGCCGCATCATCGTCCTGATGGGCGATTTTGTTAAATCGATAAAACGAGAGCCGTGTCATGAGTGCAATGTTTGATGCTGAAAGCGCCATTTATCCCTTCCCGCCGAAACCGGCGCGCCTCAGCCCGCAGGAAAAAGCCGGTTACATCGAAGAAATTAAACGTCTGCTCAAAGCACGCGATGCGGTGATGGTAGCGCATTACTACACCGATCCGGAAATTCAGGCGCTGGCCGAAGAGACCGGCGGCTGCGTGGCGGATTCCCTTGAGATGGCGCGCTTTGGCAGCCAGCATCCGGCGCAAACGCTGCTGGTGGCCGGCGTGCGTTTCATGGGCGAAACCGCCAAAATCCTTAGCCCGGAAAAAACCGTGCTGATGCCCACGCTGCAGGCGGAGTGCTCGCTTGACCTCGGTTGCCCGATTGACGAATTTAACCGCTTCTGCGATGCGCATCCGGATCGGACCGTGGTGGTGTATGCCAACACGTCGGCAGCGGTAAAAGCACGTGCCGATTGGGTGGTGACGTCCAGCATTGCGGTTGAGCTGATTGAATATCTCGACAGTCGCGGTGAAAAAATCATCTGGGCACCGGACCGCCATCTGGGCCGCTACGTTACGCAGCAAACCGGCGCTGATGTGCTGTGCTGGCAGGGGGCCTGCATCGTGCATGATGAGTTCAAAACCCAGGCGTTGCAGCGCATGAAAGCGCTTTATCCTGACGCGGCGGTGCTTGTGCACCCGGAGTCACCGCAGGCGATTGTCGAACTGGCCGATGCGGTCGGTTCCACCAGCCAGCTGATTCAGGCCGCCAAAACGCTGCCGCATCCGCAGATGATTGTGGCGACCGACCGCGGCATCTTTTACAAAATGCAGCAGGCGGTACCGGATAAAGAGTTACTGGAAGCGCCAACCGCAGGCGAAGGGGCGACCTGCCGCAGCTGCGCGCACTGCCCGTGGATGGCGATGAATGGCCTGCAGGCTATCGCTGAAGGGCTGGCGCACGGCGGCGCACAGCATGAAATTCATGTCGATGCGGCGCTGCGTCAGGCGGCGTTACTGCCGCTCAACCGCATGCTAGACTTTGCAGCACAACTCAAACTTACGCTGAAAGGGAACGCCTGAGGCGGTTTTCATACAGGTGCAGATGATGGACTTCTTTAGCACACACAATATTCTGGTTCATATTCCGATTGGCGTCGGCGGCTACGATCTGTCATGGATTGAGGCGATCGGTACGCTGGCCGGCCTGCTGTGTATCTGGCTCGCCAGCCAGGAAAAAATTATCAACTATCTGTTTGGGCTGATTAACGTCACGCTGTTTGCGGTGATTTTCTTTCAGATTCAGCTGTATGCCAGCCTGCTGCTGCAGCTGTTCTTCTTTGTTGCCAATGTGTACGGCTGGTACGCGTGGAGCCGGCAGACCAGCAGCCATGAAGCGGCGCTGAAAATCCGCTGGCTGCCGCTGCCGAAAGCCATCGGCTGGGGCGCCGCCTGCGTGATCGCCATTGCGCTGATGACGCGCTATATCGACCCGGTATTTGCTTTCCTCACGCGCACCGCGGTGGGTCTGATGCAGTCGCTCGGCCTTAACGTGGTGATGCCGCAGCTGCAGCCAGATGCCTTCCCGTTCTGGGATTCCTGCATGATGGTGCTGTCGATTGTGGCGATGATCCTGATGACGCGCAAATACGTCGAGAACTGGCTGCTGTGGGTGGTGATCAACGTTATCAGCGTGATGATCTTTGCGCGTCAGGGCGTATATGCCATGGCGCTGGAGTACGCCATCCTGACGCTGATCGCGCTGAACGGCACGCGCCTGTGGATGCAGAGCGCACGGGAACAAGGTTCGCGCGCGCTGTCCCATTAGTGGTGGTGATGCGCGTGGCCTTCCAGCGCTGCGTGCTCGTGCTGCGTGCCGCTCTCCTCGCATAACTCGCAGTCCGGGCCGACGCAGGGCTGATACTCCATCTGCACCGTGGCATGGGCAATCTGATAATGCTGGTGCAGATACTGATGAATACGTCGCAGCAGGCCGTCGTGATCGTACGGCGGAATCACCTGTACGTGCAGCGTCAGTACCGGCTTTTCGCCCACCTGCCACACATGCACATGATGCACATTGCGCACTTCATCAATGTGACGCGTCAGCGCCCGCGCCAGCTTATCCACGTCGATATGCGTCGGTGCGCCTTCCAGCAATTCGTGCAGGCTCTCGCGCAGCAGCGCCCAGCCGCTGCGCACCACCAGCAACGCCACCAGCAGCGACAGAATCGGATCGATCGGCGTCCAGCCGGTCAGCATGATGATCACCGCCGCCACGATTGCGCCCACCGAACCCAGCAGATCGCCCAGCACGTGCAGCGCGGCAGCACGCACGTTGAGATTCTTCTCTTCGCTGCCGCGGTGCAGCAGCCAGAATGACAGCAGATTCGCCAGCAGGCCGGCAATGGCGATGCCGAGCATCAGCCCGCCTTCAATCGGCTCGGGCTGGTAAAAACGGCGCAGCGCTTCCCAGACGATCAGGACGGTAATCACCAGCAGCGCGATGGCGTTCACAAACGCCGCCAGCGTGGTCAGACGCAGTAAGCCAAAGGTGTGACGCGCATTCGGTTTGCGCCGGGCGAACTGCACGGCCAGCAGCGCCATCAGCAGCGCGGCGGCGTCGGTGAGCATATGTCCGGCATCGGCCAGCAGCGCCAGCGAACCGGACACCAGCCCGCCGATGACCTCGGCAACCATAAACAGCGCGGTGACGCCAAACGCGGCGGCGAGACGCGTGCGGTTGCCGCCGTGCTCACTGTGAGAATGAGTGTGTGCCATAACGTTCCAGTTGGTTAAGTAGCCTGTTCGTTAATGATATCAGTAAATTGAGATTGTCACGGTCAGGCTGATGCTGTTTTGCCGCGTCGGCCAGCTGCTGGCAGCGGGCGGCCACGTCGTCAATGCCGAGCATCAGCCAGCTGCCTTTCAGGCGGTGCGCCGCGCGCGCCAGCTGAGGCCAGTCTGCGGCCGCGCTCGCCTGCAGCAGCGCATCACGATCCTGCTGCAGCGTACGCTGCAGGGTGTGGCAAATACGCGGGATGAAAGCCGGATTGTGCTGCGCCAGAATCTGCAGGCTGTCCGGCAGCACCTGCAGCGGATCGCGCACTGCCTGCGCCAGCAGCGGTGCAATATCCCGCAGAGTCACTGGCTTAACCAGCTGCGCTTCGTGCGCCTGCAGTGGCAGTTTCAGCAGCTGTACGTCGGCGGAGCACAGTATGCGCAGCGCAGGCTGCTCGCGCTGGCGCTGACGGCGGCGCAGGATGCGTAGCAGCGTCAGGCCATCCGGGCGTGGCATCATCTGGTCGATAAACAGCACATCAAACGGCTGCTGCGCATCGGCCCGCAGCAGTTCGCGGCCATCCTCAAACACCGCCGCAGTAATGCCAAAGCTCGCCAGCTGCTGCTGCATCACCAGCAGATTGGTCGGGTGATCGTCGACAATCGCCACGCGCAGCTGCGGATAGTGCGGCCAGTGCGTGGCGTCATCCGCCGCCGTCGCCGCACAGGGTTCCAGCGGCAGGCGCACGCTCACCGTGGTGCCCTGCTGCGGTGCGGAGTGCAGCGACAGCGTGCCGCCCATGCGCTGTACAATCTCGCGACAGATAAACAGCCCGAGGCCGCTGCCCTGCACCGCATGGCGCTTGCCCGACGGCGCCTGATACCACGGTTCAAACAGCTGCGCCTGCTCGCTGAGCGGAATGCCGCTGCCGCTGTCGCTCACCGTCAGCGCGATATCCCCGGTGACCGCCAGCGTCAGGCGGATTTCGCCGTGGCGGGTAAATTTCAGCGCATTGGCCACCAGATTGTTCACCACCTGCTGCAGGCGATCGCTGTCGAGCATCACGCTGGCCGGCAGCGGGGTCAGCGCCGCTACGTGCAGCTGTGGCCCGCCATCGCGCATCAGCGGGTGGTAAAACTGCTGTTGCTGCTGTAGCCACAACCTGAGATCGAGCGGGCGCGGCGTCAGGCGGAAGCTGTGATTCTCGATGCGCGCATGATCCTGCAGGTCGTTCAGCAGCGTCATCAGCGACCGTGCGCTGCTGTGCATCAGATCGAGCCGCGCGCTCGGATGCTGCTGCTGCTCCAGCTCCAGCAGACCCAGAATCGCCTGCATCGGCGTGCGCAGCTCGTGGCTGGCGGTGGCGAGAAACTGGCTTTTAGCGGCGTTGGCACGCTCCGCCTGCTCGCGCTGTAACCGCTCACGCCGCTGCTGCAGATAACGGCGCAGCAGCAATACCAGCAACAACAGGATGATCACGGCGGCCGCAATCAAAATCAGCAGCGGCACATTGCGCATCGTCATGGTGGTGCCGGGCTGCGGCGGCTGCGACCAGCTGACGCGCATCTGGTTCAGCGTATCCGCCGGAATCTGCTGCAGCGCATGGTCGAGCAGGGCGCTCAGCTGTGGCTGCTGTGCGCTCACCTGCGGCGCCAGCGGCCAGGCGATATCGCTGGCCACAAACGCGAGATGCACGCGGTTGCCCTCATGGCTGGCCATGCGCCAGCGCGCCGACAGCACGTTATCCACCACTGCATCAATCTGGCCAGTGTTGAGGGCCTGCCACAGCTGGGCGCGATCGTCGAACAGCTGGGGCGCGATCTCAGCCGGAAGCAGACGCTGCGCCAGATCGCCACGCAGCACGCCGACGCGCTGAGCGTGCAGCGCGGACCAGTCCATCGGCTGCCTGTCGGACAGCGTGTAAATGCCCCAGATGGCGCGCCACACCGGCAGCGCGGTGCGGTTAGCATCGTCCCCGTACAGCGGCTGTAACAGGTTGAGCATCACCTGCTGCTGCTGCAACAGACTGGCGGCCTGCTGCGGATTATTGACCCAGCGCGGCGTGAAACGCAGACCGGTGCTCTGGCTCAGCGCGTTAAGCAGGTCAATCCCGAAGCCGCGCGCGTTGCCGCTGGCATCGCGATAGCTCCACGGCGCGTTATCGCTCTCGGCGGCATAAGGAATGGCATCCTGCTGCGCCAGCCACTGTTTCTCTTCGCCCGTCAGCATCAGGGTCTGCGTATCCTGATAGCGCAGCAGCGGTGGACTCCAGCGCTGCTGCACGCGGTTGCTGAACTCCGCTGGCAGCAAACGCAGCTGGCGGTTGAGCCAGGCAATCAGCGCCGGATCGCGCGTCAGTGCGCGCAGCGACAGCTCGCCGGCACCGGGATCGGCGGTGATTTGATAAATCTGTCCCTGCTGCAGCTGGCTGAGCAGGAAACCGGCGCTGGCTTCATCGGCCACCAGATAGTCACTTTGCTGGTTCAGCAGCGCATACAGCGCCTGTAAATTGCCGGGCAGCGTCTGCCAGCGGTGGCGATGTGCAAAGGTTTGCGGCAGCTGCGCCAGCGTGTCGGCGGCGATGGTCAGCTGAGCGTTATCACTGTTGAACATCACCGCGCGCTGATTGTCGCGATTGCGGTAGATGCGCATCGGGCTGGTGAACCAGCTCTCGCTGGTCAGTACGTCGGCGGGCAGATCGCGCTGGCGGGTGCTCAGCACCATATCCACGTCGCCACGCTGCAGCGCCGCCAGCTGGGCGGCAAAGTCAGGGTAACCGTGCAGGCTGAATGTGCTGCCGCTCAGCTGGCTGAGGGCGCTGAGATAGTCGGCATCAATGCCCCAGATGCGATCGCCGATGCGCATCGCCCAGGGCGCGCTGTTTTGCGCCGGCACCGCCACGCGCAGCACCGATCCCGGCCACGGCTCGGCGTGCGGTGCGGGCATCATGGCGGGCAGCATTACGCTGCTGGCGGGCTGCAATCCGGCGCGCGCCAGCAGACTGAAAAACAGCGCGAACAGCAGCAGCCAGCGTGTCACTGCTGCGCTTTCCACAGTTCTGCCAGCTCGACCACCGACTGCACGCCGGTCTTCTCGAGGATATTTTTCTTGTGGGTGCTGACGGTTTTATTGCTGATGTGCAGCTGTTCGCCAATCTGGATGTTCGACAGCCCGCGCACCAGCAGCGCGACAATCTGCTGCTCTTTCTCGGTGAGTGGAAGTGCAATGCGCTCCGGCAGCGGCGGAAACGCCTGCTGGCCGCCCAGCACCGCCAGAATCGCGCTCAGCAACTGCGCCATGCTTTGACTCTTCACCACATAGCCGGCCGCCCCGAGCGAGGCGGCGCTGAGCAGCGTGTGACGGCTCTGCTGGGCCGAGTAAATCAGCACCGGACACTGCGGATGGCGCGCGCGCAGACGGCGCAACAGCTCCAGACCATCGCTATCTGGCAGGCCGATATCCAGCACAATCAGGTCAATATGATGCTGTTGCAGCAGCTGGCGCGCCTGGGCTTCGTCACCGGCGGCGTAGAGCTGTAATGGAATAGGGGCGTTGAGGCAGGCCGCTTCCAGCGCGACTTCAACTAAAGGGTGATCATCGATAAGCAGCAGCGCGGCCATGAAACAGTTCCTGTGAATTTCATAGCGTTAGCATAGCGGAAATAGGGCAGGGGAAAAACAACAGGGCGAGCCTAAGCTCGCCCTGCATCACGCTCCGCGTGGATTACTGCGTGGTGCCGTCAGTTTTGTGTTTAACGTGACCACCGCCTTCCTTAGTTTCAACTTTCTTATTCATATCCGGGCAGCGACCATCTTTACACATGGTATTTTTGTGTTCCTGGCTGGCCGACATATTGCCGGAGCTGGTACCAGAAGTCGCGGCACCGTTGGTGTTCATGCTGCCGTTATTAATGTTGCTATTATCGACATTATTTGGCGGCAGATTCTCTTTCGCGCCGCCTGCGGCTGCGCCGGCTTCTGCTGACGCATTCGCCTGGCCGTTGTTGTTATCTGCAGCCAGTGCTGCGCCGCTGCCCAAAGTCATCGCTGCCGTCAGAAAAATCAATGCAAACTTATTCATCATTATGCTCCTGTAATAAATGGATAGTTGCCGCGTGACACCCGCTGGTGCTGTTTGACGAAAAAAGCGTGCCGCGACGGAATTTAATTCCGTCATGAGTGTTCGGCATGAATATAAATAGCGAAAGCACCTCATTCCTCAGTGCTTACGTTTAAAAAGCTTAGTTCATAAACGAATAAATGCAAATCTGAGCGAGCCATTGGCGCACAGGACATAATTTACACCTGGTGCCTGAAGGGATACATTGGACGGGTTGCGCCCGGCGTACGCAGGGCCAGAAATTTGAATGGAATAAGTATGAATTATCAGAACGACGATTTACGCATTAAAGAGATCAATGAGTTATTACCTCCTGTAGCGCTCCTTGAGAAATTCCCCGCCACTGAAAATGCCGCAAACACGGTTTCTCATGCTCGTAAAGCGATCCACAAGATCCTGAAAGGTAATGACGATCGTCTTCTGGTGGTGATTGGCCCGTGCTCCATTCACGATCCTGCCGCCGCGAAAGAGTATGCGGCGCGTCTGCTCGCCCTGCGTGAAGAGCTGAAGGACGAGCTGGAAATCGTGATGCGCGTCTATTTTGAAAAACCGCGCACCACCGTGGGCTGGAAAGGGCTGATTAACGATCCGCACATGGACAACAGCTTCCAGATCAACGACGGCCTGCGCATTGCGCGCAAGCTGCTGCTGGAGATCAACGACAGCGGCCTGCCAGCTGCCGGTGAGTTCCTGGATATGATCACGCCACAATACCTGGCAGATCTGATGAGCTGGGGCGCGATTGGTGCCCGCACCACTGAATCTCAGGTCCACCGCGAGCTGGCTTCCGGTCTCTCTTGTCCGGTGGGTTTCAAAAACGGCACCGACGGCACCATCAAGGTGGCGATCGACGCCATCAACGCAGCCGGGGCGCCGCACTGCTTCCTGTCGGTGACCAAATGGGGTCACTCTGCCATTGTTAACACCAGCGGTAACGGCGACTGCCATATCATTCTGCGCGGCGGCAAAGAGCCAAACTACAGTGCAAAACATGTGGCGGAGGTGAAAGCCGGGCTGGAAAAAGCGGGGCTGCCGCCGCAGGTGATGATCGATTTCAGCCACGCCAACTCCAGCAAGCAGTTCAAAAAGCAGATGGAAGTGGGGGCAGATGTCTGCTCAGCAGATCGCCAGCGGTGAGAAGGCGGTAATTGGGGTGATGATTGAAAGCCATCTGGTTGAAGGTAACCAGAACCTGGAAGGCAGCGAGCCGCTGGTGTATGGCAAGAGCGTGACCGATGCCTGCATCGGCTGGGACGATACCGACGCCATCCTGCGTCAGCTGGCGAATGCGGTAAAAGCGCGTCGCGGCTGAATTCGGCAGCGCACGGCATAAAAAAGCGCGGCGGAGGCTCCGCGTCTGGCCTTTTGCGTTTCAGCGTGAAATTACTTCGCTTTACCCTGGTTCGCAACGGCCGCGGCTTTCGCTGCGATCTCGTCCGCGTTACCCAGGTAGTAGTGTTTGATTGGCTTGAAGTTTTCGTCGAACTCATACACCAGCGGTACGCCAGTTGGGATGTTCAGTTCGAGGATCTCGTCTTCACCCATGTTGTCCAGGTATTTCACCAGCGCGCGCAGGGAGTTACCGTGAGCGGCAATGATCACGCGCTCGCCGCTTTTCAGACGTGGCAGAATGGTTTCGTTCCAGTAAGGCACAACGCGGTCGATGGTCAGCGCCAGGCTCTCGGTGGTTGGCAGCTCAGCGTCGGTCAGTTTCGCGTAACGCGGGTCGTGGCCCGGATAGCGCTCGTCATCTTTGGTCAGCTCTGGTGGGGTTACCGCGAAGCCGCGACGCCACTGTTTAACCTGCTCGTCACCGTATTTCTCAGCGGTTTCGGCTTTGTTCAGACCCTGCAGCGCACCGTAGTGACGCTCGTTCAGTTTCCAGGATTTCTCAACCGGCAGCCAGGCCTGATCCAGTTCGTCCAGCACGTTCCACAGGGTGTGGATGGCACGTTTCAGCACAGAGGTGTAAGCAAAATCAAAGCTGAAGCCTTCTTCTTTCAGCAGTTTACCTGCTGCTTTCGCTTCGCTTACGCCTTTCTCTGACAGATCAACGTCGTACCAACCGGTGAAGCGGTTTTCGTTGTTCCACTGGCTTTCGCCGTGACGCACCAGAACCAGCTTAGTAATAGCCATCTCTTACTCCTCAACCTGCTTAATTTTTCGATGATGATAGCAATTCTCATTATATGGCATTTTTGCGGCCGCTGGTGCCAGCGGCAACGCTGATAACCCTTACCATAGCGGAAAATAGTCCGCACGAGCGTAAGGTGCTTGTCGGAACCGCAGGGTTGCGCGTTTTTCTGACCGGCGCAAAAGTAAGAGAGGGGGGGTAGTGCGGAATGAAATGATACTACGCGTCACGTGACGTGCCATCTTCACCCGGGCGCAGCACGCAGTCCGGCTGCGGCCATTCAGGATGATTCGGGCTGTCCGGCAGGAACTCGCTCTCCAGCGCCAGGCCTTGCCAGTCGCTGTACTCATCGTGTTCGCGCGCGCGCGTTGTCCCGCCAAGATAGTTGCCGGAGTAGAACTGCAGGGCAGGGGCGGTGGTGTACACCGTCATCTGCAGTTTCTCATCCGCAGACCAGACCTGCGCGGCAGGCTGGCTTCACATCACCTTTGGCGTTGGCCTGCAGCAGGAACGCGTGATCGTAGCCTTTCACCTTGCGCTGATCGTCATCGCTCAGGAAATCCTGGGCGATAACTTTCGCGCTGGCGGAAATCAAAGCTGGTCCCGCTCACGTCTTTAAGGCCCTGATACGGAATGCCCATCTCGTCAACCGGCAGATAAGCGATCCGCCAGCAGTTGTAAGCGATGCTGGCGCACGTCGCACTTGTTGCCGTCCAGGTTGAAGTAGGCATGGTTGGTCAGGTTGACCGGACACGGCTTATCGACCGTCGCACGGTATTCAATGGCGATTCGGTTGTCGTCGGTCAGCGTGAAGCGCGCGGACGCGATAAGATTCCCCGGGAAGCCCTGATCGCCATCCAGCGAATCCAGTGACGAAACAGCACTTCGCCGTCGTTTTGACGAACAATCTTCCAGCGGCGTTTGTCAAAGCCGTCCGGCCCGCCGTGCAGCTGGTTCTCACCCTGGCTTGGCAGCAGGGCGTACTGGACGCCGTCGAGCTCAAAGCGGCTCTTCGCGATGCGGTTGGCATAGCGCCCGACGGACGCGCCCAGATAGGCGGATTGATTGACATACTGCTCAGGCGAGGCGCAGCCGAGCAGGGTTTCGCGCACGCTGCCATCCGGCATTGGTACGCGGGCTGATAGCAGGGTCGCACCCCAGTCCATAAGCGTAACCACCATCCCCGCGCTGTTGCGCAGGGTTAACAGGCGATACGGCAGACCATCCGGTGCGAGGGTAGGTGTTTCGTTTAGCACTGTCCGGCTCCTTGTGATGCTTTGCAAACATAGAAGGTTTCTTTGATGCCCGTTTGCGCTTCGTACTGCTTCGCCACGGCGTCCTGGACGGCAGGGACCAGCTCTTCCGGCACCAGCGCGACGATGCAGCCGCCAAAACCGCCGCCCGTCATGCGTACGCCGCCTTTGTCGCCGATGACCGCTTTCACAATCTCCACCAGGGTGTCGATTTGCGGCACGGTGATTTCAAAATCATCGCGCATGGAGGCGTGGGATTCTGCCATCAGCTCACCCATGCGTTTCAGGTCACCTTTCGCCAGCGCGGACGCGGCTTCAACGGTGCGGGCGTTTTCCGTCAGCACGTGACGAACGCGTTTGGCGACCACCGGATCCAGCTCTGTTCGTGCGCCACTTTGTTAAATTCATTGAGCGTCACGTCGCGCAGGGCAGGCTGCTGGAAGAAGCGCGCACCGGTTTCGCACTGCTCGCGGCGGGTGTTGTATTCGCTGCCCACCAGCGTGCGTTTAAAGTTGCTGTTGATAATCACGACGCCGCGGCGCCTTTTGGCAGGGGAACGGCTTTGGTGCCCAGCGAGCGGCAGTCGATCAGCAGCGCGTGCTCTTTTTTGCCCAGCGCGGAGATCAGCTGGTCCATAATGCCGCAGTTGCAGCCCACGAACTGGTTTTCCGCTTCCTGGCCGTTCAGGGCAATTTGCGCGCCGTCCAGCGGCAGATGATACAGCTGCTGGAAGACGGTGCCCACGGCCACTTCCAGCGAGGCCGACGAGCTTAAACCCGCACCCTGCGGCACGTTGCCGCTGATGACCAAATCGGCGCCGCCAAAGTTCTTGTTGCGCTTCTGCAGATGTTTCACCACGCCGCGCACGTAGTTGGACCACTGCTGGCTGTCGTGCGTCACAATCGGGGCATCGAGGGAAAACTCGTCCGTCTCATTACCGTAATCCGCCGCAATCACGCGCACTTTGCGGTCGTCGCGCTTCGCGCAGCTGATCACCGTCTGGTAATCGATGGCGCAGGGCAGCACGAAGCCGTCGTTGTAGTCGGTGTGTTCACCGATCAGGTTCACGCGGCCAGGCGCCTGGATAACGTGGGTGGCAGGGTAGCCAAATTTCTCAGCAAACAGGGATTGTGTTTTATCTTTCAGACTCCATTTTTTAGACTCCTGATTCGCGATAATGGATATCGCTAACGGCGCGCAGGCGTTCTGCCGCCTGTTCCGCCGTCAGGTCACGCTGGGTTTCCGCCAGCATTTCGTAGCCCACCATAAATTTACGCACCGTCGCAGAGCGCAGCAGCGGCGGATAGAAATGGGCGTGCAGCTGCCAGTGATCATTCTCTTCCCCGTTAAACGGTGCGCCGTGCCAGCCCATGGAGTACGGGAAGGAGCACTGGAACAGATTGTCGTAACGGCTGGTCAGTTTTTTCAGCGCCAGCGCCAGGTCGTCGCGCTGCGCGTCGCTGAGATCGGTAATGCGCTGAACGTGCGCTTTCGGCAGCAGCAGCGTTTCAAACGGCCAGGCCGCCCAGTAAGGCACCACGGCCAGCCAGTGTTCGGTTTCCACCACGGTACGGCTGCCGTCCGCCAGCTCGCGCTGCTACGTAATCCACCAGCATCGGCGAGACCTTTATCAGCAAAGTAGGGCGCTTTTTGCAGCCGATCTTCGCGCTCGGCTTCGTTGGGCAGGAAGCTGTTCGCCCAGACCTGGCCGTGCGGATGCGGGTTGGAGCAGCCCATCGCCGCGCCTTTGTTTTCAAACACCTGCACCCACGGATAGTGCTGCCCCAGCTCGGCGGTTTGCGCCTGCCAGGTGCTCACCACCTCTTTCAGCGCGTCCAGCGCTCAGCTCCGGCAGCGTTTTGCTGTGATCGGGCGAGAAGCAGATCACGCGGCTGGTACCGCGCGCGCTTTCGCAGCGCATCAGCGGATCGTGGCTCTGCGGGCGCGTCCGGCGTGTCGGTCATCAGCGCGGCAAAATCGTTGGTGAACACGAAGGTGCCTTTGTAGTCCGGGTTTTTATCCCCGGTGACGCGGGTGTTGCCCGGACACAGGAAGCAGTCCGGGTCGTGCTGCGGGCAGCGTCTGTTTTGCAGGCGTCTCCTGCGCCCCCTGCCAGGGACGCTTGGCGCGATGCGGAGAAACCAAAATCCATTGCCCGCTCAACGGGTTAAAGCGACGATGCGGATGATCGACCGGATTAAATTTTTGCATAACAAGTCCTGGTAATCGGCAAACAGAAGAAAATCACTGCCTTCAACGTAGCATAACGGTGGCGCTGAAAGCGTGATCCAGTCTGGATAAATGGTATCGTTTACACAAGGTGACGATTCTCATTTTGTGGGTTTATGCGCAGCGTTTGCTGAATAATGCGGCAGGCTAGTGGTAGCGGTTACATTTTTAGGGAAGGAAATGTGTCAGGTGCGTACTGTTATCGCCGGGCCGCCATGGATGGCGACCCGCTCATCAATGAAAACTAACGCAACGCCTCCTGCTGATAGACATAGCCCGCGCCCTGTTTTACAAAACTCAGGCGGTGGGTGATGCACTGCGGCGCGTCTTCGGCATGGTGGGACACAAACAGCAGCTGGGTTCGGCCTTCGCCGATCAGCACATCCACAAAGCGGCGGATCAGCTGGCGGTTAAGGGGATCGAGCCCCTGCAGCGGCTCGTCCAGGATCAGCAGCGTCGGGTGTTTCACCAGCGCGCGAACAATCAGCGCCAGCCGCTGCTGCCCCCACGACAGGCTATGAAACGGCGCATCGGCCAGCGCATTGTCCATGCCCAGAATATCCAGCCACTGGCGCGCCAGCGCTTTCTGCCGATCCGATACCGCCTGATAAATACCGATCGAATCAAAATAGCCCGAGAGGATCACGTTGCGTACGCACGTGGTACTGACGCGGTAATCCAGATGCAGGCTGCTGCTGACGTAGCCGATATGCTTTTTGATATCCCAGATGGTTTCACCGCTGCCGCGACGCCGACCAAACAGCGTCAGATCGTTGCTGTAGCCCTGCGGATGATCGCCGGTGATCAGGCTCAGCAGCGTCGATTTCCCCGCGCCGTTGGGGCCGACAATCTGCCAGTGCTCGCCGGGATTGACCTTCCAGTTGAGGCCGTCGATCACCGCATGATCGTTATACGACACCACGCCGTTGCGCAGGATAACGCGCGGCGCATCTGCCGCCAGCTGCGGCAGCTGATCCGGCTGGTCCGGCTCCGGCAGCGCCATGCCCTGCAGGCGTTCGCTGTGCGCCAGCTGCGCCACCAGCGCTTCGGCGAGAATCGCCTGGCGCGCGCCCACGTGCGTCAGCGTGCACTCCGCCAGCACGCCGACCTGCTGGACAAAATCCGGGATTTCATCAAAGCGGTTCAGCACCAGCACCACGGTGTAGCCGTCGCGATGCAGCTGATGCAGCGTATCGGCAAGGCTGGCGCGCGATGCCACATCCAGACCGTCGAACGGTTCGTCCAGGATCAGCAGATCCGGCTGCGCTCATCAGCGCCTGACACAGCAGCGTTTTGCGCGTCTCGCCGGTAGAAAGGTATTTAAAGCGCCGGGTCAGCAGAGCGCTGATGCCAAACTGCTCGGCCAGCGCCTGCGCCCGCGCCTGATCTTTTACCTCATCCTGAATGATCTCCGGCGCGGTGCGGCCGGTGTCTTCTTCGCCAGGACTGAGCAAATCGGTGTTGTTGCGCTGCCACTCATCGCTCACCAGCTTTTGCAGCTGTTCCAGCGACAGGCGCGTCCGGCGCTGAAAATCCTGCCGCAGCTCGCCCTTTGCCGCCGTCAGCTCGCCGGCCAGCGCGCGGGCCAGCGCAGATTTACCGCTGCCGTTGGCGCCGACAAAGGCCCAGCTTTCGCCGCTGCGCAGGGTTAAGTCCGGCAGGGTCAGCGTTCGGGTATCGCTAAGACGAAACGTGCCTTGCGAAATTTGCAATGATGACATGATTTATCCCGTTTTCTGCAGCAAGTCGCTCAGTTGTAGCGAGCCAGCGAAATGAAGTCAAATCATGGCGGCCAGATCAGAGCAGTGTGGCGATGATGGCGTGTTCTGCATTAAAACAGGCGGTCACGGCGCTGCCGGGCTGCAGATTATGCTGGCGAAGCGCCTGGCTGGGGACGGTGGCGCACAACATTTCACCGCCCGCCAGCGCAATCAGCACTTCACTCTGCGTTTCGCCGGGTTCGATGGTGTGGACAAGGCCCGGCAGCTGATTATCGCCCTCTGCGGCGTCAGGCGTCAGGCGGATCCACGGCGCTTTCAGCAGCACCAGCACCTCTTTACCGCTGTCGAGCTGTAGCCGCTCCGCGCTGCGTTCGGTCAGAGCCACTTTCAGGCGGGTCACGCCGTCGGCCAGCAGGATCTCAACATGCTGCTGCACCTGCTGACGATCGCGCGCCTGCACCGTGCCAAACCACTGGTTGCGGGCGCTGGTTTGCAGGGAAAAGCGGGAGATGGCCGCCAGCAGGCTGTCCAGCGGCAGGTTGTCGTCTTTGCAGCACATCGAACGCTTTTTGCTGGATCTGCTCCAGCAGATCGAAACAGCTGAATCAGTCGCTGGCCGTAGCGCGTCAGCCGGGCACCGCCACCGCCTTTGCCGCCGGTCGCGCGTTCGACCAGCGTCTGATCCGCTCAGGGTGTTCATCTCATTGATGGCGTCCCAGGCGCTTTTATAGCTGATGCCCGCCAGTCTGGCGCCCTGGCTAATGGAGCCGGTTTGCTGCATGCGTTTAAGCAGGGCAATACGGCGCGGATCGGCAAACAGTTTCTGCTGAAGTCGGAGTGTGAAGAGAGATTTCTGCCTGCATGTCAGCTCCTTAGGTGAATGCGCCAATTGTAAGGCCTAAAGTAAAAGCACGAAAAGGGCAGTGCCTTTTTTTCTCCAGCCGTTACAATCACTTTTTTACTCTTTGCGCGAGGTTACCATGTTAGAGTTGTTGAAAAGCCTGGTGTTCGCCGTCATCATGGTGCCCGTAGTGATGGCGATCATCCTGGGTCTGATTTACGGCCTGGGTGAAGTGTTCAACGTCTTTTCGAAATTTGGCCGCCGCGACGACCGTCCCGCCAATAGCTCACACCACTGATTTTTAACGCCCGCACGCTGCGGGCGTTTTGCCCTTAACTTCCCGCCGTTTTTACCGATATAAAGCTCATGACAGCTTTCAGGCTCGCGTTGTATTATCAACTATATAACGTAACCTGGAGCTCTCTATGCAAAATACGCTTTATCACTGGGCGGCGGCGGCCGTGGTCACCGTGTCGCTGTCGGGGCAGGCGCTGGCGGCGGAGAAAATTACGGTCTTTGCTGCGGCCTCGCTGACCAATGCGATGCAGGATATTGCCGCGCAGTATCAGCAAAAAAGCGGCGTTGAGGTGGTCTCCTCGTTCGCCTCCTCGTCGACGCTGGCGCGCCAGATAGAAGCGGGCGCCCCGGCGGATCTGTTTATCTCTGCCGATCAGAAGTGGATGGATTATGCGGTGGAGAAAAACAGCGATTGATGCGGCAGTACCCGCGAAACGCTGCTGGGCAACGGCCTGGTGGTGGTGGCGGCAAAAAGCGCTAACGCGCAGCCGGTGACCATCAATGCGCAGACCCCATGGCAGAACCTGCTGAAGGGCGGGCGCCTGGCGGTGGGCGATCCGGATCACGTGCCGGCAGGGATTTATGCCAAAGAAGCGCTGCAAAAGCTGGGCGCGTGGGACACGCTGTCTTCACGGCTCGCACCGGCTAACGACGTGCGTGCCGCGCTGGCGCTGGTGGAACGCCGCGAAGCGCCGCTGGGCATCGTGTACGGTTCCGATGCGGTTGCCAGTGATAAGGTGCAGGTGGTCGGACGCTTCCCCGAAGCGAGTCACAAACCCGTAGAGTACCCGATGGCGGTGGTCAGCGATCACCAGAACGCAGCGGTGCCGGCCTTCTATGACTATCTGAAGGGGCCGGAAGCGTCCGCAATCTTTAAACGTTATGGATTTACGACGCACTGATGATACTGACCGATCCTGAATGGCAGGCCGTATTGCTGAGCCTGAAAGTCTCTTCCCTGGCGGTGCTGTGCAGTTTGCCCTTTGGGATCTTCTTTGCCTGGTTACTGGTGCGCTGTCGCTTTCCCGGCAAAGCCCTGCTCGATAGCGTGCTTCATCTGCCGCTGGTGTTGCCGCCCGTGGTGGTCGGTTATTTGCTGCTGGTGTCGATGGGGCGGCGCGGTTTTATCGGCAGCTGGCTGTATGACTGGTTCGGTATCACCTTTGCCTTTAGCTGGCGCGGCGCGGTGCTGGCCGCGGCGGTGATGTCATTTCCGCTGATGGTGCGCGCGATCCGTCTGGCGCTGGAAGGGGTGGACAGCAAGCTGGAACAGGCGGCCCGTACGCTGGGCGCCGGCCGCTGGCGCGTCTTTTTCACCATTACGCTGCCGCTGACGTTGCCGGGCATTATTGTCGGTACGGTACTGGCCTTTGCCCGCTCGCTCGGTGAGTTTGGCGCCACCATTACCTTTGTCTCCAACATTCCCGGCGAAACGCGCACCATCCCGTCGGCCATGTATACCCTGATTCAAACGCCCGGCGCGGAAGGCACTGCGGCGCGGCTGTGCGCGGTGGCGATTGCGCTGGCGCTGCTGTCGCTGGTGGCCTCAGAGCTGCTGGCGCGCTGGGGCCGCAAGCGGCTGGGAGCGGCCTGATGCTGAAAATCAACATTGCGCAACAGCTCGGTGAGCATCAGCTCAACGTCGATGTGGACGCTGCCGGCCAGCGGCATCACCGCGATTTTTGGCGTGTCCGGGGCGGGAAAAACCTCGCTGATCAATGCCATCAGCGGCCTGACGCACCCGCAGAGCGGCCAGATTGCGCTTAACGATCGTCTGCTGTTTGACCGCGACAGCGGCATCAATCTGCCGCCGGAAAAACGCCGCATCGGCTACGTGTTTCAGGATGCGCGCCTGTTCCCCCACTATCGCGTGCGCGGCAACCTGCGGTACGGCATGGCGCCCAAAATGAAAGCGCAGTTCGGGGCGCTGGTGACGCTGCTGGGACTGGACGCGCTGCTGGATCGCTATCCGGCCTCGCTGTCGGGCGGCGAAAAACAGCGTGTGGCGATGGGCCGCGCGCTGCTGACCGCGCCCGATCTCCTGCTGCTGGACGAACCGCTGGCCTCGCTCGATCTGCCGCGCAAGCGCGAGCTGCTGCCCTATTTGCAGCGGCTGGCGAAGCAGGTGAAGATTCCGCTGCTGTACGTCAGCCACTCCCTGGATGAGATCCTCCAGCTGGCGAATCAGGTGCTGGTGCTGGATAACGGTAACGTCAAAGCCTTCGGCGCGCTGGAAAAAGTGTGGGGCAGCAGCGCGATGCGGCCCTGGCTGCCGGCGGCCGAGCGCAGCAGCGTGTTGCGCGTGCAGCGTGCTGGAGCACCATCCGCATTACGCGATGACCGCGCTGGCGCTGGGCGATCAGCACATCTGGGTCAGCCGGGTGAATCAGCCGGTGAAAAGCGTACTGCGCATCCGTATCGCCTCGGCGGACGTGTCGCTGGCGCTGCAGCCGCCGCAAAACACCTCGATCCGCAATATTTTACCGGCGCAGGTGGTGGAGCTGCTGGAGCTGGACGAACAGGTCGAAGTGAAGCTGCGCATCGGCGTCAGCGAGCTGTGGGCGCGCATTTCACCGTGGGCGCGCGACGAGCTGAATATCCGGCCCGATCAGTGGCTGTATGCGCAGATCAAGAGCGTGTCGATTACCGCGTAACACAAACCGGACGACAACGCGGTACGTCCGGTCTGCGGATCAGCGCGTTTTTTCGCGCTTTTTTCCGGTCAACCTGACTGATGCCTTATGCCGCGATCAGCCTGGCGTTACAGCACTTCCTGGTAGATCACCTGCGCAATGCCCGGCTCAAGGTTGGTACCGATCACTTTGCGCGCGCGTGCTTTGATGGCGTCATCGGCATTGCCCATCGCCACGCCCAGCCCGGCCTGCTCCAGCATGCTGAGATCGTTGTAATTGTCGCCAAACGCCAGCACGTCCTGCATGCTCAGACCCTGGCTCGCCACCCACTGCGCCAGGCGTTTGCCTTTGCTGTTGCCTTGGCCTGAGCGATATCGACCTGATCGTGCCACGACCATTCACACGCCAGACCCAGCTCGCGTTCGGTGCGTTCAGCAAACTGCTGCAGCGCGCGGGTATCCGGATGCGACAGGGCAAATTTCCAGATCGACTGCGCGTCGTGCGCCGCCTGCGCCAGGCTCGGCACCTGCACAAACAGCGGGCGCTGCGCTTCCGGCAGCGACTGCGCCCAGTTGAGGGTGCGCGTCACATGGCCGGTCGCTTCCTGATACAGCATCGCATCATCGACATACAGCAGACCGTGAATATTCTCCTGATCGAGCATCTCAATCACTCGCGCCGCCTGACTTTTCTCCAGCGGATCGGCAGCCAGCACCCGTTGCGCCTGGTAATCGTACAGATACGTGCCGTTACAGCAGATGGCGGGCGTTGTCAGCTGCAGCGCCTGATAAAACGGGTGAATGGCGCAGTGATGGCGACCGGTGACGATCAGCACCTGAACGCCAGCCTGTTGCGCGCGGGCTAAGGCTTCAAGGGATTCTGGCAGGATGGTTTTGTTTGGGGTTAGCAGGGTGCCGTCGAGGTCAAGGGCGATTACGCGGTAGCTCATTACACTTTCCGTCCGGAGTTAGCAAAGCATGTAAGTCTACACCCGCCAGCGGCCCTGAGACAAAAAGCAGGGCACAAATCAGCCCAGCGCGCGGCGGTGAAACGCGCTACAGTTACTGTTTTTCATCAGGCAGCGAATAAGGAAAACGCATGAAACAAGTCGTGTATACCGCCAGTCCCGAGAGCCAGCAGATCCACGCCTGGCAGATGCAGGAAGATGGCGCACTGACGTTATTGCAGGTCACGGATGTGGCCGGCCAGGTGCAGCCGATGGTGGTGAGCCCGAAGAAAGATTTTCTCTATGTCGGCGTGCGTCCGAATTTTCGCGTACTGGCGTACCGCATTGCGGCCGACGGTACGTTAAGCCTGGCCGGTGAAGCGCCGCTGCAGGGCAGCCCGACTCACATTTCTACCGACCGCCAGGGCAACTATCTGTTCTGCGGCTCGTATAACGATGCCTGTGTCAGCATCAGTCCGATTGGCAGCGACGGCCTGCCGCAGTCGCCACTGCAGGTGATTAACGGGCTGGAGGGCTGCCATTCGGCGAATATCGACCTCAGCAACCAGACGCTGTTTGTGCCAGCGCTGAAACAGGATCGCATCTGCCTGTATCAGCTGCAGGCGGACGGCACGCTGGCACCGCGCGCGCAGCCGCAGGTGACCACGGTAGAAGGCGCCGGCCCGCGTCATATGGCGTTCCACCCGAACGGCGCCTATGGCTATGTGGTTAACGAACTGGACAGCACCGTCGACGTCTGGGCGCTGAACAATGTTAACGGCCAGGTCGAGCGCGTGCAGAGCCTTGATATCATGCCACCGGGCTTCAGCGATACCCGCTGGGCGGCGGATATCCATATCACCCCGGACGGTCGCTTCCTGTATGCCTGTGACCGCACCAGCAGCACGCTGACCGTGTTCAGTATCAGTGAGGACGGCTCGGTGCTGACGATTGAAGGTTATCAGCCGACCGAAACTCAGCCGCGTGGCTTTAACATTGATGGCAGCGGTCAGTATCTGGTGGCGGCGGGGCAGAAATCGCATCACATTGAAGTCTATCGCATTGGCGATCGTGGCCTGCTGCAACCGCTGGCGCGTTACGCCGTGGGTCAGGGGCCGATGTGGGTAGTGATTCACGCGCTGGACTGAGGAACGCTATTCGGCCATGCAGGGTCGCCATCTACGGCGACCTCTGCCAGGGTGCGCAGCGATGCGCACCTTATGCAATCAGGCGTATTTCACCGTAATCGACGCGCTGCCCAGCGAATGGAAATGCACGTTAAACCCGACCATCGCGCCGCTCGCCCCTTCATCGACCTCAATCTTCTCCACATCCAGCGCGTGCACCGTGAAGATATAGCGGTGGGTTTCGCCTTTTGGCGGCGCGGCGCCACCGTAGACCGGCTTTACCGAAATCGGTGCGCGTCTGAATGGCACCTTCCGGCAGGGCAGCCACGCCGGAACCGGCACCCTGCGGCAGGACGCGCGTGTCGGCAGGCAGGTTGGCGACAATCCAGTGCCACCAGCCGGAGCCGGTCGGCGCATCCGGGTCGTAGCAGGTCACGACAAAGCTTTTGGTGCCGGCCGGAACATCGTCCCACGCCAGGTGCGGGGAGAGATTATCGCCCTGGTACCCCATGCCGTTAAAGACGTGGCGCTCAGGCAGTTTTTCGCCGTCGCGCAGATCCTGTGTTTTTACTACGCGCATGATCTCATCCGGTTTACCACTCGTTCGTGTACTCGCTGCTCAATGATGGTGGAAAATGGCGGCGAGTGCCAGCGGTGTCAGGGCTGAAAGTGGCGTGCACCGGCGTGCGGCGCTTAGCGCCGCCGTCAGTTGCGTCAGCTGCTCCGGCGTAATGATATACGGCGGCATCAGGTAGATAAGCTTGCCGAAAGGCCGCACCCACACGCCCTGCTCCACGAAGAAACGCTGCAGCGCCGCCATATTCACCGGATGGGTGGTCTCAATCACCCCGATGGCGCCCAGCACGCGCACGTCCGCCACAATTCGGATGGTCGCGCAGGCGGCGCTCAGTTCCGATTTCAGCTGCACTTCAATCGCCGCAACCTGCGTCTGCCACTCGCCGCTCTCCAGAATCGCAAGGCTTTCACTCGCCACCGCGCAGGCCAGCGGGTTGCCCATAAACGTCGGGCCGTGCATAAAGCAGCCCGCCTCGCCGTCGCTGATGGTGTCGGCGACCTGGCGGGTGGTCAGGGTGGCGGAGAGCGTCATGGTGCCGCCGGTCAGCGCTTTGCCGAGGCACAGAATATCCGGCGCGATGCCCGCATGTTCGCAGGCAAACAGCTTGCCGGTGCGGCCAAAGCCGGTGGCGATCTCATCGGCAATCAGCAGAATGCCCTCGCGGTCGCACATCTTGCGATTGCGCCTCAGCCATTCCGGATGGTACATCCGCATCCCGCCCGCGCCCTGCACGATCGGTTCCAGGATCACGGCGGCAATCTCATGGCGATGCGCCGCCATCAGCCGCGCGAAACCGACCATATCCATCTCGTTCCACTCACCGTCGAAGCGGCTCTGCGGGGCAGGGGCAAACAGGTTTTCCGGCAGATACCCCTTCCACAGGCTGTGCATGGAGTTGTCCGGATCGCACACCGACATCGCCCCAAAGGTATCGCCGTGATAGCCGTTGCGGAAGGTGAGGAACCGCTGGCGCGCTTCTCCCCTTCGCATGCCAGTACTGCAGCGCCATTTTCATCGCCACTTCCACCGCCACCGAGCCGGAATCGGCCAGGAACACGCACTCCAGCGCTTCAGGCGTCATCGCCACCAGACGGCGGCAGAGATCCACCGCCGGCTGATGGGTAATGCCGCCAAACATCACGTGCGACATCTGGTCAATCTGCGGCTTTCATCGCCGCATTCAGGCGCGGATGGTTGTAGCCGTGAATGGCCGCCCACCAGGAGGACATCCCGTCAACCAGCCTCTCGCCGCTGGCAAGCTGCAGCTCGCAGCCGTGGGCCGAGGCCACCGGGTAGAACGGGGAGGGGGGGGGGCGGGCATGGAGGTGTAAGGGTGCCAGATATGCTGCTGGTCGAAGGCGAGATCGTCCTGGGTCATAATCGACTTGTAAACCATTTTGAAAAGTTTTAGGTTTACGAGTATAAACCGAACCGAAAATTAACAAAACCCTTTGGAGAAGCCCGATGGCTCACCACGCACGCTGGACGATGTCGCAAGTTACTGAATTATTCAACAAACCTTTCCTTGAGCTGATGTTTGAAGCCCAACAGGTGCATCGTCAGCACTTCGATCCGCGCCATGTTCAGGTCAGCACGCTGCTGTCGATCAAGACCGGCGCCTGCCCGGAAGACTGCAAATATTGCCCGCAGAGCGCGCGCTACAAAACCGGGCTGGAATCCGAGCGGCTGATGGAAGTGGAGCAGGTGCTCGACTCGGCGCGCAAGGCGAAAAACGCCGGCTCGACCCGCTTCTGCATGGGCGCGGCGTGGAAAAACCCGCACGATCGCGACATGCCGTATCTGGAGCAGATGGTGAAGGGCGTGAAAGAGATGGGCCTGGAAGCCTGCATGACGCTCGGCACGCTGAACGAAGAGCAGGCGCAGCGCCTCTCGGCCGCGGGGCTGGATTACTACAACCACAACCTCGACACCTCGCCGGAGTTTTACGGCAACATCATCACCACCCGCACCTACCAGGAGCGTCTGGACACGCTGGACAAAGTGCGCGAAGCGGGGATCAAAGTCTGCTCGGGCGGCATTGTCGGGCTGGGCGAAACGGTGAAAGACCGCGCCGGCCTGCTGCTGCAGCTGGCGAACCTGCCCACCCCGCCGGAAAGCGTGCCGATCAACATGCTGGTGAAGGTCAAAGGCACGCCGCTGGCGGATAACGACGACGTCGATGCGTTTGATTTTATCCGCACCATCGCGGTGGCGCGCATCATGATGCCAACCTCTTACGTCCGCCTTTCTGCCGGTCGCGAGCAGATGAACGAGCAGACCCAGGCGATGTGCTTTATGGCCGGGGCCAACTCCATCTTCTACGGCTGCAAGCTGCTGACCACGCCGAACCCGGAAGAGGACAAAGACTGTTCAGCTGTTCCGCAAGCTGGGGCTGAACCCGCACCAGACCGAGGTGCTGACGGGCGATAACGAGCAACAGCAGCAGCTGGAGCAGCAGATTTTCAACGCCGACACCGACCAGTTCTACAACGCGGCCGTGTATGACCTGGCCTGGCAACGCGTATTGCGCAGGCGCTGACGGCGCAGCGTGCCGCCGACGGCTGGCGGCAGCGGCGTTTCGGCGCAGGGTGGTGGAAAACGGCGCGGGCCGTTTTCTTACCCGCGAGGGGCGGCGGTTTTGTAATTTCTCCAGCAATGATTATCTCGGCCTGAGCCAGCATCCGGCGGTGATGCCGCGCCTGGCAGCAGGGCGCGGAGCGGTTTGGCGTGGGCAGCGGCGGTTCGGGGCACGTCAGCGGCTACACCACGGCGCATCAGGCGCTGGAGGAGAGAGCTGGCCGACTGGCTGGGCTACCCGCGCGCGCTGCTGTTTATCTCCGGCTTTGCCGCCAATCAGGCGGTGATCGCGGCCCTGATGGGGAAGGCGGATCGCATTGTCGCCGACACGCTTAGAGCCACGCCTCGCTGCTGGAGGCGGCCAGCCTCAGCCCGGCACAGCTGCGGCGTTTTGCCCACAACGATGCGGGCGCAGCCTGGCGACGCTGCTGGATCTAACCCGCCCGCGGAGGGCAACAGCTGGTGGTCACCGAAGGGGTGTTCAGCATGGATGGCGACAGCGCGCCGCTGGCTGAACTTGCCGAGGCCGAAACGCGGCAAAGCGCGGGCGGCTGGCTGCTGGTGGACGATGCCCACGGCATTGGCGTGATGGGTGAGGAGGGGCGCGGCAGCGGCATGCCAGCAGCAGGTGAAGCCGGAACTGCTGATTGTCACCTTTGGCAAAGGCTTTGGCGTCAGCGGCGCCGCCGTGCTGTGCAGCGAGTCCGTCGCCGATTATCTGCTGCAGTTCGCCCGGCATCTGATTTACAGCACCAGCATGCCGCCGGCGCAGGCCGTGGCGCTGTCTGCGTCGCTGGAGGTGATCCAGCAGGGCGAGGGGGCTGGAACGCGCCAGCGGCTGGCAGAGCATATCTCCCGCTTCCGCCAGGAACTGGCGGCGCTGCCCTTCCTCAGTCCCGATTCGCAGAGCGCCATCCAGCCGGTGATTGTCGGTGAAAACGCGCGCCGCGCTGGCGCTGGCACAGGCGCTGCGCGAGCGCGGCATGTGGGTGACCGCCATCCGCCCGCCCACCGTCCCGCCGGGTACCGCGCGGCTGCGCTTTACGCTGACGGCGGCGCATGCAGCGCCGAAGATATCCGACGCGTTGCTGGAGGCGCTCCATGACGCAGGTGAATAAACAGGCCGTTGCGGCGGCATTTGGCCGGGCGGCCGCGCAGCTATTCGCTCAGCATGATGAGCTGCAGCGCCAGAGCGCGCAGGGGCTCCTGGCCGCGCTTGGCGGGAACCGGTTTCCGCAGGTGCTGGACGCCGGCTGTGGTCCCGGCAGTAACAGCCGCTACTGGCGCGAGAGCGGGAAGCCAGGTCTGACGGCCATCGACCTGTCGCCCGCCATGCTGGACGAGGCGCGCCAGCAGCAGGCGGCGCACCACTACCTTGCTGGCCGATATCGAGGCTATCCCGCTGGCGGACGCGCAGTTCGATCTGGTCTGGAGCCATCTGGCGGTGCAGTGGTGCAGCAGCCTGCCGCAGGCCTTGCGCGAGCTTTATCGCGTGGCGCGACCGGGCGGAAAGGTGGCCTTTACCACCCTGCTGGAAAGCTCGCTGCCGGAGCTGAATCAGGCGTGGCAGCGGCAGTCGATGAACAGCCGCACGCCAACCGCTTCCTTATCGGCGATGACCATGTGACCCAGGGCTGCTCGCGGGGCCTGGCGCTGTCGCAGCCAGGTGCAGACCATCACGCTGAACTTTAGCGACGCTTCAGCGCCATGCGCTCGCTGAAGGGCATCGGCGCTACGCACCTGCACGCCGGGCGACACGCGGCCCTGCTGACGCGCGGGCAGCTGCAGCGCCTGGAGCTGGCCTGGCCGCAGCAGCGGGGCTTTTTCCCGCTCTCTTATCAACTTTTTCATGGGATTATCGAACGTGACTGAACGTTATTTTGTCACCGGCACGGATACCGAAGTGGGCAAAACGGTTGCCAGCGCCGCGCTGCTGCAGGCGGCGCGTCTGCAGGGAAAAAACACCGCCGGGTATAAGCCCGTTGCCTCCGGCAGCGAGATGACGGCGGAAGGGTTACGCAACACCGACGCGCTGGCGCTGCAGCGTAACAGCACCCCTGCCGCTGGCCTATTCAGCGGTGAATCCATACACCTTTGCCGAGCCGACCTCGCCGCACATTATCAGCGCCGACGAAGGCCGTCCGATTGAGTTCGCCGTGCTGTCTGCCGGGTTACGCACGCTGGAGCAGCAGGCCGACTGGGTGCTGGTGGAAGGGGCGGGCGGCTGGTTTACGCCGCTTTCGGACACGCAGACGTTTGCTGACTGGGTCGCAGGCCGAGCAGCTGCCGGTGATTCTGGTGGTCGGCGTGAAGCTGGGCTGTATCAACCACGCCATGCTGACGGCGCAGGCCGTACAGCAGGCCGGGCTGCGTCTGGCGGGCTGGATAGCCAACGACGTGGTTGCGCCGGGTAAGCGACATCAGGAGTATCTGGCGACGCTGCAACAGCGCATCTCCCGCCCCGTTCCTCGGTGAGATTCCGTGGCTGAGCAGCGCGGCGCAGCAGGCCGACTGTGGCCGTTACCTTACCCTGCCACAGTAAATGGCGCGGCGGCGCAGCACTCTGCGCCGCAGGCTACCGACGCTAGGTGGCCGTTAGCCACTTACTCACCGTTACATCATCCAGCTGTCTGTAACGTGGCCCTGCGCCACGTTACGCCCGCGATAAAGCATGCAGAAACCGGTCCGCCACCCGGCGGATAAACGACAGCTGCTGCTCCGGCTAACAGCACCGTCATGCCAAAGCTCCCGGTTCAGGCGCGCGAATCAGCATGCCCCAGCTTCTGCTCAAAGCCGTGACGGCGCCATGCCTGCGCGTGGGTTCATCCAGGATCAATACCGGTTCGGCGGGCGGTTCACCAGCGCGTTCGCCAGCGCCAGCTGCTGCTGCTGATCCTTCGGGGACAGGGTGTCGCCACTGCGCTGATGACGCAGCGCGTAGAGCTCCGGGAACAGATCGTACACGCATTTCGGGTTTGGCGCGGCTGCGGTCGTCCTGTGCCGCCCTCAGGGCAATATGCAGGTTCTCCTCCATCGGTCAGCTGGGAAAAGATCCGCCTGTTCCTGCGGCACATAGCCAATCCCGGCCCATGCGCGCGCGTTGCTCAGCAGGCTGCAGCAGCAGGTTTTCCGGCGGCGCGCCGTCTTCCTGCCAGATGATGGTTGCCGCTCTCAATGGGCAGGCGACCGGTAATGCAGTTCATGAGGGTGGTTTTCCCCATCCCCGGCAGGCCAACGACGCCTGTGCACATGCCTTGCGGAAAATCTAAATCCACATTCCATAGCGTATGTTGGCTTCCGTAAAACTGATTCACTGCACGCAGACTCAACATCTGTCTTCTCCTTCCAGATTATTCGCCTGAATGCTCCCGCTCTGTGTCGTCTGGCATCCGTCGTGCACAAGGCTTTGGGCACGCGGCGGCGGCGCGTCACCTGCCGGCTGGCTCGTCACCCCGTTAATTCACTGCAATTCCCAGGCCAGATCCGCCAAAGCAGCCTCAATCGGGGTAAAAGGCAGCGAAACTCGCCATAATTGATGAGAAAAGCTTAACAATTGCCCACAGTAATAACTCGCCTGCACTTTGACGGTGCTGACTGCTTAACGTTTCTGGTGCATCTGTACTGTCATAAGGCAGGGACTGAAGAAATAAGTGGCCTTAACGCTGGGCTTTTTCCCGTTACGGCACGATGGGGTACGCCAAAAGAATAGTTAAAGCCGCACGGGATGATGGAAAAATAATCGCAAAAAAAATTTTTTGTTGCCGCACCGGTGGGAAAAGCTGTCGGGAAAATTTGCTCAGCGGCGGAGTGGACGTGGGGCTGGAAGCAGTTATCCACTATTCCTGTGGATAACCATGTGCATTAGAGTTAGAAAACACGCGATAAGCGAGAGAAGACGCGGCTTTCGCCCAAATTGACGCGAAACGCGGCTTTAGAAAATATCCTTTATAATTTAATTGGTTAGATAAAAGCAATTGCCGTAATGAAAGTGTCACTCGTTGCCATAAAACTGCAATTTCAGGTGACGCTGGTTGACAAATGTTAAAAAGTGAAGTTCTTCTGGGGATAACCTTGCGTAACTGGCGTTGGTTCCGGTGTTTTATCGGCAGTAAATTTTGACGCTAAAGCGCTAATCGGCGGGACATCTCCAAATCATCCTGACATGCTACTGGTTTTTCATCCAGTGTTTTTTACTGGCATTCCTGGCCACAACGAGTAAAATTACTCACCTGCCGCTTATTACGTCATCAGGTTCGTCGCCCATGAGTAAACCGTTCAAACTGAATTCTGCTTTCCGTCCTTCAGGCGATCAGCCTGAGGCGATCCGTCGTCTTGAAGAAGGGCTGGAAGACGGGCTGGCGCACCAGACGCTGCTGGGGGTGACCGGCTCGGGCAAAACCTTTACCATCGCCAACGTGATTGCCGATCTGCAAGCGCCCGACGATGGTGCTGGCGCCGAACAAAACCCTGGCGGCGCAGCTGTACGGCGAGATGAAAGACGTTCTTCCCGGAAAACGCGGTGGAGTACTTCGTCTCCTACTACGACTACTACCAGCCGGAAGCCTATGTGCCGAGCTCGGACACCTTCATCGAGAAGGATGCCTCGGTGAACGAGCACATCGAGCAGATGCGCCTGTCGGCGACCAAGGCGCTGCTGGAGCGTCGCGATGTGATGGTCGTCGCGTCGGTTTCGGCCATCTACGGCCTGGGCGACCCGGATCTCTACCTGAAGATGATGCTGCACCTGACGCACGGCATGATCATCGACCAGCGCGCGATTTTGCGCCGCCTGGCCGAGCTGCAGTACACCCGCAACGACCAGGCGTTCCAGCGCGGCACCTTCCGCGTGCGCGGCGAGGTGATCGACATCTTCCCGGCGGAATCCGACGACATTGCGCTGCGCGTCGAGCTGTTTGACGAAGAGGTGGAGCGCCTGTCGCTGTTCGACCCGCTCACCGGCCACGGTGACTCGGTGATTCAGCGCTTCACCATCTACCCGAAAACGCACTACGTGACGCCGCGCGAGCGTATCGTGCAGGCGATGGAAGAGATCAAAGAGGAGCTGGCGGAGCGCCGTAAGGTGCTGCTGGCGAACAACAAGCTGCTGGAAGAGCAGCGCCTGAGCCAGCGCACCCAGTTCGACCTGGAGATGATGAACGAGCTGGGCTACTGCTCCGGCATCGAAAACTACTCGCGCTATCTCTCCGGGCGCGGGCCGGGCGAGCCGCCGCCGACGCTGTTTGACTACCTGCCGGCCGACGGCCTGCTGGTGATCGACGAATCCCACGTCACCATCCCGCAGATCGGCGGGATGTACCGCGGCGACCGCGCGCGTAAAGAGACGCTGGTGGAGTACGGCTTCCGCCTGCCGTCGGCGCTGGACAACCGTCCGCTGAACTTTGAAGAGTTTGAGGCGCTGGCGCCGCAGACCATCTACGTCTCGGCCACGCCGGGCAACTACGAGCTGGAGAAATCGGGCGATGAGGTGATCGATCAGGTGGTGCGTCCGACCGGGCTGCTGGATCCGATCATCGAGGTGCGCCCGGTGGCGACCCAGGTGGACGACCTGCTCTCGGAGATCCGCAAGCGCGTTCCGCCATCAACGAGCGCGTGCTGGTGACCACGCTGACCAAGCGCATGGCCGAAGACCTCACCGAGTATCTGGAAGAGCACGGCGAGAAGGTGCGCTATCTGCACTCGGACATCGATACCGTGGAGCGTATGGAGATCATCCGCGACCTGCGTCTGGGCGAGTTTGACGTGCTGGTGGGGATCAACCTGCTGCGCGAAGGGCTGGATATGCCGGAAGTGTCGCTGGTGGCGATCCTGGACGCCGACAAAGAGGGCTTCCTGCGCTCCGAGCGCTCGCTGATCCAGACCATCGGCCGCGCCGCGCGTAACGTCAACGGCAAAGCGATTCTCTACGCCGACAACATCACCCCGTCGATGGCGAAAGCGATCGGCGAAACCGAGCGCCGCCGCGAGAAACAGCAGCGCTACAACGAAGAGCACGGCATCACGCCGCAGGGCCTGAACAAGAAGGTGGTGGATATTCTGGCGCTGGGTCAGAACATTGCGAAAACCAAAGCGAAAGGCGCGCGGCAAGGCGCGTTCAGTGGTGGAAGAAGATACCGTCGCGCTGACGCCGAAGGCGCTGCAGCAGAAAATCCACGAGCTGGAAGGGCAGATGATGCAGCACGCGCAGAACCTGGAGTTCGAAGAGGCGGCGCAGATCCGCGACCAGCTGCATCAGCTGCGGGATCTGTTTATCGCGGCATCTTAATGTGAAGGGCGGCGTGCTGTCGCGTGGGGGCGCGCAAAACGAGGGTGGGGGGATCAGGCCGCACAAAACGAACCTAACCCAACGCCTGAATCGCCTTCTCCAGCGCGTCGCGCAGCAGGTGACGGTCGTGGCGATACTTGATGTCGGTGGCTTCCAGCGGCTCCTGCACCACCAGACGATCGCCAATCCCTGACACATCCACTTTTGGGCCCACGACTACGCCGTCAATGATCTTCTTCCCGACGTAGTGCTCCATCAAATTGAGTTTGTCCGCCAGCGACAGGCTTGCCGCGGCCGGGCTCAGTTCGCGGCCGAGGTTACCGATGTACACCATCGGGGCAGGCGTGCGGCGCAGCGCCTGCGCCAGCTCTTTCACCAGCAGAATCGGCATCAGGCTGGTGTAAAAGCTGCCCGGACCGATCAGGATCAAATCCGCTTCGCCGATGGCCTCCACCGCTTCACGCGTGGCGGCACGCACGTTGGGGTCAGTCATTAACTCCGTTTCGGCGGCAGCATGAGCTGGTCAATTCGCCGCTTCACCGTACACCATAACTTTCCCCTTCGGCGCCGTCGCTGCGCCATCAAGTCAACCGGCTGTTCAGACATCGGGATCAGGAATGCATCCACTTTGAGCAGATTACGGATTAGATTGATGGCTTCCAGAGGCCGCACGCTCAGGTGATCCAGCGCTTTTAACATCAGATTTCCAAGGTTATGCCCGGAAAGTTCGCCATTACCGCCAAAACGGTACTCAAACATCGCCGAGGCGACGCTCGGCTCGGTAATTAACTGGTTCAGGCAGTTGCGCATATCGCCCCAGGCAATGCCGCCTTCTGCACGTCGGATGCGCCCGGTTGAGCCGCCGTTGTCGGTGGTTGTTACTATCCCTGTCAGCCGTGAGCCCAGTGACGACAAAGAGGACATGACGCGGCCCAGGCCGTGGCCTCCGCCAAGTGCGACCACTCGGTCAAGATCCGCAAAAGTGCGATTGCGCATACATATTCCTTTTTAAAAGACGTGTCCGCACGTGAGCTGCTCTAAAAAGACGATGCGTTCAAAATGACGTATATCAATGCGAAAATACGGTTTTTAGCGTATTCTGTAGCGAAAATGCACGATTAATTCGCTATATAGATAATATATATAGCGTTAAGTGCCGATGGCGGCGTCAGAATTTCCGCGCTACTATCGCTTTAACCACGTTTTCAACGTTGAAAACATACACTCTAGCCCTGGCGCCTGTGTCGAATGATATGGCGCCTTGGCCGTGGCGAATTTGCCACCAGGGTACAGAAAGAAATGACTGTGCCTCCCGTATCTGGAAAGGTGTACATGGCTTCACAACTTACTGATGCTTTCGCGCGTAAGTTTTACTACTTGCGTCTGTCGATTACCGATGTGTGCAACTTCCGTTGCACCTACTGCCTGCCCGATGGCTACAAGCCGGGCAGCGTCACCAATAACGGCTTTCTCTCCGTGGATGAAGTTCGCCGCGTCACGC
The DNA here is from genome assembly GCA_039593635.1 of Enterobacterales bacterium. Lineage (GTDB taxonomy): Bacteria > Pseudomonadota > Gammaproteobacteria > Enterobacterales > Enterobacteriaceae > Enterobacter. The sequence goes on from JBCNOW010000025.1 coordinate 82,269, forward strand.
GTGCCTTCTCGGAGCTCGGCACCGAAAAAGTGCGTCTGACCGGCGGCGAACCCTCGCTGCGCCGTGATTTCCCCGACATCATTGCCGCCGTGCGTGAAAACGAACGTATCCGCCAGATTGCGGTGACCACCAATGGCTACCGCATGGCGCGCGACGTCGGCGACCTGGCGCGATGCGGGCTTAACCGCTATCAACGTCAGCGTGGACAGCCTCGATGCCCGCCAGTTTCACGCCATTACCGGGCAGGACAAATTCCAGCAGGTCATGGACGGCATCGATGCGGCGTTTGCCGCCGGGTTCGAAAAGGTCAAAGTCAACACCGTGCTGATGCGCGACGTAAACCATCATCAGCTGGACACCTTTCTGGCGTGGATCAAATCCCGCGCCCATTCAACTGCGTTTTATCGAGCTGATGGAAACCGGCGAGGGCAGCGAGCTGTTCCGCCGTCATCACATCTCCGGCATGGTGCTGCGCGACGAGCTGCTCAAACGCGGCTGGATCCACCAGATCCGCCAGCGCAGCGACGGCCCGGCGCAGGTCTTTTGTCACCCGGATTACGAAGGCGAAATTGGGCTTATCATGCCCTACGAGAAAGACTTCTGCGCCAGCTGTAACCGCCTGCGCGTCTCTTCCGTGGGCAAACTCCATCTCTGCCTGTTCGGCGACGGCGGCGTGGACCTTCGCGATCTGCTGGAAGACGATGCGCAGCAGGACGCGCTGGAAGCGCGTATTTCCGGGGCGCTGGCGCATAAAAAACAGACCCACTTCCTGCATCAGGGCAATACCGGCATTACTCAGAACCTGTCTTACATTGGCGGGTAATCAGGCTCAGGATTTAGAAGGAACCAGAAGATGAGTCAGGTAAGCGCAGAATTTATCCCGGCACGCATTGCTATTCTTACCGTTTCCGACCGCCGTGGTGAAGAAGATGATACCTCCGGCCACTGGCTGCGCGAGGCGGCCGCCCACGAAGCCGGGCATCAGATTGTTGATAAAGCGATCGTCAAAGAGAACCGTTACGCCATTCGCGCGCAGGTCTCGCAGTGGATTGCCAGTGACGACGTGCAGGTGGTGCTGATTACCGGCGGCACCGGTTTTACCGCAGGCGATCAGGCGCCGGAAGCGCTGCTCCCGCTGTTCGACCGCGAAGTGGAAGGCTTCGGCGAAGTGTTTCGCATGCTCTCGTTTGAAGAGATCGGCACCTCCACGCTGCAGTCCCGTGCCGTGGCGGGCGTGGCGAACAAAACCCTGATATTCGCCATGCCGGGCTCGACCAAAGCCTGCCGCACCGCGTGGGAAAATATCATTGCCCCGCAGCTGGATGCCCGTACCCGTCCGTGTAATTTCCATCCCCATTTAAAGAAATAAGCTATGTCACAACTAACCCACATTAACGCCGCCGGCGAAGCGCATATGGTGGACGTTTCCGCCAAAGCCGAAACGGTGCGCGAAGCGCGCGCGGAAGCGTTCGTCACTCATGCTGCCGGAAACGCTGGCGATGATTATCGACGGCAGCCACCACAAGGGCGACGTCTTTGCCACCGCGCGCATCGCGGGCATTCAGGCGGCCAAGCGCACCTGGGAACTAATCCCGCTGTGCCATCCGCTGATGCTGAGCAAGGTGGAGGTGAACCTGCAGGCGCAGCCGGAGCACAGCCGCGTGCGCATTGAGTCGCTCTGCCGCTTAACCGGTAAAACCGGCGTGGAGATGGAAGCGCTGACGGCGGCCTCCGTTGCCGCGCTGACCATCTACGACATGTGCAAAGCGGTGCAGAAAGATATGGTGATTGGCCCGGTTCGCCTGCTGGCGAAAAGCGGCGGCAAATCCGGTGATTTTAAGGTGGACAGCCATGATTAAGGTGCTCTTTTTTGCCCAGGTGCGCGAACTGGTGAATACCGACAGCCTGACGCTGGATCTCGCGCCGTTTGAAGACGTCGCCGCCCTGCGCGCGCATCTGGCGGCGCAAAGCGACCGCTGGGCGCTGGCGCTGGACGAGGGCAAGCTGCTGGCGGCCGTTAACCAGACGCTGGTGGAGTTTACCCATCCGCTGGCGCGCCGGGGATGAAGTGGCCTTCTTCCCGCCGGTGACAGGGGGCTAAGATGGCGGAAACCCGAATTCTGGTGAGCCCCGAGCGTTTTAACGTGGGGACCGAATACAGCTGGCTGGCGGAGCGCGATGAAGACGGCGCGGTCGTGACCTTCACCGGCAAAGTGCGTAACCACAACCTCGGTGACAGCGTGAAAGCGCTGACGCTGGAGCACTATCCGGGCATGACGGAAAAATCGCTGGCGGCGATTGTGGAAGAGGCGCGAGGCCGCTGGCCGCTCGGGCGCGTCACGGTTATCCACCGCATCGGTGAGATGTGGCCCGGTGAGGAGATCGTGTTTGTCGGCGTGACCAGCGCCCACCGCGGCAGCGCGTTTGCCGCCGGGGAGTTCATCATGGATTACCTGAAAACCAAAGCGCCGTTCTGGAAGCGCGAAGCCACCGCGGAAGGCGATCGCTGGGTGGAATCTCGCGACAGCGACAAACAGGCCGCCGAACGCTGGAACTAGCGCGCAAAATCCGCCCGCGCTGATAGCCGCCAGACCACGAAAACGGTAAGGTACGGTTTTTGCTGGCTTATCAGGGAGCAGGATGAACACCACCACAATATTACGAGGCGCAGCGCTGCTGGCTGCGCTGGTGCTGGCCGGATGCAGCACCAAAAAGGAGCCGCAGCTGCCGGCCCGCCAGCCCGCTGACGTGAAAGCGCAAATTCAGCAATTGCTGCCCGCCCACGTCACGCAAAAATCGGCCTGGGCCGACGACATCTATACCGCGCTGCGCGTGCAGCACATCGACGCCAGCGCCAGCAACATTTGCGCGGTGATCGCCGTGACCGATCAGGAATCTAACTTCAGCGCCGATGCCACCGTGCCGGGTCTGCCAAAAATCGCCTGGGCGGAGATCGACCGCCGCGCCGCCAGCGTGCACGTGCCGGCGTTTCTGGTGCGCACCGCGTTACTGATCAAATCCTCCAACGGCGAGAGCTACGCGGCACGTCTCGATAAGGTGCACAGCGAGAAAGAGCTGAGCGCCATTTTCGATGACTTTATCGATATGGTGCCGATGGGGCAGAAGCTGTTCGGCAATCTCAACCCAATCCACACCGGCGGGCCGATGCAGGTCAGCATTGCCTTTGCCGAAGCGCATGCACAGGGCTATCCGTACCCGATTGACGGTTCGATCCGGCGCGAAGTTTTTAGCCGGCGCGGCGGTATCTACTTCGGCACGCTGCACCTGCTGGGCTATCCGGTGGAGTACAGCCAGCCGCTGTATCGCTTCGCTGACTTCAACGCCGGCTGGTACGCCAGCCGCAACGCCGCGTTCCAGGCTGCGGTGGCGCGTGCCAGCGGCATCAAACTGGCGCTGGACGGCGACCTGATCCGCTACGGCAGCGAACAGGCGAGCGCCACCGAACTGGCGGTGCGCACGCTGGCGAAGCAGCTGGACATGAGCCCGCGGGAAATTCGCCGCGATCTGGAGAAGGGCGACAGCAAAAGCTTCAGCGACAGCACGCTGTGGAAACAGACCTTTATCCTCGCCGATAAAATGGCGGGAAAACGTCTGCCGCGCGAAGTGCTGCCGGGCATTAAGCTGGAGAGCCCGAAAATTACCCGTAATCTCACCACCGCGTGGTTTGCCCAGCGGGTTGACGGGCGATATCAGCAGTGTATGACGCGCCGTTGACGATCGGTGGTGTACACTTCACACTGACGTTATCAGTAACTTTTAAAGAGGTGCATCATGGACCGATATCCGCGTTCTGATTCAATCGTGCAGCAGACGCGTCGACCGGGCTGCAGACCTATATGGCGCAGGTGTATGGCTGGATGACCTGCGGCTTACTGCTGACCGCGTTTGTCGCGTGGTATGCGGCGCGCACGCCTGCCGTCATGGAGCTGGTGTTTGCCAATCGCAAAATCACCTTCTTTGGGCTGATTATCGCGCAGCTGGCGCTGGTGTTTGTGCTTTCCGGCCTGGTGCAGCGCATGAGCGCCGGCATGGCGACCACGCTGTTTATGCTCTATTCCGCGCTGACCGGGCTGACGCTTTCCAGTATTTTCCTCGTTTACACCTACTCCTCCATCGCCAGCACCTTCGTGGTGACCGGCGGGCATGTTTGGTGCGATGAGCCTGTACGGTTACACCACCAAACGCGATCTGAGCGGCTTCGGCAACATGCTGTTTATGGGGCTGATCGGGATTGTGCTGGCGTCGCTGGTGAACCTCTGGCTGAAAAGCGACGCGCTGATGTGGGCGGTGACCTATATCGGGGTGGTGGTCTTTGTGGGCCTGACGGCTTATGACACGCAGAAGCTGAAAAACATCGGCGAGCACATTGATGTGCACGATACAGTTAGAACCTGCGCAGCTACTCCATCCTGGGCGCGCTGACGCTGTATCTGGACTTCATCAACCTGTTCCTGATGCTGCTGCGTATTTTCGGCAACCGTCGCTAAGAGTAACCAGCCATTAAGGCTGTGAAAATAATCGCGCCGCTACGGCCAGGTGAACGGTTTGTACTTATCAGCCCGTTTCACCTTCTCCGTAGCGGCGCAATGTATTACGCGTTATTCAGCCTGCGCCTGGCACGCCTTATCGTGCCGCCATCTTGCGCTCATTCTTCTGCCGTAAATGCTTTTCGCCCGGCTCTCCAGCACCAGATAACAGACCAGCGCCAGCGGCAGCGGCAGAATAAAATAGAGCACGCGGTAGGCCAGCAGGGCGGCGATAATCGTCCCCTGAGAAACATGCTCCGCCGCCCAGCAGCGCGATAAACACCGCCTCCAGCACGCCAATCCCCGCCGGAATATGCACAATCACCCCGGCAATACTGCTCACCAGCAGCACGCCCAGCACGAAGAGATAATCCACTTCACGCGCCAAGCAGCAGCCAGATAATGGCCCCCATCGCCATCCAGTTGGCGCTGGAAACCGCCATCTGCAGCACCGCGAACTTCGCAGTGAGGGCAGCACCAGATTCTGGCCCTTCACCGTCCAGCGGCGCTTCTTCGCGAAGGCGCAGGCCCACAGATAAACGGCGATCATCGCCAGCAGGACCGCAGCCAATAATCCGCAGCGTGGCTTCGTCGATATACCAGTGCGCGGGCAGCTGCACCACGCCGATGGTAAAGATTACCCCGCCGAGCAGAATATAGCCCAGCCAGTTGGTGGTAATGCTCAGTGAAAAAATGCGCGTGATGGTCCCGCCGGGCAGGCCGAGGCGCGAGTAGAGGCGATAGCGCATGCCACACCGCCCACCCAGGTGCTCAGCGTCAGGTTAAAGGCGTAGCAGATAAACGACACCAGCATCACCTGACGTTTCGCCAGCTTATGCCCGCAGTAGGCGCGGCCGAGCAGATCATAGCAGCCGTACATCAGGTAGCTCACGATCACCAGCCCGGCGGCGCCCAGCAGCACCAGCCGGTTATAGTTGCGGATGACCTTCCACACCTCTTCCCAGTCCACCTTCTGCGCGTAGACCACCAGCAGCACGGCCACCGCAATAAAGAACAGCCAGGTGAGGATTTTTTCGCCAGCCGCCAGCGAGGATGTCGTTTTGCACATCAGGGTTTCGCTCCTTCTTCCGCTTCAACGCGGTCCTGGGTTTCCATTTCGGGTTGTACCGGCGGATCCACCTGCGCCAGCTTCGGCGTATGCGCAGGCAGCCAGCCGACCATCGCCGGGAAATGGCGCAGGAAGTGGAACACCACCACGCTTTTGCGCCAGCGTTCCACCAGGTGCGTTGCGGCACCTTGGCTTCATCCACCCGCACGCAGTCCGCAGCGATCAGCTGCTCAAGGTTATCGCGCAGGGTCTGGTTAAACTGGCGGTCGTGAATGATCAGGTTGGCTTCCAGATTCAGCGACAGGCTCAGCGGATCGAGGTTGCTGGAGCCGACCGTTGCCCAGTGATCATCCATCACCGCCACTTTGCCGTGCAGCGGGCGGCGGCGGTATTCGTACATCTTCAACGCCGCCTTTCACCAGATAGTTGTACAGCAGCTCGCGCGCCGACTTTGACAATCGGCATATCCGGCTCGCCCTGCACAATCAGCTTCACGCGCACGCCGCGCCGGGCCGCGTTGCGCATGGCGTGCAGCAGGCGATAGCCGGGGAAGAAGTAGGCGTTGGCGATAATCACTTCGCGCTTCGCGTTGGCCAGCATCTTCAGATAGTGGCGTTCAATATCGTCCCGGTGCTCGTCGTTATCGCGCCAGACAAACAGCGCCTGCGCTTCACCGGGCTTGCGGTTCTCTTCCGGGCGATGGGAGCGCGCGTCGCCACCAGCGGCGCGTTACCTGTTCGCTGCCGATCGCCTGCTGTACATAGCGTGCGATGTCCTGCACCACCGGCCCTTTCACCTGCGGACGGCGTAATCCTGCTTGGCTTCCGGGCCGTAATCGGTCATATGCTCGGCGGAGTAGTTAATGCCGCCGACAAACGCCACCGTCTCATCCACCACCACAATTTTGCGGTGCATGCGGCGGAACAGGTTGGTGCGCATGCCGAACAGGCGAGCGGACGCGGATCGTAATAGATAAAGCGCACGCCTGCTTCGGTCAGGCTGTTGATGTACTGGGTGGAAAGATCCGGCGAGCCGTAGCCATCCAGCAGCACTTCCATTTTAACACCGCGCTGCGCGGCGGCCAGCAGCTCGCGGTGCAGCTGCCTTGCCGACCTCATCTTCAAACCAGATAAACGTCTCCAGCAGCAGCGTACGCTGGGCGCGCTGAATCGCGCCGGAGACGCGCGGAAAGAATTGATCGCCGTTTTCCAGCAGCCGCATCCGGTTACCTTCCCGCCAGCTGAAATTCATAGGTGGATCTCCGCGCTCAGCGGGGCATGATCGGAAAGATGTCGCCAGGGTTTCACCGGCAGCGCCCACGGCTGGCTCACCGACGCATTTCGGATATAGATGCGATCGAGACGCAGCAGCGGAAAGCGCGCCGGGAAGGTGCGCGCCGGGCGACCGTTTTTCATGCTAAACACCTCCTGCAGACCGGCTCCGCGCTGTAAGAATCGATTAGCGCGTACCTGCCAGTCATTAAAATCGCCGGCCACCACCAGGGGCGCATCCGGTGGCAGCGACTCAATCAGTTCACACATCATGCGCAGCTGCGCCTGACGGTGCTTCTCTTGCAGGCCGAGGTGAACGCATAACGTGTGAATCGGTTCCGGCCGATCCGGCAGGCTAATCTGGCAGTGCAACATGCCGCGTTTCTCACTGCCGGCGACAGAAATATCGCGGTTTTGGTATTCGGTGATCGGAAAGCGTGACAGCACCGCGTTGCCGTGATGGCCTTCGGGATAGACCGCGTTGCGGCCGTAAGCGTAATCGCTCCACATGGTGTCGGCAAGAAATTCGTAGTGCGACGTTTCCGGCCAGTTTTCAATGTGTGCGGAGTGGATGGCGTGCGCGCCCATCACCTCCTGCAGGCAGACAATATCCGCGCTGACGGCGCGCACCGCGTCGCGCAGCTCCGGCAGAATAAAGCGGCGGTTAAATGCTGGTGAACCCCTTATGGGTGTTGATCGTCAGCACTTTAAATGAAGATCCTTGCGTGTTTTGTGGCATACTGCGACGCGCTCCTTTTCATCATCAACAGAACAAAGTGTAGTCTTTGTCACAAATGGGTGGTGCTGGAGACAGAAAATTAGGGTGTTATCCGAAATTTGCTTTACATTGAGGAAATCCGTCTGGCTGCGGTCAGATACACTTGGGCGACCTGTTGGGTCTGCCAGGAGAAGAGAATGAAATGGTCTAATCGTGTTCAGATTGTTACCGGTCAAACCTGCCTGCATATTGCGACCCACCTGCTGGTGATCGCGGCGCTGGTGTGGGGCTGGAAACATAAGGCACTGGTCGAAGTGAGCAGTACCCTGGTGGCAGCTTATGCGCTGGTGTTCATCACCATGCTGGCCCTGCAGCGTAGTGCCCGTTTGCGCCGCTTTGGTGACTCTCTGGAAGAAGTGACGACGACATACTACTTCGGCGCGGCGATGCTGACGCTGTTCCTGATTTCACGCTTCATCCACAACAATCTGCTGATTGGTTGTCTGGGCGTGGTAATGCTGGTGGGCCCGGCGCTGGTGTCGCTGCTGGCCAAAGAGCCACCGCAGCGCGTGCAGAAAAAACGCAGCTAAGCGGACGTGCCAGCAAGAAAAGAGGAGCCCACTGCGGCTCCTTTTTTATGCGCTACCGCGCAGCGGCCCATCACCCTCACGTTTTGCTGGTCGCGGTTCTTACGGAAAGCTGCTACACTGCCGCTCTTACGCATGGTAGTTTGTGCCCTTTTCACACGCAGGCCTTGAGGCTGCGTCATATCCCCCCTGAAAACTACATCGCGCAGCGCGATCAGGGCGGTTCGGAGTAATACACCTTTATGTCTTTTGATTCCCTTGGCCTGAACCCGGAAATTCTGCGCGCGATCGCAGAGCAGGGCTACGTTGAGCCAACCCCAATCCAGCAGCAGGCGATCCCCGCCGTGCTGCAGGGCCGTGACCTGATGGCCAGCGCCCAGACCGGCACCGGTAAAACCGCGGGCTTTACCCTGCCGCTGCTGCAGCTGCTGGTGCAGAAAAAACCAGCCGCACGCCAAAGGCCGCCGTCCGGTGCGTGCGCTGATCCTCACCCCAACCCGTGAACTGGCGGCGCAGATTGGTGAAAACGTGCGTGACTACAGCCAGTACCTCAACATTCGTTCGCTGGTGGTGTTCGGCGGCGTCAGCATCAACCCGCAGATGATGAAACTGCGCGGCGGCGTCGATGTGCTGGTGGCCACGCCGGGCCGTCTGCTGGATCTGGAACACCAGAACGCGGTGAAGCTGGATAACAGCGTCGAAATTCTGGTGCTGGACGAAGCCGACCGCATGCTCGACATGGGCTTTATCCACGACATTCGCCGCGTGCTGGCAAAGCTGCCGCGCGCGTCGTCAGAACCTGCTGTTCTCCGCGACCTTCTCCGACGAGATCAAGGCGCTGGCGGAAAAGCTGCTGCACAACCCGCTGGAAGTGGAAGTGGCGCGCCGCAACACCGCTTCCGAGCAGGTGACGCAGCACGTGCATTTTGTGGATAAAAAGCGCAAGCGGGAACTGCTCTCCCAGATGATTGGTCAGGGCAACTGGCAGCAGGTGCTGGTCTTTACCCGCACCAAGCACGGCGCCAACCACCTGGCGGAACAGCTGAATAAAGACGGCATCACCGCAGCGCGGCGATCCACGGTAACAAGAGCCAGGGCGCGCGTACCCGTGCGCTGGCGGACTTCAAATCCGGCGACATTCGCGTGCTGGTGGCGACCGACATTGCCGCCCGTGGTCTCGACATTGAAGAGCTGCCGCACGTGGTGAACTACGAGCTGCCGAACGTGCCGGAAGACTACGTGCACCGTATCGGCCGTACCGGTCGTGCGGCGGCCACCGGTGAGGCGCTGTCGCTGGTCTGCGTGGACGAGCACAAACTGCTGCGCGACATCGAACGTCTGCTGAAGAAAGAGATCCCGCGCATTGCGCTGCCGAAGGTTATGAACCGGATCCGTCCATCAAAGCCGAGCCGATTCAGAATGGTCGTCAGCAGCAGCCACGCGGACGTGGCCAGGGCCGCGCGCCGGGTCAAGGTGCTGACGCACCGCGCAGCCGCAGCGGCGGCAATGGTCAGCGTGCCAGCGCCGGTAACGGCGGCGCGCGTCCACAGGGCGAGGCGCGTGCACCGCGTCGTTCGGGCAACAACGGCCCGGCGGCTGGCAACGCGGGTAAACCGGCGCGCTCACGTCGTCCGGCAGCGAAGAGCAACGGGAACGCGTAACGGTATGCGGGTTTTACTGGCCCCCATGGAAGGCGTGCTGGACTCGCTGGTGCGCGAACTTCTGTCCGAGGTGAACGACTACGATCTCTGCGTCACCGAGTTTTTGCGCGTGGTCGATCAGCTGTTGCCGGTAAAATCCTTCTACCGTCTGTGCCCGGAGCTGCACCACCAGAGCCGGACCTCCTCCGGCACGCTGGTGCGTATTCAGCTGCTGGGCCAGTATCCTGAGTGGCTGGCAGAAAACGCCGCCCGCGCGGTGGAGCTGGGCTCGTAGGGGGTGGATCTCAACTGCGGCTGCCCGTCGAAGCTGGTCAACGGCAGCGGCGGCGGGGCGACGCTGCTGAAAGATCCGGAGCTGATTTACCGCGGCGCGAAAGCGATGCGTGAGGCGGTGCCCGCGCATCTGCCGGTGACGGTCAAAGTGCGGCTGGGCTGGGATTCGGGCGCGCGGCAGTTTGAAATCGCCGATGCGGTGCAGCAGGCCGGTGCCACCGAGCTGGTGGTGCATGGCCGCACCAAAGAGGACGGCTACAAAGCCGAGCGCATTAACTGGCAGGCGATTGGTGAGATCCGCCAGCGTCTGACCATTCCGGTGATCGCCAACGGCGAAATCTGGGATTGGCAGGATGCGCAGGCTTGCCTGAACGCATACCGGCTGCGACGCGGTGATGATCGGCCGCGGCGCGCTCAATGTGCCTAACCTGGGCCGCGTGGTGAAATACAACGAAGCCCCGATGCCGTGGTCGCAGGTGGTTGAGCTGCTGCTGCGCTACACCCAGCTGGAAAAGCAGGGCGATACCGGCAACTATCACGTTGCGCGCATCAAGCAGTGGCTGGGCTATCTGCGCAAAGCCTACCATGAGGCCGACGGCCTGTTCAGCGAGATCCGCACGCTGCGTGTCTCCGCCGAGATCGCCAGCGCCATTGAACGCCACGCCGCACGCATGGCCCAGGTGTCCTGCATCTGAACCTGAGCGGTGGTACCTGAACCGTCAGGTCCGCCGCGTTAACGGGCAAGCCAGCGATCACCCGGTGAAAGTGTGCGCTGCCGCCATGTTTTATAACAAAAAAAGCCGCGATCCTTAGTCTGCTAACCGGTATAGTGAACCTTCGCTTTCACCACGTTTCTGACGCCATCTTCCATGTCTGACGCCGCTGTACTGAGTAATGCTCAGTTAAATAAACGCATCCTCTCCGTCATCGTTTTCACCTTCTTTTGCTACCTGTCCGTCGGGTTGCCGCTGGCGGTGCTGCCGGGGTTTGTGCATAACCAGCTGGGCTTCAGCTCGTTTATCGCCGGGCTGATCATCAGTCTGCAATATTTCGCCACGCTGCTCAGCCGCCCGCACTCTGGCCGGCTGGCCGATCGCTACGGCCCGAAACGCGTGGTGATGATGGGGCTGGTGTGTTGCGGCATGAGTGGCGTGCTGTCGATTATCGCCGCACTGTGCAGCGGCGCGCCGCTGCTGAGCCTGACGCTGCTGGCGCTGGGGCGGCTGTTTCTCGGCGTCGGGGAAAGTTTTAGCAGTACCGGCTCGACGCTGTGGGGCATGAACATTGTCGGCCCGCGGCAAACCGCGCGGGTCATTTCGTGGAACGGCGTGGCGACTTACTTTGCCATGGCGATTGGTGCGCCGCTGGGCGTGCTGCTGAATCAGATTTTTGGCATCAGCGGCTTTGCTGGCCTGGTCGCTCTGATGGGGGCGATCGGCTTCTGGATGGCCTCCGGCAAGCCGGCGGTCAGCGTCAGCGCCGGCGTGCGCATTCCGTTTCATCGCGTGGTCAGCCGCGTCTGGCTGTTTGGCCTGGCGCTGGGATTTGGCACCATCGGCTTTGGCGTGATCTCCACCTTCATTACCCTCTATTTCGCCAGTCGCGACTGGAGCGGCGCGGCGTTCGCGCTGACGCTGTTCAGCCTCGGCTTCGTGCTGGTGCGGCTGGCGTGCGGGCGCTATATCACGCGCTTCGGCGGGCTGCAGGTCTCGCTGATCTCCTTCGTGCTGGAGGGCGCCGGTCTGCTGCTGATCTGGCAGGCGGACAGCAGCTGGCTGGTGGATATTGGCGCCTTCCTCACCGGCGGCGGTTTCTCACTGGTGTTCCCGGCGCTGGGCGTGGAAGCGGTGAAGCGGGTACAGCAGCAGGATCAGGGATCGGCGCTCGGTACCTATTCGGCGTTTCTCGATCTGGGGCTGGGGTTGACCGGACCGGTGGCGGGGCTGTTAATCGGCCACTGGGGCATGCAGTCGGTGTATCTGGCGGCAGCACTGATGGTGCTGGGCGCGTTCCTGATTACGCTGCGCCTGCACCAGCAGTCTTCAGAGCCTATCAGGCCAGATTAATAAACAGCGCATACAGCAGCCCTGACAGCAGCACCGATACCGGCAGCGTCAGCACCCAGGCCAGCGCCAGATTACGCAGGGTGGCGAGCTGCAGGCCGGATCCGTTGGCCGCCATGGTGCCGGCCACGCCGGACGACAGCACGTGGGTGGTCGACACCGGCAACCCAAAGGCATCGGCCGCGCCGATGGTCGCCATCGCCACCAGCTCCGCACTGGCACCCTGGGCGTAGGTGAGGTGGGTTTTGCCGATCCTCTCGCCCACCGTAACCACGATCCGGCGCCAGCCGACCATGGTGCCGAGGCCCAGCGCGATGGCCACCGCCACCTTCACCCACAGCGGGATGAAGCGGGTGGCCGCGTCCAGCTCGTGCTTCACCGCCGTCAGGTTGCGCGCCGTCTCTTCCGGCAGCGCGACGTTGGCCGATTGCAGATGCTTGATGGTCTCCGAGGCGAGATACATATCGTTTCGCGTATTGGTGACCGCCTGCGCCGGAATATTTTCTACCGAACCGTACTGGCGAATCTGTTCGCCGATATCGCCGAGCATCATACCGAGCGCCGGCAGCACCTGCGGCCGGTTCTGGCTGGTGCGTACATATTCCGTCAGCACCTCACGCGCTGCCGGCATTGCGGCGGGCGGTGGCTGCAGCGTCAGCAACTGTTGTTCGGTCACCTGGGTTAACGCCGCCACGCGCGGAATTTGCTCCGCCGGCAGGGTGCGGTTCAGCGCGTAGGCCATCGGCAGGGTGCCAACCAGGATCAGCATGATCAGGCCCATGCCCTTCTGCCCGTCGTTGGAACCGTGGGCGAAGGAGACGCCGGTGCAGGTGAGAATCAGCAGGCCACGAATCCACCACGGCGGCGGCGCCTTGCCCTTGGGCGCCTTGTACAGCGCGCGGTTCTTCACCAGCAGGCGCAGCGCCAGCAGCAGCAGGGCGGCGCAGACGAAGCCGATCAGCGGCGAGAGCAGCAGGGAGTAGCCGACCTTGGTCGCCTGCGCCCAGTCGACGCCGCTGGTGCCGTCGCGGCCGTGCATCAGCGCATTGGCCACGCCCACGCCGATGATCGAGCCGATCAGGGTGTGCGAGGACGACGCCGGCAGGCCCAGCCACCAGGTGCCGAGGTTCCACAGGATGGCGGCGATCAGCAGGGCGAAGACCATGGCGAAACCGGCCGAGGAACCGACCTGCAGGATCAGCTCCACCGGCAGCAGGGCGATGATGCCGAAGGCCACCGCGCCGCTGGAGAGCAGCACGCCGAGGAAGTTGAAGCAGCCCGACCAGACCACCGCGAAGTGCGGCGGCAGCGAGTGCGTGTAGATGACGGTGGCCACCGCGTTGGCGGTGTCGTGGAAGCCGTTGACGAACTCGAAGCCGAGGGCGATGAACAGGGCGACCCCGAGCAGCAGGAACGGCGTCCAGGTGGTGACGACCGCGCCGGTCTCTTCTACGTCGTTAAACAGGTTGATGCCGGTAAAGAGCAGCCCGGCCACCAGTAGCAGCAGAAAGAGCATGCGCGAGGCGCGACCGCTGCGCGGGTGCAGATTGGGCCGTCCGCGGGCGGACGATGATGCAGGGAAACTGTTTTCAGCCATAACACACCCCCCGGGGTGAATTAACGATGCACAAATGGCACCCGTTAACTGCAGTGTGATACGGGTTTTGTATGACAGAATGATGATGCCAGCGCGGGCTGTCATCATGCTGTAACAGACCTGTCGCAGGCTGTGGATCTGACCGCTCTGGGATCTTCACGCCGCTATGCTCCAGCCTGTTCTGCCGCTTGCCTCGCTGCCCGACTTCAACAACGAAGTTGCCGGACTGATTCACGGTTACCTGTTCAACCCGGATGCGCCGCCACAGCGGCTCAACGCCCGCGAGGCCGCGCAGCTGGCGCGGCACACCTTACCCGACGGCTGCTTTCTCTGGCTGCACATTAACCTGAATCATGCCCGCGCCGAGCGCTGGGTTCAGGACCACTTCAGCGTAGATGACGATTTTTTCGATGAGATTCATTCGGCCTCGCCGCGCACCCGGCTGGCGCAGCAAAACGATGCGCTGCTGGCGGTGCTGAATGACGTCACCTTTAGTAAAGAGGAGCGCAACACACAAAATGCGACGTTGTGGATCTGGTGCCGGCCGCAGGTGATGGTCAGCGCGCGCTATCGCCCGGTTGGCATGATTGAACGTATGCATCAGCAGATTGATCGGCTGTGCTTCAGCGCGCCGGATGCGATGCTGCTGTGGCTGCTCGGCGAACAGGAAGCGCAGCTGGAGCAGGTGGTGCGGCGCTCCAGCCAGGCGGTGGATGCGATAGAAGAGCGGCTGCTGAGCGCGGCGATCAAAGCCAACCGCAGCGAGCTGGGCCATCTGCGCCGCATGCTGCTGCGCGTCCAGCGGCTGCTGGCGCCGGAGCCGGCCGCGCTGTTTCGCCTGCTTAACCGGCCGCCAAACTGGCTCAACCGGGAACCGCTCAGTGAGCTGCGGATTTTCACCGAGGAGTTCAGCGTAGCGCTTAACGATCTTGCCAGCCTGATGGAGCGCATTCGCCTGCTGCAGGAGGAGATCGCTGCCCGCCTGATGGAGCAGAGCAACCGAACGCTGTTTTTGCTCACCTCAATCACCGTGCTGGCGCTGCCCATCAATATCGTAGCCGGTTTTTTTGGCATGAACGTGGGCGGCATTCCGCTGGCGAACAATCCGCACGGCTTTCTGCTGTTAGTGCTGGTGGTGCTGGTGTTTACTCTGGTGGCGGGCTGGCTGGCGTTACGCCGACCGCACGATTGAGCGCGCAACTGCGCCGCGACACAACCGCACAATGATCCCGGCGATCGGGCAATAAAAAAGCCAGCCCTGCGGCTGGCTTGATCATCGACAGCAAACCCTTACAGGCTGTTGCCGTTGCTGGCAGGCTGTGCCGGCGCGGCCTGCTCAACCGGAGCGGCTTCAGCGGGCTGCTGCGCATCGGCCTGTGGCGCGACGGCGGTGGCACCCTGCGGCGTCATCGGTTCTTCTTTCGGCATCGCGTCAGAAGACTCCTGTACCATCACCGGCGCAGGCTGGGCTTCGCCCGGCTGACCGTTGATTTTGGTCGGCATACCGGTACGTGCCTGGATAGCATTGTTCACGGTATCCTGATTGGTGCTGGCATCGGCCACCACTTTGGTCACAGCGGACGTCAGGCTGATTGGCACCAGTTCACGTGAGTTGAACTGCTCTTCGGTGGTCGACAGCGGGTTGTGAACCTCGATGTAGCGCGAACCGTCTGGCTCAACGGTGGCTTTTACCGGCTGGTCAATGAACTGCACGCGCGTACCGACCGGCACGTTGTCGAACAGCCATTTGATGTCGTCCGCACGCAGACGCACGCAGCCGTGGCTCACGCGCAGGCCGATACCAAAGTTGGCGTTGGTGCCGTGAATCGCATACAGACGGCCAATGTACAGCGCGTACAGGCCCATCGGGTTATCCGGACCTGCCGGGAACACAGCCGGGATGCTCTCGCCGCGCGCCGCGTACTCTGCGTGCATCGCTTTGGTTGGCGTCCAGGTTGGACCATTCTTCTTGCGCTCAACCGCGGTGGTCCAGTTAACCGGCGTATCTTTACCCAGCTCGCCGATACCGATCGGCAGCACCACGACAGTTTTGGTGCCTTTCGGGTAGTAATACAGACGCATCTCGGCGCTGTTGATCACGATGCCTTCACGCGGTGCGTCAGGCAGAATCAGCTGCTGCGGGATCACCATTTTAGTGCCTGCTTTCGGCAGGTAAACGTCCACGCCCGGATTGGCTTCCAGCATGTTGCTGAGGCCCATCTGGTACTGCGCCGCAAACGCTTCCAGCGGCAGTTTGCTGTCGTCTGGCACGGTGATTTCAATATTTTCGCCAATCAGGCGGCTATTCGCTGGAGGCAGCGGATAGACGACTGCAAAGGCCGACTGGCTGAACGCCGCCAGTACGAGGGCGAGTGAAGCGAACGCGCGAATGCTTTTTTTCATGTTTTTACAAGTCGTTATGGCCATTTTCATGGCTTGTCAGTGTGTCGAACCCATCAGGGTCAGAATAACCCGCTGCGCATTATATGTGCATAGGCGCAATGATGGGAATCAGGATTTTCGCTGGTTGAAGATACTTTACGCAAAACGCCACGTTTCACAGACTATTCTCTTTGCCACGCCGCCCAAAATGTGAATTTTCTTACGGTTGCCACAGCGTCACTTCGCCGCTCAGTTTACGGTTGAGGAAAAACGCGGCGCTGATCAACGCCAGATGGGTCAGCGCCTGCGGCATGTTGCCCAGCGCGTTGCCGTGCGAGGTAAACTCCTCGGCGTACAATCCCAGCGGATTGGCGTAGCTCAGCAGCTTTTCAAACTCGAAATGCGCCTCGTGCACCCGCCCGGCGCGCGCCAGACACTCCACATACCAGAACGAACAGGCGGCAAACGCACCCTCGCCACCGGTCAGCGCATCGGCGGGCGTCTCACTGATGTTATAACGCCGCACTAAACCGTCGCTCACCAGATGGGTTTTAATGGCATCCAGCGTGGCGATCCACTCCGGATCGGTCGAGCTGACAAAGCGCACCAGCGGCATCAGCAGCATCGACGCATCCAGGTATTTACCGCCGCGCGTGGCGGTGAAGTGGCCGAGTTCATCGTTCCAGAAGTTCTGCCAGATGTCGTCGCGGATCTCGCTGCGCACCCGGTCCCAGCGATCGTATGGCATCGGCAGCGAACGCTTCATGCCCAGCCGCAGTGCGCGGTCCAGCGCCACCCAGCACATCAGGCGCGAATGCAGAAAGTGCTCCGGCTCGCCGCGCATCTCCCAGATACCGGCGTCCGGCTGGTTCCAGTTAACGCAGACGTAGTCAATCATGCTGGACACATGGCGCCAGCCGCGCTGCGAGATGGCTTCGCCGTATTTATTGGCAAGGTAGACCGCATCCATCAGCTCGCCATAAATATCCAGCTGCGTCTGACGCCAGGCATCATTGCCGATGCGCACCGGGCGCGAGTTGGCGTAACCGGAGAGGTTGAGCAGTTCGGTCTCGTGCAGCTCGGTGCCGCTGTCGAGACGGTACATCACCTGCAAATGCGGCGTATCGTCGTGGCTGTGCTCAACGCAGCGGCCGACCCAATGGGTGAAGTCACGCGCTTCTTCCACATAGCCGAGCCGCATCAGCGCGTACATGCTGAACGAGGCATCGCGGATCCACGAGGCGCGGTAATCCCAGTTACGCTCGCCGCCCAGCTCTTCCGGCAGGCCAAAGGTGGCGGCAGCCGCAATCGAGCCGTGCTGGTGCGAGGTGAGCAGCTTGAGCGCCAGCGCCGAGCGCGTCACCATCTCGCGCCAGCGACCGCGATAAGAGCTGTGGCTGCTCCAGCGCCGCCAGTAATCCACCGTATCGCGAAAGCAGCGCTCGGTCGCGATATGCTGCACCTGCGGATCGTCATCGTTGCCAAACACAAATTCGGCGTGCTCACCGGCCTGCAGGGTAAACTGCGCCACCGCGCTGTCCGGTTCGCGCGTCATCACCACCGTGGCGCTCAGGCGCAGCGACGGCTGGCCTTCGGCGACAAAGGCGATACCGCCTGGTCGCGTCTCCGTGCGCGTTTCGGCACGGGCATAGTCGTGGCGCGGCGCGCAGCGCAGATCAAAGGTGGCGGTGCCGCGGATCATTTTTACCCGCCGCACCAGGCGCGGCACTTTGCTGCGCTCATCGCAGATCGGCATGTAATCAGTGATTTCCGCCACGCCGGCCTCGTCAAGCCAGCGGGTTTGCAGAATGTTGGTATCGGGCAGGTAGAGCTGCTGCTGGCGCGCGTTTTGCCACTGCGGTGCCAGCGAAAACAGGCCGGCTTCGTCGCTGTCGAGCAGGGCGGCAAACACGGAGGGGCTGTCGAGTTCGGGCCAGCAAAGATAATCAATGGTGCCGTCGTTCGCGATCAGGGCACAGGTGCGTAAATCACCGATGACGCCGTGATCGTCAATTCTGCGTTTAATCTTGCTCATCCTGCCTCCTGAACGCTATCCGATTGTTAACTATAGACGAAACGGCAGAATCGGCTGCGACGTGGCACAGAACGATAACTTCTATACTGTGAAGACACCCATCAGGCAGGAGAACGTTATGACACTGGGCAAACAGAAAGTCGCCGTAGTGACCGCTTCAGATTCGGGGATTGGACGCAGCTGCGCCGTGATGCTGGCTGAGGCCGGCTACACCGTCGGCATTACCTGGCGCTCGGATGAAGAGGGCGCGCAGGAGACCGCGCGGCTGGTGGAGAGCAAAGGCCAGCTGGCCCAGGTGCGGCAGCTCGATCTGTCCGATCCGCAGGCTGGCGGGCAGCAGCTGGCGCAGCTGATCAACTCGCTGGGCCGCATCGATGTGCTGGTGAACAATGCCGGCGTGATGACCAAAGCCGATTTTCTCGATGTGACCTTTGAGGACTGGCGCAAAGTCTTTACCGTTGACGTAGACGGCGCCTTTGTCTGCGGACAGATTGCCGCGCGTCATATGGTGGATCAGGGCGACGGCGGGCGCATCATCAACATCACCTCGGTGCATGAGCATACGCCGCTGCCGGACGCCGCCGCCTATACCGCGGCCAAGCATGCGCTTGGCGGGCTGACCAAATCGATGGCGCTGAGCCTGCTGCCGCATCACATTCTGGTGAATGCCGTGGCGCCGGGCGCCATCGCTACGCCGATGAACGACATGAGCAACAGCGAGGCGCACAGCCGGCGCATGCCGGAAATCCCGATTGGCCGCCCTGGCGACACGCGCGAAATCGCCAGTCTGGTGGCGTGGCTGTGCTCGGAATGGGCCACCTACACCACCGGACAATCATTCGTGGTCGACGGCGGCTTCATGCTGGCCAACCCGCAGTTCAAGGGTTACCACAGTTAACCGGCGCGGCGGCGGTTCCAGCGGCGAATCACAAAGCGCAGCACGATGCCGAACACAATCGCCGCCGCCAGCCAGATGAAGTGCTTGAGGTGCTGATCAAGCTTGTGCAGCCACGGCGTAATAATTTCACCGGCGAAGTAGCCGAGGGTGACAAAAATCAGCGCCCACAGCGCGGCGCCAATGACGTTAAGCACGAAAAAGCGCAGCGGCTTAAGGCGGCTGGTGCCAATAATAATCGGTCCAATCAGGCGAAAGCCGTACATGAAGCGCACGCCAATCACAAACAGGCTGGGGTGCTTCTGAATCAGCCGGTTAGCTTTTTTAATTGTGTCCTGATGTTTGCGGAAGCGCCGCAGAATGCGCGTGCCATAGCGGCGGCCAAGCCAGAACAGCAGCTGATCGCCAATAATGCCGCCGCCCATCGCCGCCAGCACCACGCCGCTGAAGTGCAGCAGGCCTTCGTGCGCCGCGACGCCGCCCAGCAGGGTAAAGGTTTCCCCTTCGGCAATGCAGCCAATCAGCAGCGCCAGGTAACCGTACTGGGTGATTAATCCATTGATATCGATGTGCAATTTTTCCTCCCTGGGTAAGCGATACAGCTAACAGTCTAGCTGGCTGCGGCTTTTTTTGTGCCGCTGGCCGCAAAAACAGCCGCGCCGATTATACTTGAACTGAAGCTGCCTGCATTGGACAGCCTGATCGCTGGGGCAGCCCGTCGCATCAGAGGAGTGATTGTATGAATCATGTCTGGGGTCTTCTGGCGCATCCCAATCAGGAGATGCGTGATATCAAGCAGGAAAACGAGAGCGTTTCGCACCATTACACCCATCACGTTCTGCTGATGGCGGCGATCCCGGTGATCTGCGCCTTTATTGGCACTACGCAGCTGGGCTGGAATCTGGGCGAAGGGCAGTTCGTGCAACTCAACATGCTGACCGGTATTGGTCTCGGCATTCTGTTTTACCTGATCATCTTAGGCGGTGTGGCGGTGATGGGCCGCGTCATTCACTGGATGGCGCGCGACTATCCGCAGCGTCCCAGCATTCAGCGCTGTACCGTATTTGCCGGCTATGTGGCGACGCCGCTGTTTATCAGCGGGCTGGTGGCGCTCTATCCGCTGGTGTGGCTGTGCGTGCTGGCCGGGGCGATAGCGCTGATGTACACCGGTTATCTGCTGTACGTCGGCATCCCGGTGTTCCTCAATATTGACCGTGAAGAGAGCCTGCGCTTCTCCGGCTCGACGCTGGCGATTGGCGTGCTGGTGTTCGAGGTGCTGCTGGCGCTGACGGTGATTCTGTGGGGTTACGGGCCACGCTTGTTCTGACCGTGATAAAGGTCAGGTCGTCAGCCATGGCGACCTGACTGATCCCGCTGCGCCTGGCAGCGTTTGTCATGCCCGCCTTTTTTTTAACGCCCGGAAACAATCTCCCTAAGAAATTTCGCAGACGAGCGCGTATGATAGCGCAGCCAGCCCGCGTCGCATCAGGCCTGACGCCGGCGGCCTGTGTTTCGACACAGCGCAAACCTCCTCACCGGATTTTTTTGACACGATGTCTGTAAAAATGCGTATTTCTTTGCTGTCGCTGGCGCTGTTTGTCGCCGCGCCAGCTGCGATGACTCCGGCGCTCGCCGCCGCAGCAAAACTGTCCGATCTGGCGCCGATTGCCCAGCCGCAAATCGCCTCCGGCAGCGCGCTGATTGTCGATCTCGATAATAACAAAGTGCTGTTTTCCAGCCATCCGGATCGGGTGCGGCCTATCGCGTCGATCACCAAAGTGATGACTGCGATGGTGGTGCTGGATGCCCGGCTGCCGATGGACGAAATGCTGTCGGTGGATATCAGCCAGACGCCCGAAATGCGCGGCGTATTCTCGCGCGTGAAGCTCAACAGTGAAATCAGCCGCCGCAACATGCTGCTGCTGGCGCTGATGTCCTCGGAAAACCGCGCGGCGGCCAGCCTGGCGCATCACTATCCCGGCGGTTACGACGCCTTTATCCGCGCCATGAACGCCAAAGCGCGCGCGCTCGGCATGACGCACACCCACTACGTAGAGCCGACCGGTTTGTCGCTGCATAACGTCTCCAGTGCGGAAGATCTGGTGAAGCTGCTCAGGGCCACGCGCCAGTATCCGCTGATTGGTCAGCTGAGCACCACCAAAGAGGAGACGGCGGTGTTTAAACACCCCAGCTACGCGCTGCCGTTCCGCAACACTAACCATCTGGTGTACAAAAATGAGTGGCGCATTCAGCTGACCAAAACCGGTTACACCGACGAGGCCGGTCACTGCCTGATAATGCGTACCATGATTAATAACCGCCCGGTGGCGCTGGTGGTGCTGGATGCGTTTGGCAAATATACCCACTTTGCCGATGCCAACCGCCTGCGCGACTGGCTGGAAACCGGCAAGGCGGCGCCGGTGCCGGCGGCCGCGCTGGCGTACAAAAAGCAGAAAGCGTCGCAGCTTGCCAGCAGTGCGGACGTGGAGTAACGCAACCTGTTACTCAGCGTAGCGGCGCAAGGGAGTGCGCCGTGTGTCGTGGTGGCGCGTGGCTGACGGTCAACGGCGCTTAAATGAACAAAATTTCTTATCGTTAGCACCAATGTTTTACGCCACCATTCCTATAGTTTCCCTGACGGCAAAGTCCTACACTGGCGACCATTCACGGTCAACCTTGCGTTTATAGGCTGTTATTGCGCTGGAATCTCACTCATATGTTCAAGTTTCGTTCTCTGTTTACCCCGTTCCTGCTGCTACTGGTGTTATTCACGCCGGCGCTCAGCTATGCGGATGACAACGCCGCGCCCGCGCAGCAGGAAGAAGACGCGGCACCGAAGGTCAATCCGGCGGTTGAACTGCCGAAGATGCAGAAGATCCTCGACAAAATTAAGGGCCAGGTGTCTGGCGATACCAATGAAAACCAGCTCAACCAGCTCAATGAGATGGCGCTGGAGCTGTCAGGTAATGCGGAAACCCTGGGCCAGGCGCTGATTCCGCAGCGTCAGCAGCTGGATGCGCAGCTGGCGGTGCTTGGCCCGGCGCCGAAGGCAGACAGCGGCGTGAAAGAGACGCCGGAAGTGACGCGCAAACGCGCCGCGCTGGAGAATCAGAAGGGCAAGCTGGATGATCAGATCAAGCAGGCCGACGGCATCAAAAACGGGGCGCTGGTACTGTCCTCGCAGATCGTCAACCTGCGGCGCGATCAGCTGAAAAGCCAGCTGGCGCTCAACTCCGGCAGTATTTTAGGACCGCGCTTCTGGTCACCGCTGTTCAGCCGTCAGGACCTGGATGGCGAAAAAATTGGCGACTTTATCAGCGAGCTGCAGGATACCGCCGCGCTGTCGTGGGAGCCGGGCTGGCGCGTGGGCACGGTCGGCTGGCTGCTGGCGGCGCTGCTGGTGATGACGCTTGGCCGGCGTTACAGCGAAGAGTTTCTGGCGTGGGTCAGCATTCACAAACTGCCGGAAGGGCGGCTGCGCCGCAGCTTCCTCGCGGCGGCGATTGCGCTGACTACGCTGGCGGCCGTGGTGCTGACTTTTAACTTTCTCTCGCTGGCATTTGTGCGGCGCGATGAAGTGTCCAGCGACGTGCAGGATTTTATCAGCCGTCTGGTGCAGCTAAGCGTTTACTGCGGACTGATCGCCGGTCTCGGCCGCGCATTTCTGTCAACGCGCCGCCCGAGCTGGCGTCTGCCGAGCATCTCCAGTGAAGTGGCGCTGGCGCTGAAGCCGTTCCCGCCGATTACCGCCGCGCTGGTGTTTATCTTCCAGACCGCCGAGTCGTTTAACTACACGGTCGGCACCAGCCTGAACACCACCATTTTTGCCAACGGCCTGACGGCGCTGCTGATTGGCAGCACCGGGCTGGCGATCAGCATGCGCACCAATCGCGTGCGTCGTCGCATGGCGCAGGCCGGCAATCCGCCGGAAGCGCGTCCCACGATCGTCGGCCTGGTGCAGCTGGCGCTGACGGTCACCGCCGTGGCGATTCTGGTTTCGCTGATTGTCGGCTACGTCACGCTGGCGCGCTTCCTCAGCTATGAAGTGATCTGGTGCGGCATCCTGTTTGGCTCGTTCTACTTCCTCAGTCATCTGATCAACGACGGTTGTGAAAGCCTGTTCTCCACCAACAACGCGACCGGCAAGCGGTTGCAGACCTCACTGAATATTGATGAGCGCTACCTGCAGCAGGCCGCAACGCTGCTCAGCGCCGTGGGTAAAACCCTGCTGGTGGCATTTGTCGCGCTGGCGCTGCTCAACGGCACGTTTGCCTCGTCCACGCCGATTGAGCTGATCCAGAAAGTCATTGAGTTCTGGGGTGGCAAAGGGCTGGAGTCGCTCAACATTGTGCCGGCGCACATGGTGAACGCCATTCTGTGTCTGGTGGTGGGTATCTACGTGCTGCGCTCGGTGCGGCGCTGGCTGGACAAAGAGTTCCTGCCGAAGACCACCATGGATATCGGCATGCGCGTGTCGCTGGTGACGCTGTTCAGCAATATCGGCTACGTGCTGATTATCCTGCTGACGCTGTCGATTATGGGGCTGCAGTGGAACAAGCTGGCATGGATCGTCAGCGCCCTGTCGGTGGGTATCGGTTTCGGCTTACAGGAGATTGTGAAGAACTTTATCTCCGGTCTGATCCTGCTGACCGAGCGTCCGGTGAAGGTCGGCGATCTGGTGAGCATCAGCGGTATCGAAGGGGATATTCGCCGTATTAACGTGCGTGCGACTGAGATTCAGCTGGGCGATAAATCTACGGTGATTGTGCCGAACTCGCAGCTGATTTCGCAGAACGTGCGTAACGCCACCATGGGCAATGCGCAGGGCGTGGTGACGATTCAGCTGACCTTCCCGCTGGATATCGATCCGGTGCAGGTGCGTGAACTGTTGCTGGACGTCTATCGTGAAAACGAGCGTATTCTCGAAACGCCGGAGCCGTCGGTTTCGTTTAAAGATTTGACGCCGGCCGGCATTGTGCTGAGCGTGACCGGCAACGTCGCCAGCCAGCGCCAGATTTCCGGTGCGAAAAGCGATCTGCTGTTCGATATTCTGACGCGCCTGCGCAAAGAGGGCATCGTGCTGTCGACGCCGCAGACCATGATTATCGAACGCCGAGCGCTGCCGGCGACGGCACAGGAGCAATCCGATCCCATACCGTAACAACGGTCTGGGTCATAATCGCACGCGGTGGTGAATCCAGGTCGGCATAAATGCCGACCCTACACGCCTGTGGAACGTGAGGGTGAATTCTGGGGCGGCATCAATGCCGACCTTACACGCTTGTGGAACGTGATGGTGAATTCGGAGTCGGCATCAATGCCGACCCGACGGTTGTAGGGTGGCCATTTATGGCCACCGGGACAGCGTTAATCCCTTCAGGCTTTCACCGCCCAGCCTTTCTGCTTACTGGTTTTCCCGATGCCCGGGTTAAAGGTATTGGTCGGATCGAGCTGGCGATAAAACGCCTGCAGCTGCGGTTTGGCCGCATACAGATGCCCAACGTTATGTTCCGCAGGATATTGTGCGCCGCGCGCCGCGAGGAGGGCCAGCATCTGCTCCTTCAGCGCGTGTGCGTCGACCCCTTTTTTGACGATGTAATCCTGATGGAAAACGTAGCACATAAAGTGGCCGTAATAGAGCTTATGCACCAGCTTGCTGTCGATTTCCGGCGGCAGGTGCTCAAACCACTCGGTGATCGTTGCGTCGCAGGGCGATATCCAGCGCCAGAATATCCTCCACCTCTTCAGCATGTACCGCCTGATAGCGGATGGCGGCACCGGCGGCGGCAAAACGGTGCAGGAAGGCTTTGCTGCCCTCTTCAGGCGTACAGGCGAAGAAATCCCCCTCGGCGGGTAAGAACTCGCTCAGCCAGGCCTGCGCTTCGGCGATCCCGTCCCCGGCCATTTTCAGCAGCAGGTGATGTTCGTACTTATCACGCCAGGTTTTCATGCGCTCCGGCAGGTGCGCAGGGAAGACGTTCCCCAGCTTTGCATAAAGCGGTCGGTGAAGTGCGGCTTGAACAGCGACACCTTCTCCAGCATCGCGTCGGTGCGGCCCTTCATGGTGAAGAAGAACGGCATTTTGTCGGTGCCGAGCTTGTCGATCATCAGGAAGGTGTCTTTGCCGTAGCGCTCGGCGATGTCGTAAATATCGCGGTGCATATACTCGCCCGCCACCGGCAGATGGGTGAACTCGGCCAGAATATGACGACGGATCTCCGTCAGAACGTCTCCGGCTGGTTGGTGCCGATGTAAAACACCTGCTGCTTTTTCTCTGCCGGGAAGGTGTCGAGGCGCACGGCAAAAACGGCCAGTTTGCCCGCGCAGCCGGAGGATTCAAACAGGCGATCCGGGTCGGCGTTGTAGCGCGCCGGGGTATCGGCTTCGATATCGCGCACGCGGGTGACGTAATCGTGGTCGTGCGCGTGGCGACCATCGTGCTGCACGTCTTCGTCTTTCACGCGGTCGTCGTCGAGCTTGCTGAGGATCTGTTCCGGCGTTACGCCCAGATCGATGCCCAGATGGTTCACCAGCGTCAGCTTGCCGTTTTCGTCGATACGGGCAAACAGCGACATTTCGGTGTAGGCCGGGCCGCGCTGGACCAGCGAGCCGCCGGAGTTATTGCAGATCCCGCCCACCACCGAGGCGCCAATGCAGGAGGAGCCAATCACCGAGTGCGGTTCGCGGCCCAGCGGCTTAAGCGCTTTTTCCAGCGGAGTAGAGCGTGGTGCCGGGGAACGCGAGCACCTGCTCGCCTTTGTCCAGCAGGTGCAGCTTGTCGAGGCGCAGGGTACTGATAATCACGATATCGCGATCGTAATCGTTGCCGTTCGGCGTTGAGCCTTCGGTCAGGCCG
Source organism: Enterobacterales bacterium (assembly GCA_039593635.1). Lineage (GTDB taxonomy): Bacteria > Pseudomonadota > Gammaproteobacteria > Enterobacterales > Enterobacteriaceae > Enterobacter. Next base: position 108,223 of record JBCNOW010000025.1, read on the forward strand.
GTATTGGCCGCCTGCATCAGAATAATCTTGTCGGCGGCGACGCAGGCGCGCAGCACGCGCCACAGCTCCAGCAGCGTGCCGGGGAAAACCACCGCCAGCGCATCGCCCTGGCCGGAGCGGAAACCCTTACGGTAGCGGGCGGTTTTGGCCGGGTCGGTAAGCAGGTGAGAGGAGCCAACCAGGCGCGACAGTTCGTTAATAAAAGTCTTGTTATCGTCAGTTCGAACAGAAGTCATCTTCCACTCCTTGTGGTGGGGCAAATTTCTCGCTGTAAAGCATAGCGCGATTAACTGTTAAGCGGTCGAGTATTCACGAGAAAAATCAGAGAATAACCCTGCAAGGTTCAGAGGGTTTGTGGCACACTGCGCTTTTCGCACGGTATGGCCGAGATCGTCCGGCGGTTATTGATGAGAGAGTAAAACGACATGAAATGGCTATGTTCTGTAGGTGTCGCCGTCAGCCTGGCGCTGCAACCTGCGCTGGCAGAGGATTTGTTTGGTAATCACCCGCTCACGCCTGAAGCCCGCGACGCGTTTGTCACGGAGTTGCTTAAGAAGATGACGGTCGATGAAAAAATCGGCCAGTTGCGTCTGATCAGCGTCGGCCCGGATAACCCGAAAGAGGCCATCCGCGAGATGATTAAAGAAGAGCCAGGTGGGGGCGATTTTTAACACCGTCACCCGTCAGGATATCCGCGAAATGCAGGATCAGGTGATGGAGCTCAGCCGCCTGAAAATTCCGCTGTTCTTCGCCTATGACGTGGTGCACGGCCAGCGTACCGTCTTCCCGATTCAGCCTCGGCCTGGCCTCCTCCTTTAACCTCGACGCGGTGAAAACCGTCGGGCGCGTCTCGGCCTATGAAGCGGCCGACGACGGCCTGAACATGACCTGGGCGCCGATGGTGGATGTTTCGCGCGATCCGCGCTGGGGCCGCGCCTCGGAAGGCTTTGGTGAAGATACCTATTTGACCTCCACGATGGGCAAAACCATGGTGGAAGCGATGCAGGGCAAAAGCCCGGCGGACCGCTACTCGGTGATGACCAGCGTCAAGCACTTTGCGGCCTACGGCGCGGTGGAAGGCGGTAAAGAGTACAACACCGTCGACATGAGCCCGCAGCGCCTGTTTAACGACTATATGCCGCCGTACAAAGCGGCGCTGGATGCCGGCAGCGGCGGCGTGATGGTGGCGCTGAACTCGCTGAACGGCACGCCAGCCACCTCCGATTCCTGGCTGCTGAAAGACGTGCTGCGCGACCAGTGGGGCTTCAAGGGCATCACCGTTTCCGACCACGGCGCGATTAAAGAGCTGATCAAACACGGCACGGCGCCTCCGACCCGGAAGATGCGGTGCGTGTGGCGCTCAAGTCCGGCATCAACATGAGCATGAGCGACGAGTATTACAGCAAATACCTGCCGGGGCTGGTGAAGAGCGGCAAGGTGACGATGGCGGAGCTGGACGATGCCACGCGTCACGTGCTGAACGTGAAATACGACATGGGGCTGTTTAACGATCCGTACAGCCATCTGGGCCCGAAAGATAGCGACCCGGCAAGATACCAATGCCGAAAGCCGCCTGCACCGTAAAGAAGCGCGTGAAGTGGCGCGCGAAAGTCTGGTGCTGCTGAAAAACCGCCTCGAAACGCTGCCGCTGAAAAAATCCGGCACCATTGCGGTGGTTGGCCCGCTGGCCGACAGCAAGCGCGACGTGATGGGCAGCTGGTCTGCTGCGGGCGTGGCCGATCAGTCCGTCACCGTGCTGACCGGCATCCGGAGCGCCGTGGCCGGAAAAGGCAACGTGGTGTACGCCAAAGGGGCGAACGTCACTGACGACAAAGACATCGTGACCTTCCTCAACCAGTATGAGGAGGCGGTGAAGGTCGATCCGCGTACGCCGAAGGAGATGATTGACGAAGCGGTCGCGCGGCGAAGCAGTCCGACGTGGTGGTCGCGGTCGTGGGTGAAGCGCAGGGTATGGCGCACGAAGCCTCCAGCCGCACCGACATCACCATCCCGCAGAGCCAGCGCGATCTGATCGCCGCCCTGAAAGCCACCGGCAAACCGCTGGTGCTGGTGCTGATGAACGGCCGTCCGCTGGCGCTGGTGAAAGAGGATCCAGCAGGCTGACGCCATCCTGGAAACCTGGTTCGCCGGTACCGAAGGCGGTAACGCCATCGCCGATGTGCTGTTTGGTGATTACAACCCGTCGGGCAAGCTGCCGATGTCCTTCCCGCGCTCCGTCGGGCAGATCCCGGTTTACTACAGCCACCTGAATACCGGTCGTCCGTACAACGCCGACAAGCCGAACAAGTACACCTCCCGTTACTTCGACGAAGCTAACGGCCCGCTCTATCCGTTTGGTTACGGCCTGAGCTACACCACCTTTCAGGGTCTCTGACGTGAAAATGTCGGCCCCGACCCTGAAGCGTGACGGCAAAGTGACCGCCAGCGTTGAGGTGACCAACACCGGCAAGCGCGAAGGTGCAACGGTGATCCAGATGTACGTGCAGGATGTGACTGCCCGTCGATGAGCCGTCCGGTGAAGCAGCTGCGCGGCTTCCAGCGGATCATGCTGAAGGCCGGGCGAAACCAAAACCGTCAGCTTCCCGATTGATGTGGATGCGCTGAAGTTCTGGAACCAGCAGATGAAATACGTTGCGGAGCCGGGCAAATTCAACGTGTTTATCGGGGTGGATTCGGTCAGAACCCAGGATGCGCAGTTTGATTATTTGTGAGTCTCAGGGTCAGCATAAATGCTGACCCTACAGGTTATGCTGTCGTAGCATTCCGGGGGCGGCATTAACCTGTACATGTTATGCTGGCGTGACATTGTAGGGTCGGCATTCATGCCGACCAGCTTAACCAGCCTGACGCGTCAATATGATGAATCTCCGCCACCGCATCGAACAGCAGGTCTTTCGCCTTAACGGCCTGTCGCTCAACGAGTTTGACATCTCTCAACCGCCGGGCGATCCCGGCCTGTTCGGCCCTGACCACATCATCTGGCAGGTGCACGGCGACTTTCCCGCGATGCTGTGCGGCGGCATCAGCGCGCTGATGCTACAGATGCTGCATCCGGCGGCGCTGGCGGGCGTGTGGGATCACTCCAGTTTCCGCCAGGACATGCTCGGCCGGTTGCGGCGCACCAGCCAGTTCATCGCGGTCACCACCTTCGGCAACACCGCCGATGCGCATACCCTGATTGAGCGGGTCAAACGCATCCATCTGCGCGTCACCGGCATCGATAACACCGGCAAACCTTATGCCGCCAGCGATCCGCATCTGCTCACCTGGGTGCACGTTGCAGAAACCAGCCGCTTCCTGGCCGCGCATCTGCGCTACAAAAATCCACAGCTCAGCCTCGCCGATCGCGATCGTTATTACGCCGAAGCGGCGCGGGTGGCGGAAGCGCTTGGTGCGCAGCAGGTGCCGAAAAGCGTAGAGGCGGTTGAGGCCTATTTACAGGCGATGCGGGCAGAGCTGGTTTACGATGCGCGTACTCACGAAGTGATGCAGCTGCTGCTTAACGCGCCGGCACCCAGCTGGCAGGCGAAACCGGCGATGCGTGTCATGCTGCGGGCTGGCTGTGGTCTGCTGCCCGACTGGGCGCAACAGCTGATGCAACAGCCGATCGGGCCAGTGACGCAATGGCGGATTGATAAGCAGATCGCGTTGATTGCCGCCCTGTTGCGCTGGTCAATTCAGCGTGGCGCCTGGGCGCGTGCCATGCAGCGCATGGGGCGCGATCCGCGTTACAGGTGAAATTCATCCTGCTTGCTGGTGTAGCTGCGCGGCGTGCGCGCCTCGCGTTTCAGCAGGAGCTGGCGTTGCTGATAGTGATGCAGCAGCATGCCCAGGCCAACGCCCAGTAGCGCCAGCGGCACCAGCGTGTAGTAGATATCCAGCGGCAGCAGCACCAGCAGCGCGATGCCACCGACGATCAGCGTCAGGGCTGCCATCACCCACGTATAGCGGACAAACAGCCACAGCAGCAGGGCGAGAATCACGATTTCGCGCAGATTGAGATCGAGGGTTTGCAGCACCATGACGACAGCTCCGCAACAGAAGAGTGCGCTGACAATAGCATGCGAAGCGGTAAAAGAATCGCAAAAAAATCTGAAGCTTCGCCGCTGCTGCCCCCGCCATTCTTAAGCCGGGCTGAACGATGGCCTGGCGCACTTTGAGAGTTTTACCCTTGTGTCACATGGCGCGAGTGCCGATCCTGCTCTATTCTCGGGGAAAATGGATCCCTCCAGGCATTGTCGAGGCGTTATGACACACCAACCTCTGATTGCTGAGGTGCCGAATCAGCAACACACTTTAACCGCCATCGTCGAACAGGATGCGCGTACCGCCTATTTTTATATCTGGCCGAACGACCTGTTCCGCAGTCAGTACGCCGTGCGCGGTTGCTGGTTGCGCAATCTGCTGCCGGCACCGGCGCAGGAAGATCGCGAAGCGATGGAGCAGGGTATTGCGCCTCTGCTCAGCGCCAGCTATTGCCGCACGCTGGAAGCGGAGCCGATGCTCGATCCGGCCGGCCTGCAAATTCTGTGGGAGCCCAGCGACGACGGTGCCGCGCTGTGGTATTACGGCCAGCTGCTGGCGGTGATCCCTGGCTGGAGCCTGTATCAGGACAAGCAGGTCAGCTTCTCGGCGGGCTGCATCAAAGAGAACCGTCTCACCGCGCCGCTCGGTTCAGCCTCCACCAACGATTACTACGCGCGCGCCGAACAGCAGCGTCATTTCTGGCGTGACTGGCACGATGGCCAGCAGTGGGATCGCGTGCAGAGCGAGCTGCTGCAGCGTTACCAGGCGCAGTTTGGTGAGTCGGTAAAATATTACGCCATCGATCAGGGCAACTGGCCGCCGATGGCGATTTCGCAGCACTGGCATAACGGCATATGGTATTTCTTCACGCTCGGCATGAGTATCCGGCCGATGCCGCAGGTGGATTACCTGTTTGATGAGCTGGCACCGCAGTACCGGCGTGTAGAGCTGGCGATGGCGGTGGATGGCGAAGTGATGACCGAGGCCAACGCGGTACAGATGGCCAGCGCGCTGGCGGAGTTTGCTCATCTGCCGTGGGCGCGGCTGACGTGGATTGGCGAAGGGCACACGCTGGCGTCGGAAGTTGCGCCGGTCGGCTTTGAAAGCTTCCTGCTGGCCAACGGGCTGGCGGGCGAAAACGCGCAACTGCGGTTGCCGAAGCGCGACGGCGATCGGCCAAATCTGCTGTGGGCGACGCCGATCACCGAAGCCGAGCGGCTGTTTGCCCAGGCGGACGATCGCGGCGGCCAGCAGCTGCTGCAGCGTTTGCTGGCGCAGGGCAGCGATCATGTATTCCGTCCGCGCCAGGAAGTGGTGGAGTCCGCACCGTAGTGCCTGCCGAAAAAGCCCCGACATACCCCTCTGGCAGCGACCAGGCGGGTATTAAGCGGATGCTTCCCGTTCCAGCCATGCGACAAAGCGGTTTAGCGACGATGATTTATCCACGTCAGGCGCAATTAACGCCACGTAGCGGCTTCCCTTCGCCTCAACAGCTAACGGGGTGACAAGCCGGTTGCCCTGCAAATCATGTCCCAGCATTTGTATTCCACCGATACCCACACCGACGCCATCAATAATCGCCTGCAGGCTGATATAATTGTGTTCGAATCGCTGAAAACGTTCCGGACGCACCTCCCCGACGCCAGCCTGCTTCATCCACCGTTCCCACTCGCCTGACCGCGTACTGGATAACACGACAACGTGGGTCGCCAGGTCTGCAGGGGTGTCCAGCGCTTTTGTGGCTAACAGTTTCGGCGCGGCAATCAGGGTGAGTTTTTCCTCAAATAACGCTTTCTTCTCAAAGTAACGCCATTCAGGTTTGTTCAGCGCATCCCGGCGAATCAATACGTCAAAGCCAGATAGCCCTTTCACCTCCGAACTGTTTGAGGTGGATACCGAGATTTCAATGTCAGGATATTGGCTATGGAATGCCGGCAGGCGCGGGATCAACCAGTGCATCGCAAAGGTGGTTTGCGCATTGACGCGTATCGTGCGGGTGTTGGGTGTTTTGCCAAAGCGCACCGCAGCATCGCTGATGATGTCAAAAGCGGTGCTGATCTCTGCGGCAAAAGCCCGGGCATGTTCCGCCGCCACGCTGCGTTGTCCCTGGCGTTCAAATAACGGTTGCCCCAGCCACGCTTCAAGCAATTTGATCTGGCGGCTAACGGCACCGTGAGTCATCCCTAATTCCTCAGCCGCGTCACTCAGGCTGTTGGCGTGCGCGGCCGTTTCGAACAGCCGCAATGCATTCAACGGCGGCAGGTTACGTTTTTTCATCTGTGACTTTTAGTATCAGTGGTGGGCAATATTTATCGATATTATGATCGAATCGCCCTCATTAAGATGCGTGCTTTGCCGTTGAAAATGAGGAAAGTCAGTGGGTGATTATCTCTTTGTGACGCTGATCGCGATCCTCTCCGGGGCGCTGAGTGGCATCATCGGCACCGGTTCTTCGTTACTGCTGCTGCCGCTGATGGTCAGCAATTTCGGCCCCAGAGTGGCGATGCCAGTCATGGCTATCGCCGCAATCCTGGGAAATCTCTCGCGCATCGCGGTCTGGTGGCGTGAAATCGACTGGCGCGCCACTCTGGCCTATAGTCTTCCTGGCGTGCCAGCTGCGTCGTTAGGCGCGCATGTGCTGCTCTCTTTACCCGCCTGGATCATTGATGGCGCGCTGGGTCTGTTTTTCTGGGTGATGATTTTGGTCAGACGCAACCTGAAAAACAGTCACTGGACACTCTCGATAAAGCAGTTAGGGCTTTGTGGTGGATTCGTGGGTTTTCTGACCGGACTGGTTCTCTCCACCGGACCGGTGAGCGTGCTGATTTTTACCGCCTATGGATTGAGCCGTGGCGCGTTTATTGGCACGGAAGCATCGAGCGCCTTGCTGTTATATTTCAGCAAGGTCAGTACGTTCGCCTTCCAGCAGGCGCTCTCAATGCAGGTTGTGCTCACCGGTGTGTTAGTGGGCAGTGGCATTATGCTGGGCACCCTGAGCACGAAGGTGATAGTCCAGAGACTGTCAGTCACACAATTTGCCGTGCTGATAGACGCCATTCTGTTTATTTCCGGCGCAGGATTAATCGTTAATGCCTGGTCAGGAGCACCATGAAATTAATCTTTATCACCCTTGAAATAATTTAAACGTAGCGGGTCAGCCCCATCGGCATCGCAACGAGAAGTCATAGTTGCAATAGGCAACGGATACTTTTCGCGCGATGCTGTGATGAGTCAGTTATGCAAGGTTCAGGTACGCTGGAAACAGACCTGTCAGATGATGACTACGCCGATTTTTGGGCATTCATCATAATGCGATGCGCCCCGGCACGAGCATAGATACACCGGTTCGTGAAAGCTTTTGGAGTATTGCTTGATCTCTTCCTGTGCACGGTCAACCGTCAATTTATGGAAAGAGTGATAAAAACCCACACACCAAAATGAACGCTGCTTAATTTCAGTCTCAATGTAGTGTGATTTAACGATCGAATTCACTTTGGATATGTCGTGCAACATTCCTTTGACTAATGTTGTCGCTTTTATTGCCCGCTTAAATTCAAGGTAGATGTACTGATCCTTTGCAGTATTAGGTTTTCTGAAAATCAAATCGACAAACATGTAAAAACGATTGAGTTTGCTTCTTTGATCAGATTTCGCCTTCAACTCCCTTCTGGTGTGAAAACCCTTCTCATTCAAAAGGAAATATTCAAACTCAATTTGAAACCATTTTTCCCAGTCGTTGTACTCATTGGCCACGACATGGGCAAATCTGGCTTTTACTTCCTTTTTTTTAATAAACTCTAACAATGATTCCTTTACAAGCTCAAAATCTTTAAATTCACTCATTTCAGATACCCTAAATAATAAATGCTGTGTGCCTGCCTGCTGATTAACGTATTACACTTACATTTTCCAGTTTCACCAGGCTTTCCGGCTTATCACCTACCTGCATAGCAACGGTGACGAACACATTGAGATCCTGCAGCCAGGCGAGTCTGACACGGCTACCCGCTTGTCCTGAATCAGTTTGCTGACAGTCGACTAAGAGATATTTGCCGCTAAATTCATCCGCAATGCTCTTTGCGTCTCCCATCGAGGTGACCTTGCAGCGTAACCCTGAAGACGTAATTTTCTTGTCGGAGTCAATACTCTCCCATTGCGCCTGATATTGTTGACCCGTTACTAGCGGAAAACGCAGATCCGTCTGCAACTTATTAAGGAGTGATGCACCTGTGCTGATGGACATGGTGAACTTAAGCTGCAACTGATTAGCCAGCGTCAAACGTTGCACCTTCCAGATACCGTAATCTTCCAGCTTACGTACATAACCATTTGGCTGTGCATCCAGCTGCACTTTAACCTTACCGAGCGTGCTTACTTCGGTATAACGGATTTGTTTGAAGCGTGGCAGCGCCCAGGGGGTAATCAGTGCTTGTGCCTGCCGTTCAATTTCAGCAGAAAGAGAATACTTATCCAGCCACTGCGAATTATTTTTACTCAGGTCTGGCATTAATGGCCCCATCAACGTGGATGCTGGCTTATTCGCAGCGGACACAAAATGTCCTTCAGCGGTAAACTTTTTTCCTGCGGGTAACTGGCAGAGCTGATCGAAACGTTGTGTCATCTGAGTATCAATTTTGAAGCTACTTTTGCGGCGAACAAGATCAGCAGTGATGAGTGAATCTGTAACGCGCCCCTCGCTGTCGAAATTCATGGCAGCAATTACAGCACCCTGATGGGTTTTACAGTTGTACAGGTAGTGTTCTGTTTTTAATCCCAGCGGCGCATCGTAAGGCGGTTCCCAGATGATATCTGCGTAATCATATCCCAGACGAACCGATAAAATATCGCCAGTGTGTTGAATGCTATTCACATCGACCAGTTTGGTGGTGCCGATTTCAGACGTGGCTGATAACTTTTCCCACTGAGCCTCTTTTATGGGGAGTTTGCACACCTTGTGAATATCGTCTGCGGTAATTTGCTGATCATCCTGTGCAGGCGCATACCGGAGATAGCTGTTACCGTAATAACGAGCGATGGTAAAGCCCTTATCATTTAACAGATCCTTATACAGGAGCTGTGCTTTGCCCTGTTTGCAATCAATCGACCGCCATTGTTGCGCCGTTTTTCCGTTATTGAAGTTTAACGACACCATGAAATTTACCCGATCGTGGATGCGGGTAACGGAAAAGGGATTCGTGATGGCACCTGTTAATTCGGGCATATCTGCAGCCTGGACGCAAGAAAACGGCAGGAGAGACAGCAAAGAAAGCGGACGAATTAAAGAGCGTACGAAGTACATATATGGTCCTTCATATATTGATTAAGAAGTTCAGGTATCGGCATCTTGCAGCAAATTTTTAGGCTCTGTGCGTGGGCAGCTTAGAGATGCGCTATACGTGGGGCGAGTACGTCCGCTGTTAGCACAACACAAAGGAACCAGCGCTTGCGCCATATTCCCTTTCAGGACGATTCCGGACGGCGAACTGAAGGCCGAAAGCCCGGCGTAGCGACTGGCACGGAAGTTAACACCAGAGCGGTCAGAAAGGGGGCAGGGTAAGGCCGGTGACAATAAGCGCTCTTATGATCACGCTATTCAATCAGTTAACCATTTTGTGATCTGGCGCACCTCAAGTTCCTCTGTAACAAGCCGTTAACCTCGATCAGGCAACTCGCCACACCAGGGTAAGGGCACACCGATGTTAAAAACCACACAATCCCGTTTCACCGCGACCTTAGTCGCATTCTTCGTTGTTCTTATGCTGGTCACCGTCCTGGTGATCAACCAGTTCATCGCGCCGCAGCTTAGCCAGAACGAAAGCAGGCTGGTGCGCTATGAGGTGGATGGTCTCGCCGGACGTATCGTCGAGCAGATGAACCGCGTGCAGGCGCAGCAGCGTGCGATTACCGAAGCGGCGGGCGTGATGGACAGCGCCGCCATTGATACGCTGCTGCCGGCGCTGGTTAACCAGTATCAGGACAGCAACGTGTTCGGCGGCGGTATCTGGCCGTTACCTAACCGGCGCGATCCGGCGAAAGAGAAAGACAGCTCGTTCTTTGCGCGTAACGCCAGCAACCAGCTGCAGGTCAACACCTACTGGAACTCCGATGCTGCCGACAAATACTGGGAGCAGCCGTGGTACAAAGATGGCATGGCCGCAGAAAAAGGCCAGTGCGCGTGGGCGAAGGCTTATCAGGATGCCGCCAGCCCGCAGCCGCGCACCAACTGCGCCATGGCGATTTACCGTAACGGCACTGTGTGGGGCGTCTCAACCATTGACGTCACGCTCGGCTTTTTCAACCAGCTGGCGCAGCAGATGGGTGAGGCGATTCATGGTCGCGTACTGATTGTCGAAGCGGACGGCAAAGTGGTCGGCAATGCCGCGCTGCTGGAGGGGACGCCGAAGCTGGAAAATCTGGCTGATACCCAGCTGCCAATGGCGGCGGCGCTGAAAGGGCTGCTGGCACAGGCCGGTTCTCAGCCGTCGCAAACCACCTTCAGCGGAGAAGATGGTGAGCACACGCTGTTCCTGCAGGCCATTCCCGGCAGCCCGTGGTATCTGGCCAGCGACGTGCCGTCAGCGCTGCTGGATGCGCAGACGCACAGCATGCTGACCCGTCTCGGCCTGGTCCAGATCCCGCTGGCGATTCTGCTGCTGCTGGTGCTGCTTGGCTTTGTCCGCGCGATGATGAAACGCCTGAATCTGCTGCATCAAAACATCGAAGCGCTGTCGACCGGTGGTGCGGATCTGACGCAGCGTCTGCCAGCCAGCAATAGCCCGGAATTCAACGCTGTGGCGCAAAGCTTCAACCAGTTCATCGCCCATTTGCAAGGGCTGATGCGCCAGGTGGGCGACAGCGCACTGGCGATTACCGCAGCTTCACGCGAAATCGCCAGCGGCAACGCTGATCTCTCGGCGCGGACGGAATCGCAGGCGAGTTCCATTGTGCAAACCGCCGCGTCGATGGAAGAGCTGACCGGCACGGTGCGTCAGAACGCCGACAACGCCACGCACGCCAACCAGCTGGCAGATGGCGCGTCTCAGGTCGCGGCGCGCGGCAGTGAAGTGGTGCGTCAGGTGGTCAGCACCATGGGCGAAATCCATCACTCCTCGCGTAAGGTGGTGGATATCATCAGCGTGATCGACAGCATCGCTTTCCAGACCAACATTCTGGCGCTCAACGCGGCGGTAGAAGCGGCACGCGCCGGTGAACAAGGCCGCGGGTTTGCCGTGGTGGCTTCGGAGGTACGCAATCTGGCGCAGCGTTCCGCCAACTCGGCGCGCGAAATCAAGAAGCTGATTGAAGAGTCGGTGGCCAATATCGACACCGGCAGCCAGCTGGTGGAGCAGGCCGGACAAACCATGGACGAGCTGATGCAGGGCGTCAGCAGCGTCACAACGCTGATGAGCGAAATCATGTCCGCCAGCCGCGAGCAGAGCATGGGGATCGAACAGGTGAACGTGGCGATTACCCAGCTTGACGGCAGCACCCAGCAGAACGCGGCGCTGGTGGAGCAGGTCTCGGCAGCGGCGCGCGCCATGGAAGAGCAGAGCGTGCAGCTTGAGCAGGTGGTGCACGGCTTCAAACTGTAATTCATCCCGTCAGAAAGCACAGCGGCGCGTTTTTTGCGCCGCTGTCACGCTTTTTCCTGCCTTATTCTCCAGAATTATCCGCTGGCTGCTAAGCTTACTGCTTATCGCGCCAGCGCACGGAATGTGCGCGATTTTCTCCGCTGCCGCTTCCGCTATTGTGTACAATAGCGGGGATTTTTCCGAAGGAGTTGTCATGCCCGCCATTGAAGTTATCCTCGTTGACCACCTCGATCGTCCCACCGGCAAGATGGAAAAGCTGGAAGTGCATGAGAAAGGATTGCTGCATCGTGCGGTAACGGTTTACGTGTTCAATTCGCGCCATGAACTGTTGCTGCAGCGCCGGGCGCAAAGCAAGTATCACTGCGGCGGTTTGTGGAGCAATACCTGCTGCAGCCATCCCTACCCGCAGGAGCCGACGCGCGATGCGGCTGAGCGCCGCCTGCGTGAAGAGATGGGACTGAATCTGGCGTTAACGCCGGTGTTTGAACTGAGCTATAACCTGCCGCTCAGCAACGGTCTGATCGAACATGAGTACGGTCACGTGTTTTTCGCCATCAGTGACGAAGTGCCGGTGCTCAACCTTGATGAGGCTGACGACTGGTGTTACCGCTCAGTCGAACAGATTCAGCAGGAGATGCGCGACAATCCGGCAAAATTCACGCCGTGGTTCCTGCACACTTTTCCGCGCATCCCCAACACGCTGGGCGATTTCCGCCTCACCGCCTGAGCCAACGCCTCATCGCTGAGGCGTTATCCGCTTACTGAAAATCTTCCGCATCGACATCATAGCCTGACGGTTCCCAGCGAATCGCCAGCACGCCAGTAATCCGGCCAGCGGTGCGAGCAGGATCACCCAGAACACGCCGGTGCCGAACGCCGCGACCAGCAGCGGAAACACAAACAGGGATACCGTCGAACTGGCGCGCATCAGCGTCTGGTTAAAGCCGACGCCCACGCCGCGCAGCGAAGCCGGATAGCTCAGCGAGGCAAAGGTCATGGTATGCGAACCCGGACCAAACCCCTGACCGCACAGGAACAGCGCCAGCATGGCAATCGCCAGGGCCGCTTCCTCGCCGCCGGCCGGGCGACCAATCAGCGCCAGGCCCAGCAGCGCCGCACACTGGCAGGTGTAACCGGCTACCGACATCTTCCATGCGCCCAGCCGCGGGACCAGCCGTACCGCCAGCAGCCCCCCGACAAAGGCAAACAGCAGGTTAAGCGCCAGCGAGACCAGAATGGTGGTCAGCATCGACTGCGCGAGGAAGCTGGAGATGATCACCGGCAGGCCAAAGGCCACGGCGTTATAGGCGAACGACGAGGCAATCGAGGTTATCGTTGCCAGCAGCGTACGGCGGCGGTAAATGCCTTGCAGCAGCGCGCCATAGTTGCGCCAGCTGGCTTTACGTACTGGCTGTGCGGCAGTGAGCTCGGCATCCTGCGCGACCTCCGCGTTGATGTTATACGACCGCCGCAGGATTGCCGCTGCACCCTGCAGGTTGCCCTGATTTGCCGCCCAGATCGGTGATTCGCTCATGTAACGACTGCGGATGGCGATGATCAATAGCGCCGGTACCGCGCCAAAGCCGAGGATCAGCCGCCACAGCCAGTCAGTATGGCTCTCTGGCAGCACCGCATACAGCAGCAGCACCAGCAGATAGGAGATGCTGATCGCCGCGTACCAGGTGGGACACCACATCGCGACACTGGCGGCCTTATTGCCCTGACCGCGCAGTCGGGAGAACTCCGCCAGAAACGCCATCGCCACCGGCAGATCGATGCCGACGCCGAGCCCCATCACAAAGCGCGCCGCCGCCAGTACATACTCGTTCGGCGCAAAGGCACAGGCCAGTGCCGCCACCACGAAAAAGAACATATCGGCCATAAAGACCCGATAGCGACCAATTTTATCGGTGAGATAGCCACCGATCAGCGCACCAACAATCGCGCCAAAGGTGATAGCCGACGCCACCATGCCGGTGCCGGCGGGCGTCAGATTGAATTCGCGCGTGACATCTTTAATACCGAAGGCCAGCGCACCAAGATCGTAGGCATCGAGAAAAACCCCGCCCAGCGCAATGGCGATGACGATGCGCGCATTGCTGCGCGAGGCATTACTGTTATTGACCAGCCGCGTCACGTCGGCTGCACTGCGAATCCACTGCGTATCGCCCTGCGGCGTATTCCCTGCCAGCGCCACGTGCGCCGAAGAAGTTAAGTCAGACATGATGTTGTGTGATTTATTGTAATGATTGGGGCTATGAGCATAAGCCGCGCCACGGATGTGAAAAATTCTATTTGGTTATAAGTGCAACCAAAGCGTTCTATAAAACCGGCAACGGATAGCAGAAAAAGAACGAATTGCGCCGCTTGACCGCACCCATCCCGTTTCGCCAGGCTACGCTTGATAATCACTGAAAGAAAATAATGCTGAGGAAAGCGCCATGATTAAGCAGGGTTTATTGGGGATGATCGCATTCGCGATGAGTGTCGGGGCCGTGCAGGCAGCGGACCCGGTCAAGGTAGGTTCCAAGATTGATACTGAAGGTTCGCTGCTCGGCAACATCATTCTGCAGGTGCTGAACCAGCATGGGGTAAAAACCGTGAATAAAATCCAGCTCGGTACCACGCAGGTGGTGCGCGGCGCAATCACCGCCGGTGAGCTGGATATCTATCCGGAATATACCGGCAACGGGGCGTTCTTCTTCAATGATGAGAAGGACGCGGCGTGGAAAAACGCGCAGCAGGGCTATGAGAAGGTGAAAAAGCTCGATGCAGAGAAAAATCATCTGGTATGGCTGACGCCAGCACCGGCTAACAACACCTGGACCATTGCGGTGCGCGGCGATGTCGCGCAGCAGAATAACCTGCAATCCCTCGACGATCTCAGCGCTTACCTGAAAAAAGGCGGCACCTTTAAGTTGGCGGCGTCGGCGGAGTTCATCGAGCGCAGCGATGCGCTGCCGGCGTTTGAGAAAGCCTACAACTTCAAGCTGAGCCAGTCACAGCTGCTGTCGCTGGCCGGCGGAGACACCGCCGTTACCATCAAAGCGGCCGCCCAGCAAACGTCCGGCGTCAATGCGGCGATGGCTTACGGTACCGACGGCCCGGTCGCGGCGCTCGGCCTGCAAACCCTGAGCGACCCGAAGGGCGTACAGCCGATTTACGCGCCCGCGCCGGTGATCCGCGCCAGCGTGCTGCAACAGTACCCGCAGATTGCCGACTGGCTGCAGCCGGTATTCAGCAAGCTGGATGAGAAAACCCTGCAGCAGCTCAACGCGCAAATCGCCGTTGACGGTCAGGACGCCAGCCAGGTGGCGCAGCAGTGGCTGCAGCAGAATAAGTTGCTGTAAGCGGTGCTGTCACGGATAAACCGACCGCGCCAGCAGCCGGTGCTGCTGGTGCTGACGCTGCTGATTACATTGGCGCTGGGAGCGCTACCGCTGCTGAGCTATGCGGCCAACCGGCTGGTCTCCGGACAGCCGCTGATGTTATGGCAGGTAACTGCGGGCTGGCTGCTGCTGCTGCCGCTGTTATGGCTATGGCTGGGATTGTGGTGGCCGCCGGGACGCGGTGCGGCGCTGGCGCAGCTGCTGGGCGCGGAGCTACTGTTCGCCCTGCTGATTGGCATCGGCGGCCACGCCGCCAGTGAGCTGGCCCGCAGCGGCAGCCCGCTGGCGCGCACCGCGCTGGGCAGCGGCCTATGGTGTGCGGCAGGATTAGCGCTGCTGCTGGCGGCCGAAGCGATTCGCCAGCTTAGCCAGCAGACGCCGCTGCGTATTCTGCTTAATCTGCAACTGTGGCTGCCGCCGCTGATACTGCTGCTGAGTGGTCAGCTTGACGCGCTGTCGCTGCTGAAAGAGTACAGCAATCGCACCGCCGTCTTTAACGCCGCGTTCAGCCAGCATCTGCTGCTGCTGGGCGGCACGCTGTTGCCCACCTTGCTGATTGGTCTGCCGCTGGGACTCGCCATCGCGCGTCGCGCCCGCTGGCAACATGCCGCCTTCAGCGTGCTGAATCTGATCCAGACCGTGCCGTCTGTGGCGCTGTTTGGCCTGCTGATTGCACCGCTGGCCGGGCTGGCGGCGCATTTTCCGCAGCTGGCGCGCCTCGGTATCAGCGGGATTGGCGTCGCGCCGGCGCTGATTGCGCTGGTGCTGTATGCACTGCTGCCGCTGGTGCGCAGCGTGGTTGCGGGGCTGCAGCAGGTGCCGCAGGAGGTGCGTGAAACCGCGCGCGGCATGGGCATGAGTAGCTGGCAGCAGTTCTGGCACGCTGAGCTGCCGCTGGCGCTGCCGGTGTGGCTCTCCGGACTGCGCGTGGTGGTGGTGCAAACCGTCGGGCTGGCGGTGGTCGCCGCACTGATTGGGGCCGGCGGCTTCGGCGCCATTGTGTTTCAGGGACTGCTGAGCAGCGCACTGGATCTGGTGCTGCTGGGCGTGATTCCGGTGGTGGCGCTGGCGGTGATATTCGATGCGCTGCTGCGATTGCTGTCGGCGCTGCTGGAGAGAGGACATGATTGAATTTCATCAGGTAAGCAAAGCGTTCGCCGGTAAAGAGGCGATTCGCAACCTTTCGCTGAAGATTGAGAAGGGCAGTTTTACCGTGCTGATTGGCACGTCCGGCTCGGGTAAATCCACCACGCTGAAGATGATAAACCGGCTGGTTGAGCATGACAGCGGCGAAATCCGTTTTGCCGGTGAGCCGATCGAGCAGATGGATGCGCGCGCGCTGCGGCGGCGCATTGGCTATGCCATTCAGTCCATCGGCCTGTTTCCACACTGGAATGTGGCCAAAAATATCGCCACCGTGCCGTCGCTGCTCGGCTGGCCGCGGGAAAAAATTGCCGCACGGGTTGAGGAGCTGCTGGCGCTGCTCAATCTCGACAGTCAGCTGGCGTCGCGCTATCCGCACCAGCTCTCCGGCGGTCAGCAGCAGCGTGTTGGCGTGGCGCGCGCGCTGGCGGCCGATCCGGAACTGCTGCTGATGGATGAACCCTTCGGCGCGCTCGATCCGGTCAACCGGCAGGCGCTGCAGCAGGAGATGCTGCGCATTCAGCAGCTGTCGGGGCGCACTGTGGTGCTGGTGACGCACGATATCGACGAAGCGTTAACCCTCGCCGATCAGCTGGTGCTGATGGACGGCGGAGAGATTGTGCAGCAGGGACGGCCGATTGACCTGCTGACGCAGCCTGCCAGTGATTTCGCGCGCCAGTTCTTTGGCCGCAGCGAGCTGGGCGTGCGTCTGCTGGCGCTGGGGCGGGCCGGCAGTGCGGCACGACGCGGTGAGTGGCTGGAGGCGGAACCGATCGCCGCCGGGCTGACGCTGCGCGAGGCGCTGTCGCAGTTTATTGCGCGCCGCACCGACAAATTACCGGTTGTCGATCAGCATCAGCAGCCGCTGGGCGTACTGCACTTTAGCGATTTGCTGCGACAGCAGGAGGCGGGCTGATGCGAGTGCTGCGCGATCCGCTCTACTGGCTGCTGGGGGTATTTCTGCTGTTGCTGTGGGGGTTACCGCACAGTGCGCCGCTGTTTGCGCACTGGTTTCCGCAGCTGGAGCGTCCGCTGTACCAGCAGGAGAGTTTCTGGCAGCTGGCGCTGGCCCATCTGCTGCTGGTGATCAGCGGCAGCGTGCTGGCGATAGTGGTGGGCGTTGGCTGTGCGGTCTTCGCTACCCGTCACGGCGGCAGGGCGTTCCGCCCGCTGCTGGAGACGCTGGCGGCTGCCGGTCAGACCTTTCCGCCGGTGGCGGTGCTGGCGATTGCCGTGCCGGTCATGGGCTTTGGCGCTGCGCCGGCGGTGATGGCGCTGTTTCTATATGGGCTGTTGCCGATTCTGCAGGGCACGCTGGCGGGACTGGACAGCGTTCCGGCCAGCAGCCGTGAGATCGCCGTCGGTCTGGGAATGGGACCGTGGCGGCGTCTGTGGCAGATAGAGCTGGCGCTGGCGGCACCGGTGATTATGGCGGGCGTGCGCACCTCAGTGATGATCAACATCGGCACCGCGACCATCGCCTCAACCGTCGGAGCGGAGAGTCTGGGTTCGCCGGTGATTATCGGTCTGAGCGGCTTCAATACCGCCTATGTGATTCAGGGCGCGCTGCTGGTGGCGCTGCTGGCGCTGATCTGCGATCGGCTGCTGGAGCGGTTGCAGCACGCACTCAGTGGGTATGCAGAATAAGGCTGTAGCCAACCAGCATCATGCCGCCCATGCCGCCAATCGCCATGATGGCAAACAGGGTGCCAATCAGAATTTTATTCCAGTTCATAGGTAAACCTGAGAAAAGTCATGAAGTGCGGCATGATAACGCGCACATGCGGTAAGGCAAAGGCCGCATGTGCGATTTTTCAGGTGGGCTCGTGGACGTGAATCGAGAAGCCCTGAGCCTGCCAGTGTTCAAACTGCTCCAGCTGGCGGCGCGTCGGCTTTTTACCGGTCCAGATAAACAGATGCTGGCCGGGAAACAGCTCCGGACGCGGCATATCCAGCGGTTCCGCCAGCACATCAATGCGCCAGCCCTGCTGCGCTAAGCGCCAGGCTTCCAGCCAGATGCGGGTGCGATCTTCTACGCCCCAGCCAATCATTAAGGCATCTTTGCCGGCTTTTTTACGCGCGCCTGCCAGACAGAACGCGACATAATCAATCAGCGCGCCGTCCAGCAGACTGCACATGGTGCGGGCGGTATTTTGATCCAGCCCGAGACGCTGGCGTACCGGTACAAAAACGTGGTCAATCAGCGCATCGACCGGGTGTTCACGGCCAATGGTGGCGATTTTGGTGCGCAGTTTGGAGGCGCGCACGTGGCGCAGCACGCTCATCAGCTCTTCCTGCAGCGCCGTCCAGCCGTCATGCACGTTGAAGGTCTCTCCTTCAAGCAGGGCTTTGACTTTGCCAACAGGCACACCGCTCTCTATCCAGCGTTTGATCTCTTCGATCCGCTGAACATCTTCATCATCAAATTGTCGATGACCACCCTCAGTGCGCTGCGGCTTTAACAATCCATAACGACGCTGCCAGGCGCGCAGGGTTACCGGGTTAATTCCACAGCGCTCGGCAACATCACCGATACTGTATAAGGCCATGGCATCCTCTAAAATTCTGACCTGCATAACAACACCTTAACCGCCAGAGTGAGCTTGTACAATGATTATTTTATTGTACAACTTGACCCACTGCACGATTTCGGGCTTTATCTCTTATATGAGATTTATTTCCCGAAAATGAGAGGTTAAAGATGTCTGCTCTAAATACGGAAGATCGGCTTGCGGCACGTCTGGCGGAATTACGCCTGCAGCGCGGCTGGTCGCTGGATGAACTGGCTCTGGCAACCGGCATTAGCCGGGCATCATTGTCGCGCATTGAGCGCGCCGAGACCAGCCCTACCGCCGCTTTGCTTAATCGCTTGTGCGTAGCCTACGGTTTAACCATGTCGCGACTGCTCAGCGAAGTAGAAGAAGAAGCGGCTCTGCTGCTGAAAGCGGAGCAGCAACCGGTCTGGCAGGACACGCTCAGCGGCTTCCAGCGGCGCAACGTCTCGCCGCCGGCCAGTCAGTTTAAAGCGGAGCTGGTGGAGGGCGTGCTGCGTCCGGGCGCGCGCATTGATTATGATGCGCCGCCGGTACAGGGGCTGGAACAGCACATCTGGCTGCAGTCGGGCGAGCTGACCCTCACCATGGAGACGCAGAGCTGGACGCTTCAGGCCGGCGATTGCCTGCGCTTCCACCTCAGCGGACGTTCCTCTTTTCAGGCGCATGCCGAAGGCGGCGCGCGCTACATTCTGGTGGTGTGCAAACCATGATTGAAATCGACTCTCTCAGCGCCACCCAGGCGCAGCCGCTGCTGGCGTCACTGTGTGAGGTGCTGCACGGCTGCGTGGCAGACGGTGCCAGCGTCGGCTTCATTGACGCAGACGATCGCGCAGTGATGGCGCGTTTCTGGCAGGACAAAATTTACAGCCTGGCGAGCGGCGATAACCAGCTGCTGGTGGCCTGGCAAGCGGGCGAGATAGTGGCCACGGTGATGCTGGGCTTCAGCAGTATGCCCAACGGCCGCCATCGCGCGGAGATCAGCAAGCTGCTGGTGCATCCGCGTGCGCGACGTCAGGGCATTGCGCGCCGTCTGATGTTACGTGCCGAGCAGCTGGCGCAGCAGCAGGGGAAAACGCTGCTGGTGCTGGATACGCGCAGCGGCGATGTGGCCAGCGCGCTCTATCTGTCGCTCGGCTGGCAGGTGGCGGGTTCGATTCCGTGCTATGCCGAATCCACGGCCGGCGAGCTGGATGCTACCACGGTGATGTATAAGCGGCTGACGTAAGCGTTCTGGTTGCTGTTACCGGACGCCGCGTTTCCCTTGTCCACAGGCTGCCTCTCCCTTGTCCGCAGGCTGCGTCTCCCTCTCCCGGTGGGAGAGGGCCGGGGTGAGGGCATCAGCGTACACATTCCCATCCCGTGCCAGCAGAAACCCGGTCACACGCACCAAATCAGTGCGCCGCCGCCGCATCGCTCAACCCCAGCGCCTGCATAAACAGCCGGATGATAGGATTTATTTTCCGGCCTTTCTTCATCACCAGACAAAATGCCGTTTCGCGCCGCAGCGTGTCATCGCCCAGCTCACACAATTGTCCGCGGGCAATAAACGGAGCGGCATAATGTTCCGGTAAATATCCAATAAAGTGACCGGTTAAAATCAGCATGGCCACCGATTCCACCTGCACCGCCTGCACACCGCTCTCCTGCACCGGAATCAGGCGGCGTTCATCGCGTGGGGTAACATATAAATGATTAATAATTTTCTGCTGACGTAATACATCCACCGAAATATTTTTATCGCAAGATCCGCAATAGAGAGGATGTGACGCAGCGCAATATAATTTTGCGTATTCTTTATAAAGTTCGAAGTAATCAAACTCATTTTTCATTTCATACACGGGCGCAATGCCGCAATGAAAACGCCCTTCGCTTATGCCGCGTTCAATATCATCCAGCTGTGCGGTCTGCAGACGAATCTGCACCTTTGGCGCTTTCTGGTGCAGCTGTTGCACCGCACTGGTGACCGGCGAGTGCGGATCGCTAATGGTGTTATCCACCACGCAAATCGCGATGTCGCCCAGCAGCTCGTTGCGACTATTGTGCAGCCGCTCGCGAAACAGGTTGAGCGATACGAACAGCTCCAGCGTGGCCTGATAAACATTGATGCCGTACTGCGTCAGCTCAAAACCTTCACGGCCGCGGCTGCACAGCGTCATGCCCAGCCGAATCTCCAGGTCAGAAACCTGTTTACTGATTGCCGCCAGGCCAATATTTAATTCGTGACTGGCGGCGGTTAATCCGCCGGCTTCCACCACGCATTTAAATACCCGCAGCAATTTTAAGTCGATATTACTCAGCGCCAGAACCGCATTATCGCCGCGATTATTCGCATTGTTTCCAGACTGGGAAACTTTACTTTCCATTTTTGCTATTCAACTCCGGAATAATTGCGGTGAAAGTACAGTGAATCTGAAATACCACCTATTTGCCAGCGTGGCAATAAAATAAGTTTTTATTATCGCTACCGGCTGAATCCAAACTTTTTCATATTGCTGCGGCTGATTTGTGAGGGAAATAGCATGTCTGAGAATGCCGAACTGTTATGGGGCGCACGTTTTAAAGCGGCTCCGGCAGCCAGTTTAACCGCGCTGTCGCGTAGCCCGGATTATTACTTTGCGCTGGCGCCGTACGACCTCGCCGGTTGCCGCGCCCATGCGCGCGAGCTGGCGCGTGCCGGGCTATTGAGTGCTGACGAGCTGGATACCATGCTGGCGGCGATTGACGCGCTGGACGCCGATTATCGCGCTGGCCAGCTGCAGCCGATTGCCGCCGATGAAGACGTGCATACCTTCATCGAACGCGCGCTGACAGAACGCCTCGGCGCGCTGGGCGGCAAGCTGCGTGCCGGTCGTTCACGCAACGATCAGACCGTCAACGATCTGCGTCTCTACCTGCGGGATAACGGCCGTAAGCTGGTGAGCGCGCTGTTGCAGCTGCAGCAGGCGCTGGTGACGCAGGCCGCGCAACACACCGACAGCGTCGCGCCCGGCTTCACCCATCTGCAACAGGCGCAGCCGATTGTGTTTGGCCATCAGCTGCTTGCGCATGCCCAATCCTTCGCGCGTGACATCGAGCGTATGCAGGACTGGGATCGCCGCAGCGCGCGCTGTCCGCTGGGCGCGGCGGCGATGGCCGGTTCGGCGATTGCGCGTCAGCCACAGCTGGCCGCTGCCGATCTCGCTTATCTGGCGCCGTGTGAAAACTCGATCGATGCGGTCGCCAGCCGCGACTATGCCGCGGAATTCCTGTTCGTCACCAGCATGATCGGCATCAACCTGTCCCGGCTGTGCGAAGAGGTGTGCATGTGGGCGTCACGGCAGTTCCGCTGGGTGGAGTTGCACGACAGTTATGCCACCGGCAGTTCGATCATGCCGCAGAAGAAAAATCCGGATATTGCCGAGCTGACGCGCGGCCGCAGCGGCCGGCTGGTTGGTAACCTGATGGCGCTGCTGACCACCATGAAAGCCATGCCGCTCTCTTACAACCGCGATCTCAGCGACGACAAACGTAACGTGATTGATGCGGTCGACACGCTGCTGATGGTGCTGCCTGCCATGGCCGGCATGATGGCGACGCTGAAATTCAACACCGGAGTGATGCGCGAGCAGGCGCCGGATGGCTTTACGCTGGCGACCGAAGTGGCCGACTGGCTGGCAATGCGCGGCGTGCCATTCCGCGAGGCGCACGAGATTACCGGCCAGCTGGTGCAGCTGTGCGAACGCGAAAACTGCGGCCTGGCCGATCTGACGGATGCGCAGCTGTATGGCGTCGATGCGCGTCTCACGCCGGAAGTACGCCAGGCGTTAACGCTGGAAGCGGCGCTGGCAGCCCGCAGCGGCTATGGCGGCACCGCGCCGGCACGGGTGCGCGAGCAGCTGGCCCGTCTGCAAACCCTGATGCAGGACCAGCAGCGCTGGGCCGATGATTACGCCGGACCGCGCGCCTGAGGAGAGCCTATGTCACACACCACACCGGTTGAACCCTCGGTCAACAATGGCCGCGTCCAGCCCCATTACGATCTCGATCGCTATCAGGTGGTGCCGCGCCGCTATTATGGCCGCATCACCGCATCGGCAGTGATCCTCGTGCTGCTGGCGCTGCTGGTTAACGCCTTTGCGCACGGCAATATTGAGTGGTCGTTCGTCGGCCAGTTCTTCACCGCGCAGGCAATCCTTAACGGCGTGGTTAACACGCTGATTATGTCGGTGCTGGCGATGGCGCTGGGCATCCTGTTTGGCGTCATCACCGCCATCATGTACATGTCGCCCAACCCGGTGCTGCACTATATCGCGGTGGGCTATGCGTGGATCTTTCGCGGCACGCCGCTGATTCTGCAACTGCTGCTGTGGTTTAACCTGGCGCTGGTATTTCCCACCATCAGCATTCCCGGTCTGTTCAGCGTACAAACCGTCACGGTGATGACGCCGTTTCTCGCCGCGCTGCTCGGCCTGAGCATCAATCAGGGCGCGTACACCTCAGAAGTGGTGCGCGCCGGGCTGTTATCGGTAGATACCGGACAGTATGAAGCCGCCAAAGCCATCGGCATGCCGCGTTTGCAGGCGCTGCAGCGCATCATTCTGCCGCAGGCGATGCGGGTGATTCTGCCGCCGGTCGGCAATGAGTTCATCAGCATGATCAAAACCACCAGTCTGGCCAGCATGATTCAGTACTCCGAGCTGCTGTACAACGCGCAAACCATCTACTTCGCCAACGCGCGCGTGATGGAGCTGCTGTTTGTGGCGGGCATCTGGTACCTGATTATCGTGACGCTGCTGTCGTTCGGGCAGAGCCAGCTGGAACGCTACTTCTCACGCGGCCATCGTCGTCGCCAGTAACCGGGAGTGAGAGATGAGAAACATCGTGCGCGCCGTCAAGGTGAACAAATATTTCGATCAGTTCCACGCGCTGAAGGACGTCAGCCTGGAAGTGAACTACGGCGAGGTGATGTGCATTCTCGGCCCGTCGGGTTCCGGTAAGAGCACCTTTCTGCGCTGTATCAACCAGCTGGAGAAAGTGGATCAGGGCGGCATCTGGGTCGACAACGAACTGGCGGGCTATCGCATTGCCGGCAACAAGCTGCACCCGCTGAGTGACAAACAGATTGCGCGCCAGCGGCTGCAGACCGGCATGGTATTTCAGCGCTTCAACCTGTTTCCGCACAAAACCGCGCTGGAGAACATCATTGAGGGGCCGTGCCGTGTGCTGCTGCGGCCGAAACGCGAGGCCAGCGAAGAGGCGATGGCGCTGCTGGATCGCGTCGGACTGGCGCACAAAGCGCACGACTATCCGCAGTCACTCTCCGGCGGTCAGCAGCAGCGCGTGGCGATTGCCCGCGCGCTGGCGATGAAACCCAAACTGATGCTGTTCGATGAACCGACCTCGGCGCTCGATCCGGAGATGGTCGGTGAAGTGCTGGCGGTAATGCGCCAGCTGGCAAAAGAAGGCACCACCATGCTGGTGGTGACCCACGAAATGGGCTTTGCGCGTGAGGTCGCCAACCAGGTGGTGTTTATGGATGAGGGACGCATTATTGAGCAGGGCGCACCGGAAGAGATTCTGCTGAACCCGCAAAACCCACGGATGAAAAACTTTATCAACGCGATTCTTCTTTAACGTGACCGGGGTGAATAGATGAAAAAATTGTTATTGAGTGCCATCAGTGCCGCGCTGCTGCTGCAATCCTCTGCCTGGGCGGAGATTGCCGTACCGGCCAGTATCAAAGAGAAAGGGCTGACCGTCGCCATCATGCCGAACTACCCGCCGATGGATTTTAAAGACCCGGCCACCAATCAGCTGAGCGGCGTCGATTATGAGCTGGGCCAGGCAATTGGCGAGAAGCTGGGCGTGAAGGTTAACTGGCAGGAGATCGCGTTTGAACAGATGGTCAACGCGGTGGTGACCAAACGCGTCGATCTGGTGATGTCCGGCATGACCGACACCAAAGAGCGGCAGAAGGTGGTTAACTTTATCGACTACTTCAAAACCGGTCCGCAGTTCTACACCCTGGCGGCGCGCAGCGATATCAACAGCGCCACCGATCTGTGCGGCAAAAAAGTAGGCACCAGCCGCCGCACCACCTTCCCGCAGGAGATTGCTACCTGGTCAAAAGCGCACTGCGAAGCGGCCGGTAAACCTGCGATTATCGTGGTGGGCGCGGAAGGCACCGCCGATGCGCGCACGCAACTGCGTCAGCGTCGTCTGGATGGTGCGGTACAGGGCAGCGAAACCCTGCCGTACATCATGAACCTGGAAAAAGGCACCTTTAAGCCGCTGGATAAAGCCTTCTCCTTCCAGTACACCGGCATGGCGCTGGGTAAAGATGCCGGTGAGCTGACCACGGCGATTCAGGCAGCCATTAATGCCATGATTGCCGATGGCAGCTACCAGAAAATCCTCAGCAAATGGGGCCTGAGCGACAACGGCATTGCCGAAGCCACGGTGAATCAGGGCTAAGGAGCGGGCGTATGCAACAACCGGGCGCAGTGCGCTGGCCGCAGGGCAAGCGTGGCTGTATGGCGCTGGCGTTTGATCTTGATGGTCCCACTGGCGATGCCATGCTCAATGGCAGCCTGTGGTCAACACCAGAGTATTTCACCTTTGGCGCCTACGGGCCGTTTCGCGCGCTCGGTCGGCTGCTGGATCTGCTGCGCGCCTTCCAACTGCCGGCCACGTTTTTTGTGCCGGCGTGGGTGGTGGAGCAGTGGCCGCGGCAGTGCCAGGCGATTATCGAACAGGGCCACGAAGTGGCCTATCACGGTTATCGCCACGAATCGTTCTGGGCGATTACGCCAGATGAACAGCGCGCCGTGATGGCGCGCTCTGCCGCCATCTTTCAGCAACATCTTGGTATCCGCGCCTGCGGTTTTCGTACTCCTTCCGGCGACTGGCACGCCGAAACGCCGCAGATTCTGCGGGAAGCCGGGGTGATTTACTCCAGCAGCATGCGTGGTGACGATCGGCCGTACAGCATTGCCGTCGCCGGGCATACGCCGCTGGTGGAGATTCCCGGCAAATGGGAGATGGATGATTACGCCTCGCTGGCCTACACGCGCCAGCCGGATTTTCCGCAGGGCGGCGATCGCATCGCCAGCTATGCGCACACCGGTGACAACTGGCAGCGCGAATTTGACGGCGCGATGGCCGAAGGACTGTGCCTGACCACGCTGTTCCACCCGAAAATATCCGGGCAGCCCGGCCGTTTGCTGTTGCTGGAGCAGCTGTTTGCCCACATGACGGCGCGCGACGATGTGTGGTTTGCGCGCTGTGATGCGGTGGCCGCGTGGTATTTGCAGGAGCAGCAACATGACTGAACATTCACGCTGGCCGTCGGGCAAACAATCGGCGGCCATCATTACCATCGACTATCACGATATTCACGGCATCCTGACGCAGGCGCCTGCGGTCGCCGGGCGCGATAAAACCCTGTCGGTGTGGCGCTATGGCACGCTGCGCGGCGTTGATCGTCTGCTGGATCTGCTGGCGGAAAAACAGCTGCTGGCCAGCTGGTGCTTACCGGCCATCGTCGCCGAAGAGCAGCCGCAGGTGCTGCAGCGTATTGTCGCCGCCGGCCATGAGATCGCCTGTAGCGGTGAGCGACACGAAGACTTCTCGGCGCTGACGCTGGCGCAGCAGATTGCCAGCGTAACGCGCGGCTGCGAGCAGCTGGCGCAGCTGAGCGGCCAGCCGATTGCAGGGTTTCGCACGCCGGCCGGCCAGTGGAAACCGGGCCTTGCTGCGGCGCTGGCAACGCACGGCATCCGCTGGTCCTCCAGCTGGCGCGGTGATGACTTACCCTATTTTCATCCCGGCACCCGGCTGGTGGAGCTGCCCATGCACTATACGCTGGAGGATGCGCCCTATTTTGCCTTCAACCTCAGCCCGGCGATTCCGCCCGGACAGTCGCGCATCGCGCCCTATGGCGAAACGCTGGCTAACCTGACGCAGGATTTCCACGGTTTTCACCGTTTCGGCCTGTGCTACCTGCTGCGGCTGCACCCGGAAATTATCGGCACCGCCGGGCGCATTGGCCTGCTGCGTCAGCTGCTGGAGACGCTGCAGCAGCATGAGGTGTGGATCGCTACTGCCGGCCAGGTGGCCGCGCACTGGCAGACGCAGCCGGATAACGATGCCGATCATCCGGCAGAGGTGTTTGCCCGGGTCAGCGGAGGCGAACATGGACACCACGCTTGATCGGCTGGCGGATTTCATCGCGGCCACCCGCTTTGCCCAGCTGCCGGAACCGCTGGTAGCGCAGGCGAAGCGCCATCTGCTGGATACGCTCGGCGCGGCGCTGGCGGGCTGTGACAGCCCGATCTGGCGCGAATGCCGGGCGCTGGTGGCCGAAGAGGGCGGCAGCGCCGTGGCGCAACTGTGGGGGTGCGCACAGCAAGCTTCCCCGCGCCAGGCGGCGTGGCTCAACGGCGTGGCGGCGCACATGTATGAACTGGACGACACCGGCGGCTGCGATCACTCCGGTGCCGTGGTGTTACCGGCGCTGCTGGCGGCACTGCCGCTGGCGACGCAGCCGGTCGACGGACGGGCATTTCTCACCGCGATGGTCGTCGGTTATGACATCGGCCGTCGCGTGCTGGAAGCCTGCGGGGGGTATGCGGCGCACAACGGTGCGGGCTGGCACTCAACTGCCAGCTGTGGCGTTTTTGGCGCGGCGGCCGCCGTCAGTTGTTTGCTGCGGCTGCCGGCCGCGCAGTGTGCCTCGGCGCTGGGCATCGCTGCCAGCTTCAGTGGCGGTCTGTGGGGCTTTATTCATGATGGCTCGCACACCAAAAAGCTGCACGCGGCGCGCGCGGCGGAAGGGGGCGTACAGGCGGCGCTGCTGGCACAGCGCGGCATCAGCGGACCGGCAGCGGTATTTGAGGCGCGCTGGGGCGGCTTTCTGCAAACGCTGGCCGGTGAAACGCAACAGCCCGCCGCGCTCACGGCCCAACTGGGCGAGGTGTGGAAACTGGCGCGCTGTTCCATCAAGCCGTACGCCGCCTGTCGCGGTACGCATGCGGCAATCGATGCGCTGGGTCTGCTGCTTGAGCAGCATGCGGTGGCGACCGGGGACATCGCGCGCATTGTGGTCGGGCTCAATCCGTTCCTGCTGGAGATGTGCGGCACGCGTGAGCTCACCAGCCTCGCCGCCGCGCAAATGAGCCTGCCGTATGCGCTGACGGCGCGTGCGCTGTATGGCTCCGCGGAGCTGGCGAGTTATGACGACAGCCGTCGCCTGAGTGCGGAAGCTGCCGCGCTGATGGCGCGTATTAAGCTGGAGATTGACGACCAGCAGGGGCGCGATGATGAGCCGTGGGTCCGGCTGGAGACGGTGCAGGGCCAGCAGTGGCAGCAGCACGTCGCGGTGCCGTCCGGATCGCCGGCGAATCCGCTGAGCGACGCGGCGCTGCACGCCAAATACCGCAGCCTCGCCGCGCGCGTCTTGCCGGCGCCACAGGTGCAGCAGCTGGAAACGCTGTGCCTGACGCTGGATAACGTGGCGGATGTGCGGCAAGTCGCGGTGTTACTGGCGACCCGGTAAAAGTGGGGCGCCAGCCATGGCGTAATGCCGGTCGGTCAGGCCAGCGCGACCTGATGATGACGGTGCGCATAAATGCGCACCCTACAAAAACGCGCGCTGGCCCGTAGGGTCGCCGTTTACGGTGACCTGGGGTTTGCCACATCCATTGCGACCGCAATCAAACCCGTTCCGCCAGCCCTTCAATCCGCGCCATCGCCGCCCGCAACCGCGCTTCGGTCACCGCTTCGGCCATGTTGGCCATATCCGGCGCGTGGACAGATTCACGTATAATCAACGCCAGCTCGCTCTCATCCAGCGCGGCAATCTCGGCCAGCGTCAACGGTACGCCGCAGTCGCGCGCCAGGCGCATCTCATCCACCAGCTCTTCGTCGCTGCGATCCTCCAGCGCCAGCAGGCACAAATTGCCGTAACCCACCAGCAGGCCGTGACCAAACTCGCGCGTTTTGTCGCAGAAGGTGAAACCTTCATAAATGGCATGCGCAGCGGCGGCGTGGGCGCCATTGCTCATCAGCGAGGTCAGACCGGCCCAGGTAAAAATCGCGTCCAGCACCTGATCAAGCGAGGTGCCGCTCTCGCCGCGCAGCACCGCTGCGTAAGCCGCCGGACCGTGCTCTGCGATCACCTCATAGCAGATCTGGCTGTGCGCCAGCGATGACAGCGCATTGCCGGTGCGCGCCGGATGGCGCGTGCTTACCGCGCGGAACTCATACCATTTAGCCAGCGTATCGCCGAGACCCGCGGCCAGCCAGCGGGCAGGGGCGGCTGCCAGCAACTCACTGTCGATGAGCACTGCCGCCGGCGCCTGTGGCAGCGGGAAAATATCAAAGAAGTTGCCGTTATCGTCGTAGCGAATGGTCAGCGGGGTCACCGCAGCGCAGGTGGCGGCAATCGTCGGGACGGTTATCACCGGCAGCCCGAGTTGTGCGCCCACCGCTTTAACCGTGTCCAGCGCCTTGCCGCCGCCCGCACCGATCAGCACCTCTGCCTGTTGTTCAATCGCTAACGCCGCCAGCCGTTCGATATGGTTAAGCGAGGTTTCGCCACCAAACCACACCGGTGCCAGCAGCGTGACGCCAGCGGCGTCGAGTTGCAGCTTCACCTGCGTCGCCACCGCCTGCATCGCGCGCTGGCCGCCAATCAGCAGTGCGCGCTGGCCCAGCCCGGCGCAGATAGCCCCCAGCTGGTTAATCACACCCGCACCACGCAGCACGCGCGCCGGGAACAGCAAATTTTGTTGCGACATAGCGAAAGCTCTCTTTTTCAGGGAATGGCTGCATCATCGCCAAAGCGGCTTGCAGAAAAAATCCCTGTCAGCCGATAATCACTTTAGCGATTCGTTAACTATTGTCAGCAATCCCTGAAGGAAGTGCGGTGCCAACCTTACCCAATCTGAAACTGCTGCAGGTGTTCGCCAGCGTGGTGGAAAACCAGGGCTATTCGCGTGCGCAACAGGCGCTGAACATGACCACACCGGCCATCAGCGCCTACATGAGTGAACTGGAAAGCCAGCTGGGCTTTATTCTGTGCCAGCGCGGCCGCGCGGGGTTTGCGCTGACCAGCAAAGGCGAACAGTTCTATGCCTATACCCGGGAAATGCTGGCGACCCTGAGCGGCTGGCAGTTGCAGGTGGAGACGCTGAAAAGCGCGCAGGGCGGCACGTTTGCGCTTGGCGTGGTCGACGCCACCGTCACCGACAGCACGCTGGATCTGCCGGCGGTTATCGCCCGTTTTAACCAGCGCTTTCCGGCGGTGTTTCTCACCCTCAGCGTGTGCGAGCCCAACGAACTGCAGCAGCAGGTGCTGGAAGATCGGCTCGACCTGGCCATCGGGCACTTTCCGCTGCGCGCCAGCAATCTGGTGACGCTGCCGATGTACGAGGAGCAGCAGTGGCTGTACTGCAGTCCGCAACATGCGCTGGCGCAGGGCGATGCGGATGTGCGTCGCGTGCAGCAGACCGGCATGGTAACGCGGCGCTACTGGAACCAGCAGGAGCTGAACAAGCGCGGTTTCCGCCACAGCACCGCCTCGGTTGAGAGCATTGAAGCGCAGCTGACGCTGATTCTCTCCGGGCGCTATATCGGCTTTTTGCCCGAGCATTACGCGCGCAGCCGCGAGCAGCAGGGCCAGTTGCTGCGCCTGCTGCCCCACCATTTTCACTTTCGTGCGCCGTTTTCGTTCGCCTTCCGGCGCGGCCGCGCGCGCGAGCCGCTGATCCGCGCGATGCGCGAAATTCTGAATCCAGCGCGAAAAACTGAGCGCGAAAGCTGACGCTGCGGCAATACTGTGTAAAAATACAGGCCGGTTTAACCAACAGTATTCATTATGGCCCTGACAGCAGCGATAAAAAGCCAGATTGCGCAATGGTATAAGGCGCTGCAGCAGCAGGTCCCTGACTTTATCCCGCGCGCGCCGCAGCGGCAGATGATTGCCGACGTGGCGAAAAGTCTGGCCGGTGACGAGGGGCGCCATCTGGCGATTGAAGCGCCCACCGGCGTCGGGAAAACCCTGTCCTATCTGATTCCCGGCATTGCGGTCAGCCGCGCCGAAGAGGACAAAACGTTGGTGATCAGCACCGCCAACGTGGCGCTGCAGGATCAGATCTTCAGCAAAGATCTGCCGCTGTTGCGGAAAATCATCCCCGACCTCACCTTTACCGCGGCTTTTGGTCGCGGGCGCTATGTCTGTCCGCGCAACCTGGCCGCGCTGGCAGCCACGGACGATCAGCAGGGCGATCTGTTGCTGTATCTCGACGAACAGGCGGTGACCGGTTCGAAAGAGGAGCAGAAATTCTGCGCGCGGCTGGAGAAAGCCGACCTCGGCAGCTATAAGTGGGACGGCCTGCGCGATCACACCGACGTGGCGATTGATGACAGCCTGTGGCAGCGCCTCTCCACCGATAAAGCAAGCTGCCTGGCACACCGAACTGCCACTAGTACCGCGAATGTCCGTTCTTTGTCGCGCGGCGCGAAATCCAGGAGGCGGAAGTGGTGGTGGCGAACCATGCGCTGGTGATGGCGGCGCTGGAGAGTGAAGCGGTGCTGCCGGAGCCCAAAAACCTGCTGCTGGTGCTGGATGAAGGCCACCATCTGCCGGACGTGGCGCGGGATGCGCTGGAGATGAGCGCGGAAATCACGCCGGCCTGGATCAGCCTGCAGCTCGATCTGTTTGTGCAGGCTGGTGGCGACCATCATGGAGCAGTTCCGGCCGAAAACCCCGCCGCCGCTGGCAATCCCGAGCGTCTGAAAGGGCACTGTGATGAGATGCGCGAGCAGCTGCAGACGCTGTGCAACGCGCTCAATACTCTGCTACCGCGCGACAATCAGCCAGGCGAGTTTCGCTTTGTGCTCGGTGAGCTGCCGCCAGAATTGCTGACCCTGTGCGCGCGGCTGTTTAAGCTGAGTGATGCGCTGCGTGGCCTGAGCGAAGGGCTGCTCAACGAGCTGGGCGAACAGACCGGCAAGGCCGATATCATGCGGCTGCACAAAGCCATCCTGCAGCTCAATCGCCACTTCGGCTGGTTTGAATCCATCAGCAAACTCTGGCGGCTGGCGTCGATGGCAAAGGCGTCCGGCGCGCCGGTGTCGAAATGGGCGACGCGTGAAGTGCGTGACGGGCAGGCGCATCTGCTGTTTCACTGCGTAGGGATTCGCGTCAGCGATCAGCTGGAAAAGCTGCTGTGGCGCAGCATGCCGCACGTGGTGGTGACCTCGGCTACGCTGCGTTCGCTGAACAGCTTTAATCGCCTGCAGGAGATGTGCGGCCTGAACGAAAAGGCGGGCGACCGCTTTGTGGCGCTGGACTCGCCGTTTAATCATGTCGAGCAGGGCAAGCTGATCATCCCGCAAATGCGCTATGAGCCGCTGCTGGCCAATGAAGCGGAGCACATCGCTGAGA
The DNA here is from genome assembly GCA_039593635.1 of Enterobacterales bacterium. Taxonomy (GTDB): domain Bacteria; phylum Pseudomonadota; class Gammaproteobacteria; order Enterobacterales; family Enterobacteriaceae; genus Enterobacter. Next base: position 140,378 of record JBCNOW010000025.1, read on the forward strand.
TGGCGCGCTTCTTCCGCCAGCAAATGCAGGCGCAGCAGCACAAAGGCGTGCTGGTGCTGTTTGCCAGCGGGCGGGCGATGCAGCAGTTTGTCAGCCTGGTGCCGGAGCTGCGTCTGTCGATGCTGGTGCAGGGCGATCAGCCGCGTTCCCGGCTGGTGGAACTGCACCGGCAACGGGTGACCGCCGGACAAAGCAGCGTTCTGGTTGGCCTGCAATCTTTTGCCGAAGGGCTCGATTTGAAAGGCGATCTCCTGACGCAGGTGCACATCCATAAAATTGCCTTTCCGCCGATCGACAGCCCGGTGGTGATCACCGAAGGGGAGTGGCTGAAGAGCCTCAACCGCTATCCGTTTGAAGTACAAAGTTTACCCAGCGCATCGTTTACGCTGATCCAGCAGGTCGGGCGTCTGATCCGTAGCCATCAGTGTTTTGGTGAAATCGTCATTTACGATCGCCGGCTGCTGAGCAAAACCTACGGCAGCCGCCTGCTGGCCGCGCTGCCGGTGTTTCCGATTGAACAACCGCCGGTGCCGGAAGCGGACAAACCGGCGAAGCGCAGCAAGAAATCCTGAGTATGCGGCAACAGCCGGATGCACGATTGTTGGCCGCCGGGTGACGGCGCGCCCTGGAAGCGGGAAGTATGATGGAACTGAATAAGATCATTAAAGAGATTGGCCGCGGCAAGAATCACGCACGCGATATCGACTTTGACACTGCCGTGGCGCTTTACAGCGCGATGCTGGCGGACGAGGTGCCGGATCTCGAACTGGGTGGCGTGCTGATTGCGCTGCGCATCAAAGGCGAAGGGGAAGCAGAGATGCGCGGCTTCTACCACGCGATGCAGCAGCGCATGATGCGGCTGCAGGCCCCGGCACAGCGTCCGATGCCCGTCGTCATCCCCAGCTATAACGGCGCGCGTCGCCAGGGCAACCTGACGCCGCTGCTGGCGCTGCTGCTGGTGAAGCTCGGTTTTCCGGTGTTGCTGCACGGCGTCAGCGACGACCCAACCCGCGTAACCAGCGAAGCGGTGCTGGCGGCGCTGGATGTTGCGCCAGTGACCAGCGCGCAACAGGCGCAGGCGAAACTCGACGCTGGCGAGCTGGCGTTCATCACCATCGATGATTTATGTGCGCCAATGGCTAAACAGCTGGCGCTGCGCTGGCGCATGGGCGTGCGCAACAGCGCGCACACGCTGGCCAAGCTGGCGACGCCGTTTGCCGAACGCGCCGCGCTGCGGCTGGCGAGTGTGTCGCATCCGGAATATGTGCCGCGCGTGGGTAAATTCTTCCAGGATATCGATGCACCGGCCATTCTGCTGAACGGCACTGAAGGTGAGGTCTATGCCAATCCGCAGCGCTGCCCGGCGATTAATTATATTCGCGGTGCCGGCGCAGAAGCGGAAGTGTGGGTCGAGCGGCAGCCGGAGATCGCGCTGGCGTTAGCAGAGAGCAAAAGCGCCGAGGATACCGCAGCGTGGATTCGTCAGGTGCTGGCCGGTGAACGCGCGGTGCCGCAGGCGCTGCGCCTGCAGCTGGCGTGCTGTCTGGTGGCGACCGGCGAAGCCGCAACAATGGCCGATGCCGAAACGCGGTTACAGCAGGCGGGAATTTAACCGGGCTGCCCGGCCGGCTATGCACGAAAAACCTGGGCGGTGACGGCGGTCACCGCAGCGGTTGCGCAGGGGGTGCACGCCTGCGCAGCTGAAGGAGCTTGCTGAGCAGCGCCATCAGCGTTTAATCAGTACGCTCTCCACCAGCTGCTGCCAGAACGTAATACCAATCGGCAGCAGCGCATCGTTGAAATCATAGTTCGCATTGTGCAGCGGGGCTGAAGGCGTGGCACCGTCAGCGCCGAGCCAGAAATAGGCGCCGGGACAGGCTTCCAGCATGCAGGCGAAATCTTCAGACGCCATCGACGGATTAACCTGCCAGTGCACCTGCTGTTCACCCAGCAGCTGGCACGCCACGTCACGCACCTGCTCCGCCGGGGCGACATGGTTGGCGGTAACCGGATAGCCGGGATACCAGTGAATCTCGCCGCTGACGCCAAACGGGCGCGGCAGGGTGGTGACAAAATCTTCAATCAGACCGCGCACGCGATTGCGCACGTCGGTCTGCAGACATCGCACCGTACCGCGCAGCGTGATCTGCTCCGGAATGACGTTAATGGCCTCGCCACCGTGAATCTGGGTGACGCTGACCACCGCCGACGCCAGCGGTGACAGGCGGCGCGACGGGATGGTTTGCAGCGCCAGAATCAGCTCGGCGGCGACCACCATCGGGTCGGCACCGCTTTCCGGCATCGCCGCATGGCAGCTTTTGCCGTGCAGCGTAATCTCAAACGAATCCAGCGATGCCATCATCGCGCCCGGATTTACCGCCAGCGATCCCACCGGCAATCCCGGCCAGTTGTGCATCGCGTACACGGCATCCATCGGGAAGCGCTGAAACAGACCTTCTTCCACCATTTTGCGCGCACCACCGAGATTCTCTTCGGCCGGCTGAAACAGGAAGTGTACCGTACCTTTGAAATTACGCGTGGCGGCCAGCTGACAGGCTGCGGCCAGCAATATCGCGGTGTGGCCATCGTGACCACAGGCGTGCATCACGCCAGGCCGGCTCGATTTCCACTGCGGCTCGCCTTTTTCGGTAATCGGCAGGGCATCCATATCGGCGCGCAGCCCGATGACCGGACCGGGACCGTTTTCCAGCGTGCCGATCACGCCAGTGCCGGCGAGGCCGCGAAACACCTGCAGTCCGGCATCGGTCAGCACCTGGGCTACCAGCTCGCTGGTCTGCTGCTCCTGGTAACCCAGTTCAGGGTGTTGATGTAACTGACGACGCCAGGTGAGGGCGTTTTCCAGCAGGACAGCAGGCAGGCTCATAAGGTAAGGCTCCATCAGCAGCGTCAGCTGCGCAATCTCCGACGCGGGAAGTTAAGTGTCCACTGTAGTGGTAAGCGTGGGGGGCGTCTATCGTGGAAAGGAATAATTTGGCTATAGGCTATAGCGGATTGGCATAAGGGGGTGGGGGCAAGGTCGGCATAAATGCCCACCCTACAGGACGTGATGGAATGCTGCCGTGCTGGCGCTGCACGCGGTCGGCATAAATGCCGGCCCTACAGGGTGCGATAGGATACCGCCGTGCTGGTGCTGCACGCGGTCGGCATCAATGCCGACCCTACAGGGCGTGATGGGATGCTGCCGTGCTGGCGCTGCACGCGGTCGGCATGAATGCCGACCCTACAGGGCGCGATGGGATGCTGCCGTGCTGGCGCTGCATATGGTCGGCATCAATGCCGACCTTGTACAGTGCAACCTTTGCGAACAGTGTTAAGTCTTAACAGACCGCACATTGCGGCATTGCCCAGCCGGGGTAACTTCCCGTAGGGTGCGCATTGATGCGCACCTGGAACTACTTCAGCATCGGCAAATTGAGACCGTGCTGCTCTGCGCAGGTCTGCGCCAGCTCGTAACCCGCATCGGCATGACGCATCACGCCGGTGGCCGGGTCGTTCCACAGTACGCGACCAAGGCGCGCATCCGCTTCAGCCGTACCGTCACAGACGATCACCACCCCGGAATGCTGCGAGAAGCCCATACCGACGCCGCCGCCGTGGTGCAGGCTCACCCAGGTGGCCCCGCCGGCGGTGTTCAGCAGCGCGTTCAGCAGCGGCCAGTCTGACACCGCATCCGAGCCATCCTTCATCGCCTCGGTTTCACGGTTAGGTGACGCCACCGAGCCGCAGTCGAGGTGGTCACGACCAATCACGATCGGCGCTTTCAGCTCGCCGTTGCGCACCATCTCATTGAATGCCAGCGCGGCTTTGTGACGCTCGCCCAGCCCCAGCCAGCAAATACGCGCCGGCAGGCCCTGGAAGGCGATGCGCTCCTGCGCCATATCCAGCCAGCGGTGCAGGTTTTTGTGATCCGGGAACAGCTCTTTCAGTTTGGCGTCGGTTTTATAGATATCTTCCGCATCGCCAGACAGCGCCACCCAGCGGAACGGGCCTTTGCCCTCGCAGAACAGCGGACGAATATACGCCGGCACGAAGCCCGGGAAATCAAAGGCGTTTTTCACCCCTTCATCCAGCGCCACCTGACGAATATTGTTGCCGTAATCCACGGTCGGCACACCCATGTGGTGGAAGTCGAGCATCGCCTGCACGTGCTGCGCCATGGAGGCGCGTGCCGCTTTCTCTACCGCTTTCGGATTGCTGACGCGCTCGGCTTCCCAGCGTGCCACGTCCCAGCCCACCGGCAGATAGCCGTTGATCGGGTCGTGCGCGGAGGTCTGATCGGTCACGATGTCAGGCTTCATGCCGCCCGCTTTCGCGCGCTGCACCAGTTCCGGGACCAGCTCGGCCGCGTTGCCCAGCAGGCCCACGGAGATCGCCTGGCCGGCTTCGGTGGCGTCTTTGATCAGCGCCAGCGCCTCATCCAGGCTGTAGGCTTTATGGTCGAGGTAGCGGGTGCGCAGACGGAAATCGATGCGCGACTCCTGGCACTCAATCGCCAGCACGCAGGCACCGGCCAGCACGCCCGCCAGCGGCTGCGCGCCGCCCATGCCGCCCAGACCGGCGGTGAGGATCCAGCGGCCCGTCAGGTCACTGTTGTAGTGCTGGCGACCGGCTTCAGCGAAGGTTTCAAAGGTGCCCTGCACGATACCCTGCGCGCCGATATAGATCCATGAACCGGCGGTCATCTGGCCATACATCATCAGCCCGGCCTTATCCAGTTCGTGGAAGTGATCCCACGTTGCCCAGTGCGGCACCAGGTTGGAGTTGGCCAGCAGTACGCGCGGCGCATCGGCATGGGTGCGGAACACACCGACCGGCTTGCCGGACTGAATCAGCAGCGTCTCTTCCGGCTGCAGCGCACGCAGCGAGCGCAGAATCTGCTCAAAGCACGCCCAGTTGCGCGCGGCTTTGCCGATTCCGCCATACACCACCAGATCCTCCGGGCGTTCGGCCACGTCAGGATCGAGGTTGTTCTGAATCATGCGGTATGCCGCTTCAATCAGCCAGTTGGCGCAGTGCAGTTCATTACCGCGCGGCGCACGGATTTCACGGGCAACAGCCTGAGTCAAAGTTTCGCTCATCATCGGTTCCTTAATTAGCAGTAGAACGCTGGCTTGGCAGCAGCGCAGTAAGGGTTTCAGGCCAGACGTAACTGCTGGCCCACAGGCGCATGGCATCAATGTCCGGCGCCAGTAAACGGTCCTGATCGAGGAAGGCGACCTGCGCACGAATGCGGCTCATCTCCTGTTCGATCGCGGCAGAGCTTTGCAGCGGGCGGTGGAAGTCGATGCCCTGCGCCGCCGCCATCGCTTCAATGCCGACCACGGCAGCGGTGTTGAAGCACATCTCGCCCAGGCGCCGTGCCGCGTAGGTGGCCATCGATACGTGATCTTCCTGATTGGCTGATGTCGGCAGGCTGTCGACGCTGCCCGGGTGCGCCAGCGATTTGTTCTCCGAGGCCAGCGCGGCAGCGGTAACCTGCGCAATCATGAAGCCCGAGTTCACACCGCCGTCGCGCACCAGGAAGGGCGGCAGGCCGGAGAGGCCGGTGTCGAGCAGCAGCGCCAGGCGGCGTTCGGATATAGCACCGACTTCGGCAATCGCCAGCGCGATGATGTCGGCGGCAAAGGCCACCGGCTCGGCGTGGAAGTTACCGCCGGAGATCACGTCGCCGCTGTCGCTGAAGACCAGCGGGTTGTCAGAAGCGGCGTTGGCTTCAATCTGCAGCACGCGCGCGGCGTGGCTGAGGTTATCGAGACAGGCGCCCATCACCTGCGGTACGCAGCGGATCGAGTAGGGATCCTGCACGCGTCCGCAGTTGCTGTGCGAACTGAGAATTTCGCTGCCTTCGAGCAGCGTCGCCACCGCAGCGGCAACGGCAATCTGCCCGTGCTGACCGCGCGCCTGATGAATGCGCGCATCAAACGGTTTAACCGAGCCTTTAATTGCTTCCAGCGACAGCGCGCCGGCCATCAGCCCGGCGGCAAACAGATTTTCGGCTTCAAACAGCCCACGCAGCGCCAGCGCGGTAGAGACCTGGGTGCCGTTGAGCAACGCCAGACCTTCTTTCGGTCCCAGCACAATCGGCTGCAGGCCGACGTGGGCCAGTCCTTCGCGGGCCGGTAGCAGCTGGCCGTCAATGCGCACCTGGCCTTCACCGAGCAGCATCAGGGAGAGATGCGCCAGCGGCGCCAGATCGCCGGACGCGCCAACCGATCCCTTCGCCGGGATGCACGGCATCACGCCGGCGTTGAACAGCGCCAGCAGCGCGTCAATCAGTTCCATGCGGATGCCCGAGTGGCCGCGTGCCAGGCTGATGATTTTGCTGGCGACCACCAGGCGAGTGACGTTGTCCGGCAGCAGATCGCCGAGGCCGACGCTGTGTGACAGCACCAGGTTACGCTGCAGTTCCGCCAGACGTTCGGCGGGGATCTGCGTTTGCGCCAGCTTGCCGAAGCCGGTGTTGATGCCGTACACCACCTTGCCCGAGGCGACGATGGCCTCGACGGTTTCACGTGCGCGGTCAATATCCGCCCGCGCTTCCTCTGCCAGCTGCAGCGTCACCTTATCCTGATAAATACGGCGTAAGGTGGCGAGGTCCACTTCACCGGGAACGAGGCGAATTGCCTGAACCGAACCTGACATAGTCTACTCCTGTCTATACAAGTGATCTGCCACGTTGTGGCGGAGCGCAAGTTGCGATGGCATCCGCCAGAGGCGCTATAAGTGTTGTGAGTGAAGCATAAGTGTCTAATCTTGTCTATACAAGTAGCAAGCGCTGTGCCAGATTGATCGTATTCTGTGAAACGTGCCGCAATGCGGGTGCGGCAACCTCCAGCCTGGTGCGCTGCACCAAAAGCGGGCGGCGGCTGCACCACGCGGGCAGGCTATGCACCATTGGATGTATATACATTTAGGCGGCGAGACAGTAAACTTCACACATCATTCGGAAAAGGAACAGGAAATGGCGGAGCAAACGGCAATCGCACAGCTGGCGGCAGCGATGGGGGATGAACCCGCGCCCATTTACCAGCGCGTTAAGCAGGCAATCGTCAGCCAGATCCGGGAAGGTCACTGGAAAGCCAACCAGCGGGTGCCGTCGGAGAGCGAGCTGGTCAATGAACTGGGCGTCAGCCGCATGACCATCAACCGCGCGCTGCGGGAACTCACCAGCGAAGGGTTTCTGGTGCGCATGCAGGGCGTCGGGACCTTTGTCGCGGAGATGAAGGGCTACACCGCAATGCTGGAAGTGCATAACATCGCCGATGAAATTGCTCAGCGCGGCCATACGCACAGCTGCAAAATTCTCTCGATAGGTCAGATGAAGGCCGATCCGGAACAGGCGGCGGTGCTGGGACTCTCCACCGGCCAGACGCTGTATCATTCGCTGATCGTGCACTACGAAAATGAGCTGCCGGTGCAACTGGAAGATCGTCTGGTCAATCCGCTGGTCGCGCCTGACTACCTCAGCCAGGATTACCACAGCCTGACGCCGTATACCTATCTGATGCGCGTCGCCCCGCTGACTGCCGGTGAGCATATCGTTGAAGCGGTACTGCCGGATTTGCGCCAGCGTAAGCATCTGGCGCTGGACGAGCACGAGCCGTGCCTGCTTATCCGCCGCCAGACGTGGAGCGACAACAAAATCGTCACCTATGCGCGCCTGCTCTATCCAGGCTCACGCTACAAATTGCTGGGCCGCTTCAGGGGACACGGCTAAGCGCGATAAACAGCAGGCTGGCCTCTGTCGTTTGCGGCACCAGCAGCTGCTGCTCCTGCAGCCACCATATTCCCTGCTGCGCCTGCAGCGTCTCGCCCGCACTGCTGCGCCATGTACCGGCCAGCACATACGCCACGCCATGCAGGCTGCTGACCGTCTGCTGCTCCACGCTTACCGCCGCGCGCCAGCTGTCGCGCCGCGTCATGATATTGAAGTCCTGACAGCTGCCGCTAACCTGCGCCTCTATCGCCCATTCGCCGGGAAAGGCCCACGGCTGATGGGGCAGCAACGGCTGTTCGGCCTGTTCACAGCGCAGCAGCACGCTATCGCCCTGAAGCAGGGTAATTACCCGATCGACGCCGGGGAAGGGCGAGAACGGCCCGTCGGCGTCGATAGTGGCGATGCTGGCGCGCCACCCGAACTCTGCTGCGCCCGGTGGATAGCTGATAATTTCGCGCGTCTCCCCGCCGCCGTTGCGCCAGCGGCTGACCGGCAGCTGCGCGTAGTCAAAGCGCGCGTTCATTGCAGCGCCCGCATCGCCCGGGCAAAGCCAGCGGCGGCCGCTTCTTCCGCCGCGTGATGGCCTTGCTGAATCACCGGCTGTCCGGCAACAAACACGTCACGAATTTGCTGGCTGCTGCCGGCAAACAGCCAGCGATTGAGCAGCGCGGCGGAACTGACGCTGGCCAGCAGCGCATCCTCTTCCAGCACCAGCCAGTCGGCGCGTTTGCCCACCGCCAGCTCACCGCTGGCAATGCCACAGGCCTGCGCGCCGCCCTGCGCCGCCTGCTGCCACAGCAGATCGCCGACCGAGGGTTGATCGGTTAGCGTGATGCGGTTGCGGCGACGATCGCGCAGCCGCTGGCCATACTCCAGCCAGCGCAGCTCCTCCAGCGCACTGAGCGAAACGTGGCTGTCGGAGCCAATGCCCCAGCGCCCGCCGCGCCCGATGTACTCCACCGCCGGGAAGATGCCGTCGCCGAGATTGGCTTCGGTGGTGGGACACAGCCCGGCAATGGCACCGCTGTCCGCCATGCGCGCCATCTCCTGCTGATCGAGATGGGTGGCGTGAATCAGGCACCAGCGTGCATCAACGGCAAAGCGGTTATACAGCCACGCCACCGGCCGTTCGCCGCTCCATGCCAGACTGTCATTAACCTCTTTTTCCTGCTCGGCAACGTGAATGTGCACCGGCAGATGCGCAGCGCTGGCGGCCAGCACCTCATGCATCTGGGCTTCGCTCACCGCGCGCAGCGAGTGGAAACACAGGCCGTGGTTGATCAGCGGCTGCTGCGCGCTCCACTGCGCGACGCGCTGCTGCTGTTGCAGATAGGCATCGGTGTGCTGAATAAAGCGTCGCTGACCGTCGCTGGCTGGCTGCGCACCGAAGCCGCTGTAGCTGTACAGCACCGGCAGCAGCGTCTGGCCGATACCGGCGGTGTGTGCTGCCTTCATCAGCTGTTGCAGCATCGCATCGTCGGCATAGTGCTGGCCGTGCGGATCGTGATGCAGATAGTGAAATTCCGCCACCTGGCTGTAGCCGCCCTTGAGCATATCAATGTAGAGATGGGTGGCGATGGCACCGACCTGCTCAGGCGACAGGCGCTGCACCATGCGGTACATCAGATCGCGCCACGTCCAGAAGCTGTCCTGCGGATCGCCTGCCACTTCCGCCAGCCCGGCCATGGCGCGCTGGAAGGCATGGGAATGCAGGTTGGCCATCGCCGGAATCACCGGGCCGGCCAGGCGCACGGCATCGCCGGGCGTACTGTCGGCGGTAAGGGCGCAAATAAATCCCTGATCGTCGGTTGCGATCAGCACGTTTTCCTGCCAGCCGTCGGCCAGCCGTGCGCGTGGGGCAAAATAAACTGCCATGGTTGATCCTCAATGGCGGAAAGTTGTATATACATATACATACTTTGAGGCGCAGTGTAAATCGCCAGACAAAAGGGGAGTGGGATGGCAAGTAAACAGATCGACAGCCTGTGGCTGGGGGCCGATGTGGTCACCATGCGTGACGGTCGCTATAACCTGATTGAGGATGGCGCCGTGGCGGTGGATAACGGCGAGCTGGTGTGGGTCGGCCCGCGCAGTGCCTTACCGGACTTTGCCCCGCGCCGGCAGCAGCAGTTTGACGGCGGCATCATCACGCCCGGTCTGGTGGATTGCCACACGCATCTGGTGTTTGGCGGCGATCGCAGCCAGGAGTTCGAACAGCGGCTCAACGGCGTGAGCTACGCAGAGATCGCCGCGCAGGGCGGCGGCATCCTGTCGACGGTGCGCGCCACGCGCGCGGCCAGTCAGCAGCAGCTGGTGGCGTCAGCGCGCTGGCGGCTCGATCGCCTGCTGGCCGAAGGCGTGACCACGGTGGAGATTAAATCCGGCTACGGGCTGGACGAGGAGAGCGAGCTCACTCTGCTGCGCGCTATCCGCGAGCTGGCGCAGTCGGTGCCTGCCGATGTGCAGGCCACCTGCCTGGCAGCGCACGGCTTCCCGCCAGAGTTCAGGGATAACCCGCAGGGCTGGATTGATATTATCTGTCAGCGCCTGTTGCCGCGGGTGAAAGCGGAGGGGCTGGCAGATGCGGTCGACGCGTTTTGCGAACACCTGGCGCTGTCACCGCAGCAGGTGAGCGCGGTATTTGATGCCGCCAAAGCGCTCGGCCTGCCGGTGAAGCTGCACGCTGAACAGCTGTCGGCACTCGGCGGTGCCGCACTGGCGGCGCGCTATGGTGCGCTCTCAGCCGATCACCTCGAATACGCCACGGAGGACGATGCCCGCGCGATGGCGGAGCATGGCACGGTGGCGGTACTGCTGCCCGGAGCGTTCTACCTGCTGCGCGAGACGCAGCGTCCGCCGGTCGAACTGTTCCGCCAGCACGGCGTGCCAATGGCGCTGGCCAGCGATGCCAATCCGGGCACGTCACCGGCGCTGTCGCTGCGGCTGATGCTGAACATGGGCTGTACGCTGTTTGGCCTGACGCCGGAGGAAGCGCTGGCCGGCGTCACGCTGTGGGGCGCGAAGGCGCTTGGCCTGCAGGCCACGCACGGCTCGCTGGAGCCAGGCAAAGTAGCCAATTTTGTCCACTGGCCGCTGGCTCGCCCGGCTGAGCTGGTTTACTGGCTGGGCGGCGAACTGCCGTGCCAGGTTATCTATCGTGGAGAAGCGCAATGACCCCTTTTCATTTCACCGCCGGTAAGCTGCCGCTGCTGGTCAGTATTCCGCATGCCGGTACCCAGCTGACGTCGGAGGTTGACGCCGGGCTGAGCGAGGCCGCGCGCGGCCTGCCGGATACCGACTGGCATATTCCGCTGCTGTACGACTTTGTGCGCGACCTCGGTGCCAGCGTGCTGATCGGGCACTACTCGCGCTTCGTGATCGATCTCAACCGTCCGCCGGACAACCAGCCGCTGTACAGCACGGCCACCACCGGGCTCTATCCGGAGACGCTGTTTGATGGCACGCCTACCTTTAAACCCGGCATGACGCCGGACAGCGCGGCGCGTCAGCGCTATCTGGAGACTATCTGGCAACCCTATCACCAGCAGATTCAGCAGGAGCTGGCGCGGCTGAAAGCCGAACATGGCTATGCGCTGCTGTTTGATGCGCACTCCATCGCTTCGGTGATTCCGCGCCTGTTCGATGGCCAGCTGCCGGATCTGAACATCGGCACCAATGAGGGCGCCAGCTGTTCGGCGGCTAGCATCGCGGCGATTGAGCAGGTGTGCGCCGCGCAAAGCGACTACAGCTGGGTGGTGAACGGACGCTTCAAAGGAGGCTACATCACGCGCGCTTACGGCCAGCCAGCGCAGGGCGTGCAGGCGGTGCAGCTGGAGCTGGCGCAGCTGAATTACATGGATGAGGCGCCGCCGTTTGCCTGGCAGCAGGATCGCGCCACGCGGTTGCAGCACGTGCTGAAGCCGCTGCTGCAGGCGTTTCTGCAGGCGGGGAAAGCCGTTTAATTGATGCGGGTCGCCATCACGGTGACCCCGTTTCTCATGTGGCGGATGTACAACCGCTGCCTCACTCCCCAATGCTGTGCAACCCCTGCCCTGTAAGTGTGCACGACGCGTTCCGCCTGACGCCGATCCCCTCCGTTTACCATCTTTGCCGATCTGGCACAGCCCTTGCTAGCTTGTATGTACAAGTAAAGACCGCGCGGCAATGATGACTATTTATTCTGGCTGGCTCACAAAAAGCTTATGCCGACAATGATCTGCCGCAAGCTAACTTGTATATACATGAAATGTCATTTGCGCTGTATCAGCCAACAGAGACAGCCAGATTTGTTAACCACCAGGAGAAGACGTATGACACACCGTGCCCCGTTTCGCCGTTTTTGCCTTACCACGCTGTTTGCCAGCCTGATGCTGGCCGGCGTGGCTGCCGAGGCTAAAGAGTGGAAATCCATCACCATCGCCACTGAAGGCAGCTATGAGCCGTGGAACCTGACGCTGCCGGGCGGCAAGCTGGGCGGCTTCGAACCTGAACTGATGGAAGATCTCTGCAAACGCATGAGCATTCAGTGCAAGCTGGTGGTGCAGAACTGGGACGGGATGATTGCCGGACTGAACGCCGGGAAATATGACGTCATCATGGATGCGATTGTGATTACGCCGGACCGGAAAAAAGTGGTCAACTTCACCACGCCGTACGCGTCAACGCCGGCGACCTTCATCACCAGCAAAGATAACCCGCTGCTGCCGGCCGATAAGAACATCATCAAACTGCACGACGACGAGGCTGCCATCAATGCGGCCATCGCCCCGCTGAAGGCGGCGCTCAAGGGCAAAACCATCGGCATTGCCTCCGGCACCGTGTATACGCCGTTTATCGATAAATACTTCAAAGATGTGGCCGACGTGCGCGAATACACCGCTTCGGCGGATGCGATTCTCGATCTGCAGGCGGGTCGCATCGATGCGGTGTTTGATGACGTGACCTTCGCGCAGTCGATGCTGGCGCGTAAAGAGAACAGCAACCTGACGTTCAGCGGCCCGCAGCTGGGCGGTCCGATCTGGGGGGAAGGCGAAGCGATGGGCGTGCGCATGGCTGATAACGACCTGAAGGCCAAACTCGATGCCGCCATTCACGCTGCGCTGGCGGACGGCACGGTGAAAAAGCTGAGCGAGAAGTGGTTTAAAACTGACGTAACGCCGTAAGTGAGGTGAAAGATGATGAGCCTGCTGAGTTTTGGTGCAGATGGCTGGGGTCGCCTGATTCTGAGCGCCGCCGGTACCACGCTGCTGCTGTCGCTGGCGGCGCTGATGATTGGCGCCGTGGTCGGTTCCGGCGTGGCGGCGGCGAAACTCTCGCACCAGCGCTGGCTGCGCTGGCTGGGTGAAAGCTATTCGGTGGTGTTTCGTGGCATCCCGGAACTGCTGGTGATCTACCTGTTCTACTTCGGTGGATCGGGGTTGATCACGCTGGTCGGCCAGCTGTTTGGTGCAGACGGCTTTATTGAAGCGCCGCCGTTCCTGATTGGCGCGCTGGCGATCGGGCTCATCTCCGGATCCTATCAGGGTGAAGTGTATCGCGCTGCGCGCCTGGCGCTGGCGAAGGGCGAAGTCGAAGCGGCGGTAGCCGTCGGGATGCCGCGCTGGCGTATCGCCCAGCGCATTCTCGTCCCGCAGATTGTGCGCTACGCGCTGCCGGGGATGTCCAACGTCTGGCAGATGAGCCTGAAAGATTCGGCGCTGGTGTCAGTGACCGGCATCGTCGAGCTGATGCGCGCCAGCCAGGTGGCGGCCGGGTCAACGCGCGATTACTTCACCTTTTACCTGATTGGCGGTGGCTGCTATCTGCTGCTGACACTGCTGTCGAACCATGCGTTTCGCCGCGCGGAATCGCGCCTCGGCCGCGCATGGCAAAGTCGCACTGCGGCACAGCACTAAGGAGCAGCAGCATGATCGACTTCGCTTTTCTTGCCGACACTTTTCTTAAGCTGAGCGCGGCGCTGCCGGTGACGCTCGGGCTGTTTATCAGCGCCTTTGTCTGCGGCGGGCTGCTGGCGCTGGGCATTCTGGCGCTGCGCATGAGCCACTGGCGGCTGCTGAGCGGTTTTGCCCGCGGCTATATTCTGGTGTTTCGCGGCTCGCCGCTGCTGATTCAGCTGTTTCTCATCTACTACGGGCTCGGCCAGTTTGGCGTGATTCGCCACAGCTTCGTCTGGCCGTTTCTGCGCGAGCCGTTTATCTGCGCGGTGCTGGCGCTGTCGCTGTGTACCGCCGCTTACACCGCTGAGATCCTGCGCGGTGCGCTGCTGGCGGTGCCGGCAGGTCAGGTCGAAGCCGGGCTGGCCTGCGGCATGTCACGCTGGCTGCTGCTGCGCCGCATCATCGCGCCGATCATGCTGCGCTATGCGCTGCCGGCGTACTCCACCGAGGCGATTCTGCTGGTGAAATCCACCGCGCTCGCCAGCCTGGTCACGGTATGGGATGTCACTGGCGTAGCGCAGCAGATCATCCAGCGTACCTATCGCACCATGGAGGTGTTTGTCTGCGCTGCGGCCATCTACCTGATTCTTAACTTTATTATCGTCCAGCTGTACGCGCTGTTAGAGCGCCGTCTGACCCCGGTGCACCGCGCTGAAAAAAAAAGCCGCTGCCTGCCGTTAAACCGCTTGCCGGAGAGTAATATGCATTCCACTTCACCAGTCACCTTGTCCGCCACTGATATCCATAAATCCTTTGGCGCTATGGAGGTGCTCAAAGGCATCTCGCTGCAGGCGCATCAGGGCGATGTTATTTCAATTCTCGGTGCCAGCGGCTCGGGCAAAAGTACCTTGCTGCGCTGCATCAATCTGCTGGAAACGCCGGATGCCGGCGTGGTGAGCGTCGGCGGCGAAACCATTGAAATGAAGCGCCACGCACGCGGCCATCAGCTGGCGGCGAATCCTAAGCAGATCGAACGCCTGCGTTCGCGGCTGGGCATGGTGTTTCAAAGCTTCAATCTGTGGTCGCACATGACGGTGCTGCAGAACGTGATTGAAGGTCCGCACTATGTGCTGAAGCGCGACAAAAAGAGTTGTATCGCCCAGGCAGAGCAGTTGCTGGATCGCGTCGGGCTGCTTAACCGCAAGGATTTTTATCCGGCGCAGCTCTCCGGCGGCCAGCAGCAGCGCGTGGCGATTGCCCGCGCGCTGGCGATGGATCCGGAAGTGATGCTGTTTGATGAGCCAACCTCGGCGCTCGACCCGGAACTGGTCGGCGAGGTGCTCAAGGTGATGCGCAGCCTGGCGGAAGAGGGGCGCACCATGCTGGTGGTGACGCACGAGATGGGCTTTGCGCGCAACGTCTCTAATCGCGTGGTGTTTATGCATCAGGGCAACATTGATTGCGAGGGCACGCCGGAAGCGATGTTTGGCGCCAGCGGTTCATCGCGCTTTAAGCAGTTTATCTCCAGCCATCAGAGCCATCACGCGGAGCAGCCAGTATGACCGTCGTCTGGGGCGATGCGTCGCTGACCTGGCAGGCGCTGGTACAGGTAGCGCGACATAACGCCGAACTGACGCTGAGCGCCGCCGCCTGGCAGCGCATTGCGCGCGGTCGCGAGATCGTCGAACAGATCGTTGCCAGCGGTCAGATTGCCTATGGCATCAACACCGGGCTGGGGGCGCTGTGTAACATCACGCTGCCAGAAGACCAGCTCAGCCAGCTGTCACGCAATACGTTGCTGAGCCACGCCTGCGGCGTCGGTCCGCTGCTGACACGCGAGCAGACGCGCGCCATTCTGTGTGCGGCCATCGCCAACTACAGCCACGGCAAATCCGGCGTTTCGGTGGCGCTGGTGCAGCATCTGCTGGCGCTGCTCAATCAGCAGATCACGCCGCAGGTGCCGTCGCAGGGTTCAGTCGGTTATCTCACCCACATGGCGCATATCGGGCTGGCGCTGATTGGCGTGGGCGAGGTTGAGTACCAGCAACAGGTGATGCCGGCGGAGCAGGCGCTGCGGCTGGCCGGTATACAGCCGTATCGCCCCGGTGCCAAAGAGGGCCTGAGCCTGGTCAACGGTACGCCGTGCATGACCGGGCTGAGCTGTCTGGCGCTGGACGATGCGGCGCGGCTGCTGGACTGCGCGGATGTCACCGGCGCGATGAGCTTTGAAGCGCTGCGCGGTCAGCTGGCGGCGTTTGATGCCGAGGTGATTGCGCTGAAAGCCAGCCCCGGTATGCAGCACAGCGGTCAGCGTCTGCGTGCGCTGCTGAGCGACAGCCCGCTGCTGGCGGCGAGCTGCGGCATACGCACCCAGGATGCGCTCAGCCTGCGCTCGATGCCGCAGGTGCACGGCGCCAGCCGCGATCAGTTCGCCCACGCGGCGCGTCAGGTTGAGATCGAACTGAACGCATGCACCGATAATCCGCTGGTACTGGGCACGCCGGATAACTGGCGCGTGGTGTCGCAGGCCAATCCGCACGGCGAATCGGTTGCCATGGCGGCCGATCTGCTGGCGATTGCCATGGCGGAGATTGGCAGCATTGCCGAGCGCCGGCTGGATCGGCTGGTCAATCCGCTGGTCAGCGGGCTGCCGCCGTTTCTGGTGGCGCAGCCGGGCGTTAACTCCGGCATGATGATCGCGCAATACGTGGCGGCTTCCCTGTGCGCGGAGAATCGTCAGCTGGCGCAGCCGGCGGTGCTGGACAATTACGTCACCTCGGGACTGCAGGAGGATCACCTCAGCCTCGGTACCGGCGCGGCGCTCAAGCTGATCAGACTGCTGAATAACCTCTGGCAGGTGCTGGCGATTGAGTACCTGCTGGCGGCGCAGGCGCTGGATTTTCACGGTGAGGCGCAGCTGGCCAGCGGCACGGGCCGGGCGCTACGCGCGCTGCGCGCTGAGGTTGCTACCTGGCAGGAGGATCGCTGGCTGGCACCGGAGATAGCCCGGGCGGTGAAGGTGTTACAGACGCTGGCCTGCTAGCGGCGCAATGTGTCGCGCCGCCAGTGTCCTGATTTAACCGCGGCGCGCGTCCGGGCGCACCAGATTAAAACGCTGATCTTCGCTGATCGCGTAATAGGCGGAAGGACCGCCGGCGCGCAGAATCGGCTGCGCTTTGGCGGTCTGATAGATGCCGTTCTCCAGCAGCGCTTCATCGATGTGAATCGCCACCGCTTCGCCCAGTACCAGCCAGCTCTCCAGCTCGCCTCCCTGTGCATCCTGCAGGCGAATCAGCTGCGTCAGGCGACACTCAAAGTTGACCGGGCTTTCTGCCACCATGCTGACGTTAACGTGGGAAGCGGCCAGCGGCGTCAGGCCGGCGAGGGCAAACTCGTCGTGATCGGGCGGTACTGAGGCGGAGCTCTCATTCATGGCTTCTGCCAGCGGACGCGTCGCCAGGTTCCAGACGAACTCGCCGGTTTCACTGATATTCTGCACGCTGTCTTTCCAGCCGCTGCTGGCAAAACCAATGATTGGCGGATGGTAGTTAAAACAGTTAAAGAAACTATAGGGCGCCAGATTGCGCTGGCCGCTGGCGCTTTGCGAGCTGACCCAGCCAATCGGGCGCGGGCCGACGATGGCGTTGAGCGGATCGTGAGGCAGACCGTGTCCACTGCGCGGCTGATAAGTGTAACGTTGACGCATTTGCGCTCCTGATTCGTCCTGGATACTGCGTGTTCCGGCGGCGCTGGCGGCTGGACGCAGTATTGCGGATGCAGTTTTAGGGAGAATAGATTTAAATTCGTTGCACTAAATTTTCCTGGCGGATTGTGCGCTGCCGTCATCCAGCGTATCTTACGCGCGCATTAATGTCCGGAGAATCTATGAACAAGCCTGCCGCTACCGCGCTCTTTCATCCGCGTAACCGCCATCAGGGCCGTTATGATTTTGCTGCCCTGACTGCCGCGCATCCGCCGCTGGCGGACAAAGTGCGCCCCAATGGTTACGGTGAGCTGTCGGTTGATTTCGCCGATCCGCACGCGGTGCTGCTGCTGAATCAGGCGCTGCTGAAACTGTTTTATAACCTGAACTGGCAGCTGCCGGAAGGCTATCTGACGCCGCCGGTGCCGGGCCGCGCTGACTATATCCATGCGCTGGCGGATCTGCTGGCCAGCGATAACGGTGGCGTGCTGCCGCGCGATCTCGACGTGATGGATATTGGCTGCGGTGCCAACTGCATCTATCCGCTGATCGGTTACGCAGAGTATGGCTGGCGCTTTACCGGCACCGACATCAGCGCGGACGCCGTTAACGCCGCCAGTCAGATTGTCGCCAGCAATCCCGGCCTGCAGCGCGCCATTCGTCTGCGCCGTCAGAAGCAGGAGAGCGCGATTTTTGCTGGCGTGGTGCACAAGAACGAACGCTATCACGCGGTACTGTGTAATCCGCCGTTTCATGCCTCGGCGGCCGATGCGGCGGCCGGCAGCCAGCGTAAAGTGCGCAATCTCGGCCTGAGCAGGCAGGCGCCGCTTAACTTCGGCGGTCAGCATAACGAGCTGTGGTGCGACGGCGGTGAGCGTGCGTTTATCGGCCGGATGATCGATGAAAGCGTCGCGTTAGGCGATCGCATCGTCTGGTTTACCTCGCTGGTGTCGCGCAAAGAGCATCTGCCCGAGCTGCGCGATCGGCTGAAGGCGCACGACGCTTATCAGGTACGCATCGTCGACATGGCGCAGGGCCAGAAGCAGAGCCGCTTTATCGCCTGGACATTTTTACCGCCCGCCACGCGCGCGCAGCGGCTGGCACGCTAAGCGCTGCTCAGGTAAAAAAAAAGCCGCTACGGGGATCCGCAGCGGCTTTGTTGTTTTTACGCCGTATTAAGAGACGTGCTGCAGGAACTCCTGCAAACGCTGGCTCGGCGGATTCGCGATCAGCTCCTGCGGGTTACCGTCTTCCGCGATACGGCCTTTATCGATGAAGATCAGGCGGGACGCCACTTTCTCAGCAAAGCCGATTTCGTGGGTCACGATCACCATGGTCATCCCTTCTTCCGCCAGATCCTGCATGACTTTCAGCACCTCGTGGCGCAGCTCCGGGTCGAGTGCGGAGGTCGGCTCATCAAACAGCATCATCTTCGGTTTCACCGCCAGCGCGCGGGCAATCGCCACGCGCTGCTGCTGGCCGCCGGACAGCTCGGAAGGGTAGTGGTGCGCACGCTCCGCCAGGCCGACCTTCGCCAGCAGATCTTTTGCCAGCGCTTCTGCCGCCGCTTTGTTGGCACCGCGCACGCGCAGCGGGCCAAACATCACGTTTTCCAGCGCCGTCAGGTGCGGGAACAGGTAGAACTGCTGGAACACCATGCCGGCTTCCTGACGAATCAGGCGCTCATCCACTTTCGGATCGTTCACTTTCAGGCCATCGACGATCAGATCGCCGCTGGTGATCTCTTCCAGCTTGTTGATGCAGCGCAGCAGGGTGGATTTACCGGAGCCGGATGGCCCGATAATGACCACCACTTCACCCTGCTTGATGTTCAGATCGATATTGTGCAGCACCTGGGTTTGGCCAAAGTGCTTGGAGACGTTTTTAAATTCAATCACAGGATTTTCATCCTTCTTTCAAGACGACGCAGAACGAAGCTCAGAACCAGCGTAATGATCAGGTAGACGACGGCGACCGCGCTCCAGATCTCCAGCGCGCGGAAGTTGCCGGCAATGATCTCCTGGCCCTGACGGGTCAGTTCGGCCACGCCGATAACGATGAACAGCGACGTATCTTTGATGCTGATGATCCACTGGTTGCCCAGCGGCGGCAGCATGCGGCGCAGCGCCAGCGGCAGGATCACGTGGCGGATCGTTTCGCGACGCGACAGGCCTAACGCCAGGCCCGCTTCACTGAAGCCTTTATGAATCGACAGCACCGCACCGCGGGTGATTTCCGCAATGTAGGCGCCGGAGTTGATCATAATGGTCACGACGGCGGCGCTGAACGGGTCGATGCGCAGGTCGGTGAACGCCATCGGCAGGGCGAAGTAGATGAACATGACCTGCACCACAATAGGCGTGCCGCGGATCACTTCGATGAAAACCAGCGCGATGTGGTTTGCAATCCAGCCGCCGTAGGTGCGGGCGAAACCGGCGACAAGACCGATAATCAACCCGCCAACCAGACCGAGGACCGAAATCCACAGGGTCATTTTAGCGCCTTCAAGCAAGAGTGGAATGGCAGGCCAGATGGCGCTCCAGTCAAACTGCATGATGTATTCCTGTATACCGTGGTGAAAAACGAAAAACGTAGGCCCGGTAAGCGGCAGCGCCACCGGGCGTTACAAACCTGAATTCAGGTGAAATTATTTAGGCTCGGTACCGAACCATTTTTTGTAGATTTCGTTATAGGTGCCGTTCTCTTTCAGCGTTTTCAGCGCGCCGTTAACTTTCGTGCGCAGATCGTCGCTGCCTTTCGGGAACGCGATACCGTACTGCTGAGCTTCCAGAGAGTCGCCCACGGCTTTAAACTTGCCGTTACCTGCCGTTTTGATGAAGTACAGGATGTTTGGCGTATCGTGCAGAACAGCGTCAGCACGGTTGGTGCCGAGTTCCATGTACGCGTTGTCGATGTTCGGGAACTGACGCAGGTCTTTGGTTTTGATATTCGCTTTCGCGTAATCCACAGAACCGGTGCCGCTCTTCACCGCCACCACTTTGCCGTCCAGATCTTTCACGCTTTTTACGTCGTTTATCGTTGGTTAGCACCATCACCAGCAGGCCGCTTTTGTAGTAGCCGTCAGAGAAGTCGATCGCTTTTTTACGCTCTTCGGTAATGGTGATGCCCGCCAGCGCCAGGTCAACGTTTTTGGTTTGCAGTGCCGGGATGATGCCGCTGAAGTCCATCGGCTTCAGGGTGTAATCCAGTTTGAGTTCTTTGGCGATAGCGGCCCACAGATCCACATCAAAACCAACGTATTTATCACCCTGTTTAAATTCAAACGGAACGAACGCCGTGTCGGTCGCCACAACCAGTTTGTCGGCAGCCTGAGAGGACACCGCAAAAGCCAGGGTAAGTGCAGCCAGTGAAACTTTTAATACAGACTTCATAGCATTTCCTTTTATATCCACGGGGCGATCCCCTGCGAGAACGACTGGCACAATGAAAAAATCGTGCCAACTTTTTTTCTCAAAGGCGGTTGTGCAACAGTTTGCAAAATAAGAGGGGCAGGCTGAGCACGCATTTTGCACAATAGCCGTGGAATGATGATTCGTCTTTGCACCAGAATGAATCACCGTTTTGGTGCATTGTGCTGTTTGACGTGGTGAAACAATGGCACAGTGTGCATCAGAGTGATAATAAGGGAAAGAAAGGATTAAGGAATTGTTAACGGCGTCAAAAAAGCCGGGCGGGTAGCAGGCATAAAAAAGGCGGGGTTTGATAACCCGGGCGCGGTTTGAAGGGATTATTCGATGTTAGATTCGATAAACCACAGGAACTGATCCAGGTCGCGGGATGCGGCGGTGAAGATATCTGCGGTATCTTCGTCTTTCGCTTCGCTAATCGCTTTACGCACGTCGTTAGCCACAATGGCATAACGATCGGCCAGCTCTTTCAGGTGATCCTGAACGGTGTGAATATCCAGCGGATAGCTTTTCAGCGGCGTTTTGCTGTTGATCACCTGCGTGGTGCCCAGCGCCACGCCGCCCAGCTGTACGGCACGTTCGGCCATCGTATCCAGGTGATCGGTCACCAGTGCTGTGCGGAAGCCATCCAGCATTTCATGAACGGCAATAAAGTTTGCACCGCGCATATTCCAGTGGGCCTGTTTGGTGATCAGCGAAAGATCGATGAACTGGATCACCTGGCGATTCAGCAACTCAATGGTCGCTTTTTTGTCGCTATCCGATACATCGTTGCGGGTATAAAGCAGATTAGACGCTTTCGTTTTCACCAGTTTAGCGGTACTCATAATCTCATATCCTCTTGATGTTTATGTCCCAGGTAATTACGGAACTAAGTATAGCACCAGATTTTTCATCTCTGGCAGTGCCTATTGGTTAAATAGCAATGACAGGAATAGCTAAAGCTTAATGTTAAGCTGCGAAAATAACGGTTTTATTAAAATTGATTAAAATCAGTTTGTTATGGTGAATGTTAATTATTCTTCTATCATGTTGCAAAATAATAACAGCTTACCGTGCGGCTATTTAAGAAATTATAAATTGATGAACTGTGTCTGTGATATTCAGCATCGGTTAAATAACCGGCTGACCTGTACGGCTTATTGCGGCGTGTTGATATCCACTTCATTTATATGTGCCGCTTTCTGTTTCATGGTGAGCGTCGAGCCGGCAGATGCGGCGATAATCGCCAGCAGCGCCAGCCATTGCTGCAAAGCGTCAGCGTTTCGCCAAGGAACACCATGCCGGAGATCGCCGCCATCGCGGGCTCCATACTCATCAGCGTACCGAAAATGCGCGTCGGCAGACGCGTCAGGGCCATCATCTCCAGCGAGTAGGGAAGGGCGGTGGAGAGCAGGGCGATGAGCAACGCCAAGCGGGCATAATTGACCATTGCCAGATGGAGTCTCCGCTGGGGCGGCAAAGGTCAGACCGAGCGGCACAAAAATCACTGAGGCAATCAGCGAGCCCAGCGCGACCGTTGCCGGGCCGTGTTCTTCACCCGCGCGCTGGCCCGTCAGAGGATATAGACCGCCCAGCAGGCACCGGCGCCCAGGGCCAGCGCTGCGCCGGTGAGATCGATATGGCTCAGAGCCATTTGACCGAGCGGCAGCAGGAACCATAGGCCCGTGACGGCCAGCAGCACCCAGATAAAATCCACCGGACGGCGGGAGGAGAACAGCGCCACCGCCAGCGGGCCGGTAAACTCCAGCGCCACGGCGATACCCAGCGGTACGGTCTGGATGGAGAGGTAGAACATATAGTTCATGCCGCCCAGCGCCAGTCCATAGAACAGCAGCGGCATACGCTGCTCACGGGTGAAGCGCAGCCGCCAGGGTTTGAAAATCGCGCACAGGATGAGCGTGCCCAGCGCCAGACGCAGCGCGGTAATGCCAGGCGCACCGACGGTGGGAAAAAGCGATTTCGCCAGCGACGCGCCGCCCTGCATCGACAGCATGGCGATCAGTAATACGGCAACCGGCAGCACTACCGGCGCCAGTTTGGGATGGGAAAGAGGTGCAGACATCCTGTGATCAATTCCTGTGATGATGAATAACCAGGCAACGGGCAGCCAGTGTAAAACAATCGGCGGGAAATAAGGAGGCGGCTGAGGCAATGATGCGGGGTTTCTGTCACCGCTTTATCATCGGGCGCGGTCGCCTCGCATTATCCTGGCGTCAGTGACGACTCATTCACACCGCTTTTCGGGCGAAATTTCCAGCGAATAAAGCGCGACGGCGGAAAAAATGCGCCAGCGACTGGCTGAAAAATCACCGTTTTCAGGGCCATTTCCGTAAAGAAATGTCAGGTTAGTTTAGGAATTTACTTAAACCGATAATTTTCTGTGCGCAGGATTATTGCAGAAAGATGATGCTTTTTATAAGAAAAATGAATGACATAGGAAAGTTCATTAACTTTCTGTTACACCAAACAATCTGTTAGACAACAAAATGCGGGCAGAGTTTCTTGCTAAGTTTTGTTATATTTTTAGCGTTGTCAGGAGAGAAGTATATTCACATTTGAGGTGGTTATGAAAAAAATTGCATGTCTTTCAGCACTGGCCGCTGTACTGGCTGTTTCCGCAGGTTCCGCTGTGGCACAGAGCACCGTTTCTGCCGGCTACGCTCAGAGCGACTATGCAGGGCGTGATGCTAACAAAGCTAACGGCTTCAACCTGAAATACCGCTACGAAGAGGGTTCCAACCCACTGGGTGTGATCGGTTCTTTCACCTACACCGAAAAAGATCGTACTGAAAACGGCGTATACAACAAAGGCCAGTACTACGGCATCACCGCTGGTCCGGCTTACCGTCTGAACGACTGGGCAAGCATCTACGGTGTAGTAGGTGTTGGCTACGGTAAATTCCAGCAGAACCAGACTGCCGGTCAGTCTAAAACCGCACGCAGCAGCGACTACGGCTTCTCTTACGGCGCAGGTCTGCAGTTCAACCCAATCCAGAACGTTGCTCTGGACTTCTCCTACGAGCAGAGCCGTATCCGCAACGTTGACGTTGGCACCTGGATTGCGGGCGTAGGTTACCGCTTCTAAGTTTTTGCTTAGACCAGAGTTGCACAGAAACGGCCCTTTACGGGCCGTTTTTTTATGCCTGAAAACGCTGCCGTGAAGGGCGTTTTTCGCAGGCAAAATAAAACCCGCTGCAGGCAGCGGGTCAGACTGTGAAGCCCTGAGGAAACTCAGCCGCGCCAGATCAGATTCGGGCAGGGCTGCGCGGCGATTTTTTTGCCGGTCAGTTTTTCAAGCAGCATCAGGCGCAGGGCAAAAGGCGAGCGGCTAAACAGACACAACAGCGACTTCAGCTCAAAAGCCGGTTTGCTTTGTACGGTCTGGAAGCATTTGCCGCAGTCGAGGCAGCTTTTCATCGTGCTCATCTTTACCTCCTGGAAAACGGGTAACCCAACAGTAAGCACAGCCCTGCAATAAACAGCAGGAAAAGGAGCAGCAACAGCCAGGGTTCGTTCATCGTTGCCTCCTTTGTAGGCTATTCGCTTACAACATGTACAAAGATAGCACTGGCTATACTCTTTAGCCAACACTATTCAGGAAAAATTTGTGCTTATTTGTGCCTGGTTTACAATGAGCGCAGCCAGCCCGCACCGCAGGTAAAGTGCGGCAGATAATAAAGAGGAAGCTGAATGAGTCGTCGTGCGAAAAGCGCCACCCACATGCCCCAGGGGCCGCTGAAAGATATTGAAGAGCATGTCGAAGGATTTCGCCAGGTACGCGAAGCGCATCGCCGTGAGCTGATTGATGATTACGTTGAGCTAATTTCCGATTTAATTCGTGAAGTTGGCGAGGCGCGCCAGGTTGATATGGCGGCCCGCCTGGGCGTTTCGCAGCCGACCGTGGCCAAAATGCTGAAAAGCGTCTCAGTACCACCGGTCTGGTTGAGCAGGTGCCGTATCGCGGCGTGTTCCTCACCCCGGAAGGCGAGAAGCTGGCTGAAGCCAGCCGCGAGCGCCATCACATCGTTGAAACCTTTCTGCTGGTGCTGGGCGTCAGCCCGGAAATTGCCCGCCGGGATGCGGAAGGGATGGAGCACCACGTCAGCGATGAAACCCTCGCCGTGTTCCAGAAATTTTACGAGAATCGCTAACCTACAAGGCCTTCTGCCATCATGCCCATCGTGCTTCGTTCCTTAATGCGTGACCGCGTTTTGCATTTACTGTTGCTGTTGGGCGTGATTTTGTTGCCGCTGGCGGATTACCGCTGGCCGCAGCTGCCCGCCGCCATTGACTGGCACACCATCATTACCCTGAGCGGTTTGATGATGCTGACGAAAGGGCTGGAGCTGAGCGGCTATTTTGATGTGCTCGGTGCGCGGCTGGCGCAGGGTTTCCAGCACGAACGCACGCTGGCGCTGTTTATGGTGTGTGCGGCGGCGCGTGCTCTCGACCTTTCTGACCAACGATGTGGCGCTGTTTATCATGGTGCCGCTCACGCTCACGCTGCGTAAGCTTCTGCGCGCTGCCCGTCAGCCGGCTGATCATCTTTGAAGCGCTGGCCGTTAACGCCGGTTCGCTGTTGACGCCTATCGGCAACCCGCAAAATATCCTCCTCTGGGGACGTTCCGCTCAGTCGTTCGCCGCTTTTACCTGGCAGATGGCGCCGCTGGCGCTGGTGATGATGCTGTCGCTGTTGGTGCTGACGTGGTTTAGCTTCCCGGCGCGCAGCATTGAGAAGCATGATGCTCCGGGCAACCAGCAGTGGCAGAAACCGCTGTTTATCGTCAGCGTCCTGCTGTACATCGTCTTTCTCTTCGCGCTGGAGCTGAAGTACTCACTGGCTGGGCGCTGCTGCTGGTCGCTGCGGGCTGTTTTCGTGCTGCTGGCGCGTCGGGTGCTGGTGAGCGTGGACTGGACCCTGCTGCTGGTCTTTATGGCGATGTTTATTGATGTGCATTTTACTGATCCACCTTCCGGTGCTGCAGCCGCATTTTGCCGCCATCGGTCAGCTGGGCGAGGGCGGTATCTGTGGCTGCCGGCGATTGGCCTGTCGCAGTTTATCAGCAACGTGCCGGCCACCATTCTGCTGCTCAACTATGTTCCGCCGGACACGCTGCTGGCCTGGGCGGTGAACATCGGCGGGTTTGGGCTGCTGCCCGGCTCGCTGGCCAACCTGATTGCCCTGCGCATGGCCAACGACCGCCGCATCTGGTGGCGCTTCCATCTCTGTTCCCTGCCGATGCTTGCCTGGTCGATGCTGTGCGGCTGGCTGTTGTTACAGCTGCTGCGCTAACCCTGACCAATCTGTCCGCCTTTGCAAGACGCGCTGATTTATCAGCGCGTTAAGTGATGTGGCAGAAAATGCGTCGGATGTTAGCTTATGTAAAGTTACACTGGCATTTGTCAATTTCCCATCTAAGGTTAAGTTGACCGTTTCGCCCGGGGATCGGGATTACCAGCCAGTGATGACAAATTATGAGTGAAAACCACAATCCGCCATCCGCCGATGAGCAAAAAGACAACAACACGTCAGATTCCAGTCAGATAATGAGCAACACCCGTAAGCGCCCGGGCAAAAAACCGTTAATTATCCTCGGCATTGTCGTGGTGGTAATGGTCGTTGTGGCGCTGGTCTGGTGGTTTTTAACCCGTAACGAAGAGACGACCGACGACGCCTTTACCGACGGCGACGTGGTGACGATTGCCCCCAAAACGGCGGGCTACGTTACCGAGCTGCGCGTGCGCGATAACCAGCGCGTGAAAAAGGGCGATCTGCTGGTGGTTATCGATCCGCGTGATACCACCGCGCAGCGCGATCAGGCTCAGGCGCAGCTTGGGCTGGCTATCGCGCAGCTGCATCAGGCCCAGGCGCAGCTGGCGCTCTCAAAAGTGCAGTATCCCGCCCAGCGCGATGAAGCCAAAGCGCAGGTGCTGAAAGCGCAGGCCGATCTGGCGAACGCGCAGGCGGAGTACCGTCGCCAGCGCGGCGTCGACCCGCGCGCGACCACCCAGCAAAGTATTGATTCCGCGAACGCTCAGCTACGCAGCGCCCAGGCGGGGCTGGCGAGCGCCCAGGCGCAGCTGGAAGTGGCGGAGCAGGTTCAGCTGCAAATCCGCCAGCAGGAGACCAACGTCGAAGCGCGCGAGCGTCAGGTCGATCAGGCCAAAGCGCAGCTGGAAACCGCCAACCTGAACCTCTCTTACACCGAAGTCCGCGCCCCGTTCGACGGCTTTGTCACCAAACGCAACGTGCAGCCCGGCACGCTGGTGCAGGCGGGCACCGCGCTGTTCTCGCTGGTTTCGCCGAACGTCTGGGTGGTGGCCAACTTCAAAGAGTCCCAGCTTGAGCGCATGAAGCCGGGCGATAAGGTGAGCGTCTCCGTCGATGCCTGGCCGGATATGGAGCTTGAAGGCCATATCGACAGCATCCAGCAGGGCAGCGGTTCGCGCTTCTCCGCCTTCCCGTCGGAAAACGCCACCGGTAACTTTGTGAAGATTGTGCAGCGCGTGCCGGTGAAAATCGTCATTGATAAAGGGCTGGATCCGAATAAGCCGCTGCCGCTGGGGCTGTCGGTTGAACCGAAGGTGACGGTGGAATGACGGATCACAGCCACGATAACTGGAAGCCCGCCAGCAATCCGTGGGCGGTGGCGATTGTCGTCACCCTGGCGGTGTTTATGGAGATTCTGGACACCACCATCGTCAACGTCGCGCTGCCGCACGTTGCGGGGTCGCTCTCGGCCAGCTATGACGAATCCACCTGGGTGCTGACCAGCTACCTGGTGGCGAACGGCATCGTGCTGCCCATCTCGGCGTTTCTGAGCCGGCTGTTTGGCCGCAAGCAGTTCTTCCTGATCTGCATCGTGATGTTTACCATCTGCTCGTTCCTGTGCGGCATTGCCACCGAGCTGTGGCAAATCATCCTGTTCCGCGTGATGCAGGGCTTCTTTGGCGGCGGGCTGCAGCCCACGCAGCAGTCGGTGCTGCTCGACTACTTCAAGCCGGAGGACCGGGGCAAAGCGTTTGGCCTTTCCTCGATTGCGATTATCGTTGCGCCGGTGCTCGGCCCGACGCTGGGGGGCTGGATCACCGACAACTACTCCTGGCGCTGGGTGTTCTTTATCAACATCCCGGTGGGGATTGTCACGGTGCTGGCGATCTACCAGCTGCTGGAAGATCCGCCGTGGGAGAGCAAATCAAAAGAGAAGCTGACAATCGACTGGACGGGGATCGGCCTGATCGCCCTTGGTCTCGGCTGTTTGCAGGTGATGCTCGACCGGGGCGAGGATGACGACTGGTTCTATTCGAACTTTATCCGCACCTTCGCGGTGCTGACGCTGGTCGGCATTATCGGCGCAATCTACTGGCTGATGTATGCCAAAAAGCCGGTGGTGGATCTGCACTGCATGAAGGACCGCAACTTCGCGATCTCCAGCCTGCTGATGGCGGGGATGGCGATGATCCTCTACGGCAGCTCGGTGGTGATCCCGCAGCTGGCGCAGCAGGATCTGGGCTATACCGCCACCTGGTCCGGGCTGGTGCTGTCGCCCGGCGCGGTGCTGATTGTGTTAACCATCCCGCTGGTGCTGAAGCTGATGCCGGTGGTGCAGACGCGCTGGATCATCGCCTTTGGCTTTACCTGCCTGGCGGTGTCGTTCTTCTGGTCGCGCACGCTGACGCCGGATATCGACTTCGAAACGCTGGTGCTGTTCCGCAGCGCCCAGTCGATAGGGCTGGGGTTCCTGTTTGTGCCGCTCACCACCATTGCCTTTATCTCGATGCCGAGGCGGCTCAACGCCGATGCCGCGGCGCTGTTTACCATGTTCCGTAACGTGGCGGGCTCGATCGGCATTTCGCTCTCGACGGCCGCCATCACCGAGCGCGCGCAGGCGCACAGCGCGCACCTTGCGTACCACGCCTCGCCGTTCAACGAGCAGTTCCAGCTGGCGATACGCGAGAGCGCGCAGGCGATTCAAAACTTCACCACCCAGGTGGGTGACCCGACCGGCATAGCCACCGGGCGGATGTACCAGACGATGATCGAGCAGTCGCGCTTTCTGGCCTACATCGACGTCTTCACCATCCTGAGCGCGGTGGCCTTGTTATTGATTCCGTTTTGTTTGTTGCTCTCGCCGGTTAAGAGCGAGGGGAGTGCAGGAGCACATTGATGATACACAGACGTTTACACCCCCTGATGATGATAGTGATGCTGCTGGCGGGCTGCGCCGTCGGGCCGGATTACCAGCCGCCTGCACGCCGCACACGCCCGGTACGCTGGAACGCACTCGGGGATGGGCGACCGCGCGGTGAAGCTTCGAAAACCGCTTCCGTCCGCGACCAACCCCGCGCTGGTGGAAAACCTTCGGTTCGCCGCAGCTCGACAGCCTGATTGAGCGCGCCATCGCCGGAAACCTGACGCTGCAGCAAACGGTGCTGCGCATCGCCGGGGCGCGCGAACAGATTAACCAGGCGGGCGGGGCATTTTTCCCGTCGGTGAACGGCAATCTGCAGGCGACGCGCCAGCAGCTCGGCCTGGAAGGGGAGCTGAAATCCCACGGCGTTTACGACCAGCTGGATAATGTCGATCCGGAACTCAGGGGCGCGCTGGGGCCGCTGACGCAGCCGATCAACCTCTACCAGGGCAGCTTCGACGCCCAGTGGGAAATCGACCTGTGGGGCAAGGTGCGCCGTCAGGTGGAGGCGGCGGAGGCGCAGCAGAAGGCGGCTATAGAGCAGCGTAATGACGCGCTGGTGTCGCTGGAAGCCGAAGTGGCGCGCGCGTGGCTCCAGCTGCGCGGGGCGCAGAGCATTATTGCCACGCTGAATACCCAGATTAAAAGCGCGCAGCAGACGCTGGATCTGACCGAAAGCCGCCAGCGGGGCGGGCTGTCGCCGCAGATGGATGTGGAAAATGCCCGGGCGCAGCTGGGCAACCTTGAAGCGCAGCTGCCGCAGTATCAGGCGCAGGAGCGCCAGGCGATGAACGGCCTGGCGATCCTGCTGGGCAAGCCGCCGGGCGCGCTGGATGCGGAACTGCAAAGCGTGCAGCCAATGCCCGCGCTGCCGGATATCGTGCAGACGGGTATTCCGTCCACGCTGGCGCGCCGTCGTCCGGACGTGCGCGAAGCGGAGGCGAACCTTCATGCCGCGACGGCGCAAATCGGCGTCTCGGTGGCGGAGCTGTTCCCGAGCTTTACGCTCTCCGGGCAGTTTGGCCTGCGCAACAGCGAAACCAACTGGCTGACCGACTGGAGCAGCCACTTCTACAGCTTTGGCCCGCAGGTCTCCATTCCCATTTTCCAGGGCGGTCGGCTGGTCTCCAGCGTGAAGGTGGCGCGCGCGCAGCAGGGGGCGGCGGTGCTGGACTATCGCCAGACGGTACTGACCGCGCTGGGGGATGTGGAAAATGCGCTGGTGAGCTATCGCACCGATCAGCAGCGTGAAGCGGGTCTGGCGAAAACCATCGACGCCCTGCAAAACGCCTTTGATCTGGCCAGCGACAGCTACCGGCAGGGGATCGCCAGCTTTATCGACGTGCTGGACGCCCAGCGTCAGCTGGCGCAGGCCCAGCCGCAGCGCGCGCAGGCGCAGGTGCAGAGCGCGCTCGATCTGGTGGCGCTCTACAAGGCGCTCGGCGGCGGCTGGGAGCCGTATCAGCAGGTGCAGCTCCCGGATTACAGCGTCTTTGGTCCGGCCACCGCAGTCAATTAATCTGCCATCGCTGACCGCATCCACGGCGTGCGGTCAGCGCCTTCTGTGAAATAAATATTCTCCCTTCTGTTTGTTGTGCAAAATTTGCACTGCCTTCTCTGCGCCCTGAATCAGGTTGTGTGATCATTATCTCAATTAAAGGCAAAGATAATGACCCGTGGCGCAAAATTTAAATTTCATATTTATTTATTGTGGTGGAAATAATCTATTTTAAGGCTTCTTATCTCAGGAAAGGAGTTGGTTATGTCCCGCGAAACCTGGATGACGCCCAATCCGGCATCAGGGCCAAATAGCAGCACGCGCACCGAGCCTTTTGTGAAAGTCATTGCGCTGATTGCCACTCTCGGTGGTTTGCTGTTTGGCTACGATACCGGCGTAATCTCCGGCGCACTATTATTCATGGGCGACGATCTGCATCTCACCCCGTTTACCACCGGGCTGGTGACCAGCAGTCTGCTGTTCGGCGCGGCGTTTGGCGCACTGGCTTCCGGTCACTTTGCCGCCGCGGTCGGGCGGAGAAAAATTATTCTGGTACTGGCGATTATTTTTGCACTCGGCGCGCTGGGTACCGCACTGGCACCCGATGTCAGCTGGATGATTTTCTTCCGCCTGGTCCTTGGCGTGGCCGTGGGCGGTGCGTCCGCCACCGTACCGGTGTATATCGCCGAAATGGCACCGGCCAACAAACGGGGTCAGCTGGTGACCATGCAGGAGCTGATGATCGTTTCCGGCCAGATGCTGGCCTATATGTCGAACGCCGGCTTCAACGCGGCCTGGGGGGGCGACACGACCTGGCGCTGGATGCTGGCGGTCGCCACGCTACCGGCGGTGCTGCTGTGGTTCGGGATGATGTTTATGCCGGACACGCCGCGCTGGTATGCCATGAAAGGCCGTCTCGCTGAGGCGCGCAAGGTTCTGGAACGCACCCGCGCGCGCGAAGACGTTGAGTGGGAGATGATGGAGATCGAAGAGACGCTGTCGGACGAGCAACAGCAGCGTCCGCGTCTGCGGGAACTGCGCCAGCCGTGGCTGATCAAACTGTTCCTGATCGGTATCGGTATTGCCGCCATCCAGCAGCTGACCGGCGTAAATACCATCATGTACTACGCGCCGACCATGCTGAAAGCGGTGGGGATGAGCAATGACGCTGCGCTGTTTGCCACCATTGCCAATGGCGCGGTCTCGGTATTAATGACCTTTGTGGGGATCTGGCTGCTGGGGCGCATTGGTCGCCGCACCATGACGATGATAGGTCAGTTTGGCTGTACCGCCTGTCTGGTGTTTATTGGTACCGTCAGTTACCTGATGCCGGAAACAGTTAACGGTCAGCCGGATATCTTGCGCAGTTATATGGTGCTGCTGGGTATGCTGATGTTTCTGAGTTTCCAGCAGGGCGCGTTATCGCCGGTGACCTGGCTGCTGCTGTCAGAAATTTTTCCCACACGGTTACGCGGTATTTTTATGGGCGGCGCGGTATTTGCGTTGTGGATCGCTAATTTTCTTATTTCTCTGCTGTTCCCGGTGCTGCTGGCGTCGGTTGGCTTATCCGGCGCGTTCTTTATTTTCGCGCTGATTGGCATAGGCGGCGCGATTTTTGTTATTCGCTGGGTACCGGAAACACGCCATCGTTCGCTGGAGCAGATTGAACATTATTTGCACGACCGGCTGTCTGATGCGCCGGCACCCCAGGTATTGCGACCGGCAGTGAAGAAAAGCGGATAACCACAGACATACGATTTTTGCATGATGGCCGGTGAACAACCGGCCTTTTTTTATTTATTTAATGGCAAAATGAGATATTGCTCGCATCTGTGACGCTAATGCCATCCGCGTTAAAAACGGATTTTACTTACACTATTAATGTTTTTTTACCTTTATGCTGACTACTGCCTCAGCGCACAATAAGCGCTAAACGCTTGTTTCCTACGCGTGAATAAGCAATGAAATCGATTCCAGTTCCAGCCGGTGGTACTGAACCGCTGATGTTAATTCACCGTTAATTCACGCCGCACATTGGGTTTAAACGCGCCTGCCAGGAATATGCTAATCCATTCGGATTAATCCGGTCTGCAAAATTAATTTATTTTTTTATTTGAATTGGGTAATCTTGCCACTACAGTTTATTTAACCCCCTTAAGCAAGGACATTGTGATGAGTGACGCATTTAAAGTTCTGAACAACATTCGCACATTACGTGCACAGGCTCGTGAACTGCCACTGAGCGATCTGGAAGAAATTCTGGAAAAATTAACCGTCGTGGTGACTGAGCGCCGCGACGAAGTTGAAGCGGAAGAAGCGCAGAACCGCGAAAAAGAAGAGAAGCTGTCTAAATACCGTGAAATGCTGCTGGCAGACGGTATCGACCCGAACGAATTACTGGGTGCACTGGAAACCGGTAAAAAACGCGCCAAGCGTGCGCCGCGTCCGGCGAAATATTCTTACACCGACGAAAACGGTGAAGAGAAATCATGGACCGGTCAGGGCCGTACCCCAGCTGCGATTAAAAAAGCGCTGGATGCAGGTAAAAGCCTCGACAGCTTCCTGATCAAATAATCTGCACAATCCTTGTAAGCGGGAGCCGGAGGCGTCAGCGTCTCCGGCTTTTTTATTGGCCTCGCTCCGGGTACGGGCGGCGGGTCATTTCCCGCGCCGTGGATAACCTGTCCGGCACGGTCGCAATTATTTTACCTCTGGCAACAAGGTGTTCTCCGCCTTGCCTCTGCGTATCCGGGTGCAGAGGTGGCTCATCCAGGCCGCTTCTGGCATAATGCCCGCTGTTTTTTCCTCCACTGCGTAACAAAGGTCAATGCCGTGTTAGTTTCCAGCAACATCACTATGCAGTTCGGCAGTAAGCCGCTGTTCGAAAACATTTCCGTCAAATTTGGCGGCGGCAACCGTTACGGCCTGATCGGCGCCAACGGTAGCGGCAAATCCACCTTCATGAAGATCCTCGGCGGCGACCTGGAGCCGACGCTCGGCAACGTGTCGCTCGACCCTAACGAGCGCATCGGTAAGCTGCGCCAGGATCAGTTCGCCTTCGAAGAGTTCAGCGTGCTCGACACCGTGATCATGGGCCACGAGGAACTGTGGGAGGTGAAGCAGGAGCGCGATCGCATCTACGCCCTGCCGGAAATGAGCGAAGAAGATGGCTATAAAGTGGCCGATCTGGAAGTCGCAGTACGGCGAAATGGACGGTTACACTGCCGAATCGCGTGCCGGCGAGCTGCTGCTGGGCGTGGGCATTCCGGTGGAGCAGCACTACGGCCCGATGAGCGAAGTCGCTCCCGGCTGGAAGCTGCGCGTGCTGCTGGCGCAGGCGCTGTTCTCTAACCCGGACATGCTGCTGCTCGACGAACCGACCAACAACCTGGACATCGACACCATCCGCTGGCTGGAGCAGGTGCTCAACGAGCGTGACAGCACCATGATCATCATTTCGCACGACCGTCACTTCCTGAACATGGTCTGTACCCACATGGCGGACCTGGACTACGGCGAGCTGCGCGTTTATCCCGGGCAACTACGACGAGTACATGACGGCGGCCACCCAGGCGCGCGAGCGCCTGCTGGCGGACAACGCCAAGAAGAAAGCGCAGATCGCCGAGCTGCAGTCCTTCGTCAGCCGCTTCTAGCGCCAACGCCTCCAAGTCGCGTCAGGCCACCTCGCGCGCGCGGCAGATCGACAAGATCAAGCTGGAAGAGGTTAAAGCCGTCCAGCCGTCAGAACCCGTTCATCCGCTTCGAGCAGGACAAGAAGCTGTTCCGTAACGCGCTGGAAGTGGAAGCGCTGACCAAAGGCTTTGATGACGGCCCGCTGTTTAAAAACTTCAACCTGCTGCTGGAAGTGGGCGAGAAGATCGCCATCCTCGGCGCCAACGGCATGGGTAAATCCACCCTGCTGAAAACCCTGGTCGGCGAACTGCAGCCGGACAACGGCACGGTGAAATGGTCCGAGAACGCGCGCATTGGCTACTACGCGCAGGACCACGCCGACGACTTCGCTGACGACCTGACCGTGTTCGACTGGATGAGCCAGTGGAAGCAGGAAGGCGACGACGAGCAGGCGGTGCGCAGCATTCTGGGGCGTCTGCTGTTCAGCCACGACGACATCAAGAAGCCGGCGAAAGTGCTCTCCGGTGGCGAGAAGGGCCGCATGCTGTTCGGCAAGCTGATGCTGGAGAAACCCAACATCCTGGTGATGGACGAACCGACCAACCACCTGGACATGGAGTCGATCGAGTCGCTGAACATGGCGCTGGAGAACTGTACCAGGGCACGCTGATCTTCGTCTCCCACGACCGTGAGTTCGTCAGCTCGCTGGCGACCCGCGTGATCGAGCTGTCGGAAAATGGCGAGCGCGTCGTGGACTTCACCGGCAACTACGAAGATTACCTGCGCAGCCAGGGCGTGATCGTCTAATGGCGTAGCCGTTTAGCAGCGGCCATCATCAGCGGCGCAATTTATCGCCTGATAATTTGCGCCGCTCAGCAATACCTGACGCTTATGTCACGCCCCGGCGTTATTCCTCACGCTTGCCACACACTTCACATTGCGCATCCTGCGCCACTTTCAGGCTGCGAAACTCGGCGCTCATCGCATCGTACATCAGCAGTCGCGTGCTGGCCGGCTGGCCAAAGGCGCTCAGCACCTTCAGCGTTTCCATCGCCTGCATCGCACCCACCACGCCGACCAGCGGAGCCATCACGCCGGCTTCGACACAGCTCAGCGTCTGCTCGCCGAACAGGCGGCTGATGCAGCGATAGCAGGGCTCGCCGGGATGCCAGGTAAATACGCTGAGCTGGCCTTCCATACGAATGGCGGCGCCGGAGATCAGCGGCACCCGATGCTGAAAACATCCGCGGTTCACCTGTTCGCGCGTGGTGACATTGTCGCTGCAGTCCAGCACCGCATCGTGACGCGCGATCAGTTCGCCGAGCGCGGCTTCATCCAGCTGCGCATCGATCGGCTCCAGCGCGCAGTGCGGATTGAGCGCCGCCAGCTGCTGACGGGCCGAGGCGACTTTTGCCATGCCGATGCGCGCATCGCTGTGCAGAATCTGGCGCTGCAGATTACTCAGGCTGACGCGATCGAAATCCAGCAGTGTCAGATGACCGACGCCGGCGGCGGCAAGATAGGGCGCGGCGGCACAGCCCAGTCCGCCCAGGCCAACGATAAGCACCCGTGAGGCTTTTAGCCGTTCCTGGCCGTCGAAA
The DNA here is from genome assembly GCA_039593635.1 of Enterobacterales bacterium. Classification (GTDB taxonomy): domain Bacteria; phylum Pseudomonadota; class Gammaproteobacteria; order Enterobacterales; family Enterobacteriaceae; genus Enterobacter. Next base: position 176,050 of record JBCNOW010000025.1, read on the forward strand.
TCGAAGCCGCGCAGCACAATCTGCCGGTTGTAGCGCAGCATCTCTTCATCGCTCAGCTCTGTGTGCATTAGCCCTCCAGCAGGCTGTTGAAGGCCTCGATATCAACCCATTCGCCCGGCTCAACGTCACCACGATCGCGCTCCAGCACAATAAAGCAGTCGGCCAGCGCAAAGGAACTGAACACGTGCGAGCCCTGCGCACCGGTGCTGCGCACTTCCAGTACACCATCATCGCCGCGACTGAGGATGCCGCGCTGAAAATCGAGCCGGCCCGGCCCTTTCTTCAGACGCTGCGTTGCGCGCGCGCGCTGGCGCAGCGGCATGATGCGCGTGGTCTGGCCGGTCAGCGTGGCCAGCAGCGGCTGCACCAGCTGATAGAAGGTCACGGCCGCCGACACCGGATTGCCCGGCAACCCGCAGAACCAGCTGTTGGCCAGACGGCCAAAGGCGAACGGCTTACCGGGCTTGATCGCCAGCTTCCAGAAGGTAATCGCGCCCAGCTCTTCGAGCATCGCTTTGGTGAAATCCGCCTCGCCCACTGACACGCCGCCGGTGCTGATCACCACATCGGCCTGGCGGTCGGCTTCACTGAAGGCCTGGCGCAGCTTCGCGGGATCGTCAGCGATCACGCCGAGGTCGATCACCTCGCAGCCAAGTTTGCGCAGCATCAGCGCCACGGTGAAGCGATTGGTGTCATAAATCTGGCCCTCAGCCAGCGGCTGGCCCACCGCCTGCAATTCGTCACCGGTGGAGAAAATGGCCACGCGCAGCTTACGCAGCACGCTGACCTCCGCAATACCCAGCGACGCCAGCAGCGGCAGCTCCGCGGCACCAAGCCGCACACCGGCATCCAGAACCTGCTTACCGGCCTGAATATCTTCCCCGATGCGGCGAATATTTTGCCCGGCACGCACTGGCGCGGTGATAACAATGCCGCCGTCACGCGGTTCGGTTTGCTCCTGCATCACCACGGCGTCGCAGCCGGCGGGGACTGGTGCGCCGGTCATAATGCGAATCACGCTGCCGGCTGGCCACTCGCCATTAAACGGGGCGCCGGCAAACGCTTTGCCCGCTACCGGCAACACGCGGTCAGCGGACAGGTCGCTCAGGCGCAGCGCGTAGCCGTCCATCGCGGAGTTATCGAACGGCGGCACGTCCAGCGGTGAAATCACCGGCTTCGCGGTAATGCGCCCGGCGGCATCGGCCAGCGCGACGCTCAGGCAATCGCTAATCGGTTGCAGCTGCTGCAGCATTTTCTGCTGCGCGTCTTCAAGGGAAATCAGTCCGGCGGTAAAAGGTTCCATGTCCATCTCTGTCGGGTTAAAGGCGAATGCTGCCTATTATGGTGGCTGTTGTCGGCTGAGTCACATGCGAGATCAAAGGGAATGGAAATTAGTGCGCGGTGACGAATCCGCCGGCGAACATGCTTTGTTCAGACTGAAAGTGAGTATCATGTTAACAACCGTGCTGACGTTATGATGTGAGTGCGGCAGATACTTTCTTATGCACCAGTGACAGAAACGCGCCCGCAGTGGTATCCCAGTTGGCCGGAACAAACTCTCTTTTATAGCGGTCACGGAAATCAGATTCGACATCATCGCACTCTGCCAGAAACAGCTCGATGTCTGCCAGCATGGCGTGCAGGTTTCCTTTATGCGCTTCTCTGATATACGCCTCGATTTTGGGCTCGATCTCATCACCCGGTTCAAACAGGTCATAATCCTGCCCAAACCAGATGCCAATAAAATTATCCAGTTCACTGATACTGATACGGTCCATCATAACTCCGGGAAAGCGGTAATGATAAAGTAAGGTTTGCCGTTGTAGGGCTTAAAATCCAGTATGACGCGAACGGCGTAGCAGGTCTCAACCTCTTCACGCCCTTTACTCACGACTATACCAACCGGATGTGAAAAACGCCGACTCAGGCGCATACGGGCTTGCAAGCCTGGAGGGATATTTTTCACCCACATCTGAATTTGATGCTTATTATCTGCCAGCACCTTACTGATCAGTGCTTCCGCCTCGCTCAGAGACTTAAAGCTACTGGCTTCATCGAGACGAGGCCGGTTACGAAGCCTCTCCCGCAGCTCATCCGGCGTTTTGCCGATATGTCGCTCAATCGTGTGCCCACCGGGTGCTCACCCTGAGAGCGACTCATGCTCGGCGATTTTGACCCGCCCGGCACGCACCGCGATGACGCGCTCTGCTCCGGCTGCAAAGGCAAATGCCATCGGAATGGCGATATCTACCGTCAGGCCGACATTTATGGGCGGTCTGATGGTCAGCGCCGAGCGATTCTGCGAGTGACACGGCCGAATTAAACGTGTCGGTAGCGACCTGTCTGCCAGTCCATATCTGGCGCAGGCTGGCCTGAAGCGTGTCGAGACCGTGAGTGCCGACAAAGACGCAGCCAGCTTTGGTCAGCATGGTGGGCTCAGGCACGACGCACAGCGCGCCAGCACCAAAAAGCTCAATCACCCCGCCAGCGAGCCCGAGCCCTCCGAAAATGCGGTTGCTGGTCGTTTCACCCTCGCTGACGCTGCGATCTGAAAGGACGGCTGCCAGCTGCACCGGGGAGAGTGCAATCCTTACCCCTTTTTCATCTTCCACTGAATATTCCTTTTCATGAATGGGCCTTTAACTTACCCGATTTTTAACCGGCACTGAAGCCACACAAAAGGTAAGTGCGAATAAGTTGCTCACTGCCTTTTCGGTGCCAGAGAGAAGCGCGCCAGTCATAATGTTAAGGTTGCTGCGTTCTCACCCTTAATTCACAAAAAAGCATAATCCACATTAAAAGGTTATGACCGCTGATACACTTTCTGCTTTACAAGCAGGGAGGGGCTTTCTATAGTCGAAAATTGCCAAAAAAAGATGAAAACCATTCTAAATCAGTGTTTTTGGCTCTGATTCCTTGACAGGGTAACGGTTATGGCTAAAGCAGTTATCGCAATTCACGGCGGCGCCGGCGCGATTACGCGTGCGGCAATGAGCGCCGAAAAAGAGCAGCACTATCGTCAGCAACTGGCCGCGATTGTCAGCGCCGGCCAGCGGATGCTGGCCAGGCGGGCGGTAGCGCGCTGGACGCGGTCACCGAAGCGGTGCGCCTGCTGGAAGAGTGCCCGCTGTTCAATGCCGGCATAGGCGCCGTGTTCACCCGTGAGGGCACCCACGAACTGGATGCCTGCCTGATGGATGGCCGTACGCTGGATATCGGGGCCGTCGCGGGCGTCAGCCGTCTGCGCAACCCGATTCTGGCGGCGCGTCAGGTGATGGAAGCCAGTCCGCACGTGCTCTTTATTGGCAGCGGGGCGGAAGCCTTTGCCGCGCAACAGGGGCTGACGCCGGTCGAGCCCGATTTTTTCTCGACGCCAGAACGCTGGGAGCAGCTGCAGCGCGCGCTGGGCAGCGAACAAATGCTGCTGGATCATGATGGCGCGGCGCAGGGGAGCGAACCGCTGGACCCGGATCGCAAATTGGGCACGGTGGGCGCGGTGGCGCTCGATAAGCAGGGTAACCTGGCGGCGGCGACCTCCACGGGCGGGATGACCAACAAGCTGCCGGGGCGCGTCGGCGACAGCCCGCTGCCGGGCGCCGGCTGCTATGCCAATAACGCCACGGTGGCGGTCTCCTGTACCGGCACCGGCGAAGTGTTTATCCGCACGCTGGCGGCCTACGACATCGCCGCGCTGATGGATTACGGCGGTTCGTTCGCCTGCAACGAGGCCTCCGCGAGCGGTGATTGATGGAGAAACTGCCGGCGCTGGGCGGCAGCGGCGGGCTGATTGCCGTGGATCGTGAGGGCAATGTGGCACTGCCGTTTAACAGCGAAGGGATGTACCGCGCCTGGGGTTACGTGGGCGGCGATGCGCCGAGCCGTAGGCGATTTATCGTGACAGCTAAGGGAGCAGCGCGTGCGCACGGATCTACAGTGCAGCAGTTTGATCAGCCGCAGCAGGTGCTGGCTGTCCGCGACCATCTGAATCGTAGCGGTTTTCGTGCATGAAAGAGCGGCAGTTGACCCCCGCCGTGCGGCAGCTTTCGCTCGATCTGCACCGCGGCGAAACGCTGGCGATTGTGGGCGAGTCCGGTTCCGGTAAATCGGTCACCGCGCTGGCGCTGATGCGCCTGCTGGAACAGGCGGGCGGCGCGGTCAGCGGCGAAGATGCTGCTGCGCCGGCGCAACGGCCAGGTCCTTGATCTGATGCGAGCTGTCCGCCAGCGCAGATGCAGGGCGTGCGCGGCGCGGACATCGCGATGATCTTCCAGGAGCCGATGACCTCGCTCAACCCGGTCTTCCCGGTCGGCGAGCAGATTGCCGAGTCCATCCGCCTGCATCAGGGGCTGAGCGGCGATGAGGCGCTGGCCGAAGCGCGACGCATGCTGGAGCTGGTGCGCATTCCGGAGGCGCAGGCCATGTGCTGTCGCGCTATCCGCATCAGCTCTCCGGCGGCATGCGCCAGCGGGTGATGATCGCCATGGCGCTCTCCTGCCGGCCGGCGGTGCTGATTGCCGACGAGCCGACCACCGCGCTGGACGTCACGATCCAGGCGCAGATCCTGCAGCTGATCCGCGTGCTGCAGCAAGAGATGGAGATGGGCGTGATCTTTATCACCCACGATATGGGCGTGGTGGCCGATATGGCCGATCGCGTGCTGGTGATGCATCAAGGGCGGCGATGTGGTGGAGCGCGCGCCGGTCGAGCAGATTTTCCATGCGCCCGCAGCATCCTTATACCAAAGCGCTGCTGGCGGCCGTGCCGAAGCTCTGGGGCGATGAACGGCCAGCCGATCTGCCGCGCCGTTTTCCGCTGTCTGCAGGTGGACGGCAAGGCGTCGGCCGCGAGCGAGGCCAGCACGCGCGCAGGATACCGTGCGTCGCGACCGGCCGCCGATTTTGCAGGTGCGCGATCTGGTGACGCGCTTTCCTCTGCGCAGCGGCGTGTTCAACCGCGTGAAGCGCGAAGTGCACGCGGTGGAAAACGTCAGCTTCGATCTCTGGCCGGGCGAAACGCTGGCGCTGGTGGGCGAGTCCGGCTGCGGCAAATCCACCACCGGGCGGGCGCTGCTGCGGCTGGTGGAGAGCGCAGGGGGGCACGATCACCTTTAACGGTCAGCGCATTGATGCACTGCAGGGCAGGGCGCTGGCCACGCTGCGCCGCGATATTCAGTTTATTTTCCAGGATCCGTATGCCTCGCTCGATCCGCGCCACACGGTGGGCTATTCGATTATGGAGCCGCTGCGGGTGCATAACCTGCTCGACGGCGCGCGCAGGCAGAGCGTCGCGTGGCCTGGCTGCTGGAGCGCGTCGGCCTGAAGCCGGAACACGCCTGGCGTTATCCGCACGAGTTTTCCGGCGGCCAGCGGCAGCGTATCTGCATCGCCCGCGCGCTGGCGCTGAATCCGAAGGTGGTGATTGCGGACGAGTCCGTCTCGGCGCTGGATGTCTCTATCCGGGCGCAGATCATCAATCTGTTGCTCGATTTACAGCGGGATATGGGCATCGCCTTCCTGTTTATCTCGCACGACATGGCGGTGGTGGAGCGCATCAGCCACCGCGTGGCGGTGATGTATCTGGGGCAGATTGTCGAGATTGGCCCGCGACGGGCGGTGTTCGAAAACCCGCAGCACCCGTATACCCGCAAGCTGATGGCGGCGGTCCCGGTGGCCGATCCGGCGCATCGTCACGGCCAGCGCGTGCTGCTGCAGGATGAAATGCCGAGCAATATTCGACACGCTGGGTGATGAGCCGGAAGTGGCACCGTTACTGGAAGTGGCGCCGGGCCATTTTGTTGCCCGCCATGCCATTAGCGGCGCCTGAGCAGCAACCAACCGCGCCCTCTGTGCAGGGCGCGCAAGACAGGGACTACAGGAGAACATAACGGTGGCACCATTTCTTTGCGTATAGAGGGTTGTCACTGCCGCGAGGTTGAGTTCGGCGCCTGGCCGCTGCCCCCGCGTTCGCCGCCAAAGATGTGGTGGTCGCCGTCGGCTCCAACTTCACCACGCTCGATCCGTACGACGCCAACGACACGCTGTCGCAGGCGGTGGCAAAATCGTTCTATCAGGGCCTGTTTGGCCTGGATAAAGAGATGAAGCTGGAAAACGTGCTGGCGGAAGGCTACACCGTGTCGGCAGCGACGGGCTGGTTTACACCATCAAGCTGCGTCCGGGCGTGAAGTTCCAGGACGGCACCGATTTCAATGCCGAGGCGGTGAAGGTCAACCTCGATCGCGCCAGCAATCCGGAAAACAGCCTCAAGCGCTACAACCTGTATAAAAATATCGCCAGCACCGAGGTGGTCGACCCGGCGACGGTAAAAATCACCCTGAAGGAGCCGTTCTCGGCGTTTATCAATATTCTGGCGCATCCGGCAACGGCGATGATCTCGCCGGCCGCGCTGAAAAAATACGGCAAGGAGATCGGCTTCCATCCGGTCGGCACCGGCCCTTACTGACCTGTTGCTCACCTGGAACCAGACCGACTTTGTGAAGGTGAAGAAATTCGTCGACGGATACTGGCAGAAAGGGCTAGCCGAAGCTCGACACCATCACCTGGCGTCCGGTGGTGGACAACAACACCCGCGCGGCGATGCTGCAAACCGGCGAGGCGCAGTTTGCCTTCCCGATCCCGTACGAGCAGGCGCGCCATGCTGCAGAGAAACAGCAAGCTGGAACTGGTCGCCAGCCCGTCGATCATGCAGCGCTACATCAGCATGAACGTCACGCAAAAGCCGTTCGATAACCCGAAGGTGCGTGAAGCCATTAACTACGCCATCAACCGCCAGGCGCTGGTGAAGGTCGCTTTTGCCGGCTACGCCACCCCGGCCACCGGCGTCCTGCCGCCGGCTATCGCCTATGCGCAAAGCTATCAGCCGTGGCCGTACGATCCGGCAAAAGCGCGCGAGCTGCTGAAAGAGGCGGGCTACCCGAACGGTTTCAGCACCACGCTGTGGTCGTCGCATAACCACAGTACCGCGCAGAAGGTGCTGCAGTTTACCCAGCAGCAGCTGGCGCAGGTGGGGATTAAGGTGCAGGTCACCGCGATGGATGCCGGGCAGCGTGCGGCGGAAGTGGAGGGGAAAGGGCAGAAAGAGAGCGGCGTGCGGATGTTCTACACCGGCTGGTCGGCCTCGACCGGTGAAGCCGACTGGGCGCTGTCGCCGCTGTTTGCCTCGCAGAACTGGCCGCCGACCCTGTTCAACACCGCGTTCTACAGCAACCCGCAGGTGGACAAAGACCTGGCCGATGCCCTGAAAACCACCAAACCGGAAGAGAAAGCGCGCCTCTACAAAGACGCGCAGGATATTATCTGGAAAGAGTCGCCGTGGGTGCCGCTGGTGGTGGAGAAACTGGTGTCAGCCCATAACAAAGCGTTGACCGGGTTCTACATCATGCCGGACACGGGCTTTAGCTTTGACGATGCGGATTTAAAATAAACCTCATGCTGAACTATGTTTGTAAACGCCTGCTGGGGCTTATCCCGACGCTGCTGATTGTGGCGGTGCTGGTGTTTCTGTTTGTCCATATGCTGCCGGGCGATCCGGCGCGTCTGGTAGCCGGGCCCGAAGCGGATGCCACCGTCATTGAGCTGGTGCGTAAGCAGCTTGGCCTCGACCAGCCGCTGTATATCCAGTTCATCCATTATATGTGCAACGTTCTGCAGGGCGATTTTGGTATCTCAATGGTGTCGCGTCGTCCGGTGTCGGAAGAGATTGCCAGCCGCTTTATGCCCACGTTCTGGTTAACGATAGCCAGCATGAGCTGGGCGGTGGTGTTTGGGCTTGGCGCCGGGATTGTCGCGGCCGTCTGGCGCAACCGCTGGCCGGACAAGCTCGGCATGGCGCTGGCGGTGACCGGCATCTCCTTCCCGGCGTTCGCGCTGGGGATGCTGCTGATGCAGATCTTCTCCGTGGAGCTGGGCTGGCTGCCGACCGTGGGGGCCGACACCTGGAAGCACTACATTCTGCCGTCCATGACGCTGGGCGCGGCCGTGGCGGCGGTGATGGCGCGCTTTACCCGCGCCTCGTTCGTTGACGTGCTGCTTAGCGAAGATTATATGCGCACCGCGCGGGCGAAAGGGGTCAGCGAGAAGCGCGGGTGATCCTCAAGCACGGGCTGCGCAATGCGATGATCCCGGTGGTGACGATGATGGGGCTGCAGTTTGGCTTCCTGCTGGGCGGCTCGATCGTGGTGGAAAAGGTCTTCAACTGGCCGGGGCTGGGGCGTCTGCTGGTCGATTCGGTGGAGATGCGCGACTACCCGGTGATTCAGGCGGAAGTCCTGCTCTTCTCGCTGGAGTTTATTCTTATCAACTTGGTGGTGGACGTGCTCTACGCCGCCATCAACCCGGCCATCAGGTACAAGTAAGATGCGATTGTTGAACTGGCGGCGTCAGGCGGTTTTGAACGCCATGCCGGGGGAAACCGGGGCATGTCCGCACGCCGTGGCCTGAATTCTGGCGGCGTTTTCGCCGTCAGCCGGTGGCGATGGCGGCGGGGCTGTTTGTGCTGCTGCTGATCGTGGTGGCGATCATTGCGCCGTGGATGGCGCCGTTTGATGCGGAAAACTATTTTGACTACGACCGGCTGAACGACGGGCCGTCGATGCTGCACTGGTTCGGCGTGGATTCCCTCGGCCGCGATATTTTCAGCCGCGTGCTGGTGGGGGCGCGCAGATCTCGCTGGCCGCCGGCGTGTTCGCGGTGCTGATCGGCGCGGCCATCGGCACCGTGCTGGGGTTGCTGGCGGGGTATTACGAAGGCTGGTGGGACCGCATCATCATGCGCATCTGCGACGTGCTGTTTGCCTTCCCCGGCATTCTGCTGGCGATTGCCGTGGTGGCGATCATGGGCAGCGGCATGGCGAACGTGATCATCGCCGTCGCGGGTTTTCTCGATCCCGGCATTTGCCCGCCTGGTGCGCGGCAACACGCTGGTGCTGAAACAGCAGACCTTTATCGAGTCGGCCCGCAGCATGGGGGCCAGCGACTGCGACCATCCTGTTCATCAGCCATATTCTGCCGGGCACGGTGTCGTCGATCGTGGTCTATTTCACCATGCGTATCGGCGCGTCGATTATCTCGGCGGCCAGCCTGTCGTTTCTGGGGCTGGGCGCGCAGCCGCCGACGCCGGAGTGGGGCGCGATGCTCAACGAGGCGCGGGCGGATATGGTGATTGCGCCGCACGTGGCGATCTTCCCGAGCCTGGCGATTTTCCTGACCGTGCTGGCGTTTAACCTGCTGGGCGACGGCCTGCGCGACGCGCTGGACCCGAAGATTGAAGAGCTGAGGGTGAACACCGCATTGCAGTTGTAGCGGCGCGATTCATCGCGCAATAAATTGCGCCGCTACGATAACTGCAATGCCTGGCGTATGACTTTTGTTCAATCCATTGATTTTATTAACACTTCAGCGCATCAAAACGTTTCCCAGTTATCGTTACCGTGGCTCACCGCCGCGGGCAGAGCGCGGGTCGGGGCGGGCAGCACCGGTTTCACCATCCGCTCGGTTACCGCAGCGGGCGCGCGGGCGCCGGTGTTGAAACGCGCCACCGCCGATGACAATCGGCTGGCCTGCTGCTCCAGCGACGCCGAGGCGCTGGCCGATTCCTGCACCAGCGTGGCGTTCTGCTGCGTCACGCGATCCATCTCATTCACCGCCTGGCCAATCTGGTCGATACCGCGGCTCTGCTCATCGGAGGCCGAGGCAATCTCGCCCATGATATCGGTGACGCGCGTCACCGCGCTGACAATCTCCTGCATGGTATCGCCAGCGCTGCTGACCTGCTGCGAACCGAGGTCCACGCGCTGCACGGAGTTTTCAATCAGCACTTTGATCTCTTTCGCCGCCTGCGCGCTGCGCTGGGCCAGGTTGCGCACTTCGCCCGCCACCACCGCAAAGCCGCGCCCCTGCTCACCGGCACGCGCCGCTTCCACCGCGGCGTTCAGCGCCAGAATGTTGGTCTGGAAAGCGATACCGTCAATCACGCTGGTAATGTCGGCGATTTTCTTCGAGCTGTCCGCAATGTCGCGCATGGTTTTCACCACGCCTTCCACCACGTTACCGCCTTTATCGGCGGTGTCCGACGCGGTTTTCGCCAGCTGCGTGGCCTGACGCGCGTTGTCGGCATTCTGCTTCACCGTCGCAGTCAGCTGTTCCATGCTGGCGGCGGTCTCTTCCAGTGAGGCAGCCTGCTGTTCGGTCCGCGCCGAGAGATCGTTATTACCGTTGGCGATGGCACTGGCGCTGCCAAAAATGGCATCCGCGCTGTCGCGCACGTTGTTGATGGTACCGAGCAGCGCCTGCTGCATATGATTCAGGCTGGCGGCAATGGCCGCCATTTCACTGCGGCCTGCCACCTGCAGGCTGGCTGACAAATCGCCTTCGGCAAAGCGCTCGATCTGCTGCTGCACCTGCTGCATCGGTGCCAGCAGCACGCGGCGCACCAGCGTCCATACCGCCGCCACCATCAGCACCACCACCAGTGCGATGACGGCAATCATGATCAGCACCTGCTGATAGTTGCTGTCATTTTGCAGGCTGCGCTGATTGATCAGCTGCATGTTTTCATCGCGCCACTGCTGATAAGCCTGTTCAAGTTCATCCTGCGCCTGCTGCGCATCGAGGTTGCCGTAGGCCGCGTAGTTATTGGCTTTCAGAAACACGGCGGACTGCTGCAGCAGCGCGGCAAACGCTTTGAATTTATTGTCGATCAGATCGGCGGTCGACGCACTCTGGCCGTCGATGCGCGGATAGCTTCTATACTGATTGAAGTGCTGCTGCGCCGCTTCCAGCGAGGCACCGGCTGCCAGTAGCAGCTTGTTGATCGCCGCCAGCGACTGCTCGTCGGTCTGATTTTTCAGAATACGGATCGCCACGCGGTTGATGGTGACGCGGGTTTTCACCAGCGTTTGCCAGCCGTCGCCCAGCTCGCGCTGCTGATGAGACAACTGATTGCTGGCGGTGAAATTATGTTGTCCCGCGCGCAGCGAGGAGAAAAAGAGCGAGCCGGATATGGCCTGCATGGCTGTGAATACCACCAGAATAACCACAATGGCGGTCACAATTTTCATCTTGTTGAACATGTGAGCATCTCTTAGCAAATGAGCCGGTAGTTATGTTATCGGTGGAAAAAAGCATCACTAAAGTGCGGCAGCGAAATAATTCACCGCAGTAATGGTTACGGACAGGAGGCCAGGGGATGAAACCCTTCAATTACCAGCAGGATTTTAAACAGCTCGACTTCCGTCAGCATCCGGAGCTGTATCAGGTCGGGCGCGGCGAGCAGGGGGTGCTGATGGTGGAACCTTATAAAAGCGAAATTCTGCCGCACTGGCGCTTTCGCACCGTCGAGCTGGCGCAGCAGTCATCAGAAAAAATCATGCAGCTGTTCGAGGCGTATCGCGCGCAGGATGATTTTGTCGGTATGGATATGGCGCGCAAATTTATTCAGATGGGCTACACCCGCGCGCGCCGCTACAGCAATCATCAGGGCGGACGGAAATACGATGCCGACGGCAAAGAGCTGCCGCGTACGGTAGAAAAAGAAAAGGCCGCTGCGGCGGCCGTGTTCAAAGCGTGCTGGGACCGGCTGCGCGCCGATAACGATTATCTGGCGCGCAAAAAAGCGCACCAGCAAAAGTACGGTTAAACGCGCGTGCCCCACAGGTCGTACTCGTCGGCGTTTTCGACTTTGACCCGCACCACCTCGCCGACCTTCACCTGGCGTTCGCCATTCAGGTACACCGCGCCGTCGATTTCCGGGGCGTCGGCCATGCTGCGGCCAATCGCGCCTTCTTCATCCACTTCATCGATGATCACCAGAATTTCGCGGCCGATTTTCTCCTGCAGACGCTCGGCAGAGATCTGCTGTTGCAGCTGCATGAAGCGGTTCCAGCGCTCTTCTTTGACCTCTTCCGGCACCTGATCCGCCAGCTCGTTGGCCGTGGCGCCTTCAACCGGGCTGTACTTGAAGCAGCCGACGCGATCGAGACGCGCTTCTTTCAGGAAGTCGAGCAGCATCTGGAAATCTTCTTCGGTTTCGCCCGGGAAGCCGACGATGAAGGTGGAACGCAGGGTCAGCTCCGGGCAGATTTCACGCCACTGTTTGATGCGCGCCAGCTGGCGGTCAACCGAGCCCGGGCGCTTCATCAGCTTCAGGATACGCGGGCTGGCGTGCTGCAGCGGGATATCCAGGTAAGGCAGGATTTTGCCTTCGGCCATCAGCGGGATCACATCATCAACGTGCGGATACGGATAAACGTAGTGCAGACGCGTCCAGATGCCGAGTTTCGCCAGCTGCTCGCACAGGCCGACCATGCTGGTTTTCACCGGCTCGCCGTTGTGGAAACCGGTGCGGTGCTTAACATCCACGCCATACGCGGAGGTGTCCTGCGAGATCACCAGCAGCTCCTTCACGCCCGCGTCCACCAGACGTTTAGCTTCCGCCAGCACTTCGCCAATCGGACGGCTCACCAGATCGCCACGCATGGACGGGATGATGCAGAAGGTGCAGCGATGGTTACAGCCTTCGGAAATTTTCAGGTAAGCGTAGTGGCGCGGCGTCAGTTTCACGCCCTGTTCCGGCACCAGGCTGAGGAACGGGTTGTGCTTGGGTTTTGGCACGTAGTGATGAACATGTGACAGCACCTGCTCGTAGCTGTGCGGGCCGGTGATCTCCAGCACCTTCGGATGCACTTCGCGGATCTGATCTTCTTTCGCGCCCAGGCAGCCGGTCACGATCACTTTGCCGTTTTCGGTCAGCGCTTCACCGATGGCTTCCAGTGACTCCTGCACCGCGCTGTCGATAAAGCCGCAGGTGTTCACGATCACCATATCGGCGTCGTCGTAGCTTGGCACCACGTCGTAGCCTTCGGTGCGCAGCTCGGTCAGGATGCGTTCGGAATCCACCAGGTTTTTCGGGCAACCTAGTGATATAAATCCAATCTTAGACATTTTTTATACTGTACATTGCTCATAAAAAGATTCCGGGATTATACATATGCCTCAACTTTATTCCTACGTTCGGTGGTCATCAGATAAACAAACTAAAGGCACTACCCTTGAACGTCAGATGGCGAGTGCGAAGCTATTTGCGAATGATAATGGTTTAGATCTTGTTGAAATCATCGAACCAAGTGTATCGGCCTTCAAAGGTAAGAATGCAAAAGACGGTAAACTTGGTGATTTCATCAATGCAGTTGAAGCTGGAGCCATTGAACGAGATAGCTGGCTATATGTTGAGAACCTTGATCGACTCACGCGTCAATCAGCAACCGAAGCACAAACTCTTTTCATCCGACTGTTGAATCTTGGCTTAACCCTTGTAACTGGAATGGATAAACGGATTTACACGCTGGATTCAGTTAACAACAATCCTACTGAATTTATGATTTCCATTTTGTTGTTCAGTCGTGCGAATGAAGAGAGTAAGACCAAATCAGAAAGGACAAAGGGAAACGTACTGGCACTGATTGCCCGTCACAAAGAAGGACTACCAGTTAACATCAAAAGTGTAGGTAAACATCCTTGGTGGATTGATGATTCTGGTTCCCAGTACGAAGCAGTACGCGAAGATGAAAAGTACTGGCCTATCGCTAGAGAGATCATCGATCTGTATCTGTCTGGAAAGGGGGCATACAAGGTAAAACGCCACCTTGATACAAAGTACCCAAATGGTTATGAGGGTAAGGAGTGGGATTACCAGATGTTAATCCGTATGCGTAAGAATAAGGCACTGTATGGTGAACGCACACTTAACATCAACGGTAAGGCATTTAAGTTAGATAACTATTACCCATCATTATGCGTTGATGAGGCTGAATACCTACGATTGCAGGAACTTAAGAAGAAAAATGATTTTCAATCCAAAGATAAAAATGATGTGGTTAACATAAAGTTGTTATCAGGTTTATCACTATTAAGATGTGGTAAGTGTGGCGGTACAATGTCCTCATTTATGGACAAGGGTAAGCCACGTTACATCTGCTTGAATGGTCGGCACTTACAAAAAAATTGTCATGGATGGTCAGTTAATGCATTGCTGATTGAACATTGTGTTATTGCTGCTTTAGTTATTGGTTATATCAATGATAAGAAAGATTCACAGATTGATAATACTGAAAACACTTCACTACTGGAAAAAGATCTTGGTGAGTTAGAGCGTTTAGATAAAACCATTGCAAATGTGTCATATGCTCTTGAGCAAGGTGTGAATCTTGAAGCTATGGTATTGCGTCTTAAAGAATTATCTAATGAACGCGAAAGAGTAATAACTAATATTGATAAGATAAAGCAGCGGATGATCGCACTTGAAGGAAAAGGTGGGATTAATGTTGCTATGGATGAACTTTTCTCAATGATAACATGGTCAGTTATCAGTGATACTTCTAACGAAATGAGACATAAGCTCAGGCCAGTACTTGATGCAATCATTGAAAAAGTAGTGGTAGATAAAGTAGATGGCTGTATATCAATACAGACCAAGTTATACAATGATGATGTTACCTTTATCTTTACTGGTGAAGGTAGGAAACCTCATTGGAAATTTGATGTGGATTTCATGATTGAAGTCGAACCAATTGAAGATCTTTTGATTAAGTCAGACGCATTCAATGAAGCTTTTAGGATTAAAGATAACGTGTTGTGTGAGTATAGGAAACTGCTTGGTGATGTTATGACAAAAGCACTAATCCCACTTGGATATCCTGAGATCGACGGAAAAATGTTCTGGCCTAATACCAGTGGTGGCAAAAAGGTGATGATTGAATATCAGCATGTTCGTTACTCTGTTTCATTAACTGGTAACTTGCCACAGGATGTGCAGAATATGATCAAAGCCAGTGGTTACACACGCAAAGAGTTTCTTGATACTCACAAGGTATTGGAACTGGACGATGAGTGAAGAAAGAAAATCACAGTTATTGAAGTTCCTTATTAAACCAGGCTTTGACGAGAGAATGGCTGAATGTATGGTTATTTCAGCAATGAAAGCTGAAGAGAAACTTGAAAGTGACAATAAGAAAGGTAAGCCTCTTCAGAAGTAGCCAGCAATGGTTGATGCTTTTGATAGAGCGAGGACACGTTTCAAAATGCATCTAGCCCCATAGGAGCGATTCTATGGGGTTTTTACATGTGTAATGGTGACTAACATACTCAGACAAGAGATACTCTTGGAATGGGTTGAAGCAGATTCTTGGTATGTTGTAGTTCAGATAGTCTATGAAACGTTGGAGGGGTAACAAGACTTATTGAGCCTTTAAATACTATCAAATTTGATAAATTAAAATACATACTTATTTGGAATGTATATAGTGATAGATCGTTATTTAATGTCAATTTATCAGGAATTAATTTTAAATATTTGATGAAATTACTTGCTGACCTCGCCGCGGTTTGATAAATTAAATTCAGCCCAAACGAGCGGGTGAAAAACATTAAACACACATTCACTACTGAAATAGTAGCGGGTATTCTATTGAACAAAAAAGGTAATTATTATGCTTAACATTCTTGAAACTCATAAATTCTTTAGCGATGACCATAATGTAAATTTCCAGGACAAAGAGATCTGGAGCAATGGTAATCTAACATACTCATGTAAGAATGGTGATGAAGTAGAATATACAGATGGTAAGAAGTCAGATTCTCCATTCTACGGTAAGAAGTCAGATTCTCCATTCTACGGTAAGAAGTGTATTCAAACATTGTATATTACTAACAAAGGAACGATTCAACAGAATCACGAGGATGATAGTTTCTACTTCCGCCTTGCTGATGATGTAACACTTTCAACTTACATTAATGGTCAGCTCTTGAGTGAAGATCCTGACGGTTTGTTTAATGATCATGTTACCTTTGCTAATGCTCTTATGGCGAAGTAACTTATAATATTAAACACAAGTGCAAAACTTGTGGCGGTCATAACATTGACCGGTTTTAATTGAGACGATTTTCCCCACGAATTCATAAATAAATGAAAGGGAGAATCATATGATCACAGTTATCTTAATCGCAGTATCATTACCATTAACATTGAAGATAGTTAGCAAAGTCATTCTTCGGTACTGGCACTAATACGAATCACAATACCTGAAATTTATTGAAAGTTTTTGGAACGAAAAAAAATCTTGCGGTATAATGTATGCATCAAGCCCGTCACCGGCTCAGCGTGAAAAATATATAACCTCCAAACGAAAAATTACTCCATGTCATATGGGGTATTTTTTCGTTTGGAAAAAACACGGAAATGTATAGCTAATGAAGAACAAACAAATCAATGTGCGACTAACTGAGGATCAGATAGCTATCCTTCAAAGTCTCGTACAGAACGGTACTGTTAAAACACAAAGTGCCGCACTTGTTTACCTAATTAACCAATACGGGATAATAGGTAAAAAGTAAAAGCGTTTGGTGGTCGCAAAACACCGGGAAGGTAATAGGAAGTTGCCTAGTGTATACGGAAATACAATATGGAATGGAAACAAATCAATGACAAGTACTCAATAAACAGTAACGGTCAAATCTGGAGTAATCGACGTGAACAATACTTGAAGTTAACTACAAACCCTAATGGGTATGTAATGATACCTAAAAGTATTGGAGTCGATTACAAGTATGTACACCAACTAATTTTGGCTATCTTTGAAGTACCGAAACCTGATGATGAACAACCCTATACACCTGATCACATCAACCGTAACGGGGAAGATAATCGACTTGTCAACTTACGTTGGGCTACACGCACAGAACAACAGCTTAACCAGAAGGTACGGAAAACTCAGGAAAAGCATCTTGAGTTACATCAATGGATGGATTTGATGGATGCGTTTCTAACTGGTCAGTACTCACACTATCAGATAACCGATTACATGAATGATATGTATGGGCGTAACTCACACCGAATCGTGTACATGTGTATCATCAAAGGCCAGCACTACAAGGACTGGTATGAAGGTTATCTCACTGATGAACAACGTGAGGCTATCAAAGTACTTAACGCAAGTCGCAAGACATACTAAAAAATGAAAAGCCCGGTAAATGTCACAATACCGGGCTTTGATTAATATAAGGAAATCTTTGATTATGAAAAAGGAATCTTTTCACACAGGTATTTATCATGGCTAAAAAAGAAGTAATTCTCGACAACAGCAAGCTTAACGCAGCATTGAAGCGTATAACCTACAATGGCCTATCAAATGAAGCCAAAATAGTTATTAATGAAGCCATTCAGAATTGTCCATCACTCGGACAGTACAAACTACCAGTTGATGATGTTTTCTACATCATCCGTAATGCTGGTGAACTTTCAAAGGCACAGGTTGAGTACCATCTAACAATCTACCGTAGCGACAAATCACAAAAGCTACCCAATAGCGTTTCATCCATAGAGAAGTACAAGAAGGCATGTTCAGCCGTAGCTATTGCTCTTGAAGCATTTACAGAAGGTGGCGGTCTACTGTGTGGACTAAAGGCCGCTACGGAAAAAGTACTTCCAAAGCCAATGAGCGATGCCCACAAGCAGGCAGTACAAGAACTACTGAATGCAAATGCATCCGCAAGTGAGGTAATCGCATTTCTACAGACCATAAGATAACCGTAACTATAACCGTAACATGGTAGTAAAAAAATACGGTTATGCTTTTTTGAAGTGATTAATTAGTGCATAACAATGCATTAAATAGCACAATTTATGCATAATTTCGCCTTTTTATTCATTGTTTATGCGTTTTTGGCCGTTTTCAGGAATAACCGTAACTTAATATAATACAACTTTCACTTTTTATTTTAAAAGGCAATTGACTTACATATCTTTCAGTATCAGAGAGCCTGACTCGCTTTGCTCGCCAGTCTCTATAAAACTCAATGATAAGATCATAACTTGCGTTTTTGTCGCACTGAAGTACTCCAAAGAACGCCGCGTTTGTTTCTCGCTTTGCTCGGTCACTAAAGCGTACTGAACAAAATGATTTGGTCTGCCGTCTTCGTGAGTAACTATCGCACTACGCTTTGCTCCGCTTGCTTGGGTCGTTCGGCTGTTTAAGCATCTCTAAAGTACTGCCAATGTGACTTGGACAAGTAGCCACCATGCCGACCAATTGTCCAAATCCCCCTCATGATTAAAACCACATAAAGTACTGGATCATTAGCTCTGTTTGTATGTACAAAGAAGAACTTCAAAGGGAAATGGGCATGAATATGAACAGAAAACAGTTTATCCAGTCACATGGGGCTACTTGCAGCAACTGGACCTGGAGTTGGTCGTTTGTTGACCATGAAAATAAGAAAGTTATTTTTGGTGCATGGGACGTGGAAAGTGAGCAGGAGAGGTCTGTAATCCTTCGTGAGCGTTGGGAGTTCAATTCCAATAACAAGAAGCAACCAGGCTATACCCAGGCACTTGAACACATACAGTTGGTTCACGAAGGTTATGAACTTTTCACTTTCAATATGGTGTTTGCAGAACATCCAGATAATCCAGAAGTAGCGGTCATTAAAGACTTCGAACGTAAGCTGAACAAACGCTATTTGAGGAAGGAGGGAGCAATCTGGTATGCAGACTTCTTACCTAACCCTTTCCCTGATGAAATTCCTGCTCCTGAGAGCTACGCAGAGGGTGCAAAGAAGCAAGTAACCGTGAACTCATACGAACGTGATCCCAAGGCACGGCAAGCCTGTATAGACCATCATGGAACTACATGCGGATGTTGTGGCTTCGACTTCGAGAAGGTTTATGGCGAGCATGGTAAAGGCTTCATTCACGTGCACCATATCAAGCCTTTATACACAGTCGGTGAAGATTACGAAGTTAACCCAATAACAGACTTGGTTCCACTTTGCCCCAATTGTCACGCAATGGTGCATCGTGGTAGTGAAGTACTGTTAATTGAAAAACTGAAGAGTATTATGACTGATCAGAAAAGGAGTGAGAGAACCCGTAAAATTTAAATATTTGTGCTAGCAATGATAAGAAAATGTGCATCGTGTTTTAAGGATGCACTAAATTAGTACAATCAACTTCAACACTTGTGGTTGAGTTAGGTTAGCTCTAAAGCTTGAATGATTTTAGATACGTTTCTATCTCCGAGAGTCTTCCACGAATCAATGAATTCTTCAAACGAACCATTGTAGAGGACATCCCAACGGTTTAAGTAAATACAAGCTTTCCAAGATGGCGAGATTTCATAAAAGATGTTTTCACACAGATATATACTTACTACTCTATTGACATCTCTGAGCCACTTACGCTGCAAACTGTTTGCCTCAAGATTAGCGAGATTAATATCGATGTGGTTTTTTATTTGTTTTCCTGAAAGACCTGTAACAGTATTGTATTCTGAAACTAAAATTTTGATGTATTCTTTTATGTAACTTTGCTCACACCAATTAGGAAGACCATCTTTTACTTTGAGAAGATTCCAGTTTTTAGCAATGTTGTATAAGTTACTAAAGGATGCAGCGTCACAAATAACTTCTTCGAACCATTTTTGCTTGTGTGTTTGTGCATCGTTAAAGTTGCAGTATGCGTGACAGATTTCATGTGAAAATTGGAAAATAATTTTGCACCAATCAAAGCCATCAGGGATGGCTAGATTTATTTTGTAAGGTTCTTTGTTATTGGTGAAATAGTCTATTTGGGGTGTTGGGTATTTGTTGTTAGTTACAACGATGTCTTTTCTTAGGTCTTTTCCAACCATCAAAGAAAAAGCGTTATAAGTTACATTGAGTAAGTGAAGCAATTGTTTGTTATCAATGTCTGCCCATTCATTAACATTAAGAAGTTCTATTTTCATTTGAGGTCTCGAAATTGGAAAATACAAAGGAATAAATTTATGATGATGAGCTAACACTTACAGGAGCTTGACTTGCCTCGTTCGTGTTGAACTCACAGAACAGTACTGACAAATAGAAAACCGTAAAAATGAAAACAGTAAGTTGTCCCTTGAGATAACCTCCACCACGGCAGGGGCAGCAATGAAAGTCTATTACTTACCTATGAAGTACAGAGGAACATTATTAGCGTATTGGTAAAAATTGACTAAATCATTATCAAATTTTTCATAAAGGCTATCGATTAATTCACTAATATTCATAATGCTTTGTTTAGCTTTTGTTTAGCTTTTGTTTAGCTTTTGTTGAGCGGATAAAATCTCCATTTGTATAAGATGCGTTATAACGTTCTATAAGTCTTAAAATGCTATTGTACCGTTTGAGTAGATTGTAGGTTGATTTATTCATTTGACTAAATTGATTTCCAGCCGAAGGAACTAAATTCCAACCTATTTTACTTAACGCTGTGAAATCCCTTTGAATTGTAAACGTTAAATTTTTTATGTCATTAATTGTAGATTGAAGTTTAGGGAAATCGGTTCTGAATTCATCGAAGAAATGATCTATTTGTACATCATCATCGGCTAAATCCTTCATTATTATAAAGTGGGATGCTTAACTATCTGCATCAACCTTTTCAATTCTGGAATGTCTCTTGATATCAATGTTACTGCCTGATTCAATGCCTGTTCATCCATTTTTTGATGAATCCACTTAGGGGCAGCTTTGAATGCCATGTAAGCAACTATAAGTGTACCAAAAGTACTCAATGAACTTATCCAGTCGGATAAATTACCTAAGTTTTTTTTAGTTGCTGCTCCAATCACAAGCCACAGTGATAGAACTAAAAGTACTCCAATCGCTACTTCCTTAAATACCTTCCACGCCTTGCTAATCATGGTCTTATCCCTCAACCTAAAACATGATAAATACCATAAACTTTAGAGGATTAACACTATGAAAATTGATAAATTCACGATAGGACGCTTCGGTCTAACCAACACAGAGGGTGTGATCAGATACTTCATCGATGGTGAAGAAGTGTCATACGTTGAACTTGAGTATGGCAGTCCAGAGAAGATTACTTTGGAAGTACTCAAAGAGAAGTATGATCACGAATCAAAAGATAACAACCTCAAATGGGAACCCTAGAGTTATCTCATTCAACGCTGATTCACTGCATTCCTATCACAGAATATAATGGCGATGCAATAGCCAAAGATATTGATTTGATTTTTATTGAGTAATTGACGGGAAAATAGTATAACATACTTCAACCCTGGACCGTTAACAGCGGGTTGTTCTGCACAAACTTTCCGTGGTTCAGGGCTATTTTTATTGTAATTTAAAAAAATGTTCAAATCTTTGGGTTTTAAACTTATCGTAAGCCTTCTCTAACTTAGCTAAAGATGATAGGTAATCATTGTAATTGGTTTTAAGTAATTTGAATTCTTGCTCAAATTCAGACCAACCCATATTATATAGTTGATATAAGCAACTGTCACAACATGTATAGAAGTGTGCAGCAGATATGTGCATATTAATCAATTCATTCGTTACATTTAAAATATCACCGGGATTTGAAACTTTTATGGCCCAACGCTCTAGACGAAATAAGTCCTCAACCAAGGTTTGAACGCTATTTTTATAGTTACTATGCCATAACAACTTTTCGTTATATTCGGATTGTGACCTTTTATTATGAACCGAACGGCTTTGTTGTATTTCTTCAAACAGTGAAAAGGTTGAGTGTGTTTCGCTAACGGTTTTTTTAGTGTTCAAAGTATATTCATCGATAGAAGATAATATATCTTCTGCTTTATCGAAGCCTTTGGTATGAGTTTTTTGTGAAAACCAATCTCTCGCATTCCATGCAGCATATATAGCAGCCACAGCCATAGCTATATTACATCCAGCACTCACAATATCTGACGCATTACCTAATTCCATATATTCAACTCCAGGTTTTTAGCACTAAGAATTATGCATCACTTGTTGTTTTTTAGCACTATCAAAACAGCAATTCATCTTGCCTATCCACATCGACTAAATCAAACTCTCCATCATGAGCAAGAATCATGTCCTGCTGATGGCCTAACCAAGTAATCACTTCAAAGATTGTCTGTGTTATATCAAACCTCAACCAATATGCCGTGTTTGTCTTTCTTCCAACCCAAAAAATCTTTCAGCCT
Source organism: Enterobacterales bacterium (assembly GCA_039593635.1). Taxonomy (GTDB): domain Bacteria; phylum Pseudomonadota; class Gammaproteobacteria; order Enterobacterales; family Enterobacteriaceae; genus Enterobacter. Next base: position 198,070 of record JBCNOW010000025.1, read on the forward strand.
CGCGTGGCTTCGTTTCAGAGAGTACCAACTCACCCTGCTCTATTTTCTGAAGTTAACAGTACTTATGGATGATTGTAAAACGTTCACCACGGATTACGCAGTACTGAAGCCCACCGTGTAGTGCTCGGATCATAGCCGTCTTTGTTCCCCATTGGTTTACCTTCTAAGTATTACATTACTGTATATATTCACAGTCTCTTTGGTGAATTACAAAGTTAAAGGGGAGTAGATAAAAAATGATCTTTTTCAGCAACTTACATTGATCATTGAGTGCTATTTGCACTGTTTTGATATCTAAAAGTGATCAATAATGATTTTTTTATTCACTTTAGATATCGATAAATGGAAGCGTTTTGTTCAGTTTTAAACAATGTCGATGGGCAAATTATAGGGCTTCAATATCAGGGCAAGTTCAGCCGGGAGTTGCTTGAAGGACTGGAAGACAAAGTACAGTACTTCATGGATCACAACTTGGTGTTGGTCGTTCCAATAGATTTCCAAACGGTATCAGTACTCGACCATGAGCATAATTCATATCCGTTCTTACGACTGATGATCAATGAGGATTTCCCAAACCTCATAGACGGTCTGACCTGCTCCCCGTTGATTAACACACCGCGATGTTAGTAATGTCTTCATAAGCCACATGAGGACATCCCCATGAAGAAGCGTTTTTCCGACGAACAGATCATCAGTACTCTCCGCGAGGCTGAAGCCGGGGTTTCTGCCCGTGAACTCTGCCGTAAGCACGCCATTTCCGACGCCACGTTTTATACCTGGCGTAAGAAGTATGGCGGCATGGAGGTGCCTGAGGTTAAGCGCCTGAAGTCGCCTGAGGAAGAGAACGCCAGACTCAAGAAGCTGCTCGCCGAAGCCATGCTGGATAAGGAGGCGCTTCAGGTGGCTCTGGGGCGAAAGTACTGACGACAGACCAGAAGCGGGAAGCCGTGGTGTTGATGTGTGATGCGACCGGTCTGTCGCAACGTCGTGCCTGCAGACTCACAGGTTTGTCCCTGTCGACCTGCCGCTATGACGCTCAGCGTCCGGCGGCTGATGCCCATTTATCAGGGCGCATTACTGAACTGGCACTGGAGCGCAGGCGCTTTGGCTACCGCCGCATATGGCAGTTACTGCGCCGTGAAGGGCTTCTGGTCAATCACAAGCGGGTGTACCGCCTTTACCACCTGAACGGGCTGGGCGTTAAACGCAGACGACGTCGTAAAGGGCTGGCAACAGAACGTCTACCGCTGCTCCGCCCGGCGGCGCCGAACCTGACCTGGTCGATGGATTTCGTCATGGATGCGCTGGCTACCGGTCGCAGGATCAAGTGCTTTACCTGCGTGGATGACTTCACGAAGGAATGCCTGACGGTCACTGTTGCTTTCGGGATTTCAGGCGTGCAGGTCACGCGTATTCTGGACAGCATTGCGCTGTTTCGCGGCTATCCGGCTACGATAAGAACCGATCAGGGCCCGGAGTTTACCTGCCGCGCGCTCGATCAGTGGGCCTTTGAGCATGGAGTGGAGCTGCGACTTATCCAGCCCGGCAAGCCGACACAGAACGGATTTATTGAGAGTTTTAACGGACGCTTTCGCGATGAATGCCTGAATGAAAACTGGTTCAGCGACGTCAGTCATGCCAGGAAAACCATCAGCGAATGGCGTCAGGATTATAACGAATGTCGTCCGCACTCCACGCTGAATTATCAGACGCCGTCTGAATTTGCAGCGAGCTGGAGAAAGGGTAATTCTGAGAGTGAAGGATCCGACATTACTAACTGAGTTTTGTATTTAATCCGGGGGGCAGGTCAACCCGGCAAAAGCCCAACTGAATCGGGTAAGTACCTGGTAAAATCAGGTACGGACTTTGGGAACAAGATGCAGAGTGAAGTCACACTGCGAATACGTCAACTGAGTAAAGACCTACAGAAGCAATTAAATACTGATATAGCAGGTGGCCCGGTAGCATTCACCAACAGAGCATTGTTCTTTAACTTCATACGTAATGCGAATGGAAGTAGAACTAACCAAATAATCATTCGCGGTGCTCAGGCCGCATACCTAAGAACAGTCATCAATAGTTCAGATGCAAATGAACTATACGATAAGTTAATTCCTACAAGTAATGCCAGGTTAAGTAAACAGGGTAACATTAGTGGATTACAGAAAGGACTTGCTAATAAACGATTAGTTGTTGTTGAAGAAAAGGGTAAGAAGTACCTAATAGATACAATTAAGAAATCGAAGAAACAACATGTAAAGCGGGTCATTGGTGTTAAAGAAAAGAAAAAGCGTAAGATGGTTTTCGACTTCTTCCAGAATGCTGAAGACGGGGCAAAGCTAATCCTTTCTGATATCAAAGGGACTTATAAACTAACAAAAAGGATTGATTAATGGAAAAACACTACACACAAGAAGAAAATGAAGATTTGGCACTTGGTGATGTTCAGCCACTTATGAACAGCTATATGTATCACTATTCTGATATGGCACCTGAATTTCATACAGGTGAACATGCAGTGAATCCCAATGCGGGAATGTGTATGAATATAGCATTCATGGATGGTTCTGAACCAACACTCAAACTTGGTCAGTTTTCAGTATGGAAACGATACGACGAAGAATGGCCTTGTAGGATTCTACGTAAAAGAAAAGTATTTATAAAGGGCGTATGGGTTCAACTATTCGTCGTACAACTAAAGGAAATAGTAAAATGTTCGGACTAGGGACAATCATCGATTTAGTGAAGACCGCAGTAGGGTACTTCACCAAGAAGCAGGACAGCAAACAAGAGTTAGATGCGAAGAACTCAGAACAACAAAATGAAATCACCCTTGAAGAGACGCGTAAGGGCTTTACTTGGCGTCAGGCATTGGGCTATGTGCTTACGTTTATCGTTGCATGGAACTATGTAGCGATCCCTGTACTGGCATTGTTTGGGGTTGTACTTCCCACAATCCCACTTGCAGATGTGTGGAAAGTACTGATAATCTTGATTGGTGGGAATTGACAGCTAAATTAATATAAGGATTTGAATGTAAATGGAACTATCTAAAAATCAAACAGATGCTCTAAAATATATAATAAAGTTTTATACTTACCCCCAAGATGATTTCATAAAAAGAAAATTTGGCAAGGAAGATTTTTTGATATCAAGTAAGTATTTCAAAGAAAATATTGAGTATTTCATTAATAAAAAGATTGGGATTGATAGGGTTTACCAGTCATTGTTCAATGCTGCAAGTTCTTTCGCTATGTTCAGGTATATGATCGGCAATGATAAACAAACATTCATAAGTGAAAATGAAGAAAAGAAAGCACTGATTGCGATAAATGAACCTTATGTCAATAGCTTGATTTTGAATTTGTGCATATTTAAAGAGTTAATGACTTTTAATAAGAAGATTATAATTAAAGATGAGGTGCTATCAAAACACTTTAGATACCTAGATGCTCTTAATACTCGAGTGAGAAATTCTGGTGTCGAAAGTGTCAGAAACGGTTGGACAGCTCATCCATTCGAAAATGAGGATGAAGGATTAATATACAAACCTGTGAAAATATCCAAGGAAAAATTCAAGGTTTTAGAAAAAATATGCCATGAAAAGGATCGAGATAAATTCAATGATAGTGGCGATAGATTAGCTTGGTTTTGTCAAAAATATTTGATATCAGTATATGAAATATCTAACGTTAGAGATGCGGTAATGAGTGTTATTTACAAGAGGCCAGTACCGCAGGTTAGAATTGAGACTAAGCCAAATGAGATGCTAATTGAGATGAGTAAGTTTTCTTCGATTTTGAAAGAAACAAAATTATTAGGTATTGAACCATTTTTTCATCCATCGGATCAAGATATTGAAGCTTATATTAAAAACCCGGAATTCTAGCTTGAATGTGATCTAATAGCTTAAAATTGCATGACTAAATACCTGCATATTAACGTATGCGGGTTTTTTTATGGCAAGAATCAGTAAAACAGAATCAAAACTACACAATCAGGTTATGGACTTAGTTCATTCAGATAAACCACTAACATTTGAAGAAAAGGAATTCATACTCTGGAACTATCAGGGTGATGGTATTGGAACAACAGGAGCGTTCTTCACACCAGAGGGTTTAGCATGGGATTTCACCATTGATAGCTATTCATCTGGGCGATGCCTTGAGTTATGTGCTGGTATAGGGGCGTTAAGTTTCTGTCAGTACACAAGATGTAAACCACAACATATCACCTGCGTAGAACTCAATCCTGATTACGTTCAGATAGGTATGAGAGTACTACCAGAGGCTGAATGGATTGTTGGTGATGCCCTTACATACGTCTCAGAACAGCCTTACGACATTGTTTATGGCAATCCACCATTCGGTAAGATCAAAACCTCTGAGGCTGCTACAGGCTCTTACAGAGGTTCTGAGTTTGAATACAAGGTGATTACCCACGGTGCATCGTTGGCACCTTATGGCGTATGGATTGTTCCACAGGGTTCGGCGGGCTTTGTCTACAGCGGTGCTCGTTGCTATGAACGTCAGGAATCGACGAAGTACAGCAAGTTTGCGGAACAGACTGGCTTTCACTTTGAAGCAGGATGTGGGATTGATACGTCGATCTACCGGGATCAGTGGCATGGGACTAACGTAGTGTGTGAGGTAGTGACGGTTGAATATATGTAGTGATCAATTTCTCATTTAAACACCATATATGGTGTTAGCGGTCGGTTTGTTAGTGTAAAATACAACCTCACTAAACTGGAGGGCTGTAGAATGGGTAAGAACCAACACGTAGTGCCTCACAATGGCGATTGGGCAGTAAAAGGTGAGGGTAATGGAAAGGCTACATCAGTTCATGATACTCAACAGCAAGCAATTGATGCTGCAAGAACAATCGCCCAGAATCAGGGTAGTGAACTTTTAATACATGGACGTGATGGACAGATCCGAGCAAGGGATTCACACGGCAAAGATCCATTCCCACCGAAGGGTTAAAACCTTCTCTTAATCTAAGAGGCTAAGGCCTCTTTTTTTGTCTCAATATTTAGATTGGATTATTTACTTTTGGACAGCCGAGAGAGACGAAGCCTACACGCGGCGGATTTTTGACATGGCTCATAAGGATAAAAATTCATCATAATTAAGGTGGACAGGAGCGCGATTGTACAGAGGTTGACGGGGAAAATGTATAGGCTGCGTGAGAATCTGATCGGCGGCAAAAATTGATGTTAACGCTATGCTTGCTGAGGGTAACCCACGTTCAATAGTCACAGGGTGGCGGACATCCGGGTTGTGCAAGCGGGTCGATTTTGCTTAAATATCGGGTTGATAATTGTAAGTTATTATCGACATTACAGAATTTTAAAGCGCGCCAGCGGTGAGTTTCTCTCTGCCGGGGCTGAAGTGGATAATGTGAGAGCAGACAAATGCAAGAGATCGTCAAAGGTTTTCTGAATTTTCAACAGAATGTGTTTCCTGAAAGGAAGGATCTTTTCAAGAGTCTGGCGTCCAACCAGAATCCTAAAGCTTTATTCATCTCCTGTTCGGATAGCCGTCTGGTACCAGAGCTGGTGACACAGTCGGAGCCGGGCCAGCTGTTTGTGATCCGTAACGCCGGTAACATTGTCCCGCCGTTTGGTCCGGAGCCGGGTGGCGTGTCAGCAACCATCGAGTATGCGGTGGTCGCGCTGGGCGTAACCGAAATTATCATTTGTGGTCACTCCAACTGCGGTGCGATGAACGCGATTGCGTCCAACGCCGATCTCGAGAGCATGCCGGCGGTTGACCACTGGCTGCACTACGCCAATGCGGCAAAAGCGGTGGTGGAAGAGCGCAACTACGAATCGGTTGAGAAACGCCTCAACGAAATGGTGAAAGAGAACGTGATTGCCCAGCTCAACAATATCAAAACGCATCCTTCCGTTTCGGTCGCGCTGCGCAAAGGCAAGCTGCGCCTGCACGGCTGGGTTTATGATATTGAAAGCGGCGGCATTATTGCCCTGACCAAAGGCGGTGAATCCTTCATTTCACTGTCGGAAAACCCGGAAACCTGCTTCGAATAATCCTGCCTGCTATCCGCCCGGCCACTGCGCCGGGCTTAATGTTTTGTAAATCCTGCACATCCTTTCTTACTGGCTGACTACCCTTAACGGCAGACTGTGAAAAGGAGAATCCCATGCGTTTATGGCGTGTTGCGCTGCTGGCTGGCGCGCTCAGCGGTTCCTTTACCGCGCTGGCGGCCGATGTCCAGGTGCAGGTATTACAGGACAAGCTCGATCATCCGTGGTCGGTGGCGTTTCTGCCCGACCAGCAAACTCTGCTGATTACCGAACGTTCCGGACAGCTGCGCAGCTGGCAGCCGGGCCGCGGGCTATCGCAGCCGATTAGTGGCGTACCCAACGTGTGGGCCAGGCGCCAGGGCGGTCTGCTGGATGTGGTGCTGGCGCCGGACTTCGCGCAAAGCCGTCGGGTGTGGCTCAGTTATACCACCGCCGATGACACCGGCCGCGCGGGCGGCGTAGTGGGTTACGGCACGCTCAGCGCAGATCTCCGTCAGCTGCAGGATTTTAAGGTGGTGCTGGAGCAAACGCCGAAACTCTCCGGCGGTGCCAACATCGGCACGCGGCTGGCGTTTGATCGCCAGGGCTATTTGTACATCGCGTTCGGCGATAACTTTGCCAGCCGCAGCGCGCAGCAACTGGACAAACTGTCGGGCAAGATTGTCCGTCTGACGCAGGACGGCAAGGTGCCGGCGGATAATCCGTTTAACCATCGTCAGGGCGCACGCGCGGAGATCTGGTCTTACGGCGTACGCAACCCGCAGGGGCTGGCGCTCAATCCATGGACGCAGCAGATGTGGGAGAGTGAACACGGCCCGCGCGGCGGCGATGAGGTGAACCTGGCGGCGAAGGGCAAAAATTATGGCTGGCCGCTGGCGACATACGGCATTGATTACAGCGGGCAGAAAGTTCCGGAAGCGCAGGGCAGCGCCGTCGCCGGCACTGAGCAGCCGCTGTTTTACTGGCAGCAATCGCCGGCTATCAGCGGCATGGCGTTTTACAATAGTGCGCGCTTTCCCCAGTGGAAAAACTCGCTGTTTATCGGTGCGCTGAAAGATAAAAGTCTGATCCGTCTGCGCGTTAACGGCGAGAAGGTCGAAGAGGCGCAGCGGCTGCTGAGCGACCGTGGCGAACGCATCCGCGATGTTCGTCAGGGGCCGGATGGTTATCTGTATGTGCTGACCGATGAGGCCAATGGCAAGCTGCTGAAAGTCGGGCTGGCGGAGGCCGCCAGCGCCGCGCGCGGTTAATCAGCGCACCCAGTTACACACCTGCCAGCCGCGCTGCTGCGCTTCCTGCTGCAGCAGCGCGTCCGGGTTAATCACCCATGCATGATCGGCATGCGACAACAGCGGCAGATCGTTCATCGAATCGCTGTATGCCCAGGTGCGCTCAAAGCGTCGATCCTGCTGCAGCGCTCGCCAGTCGCTGAGTCGTGAAACTTTGCCTTCACGGTAAGTGGCGGTGCCGTAAATCTCACCGCTGTAGCGTTCATCGACCACTTCCACGCCAATCGCCAGTGCGCCGTGTACGCCCAGCCGTTCCGCAATCGGCACGGCGAGGTGATCGCCGCTGGCGGTAATAATCATTACCGTGTCGCCACGCTGCTGATGCCACTGAATGCGTTCGCGCGCGGCGGGAAAGACGCGCGGCAGGATATCGCGATGAATAAAGCGCCGCACCCAGCCTGCGACGGTGAGCGTCGCCATGCCGGTGAGCGGTGAGAGCGTGGTGCGCATGTACTCTTCAATCGACAGGCTGCCGGCGTGGTATTGCGCCATCAGCGCCTGCTCCTGACGAATGATCTCTTCCGGTGCAAACCCCTGCGAAACCAGCCAGCGCAGCCAGAGGCTGGTGCTGTCTTCACAAATCAGGGTTTCATCCAGATCGAAAACGGCTAAGTCCATCATGATTCTCCTCGGGCTGACTGGCATCAGGTTAGCGGAATTTTGTGACTGGCTTAACTGTTCTGCGAAAATTCGGAATTTCTCGCAATTTTTCCTCTGCCCTGACGCCCGCGCACTGGCAGCGCAGCGGCCTTAATGCCAGGGTTACTCTAACAAACTCTAAAAAACTTTACGGTCTGGCGGTTTTTTTCACCGGCGTGAACCGTTAGCGTTTGGTAAGACATGTCTTACCTGCACAAATCCGTGATTTTACAAGGACAATTGGGTCACGCTCATGAGAAAAACTTCCCTGACTTCGGTCTGGCGGCCACTGGCGGCCACTTCATTATTATTGCTTTTCGTTCCCGTCACCACTCAGGCCGAGCAGGCACCTCCGCCACCGCAGATTGAGGCCAAAGCGTGGATTCTGATGGACTACAGCAGCGGCAAAGTGCTGGCGGAGTCCAATGCCGATCAGCGTCTCGATCCCGCCAGTCTGACTAAAATGATGACCAGCTATGTGGTGGGTCAGGCGCTGAAATCCGGCAAAATTACTAACAACGATATGGTCACTATCGGCCAGGACGCGTGGGCCACCGGCAATCCGAAACTGCGCGGATCGTCGCTGATGTTTCTTAAACCGGGCGACCGCATCCCGGTTTCGGAACTGAATAAGGGCGTGGTGATTCAGTCGGGGAATGATGCCTGTATCGCGCTGGCGGACTATGTCGCCGGCAGTCAGGATGCCTTTATTGGCCTGATGAACAATTACGTTAAAGCCTTTGGCCTGCAAAACACCCACTTCATGACGGTGCACGGTCTGGACGCCGAAGGCCAGTACAGCACCGCTCGTGATATGGCGATTATCGGCCAGCGCCTGATTGGTGATGTGCCGGAAGAGTATGCGCTGAACAGCGAAAAAGAATTTACCTTTAATAATATCAAACAGATGAACCGCAACCGCCTGCTGTGGAGCAGCAACCTCAAGGTTGACGGCATCAAAACCGGGCATACCTCGGGGGCGGGCAATAATCTGGTTGCTTCAGCAGTCGACGGCGATATGCGCCTGATTTCGGTGGTACTGGGCGCGCAGACCGATGCCATTCGCTTTCGCGAGAGTGAGAAGCTGCTGACGTGGGGCTTCCGTTTCTATGAAACCGTTACGCCGATTAAAGCGGATAAACCGTTTGCCCAGCAGCGCGTGTGGTTTGGCGAAAACAGCCAGGTCAACCTCGGCGTGGCGAAGGATGCGGCGATCACTATCCCGAAAGGGCAGATGAAAAATCTCAAAGCCAGCTTTACCCTCAACGCACCGCAGCTGGAAGCGCCGCTGAAAAAGAATCAGGTAGTGGGCACTATCGATTTCCAGCTGGATGGCAAAACCATTGAGCAGCGTCCGCTGGTGGCGATGGAGGATGTACCGGAAGCCGGCTTTATTGGCCGTATCTGGGATTTCATTATGATGAAATTCAACGGCTGGTTCGGTAAGTGGTTCAGTTAATCTCAGGGCGGCGGGTCAGCCCGTGGCTAACCCGCCTGCCGGCGCAGTTTATCCGCGCACCCAGCCTTTTTTAATCGGCATCGCGAACAGGGCGCGGTAGAGTTGATGCGTCAGCGCCAGCATGCGCTGACCGTACAGCTGCCACGCCAGATGCGAAGCCAGACAGCCAAGCAACCCCACCAGAAAACCGCCCAGCATATCCAGCGGCCAGTGCACGCCGAGATACACGCGTGACCAGGCAATAGTGCTGCCAATCGCCAGCAAAACCACCCCGGACCACAGACGGTGCCAGAAAATAAACGCCAGCGCGAAGGTAAAAATCGTGGTGCCGTGATCGCTGGGATAGGAGTCATCAGCAGCGTGTGACAGGAACTGGTGACCGAAGCCAATGGCGAACGGGCGCGGGTGTGGCAGTAGCTGGCCCACGCACCAGGAGATGCTCAGCGCATAAATCAGCGCCATGCCGGTTTTCAGCACCAGCGCGCGCTGCGACTGCAGCTGATCGCGCGGTCCCCACAGCCACAGGGCGACAATCAGCAACGGCACAATCGCAATCACATCTTTGGCGATAAAGGTCGCCAGGCTGAGCAGCCACGCGGGTGAATCCGGCGTGGCGTTAATCCATAAAAAGAGGGTGTGGTTAAGAGCTTCCATCACGTTTCCTCGTCCTCGTCTTGTTTACCCAAAAAGAAATTGCGGCAAAAATCAGCAGCTGGCTGAGCCACACCCACCAGCCCGCCCACAAATTGTGGGAGAAAAAGTGCGCACCACGCATCACCTGGCCATAGCCCATCAGCAGGCCACAGGCGATACCCACTGCCAGCGCCAGCAGCGCGCGGCGTGGACGCTCCGGCCACCACAAAAAAAACAGCGCCATCAGCGCAAAGCCGCTGGAAGCATGGCCGCCCGGAAAGCACTGGCCCGGGCCACTGTTGGCCGGCACCGCCGCCAGCAGCGGAAAGCTCACGGCATTGCCGCCGAACAGCGCCAGATCCCACGGACAGGAGTGCGCGCTGTGCGCCTTCAGCATGCCCACCACCAGCGGCCCCATACCAAACAGCAGGGCCACCAGCACACGCCGGGCGTCGCGCTGTTGCAGGCCGCGCAGTAACAGCAGCACCGCGCCAGCGATAATCACATCCTTCATCAGCCGATGGTTAATCAGATCCAGCCAGCGGTTGTGCTGCCACGGAAAACGCCGGGTGAGCGGATCAAACCAGCGCTGGCTGATGGCGATGTCGAGGCTTTCGTGGCGCGACCACCATAGAAACGCCAGCGCCAGAATTGCCAGCAAAATAAGGTTGATAGCGTAGAAGCGCGCGGACAGAGAATAAATAGTCGCGCTCCGAATCTCACTGCGGGTTGTTGGAGTGTTTAACTTTGATGAAAGTTGCATGAATATTTGCAAATAGCGAAACCAGAGTCACAGGGTGGCAAATCACGCTTAGGGAAACCTTAAGGGCGCGCGCGGCAGGCATAAAAAAACCCGCTAGCAGAAGGCTAACGGGCTCCTCAATTTGGGGATTTCAAAGAAAAGCAGTGGCACTTATTCAGACTGCATCGCGTCCGATTAGTTCTGACGCGTGTAAAAATATTTTTAAACAGGCAAAAGTCCCGGCCAGATGATGATAATCAGCGTCCCCGCCAGCGTCAGCAACACGTTGGCGATAGCGTAGGTGCCGGCATAGCCCAGCGCCGGGATGTTGCTGCGCGCGGTATCGCTGATGATCTCCATGGCCGGCGCGCAGGTACGCGCGCCCATCATCGCGCCAAAGAGCAGGGCGCGGTTCATGCGCAGCACGTAGGCGCCGAACAGGAAGCAGATCACCACCGGTACCAGGCTGACGATCAGGCCGGAAACCAGCATCTGCGCGCCGGCACGGCCCAGACCGTGCTGCAGCCCGCTGCCGGCGCTTAAGCCGACGCCGGCCATAAACACCATCAGACCAAACTCTTTCACCATGTTCAGCGCGCCCTGCGGGATGTAGCCGAACGTCGGATGGTTGGCTCGCAGGAAGCCCAGCATGATCCCGGCGAACAGCAGCCCGGCGGCGTTACCCATGCCAAAGCTGAAGTTGCTGAACTGGAAGGTGATCATCCCGATCATCAGGCCAACGATAAAGAAGGCGCAGAAGGCCAGCAGATCGGTCACCTGGCTGTGAATGGAGATAAAGCCGATGCGGTCGGCCACGGTTTTCACCCGGCGCGCGTCGCCGCTGACCTGCAGCACGTCGCCTTTGTTGAGCACGATGTTGTCGTCGATCGGCATCTCAATCTGGCTGCGGATCACGCGGTTAAGGAAGCAGCCGTGATCGGTCAGTTTTAACTGCGCCAGGCGGCGGCCCACCGCGTTGTGGTTTTTCACCACGATCTCTTCGGTGACGATGCGCATGTCGAGCAGATCGCGATCGAACACCTCTTTACCGTTACGGAAACTGGGGTCGAGACGGGCATGGGCGTCCGGGTAACCCACCAGGGAGATCTCGTCGCCCATCTGCAGCACCGCGTCGCCGTCCGGGTTGGCCAGAATGCCGTTGCGGCGGATACGCTCAATGTAGCAGCCCGTCTGGCGGTAAATCCCCAGCTCGCGCAGGTTTTTGCCGTCCGCCCAGGCCACCAGCTCCGGCCCGACGCGATAGGCGCGGATCACCGGCAGATAGACTTTACGTTGGGAGTCGGTATCCAGACCGCGCTCGCGGGCGATTTGCTGGGCGCTGGTCTGCAGATCCTGATGCTGCAGTTTCGGCAGGTAGCGTGCGCCGAAAATCAGGCTGACCAGACCAATCAGATAGGTCAGGGCGTAACCCAGGCTGAGGTGATCCTGCATGCGACCCAGCAGCTGCGTGTCGCTGATGCCGGAATGGCGCAGGGTATCGCCGGCGCCCACCAGCACCGGCGTTGAGGTCATGGAGCCTGCCAGCATACCGGCGGTGAGGCCGATATCCCAGCCAAACAGTTTGCCCAGCCCTAACGCAATCAGCAGCGCGCTGCCGACCATCACCAGCGCCAGCATCAGATAATTCTTACCGTCGCGGAAAAAAATGGAAAAAAAGTTGGGACCGGCTTCCACGCCAACACAAAAAATAAACAGCATAAAGCCTAGAGTTAACGCGTCCGTGTTAATGCTGAAGTGCTGCTGACCTAATAATAAGCGAAACGACTAAAACGCCAATGGAATTACCGAGTTGTACCGAACCCAGGCGTAATTTACCCAGGCAAAGGCCGAGCGCCAGTACGACAAATAATAACAGGATGTAATTCCCGTTTAACAAGTCTGCGACGTTTATATTCACGGAGGCTAACTTCTTGTTTACCTGTAACGGGTTGATGGGATGGGATTTTTTCGCTATCTTGTGACGGCAGCGCACGGCCCGGTCACCGAATGTTCTTAATCTGCGACCCACATAAAGCGGCGCCATTCTAATCATAATTAACACCCTCAGCTATCAGCAGTTTTCATTCCTTCTGCCTTCAGCTGTTTCTTTTTATTTCCACGTAAGCGCATCAGGGCAGTTAAAAGTTTCAATATTGTTAACGTCAAAGTTGAGGAGAAGTATGTTGCAGCGCAATAATCGCTGGCCAGCATCGGTTCTGGGCGTGATGCTTTATACGCTGGTGTTTATTTTTGCACATCATTTTTGGTCCGCCGCCGCGACGCAGGCGGTGCGTGGGCAGCCGGAACTGCTGCTGTTTTTGCTGCCGGGCATCGTGATGGCGCTGCTGCAGCCGGACAGTCCGCTGATCGGCACACTGTGGATCGCGCTGGGCGGGACGCTGCTGGGTATGATGTGGGTGTGGCTGGTGATGCCGATGACGCACAGCTTGTTGCTGGTGACGGCGTGGAGCCTGAGTGCTCTATTCTGGGCGGGGTGCGGTGCGCTGCTGGTGCGCCTGTTGCGCATTATGCTGGCGATGCGCACCAGCTGAGTGAAGCGAAGACGGGCCCGCAGGCCCGTCAGGTCAGGCTTCGATGCCGAGGTTTTCTTTGGTCCACGCCGCAAATTCGGTGTAACCACCGATGTGCTGGTCGTCGAGGAAGATCTGCGGCACGGTAGAAACCGGTTTGCCGGCACGCGCTTCCAGATCGGCTTTGGTGATGCCGGTCGCCTGGATATCGACGTACTGATAATTAAAATCGTCGCGCTCGCTGGTTAACTTCGTGGCTAACTCTTTTGCTCGTACGCAGTAAGGGCAGCTGGAACGGCCAAAAATCACTGCAATCATTGCTTCTCTCCTTCCGCTGCTGTTTTGTGACTTGTCTCACATCACAGCGTGAATAATGCGTCACATCATGCCCGCCCATCCTGCTTAAGAAAAGCAGAAATTGCCTGTTACTCTAATGCGCGCTGTCTATACCCGGTCACAATGCCGTACTACAGTAATCGGGTATCACCTGCAGCAGAAACAGATGAACACTGAGGAGCCCTGAACCATGCGTAATCTGGCGACATTGCCCAAACCCGTGCTACTGCTGGAAGCGCTGGGCGTGCTGGCAGTGATTGGCGCGCTGCTGCTGGTCAACGACTGGCTGGCGGCACCGGCATTCATGGCGAAAAAACCGCTGACAACGCTGCTGTTTTTCCTCGGCATTGCGCTGATGCTGCCGGCAGCGTGGCTGATGATGTGGCGCACCGCAAAGGCGATGGCACCGCAGTTGTTCAATCACACCGACAAAAAGAAGTAACCGGAGAGGATTATGACGCCGACTATTGATTTGCTTTGCAGCCACCGTTCCATTCGCCACTTTACCGATCAGGGGATTAATGAGGCGCAGCGCAGCGCGATTATCGCCTAACAGCGCAAGAGCGACCTCCAGCTCCAGCTTTTTGCAGTGCAGCTCGATTATCCGCATTACCGACCGGGCCATGCGTGAGCAGCTGGTGCACGCTGACCGGCGGGCAGAAGCATGTGGCCCAGGCGGCAGCGGAGTTCTGGGTGTTCTGCGCCGACTTTAACCGCCACCTGCAGATCTGCCCTGAGGCCGAGCTGGGCCTGGCCGAACAGCTGCTGCTGGCGTGGTGGATACCGCGCTGATGGCGCAAAACGCCTTTACGGCGGCGGAGTCGCTGGGATTAGGCGGTGTTTATATTGGCGGGCTGCGTAACAACATTCAAAGCGTGACCGATCTGCTGAAGCTGCCAAAACACGTGCTGCCGCTGTTTGGCCTGTGCCTCGGCTGGCCGGCGGATAACCCGGATCTGAAGCCGCGCATTCCTGCGGCGATGCTGGTGCATGAAAACCACTATCAGCCGGTCGATCAGGATGTCCTGAATCAATACGATGAAGAGCTGGCAAACTACTACCTGACGCGCGGTAGCAATAACCGTCGCGATACCTGGACTGACCATATTCGTCGCACCATCATTAAAGAAAATCGCCCGTTTATTCTTGATTATCTGCACAAACAGGGCTGGGCGACGCGATAGTCCATTTATCCTGCGCCTGCCTGCGTATATGATACGCAGGCTTTTTCCATGTCTTCAGAGAGGTGCAGGGTGAAAATTGCCATATTGTCCCGGGATGGAACGCTCTATTCATGTAAGCGCCTGCGAGAAGCGGCGGCGAAACGCGGGCATCAGGTTGAGATCCTCGACCCGATGTCCTGCTATATGAACATCGACCCGGCCGCCTCGTCGATTCACTACAAAGGCCGCAAGCTGCCGCATTTTGATGCGGTGATCCCCCGCATCGGCTCCCAGATCACCTATTACGGCACCGCCGCGCTGCGCCAGTTCGAGATGCTGGGCAGCTACCCGCTCAACGAGTCCGTCGCCATTTCCCGCGCCCGCGACAAGCTGCGCTCGTTGCAGCTGCTCGCCCGTCAGGGTATCGATCTTCCCGTCACCGGGATTGCCCATTCCCCGGACGACACCAGCGATCTTATCGATATGGTGGGCGGCGCGCCTTTGGTGATCAAGCTGGTGGAAGGCACACAGGGCATTGGCGTGGTGCTGGCGGAGACCCGTCAGGCGGCGGAGAGCGTGATTGACGCCTTTCGCGGTCTGAATGCGCATATTCTGGTGCAGGAGTACATCGAAGAGGCGAAAGGGCGCGATATCCGCTGCTTTGTGGTGGGTAACGAGGTGGTGGCGGCGATTGAGCGTCAGGCCAAAGAGGGCGATTTCCGCTCTAACCTCCACCGCGGCGGCGAGCGCCCGCGCCGTCACCATTACCGATCGCGAGCGCGAAATCGCGGTCAAAGCGGCGCACGACGCTGGGGCTGGACGTGGCGGGCGTGGATCTTCTGCGCGCCACGCGCGGGCCGCTGGTGATGGAGGTGAATGCCTCGCCGGGGCTGGAAGGCGTGGAAAAAACCACCGGGGTCGATATTGCAGGTAAAATGATCGCATGGATTGAGCGTCATGCCACGCCGGGCTACTGTCTGAAAACGGGCGGGTTAAATGCGCTTATTGCGCGCTTTTCGTGGCATCTGCGACTGTTTTTCCGTAAGCTAAGGCGCTTTTTATTAAAGAGGCTGCACAGCGATGGATTTACAGGTCGTTCCTACACTGGATACGTTACGTCAATGGCTTGATGATGCCGGGATCACCTTCTTTGAATGTGATTCCTGCCAGGCGCTGCATCTGCCTCACATGCAGAATTTCGATGGCATTTTCGATGCCAAAATCGATCTGATTAACGACGTGATCCTATTTTCCGCGCTGGCCGAAGTGAAGCCGTCCGCGCTGCTGGCGCTGGCCTCCGATCTCTCGGCGATCAACGCCAGTTCTTTGACGGTGAAAGCATTTCTCGATATACAGGATGATAATCTGCCGAAACTGGTGGTTTGCCAGTCTTTATTCTCCGGTGCCGGGCTGTCGTTCAAGCAGTTCGCCTGGTTTATGCGCTTGAGTGAAGAGCAAATTTCCATGGTAATGATGGAAGCCAATGCACACCATCTGCTGTATAGCGCGGAAGATGATGCAGAGAATAATGATGCATCTCCCAATTTTCTTCACTAAGCCTGTCTGACTTTTGCGCAGTCGCTGCCAGAGCGGCTGCATAAGGCCATTTTTTCTGCTGCTTTTAACCTTTCTTTAAAGAATATTTCACCTCCTCAAAGGCCGTTTAGGCCTATCACGTAGACTTAACCTGCATAAAAAATTGATAAAAGGCGTTTTTTCGTCTGGGCTATAGCCGGAGACACGGGCTACAGTTATTCTTGCGATGCTTAAAAAAGCGAGCGGAAACTGCCGGGTAAAGAGGTTTCTTTTTATTTTGAGCAGAGCGACAAACTATGCATGATTTTTGCATATATCCAGATTGCACAGTTTTAGTTCGTTTGTTAACGAGCTTTCAGAAGGAATAACACTATGATCGCCTTGAATAAAAAATGGTTATCGGGTCTGGTTGCGGGTGCTCTGATGGCCGTCTCTGCCGGCACGCTCGCTGCGGAACCAAAAAACGCTGCACGTTTACAACTGGTCTGACTATATTGCGCCGGACACGGTGGCAAATTTTGAAAAAGAGACCGGCATTAAAGTGGTTTACGACGTGTTCGACTCCAACGAAGTGCTGGAAGGCAAACTGATGGCGGGCAGCACCGGCTTTGACCTGGTGGTGCCGTCCGCGAGCTTCCTTGAGCGTCAGCTGACGGCGGGTGTGTTCCAGCCGCTGGATAAGAGCAAGTTACCGAACTGGAAAAACCTCGATCCGGAAGTGCTGAAGCTGGTGGCCAAGCATGACCCGGACAACAAATACGCCATGCCGTACCTGTGGGCGACCACCGGTATTGGCTACAACGTGGATAAAGTCAAAGCGGCGCTGGGCCCGGACGCCAAGCTGGACAGCTGGGACGTGGTGCTGAAGCCGGAAAACCTGGAGAAGCTGAAAAGCTGCGGCGTCTCCTTCCTCGATGCGCCGGAAGAGATTTTTGCCACCGTGCTGAACTACCTGGGCAAAGATCCGAACAGCAACAAGGCGGATGATTACACCGGCCCGGCGACCGATCTGCTGCTGAAGCTGCGTCCGAATATCCGTTACTTCCACTCTTCGCAGTACATCAACGACCTGGCGAACGGCGACATCTGCGTGGCGATCGGCTGGGCAGGGGACGTATGGCAGGCGGCTAACCGCGCGAAAGAGGCGAAAAACGGTGTGACCGTCTCTTACTTCATTCCGAAAGAGGGCGCGCTGGCCTTCTTCGACGTCTTCGCGATGCCGGCTGATGCGAAAAACAAAGACGAAGCGTATCAGTTCCTTAACTACCTGATGCGTCCGGAGGTGATTGCCCACATCAGCGACCACGTGTACTACGCCAACGGTAACAAGGCCTCCGTGCCGCTGATGAGCGAAGAGATCCGCAATAACCCGGCTATCTATCCGCCGGCGGATGTGTTCGCCAAGCTGTTTACCCTGAAGGTTCAGGATCCAAAAATTGACCGCGTGCGTACCCGTGCGTGGACTAAGGTGAAAAGCGGTAAGTAATTCGTTCTGAACGGATTCCCTTATCGGTAAACGACAACAGAGGCGCGGTGCTGGCCTCTGTTGTGTCATTTAGCGGCTGGCTGTGCCGCGCTATCCGTTTAGTTTTGCCGGAGAGCACCCCGTGAATGACGCGATCCCCCGCCCGCAGGCGAAAGTCCGTAAAGCGCTGACCCCGCTGCTTGAAATTCGTAACCTCACCAAATCTTTTGATGGCCAGCATGCCGTGGACGACGTCAGCCTGACTATCTACAAAGGCGAAATTTTCGCCCTGCTGGGCGCCTCCGGCTGCGGTAAATCGACCCTGCTGCGTATGCTGGCCGGTTTTGAACAGCCCACCGCCGGGCAGATTGTGCTCGATGGCGTGGATCTCTCCCACGTGCCGCCGTATCAGCGCCCGATCAACATGATGTTCCAGTCCTACGCGCTGTTCCCGCACATGACGGTGGAGCAGAACATCGCCTTCGGCCTGAAGCAGGACAAGCTGCCGAAAGCCGAAATCACCGCGCGCGTGGCCGAGATGCTCAAGCTGGTGCACATGCACGAGTTCGCCAAGCGTAAGCCGCACCAGCTTTCCGGCGGCCAGCGTCAGCGCGTGGCCCTGGCGCGCAGCCTGGCGAAACGCCCGAAGCTGCTGCTGCTCGACGAGCCGATGGGCGCGCTGGACAAAAAGCTGCGCGACCGCAGATGCAGCTGGAAGTGGTGGATATCCTCGAGCGCGTGGGCGTGACCTGCGTGATGGTGACCCACGACCAGGAAGAGGCCATGACCATGGCCGGGCGCATCGCCATCATGAACCGCGGTAAGTTCGTGCAGATTGGCGAGCCGGAAGAGATTTACGAGCATCCGACCACCCGCTACAGCGCGGAGTTCATCGGCTCGGTCAACGTCTTCGAAGGGCTGCTGAAGGATCGTCAGGAGGATGGCCTGGTGATCGAGTCTCCGGGGCTGCTGCATCCGCTGAAGGTCGATCCGGATGCATCGGTGGTGGACAACGTGCCGGTCTACGTGGCGCTGCGCCCGGAAAAAATCATGCTCTGCGACGAGCCGCCGGCCGATGGCTACAACTTTGCCGTCGGCGAAGTGGTGCACATTGCCTACCTGGGCGATCTCTCTATCTACCACGTGCGTCTGCAAAGCGGGCAGATGCTCAGCGCCCAGCTGCAGAACGCACATCGCTACCGGAAAGGCGCCAGCCGACCTGGGGCGACGAAGTGCGCCTGTGCTGGGACGCCGACAGCTGCGTGGTGCTGACGGTTTAAGGAGGCGCTATGAGCCAGATTTCTCAACGCAGCGAGCCGGAGGTAGCGGGCACACCGCTGCAGCGCTGGGGCACGCGCATGAAGATGCACCACGGCCGCAAGCTGGTGATCGCCATGCCGTATGTGTGGCTGATCCTGCTGTTCCTGCTGCCGTTCCTGATCGTGTTCAAGATCAGCCTGGCGGAGATGGCGCGGGCCATCCCGCCGTACACCGATCTGTGTGACCTGGGCGGACGACCAGCTCAACCTGGTGCTGAACCTCGGCAACTTCCTGCAGCTGACCGACGATCCGCTCTATTTCGAAGCCTACCTGCAGCTCGCTGAAGGTGGCGGCGATCTCCACGCTCTGCTGTCTGCTGATGGGCTACCCGCTGGCCTGGGCGGTGGCGCACAGCAAGCCCTCGACGCGCAACATCCTGCTGCTGCTGGTGATCCTGCCGTCGTGGACCTCGTTCCTGATCCGCGTTTACGCGTGGATGGGGATCCTGAAAAACAACGGCGTGCTGAATAACTTCCTGATGTGGCTCGGGGTTATCGATCAGCCGCTAACGATCCTGCACACTAACCTTGCGGTCTATATCGGCATTGTGTACGCCTATCTGCCGTTTATGGTGCTGCCGATCTACACGGCGCTGACCCGTATCGACTACTCGCTGGTGGAAGCGTCGCTCGATCTCGGTGCCCGTCCGTTAAAAACCTTCTTCAGCGTCATTGTCCCCCTGACCAAGGGCGGCATTATCGCCGGGTCGATGCTGGTCTTTATCCCGGCGGTGGGGGAGTTTGTGATCCCGGAACTGCTCGGCGGGCCTGACAGCATCATGATTGGCCGCGTGCTGTGGCAGGAGTTCTTCAATAACCGCGACTGGCCGGTGGCGTCGGCGGTGGCGATTATCATGCTCCTGCTGCTGATCGTCCCGATCATGTGGTTCCACAAGCATCAGCAGAAACAGATGGGAGATCGCGGATGAACAACCTACCGGTAGTACGCTCCCCGTGGCGAATTCTGATCCTCATTATCGGCTTTACCTTCCTGTATGCGCCGATGCTGATGCTGGTGATCTACTCGTTCAACAGCTCTAAGCTGGTGACGGTCTGGGCGGGCTGGTCGACGCGCTGGTACAGCGAGCTGTTCCACGACGACGCGATGATGAGCGCGGTGGGGCTGAGCCTGACCATTGCTGCCCTGGCGGCCACGATGGCCTGCGTTCTGGGCACCATCGCCGCGCTGGTGATGGTGCGCTTCGGGCGTTTTCGCGGCTCAAACGGTTTCGCCTTTATGATCACTGCCCCGCTGGTGATGCCGGACGTCATTACCGGCCTGTCGCTGCTGCTGCTGTTCGTGGCCCTGGCGCACGCCATCGGCTGGCCGGCGGATCGCGGCATGCTCACCATCTGGCTGGCGCACGTCACCTTCTGTACCGCGTATGTGGCGGTGGTGATCTCCTCGCGCCTGCGCGAGCTGGACCGCTCCATTGAAGAGGCGGCGATGGATCTCGGCGCCACGCCGCTAAAGGTCTTTTTCATCATTACCCTGCCGATGATTATGCCGGCGGTGATCTCCGGCTGGCTGCTGGCGTTTACCCTGTCGCTCGACGATCTGGTTATCGCCAGCTTTGTCTCCGGCCCGGGGGCGACGACGCTGCCGATGTTGGTCTTCTCCAGCGTGCGCATGGGGGTCAACCCGGAGATCAACGCCCTGGCCTCTATCATCCTCGGCGTGGTCGGAATTGTCGGATTTATCGCCTGGTATTTGATGGCGCGCGCGGAAAAACAGCGCGTGCGCGATATCCAGCGTGCAAGACGCGGCTGAAGGATTTAAAATTTCCAGTGATGTGCCGCGCATGACGCTGTCAGCCTGTTTTTCAGGGAGCGCGCACAATGTTGGAATCTTTAGAAAAAACCTCGTCTTACGCACCGCCGTCCAACGTTCCCGTGCTGGTACGCAGTGTGGGGCGGCAGCTCCGCCATTATTATGATCCGCTGCCTGGACGTGCTGATGATTCTGAATACCCTGGGCGTGCGCGGCATCGGGGAATTCATTCACCGCAGCGTGCAGACGTGGAATCTGACGCTGGTCTTTTTGAGCAGCCTGGTGCTGGTGTTTATCGAGATCTACTGCGCGTTTTCGCTGGTTAAAGGGCGCAACTGGGCGCGCTGGGTCTATCTGCTCACGCAGATTACCGTGGTGCTGCTGTACATGCTGATGGCCCGCCTCGCTGGGCTATGGCTACCCGGAGCTGTTCAGCATTGCCGGTGGCTCAAAGCGCGAGATTTTCCATGCGCTGGTCCTGCAGAAGCTGCCGGATATGCTGGTGCTCTGCCTGCTTTATATTCCGGCCTCCAGTCGGCGGTTCTTCCGCCTGCAATAATGTGTATAATCGCAGCCCTCGTTTTTGCTCCCGATTCTCAATACAGGCTTTTCATATGCAGTGCGCACTCTATGACGCCGGTCGCTGTCGCTCCTGTCAGTGGATAGAACAGCCGGTCTCTCAACAACTCACCGCCAAAATGGCCGACCTGCAACAGCTGCTGGCAGAACGCGCGGTGGGCGAGTGGTGCGCACCCGTCAGCGGCCCGCTGAGCAGGGGTTTCGCAATAAAGCCAAAATGGTGGTCAGCGGCAGCGTTGAAAAACCGCTGCTGGGGATGCTGCACCGCGACGGCACGCCGGAAGATCTCACCGACTGCCCGCTCTATCCCGCCTCGTTTGAGCCGGTTTTTGCCGCGCTGAAACCGTTTATCGCCCGCGCGGGGTTAACGCCTTATAACGTGGCCCGCAAGCGCGGCGAGCTGAAGTACCTGCTGCTGACCGAAAGCCAGAAAGACGGCGGCATGATGCTGCGCTTCGTGCTGCGTTCGGAAGCCAAGCTGGCGCAGCTGCGCGCGGCGCTGCCGTGGCTGCAGGAGCAGCTTCCGCAGTTAAAGGTGATTACCGCAAATATTCAGCCGGTGCATATGGCGATCATGGAAGGGGAGAAGGAGATTTTCTTCCCGGACGACCAGCAGGCGCTGGCGGAAAGCTTCAACGGCGTGCCGCTGTGGATCCGCCCGCAAAGCTTCTTCCAGACCAACCCGACCGTGGCAAGCAGCGCTGTACGCCACCGCCCGCGACTGGGTGCGCGGTGCTTTGCCGGTCGCACAGCATATGTGGGATCTGTTCTGCGGCGTGGGCGGTTTTGGTCTGCACTGCGCCACGCCGGAGATGCAGCTGACCGGCATTGAGATCTCTGCCGAAGCGATTGCCTGCGCGAAGCAGTCCGCCGCTGAGCTGGGGTTAACCAATCTGCACTTCCAGGCGCTGGACTCCACGCAGTTTGCCACCGGGCAGGGCAACGTGCCGGAGCTGGTGCTGGTCAACCCGCCGCGCCGCGGCATTGGCAAGGCGCTGTGCGACTACCTGAGCCAGATGGCGCCGGATTTTATCGTCTATTCCAGCTGCAACGCGCAGACCATGGCGAAAGACATTGCCCGCCTGCCGGGCTATCGCATTGGACGCGTGCAGCTTTTTGATATGTTCCCGCATACCGCGCATTACGAGGTGCTGACGTTGCTGCGTCGTAAGCGGTTATAATCGCGTAGCGCCTTTCTTGGGCTTCGCTTATCGAAGGACGATGCAGAAGTCCGTTGGCAGGCCCGGCGCAACGTCAACGGGGTGCATCATGCTTACTGCGGGAACCACTGGTTGCTGATTTGCTGGTACGTACCGTCAGCTTTGATCGCTTTCAGCGCGCCATTCAGTTTTTCCAGCAGCGCCTTGTTTTCCGGGCGTACCGCAATGCCGAGGCCGGTGCCGAAGTATTGCGGATCGGTCACTTTCGTTGCACCGCCAAGCTGCGGATTGGTTTTCAGCCACTCATTCACCACTGCGGTGTCACCAAATACGCCATCGATACGGCCATTTTTCAGGTCGATAATCGCGTTCTGGTAGCTGTCATAGGCCACGGTTTTCACTTCCGGATGCTTGTCCTGCAGGTATTTCTGATGCGTGGTGCCGTTTTCCATCCCGATGCGTTTGCCTTTCAGCTCGTCGAAAGTCGTTATACGCGCCTTTCTTCGCAATCACCACCGCCGAGTTGGCGTAGTACGGGTCGGTGAAAGCGACCTGCTTGCTGCGCTCTGGCGTGATATCCATCCCGGAGATCACCGCATCATATTTTCTGAATTTCAGCGACGGGATCAGGCTGTCAAACGCGTGGTTGGTGAAGGTGCAGTCGGCCTGCATCTGTTTGCACAGCGCTTTCGCCAGGTCGATATCAAAACCGACGATCTGGTTATTCTGGCATCCAGCGATTCAAACGGCGGATAAGTGGCGGAAACGCCAAAATTGATTTTATCAGCAGCATAGGCATGCTTGCCAGCGGCGGGTTGCCATCAGGGCGGCGGCCAGCATCAGTTTTTTCATTTTCGAACTCCTGTCGATCAATCTTATTGTTTTTGCCGTGTCTTCAGCATGGCGATTACGATGCCAGTTAATGAATTTATATGCAATAAAAATGATTAAAAATTTATTTCGCTGTGATCAGATATAGCGGATAACCCATCAGGTTACCGCGCCATGATATTAGCGCTTTTCTTTCGCGCTCGCGATTATTATTTATGCAATTAGTTGCGGCGCTCAAACGCCAGCGCTTTGCGCTCAATCAGGCGCATCATCAGCGTCAGCAGGCCGTTCACCACCAGATAAATCACCCCGGCGGCGCCAAACACCATCACGTCATAGGTGCGGCCGTACAGCAGCTGCCCGTGGCCCATCACCTCCATCAGGGTGATGGTGTAGGCCAGCGAGGTACTCTTGAACACCAGCACCACTTCGTTGGAGTAGGAGGAGAGGGCGCGCTTAAAGGCGTACGGCAGCAGGATCGCCAGCGTGTCTTTCTTGCTCATGCCCAGCGCGCCGCAGGACTGCCATTGCCCTTCCGGAATGGCGCGGATCGCGCCGTAGAACAGCTGCGTGGTATAGGCCGCACTGTTCAGCGACAGGGCCATCAGGGCGCACAGCCACGGCTGCGACAGCAGATGCCAGATAAACGGATACGTCCTGCAACGACGGGAACTGGCCGGGGCCGTAGTAAATCAGGAAGATCTGCACCAGCAGCGGCGTACCGGTAAACAGGGTGATATAGCCGCGCACGATCCATGTCAGCACCGGCGTTTTCAGCGTCAGGATGATGGTGAAGATCAGCGCCAGGATCAGCGCCACGATGATGGACGCCACGGTCAGCGTCAGGCTGGTATGCAGGCCTTTCATCAGCTCGGGTAAATAGGCAAGCATCAGCCTGGCCTCCGTTCAAAGCGCGTCGCACGCAGGTCAATACGCTTGAGGATCTACTGACTGAACAGCGTGATCACCAGGTAGATCGCCGCCGCCACAATGTACCAGGTAAACGGCTCCTGGGTACGGGTGGCGATGCTTTTGGTTTGCAGCATCAGATCGTTAACGCTGATCAGGCTCACCAGCGCGGTATCTTTCAGCAGCACCAGCCACTGGTTACCCAGCCCCGGCAGCGCATGACGCCACATCTGCGGCATCACCAGACGGAAGAAGATCGCTGACTTTCGACAGGCCCAGCGCCTGGCCGGATTCCCACTGCCCCTGCGGCACCGCTTTCAGCGCACCGCGCAGGGTTTGCGAGGCGTACGCGGAATAGAGCAGGGAGAGGGCAATCACGCCGCACAGGAACGGGCTGACATCGAAGTTTTCAATCTGCATCTGCACCGGGATCTGTGCCACACGCCCAGATTGATGGTGAAGCCGTCCGACAGCGTCAGCAGCAGCTGCGAGGCGCCGAAATAGATAAACAGCACCACCAGAATTTCCGGCAGCCCGCGCAGCAGCGTGACCAGCGCGGTACCGATCCACGCCAGGGGAACCATTTCCAGCGCAGCGGATTCCCACACCGCAAAGAACATCGCCAGCACGAGGCCGATAATCAGTGCACAAACGGCAAGGCCGACGGTCATCCCGGCGGCGCTTGCTAATGGAAACATTTCATTCATCAGGAATTACTTCTGGAACCATTTTTTGTAGATGGTTTCGTAGGTGCCGTCTTTCTTCACTTTTTCCAGCGCAGCGTTGAATTTCTGCTGCAGCTCGGTGTTGCCCTGACGTACGGCAATCCCCAGACCGGTACCGAAGTAGTCTTTATCGGTCACTTTGTCGCCCACTGGCGCCAGTTTGTCGTTGGCTTTCAGCCACTCGGTCACCACCGCGGTATCACCAAACACGCCATCGATACGGCCATTCTGCAGATCCAGCTTCGCGTTCTGGTAGCTGTCGTAAGGCACGGTGGTGATTTCCGGGTGTTTATCCATGATGAATTTCTGGTGCGTGGTGCCGTTCTGCACGCCCACTTTCTTGCCTTTCAGCTGACCGACAGAGGTGAATTTACCTTTCTGACCAATGAACAGGGCGGAGTTGTCGTAGTAAGGTGTGGTGAACAGCACCTGCTTTTCACGCTCTGGCGTGATGTCCATACCGGCCATCACCGCGTCAATACGGCGGAACTTCAGGCTTGGGATCAGGCTGTCGAACGCCTGGTTGCTGAAGGTACAGGTCGCATCGATCTCTTTACACAGGGCGTTAGCCAGATCCACGTCGAAGCCCACAATTTTGTTGTTCGGCATCGATGGATTCAAACGGAGGGTAAGACGCTTCGGTGGCGAAACGAATGGTCTGGGCTGCGGTAGCGCTAAGGCTGACGCTGGCAAGCAGCGCGGCAAGTAATACTTTTTTCATTATATTTATTCCTGACACAATCAATGAGATAAATAGTTTTTGAAGGCATCGGTTTGCGGGTTGGCAAAGCAGCTCGCATCACCTTGCTCAACGATGTGCCCGTTTTCCATGTAGACCACGCGGCTGGCGGTTTTGCGCGCCACTTCCACTTCGTGGGTCACGATGACCTGCGTAATGCTTGGTTTCCGCCAGCTCGCGAATGATGCTCACGATCTGGGCGGTGATTTCCGGGTCCAGCGCCGCGGTCGGTTCATCAAACAGCAGCACCTGCAGGCTCCATCATCAGCGCGCGGGCAATGGCCACGCGCTGCTGCTGACCGCCGGAGAGGTGCAGCGGATAGCGATCGCTGTAGGGCTTAAGGCGCAGACGCTCCAGCAGCTTTTCGGCGCGCGCGCATCGCCTGATCTTTGCTTAAACCGAGCACGCGGCACGGCGCTTCAATCAGGTTTTGCAGCACGGTCAGATGCGGCCAGAGATTGTATTGCTGGAAGACCATGCCGACGTTTTGGCGCAGTTCGCGAATCGCTTTATCTGACGGCGTTTTCGCAAAATCAAAATGGTTGCCGGCAATCGCCAGCGTACCGGAACGGGGCATTTCAAGCAGATTAAGGACGCGCAGAAGGGAGCTTTTACCCGCACCGCTTGGGCCAAGCAACACCAGCGTTTCGCCCTGCGGGCAGTCCAGCGTGATGTCGAACAGCGCCTGGTGTGCGCCGTAGAAGCAGTTAATGCCGTTTAGTTTAATACTCATCGGGGCAGTCTTTACTCATCCAGGCAATCTATAGCAATTGAGGCCGCAAATAGTAACGTTGACAGAATAGTTATGCAATATTTGTGCGTTAAAAGTTAAATATAAAGAGCAATTAAACAGCAAAAGCGTAGCACAAAATCGGGCAGGGCAGTGGGGAAAGGGGCTGACGGGTAAGCATTGGCTGTTGCGCGGAAGCTTAGCGGCGCCGCAATGGTGCGGCGCGCTAATGGTTGCGGCTGAGTGCGGAAAAAATGCGCGACTATTTTTTCTCAATCGACTGGCGCAGCGTGCCGGCGGGGGCATGTACCCTGCCGCCGACGTAGCGCACATCGTCCACCGCCCAGCACTGACCTTCGCGGATCATCAGCACTTCATCCTGCCAGCTTTGGGTATCGCCGCGGCTCAGCGTCACGCGCAGCGGAATATTCCGCGCATCGCGGTTAGGAATGGTGGAGGCGCTGGCCACGTCGGCGGCAGTGGGCCCCTGTGCCAGGCTGGAGAACAGATCGCCCTGACGCCACGCTGCCGGTGGGTTGCTCTGACTGCTGGCATGCAGCAGTTTCTGATCCAGGTTATCGCTCAGGTACGGGCGATATTTTGCCAGCGTGGTGCTGTCCGGCAATCCCTGAGTTGGCTGGCTGACACGTTAATCATAGAATTGTTGCGCCACGCTGTCCGGACCGCCGTCAACGCAGGGGCCGCTGCGGGTACCGATATCCTTAAAGGCTGGCGTGACCGTGGTGGTACAGGCGCTCAGCAGCAGCGCAGCGGGAACAAGCAGCGCAAAGGCTGAGTAGCGCATGTTGATTTCCTTATTTATTCACTGGCAGAAGCCGCCATTTCAAGCATAGCGTAACTAGCCGTATGCTATTATGCCGTACGTGCTATCGCCTCTGAATCACTAAAGAAGGAGAGAACGATGCAGTTTTCAACAACGCCAACCCTGGAAGGGCAGACCATCACCGAGTATTGCGGCGTGGTGACCGGCGAAGCGATTCTCGGCGCCAACATTTTCCGCGACTTCTTTGCCGGCATCCGCGATATCGTCGGCGGCCGCTCCGGTGCCTATGAGAAAGAGCTGCGTAAAGCGCGGGAAATTGCCTTTCAAAGAGCTGGGCGAACAGGCGAAAGCCCTGGGCGCCGATGCGGTGGTGGGGATTGATATTGACTACGAAACCGTGGGCAAAGACAGCAGCATGCTGATGGTGAGCGTAAGCGGTACGGCGGTGAAACTCGTGCGCTAATGCGCGCGGTGTTACTGCTGGCGATGGCGCTGCTGCTCAGCGCCTGCCAGTCGACGCTGGAAGCGCGCAACGGCTATTGGGTCGATAGCGCGCACCCGGCGCAGGGGGCCAGACCGCGCATCAAAGTGGTGGTAATCCACTACACGGCGGAGGACTTTCCCTCGTCGCTGGCGACCCTGACGGACCGCAACGTCAGCGCGCACTATCTGATTCCGCAGCAGCCGCCGCAGAAAAACGGCGCTGGGGTCATCTGGCAGCTGGTGCCTGAAAACCAGCTGGCGTGGCATGCCGGACCGAGCTTCTGGCGCGGCGCAACGCGCATTAATGACACCTCAATTGGCATCGAAATCGTCAATGCCGGCTATCGCCGCACGCTGACCGGCCGGCAGTGGCAGCCGTTCACCGCCGCGCAAATCACGGCCCTGACCGCGCTGGTGCGCGATATCAGCCAGCGTTACGGCATCAGTCCGGAAAATATTGTCGGGCACAGTGATATTGCGCCGCAGCGCAAGCAGGATCCCGGTCCGCTGTTTCCGTGGCAACAGCTGGCCCGGCAGGGGCTGGGAGCGTGGCCGGATGCCGCCACGGTGCAGCGCTATCTGGCTAACCAGCCGCCGGATGCGCCGGTGGAGTATGCAGCGCTACTGACTGCGCTGCAGCGCTATGGTTATGACGTTGCCGCTGCGCCAACGCCGCAGATGCAGCGCAAACTGATTGCGGCGTTTCAGATGCATTTCCGCCCTCGTGATTACCGTGGCGAAGCCGATGCCGAGACGCTGGCCATCGCCCGTGCGCTGCTGGCGAAATACGGCGCGGCACCGTAGCCGCGCGTTGCGGCGTTACGGCTGCAGAAAGGCCTGCCAGCGCGCCACCAGCTGCTGTAATTGCTGGCGGCTGACATCCAGATGGGTGACGATGCGGGTCTGCGGACCTACGCTGAGCAGCACGTCGCCCGCCTGCATCCAGCGCTGTAGCGGTGCGACCTGCTCCGCCGGCACTTTCACGAACAGCATGTTGGTGTCGTGGCGCATCACGTCGGCGCCAATCGCGCTGAGCTGCGCGCCGATCCACGCGGCGTTGTCGTGATCGTCCTTCAGACGCGCCACGTTATTTTTCAGCGCGTACAGCCCCGCAGCCGCCAGAATGCCGGCCTGACGCATGCCGCCGCCGGTCATTTTGCGCCAGCGGTTGGCGCGCTTGATGTAGTCCGCATTGCCGACCAGCAGGGAGCCCACCGGCGTGCCCAGCCCTTTAGAGAGGCAGATGGTGAACGAGTCGCAATATTGCGTAATCTCTTTCAGCTCGCAGCCGTACGCCACCACGGCGTTGAAGATGCGCGCGCCGTCAACGTGCAGCGCCAGCTCGCGCTCGCGGGTAAATTCCCACGCCGCTTTCAGGTACGCTCGGCGGCAGGACTTTGCCGTTGTGGGTGTTTTCCAGGCTGAGCAGCCTGGTGCGGGCGAAGTGGATATCGTCGGCTTTGATTTTTGCCGCCACCTTGTCGAGCGGCAGGGAGCCGTCCGGCGGCGGCGTCGATCGGCTGCGGCTGAATGCTGCCGAGCACCGCGGCACCGCCGGCTTCGTAGAGGTAGTTATGCGCCCCCTGGCCGACGATATACTCTTCGCCGCGCTCGCAGTGGCTGAGCAGCGCCACCAGGTTGGCCTGCGTGCCGGTGGGCAGGAACAGGGCGGCCTCTTTACCGCTCAGCTCTGCCGCATAGCGCTGCAGTTCGTTGACCGTCGGATCATCGCCGTAGACGTCGTCCCCGACCGGGGCGGCCATCATCTCTTCGAGCATGGCGCGGCTCGGGCGGGTAACGGTATCACTGCGTAAATCAATCACGTTGCTCTCCTGACATAATAAAGCGGGCTAAGCGCCCGCATGATGATTAATCCGGCAAGTCTCTTGTTTTACCTGAGCCAGTTGGTTTTTGCCAGTTCGATCACTTCATCACCGCGCCCGCTGATGATGGCGCGCAGCATGTAGAGGCTAAAACCTTTGGCCTGCTCCAGCTTGATCTGCGGCGGGATCGCCAGCTCTTCTTTGGCGACGACGACATCCACCAGCACCGGACCGTCGATGGAGAAGGCGCGCTGCAGGGCTTCATCCACCTCGGATGCTTTCTCCACGCGAATACCGGTAATGCCGCAGGCCTCGGCGATGCGCGCGAAGTTGGTGTCGTGCAGCTCTGTGCCGTCCGTCAGGTAACCACCGGCCTTCATCTCCATCGCCACAAAGCCCAGCACGCTGTTGTTAAAGACCACGATTTTCAGCGGCAGCTTCATCTGCACCACCGACAGGAAATCGCCCATCAGCATGCTGAACCCGCCGTCGCCGCACATCGCCACCACCTGGCGCTCCGGCGCCGTTGCTTTTGCGCCCAGCGCCTGCGGCATGGCGTTGGCCATCGAGCCGTGGTTGAACGAGCCGAGCAGGCGACGTTTGCCGTTCATCTTCAGGTAGCGCGCCGCCCAGACGGTGGGCGTGCCGACGTCGCAGGTAAAAATAGCGTCGTCGTCCGCAAAATGGCTGATCTGCTGCGCCAGATACTGCGGATGAATGGCTTTGTCGCTCGGTTTGGCGAGATCGTCCAGCCCCTTGCGCGCGTCGCGGTAGTCGCTCAACGCCTTATCAAGGAATTTGCGGTCGGTTTTCTCTTCCAGCAGCGGCAGCAGGGCGGCAAGGGTGGATTTGATGTCGCCCACCAGCGCCATATCGACCTTGCTGTGTGCACCGATGCTGGCCGGGTTGATATCGATCTGAATGATTTTGGCATCCGTCGGGTAGAACGCGCGATAGGGGAACTGGGTGCCGAGCAGAATCAGCGTGTCGGCATTCATCATGGTGTGGAAGCCGGAGGAGAAACCGATCAGCCCGGTCATGCCCACATCGTAGGGGTTATCGTACTCCACGTGCTCTTTGCCGCGCAGGGCGTGGACGATCGGCGCTTTCAGCTTTCCGGCCAGCTTTACTACTTCTTTATGCGCGCCCGCGCAGCCGCTGCCGCACATCAGGGCGATATTGCTGGCGTAACGGAGCAGCTGCGCCAGCTTTTTCAGCTCTTCTTCTGCAGGCGTCACCACCGGCTGTGGGGCGTGATACCAGTGGGTGCTGGCCCCTTCCGGCGCGGCCTTGAGCGCCACGTCGCCCGGGATAACGACCACGGACACGCCACGGTTCAGCACGGCTTTGCGCATGGCGATCGCCAGCACCTGCGGGATCTGCTCCGGGGATGAAACCAGCTCGCAATAGTGGCTGCATTCACGGAACAGCTCCTGCGGATGCGTCTCCTGAAAATAGCCACTGCCGATTTCGGTGGAGGGAATGTGGGCGGCAATCGCCAGCACCGGCACGTGGTTGCGGTGGCAGTCGAACAGGCCGTTGATCAGATGCAGGTTGCCCGGCCCGCAGGAGCCGGCGCACACGGCCAGCTCTCCGGTGAGCTGCGCTTCGGCCCCTGCGGCGAAGGCGGCGACCTCTTCATGGCGGGTGGGCATCCATTCGATGGTCTTCATCTTGTTGAGGCTGTCGCTCAGCCCGTTCAGGGAATCGCCGGTTACGCCCCAGATACGTTTTACGCCGGCGCTCTCCAGCGTTTTGGCCAGCAGGGCCGCCACTGTTTGCTTCATCGTTCGCTCCTTTCTGGTGTTGGCCATCCAGTCGGATGGCAAAAAACGTGTCAGAGAGAAAGCGTAGACGAAGCCGCAGCGCAGCGGGCGTGAAAAAATGCGCTGCGCGTCAGGCGGAAAACAGGGCGATGAGGATCGGTGCCAGCAGGTTCATGATAAAACCGTGCACGATGGCCGCAGGCACAATCTCCATTCCGCCGGCACGCTGCAGAATCGGCAGGGTGAAATCCATCGACGTGGCACCGCTCAGCCCGAGTGCCATACTGCGGTAGCGGTTGACCAGCACCGGAATCAGCAGCACCGCAGCCAGCTCGCGCAGCAGATCGTTAAAGAAGGCGGCGCTGCCCATCACCGGGCCGTACGCTTCGGTCATCAGAATGCCGGACAGTGAATACCAGCCGAAGCCGCTGGCCAGCGCCAGTCCGGTTGACAGCGAAACGCCGAGCAGCCACGCCGCCAGCACGCCGCCGCCCAGCGAGGCGCACAGGGATACCAGCGCTACCGTCATGCCGCGCCGGTTCAGGGTGATCTGGCGCAGCGTCATGCCGCTGCCGCGCAGCTGTACGCCAACCAGGAACAGCAGCACCACCAGCGCAATTTCGCTCAGGGTGGAGGCATGGCGCAGTGGTGCCCATTGGGTTAATCCCAGCAGGAAACCGGCCAGCACCGCCACACACAGCTTGAGTGACTCCAGCACCATGTGCCAGCGCGACGGCAGATTCTGCTGGCGATGCTGCTGCCGCCACGGCCAGCGGCGATCCAGCAGCCACAGCGCCAGCAGCGAGCAGCTCAGAATGGCGCCCGCGGCAATCAGCGCGGTTTTAAACACGATCAGCAAGTTGGTGCCGAGATTGTCGAGAAAGGCGAGGCTGGTACCCATAAAAAACAGAATGGCGTAAATCAGCAAACTCAGCAGGCGGTTAACGCGCTGCAACAGTGCAGGCTGATGCCACGGCAGCAAATAGCCCACCATCAGCGGCACCAGAATGATAAGCAGTCCGGTATACATGAAAAATGACGTCCTTTTTTGCGAGACGCCACGCTAATGGAAAATGCCTGAAGTGTAAACCTTTTCTCCCGCTGCCGACTTGACCAACGCAGCGCGGCGGACCATGCTCTGGCAAAGCACGGAGGGACTGCGCGATGATTCTGGAACATATCGATATACACGGCTTTCGCGGCATTAACCGGTTGTCGCTGCCGCTGACCGACACCAACCTGTTGATTGGGGAAAACGCGTGGGGTAAATCCAGTTTGCTGGATGCGCTAACGCTGCTGCTGGCACCGGCCGCTGAGCCCTACATGTTCACCGAACAGGACTTCCATTTTCCGCCCGGTGAGGTGGAAGCCCGGCGGCATAAGTTGCAGCTGGTGTTTCGCTTTCGCGCGCAGGGCGATGAGCATGAAGCGCTGTTTGCGCCGTTCTGGCAGCAGGATGACGCGGGGCGATACCTGCGCTTCAGTACGCTGGCGACGCGCCAGGGCAGCGAAGTCAAAACCCGCTGGCGTTTTATTGACGCGCGTGGCGAGGTGCTGCCGCTGGCGGGCACCGACGCCGCGCTGGCGCAATTGCGCGCGTACTATCCGGTGCTGCGCCTGCGTGATGCGCGCTTTGGCCGGCGGTCGCGCCATAGTGACAATGACACGCAGCGGCGCGCTGATACGCTGAGCGCGCTGGCGCAGGAAATGCATAGCCTGACGCGCGATCTGGTGGCGCGGCCACAAACCCTGAGCGACGAGCTGTTGCGCCAGGGATTGCATACCATGCAGCAGCTGATGGCGCACTATTTTCTGGTCCAGCAACCGGACACGGGCGCCGCGCGGGTTGCGCCGGAGCTGCGTGACGGCAGTCAGGGCTGGCGTTCGCTCGATCAGCTCAATCAGCTGATCGCCGGTACCGAATCGCGCAGTCGTCAGGTGATTCTGCTGCGCATGTTCTCGCTCCTGCTGCAGGCGCACGGCAGCGATGCGCTGCCCACAGGCGCGCGCCCCTTGCTGCTGGTGGAGGATCCGGAAACACGGCTGCATCCCATCATGCTGTCGGTGGCATGGAATCTGCTGGCGCTGATGCCGCTGCAAAAAATCGCCACCACTAACTCCGGTGAGCTGCTGTCACAGGTGGCGCTGGAGCAAATCTGCCGACTGGTGCGCGAGCCCGATCGCGTGGCGGCGTGGCGTATCGGGCCAGAAGGATTAAGTGCCGAAGAGGCGCGCCGTATCGGCTTTCACATCCGCGTCAACCGTCCGTCGGCGCTGTTTGCCCGCTGCTGGTTGCTGGTAGAGGGTGAAACCGAAGTGTGGATCATCAATGAGCTGGCGCGGCAGCGCGGCTACCATTTTGCCGCGGAAGGCGTGAAGGTGATTGAGTTTGCGCAGTCCGGGCTTAAGCCGCTGCTGAAATATGCACGCCGCATGGGCATTGCCTGGCACGTGCTGACTGACGGCGACGAGGCCGGGAAAAAATATGCCGCCACTGCGCGCAGTCAGCTGCAGCCGCATGAGCAGGAGAGCGACCATCTCACGCAGTTCCCGGCGCCCGACATCGAACACTTCCTTTATAAGCAGGGCTTTAGTGATGTCTATCATCAGATGGCGCACCTGCCGTTAAACGTGCCGATGAACGCGCGGCGTATTATTACCAAAGCCATTCATCACAGCTCGAAGCCGGAACTGGCGATTGCGGTGGCGATGGCAGCGGCCGAACGCGGGCCGCAGGCGATTCCGCCGTTGCTCGATCAGCTGTTTGGCCGCGTGATGTGGCTGGCGCGCGGTCGGGCAGAGTAAAACTGACGCGGGACGCCAAAGAAAAATGCCAGCGTCTGCGGCTGGCATTTTTTTTCGGGAGTGGTCAGAATGAGAGCAGACGCGCGCCCGTCAGGAGAGTGACGATGCTTCAAAGGGCACGATAAGGCTTGCATGATTGCCTTTTGGCCCCTGATGGACATCGAACCGGACGGGCTGGCCCGGCTTTGAGCGTTCTGTAACCATCCATCTGAATGGTGGAATAGTGAGCGAAGATATCCTCGCCGCCGCCTTCGGGGCAGATGAAGCCAAACCCTTTGGCGTTGTTGAACCACTTAACAGTACCCATTTCCATGCTTCGACATCCTTCGTAAATCTTATAAATTAAGATGGAATGAACCGGTGGTGGAGTGGGGGCTGTTCAAAACCTCGCCATCTCACGCTTGTACAATTTAGAGAATCGAAAGAAACCGTCAAGCGTTTGGCGCTGGAGATGGGACAATAATCAACCAAAGTTTGAAGCAGTTAACGCTATTGCAACAGTTTGTGACAGACATCGCGGATGACAGTAATAGATGATTGTTATCTAACATCTGAGGTAGATTCAAAGTGGTTATGCAAAATGGGTAAGACCAACGACTGGCTGGATTTTGACCAGCTGGCGGAAGACAAAGTGCGTGACGCGCTAAAACCGCCATCTATGTATAAAGTTATGTTAATGAACGATGATTACACGCCGATGGAATTTGTTATTGACGTGCTACAAAAGTTCTTTTCTTATGATGTAGAACGTGCAACGCAACTGATGCTTACCGTTCATTATCGTGGCAAAGCTATCTGCGGCATCTTCACCGCCGAGGTGGCGGAAACCAAAGTGGCGATGGTGAACGACTATGCGAGGGAGAACGAGCATCCGTTGCTGTGTACGCTGGAAAAGGCCTGAAGCTGCATAAGGCAGAAAATTGGGGGAGGTGCCTATGCTCAATCAAGAACTGGAACTCAGTTTAAACATGGCTTTCGCCAGAGCGCGTGAGCACCGACATGAGTTTATGACCGTCGAGCATTTACTGCTCGCACTGCTCAGCAACCCATCTGCCCGCGAAGCGCTGGAAGCCTGTTCCGTGGATCTGGTGGCGCTACGTCAGGAACTCGAAGCCTTCATCGAACAAACCACACCGGTGCTGCCAGCCAGTGAAGAGGAGCGCGACACGCAGCCGACGCTCAGCTTCCAGCGTGTGCTGCAGCGCGCGGTATTCCACGTCCAGTCTTCCGGACGTAGCGAAGTGACTGGCGCAAACGTCTTAGTCGCCATCTTCAGCGAGCAGGAGTCACAGGCGGCCTACCTGCTGCGCAAACACGAAGTCAGCCGCCTCGACGTGGTTAACTTTATCTCTCACGGAACGCGCAAAGACGAACCGGGCCAGGCATCGGATTCCAGCAATCAGGTCAATAACAATGAAGAGCAAGCAGGCGGGGAGGATCGTATGGAAAACTTCACCACCAACCTTAATCAGCTTGCTCGCGTTGGCGGCATCGACCCGCTGATTGGCCGCGATAAAGAGCTGGAGCGTGCGATCCAGGTGCTGTGCCGTCGCCGCAAGAACAACCCGCTGCTGGTGGGGGAATCCGGCGTGGGTAAAACCGCGATTGCCGAAGGCCTCGCCTGGCGCATTGTGCAGGGCGACGTGCCGGAAGTGATGGCCGATTGCACCATCTACTCGCTGGATATCGGCTCGCTGCTGGCGGGCACCAAATACCGCGGTGATTTTGAAAAACGCTTCAAGGCGCTGTTGAAACAGCTGGAACAGGACACCAACAGCATCCTGTTTATCGATGAGATCCACACCATCATCGGTGCCGGTGCGGCCTCGGGTGGCCAGGTGGATGCCGCGAACCTGATCAAACCGCTGCTCTCCAGCGGCAAGATCCGCGTGATGGGCTCCACCACCTACCAGGAGTTCAGCAACATCTTTGAGAAGGACCGTGCGCTGGCGCGCCGCTTCCAGAAAATCGACGTGACCGAACCGTCCGTCGAGGAAACGGTGCAGATCATCAACGGCCTGAAGCCGAAGTACGAAGCGCACCACGACGTGCGTTACACCGCGAAAGCGGTGCGTGCGGCGGTGGAGCTGGCGGTGAAATACATCAACGACCGTCATCTGCCGGATAAGGCGATTGACGTGATCGATGAGGCGGGGGCGCGTGCGCGTCTGATGCCGGCCAGCAAGCGTAAGAAAACCGTCAACGTGGCGGATATCGAGTCCGTGGTGGCGCGCATCGCGCGTATTCCTGAGAAGAGCGTTTCTCAGAGCGACCGCGACACGCTGCGCAACCTCGGCGATCGCCTGAAAATGCTGGTCTTTGGTCAGGATAAAGCCATTGAGGCCTTAACCGAAGCGATCAAGATGGCCCGTGCCGGCCTGGGGCATGACCACAAGCCCGTTGGTTCCTTCCTGTTTGCCGGCCCGACCGGCGTGGGGAAAACCGAGGTGACGGTTCAGCTCTCTAAGGCGCTGGGCATCGAGCTGCTGCGCTTTGATATGTCCGAGTATATGGAGCGTCACACCGTCAGTCGTTTGATTGGTGCGCCTCCGGGCTACGTCGGCTTTGATCAGGGCGGTCTGCTGACCGATGCCGTCATCAAGCATCCGCACGCGGTGGTGCTGCTGGATGAGATCGAGAAAGCCCATCCGGATGTCTTCAACCTGCTGCTGCAGGTGATGGACAACGGGATGCTGACCGATAACAACGGCCGCAAAGCGGACTTCCGCAACGTGGTGCTGGTGATGACCACCAACGCCGGGGTGCGTGAAACCGAGCGTAAATCCATCGGCCTGATCCACCAGGATAACAGCACCGATGCGATGGAGGAGATCAAGAAGATCTTCACGCCGGAGTTCCGTAACCGTCTGGACAACATTATCTGGTTCGATCACCTGTCTACCGAGGTGATCCATCAGGTGGTGGATAAGTTCATCGTCGAACTGCAGGTTCAGCTGGATCAGAAAGGCGTGTCGCTGGAAGTGAGCCAGGAGGCCCGCAACTGGCTGGCCGAGAAAGGCTACGACCGCGCGATGGGGGCCCGTCCGATGGCGCGCGTGATTCAGGACAACCTGAAGAAACCGCTGGCGAACGAGCTGCTGTTTGGCTCGCTGGTGGATGGCGGTCAGGTAACGGTGGCGCTGGATCAGGCGAAGAACGAACTGACGTACGATTTCCAGAGCGCGGCGAAGCAAAACCGAGGGCACCGTGCATTAAGCGGGTGCGCAGATAAGAAAAAGGCCGGGATAATCCGGCCTTTTTTTTAATTTACATCTGCCATTACAGGCGAAAACAATTAGCGACTACGGAAGACAATGCGGCCTTTGCTCAGGTCGTACGGGGTCAGTTCAACAGTCACTTTGTCGCCCGTCAAAATGCGGATGTAGTTTTTGCGCATTTTACCGGAGATGTGCGCAGTTACCACGTGACCGTTTTCCAGCTCTACGCGAAACATGGTGTTAGGCAACGTATCAAGTACGGTACCCTGCATTTCAATATTGTCTTCTTTGGCCATCTAATCCTCTGGGGTATCACTACCAAAGTTTTGAACCGGCAAGATAATGCCGAAATTCATCAATTAAGTAAAGAACGTTGGCTGTTTTTGCCAACGCTTCGCCGTGCGTCGCGCCGCTGCGCGTGCATTACGGATAAATTCGGGTGTTTTTGACGTCTGCGGGGGATTAGCGGGCTAAGAATCTGCAGCAATCGGCATCGGGTGCGCAACTGAAACAGCTTCGGGAACAGGGTGAGATTCCCAGCCTGGCAATTCCGGCTCGCCACAGCGAAGCGCGGACGACATACCAAACTCGCTTATTGTATCACTTTTGTCGGGAATTGTGTGCAAAACATCTGCGGGGACAGTCAAAAAAGGGTTTGTGTTTGCCAGCAGCCGGTCTGCACCGGTTGCCAGGCCAGCGTTTGCACG
Organism: Enterobacterales bacterium; assembly: GCA_039593635.1. GTDB lineage: Bacteria > Pseudomonadota > Gammaproteobacteria > Enterobacterales > Enterobacteriaceae > Enterobacter. Next base: position 236,262 of record JBCNOW010000025.1, read on the forward strand.
TATTGCAGATAATCGTCGCGCGGGATTTCAACGGCGCCCAGCGAGGCGGTGTGCTCATTCAGCACCTGACAATCGATCAGCCGCCCCCCCGTTGCGCAAAGTCCTGGCAGAAAACCAACAGCGCGGTTTTCGAGGCGTTTACCGCACGGGAGAACATCGACTCGCCGCAAAACAGCGTCCCCTGCGCCACGCCGTACATGCCGCCAACCAGTTCTCCGTTTTCCCAAACCTCAATGGAGTGGGCATAGCCAAGCTCATGCAGCTGATGATAGGCGTTGACGATATCGCGGGTGATCCACGTCCCTTCATGGCGATCTTCGGCACAGCCTTCGATCACCTGTCCAAAGGCGTGATTCAGGGTGACGCGGTAGGGGGATTTTGCATGGAATCGCTTCATGCTGCGGCTCAGGTGAAACTGCTCTGGCCACAGCACGGCGCGCGGATCGGGAGACCACCATAAAATCGGGTCGCCGGGAGAAAACCACGGGAAAATGCCGCGCTGGTACGGCATTCATCAGGCGGGCAGGGCTGAGGTCGCCGCCCAGGGCCAGCAGCCCGTTGGGCTCACGCAGCGCCCCCTCCGGCGACGGGAACGCGATGTTATGACGAGAAAGCTGGACCAGGCGCATGACAGCAAAACTCCATTACGCGAGTGAGGACGCTACAAATATAGTCTACAGACGCTGTTTGAAACTGGTAGTAGCGACCCTGTTTCGCCAACAGCTCTGCGTGACTACCTTGCTCAATAATGTGCCCGTTGTCCATCACAATTATCCGATCAAAACTTGCCAGTCCGCGCAGGCGATGCGTCACCATGATCAGCGTTTTTCCCAGGCTAACCTGCTGTAGCAACGTGAGAATCTGCTCTCGGTCGTGGCATCCAGCCCTTCGGTCGGCTCGTCCAGCAGCATCAGCGGCGCATCATGCAGCAGCGCGCGCGCAATCGCCAGACGGCGCAGTTCACCGCCAGACAGCTGACGACCGCCTTCACCCAGCCACGCATTCAGCCCTTCGCTGTGCTGCGTCAGATGCGCCAGCCCAACCCGCTGCAATACGTCAATCAACTGTGCATCGCTGGCCTCTGGCGCGGCCAGCAGCAGGTTATCGCGCAGCGTGGCGCTAAACAGATGGACGCGCTGTGGAACAACGCTGATGCGCTGACGCAGGCTGGCTTCGTCCCACGCCGCCAGATCAATCCCGTTCAGGCGAATCGTGCCGCGCTGCGCTTCCCAGCCGCGCGTGATCAGCGCCAGCAGCGTGGATTTTCCGCAGCCGGTCGGGCCCAGCAGCGCCAGATGTTCACCGGCTGCTAACGTCAGGGAGAAATTGTGCAGCACCGCTTCTGGCCGCTGCGGATAGCTGAAATCGATCTGTTCCAGCGTCAGGCTGAGGCCGCGCTGCGTCGCAACCGGTTGTGTCGGGAAGTGAATGGCTGGCGGTTGCTCGGTAATCTGGCTGTATGCGCAGGGCCGCGTGCGTCACCTGCGCCAGATGCTGGAAGGCGCCCGCCACCGGGGCCAGCGCTTCAAACGCGGCCAGCGCGCAGAACACGAACAGGGCAATCAGTGCACCCGGCGTGCTATTGGCGCCGACGCCGCTGGCGGCCAGCCACAGCAGCAGCGTAACGGTACTGCCGGCGATCAACGTAAGCAGGCTCTGCGCCAGCGCCTGCAGCCGGTGTTGTTGCTGCTGCGCCTGTTGCCACGCACGTTCTTCCTGATCCAGCCGCTGTCGCCACAGCGTCGCCGCGCCGTAAATCTTCAGCTCGGCCTGTCCCCTGAAGCCAGTGCGTCAGCTGCTGGCGATAATCCCCGCGCAGCCTGGTAACGGGCAATATGCGCGCCGGTGCGCGCGCCGAGCCGCCAGAATAGCGGCGGCATCAGCAGCAGCGTCAGCAGCATAATCCCACCCAGCGTCAGCGCAACAGGGGAACATCCAGAACCGACAGCCCCAGCGTGACCACCACAATCACCACCACCGCGCCCAGCAGTGGGGAAATCACGCGTAGGTAGAGGTGGTCCAGGGTGTCGACATCCGCAATGACACGGTTAAGCAATTCACCCTGGCGAAAGCGCGCCAGCCGCGCCGGTGCGAGGGGCAGCAGTTTGCTGAAGGTATAGATGCGCAGGTGTTGCAGCACGCGGAAAGTGGCGTCGTGGCTGACCAGCCGTTCGAAATAGCGCCCGGCGGTGCGGGTGATGGCGGCGCCCCGCACGCCGGCCGCGGGCAGCATGTAGTTGAAGCTGTACAAGCCGGCGACCCCAGCGCAGCGAAGAGGCCGCAAGAAACCAGCCGGAAAGCGTGAGCAGGCCGATGCTGGCGAGCAGCGTGACAATCGCCAGCACGATCCCCAGCGTCAGCATCCACTTGTGGCGTTTATAGAGCGCAAGATAAGGCAGCAGAGCGCGCATCAGATGTCCTCCTGACGATGCTGCGCCAGCTCGCGCAGCGGGCCGGCTTCAGCGATCAGCTGTTGCGCAATCGCCTTGCTCAACAATTCGGCCGTTCTCCATGACCCAGATCTGATCCCAGTCGGCAATGCCTTCCAGCTGATGGGTAACCATCAGGGTGGTTTGCTGCCGGGATGCGGCCTGCTGTAGGGCGCCCATCACGCGCTGCTCACTGTGGCTGTCGAGCCCGGCTGCGGGCTCGTCCAGCAGCATCAGGCGGGCCGGTTTAAGCAGCGCGCGGGCAACGGCCACGCGCTGCGCCTGCCCTACGGACAGCCCGGCGGACTGATCGCCGACCACGGTATCCACCCCCTGCGGCAGCAGCGGCAGAAACTCGCTGACCCAGGCGCGGTCCAGAACGGACGGTCAGCGTGGCCTCGTCCACCGGCGTGTCAGTGAGCTGGAGATTTTCGCGCAGCGTCGCGGCCGGAAGCTGCGGGTTTTGTCCTACCCAGGCCAGCTGCTGCTGCCAGCTGCTGCGGCTGATCGGTCGCGCAGTTCCTGGTTGTTTATCCGCAGTGAACCCGGGTAGGCCATAAAACCGGAGCAGGACATTCATCAGCGCACTTTTTCCGGAACCGCTGTTGCCGACCAGCACCACGCGTTGTCCGGCAGGTAAGGGTAAAGTTCAGCGGACCCGCGACAGCGCCTCGCCGGTGGCGGTCATGATCACCAGATCCTGCGCCCGTAGGGAGAGTGGCGCGTCAGCATCCAGCGTCTACGTCACCGCGCTGCGGGTGCGCGCAGGGGCGTTTCGCGCAGGAAGGTTTTCAGGCTGTCGGCGCCGCCCACCGCCTGCGCTTTGGCATGGTAGAAGGTTCCAAGATCGCGAAGCGGCTGGAAAAACTCCGGGGCCAGGATCAGCGCAAGGAAACCGGCTGACAGGGTCACGCCGGTGCCGTAGTGGCCGAAATCCAGCGCGCCGAGGTAGGAGAAGCCGAAGTAGACCGCCACCAGGGCAATCGACAGCGAGGTGAAAAATTCCAGCACCCCGGAGGAGAGAAAGGCCAGGCGCAACACTTCCATGGTGCGCTGACGGAAGTCCTGCGTAGTGGCAGGCGAATCTCCTGCTGCTCCGCTTCACCGCGGCCAAAAATGCGCAGCGTTTCCATCCCGCGCAGACGGTCAAGGAAATGGCCGCTCAGCCGGCCCAGCGCAAGGAAGTTACGGCGGTTGGCATCGGCCGCCCCCATGCCGACCATCGCCATAAACAGCGGGATCAGCGGGGCGGTACCCAGCAGGATCAGCTGCCGCCACCCAGTTGATGGGGAAAATGGCGATCACGATCAGCAGCGGAACAAACACCGCCAGCGCCATCTGCGGAAGATAGCGCGCGTAGTAATCGTGCATATCGTCAATCTGTTCAAGGATCAGCGTTGCCCAGCTCCCGGCCGGTTTACCCTGGATCCACGCCGGACCGGCTTCCTGAAGCCGGTCCAGCACCTGTCGGCGCAGTGCACGGCGAATCGCCACGCCGGCCCTGAAACCGGCCATCTCACGACCATAGTGCAGCGCGGCGCGCAGTGCGAAGCACAGCAGTAGTAACAGGAAATCACTCACCAGTTCAGCGCGGGGTTGCTGTTCCATGATCATGTTTTTGAAGAATGCGGGCCAGCAGCCATGCCTGGGCAACAATCAACAGACCGCTAGCAAAACCTGCCAGAGAGGCCAGTCGTCAGCCAGCGGCGGGCATGATGACGCTTTGCTGTTTTAGCCAGCGTGTTAACTCTTGTTGACGGGTTTTTTCCATTGCGTAGCCGTTTGACAGGTGACGTTAGAGGCAAAATCCGACGCTAAATGCCGGACAGACGGGTGGCAGAACTGTAGCACGCAGGCGATAAAAAAGGCGACCAAAAGTGGCCGCCTTATTGCATTTATGATACTGACTTGTAAAGATTATTTACCTTTTTCAGCCAGTCCATCGAGATAGCGTTCCGCATCCAGCGCGGCCATACAGCCGGTGCCCGCAGAGGTGATCGCCTGACGGTAAATATGGTCCATCACGTCACCGGCAGCGAACACGCCCGGGATGCTTGTCTGGGTCGCGTTACCGTGGCTGCCGGACTGCACTTTGATGTACCCGTTTTCCAGCTCCAGCTGGCCTTCGAAGATCGCGGTATTCGGGCTGTGGCCGATAGCCACAAACAGACCCGCCACCTCCAGCGTTTCGACGTTATCGGTGTTCTGGGTATCACGAATGCGCAGACCCGCAACGCCCATCTGATCGCCCGTGACTTCTTCCAGGGTACGGTTGGTGTGCAGCACGATGTTGCCGCTCGCCACTTTATCCATCAGGCGCTTAATGAGGATCTTCTCGGCGCGGAAGGTGTCACGACGGTGGATCAGATGCACTTCAGAGGCAATGTTCGCCAGGTAAAGCGCTTCTTCCACCGCGGTGTTGCCGCCGCCGATAACCGCGACTTTCTGGTTACGATAGAAGAAACCGTCGCAGGTGGCGCAGGCAGAGACGCCGCGGCCTTTGAACGCTTCTTCAGACGGCAGGCCGAGGTAGCGGGCAGAGGCCCCGGTAGCGACGATCAGCGCGTCGCAGGTGTATTCGCCGCTGTCGCCCGTCAGGCGGAACGGACGGTTCTGCAGGTCAACCTTGTTGATGTGGTCGAACAGGATTTCGGTTTCGAACTTAGCAGCATGCTCGTGCATGCGTTCCATCAGCAGCGGCCCGGTCAGGTCGTTCGGGTCGCCCGGCCAGTTTTCCACTTCCGTGGTGGTGGTCAACTGACCGCCTTTTTCCATGCCAGTGATCAGTACCGGCTGCAGGTTTGCGCGTGCGGCATAAACCGCCGCGGTATATCCCGCAGGTCCAGAACCAAGGATTAGCAACTTACTGTGTTTGGTCGTGCCCATGAGATCCCCATTGTTGTTGGCAGGCAATGGGCTGGATTGTAGGGAATTTGTTGCCGTAAAAAAAGAGCGCTGGGATTTTGCTTTCGATATATGCAATAGCTGCGCCCGATGAATCTTGCGCCGTTACATCACGTTTTCTACTTAAAACCGCTCGTTTATAAGGCAGTAAAATGAGGATTAATACCCCCCCGTAATGAATATCCGGCATCTTGTACTAAAAAACGATGTTTTGCTTTGACAATCCCCTGCGCATTTGCGAAAACATTCAAGGAAGAAAAAAAACCGCGTTAACCGTATGCCGCATAGGCATGCACGTAAATGCCATTTTTACCGGGTCAGTGAAATCTACGCATGGCGTGGACAGACGCCATACGTGATGTCGGTGACAGCCTTCGGGCAGCGGTCTTCTTACCAACAGAACCCGAATCCGCATCGCGTCTAATACATAACCAGGCGATGTGATGACTAACGGGTACAGGCTCTGAACAGTGATGTGCACAGGGTCCAGGCAGGAGTAGGGAAGGAATACAGAGAGACAATAATAATGGTAGATAGCAAGAAGCGCCCTGGCAAAGATCTCGACCGTATCGATCGTAACATTCTTAATGAATTGCAAAAGGATGGGCGTATTTCCAACGTCGAGCTTTCAAAACGTGTGGGACTTTCCCCGACGCCGTGCCTTGAGCGTGTGCGCCGACTGGAAAGACAGGGTTTTATTCAGGGCTATACGGCGCTGCTGAACCCGCATTATCTGGATGCCTCACTTCTGGTATTTGTTGAGATTACTCTGAATCGTGGTGCGCCGGATGTGTTTGAGCAATTTAACGCCGCTGTACAAAAACTTGAAGAAATTCAAGAGTGTCATCTGGTTTCCGGTGATTTCGACTACCTGTTGAAAACCCGCGTGCCGGATATGTCCGCCTACCGTAAACTGCTGGGGGAAACCCTGCTGCGTCTGCCGGGCGTGAACGACACCCGTACCTATGTGGTGATGGAAGAGGTCAAACAGAGCAATCGTCTGGTTATTAAGACGCGCTAACACGGAACAGGTGCAAAATCAGCGTAGTTTGATTACACTCCTGTTAATCCATACAGCAACAGTGCCGGGGAGTCCCGGCGCTGTTGTCCGTTTTAGCAAACAGGCAGGATATGCCTGATACCTGGAGAGCCTTTCTTGAGCCAGGAATACACTGAAGACAAAGAAGTCACATTATCGAAGCTAAGCAGCGGACGTCGTCTCCTCGAGGCGTTGCTGATCGTTATTGCCCTTTTTGCCGTCTGGCTGATGGCGGCGCTGCTTAGTTTTAACCCCTCCGATCCCAGCTGGTCGCAAACCGCCTGGCATGAGCCTATCCATAATCTGGGCGGCGAGCGTGGGCGCATGGCTTGCCGATACCCTGCTTTTTATTTTCGGTGTGATGGCCTACACCATTCCCGTCATTATTATTGGCGGATGCTGGTTTGCCTGGCGTCATCGTCAGAACGTCATGATTACATCGACTATTTTGCGGTGTCCCTGCGCCTGATTGGCGCGCTGGCGCTGATCCTCACCTCCTGCGGGCTGGCGGCGATTAACGCCGATGATATCTGGTATTTCGCCTCCGGCGGGGTAATTGGCAGCCTGCTGAGCTCTGCGCTGCAGCCGATGCTTCAGCAGTGGCGGTGGCACGCTGGCGCTGCTCTGCATCTGGGCGGCGGGTCTGACGCTGTTTACCGGCTGGTCCTGGGTGAGCATTGCCGAGAAGATCGGCAGCGTGGTGATGGGCGTGCTGACCTTTGCCAGCAACCGCTCGCGCCATGATGAACCCTGGCAGGAAGAAGACGACTACGACGAGGCGCACCCCGACGACGCGGTTCCGCCACTGCGCGCTGCGCCGGCTCAGGACGACGAAGATGACGTACTGCTGGCTAAGCCCCGACAGGTAGCGGAACCTGTGGCTGAAGTCGCCAGCGACGATCCCCTGCTGGCGAAAGCCAGTGCGGCTACCGCGGCTGCGCTGGCCGCCACCAGTGACGCCGCACGTCAGGTGCCGTCCGTCGCTGCACCTGAGCCATCCGCACCGGCGGTAAACGTAGCTCCACAACCTGCGCCGTCACAGCTGGCTGCGGCTGCTCCGGCATCGATATCTGTTGCCAGCGCGCCTGCGGCGCCAGCTATTCCGCCAGCAGAGCCCGCGACAGCGGCTCCTCCGTTATACCGCTTCGAAGTGCCTGCTTCACCGGCCGCCGACGCCTTCTCGCTCGCTGAAGAAGACGATGGCCCGCGCATGGGTAACTGGCAGAGTGCCGATCAGGCCGCCACACCGCTGAATACGGCAGCCGCTGCCGCACTCGGTTCAGCGACGGCCGCCGCTGCTGCCCGCTCTGCGGCTTACACGCCAGCCTTTGATGTGGTGCCGGAGCGCGATTACAATCCGCAGGTGAAACAGGGTATTGGTCCGGAACTGCCGCGTCCTAACAAGGTTAAGCTGCCAACCCGGCGTGAGCTGGCCTCATACGGTATCAAACTGCCATCGCAACGCATGGCAGAAGAGAAGGCACGTGAAGAGGCCGACCAGCAGCAGCCGGAAATCAGCGCCAGCTGGCAAGTGCCACAGCCGCACGATGATGATAATGCTGCGCTGCAGGAAGCCCAGTTGCGCGAAGCGTTCCATTCGCAGCAGCAGCAGCGGTACGGCGACAGCTGGCAGCAGCAGCCGGCAGAGGAAGAAGATGAAGAGGCGCTGCAGCAGGCCCAGCTGGCGCAGCAGTTTGCTCAGCAGCAGCAACAGCGTTACAGCCAGCCTGAGCAGGAGAGCGCGCCGGTATTTAATCTGGATACCTCAGCCGCGTTTGATTTCTCTCCGATGAAAGATCTGGTTGATGACACGCCGAGCGAACCGCTGTTTACCATTGCCGCCACGCCAGAGCCGGACGTTCCGGCCCAGTGGCAGCAGCCAGCGGCACCTGAGCCGGCGGTACCCGCATCGCTGAGTGAGGAAACCAGCCCGTGGTCAACGCCAGACGACGAGGTTTACGCCGCGCCGGCTGAAACGCCGAAGCCTGTCGCCCCTGCGCAGGAGAGCCTGATCCACCCCCTGCTGATGCGTAAGGCGGTAACAGCCGTCCGCTGCAGAAACCGTCCACGCCGCTGCCGTCGCTGGATCTGCTGACGCCGCCGCCGGCGGAAGTCGAGCCGGTTGATACCTTTGCGCTGGAGCAGATGGCGCGTCTGGTGGAAGCGCGTCTGGCCGATTTCCGCATCAAAGCGGACGTGGTGAATTACTCGCCGGGGCCGGTAATTACCCGTTTTGAACTGAACCTGGCGCCGGGCGTCAAAGCCGCGCGTATTTCTAACCTGTCCCGCGACCTGGCGCGTTCGCTGTCGACCGTTGCGGTGCGTGTGGTGGAAGTGATTCCGGGTAAGCCTTATGTTGGCCTGGAGCTGCCGAACAAAAAACGTCAGACCGTCTACCTGCGTGAAGTGCTGGACTGCGCCAAGTTCCGCGATAACCCGTCCCCGCTGACCGTGGTGCTGGGTAAAGATATCGCTGGTGATCCGGTGGTGGCCGACCTGGCGAAAATGCCGCACCTGCTGGTGGCCGGTACCACCGGTTCCGGTAAGTCGGTGGGCGTGAACGCCATGATCCTCAGCATGCTGTATAAAGCGCACGCCGGAAGAGGTGCGCTTCATCATGATCGACCCGAAAATGCTCGAACTGTCGGTCTATGAAGGCATTCCGCATCTGCTGACGGAAGTGGTCACCGACATGAAAGACGCCGCCAACGCCCTGCGCTGGAGCGTCAACGAGATGGAGCGCCGCTACAAGCTGATGTCGGCGCTGGGCGTGCGTAACCTGGCCGGCTATAACGAGAAAATCGCCGAGGCGGCGCGCAATGGGCCGTCCGATCCCGGATCCGTACTGGAAACCGGGCGACAGCATGGACACCACGCATCCGGTGCTGGAAAAACTGCCGTACATCGTGGTGCTGGTGGATGAATTCGCCGACCTGATGATGACCGTCGGCAAGAAGGTGGAAGAGCTGATTGCCCGTCTGGCGCAGAAAGCGCGTGCGGCAGGTATTCACCTGGTGCTGGCGACCCAGCGTCCGTCGGTGGACGTTATCACCGGCCTGATTAAAGCCAACATCCCGACGCGTATCGCCTTTACCGTATCCAGTAAAATTGACTCGCGTACCATTCTCGATCAGGGCGGTGCGGAATCTCTGCTGGGGATGGGGGACATGCTCTACATTCCGGCCCGAACTCCTCCTCGCCGGTGCGTGTTCACGGCGCGTTCGTTCGCGACCAGGAAGTGCATGCGGTGGTGCAGGACTGGAAAGCGCGTGGTCGTCCGCAGTACGTCGACGGCATTACCTCCGACAGCGAAAGTGAAGGCGGTGCCGGCGGAGGCTTTGACGGCGGTGAAGAGCTGGATCCGTTATTCGATCAGGCGGTTAACTTCGTTACCGAAAAACGTAAAGCATCTATCTCCGGCGTACAGCGTCAGTTCCGCATCGGGTATAACCGCGCTGCGCGCATCATCGAGCAGATGGAAGCGCAGGGCATTGTGAGCGAGCAGGGGCATAACGGTAACCGCGAGGTGCTTGCACCGCCACCGTTTGATTAACCTTCCGCAATTGCAAAGAAGGGTAAATCAGCCAAAATTAAGCATTTTCTTCTGTCGCCTGCCTTCGGGCAGGTCCAGAATAGAAGACGGAAACCCCCTATCGGGAAGACGTATTTTAAGGAATAACAATGAAAAAAATCGCCATCGCCTGTGCATTACTCACCAGTTTTGTCGCCAGCAGCGTCTGGGCTGATGCAGCCAGCGACCTTAAAAGCCGACTGGACAAAGTCAGCAGCTTCCACGCCAGCTTCACGCAAAAAGTGACAGACGGCAGCGGCAACGCGGTGCAGGAAGGACTGGGGGATTTGTGGGTGAAACGCCCTAATCTGTTTAACTGGCATATGACCCAGCCTGATGAAAGTATTCTGGTGTCAGATGGTAAAACCCTGTGGTTCTTCAACCCGTTCGTTGAGCAGGCTACGGCGACCTGGCTGAAGGACGCGACCAGCAACACGCCGTTTATGCTGATTGCCCGCAACCAGGCCAGCGACTGGCAGCAGTACAATATTAAACAGAAGGGTGACGAATTTGTCCTGACGCCGAAAGGCAGCAACGGCAACCTGAAGCAGTTCACCATCAATGTCAGCTCCAACGGTACCATTAATCAGTTCGGCGCGGTTGAGCAGGACGATCAGCGCAGCAGCTATCAGCTGAAGATCTCAGCAAAACGGCGCCGTCGAGCCCGCATCGAAATTCACCTTTACCCCGCCGCAGGGCGTAACGGTGGACGACCAACGCAATAAGTAAGAGGCATGAGTGAGCAATCTGTCGCTCGATTTTTCACCGATAATGCGTTTCAACCTCTGGCCGCCCGTATGCGGCCAGAAAATTTAGCGCAGTACATCGGTCAGCAGCATCTGCTGGCGGCGGGTAAACCGTTGCCGCGCGCCATTGAGGCGGGGCATCTGCACTCGATGATCCTCTGGGGACCGCCGGGTACCGGTAAAACCACGCTGGCGGAAGTGATTGCCCGTTATGCCAACGCGGACGTTGAGCGCATCTCTGCGGTGACGTCCGGCGTGAAGGAGATCCGCGAGGCCATCGAGCGCGCGCGGCAGAACCGCAATGCCGGGCGCCGCACCATTCTCTTTGTTGACGAAGTCCACCGCTTCAACAAGAGCCAGCAGGATGCGTTCCTGCCGCACATTGAAGACGGCACCATCTTCTTCATCGGCGCAACCACCGAAAATCCATCGTTTGAACTGAACTCGGCGCTGCTGTCCCGCGCGCGCGTTTATCTGCTTAAATCGCTGACCACCGAGGATATCGAAAAGGTCCTCACTCAGGCGATGGAGGATAAAGCGCGCGGCTACGGCGGGCAGGATATTGTGCTGCCTGACGACACGCGACGTGCGATTGCTGAACTGGTCAACGGCGATGCGCGTCGGGCGCTGAACACGCTGGAAATGATGGCCGATATGGCCGAAGTCGATGACGCCGGCAAGCGGGTGCTAAAGCCGGAGCTGCTGACCGAAATTGCCGGTGAACGCAGCGCGCGTTTCGATAACAAAGGCGACCGTTTTTACGATCTGATTTCGGCGCTGCATAAGTCGGTGCGCGGTCAGCGCGCCGGATGCGGCGCTTTACTGGTACGCGCGCATTATCACTGCCGGTGGCGATCCGTTGTACGTGGCGCGGCGGCTGTCTGGCGATTGCTTCAGAAGATGTCGGCAATGCCGATCCGCGCGCCATGCAGGTGGCGATTTCCGCCTGGGACTGTTTTACCCGCGTCGGCCCGGCGGAAGGGGAGCGTGCCATTGCCCAGGCGATTGTCTATCTGGCCTGTGCGCCGAAAAGCAATGCCGTCTATACCGCGTTCAAAGCGGCGATGTCGGATGCGCGCGAGCGCCCGGATTACGATGTGCCGGTGCATCTGCGTAATGCGCCAACCAAACTGATGAAAGAGATGGGGTACGGCCAGGAGTATCGTTACGCCCATGACGAACCCAATGCCTACGCCGCCGGCGAGGAGTATTTCCCGCAGGAAATGGCACAAACGCGCTATTATCACCCCACCAACAGAGGTCTTGAAGGCAAGATTGGCGAAAAGCTCGCCTGGCTTGCCGGACAGGATCAAAATAGCCCTATAAAACGCTACCGTTGATAAACGCGTTACGGTAAGGTGAGCAAGGATTTCAATGCATTCCGGTGGAATGCATCCCTCCATTCGTTCAATCAACCTTTTAATTCGATAAGCACAGGATAAGCATGCTCGATCCCAATCTGCTGCGTAATGAGCCAGACGCAGTCGCTGAAAAACTGGCACGCCGGGGCTTTAAGCTGGATGTAGATAAGCTGCGCGCTCTCGAAGAGCGTCGTAAAGTTTTGCAGGTACAAACTGAAAATCTGCAGGCAGAGCGTAACTCTCGATCGAAATCCATCGGCCAGGCGAAAGCGCGCGGGGAAGATATTGAGCCATTACGCCTGGAAGTGAACAAGCTGGGTGAAGAGCTGGATCAGGCGAAAGCGGAGCTGGATGTTCTTCAGGCCGAAATTCGTGATATCGCCCTGGCGATCCCGAACATTCCTGACGACAGCGTGCCTGTCGGTAAAGATGAGAACGACAACGTTGAAGTGAAACGCTGGGGCACGCCTCGCGAGTTCGACTTCGAGGTGCGCGATCACGTGACGCTGGGCGAAATGCACGCGGGCCTGGATTTTGCGGCAGCGGTTAAGCTGACCGGTTCTCGCTTCGTGGTGATGAAAGGCCAGATTGCCCATCTGCACCGCGCGCTGGCGCAGTTCATGCTGGATCTGCACACCGAGCAGCATGGCTACAGCGAAACCTACGTTCCGTATCTGGTTAACCACGATACGCTGTACGGTACCGGCCAGTTGCCGAAATTTGCTGGCGATCTGTTCCATACCCGTCCGCTGGACGAAGAAGCAGACAGCAGCAACTACGCGCTGATCCCAACCGCGGAAGTGCCGCTGACCAACCTCGTGCGTGATGAGATCATCGACGAAGATGATCTGCCGATCAAACTGACGGCACACACTCCGTGCTTCCGTTCCGAAGCGGGCTCTTACGGTCGTGATACGCGCGGTTTGATCCGTATGCACCAGTTCGACAAAGTTGAGATGGTGCAGATCGTTCGTCCGGAAGAGTCCATGGACGCGCTGGAAGAGATGACCGGCCACGCGGAGAAAGTGCTGCAGCTGCTGGGCCTGCCGTACCGTAAAATGCTGCTGTGCACCGGTGACATGGGCTTTGGCGCCTGCAAAACCTACGACCTGGAAGTCTGGGTGCCGGCGCAGAACACCTACCGTGAAATCTCCTCCTGCTCTAACGTCTGGGATTTCCAGGCGCGCCGCATGCAGGCACGCTGCCGCAGCAAGTCTGACAAGAAAACCCGTCTGGTGCATACGCTGAACGGCTCTGGTCTGGCTGTGGGCCGTACGCTGGTTGCCGTGCTGGAAAACTACCAGCAGGCAGATGGCCGTATTACGAGTGCCTGAAGTGCTGCGTCCGTATATGGGCGGGCTGGAATATATCGGCTAACAGGCATTCATGCACAAACCCGGCTCAGGCCGGGTTTTTTATTTCTTAAGCGCGTCAGCCATTATTTTTTAACCGGAATTAATCAGAAATAAACGTTATCGTCATCGTTGCGCGTCAAACCATCAAAAATGTATAAATTCATGTAGATAGATTCAGATATAAGACCTTTCTCAAGCCCTGTAACCCGCTGAAGTATCTTGAATTGATGCGGGATAAGTTTTTCAAATCGACAAGGCGCAATTCATGTCGCGGCGCTGTTTTTTTGCACATTGACTTTGCCATCGTCAATGGCAAACTGCGCGCAAATCTGTTCATTCCTCACGGTTTGAATCCATGTCCATCTATACCCGGCCGGTGCTGTTATTGCTCTGCGGCCTGATGCTGTTGACGCTGGCGATCGCGACGCTGAATACGCTCGTGCCGCTCTGGCTCGCCCACGAAAACTTACCCACCTGGCAGGTGGGTATGGTGGGTTCGTCTTATTTTACCGGTAATTTACTGGGCACTTTGTTGAGCGGGCTGGTTGATTAATCGCTATGGCTTTAACCGCTGCTTTTACCTTGCCAGCGTACTGATTTTCGCTGCTGGCTGCGTTGGGCTGGGGCTGCTGGAGGGCTTCTGGAGCTGGATGCTGTGGCGCTTCATCGCGGGCGTGGGCTGCGCAATGATTTGGGTGGTGGTTGAGAGCGCGCTATTGTGCAGCGGTACCGTCCGCAACCGCGGTCAGCTGCTGGCCGCTTACATGATGGTCTATTATGTAGGCACCGTTGCTCGGTCAGCTGATTGTCAGCCGTGTCTCGACAGAACTGCTGCACGTCATTCCCTGGGTGAGCGCGCTGATCGTCTGTGCCGTGCTGCCCGTGGTGTTTGTGCAGGTCAACGCCGGTGCGGCTACTGAAGAAGCCTCAACCGGGCGTATCTGGAGCATGCTGCGCCGCCGCAGCTCGCGGTTAGGTATCAATGGCTGCATTATCTCCGGGATTATTCTCGGCTCGCTGTATGGTCTGATGCCGCTCTATCTTTCACATCAGGGGATCAGTGATTCCGGCATCGGTTTCTGGATGGCGCTGCTGGTGAGCGCCGGGATTATCGGGCAGTGGCCCGTTGGCCGTCTGGCCGATCGTTTTGGCCGCCTGCTGGTGCTGCGCGTGCAGGTCTTTGTGGTGATCATCGGCTGTATGGGAATGCTGAGTAATGCGGCGATGGCGCCGGCGCTGTTTGTGTTGGGAACGGCTGGTTTTACTCTTTACCCGGTGGCAATGGCGTGGGCGTGTGAGAAAGTGGAACACCACCAGTTGGTAGCCATGAATCAGGCTCTGCTGTTGAGCTACACCATTGGCAGCCTTCTGGGCCCGACGCTGACGGCGATGCTGATGCAAAGCTATTCAGACAGTCTGCTGTTTATCATGATTGCGGGCGTATCGTTTATCTATCTGGTGATGCTGATGCGTAAAGCAGGGCACCATCCTACTCCGGTTGCGCACGCCTGATGGAGTGCATCAGCGGAGACATCGCAACCCGTCGCATAAAAAAGCCCCGGCGGTAACGCTGTGGTTTGCTTACCGGTAAAGCTTTAGCTGCAGGCCACCGTCTTAATACATGACCTTGTGGCCGTACTGCTCAAGAATACCTTTCACGCGCTCCATCGTCTCTTTCTTCGGCGGCTTCACGCCATCAAGCTTGTACTCTTCGCCCATCGCCACCCATTTGTGTTTACCCAGCTCGTGATAGGGCAGAAGCTCAATTTTCTCGACGTTGCCCATGTCGCGGGTAAATTCACCCAGGCGGTGCGCGGAATCGTCATCATCTGACCAGCCCGGAACGACCACGTAGCGGATCCAGGTTTTGATGCCTTTGTCGGCAATGTATTTGGCAAACTCCAGCGTACGGTGGTTAGAAACGCCAACCAGATTCTGGTGGATCTCATCGTTCATCTGTTTGAGATCGAGCATCACCAGATCGGTCACTTCGAGCAGTTCATCAATCACCGGATCGTAGCGGCGCACAAAGCCGTTGGTGTCGAGGCAGGTATGAATGCCTTCTTTGTGGCAGGCGCGGAACCAGTCGCGGACAAACTCAGCCTGCAGAATGGCTTCACCGCCGGACGCGGTCACGCCGCCGCCGGACGCGTTCATAAAGTGGCGGTAGGTCACCACCTCTTTCATCAGATCTTCAACGGTGACTTCTTTACCGCCGTGCGTATCCCAGGTATCGCGGTTATGGCAGTACAGGCAGCGCATCAGGCAGCCCTGGAAAAAGGTAATAAAGCGGATGCCCGGGCCATCGACGGTGCCACAGGATTCAAAGGAGTGAATGCGACCAATAGTTGACATTGCGGTGATATTCTCCGGTTCAGCCTGGCGCGCAGGCGGCACAATCTGTGTTGCCTTGGCTCAATGGGGATGTCAAGTCTGTTTTGGCAGTATTAGCATGCAGTAATAGTAGACTGGCAAAAGAGGCTGGTGTGGAGAAAAAGGCTCCCGCGACGTGGAGCCTTTATTGTACGCTTTTTAACGACGTGATTTCAGTCAATTCCATTACATGGACTGAGTGAAAGTACGGGTAATAACGTCCTGCTGCTGTTCTTTAGTCAGGGAGTTAAAACGTACTGCGTAGCCAGAAACGCGGATGGTCAGCTGAGGATATTTTTCAGGGTGTTCCATCGCGTCGAGCAGCATTTCACGGTTCATGACGTTCACGTTCAGGTGCTGACCACCTTCGATGGACGCTTCGTGGTGGAAGTAACCATCCATCAGACCCGCGAGGTTGGTTTTACGCACTTCGTCGTCTTTACCCAGCGCGTTCGGCACGATAGAGAAGGTGTAAGAGATACCATCTTTCGCGTAAGCAAACGGCAGTTTAGCAACGGAGGTCAGAGAGGCAACCGCACCTTTCTGGTCACGACCGTGCATTGGGTTAGCACCTGGGCCAAATGGCGCGCCAGCGCGACGACCGTCCGGGGTGTTACCGGTTTTCTTACCATACACAACGTTAGAGGTGATGGTCAGAACAGACTGAGTCGGGATAGCGTTACGGTAGGTAGTCAGTTTCTGAATTTTCTTCATGAAACGTTCTACCAGGTCAACCGCCATGTCATCAACACGAGAATCGTTGTTACCAAACTGCGGATATTCGCCTTCGATTTCGAAGTCGATAGCCAGACCGTCTTCGTCACGAATTGGTTTAACTTTCGCATATTTGATTGCAGACAGGGAGTCAGCAGCAACGGACAGACCTGCGATACCACACGCCATGGTACGGATAACGTCACGGTCATGCAGCGCCATCAGCGAAGCTTCGTAGCTGTATTTGTCATGCATGTAGTGGATAACGTTCAGTGCAGTAACGTACTGTTTCGCCAGCCAGTCCATGAAGTGATCCATGCGTTCCATGACTTCGTCATAGTTCAGCACATCGCCTTTGATTGGTTCAGACTTAGGACCAACCTGCATTTTCAGTTTTTCATCAACGCCGCCGTTGATAGCGTACAGCATGGTTTTCGCCAGGTTTGCACGCGCACCGAAGAACTGCATTTGTTTACCAACAACCATTGGGCTTACGCAGCAAGCGATAGCGTAATCGTCGTTGTTGAAGTCCGGACGCATCAGGTCATCGTTCTCGTACTGCAGAGAAGAGGTGTCGATGGACACTTTAGCGGCGAATTTTTTGAAGTTCAGCGGCAGTTTTTCAGACCACAGAACGGTGATGTTCGGCTCCGGAGAAGGACCCATGGTGTACAGGGTGTTCAGGAAGCGGAAGCTGTTTTTGGTAACCAGAGTACGGCCATCTACGCCCATACCACCGATAGATTCGGTTGCCCAGATTGGGTCACCAGAGAACAGTTCATCATACTCAGGAGTACGCAGGAAGCGAACCATACGCAGTTTCATGACCAGGTGGTCAATCATTTCCTGAGCGTCTTGCTCGGTGATTTTGCCTGCTTTGATATCACGTTCGATGTACGCATCCAGGAAGGTGGATACGCGACCGAAGGACATTGCTGCACCGTTCTGAGACTTAACCGCGGCCAGGTAGCCGAAGTAGGTCCACTGGATAGCTTCCTGAGCGTTGGTTGCAGGACCAGAGATATCGCAGCCGTATTTCGCCGCCATCTCTTTGATCTGACCCAGCGCGCGGTGCTGTTCAGCGATCTCTTCACGCAGACGGATAGTCGCTTCCAGGTTTACGCCGTTTTCCAGATCGGACTGCAGGGAAACGAACTGAGCGTACTTTGTCTTTCATCAGGAAGTCGATACCGTACAGCGCAACGCGACGGTAGTCACCGATGATACGACCACGGCCGTAGGCATCTGGCAGACCGGTCAGAACGCCAGATTTACGGCAGTTCAGAATGTCTTTGGTGTAAACATCGAATACGCCCTGGTTGTGGGTTTTGCGGTATTCGGTGAAGATTTTTTTCAGCATTGGGTCCAGCTCGCGGTTGTACGCTTTGCAGGAACCTTCAACCATTTTGATACCACCGAACGGGATGATTGCGCGTTTCAGTGGTGCTTCAGTCTGCAGACCAACGATTTTCTCAAGGGCTTTGTTGATGTAGCCAGCATCGTGAGAAGTGATGGTGGAAGCAACGGAGGTGTCAAAATCAACTGGCGCGTGAGTGCGGTTTTCCAGTTTAACGCCTTCCATTACGCTGTCCCACAGCTTGGTGGTCGCGTCAGTTGCGCCAGCCAGGAAGGATTCGTCACCTTCATACGGGGTATAGTTTTTCTGAATGAAGTCACGTACGTTTACTTCATTCTGCCAGTCACCTTTCGCAAAACCTTCCCAGGCTGTGGCTAACTTTTCATTAAGCTCGGACATGTAACACCTACCTTCTTAAGTGGATTTTTTATTTACTGCCTGAGAAAACCATCAATGATGATCGTCGCCACGCAGGTAAATGACCCAGTATGTCAACCCAACTAACAGACCCCCACCGATAATGTTCCCGATAGTGACGGGGATCAGGTTATCAGTAATGAAATTCATAATAGTCAGGTGAGAGAAACTTTCCGGGGTTGAACCAACTGCAGTCCAGAACTCCGGGCTCGCAAAGTTGCGGATTACAATACCCATTGGGATCATAAACATGTTCGCAATACTGTGCTCGAAGCCGCTGGCAACAAACATCGCAACCGGCAGAACCATAATCATGGCTTTATCCATCAGGCTACGGCCAGAGTAGCTCATCCAGACCGCCAGGCAGACCATCAGGTTTGCGAGGATGCCGAGAGCAACGGCTTCGATAAATGTGTGATGCATTTTGTGGTCGGCGGTCTGCAGGACGTTAAGGCCCCAGCCGCCGTTGGCGGTCATATACTCGCCAGAGAGCCACATCAACAGAACAAAGAGCAGACAGCCAATCAGGTTACCAACGTAGACGTTAAGCCAGTTGCGCGCCAGTTGACCCCAGGTAATTCTTCCGCTGGCTTTTGCCACGACAATCAGCACCGTTGAGGTGAAGAGGTCGGCGCCGCAGATAACGCAGAGAATCAGACCCAGTGAGAAGCAAATGCCGCCAATCAGTTTGGCCATGCCGTAAGGCATTGCCGCAGTACCGGTGGTGGCGGTGATGTAGAAGACGAAAGCGATTGAGATGAACACACCTGCGGTGATCGCCAGATAGAACGTCTTCATCGGGTGTTTCGTTGCTTTATAGACACCCGCTTCTTCGGCAACTTTGGCCATCGCAGCAGGGAGTAAAAGATCAAAAGGGTTGTCAGCTTTCACACTAACTCTCTCTTTATTAAGTCGGCGACGAGATACTAACAAAGCATTATAGAAGAGAAATTGATATAGATCATATCTCGCCTGGCTTATAGGCCCGCAGTGTGTATGGTTTTACGACAAATGCGGTGTAAGTTTTTGATTATCCGTATAAAAATAAATTTTAAAAGTTATGAAAAGAGTTGAATTTTTTCGTTCGGCCCCCTTCGAAACAGTTAATTAATATGGGGTATTTACCATAAAAAGTAACAATAAAGCCCAGGCAAATATTATTATATTTACCCATGTTTAACTTTATTATTACAATCAATAATCATTGCCGAAGAGAATAAAAAACGGGGCAATGAAATTGCCCCGTAATATAGCCCAGACGATTGAATACGCCTACTGCTGTTAATGTTATGTGCGCTTATTTTGACCAGTAAGCGGCTTTTGCTTTCTGCAGCTTTTCATAGGCCTTCAGCAGAGACTGATGCGCCGGGAAGGCTTTCAGATCGCTGTCAACTGCCTGCAGACCGTAGAACGGCTCTTCACCGCTCAGCGCCGCGCTGGCGGCTTCAACCGCTTCAGCACCGTACATACGTACGAAAGCGTTCAGGTACTGCAGTGGCTCGCGATCGTCTTCCTGTGCAAGCAGCAACAGGGTTTGCAGGCAGCGGTAATAGTTGGTGCGCTCGGCGGAGAAGACCGACTGGTTAAACTCCATGGTCCATTCGGTCCAGGCCAGGGCCTGATCCAGATCGCCGCCCGCCAGCGCCAGCATCGCTTTCAGCTCGCCGATGCGCAGGGTGTACCAGCCGTTGTCTTTCCCGGTCGCCAGACCCAGCAGTTCACGCACGCGGGTAAAATCATCGTGGCCTTCATCGTCCAGTTGGGCGATCAGGTTCAGATAATCCTCTTTTTCCCACTCGCTGCCCGGCAGGGACAGCAGCGTTTCACGCAGGATGCGCGCCCATGCTGTTGTTCGCCAGCCACAGATCTTCAGCCGGATAGATATCGGACATGCCCGGCACGATAATGCGGCAGGCGTAAACGCCCAGGTGTTCGTAGTCGGCAATGTAGACTTCCTTATCTTCCGCGTTGAAGATTGCCATCAGCGTGGCGAACTCTTCTTCGGTGGTACCGGCAAAGCTCCAGTCCACGAACGGATAGTCCGCGTCCTGCTTGAACATATCCCAGGAGATCAAACCGCTGGAATCGATGAAGTGGGTTTCGAGGTTGGTATGCTCGGCCACTTCTTCATCGTCAAAGGTTGGCGGGGTAAACACGTCGAGATCTTTCAGGCTACGGCCCTGCAGCAGCTCGGTGACGGTACGCTCCAGCGCCACGCCAAAGTCAGGATGCGCGCCGAAGGAGGCAAAGCAGGTGCCGTTAGTCGGGTTAAACAGCACGACGCAGATCACCGGATATTTACCGCCCAGCGAGCCGTCATAGGCAAAGATCGGGAAACCTTCCGCTTCCAGTTTCGCGATGGATTCCACCACGCCCGGATAGCGCGCCAGCACGTCCGCCGGAATTTCCGGCAGGCTGATGGATTCAGCAATGATGCGGTTTTTAATGTGGCGCTCGAACACTTCAGACAGGCCCTGTACGCGCGCTTCATTGCGGGTGTTACCGGCGGACATGCCGTTGGACACATACAGGTTGCCGACGATGTTCATCGGAATATAAACGGTCTGCTCATCAGACTGACGGGTGAACGGCAGGGCGCAGATACCGCGATCTTCATTACCCGACTGCAGATCGATCAGCATGCTGGCGCGTCAGTTCGTTTTCCGGATCGTAGAACGCGCGCAGGCGTGCATCGAGGATCCCTTCCGGCAGTTCGTCATCTTCGGTCAGCGGGAACCATTTTTCGTTCGGATAGTGAACGAACGGGCCGTTGGCGATGGTTTCACCCAGCCAGAAGTCAGCAAAGAAGTAGTTGGTGGACAGACGCTCAAAATACTCACCCAGCGCAGAGGCCAGCGCCGCTTTTTTCGTCGCGCCTTTACCGTTGGTAAAGCAGAGCGCGCAGTCTTTATCGCGAATATGCACGGACCAGACGTGAGGCACCGGGTTGAGCCAGGAGGCTTCTTCGATGTTAAAACCCAGGTCGGTCAGTTTCTGCTGGAAGCGAGCGATGGAATCTTCCAGAGCGGCGTCTTTGCCGGGGATAAACGTTTGAGTCATGGCGTTCACTTTTATCGTACGTAAAGCGCGCAATGATACGGGTTTTGCGTGACTGCTTCGCTATTGCTCCGCCAAATTTCTCAACGCATTGTTACGGCTTTTTCGCGCTCTGGCAGCTGTCTGATTTTACTTCACCGCACTGCCTCACAAAATTCCGTGGCTTATTACATTTGTGACATAAGCTGCGGTGGAGCGGGCTCTGGAAATGTGATCGCTGCCGGATAAATGATTGCAGCCATCCGGAGGCGGGGGTGTGTGGGTGGGTTGGGGGCGGGGGGGGGGGGGGGGGGGGGGGGGGGGGGCGCGGGGGGGGCCCCGGGGGGGGGGGGGGGGGGGGGGGGGGGGGGGGGGGGGGGGGGGGGTTTTTTGGGGGGGGTTGTGGGGGGGGGGGGGGGGGGGGGGGGGGGGGGGGGGGGGGGGGGGGGGGGGGTGTTTTTGGGGTTGTGGGGGGGGGGGGGGGGGGGGGAATGATAAAACCGATATCCACAGTTATAACTTATGGCTTTTAGCGTGGTGAGGGGAAATGGCTCAAGTCTTTAATTTCAGTTCAGGTCCGGCAATGTTACCGGCAGACGTGCTTAAACAGGCTCAACAGGAACTTTGTGACTGGAACGGTCTGGGTACGTCGGTGATGGAAATCAGCCACCGTGGTAAAGAGTTTATTCAGGTGGCCGAAGAGGCAGAAAAGGATTTTCGCGATCTGCTGAATATTCCCTCGAACTACAAAGTATTGTTCTGCCACGGCGGCGGCCGCGGTCAGTTTGCAGGCGTACCGCTGAATATCCTCGGTGACAAAACGACGGCTGACTACGTTGACGCGGGTTACTGGGCGGCAAGCGCCGTTAAAGAAGCGCACAAGTACTGCGTGCCGAACGTTATCGACGCCAAAGTGACCGTTGACGGCCTGCGCGCCGTGAAGCCTATGAGCGAGTGGCAGCTTTCTGATAACGCCGCCTATCTTCACTACTGCCCGAACGAAACCATTGACGGGATTGCCATCGACGAGACGCCAAACTTTGGCAAAGATGTTGTGGTTGCCGCCGACTTCTCCTCCACCATTCTGTCTGCGCCACTTGACGTCAGCCGCTACGGCGTTATCTATGCGGGCGCGCAGAAAAATATCGGTCCTGCGGGCCTGACTATCGTCATCGTGCGTGAAGACTTGCTGGGTAAAGCGCATAAATCCTGCCCGTCGATTCTCGACTACACCGTGCTGAACGATAACGACTCCATGTTCAACACCCCACCAACGTTTGCCTGGTACCTCTCCGGCCTGGTCTTCAAATGGCTGAAGCAAAACGGCGGCGTGGCGCAGATGGACAAGGTGAATCAGCAGAAAGCCGAACTGCTGTATGGCGTGATCGACAAGAGCGATTTCTACCGCAACGATGTGGCGAAAGCTAACCGTTCCCGCATGAACGTGCCATTCCAGCTGGCGGACAGCAGCCTGGACAAAGTGTTCCTGGAAGAGTCCTTCGCGGCGGGCCTGCACGCGCTGAAGGGCCACCGTGTGGTGGGCGGCATGCGTGCCTCTATCTATAACGCGATGCCGCTGGAAGGCGTTAAGGCGCTGACCGATTTCATGATCGACTTCGAACGTCGTCACGGTTAATTTCGCTGTTTTTCACCCCCGCAGCCCTGTCCCTGCGGGGTTTTTATTATGCTGAGTTGAGAGTTTAGTTTTCATGGAATCCCTGACGTTACAACCTATCGCGCGGGTAGATGGCACCATCAATCTGCCTGGTTCAAAAAGTGTCTCGAACCGCGCTCTGCTGCTGGCAGCTCTGGCAAACGGCACCACCGTCCTCACTAACCTGCTGGACAGCGATGACGTGCGCCATATGCTCAATGCGCTGAAAGCGTTGGGCGTTCATTACACACTCTCTGACGATCGTACCCGCTGCGAAGTGACCGGCAACGGCGGCGCGCTGCAGTCGAGTGAAGAGCTTGAGTTGTTTCTGGGCAACGCGGGTACCGCGATGCGTCCGCTGGCGGCGGCCCTGTGCCTGGGGAGCAACAACATCGTGCTGACCGGCGAGCCGCGCATGAAAGAGCGTCCGATCGGTCATCTGGTAGATGCCCTGCGTCAGGGCGGCGCGCAGATTGACTATCTGGAGCAGGAAAACTATCCGCCACTGCGTCTGCGCGGGGGTTTTACCGGCGGTCACGTCGAGGTGGACGGCAGCGTCTCCAGCCAGTTCCTGACGGCACTGCTGATGACCGCGCCGCTGGCCCACCGCAGGATACGGTTATCACCATCAAAGGCGAGCTGGTCTCCAAACCGTACATTGATATCACGCTGCACCTGATGAAAACCTTCGGCGTTGAGGTGGAAAACCAGTCTTATCAGCGCTTCGTGGTGCGGGGGGCAGCAGCAGTATCAGTCTCCGGGCAACTACCTGGTGGAAGGCGATGCCTCATCGGCGTCCTACTTCCTGGCCGCGGGGGCGATTAAAGGCGGTACGGTGAAAGTGACCGGTATTGGCCGCAACAGCGTGCAGGGCGATATCCGTTTTGCGGACGTGCTGGAAAAAATGGGCGCGCGGTGGTCGACCTGGGGCGATGATTTCATCGCCTGTACGCGCGGCGAGCTGAACGCCATCGATATGGACATGAACCATATCCCGGATGCGGCAATGACCATTGCCACGGCGGCGCTGTTTGCCAAAGGCACCACGACGCTGCGTAACATCTACAACTGGCGCGTAAAGGAGACGGACCGCCTGTTCGCGATGGCGACAGAGTTGCGTAAAGTCGGCGCGGAGGTGGAAGAGGGCGAAGATTACATTCGCGTTACCCCGCCGGCAAAACTGCAGTTTGCCGAAATCGGCACCTACAACGATCACCGTATGGCGATGTGCTTCTCGCTGGTGGCGCTGTCCGATACGCCTGTGACCATTCTCGATCCGAAATGTACGGCAAAAACCTTCCCGGACTATTTCGAACAGCTGGCACGCATCAGCCACGCATGCCTAATCACCTGCCCGGCATCCCCTGATGCCGGGCATTTCCTGACACCTCCTGCTGGCCTCACTGCCGGTCATTTCTTCTACACTCTGCTTCAATCATTCCGCT
>JBCNOW010000026.1:0-162457 GCA_039593635.1 Enterobacterales bacterium
ATCGACCCGAAGCACCGGACGGATGAAGGAATCGTCCTGTATTCGGTAAAGAGCTGTTCAGCTACCTGGTTTCAAACAGGGATTGGAAGTGAATATAGGGGGGGGCAACCGGAGGAATCATGACCAAGTCAGAATTGATTGAAAGACTTGCCAGTCAGCAACCGCATATCCCGGCCAAAGCCGTGGAAGATGCCGTAAAAGAGATGCTGGAGCATATGGCCTCCACTCTTGCCCAGGGCGAGCGCATTGAAATCCGCGGTTTCGGTAGTTTTTCTCTGCACTATCGTGCTCCACGCACCGGGCGTAACCCGAAAACTGGTGATAAAGTCGAGCTGGAAGGTAAGTACGTTCCACACTTTAAGCCGGGTAAAGAACTGCGCGATCGCGCCAATATTTACGGCTAAGCCGTTACCGAACGATAAAAACGACACCTGCAGGTGTCGTTTTTTTTTGCCTCGCATTCAGGTTTGCGATCCTGCTTCCATGTTGCTGTTCATTTCCTGCAACCACTATAAACTGCGCGTAATCCCTCTCTGAAATCGACATTTAGCCACATGCTTTTCCCTCTGCCAGCGCGCACAATCCGCGGCAATGACAGAAGAGGGCGTGCGCGTGACAATAACAGTGGTAGCCAGAATGATGCTCCTCGCGGCGCTGCCGCTGGGTATGCTGCCGCACATCCCTGCTTACAGCACCATTGTGCTGCTGTTAATAAGCGCACTGTTGCTGGCGTGTACATCAGTAATGCTTTTGCGCTACGCCGGACTGGGCTTGCTGCTGTTGAGCTGGGCACTGATCGAGGCGCGTCAGACGGTCGATACCCTCGAGCAACTGACCATGGCACCGGTGGCGGCCACGCTTCAGATAACTGCAGTGAATCCCGCGAAGAACCAGCTCACGGCGCAGATAATCCGGACAGGTGACCGCTACGTCTTTCCACCGTTGTTTGTCACGCTGCGTAATGTCAGCGATGAGGTCGCCTGGTGTGCCGGACAGCGCTGGCAGATGCAGCTGCGGCTACGCGCGGTGCACGCCCGGCTCAACGAGGGCGAATTTGATCTGCAACGTTTTGCCATTGCTAACCACAGCGCGCTGCAGGGGCGTATTGTCAGCCAGCAGGCTGAGTCTCTGCGCTGCAGCTGGCGGACGCGTTTTATCGATCATCACCTGGCGCGTTTCACCGGGTTAACGCAGCCCGCAATAATACAGGCACTGGCCTTTGGCGTGCGTGATGCGATGACCCCGGCCCAGCGAGCCTTGCTGCGCGAAACCGGTACCGCACACCTGATGGCCATCTCCGGCATGCATATCGCGCTGGCGGCCAGCGTAGGCTGGCTACTGGCGCGCGTCATTCAGTTAGTGTTACCTGCCAGGCAAATCGGCTATCTGATGCCGCTGCTGATCAGCGGGTTAACAGCGGCAGCCTATTGCTGGATCTCCGGCAGTCATCCGCCGGCACAGCGCGCGATGCTGGCGTTAACACTGTGGCTGGCGACGCGTATAGCTGGCTGGCAGCTGAGCAACTGGCAGGTGTGGACGCTCTGCGTAGGGAGTTTGTTATGGCTTGATCCGCTGACGGTGCTGTCAGAGAGCTTCTGGCTGTCGGCGCTGGCCGTGGCGATGCTGATACTGTGGTTTCAGTGGTTTCCTCTGCCGCCACGTTTCCGCCAGCCGCGTCGCTGGCTCATGCTGCGACTGCTGCACCTGCAATTGGGCATGATGATTCTGATGGCGCCGCTGCAGATCTTTCTATTCCACGGGCTCAGCCTGAGCGCGCTAGTGGCCAACCTGCTGGCGGTGCCGGTGGTGTCGCTGATTACCGTGCCGCTGATTCTGCTGGCGATGCTGTTGCCGCTACCTGCAATCGCCGTTCCGCTATGGCAACTGGCCGATCTGTCGGTCAGCCTGGTGATGCAGGGGCTGGCATGGCTGCCCGCCGGCTGGTGGCGCTGGAGCGATACGCTGCCGGCGGTGCTGCTGCTCTGGGCCGGGCTGGCGCTGTGGCGCAGCGGCTTGCTCGCGAAGGCGCTGATGCCCTGCTGCGCGCTGTTGCTCTCGCTGTGGTTCTGGCGCAGCAATGCCCAGCAGGACGACTGGCAGATTGACATGATCGATGTCGGACATGGTCTGGCGGTGGCGATCAGCCAGGGAAATGAGGTGATGCTGTATGACAGCGGACCCGGCTGGGCAGAGGACAATGCAGGCGTGCGGGTTTTGTTACCCTGGCTGCACTACACCGGGCGCCAACTGCGAGGAGTGATCCTGAGCCACAAGCATCTCGATCACCGTGGTGGATTAGCCGCGCTGCAACAGGCGCAGCCTGGTCTGCGGGTACGCAGCGCGCTCGGCGAGCCCGGGCATCTGCCGTGCTATCGCGGCCAGCAGTGGCAGTGGGGGCGTTTGCACTTTCACGCGCTATGGCCGCCGCGCGCGCAGACCGCCGGGCAAAATAACGACTCCTGCGTAGTGCGCGTGGATGATGGTCAGTTTAGCCTGTTACTGACCGGGGACATCGAGCTGGAGGCGGAGCGCAAGCTGGTCGCCCTGGAAAAGGGCGGCTTACAATCTACGGTTGTCCAGGTGCCCCATCATGGCAGCCGGAGCTCCTCCGGCCCTTTACTGTTACGGAGTGTTGCCGGGCAGGCGGCGCTGGCTTCGCTGGCGCGCTATAACGCCTGGCGTATGCCCGCCATCGCCGTGGTCCAGCGTTACCGCGAGCAGGGCTATCGCTGGTATGACACTGCGCAATCAGGCCAGATTCACATCGCGATACGGCAGGGTCGCTGGCAGATTAAGGGGTTAAGAGAGCAAATAATCCCCCGCTGGTATCATCAGTGGTTTGGCGTCCGCCCGTCGATAACGGGTAGAATATGCGGCTATTTCAAACATGCTGGTTTTTTGAATGCATAACGACAAAGATCTCTCCACGTGGCAGACATTCCGCCGACTCTGGCCGATGATTGCACCTTTCAAAGCAGGCCTGATCGTGGCGGGGGTAGCGTTAATCCTCAACGCAGCCAGCGATACTTTTATGCTATCGCTGCTCAAACCGTTACTGGATGATGGTTTTGGTAAAACGGATCGCTCAGTGCTGCTGTGGATGCCGCTGGTGGTTATCGGGCTGATGATCTTCCGCGGTATCACCAGCTATATCTCCAGTTACTGCATCTCCTGGGTCTCCGGGAAAGTGGTGATGACCATGCGCCGTCGCCTGTTCAGCCACATGATGGGCATGCCGGTTGCATTCTTTGACAAGCAGTCTACTGGGACGCTGCTGTCGCGTATTACCTACGATTCGGAACAGGTGGCCTCTTCCTCCTCCAGCGCACTGATTACCGTGGTGCGTGAAGGCGCATCGATCATCGGCCTGTTCGTGATGATGTTCTACTACAGCTGGCAGCTGTCGCTGATCCTGATCGTGCTGGCGCCGATGGTTTCTATTGCTATCCGCATCGTATCAAAGCGTTTCCGCAATATCAGTAAAAATATGCAGAACACCATGGGGCAGGTGACCACCAGCGCAGAGCAGATGCTGAAAGGGCATAAAGAAGTGCTGATTTTTGGCGGTCAGGAAGTGGAAACCAAACGCTTTGACTAAGGTCAGCAACAAAATGCGTCTGCAGGGGATGAAAATGGTCTCGGCCTCTTCCATCTCCGATCCGATGATCCAGCTGATTGCATCACTGGCGCTGGCGTTTGTGCTGTATGCCGCCAGCTTCCCGAGCGTCATGGAGACGCTGACGGCGGGTACCATTACCGTGGTCTTCTCCTCTATGATCGCCCTGATGCGCCCGCTGAAATCGCTGACCAACGTCAACGCCCAGTTCCAGCGCGGGATGGCGGCCTGCCAGACGCTGTTCACCATTCTGGATTGCGAGCAGGAAAAAGACGAAGGCAAGCGCGAGATCGAGCGTGCGCAAGGCGACGTTGAATTCCGCAACGTGACCTTTACCTATCCAGGCCGCGAAACGCCGGCGCTGCGCAATATCAACCTGACGATTCCGGCGGGTAAAACCGTGGCGCTGGTGGGCCGTTCCGGCTCGGGTAAATCCACCATGGCCAGCCTGATCACCCGTTTCTACGACATTAACGAAGGCGAGATCCTGCTGGATGGCCACGACCTGCGGGAATACACCCTGCAGTCGCTGCGTAACCAGGTGGCGCTGGTCTCGCAGAACGTGCATCTCTTCAACGATACCGTTGCCAACAACATTGCTTATGCGCGCACCGATGAGTACAGCCGCGAGCAGATTGAGAACGCGGCGAGCATGGCCTATGCCATGGACTTTATCAACAAGATGGATAACGGTCTGGATACGATCATTGGTGAAAACGGCGTGCTGCTCTCTGGCGGCCAGCGTCAGCGTATCGCCATTGCCCGTGCGCTGCTGCGTGACAGCCCGATTCTGATCCTCGACGAAGCCACCTCTGCGCTGGATACCGAATCTGAACGCGCGATTCAGTCGGCGCTGGATGAGCTGCAGAAGAACCGTACGTCGCTGGTGATTGCGCACCGTCTCTCCACCATTGAACAGGCCGATGAAATCGTGGTGGTTGAGGATGGGCGTCATCGTTGAACGCGGCAGCCATGCTGAGCTGCTGGCGCACCGTGGCGTTTACGCCCAGCTTCATAAAATGCAGTTCGGCGAATGATTGCACGCATCTGGTCCGGTGAATCCCCGCTGTGGCTGCTGTTTTTGCCGCTCTCCTGGCTGTATGGCCTGGTGACCTGGCTGATTCGCCTGAGCTATCAGCGCGGCTGGCGTACCCGCTGGCGCGCGCCCTGTCCGGTTGTGGTGGTGGGTAACCTGACGGCGGGCGGCAACGGTAAAACACCGGTGGTGATCTGGCTGGTGGAGCAGCTGCAACAGCGGGGGCTGCGTCCGGGTGTGGTGTCGCGCGGTTATGGTGGTAAAGCGGAACGCTATCCGCTGCTGGTCAATCAGGATAGCGCGACGGAACAGGCTGGTGATGAACCGGTGCTGATCGCCCAGCGCACTCAGGTGCCGGTGGCAGTGGCACCGCAACGCCGGCTGGCAATCGAGGCCCTGCTGGCGGCGCATCCGCTGGATGTGATCGTGACTGATGATGGCCTGCAGCATTATGCGCTGGCGCGCGATAGCGAGATCGTGGTCATTGATGGCGTGCGCCGTTTTGGCAACGGCTGGTGGTTACCTGCCGGCCCGATGCGTGAACGCGCTTCGCGTCTGAAGTCGGTTGATGCGGTGATGGTCAACGGGGGCAGCGCAAAGGCGGGTGAGATCCCGATGACGCTGCAGCCGGGTCTGGCGGTCAATCTGCTGACCGGCGAACAGGCTGCGCTGACGCAGCTGCCGCCAATTGTGGCGATGGCGGGCATTGGTCATCCGCCGCGTTTCTTCGCTACGCTGCAGCAGCAGGGCGTGCAGCCGGTAGCAGAGATTGCCTTTGCCGATCACCACGCTTATAGCGAAGAAGAGTTACGCAGCCTGACTCAGGATGCACAGTGCCTGCTGATGACCGAAAAAGACGCGGTGAAATGCCGTGCCATTTTGCCCGAGATAACTGGTGGTATCTGCCGGTGGACGCGCATCTGGCGGGCGCGCCGCTGGCCGCATTGCTGGCCGATCTGACGCAACTCTGTACAGCTGCGCGCGACGCCCGGTCGCGCTAACCATCCAAAGGGACGACGTAATGACCAGCACGCATTCCCTCTCTCTGCAAACCGCCCGCAACCTGCACCTCTCTGCCCAGGGCCTGCTACGTCCGCCGCGCCGTCAGGCGCGTTTTGCCGATATTCACGCCTGTGTGCAGCGCATGTCGCTGCTGCAAATCGACACCATTAATATTGTGGCCCGTAGCCCTTATCTGGTGCTGTTCAGCCGGCTGGGCGCTTATCCTGCTGAGTGGCTTGAGGAAGCGCTGGCGGCGGGCGAGCTGATGGAATACTGGGCGCATGAAGCCTGTTTTATCCCTTTTGAAGATTATCCGCTGCTGCGTCACCGCATGCTGGCTCCGCAGCGCCTGGGCTGGAAATACAATCAGCAATGGGTGGATCAGCATCAGCAGGAGATCGCCGATCTGCTGCAACATATCGCCGCCACCGGTCCGGTTCGCGCCGCTGATTTTGCCAGCGACAAGCACACCAAAGCGGCTGGTGGGAGTGGAAACCGCACAAGCGTCATCTGGAGAACCTGTTTACCGCCGGTAAGGTGATGGTTGTCGAACGCCGTAATTTTCAGCGCGTCTATGATCTGCGCAGCCGGGTGATGCCGCACTGGGACGACGAGCAGCATGCGCTGAGCGAGAACGAGGCGGTGATGCAGATGCTGGAAAACAGCGCCCGCAGCCTCGGCATTTTCCGCGCCAGCTGGCTGGCAGATTACTACCGCCTGAAACGCGCGCCCATCGCACTCTGGCTGGCGCAGGCCGCTGAGCAGGGAGTGATTCAGCGCGTCGAGGTTGAGCAACTGGGCGAGATGTGGCTGCACCATACGCTGCTGCCGCAGCTGGCACAGCCGCAGGCCGCCACGCACAGCGCGGTGCTGTCACCGTTTGATCCGGTGGTCTGGGATCGTCGCCGCGCGCTTGAGTTGTTTAATTTTGACTATCGCCTGGAGTGCTACACCCCGGCGCACAAAGCGCCAATACGGCTATTTTGTTTTGCCGCTGCTGCATCGCGGGCGTACTGGTCGGGCGCATGGATGCCAAAATGCACCGCAAGGGGCCGGCAGCGCCTGGATTCATTGCGGGCCTTCTGGCTGGAGCCCGGCGTGCGCCTGAGCCAGCAGTTTCTCGCCGATGTGCATAAAGCCATTAACCGCTTCGCCGCCTGGCAGGGTGCCAGCGAAGTGGTGCTGGAAAACGCGCCTGATGCGCTGCGAGCCGCCTGGTCCACGCGCTGGCACGTCAGCATATAAGCCGATGGCGGCGCGCCGTCCCTGATTGCGCTATGGTATGCTAATCCTCTGACGTATCGGTCCTGAAAGGAGGAAAGTATGGATCACCGTTTACTTGAAATTATTGCCTGTCCGGTGTGCAACGGCAAACTCTACTACAGCCAGGATAAGCAGGAGCTGATCTGCAAACTCGACAGTCTGGCCTTCCCGGTGCGTGACGGCATTCCGGTATTGCTGGAAAACGAAGCCCGTTCCCTGGTGGCAGAAGAGAGCCAGCCATGAGTTTCGTCGTGATTATTCCTGCGCGTTACGCCTCCACGCGTCTGCCGGGTAAACCGCTGGTGGATATCAACGGCAAACCGATGGTGGTGCACGTGCTGGAACGGGCGCGTGAGTCCGGTGCCGACCGCATTATTGTGGCAACCGACCATCCTGATGTCGGCGGCGGCGGTTGAGGCGGCAGGCGGGGAAGTCTGCATGACCCGCGCCGATCACCAGTCCGGCACCGAGCGTCTGGCCGAAGTGGTTGAAAAATGTCGGTTTCAGCTGACGATACGGTCATCGTGAACGTGCAGGGCGACGAGCCGATGATCCCGGCAGTGATTATCCGTCAGGTGGCGGAGAATCTGGCGCAGCGCGCATGTCGGTATGGCCACGCTCGCGGTACCCATTCACCACGCGGAAGAGGCGTTCAATCCCAACGCGGTGAAAGTGGTCATGGATGCCGAAGGCTATGCGCTCTATTTTTCCCGCGCCACGATCCCGTGGGATCGCGATCGTTTTGCGCAGTCGCGAGAGCCGATTGGTGACACCTTCCTGCGCCATATCGGGATTTACGGCTATCGCGCCGGCTTTATCCGTCGCTATGTGGCCTGGCAACCCAGCCCGCTGGAGCATATCGAAATGCTGGAGCAGCTTCGCGTGCTCTGGTATGGCGAAAAGATCCACGTTGCCGTTGCCG
Source organism: Enterobacterales bacterium (assembly GCA_039593635.1). GTDB lineage: Bacteria > Pseudomonadota > Gammaproteobacteria > Enterobacterales > Enterobacteriaceae > Enterobacter. Next base: position 7,840 of record JBCNOW010000026.1, read on the forward strand.
GCTACCGTGCCGAGCGTCGGTGTGGATACGCCGGACGATCTGTTGCGCGTGCGTGAAGCGATGCAGGCATAATCGTCAGCGGCCAGCGCCCCGGCTGGCCGCAAAGTTTGATCTGGCGCTAAGTTTCGCGCCGTCATGACCTCCAGGATGGTGCAATGAGTTAACTCCGGAGGACTCTTCCATGGAACAACTCCGTGCAGAACTGGCGCTGGTGCTGGGCGAAGGCGTTAAGCCGGGTGGAATGCGTCAGCGAACAGGCACAATCGCGTCTTTACGCGCTGTATGACGACCAGGGCAACCCGATGCCGCTGGTGGCCAAATATTTTCGTCATCAGGGACGCGCCGCGCTCGAAGCGAAAAAACTCACCATGCTGGCGCATGAAGGAGCGGTGACGTCCGATGCCGACGGTGTACGGCCTGGTGATGAGTCAGCAACACATCCCGGTCCGCATGAAATGCTGCTGATTGAGCGTTTGCGCGGCGTGCCCGTTGAAGCGCCGGCGCGCACGCCGGAGCGCTGGGAGCAGCTGAAAGATCAGATTGTCGAGGCGCTGCTGGCCTGGCACCGTCATGACAGCCACGGCCTGGTCGGCATCGTCGACAGCACGCAGGAAAATCTCTGGCCGCCATGGTATCGCCAGCGGGTGGAAGTGCTGTGGTCGACGCTGGGCTATCCAGTGTCGACAATACCGGTTTACCCATGCAGGACAAACGTCAGATTCTGTTTCGCACCCGCGAACAGCTGGCGCAGCTGTTTGCCGGCTTTGACGACCCGTGCGTGCTAATGCACGGCAATCTGCGTCTGCGCAGTATGCTGAAGGATGCCCGCACAGCGATCAGCTGCTGGCGATGGTGGGGCCGGGCATCATGCTGTGGGCGCCGCGTGAATATGAGCTGTTCCGCCTCGGCGGACAGCGGCGGGCGGAAGCATCGCTGCTGCAGCACTATTTACAGCGCGCGCCGGTGGAGGAGGCGTTTCGTCTGGCGGCGCTGGCTCTATCTGCTCTGGGACGAAGTGGCGCAGCTGGTCAACACCGGCCAGTTTCTACCGCGCCGCGCCATTTTGATCTTGCGCCGCGCACAGCTACTCCCCTGGCTCGGCTGAAGGTTCGCCACTGCCGCGCAGCCGCTGCCAGATCCGCCCCAGCGTTTCGTACACCGACGCGCTCGCTATGCATCAGCCACAGCGGAGAGGGAATCATGCGCTCCCAGACGTTGAGCGGCGAGCTGATCGCCATCTGGTTTGCCGGTGCGGGAAGCGGATGCAGGCCTTGCGCTCTGGAAGAAAGTGCATGGCTCGTGGCAGATGGGAGGCGGAGGTCACCAGCAGAAATGGATGCATCGCCGATGGCCTGCTTCACCGCCAGCGGCTTCTTCCTCGGTATCCTTTGCGGCTGATCCAGCGTGATAATCGGCATCGTCGGGCACGCCAAGGCTGCGCGCCACGTCAGCGGCAACGCTGGCGTTGCTGCGCGGATTGTAGCCCGCAGCGGCACCGGTGAAGATCATTTTGGATCCCGGATTTGCCAGCCAGAGGCGAATGCCTTCGTTCAGCCGCGGCAGGCTGTTGTTAATCAGGTTGGAGCTGGGGGCCCACTGCCGGTTATAGGTGTAACCCCCGCCCAGCACCACGATATAGTCCACCGGCTCGCTGCCATTCCACGTGGCATACTGGTTTTCCAGCGGGGCCAGCAGCCCATCCGCCACCGGTTGCAGGCTCAGCAGCAGCAGCACCAGCCAGCCGAACGTGATAAGGGTTTTGCCGCTTTTCTGCCAGCGGCTGAACCAGACCAGTAAAAGTCCTGCCGCCATAAGCGTTAACAGCAATGGCAAAGGCAGTAGCATCGCGCCAATCCATTTTTTTAAGGCAAAAAACATCGAAAACGTCTCCTTTTGTCCGAAAAAACAGCAGCCAGACAGTTACTGCGGCATGAGAGGTTCATTCTCGTCGCGGCTGTGACAAAATAGCAGGTTGTTGCGTAGCAAGCGGGAGCCCTCACCATGCAGGATCGTAACTTTGACGATATCGCGGATAAATTCTCGCGCAACATTTATGGCACCACGTAAAGGGCAGCTGCGTCAGACGATCCTCTGGCAGGATCTGGACGCCATTCTGGCGACCTTTGGCCGGTGGCCAAACGTTGCGCGTGCTGGACGCCGGAGGCGGTGAAGGGCAGACGGCGATAAAACTGGCTGGCGCAGTTGGGCCATCAGGTCACGCTGTGCGATCTGTCGGGAGAGATGCTTACGCTGGCGCGCGCGCCCATGCAGCAGCAGGCGAAAGGTGTGAGCGACAACATGCATTTTATACAATGCGCCGCTCAGGACATCGCACAGCATTTGGAAACCCAGGTTGATCTGATATTGTTTCATGCGGTGCTGGAGTGGGTAGCCGATCCGCTAAGCGTGTTACAAACCCTGTGGTCGATGTTGCGCCCGGGCGGCACGCTGTCGCTGATGTTCTACAATGCTAACGGCTTCCTGACGCACCATATGGTGGCAGGAAACTTCGACTATGTTCAGGTCGGGATGCCTAACAAGAAAAAACGCACGCTTTCCCCGGACTATCCGCGCGATCCTGGAGCGATTTACGCGCTGGCTGGACGCAGATTGGCGGATTTATCACCGAGCAGCGTGCCGGTATCCGCGTGTTCAGTGACTACATGAAGCCGCAGCCCGGCGCCGGGAAGAGCGTTGAGGAAATTATTGAGAATTGGAACGGCGGTATTGTCGTCAGGAGCCTTTTGTCAGCCTTGGCCGCTATATTCACGTCACCGCGCACAAGCCGCAGATGCAAGGATAACCTATGAGTGAATTTTCCCAGACAGTCCCCGAACTGGTTGCCTGGGCCAGGAAAAACGATTTCTCCATCTCGCTGCCGGTAGACAGACTCTCTTTCCTGCTGGCGGTTGCCACGCTGAACGGCGAGCGGCTGGACGGTGAAATGAGCGAGGGTGAACTGGTGGATGCGTTCCGCCACGTCAGTGATGCGTTTGAGCAAACCAGCGAAACCATTAGCGTGCGTGCCAACAACGCGATCAACGATATGGTGCGTCAACGTCTGCTGAACCGCTTTACCAGCGAGCAGGCGGAAGGAAACGCCATCTATCGCCTGACGCCGCTGGGCATCGGCATCACCGATTACTATATCCGCCAGCGCGAATTTTCCACGCTGCGTCTTTCCATGCAGCTCTCGATTGTGGCGCGGTGAGCTTAAGCGCGCCGCCGATGCGGCGGATGAAGACGGTGACGAATTCCACTGGCATCGCAACGTCTTTGCGCCGCTGAAATATTCGGTGGCGGAGATTTTCGACAGTATCGATCTGACCCAGCGCCTGATGGACGAACAGCAGCAGCAGGTGAAAGACGATATCGCGCAGCTGCTGAATAAAGACTGGCGAGCGGCCATCTCCAGCTGTGAACTTCTGCTGTCAGAAACCTCCGGTACGCTGCGTGAGCTGCAGGATACGCTGGAAGCCGCAGGGGATAAGCTGCAGGCGAACCTGCTGCGCATCCAGGACGCGACGCTGGCGCACGACGATCTGCACTTTATCGATCGTTTAGTGTTCGACCTGCAGAGCAAACTGGACCGTATCATCAGCTGGGGCCAGCAGTCGATCGACCTGTGGATTGGCTATGACCGACACGTGCATAAATTTATCCGTACCGCGATCGATATGGATAAGAACCGCGTCTTTGCCCAGCGTCTGCGCCAGTCGGTGCAGACCTATTTCGATGCGCCGTGGGCGCTGACCTACGCCAATGCCGATCGTCTGCTGGATATGCGCGACGAAGAGATGGCGCTGCGTGATGAAGAGGTGACCGGTGAATTGCCACCGGATCTGGAATACGAAGAATTTAACGAAATTCGCGAACAACTTGCGGCGATGATCGAAGAACAGCTCGCTGTCTACAAAACCAGACAAGCGCCGCTGGATCTTGGACTCGTGGTGCGCGACTATCTGGCGCAATATCCTCGCGCGCGCCACTTCGACGTTGCCCGCATTGTGGTAGACCAGGCGGTGCGCCTGGGTATCGCGCAAGCAGATTTCACCGGACTGCCGCCGAAGTGGCAGCCGATTAACGATTACGGAGCCAAGGTACAGGCGCATGTCATTGACAAATATTGAACAAGTGATGCCGGTTAAGCTGGCACAGGCGCTGGCGAATCCGTTATTTCCGGCGCTGGACAGCCAGCTGCGTGCCGGTCGTCACATTGGCCTTGACGAGCTGGATAATCACGCCTTTTTGATGGACTTCCAGGAGTATCTGGAAGAGTTTTACGCGCGCTACAACGTTGAGCTTATCCGCGCGCCGGAAGGTTTTTTCTACCTGCGCCCGCGCTCCACCACGCTGATCCCGCGCTCGGTGCTCTCCGAGCTGGACATGATGGTCGGCAAAATTCTCTGCTACCTCTACCTCAGCCCGGAACGTCTGGCGAATGAAGGGATCTTCACCCAGCAGGAGCTTTACGACGAGCTGCTGACGCTGGCGGATGAAAGCAAGCTGCTGAAGCTGGTGAACAACCGCTCCACGGGGTCGGATCTCGATCGTCAGAAATTACAGGAAAAGGTTCGCTCTTCCCTGAACCGTCTGCGCCGTCTGGGGATGGTCTGGTTTATGGGCCACGACAGCAGCAAATTCCGCATTACGGAATCGGTCTTCCGCTTCGGCGCCGACGTGCGTGCGGGCGATGACGCGCGTGAAGCGCAGCTTCGCATGATCCGCGACGGTGAAGCGATGCCGGTGGAAAACCATTTGCAGCTCAATGATGAGCATGAAGAGAATCTGCCGGATAGCGGGGAGGAAGAGTAATGATTGAACGCGGTAAATTTCGCTCACTGACGCTGATTAACTGGAACGGCTTCTTTGCCCGAACGTTCGATCTGGATGAGCTGGTCACGACGCTCTCCGGCGGTAACGGGGCGGGGAAATCCACCACCATGGCGGCGTTTGTTACGGCGCTGATCCCCGATCTGACGCTGCTGCACTTCCGTAACACCACCGAAGCGGGCGCGACAAGCGGCTCCCGTGATAAAGGCCTGCACGGTAAGCTGAAAGCGGGCGTCTGTTATTCGGTGCTGGACGTGATCAACTCGCGCCACCAGCGCGTGGTGGTGGGCGTGCGCCTGCAGCAGGTCGCCGGTCGCGATCGTAAAGTGGATATCAAACCGTTCGCCATTCAGGGGCTGCCAACCTCCGCAGCCAACCGCGCTGCTGACGGAAACGCTGAACCGCCAGGCGCGCGTGCTGACGCTGCAGGAGCTGAAGGACAAGCTCGAAGCGCTTCGAAGGCGTGCAGTTCAAGCAGTTCAACTCGATTACCGACTACCACTCCCTGATGTTCGATCTGGGCGTGGTGGCGCGTCGTCTGCGCACCGCATCCGACCGCAGCAAATACTACCGTCTGATCGAAGCCTCCCTGTACGGCGGTATCTCCAGCGCCATTACCCGCTCCCTGCGCGACTACCTGCTGCCGGAAAACAGCGGCGTGCGTAAGGCCTTCCAGGATATGGAAGCGGCGCTGCGTGAAAACCGCATGACGCTGGAAGCGATTCGCGTTACCCAGTCTGACCGCGATCTGTTTAAACACCTGATCAGCGAAGCCACCAACTACGTGGCGGCGGACTATATGCGCCACGCCAACGAGCGCCGCGTGCATCTCGATCAGGCGTTAGCAGTTCCGCCGCGAGCTGTTTACCTCCCGTAAACAGCTGGTGGCCGAGCAGTATAAGCACGTCGAAATGGCGCGCGAACTGGCCGAGCACAACGGTGCCGAGGGCGATCTGGAAGCCGATTACCAGGCGGCCAGCGATCACCTGAACCTGGTGCAGACCGCGCTGCGCCAGCAGGAGAAAATCGAGCGCTACGAAGCGGATCTCGATGAGCTGCAAATTCGTCTCGAAGAGCAAAATGAAGTGGTGGCCGAAGCCGCCGAGATGCAGGAAGAGAACGAAGCCCGCGCCGAAGCCGCCGAGCTGGAAGTGGATGAGCTGAAAAGCCAGCTTGCCGATTACCAGCAGGCGCTGGACGTGCAGCAGACGCGCGCGATTCAGTACAACCAGGCGCTGCAGGCGCTGGAACAGCGTGCGAAAGAGCTGTGCCATCTGCCAGACCTGACGCCGGACAGCGCCGACGAGTGGCTGGATACCTTCCAGGCCAAAGAGCAGGAAGCCACCGAAACAGCTGCTGCGCCTCGAACAGAAAATGAGCGTCGCGCAAACGGCGCACAGCCAGTTTGAGCAGGCTTATCAGCTGGTGGTCGCGATTAACGGCCCGCTGGCGCGTAATGAAGCGTGGGACGTTGCCCGTGAATTGCTGCGCGATGGCGTGAACCAGCGCCATCTGGCCGAACAGGTCCAGCCGCTGCGTATGCGTCTGAACGAACTGGAACAGCGCCTGCGCGAGCAGCAGGAAGCCGAGCGTCTGCTGGCCGAGTTCTGCAAGCGTCAGGGCAAACATTACGACTTCGACGAGCTTGAGGCCCTGCATCAGGAACTGGAAGCGCGTATTGCGGCCCTGTCCGATACCGTATCCAACGCCAGTGAACAGCGTATGACGCTGCGTCAGGAGCTGGAACAGCTGCAGTCCCGTTCGACTGACGCTGACCGCACGTGCGCCGGTCTGGCTGGCGGCGCAAAGCAGCCTGAACCAGCTCAGCGAACAGTGCGGCGAGGAGTTTGAATCCAGCCAGCAGGTGACCGAATACCTGCAGCAGCTGCTGGAGCGCGAGCGCGAAGCCATCGTTGAGCGTGATGAAGTGGGGGCGCGCAAGCGTGACGTCGATGAAGAAATTGAGCGCTTAAGCCAGCCGGGCGGTGCGGAAGATCCGCGTCTGAATACGCTGGCGGAGCGTTTTGGCGGCGTGCTGCTGTCTGAAATTTACGATGACGTTGGCGCTGGACGATGCGCCGTACTTCTCCGCGCTGTACGGCCCGTCGCGTAACGCGATCGTGGTGCCGGATCTGTCGCTGGTGTCCGAGCAGCTGGAAGGGCTGGAAGATTGTCCGGAAGATCTCTATCTGATCGAAGGGGATCCGCAGTCGTTCGATGACAGCGTCTTCAGCGTTGACGAGCTGGAAAAAGCGGTGGTGGTGAAAATTGCCGATCGCCAGTGGCGTTATTCCCGCTTCCCGGAACTGCCGCTGTTTGGCCGCGCGGCGCGCGAAAGCCGCATCGAGCCTGCACGCCGAGCGTGAAACGCTGTCTGAACGTTTTGCGACCCTGTCGTTTGACGTGCAGAAAACCCAGCGTCTGCATCAGGCGTTCAGCCGCTTTATCGGCAGCCATCTGGCGGTGGCCTTTGAGGCCGACCCGGAAGCGGAAATCCGCAAGCTCAATACCCGCCGTGGCGAGCTGGAGCGCGCGATTGCCAGTCATGAAAGTGACAACCAGCAGAGCCGCGTCCAGTTTGAACAGGCGAAAGAGGGCGTCGCTGCGCTTAACCGCATCCTGCCGCGCCTGAACCTGCTGGCGGATGATACGCTGGCCGACCGCGTGGATGAGATCCAGGAGCGTCTGGATGAAGCCCAGGAAGCCGCGCGCTTCGTGCAGCAGCACGGCGGAACTCAGCTGGCGAAGCTGGAGCCGGTCGTGTCGGTTCTGCAGAGCGACCCGGAACAGTTCGAGCAGTTAAAAGAAGATTATGCCTGGTCGCAGCAGGTGCAGCGCGAGGCGCGTCAGCAGGCGTTTGCCCTGACGGAAGTGGTGCAGCGTCGGGCCCACTTCGGCTACTCCGATTCGGCTGAAATGCTGAGCGGTAACAGCGATCTGAACGAAAAACTGCGTCAGCGCCTTGAGCAGGCGGAAGCGGAACGTACCCGCGCTCGCGAAGCGATGCGCAGCCACTCGGCGCAGCTGAACCAGTACAACCAGGTGCTGGCCTCGCTGAAAAGCTCCTTCGACACCAAGAAAGAGCTGTTAAACGACCTGCAGAAAGAGCTGCAGGACATTGGCGTGCGTGCCGACAGCGGGGCGGAAGAGCGGGCGCGCATTCGTCGTGATGAACTGCATAGCCAGCTCAGCAACAACCGTGCGCGTCGCAATCAGCTGGAGAAAGCGCTCACCTTCTGCGAAGCGGAGATGGATAACCTGACCCGTCGCCTGCGCAAGCTGGAGCGCGACTATCACGAAATGCGTGAGCAGGTGGTCACCGCGAAAGCGGGCTGGTGCGCCGTGATGCGCATGGTGAAAGACAACAACGTTGAGCGCCGCCTGCACCGTCGCGAGCTGGCCTACCTCTCCGCCGATGAGCTGCGTTCCATGTCGGATAAGGCGCTGGGTGCGCTGCGTCTGGCGGTGGCGGATAACGAACATCTGCGCGATGTGCTGCGCATGTCGGAAGATCCGAAACGTCCGGAACGTAAAATTCAGTTCTTCGTGGCCGTTTATCAGCACCTGCGCGAGCGTATTCGTCAGGACATCATTCGTACCGACGATCCGGTTGAAGCCATCGAACAGATGGAAATTGAGCTGGGCCGTCTGACGGAAGAGCTGACCTCCCGCGAGCAGAAGCTGGCGATCAGCTCCCGCAGTGTGGCGAACATCATCCGCAAAACCATTCAGCGCGAGCAGAACCGTATCCGCCAGCTGAACCAGGGGCTGCAGAGCGGTCTCGTTTGGTCAGGTCAACAGCGTGCGTCTGAACGTCAACGTGCGTGAAGCCCACGCGACGCTGCTGGATGTGCTGTCTGAACAGCATGAACAGCATCAGGATCTGTTTAACAGCAACCGTCTGACCTTCTCGGAAGCGCTGGCGAAGCTGTATCAGCGTCTGAATCCGCAGATTGATATGGGCCAGCGTACGCCGCAAACCATCGGTGAAGAGCTGCTGGACTACCGCAACTACCTGGAAATGGAAGTGGAGGTTAACCGTGGTTCAGACGGCTGGCTGCGTGCCGAATCCGGGGCGCTCTCTACCGGTGAAGCGATCGGTACCGGGATGTCGATTCTGGTGATGGTGGTGCAGAGCTGGGAAGATGAAGCACGTCGTCTGCGCGGCAAAGATATTTCCCCATGCCGACTGCTGTTCCTGGATGAAGCGGCGCGTCTTGATGCCCGCTCCATCGCCACGCTGTTTGAGCTTTGCGAACGTCTGGATATGCAGCTCATTATTGCGGCACCGGAAAACATCAGTCCGGAAAAAGGCACCACCTATAAACTGGTGCGTAAAGTCTTCCAGAACAGCGAGCACGTGCACGTTGTCGGGCTGCGTGGTTTCTCCGCCGATCCGACGCCGGTGAAACAGGAAAATCCCGGCGCAGGCGTGGTCACTGAAAATAGCTAGCAGCAGAAGCGGTCTGGTTATTCACTTAAATTGTGCTCAGGGCTGCGGTTAATCTTTAAACTGCATCGGCCCTGCGAGGCGGATGCCGTTTTTTATTTTATACTCAACCATAAGAGTACAGGCGGTACACGGCGTTTTCAGGATGCTGTGTCTTTGGTAAGAAGGGGGCAGGGATGTTGCTGAACAAGAAGAGCAGAGTTAATCGTGCTGCAATAGCACTCAGTTTGTCACTGATGGCGGCACCGCTGGCTATCAGCCAGGCGGCAGACGTCGGCGCGCTGCCGCACAGCACGCTGTCAGTGGCTGCCAGCCAGCAGCAAATTCAGCAGGCATTTAGCCCCAGCGAACGACCCTTTTATCTGCCCGGCCTCGCCGGCATCTATGCGGCACGCAACATGGCGCCACTGTGGCAGGATCGCGACGCCGTGCAGGCTTTCCAGCAGCAGCTGGCAGAAGTGGCGCTCTCCGGCGTACAGCCGCAGTTTACCCGCTGGGTAGAGTTGCTCACCAATCCGGATATCAAAGGCTTCGCGCGGGACGTGGTGCTGAGCGACGCCATGCTTGGCTATCTGCAGTTTGTCGCTAACGTACCGACCCAGGGCGAAACCTGGCTGTACAGCAATGTGCCGTACAAGCTGACCATGCCGTCACTTTCCGCCATCAATCAGTGGCAGAATGCGGTGAACGGCGGCGGCAGTCGCGCCTTTGTGGTGTCGCTGCAACCGCAGCATCCGCAGTACGCACCGATGCACAGCGCGTTAAAAGCATTGCTGACCGATAACCGGCCGTGGCCGCAGCTGCGCGATAAGGGCACGCTGCGCCCGGGTCAGATCAGCGATGATGTGCCGGCGCTGCGTGAGATTCTGCAGCGCACCGGGATGCTGACCGGCACGCACAGCGCGACGCCCACGCCGACCGACGATGCCGTCCCGACGGCGCCGCAGCCGGTGAGCCAGAGCGATCAGCCCGTGGCCGTCAGCCCGTCGGCCACCAGCGTCAGCGATCTGCCGGCGCAGGTTCCGCAGGCCAGCGGCAACATCAGCACGGTAACCCCGGCGGCCAGCAATAATGTTTACGACAACACGCTGGTGGAGGGGGTAAAACGCTTCCAGCACTGGCAGGGACTGGCAGACGACGGTGCCATCGGCCCGCGCACCCGCGACTGGCTGAACGTTTCGCCTGCGCAGATGCGTGCGGGGGTGCTGGCGCTGAATATTCAGCGTTTGCGCCTGCTGCCGGATGACATGCTGTCAACCGGCATTATGGTGAATATTCCGGCCTATTCACTGGTCTATTATCAGAACGGTAGCGAGAGTGCTGGCCTCGCGGGTGATTGTCGGGCGTCCTGATCGCAAAACGCCGATGATGAGCAGCGCGCTGAATAACGTGGTGGTTAACCCACCGTGGAACGTGCCGCCGACGCTGGCGCGCAAGGACATTCTGCCGAAGGTCTGGAACGATCCGGGTTATCTGGAACGTCATGGCTATACGGTGATGCGTGGCTGGAACAGTAAAGAGGCGATCGATCCTTATATGGTCGACTGGTCGACGATGGTGTCACGCCAGCCAGCTTGCCGTTTCGCATTCGGCAGGCGCCGGGTGCACAGTAACTCGCTGGGACGCTATAAATTCAACATGCCGAGTTCAGATGCTATCTATCTGCACGATACGCCGAACCACAATCTGTTCCAGAAAGATACCCGCGCGCTGAGTTCAGGCTGCGTGCGCGTGAATAAAGCCTCGGAGCTGGCCAATATGCTGTTGCAGGATGCGGGCTGGAACGATACGCGTATTTCTGACGCCCTGAAGCAGGGGGATACGCGTTACGTGAATATTCGCCACAACATTCCGGTCAATCTTTACTATCTGACGGCGTTTGTGGGGGAAGACGGCCGCACGCAGTACCGTACAGATATTTACAATTATGATCTCACCGCGCGATCCGGCAGCACAAGTGCTGACCAAAGCGGGGCAGCTGCTGCTCTAAGCGTTGATTTCCCTGTTATCCTTTCCTCAAAGAAAATGGCAAGACCGGTCTGGAAAATTGATTTAAGATCGGTTTTGCGCATTCTGTGACAGATTGCGGGTTGACTGCTCTCCAGGCTGCGGTTACTGTTCGGCCGTTAGTGTACCCTTTTTGCGCTAAGCATTAGGTTTGGTGCGTTATCGTTTTAGACTTACCGGTAAACCTGATTATCATGGACAAATTTGACGCTCAACGTCGCCTGGCGTTAATTGCTGCTGGGTGGCGCAGCGGCTGGATTGTCACTGCTGCCGGGTGCAGCGCTGGCGTCAGCTTTGCGCACCCTCCCGCCCCCCGCGTTTTAACGCTCAGCAATCTTCATACCGGTGAGTCGCTAAAAGCGGAGTTTTTCGATGGCAGAGGCTATATTCAGGATGAATTAGCAAGACTCAACCATTTTTTCCGTGATTTCCGCGCGAATAAAGTTAAAGCCATCGATCCTGGATCTGTTTGACCAGCTTTTCCGCCTTCAGGGGCTGCTGGGCACCCGCAAGCCGGTGCAGCTTATTTCCGGTTATCGTTCAATTGATACCAATAATGAACTGCGCGCCCATCGAGCCGTGGGGTAGCGAAAAAAAGCTACCACACCAAGGGGCAGGCAATGGATTTCCACATTGAAGGCGTTTCGTTAGCCAATATTCGCAAAGCCGCGTTATCTATGCGCGCAGGTGGTGTAGGATATTACCCCCGCAGCAACTTTGTGCATATTGATACCGGGCCGGTTCGGCACTGGTAATAACGAAACACAGGAGCAGTATGAACTATCGTATTATTCCGGTTACCGCGTTCTCCCAGAACTGTTCATTAATCTGGTGTGAACAAACCAAACTGGCCGCGCTTGTCGATCCCGGCGGTGACGCTGAGAAAATCAAGCAGGAAGTTGCCGACAGCGGCGTGACGCTGATGCAGATTTTACTGACGCATGGTCACCTCGACCATGTGGGTGCAGCGGCTGAACTGGCTAAGCACTACGGTGTGCCGATTATCGGCCCGGAAAAAGAAGATGAGTTCTGGCTGCAGGGGTTACCTGCCCAAAGCCGCATGTTTGGCCTTGATGAGTGTCTGCCTCTGACGCCCGATCGCTGGCTAAACGAAGGAGAGCGCGGTACACGTAGGGAATGTGACTTTACAGGTGTTGCATTGTCCTGGGCATACGCCAGGCCATATCGTCTTCTTTGACCGTGCTGGCCGTCTGCTGATCTCCGGCGATGTGATTTTCAAAGGTGGCGTAGGGCGCAGCGATTTTCCGCGTGGCGACCACGGGCAGCTGATCCAGTCGATCAAACAGAAGTTATTGCCGCTGGGTGATGACGTGACGTTTATCCCTGGACACGGTCCGATGTCGACGCTGGGCTATGAACGGCTCCATAACCCGTTCCTTCAGGATGAAATGCCTGTCTGGTAACCAGCATAAAAAAAGCTGCATAATGCAGGCTTTTTTGTGGGCGCTAATTACAGTACGGCGACAATCGCTTCGCACAGTGGCGCCATGTTGTCAGGCGTCATGCCTGCAACGTTCACGCGGCCAGAGGCCACGGCGTACACGCCAAACTCTTCGCGCAGACGCAGAACCTGCTCTTTGGTCAGGCCGCTGAACGAGAACATGCCGTTCTGTTTGATGATGAAGCTGAAGTCGCGGTCTGCGCCTTTCTCCGCCAGGGTGTTCACAAACAGCAGGCGCATGCGCTGAATACGCTGACGCATATCGTTCAGCTCCTGTTCCCAGATCGCGCGCAGCGCATCGTTGCTCAGAATGGTCGCAACAACAGAGGCACCGTGTGCCGGCGGGTTAGAGTAGTTGGCGCGGATAACGGATTTCATCTGGCTGAAGGCGCGATCGGCGGTTTCATCGTTAGCCGCAACCAGCGTACAGGCACCTACACGCTCATTGTACAGACCAAAGTTCTTGGAGTAGGAGCTGGCAACGATCAGCTCCTGATGCACGGCGGCGAACGCGCGCAGGCCTTCAGCATCTTCTTCCAGACCGCGGGCGAAGCCCTGGTAGGCGAAGTCAAACAGCGGCAGCCAGCCTTTCTCAACGGAGAGCTTCGCCAGGTGTTCCCACTGCTCAAGCGTAGGATCGATACCGGTCGGGTTGTGGCAGCAGCCGTGGAACAGCACCACGTCACCCGCCTGCGCTTCGCTCAGGCTTGCCAGCAGGCCGTCAAAGTCCAGAGCGTGGTTTGCCGCGTCGTAGTATGCATATTCGCGCACTTCCAGGCCCGCAGAGTTAAAGACGCTCTTGTGGTTCGGCCAGCTTGGATTGCTCACCCAGACGCGCTTAACAGAGGTGTTTTTCGCAAGGAAATCCGCCGCCACGCGCAGCGCGCCGGTACCGCCCGGCGTCTGCGCCGTGCGGGCGCGTTTGTCAGCGCTCACAATAGCGCGTGCTCTTTACCGAACAGCAGCTCCTGGGTGCAGCGACCAAATTCAGGGATACCATCAATACCGAGGTAGTTTTTGGTGGTTTCATTTTCCAGCAGATACTGCTCAGCTTTCTTAACGCTGGTCAGTACCGGGGTTTTGCCGGTTTCATCTTTATATACACCAATACCCAGGTTGATTTTGCCAGGGCGGTCGTCGGCACGAAACAGATCGGCCAGGCCCAGAATAGGGTCGGCAGGAGCGGCGGTAATGTTCTCAAACATGACGAAGTTCCATTGTGATTACAGAAGTGAAATCCGCTATCAGGTTAACGGTAGATTTACAAAATGCCAACCGTTTGCGACGAAAAGCGTGCGGCTTTTCAAAAGTCGCCATTATTTTCTGGGAGCCCGATCACTGAAATGCAAAACGGAGCCCGAAGGCTCCGTTTCTGAGGTGTTACGCATATAACAAGGATTGGTGTTCTGATTAGAACTGGTAAACCAGGCCAACGCCAACCACGTCGTCGGTAGAAGTACCGGTAGCGCGGGTGAAGTCGTTGTCGTCCAGCAGGTTGATTTTGTAGTCAACATAGGTGGACATGTTTTTGTTGAAGTAGTAAGTAGGTGCCGACTTCGATGTATTTAACCAGGTCAGCATCGCCGCCAGCGAAGGTTGAGCCGTGGCCTGTCGCGCCGTTCAGGTCTTTACCTTTAGACTGCAGGTAAGCGATGGATGGACGCAGACCGAAGTCGAACTGGTACTGAGCAACCACTTCGAAGTTCTGAGTTTTGTTGGCAGCGAAGTTGAAGTCAGGGCCGGTAGCGCCAGTGCCGTCGTTGTTATTGCCATATTGAGTCAGGTTGCGGGTTTCAGCGTAGATGGCTGCCAGGTAGATGTTGTTGGCGTCGTATTTCAGACCTACAGCCGTAGGCACTTGCTTTATCACCGTTGCCATCAGTTGCCTGCTGGTCAGTACGGTCAGAGTTGAAGTATGCACCCACTGCGCTGATGCCCATGCCAGTGTCATAGGACAGAGAGGTACCCCAGCCATCACCGTTATCGTAACGAGGGCCACGACCTTCGTTTTTGCCCTGGTACTGAACAGCCAAGGCTCAGACCGTCAACCAGACCGAAGAAGTCGCTGTTACGGTAAGTCGCCAGGCCGTTGGTACGGCCGGTCATGAAGTTATCAACGTCGTTATCCTGATACAGGGTATCATCACCAAACACTGGCAGCTGGTCAGTGTAAGACATTGCGTCGTACACAACGCCGTAGTTACGACCGTAGTCGAATGCAGCCTGCATCACCAGCTTTCAGACCAGCAAAGGCCAGACGGGTTTTGTTAGAACCAGAAGGTGCCTTCAGATTCAGCCTCGTTAGCCATGAAACGTTGTATTCCCACTGGCCGTAACCGGTCAGCTGGTCGTTGATCTGAGTTTCGCCTTTGAAGCCGATACGAGCGTAAGTTTTGTCGCCGTCGTGAGCTTGAGTCATCAGAGAACTGGTGACGCGCATCAACTTTACCGTAGAGATCCAGTTTGTTGCCGTCTTTGTTATAGATTTCTGCAGCGTTAGCTGCACCGGCTACCAGCAGGGCAGGGATTACCACTGCCAGAATATTGCGCTTCATCATTATTTATTACCCTCATTGGTTTTTTTTTGACACTCGCCACTGCCGTCAATAAATTCTGTCAATAAATATTTCCGGAACTATTGATGAGAGTTTGGTGTCTTTATGTATCTGACAGGCATCTTTCCATTCACCGAAGCGTTTCGCTAGCCTGAAAGTGCTACAATTCTCAAGATTGGGTAACAAAAAGAAAATATGTGTAACTAAATATGTATTTTTGGGAACTTTGTGAACCATCTCAAAATTTAGCAGAGCGGCCCGCTGGCGACCGGGAAAAAAGGCGGCAGGGCCGACCTTTCCTATATATATGAATTCCTTATATTTAATTTAGTTGAATAAAGGCAATTCCTATACGCGAATGTTCAACGACTCGTTTTTTTTTTTGCCCCGAGAGGGATTTGGGGGGGGGGGATATTGGGGGGGTTTTTTGGTTTTTTTTTTGGGGGTTTTTTTTTAAAAAAAGGGGGGGGGTTTTTTTTTTGGGGGGGGTTTTTTGGGGGAAAAAAAAAGAAGAGGGGGGGGGGGGGGGGGGGGGGGGGGTGTTTGTGTTTTTTTTTTTTAAAAAAAAAAAGGGGGGGGGGGAAAAAAAAAAAAGGAAGAAGAGGGGGGGGTTTTTTTTTTTTTTTCTTAGAAGCTGGCGTTACGCGGCGTACGTGGGAACGGAATCACGTCACGCACGTTCTGTACACCGGTGACGTAGGCGATCAGACGCTCGAAGCCCAGACCAAAACCGGCGTGCGGAACGGTGCCGTAACGGCGCAGGTCGCGATACCAGCTGTAGTCCGCTGGATTGAGACCCATCTCTGCCATACGCGCATCCAGCACGTCCAGACGCTCTTCACGCTGGGAACCACCGATGATTTCACCGATGCCCGGCGCCAGTACGTCCATCGCGGCCACGGTTTTACCGTCTTCGTTAAGGCGCATATAGAAGGCCTTAATGTCTTTCGGGTAGTTTTTCACGACAACCGGCGCTTTGAAGTGTTTCTCGGCCAGATAGCGTTCGTGCTCGGACGCCAGATCGACGCCCCAGTAAACCGGGTTCTCGAACTTCTCACCGCATTTTTCAAGAATCGCGACCGCGTCGGTGTAGTCCACCTGCGCAAAATCGGCGGAGACGAAGCGCTCCAGACGGGCCATCGCGTCGTTATCGACGCGCTCGGCGAAGAATTTCATGTCGTCAGCACGCTCTTCCAGCACCGCTTTGAAGACATACTTCAGCATCGCTTCTGCCAGGCCAGCGACATCGTTCAGGTCGGCGAACGCCACTTCCGGCTCCAGCATCCAGAACTCCGCCAGGTGGCGGCTGGTGTTGGAGTTTTCGGCGCGGAAGGTTGGGCCGAAGGTGTAGATTTTAGACAGCGCACAGGCGTAGGTTTCGCCGTTGAGCTGGCCGGATACCGTCAGGAAGGCTTCTTTACCAAAGAAGTCTTTGTCAAAGTCCACTTTACCTTCCGGCGTGCGCGGCAGGTTTTCCAGATCCAGCGTCGAGACGCGGAACATTTCGCCGGCACCTTCGGTATCGGACGCGGTGATCAGCGGGGTGGACACCCAGAAATAACCCTGCTCATCGAAGAAGCGATGCAGCGCCTGCGCCAGCGTATGACGCACGCGGGCCACCGCACCAATCAGGTTGGTGCGCGGACGCAGGTGCGCCACTTCACGCAGATATTCGATGCTGTGACGTTTTGCCGCCATCGGATAGGTATCCGGATCTTCAACCCAGCCGGTCACTTCAATGGCAGTGGCCTGAATTTCGAAGCTCTGGCCCTGACCCGGGGATGCCACAACCACACCGGTGACGATAACGGAACAGCCCGTCGTCAGGCGCAGAACGTCATCATTGTAATTGGGCAGAGAATTATTAATGACGGCCTGTACAGGATCAAAGCAGGAACCGTCATAGACGGCGAGGAAGGAGATGCCAGCTTTAGAATCTCGGCGGGTACGCACCCATCCGCGCACGGTGACTTCCTGGTCAACGGCGACACGGCCCTGGAGTACGTCGGCTACAGGCACAACGCTCATAATATTCTCTCTGTTAATAGTCGGAAAAAATAAACACTTGTCCACCCTTATGGGGGGATATCTATGTTACCTGCCATCCGCTATCAGACAAGTAAATTTCGCCAAAGTCAAAAGGAAGAATAAAGAGATATTTCTGGAGAAGAGAAGGGCGCAGGCTCCCTGCTCAGGCCGCTTAACTGGCTTTTTTGACCTGAGGCAGATCGAAGGCTTTGCGCAATGCGCGGACAAACGCTTTGTCATGGCAGATGGTTTTACCCGGGCTGTCGGAGAGTTTCGCCACCGGCTTGCCGTTACATTCCACCAGCTTTATCACGATATTCAGAGGTTTTACCTGAGGAATGTCGCAGGTCAAACGGGTGCCGATCCCGAAGCCCAGGTTTCTCGCGGGTACTGAAATGACGATAGAGTTCGACGGCTTTCGCGAGGTCGAGATTATCGGAGAAGACCAGCACCTTGCTCATCGGGTCGATACCGAGTTTTTGATAATGCGCAATGGCCTTTTCGCCCCATTCAACCGGATCCCCGGAGTCGTGGCGTAACCCCTGGTAACGCTCAGCGAATTCGGGACCGAAGTCGCGCAGGAAGGCATCCATCGTAATGCAGTCGGTCAGGGCGATCCCGAGTTGATTCGGGTACTCTTCAAGCCAGGCGGCCAGCGCCGCGCGCTGGCTGTTGGCCAGGTCAGGGCTGATTTGCTGATGTGCCTGGAACCATTCGTGCGCCTGGGTACCCATCGGCGTTAAGTTGCAGGCGACGCGCCAGATCGTAGTTACTGGTGCCCACGAACCACGGCTCCTGTTGCAGACGTTCGACAATGGCCTGCTGCACCTCGCGAGAGAAACGGCGACGGGTGCCAAAATCCATCAGGCGGAAGCGGGACATATCCAGGCCCTTCGGTCAGGGTAGAGAATGCAGCCAGTTTGTTTTCCAGCGAGGCGACCGCCTGTTCGACGCCGGTTTCCGGCGAACGGTAGCGGTGAGCCAACTCGCTGATCACCGCCAGCAGCGGCACTTCCCACATGATCACTTCCCGCCACGGGCCTTCAAGGCGAATATCCAGCTTGCCGTTATCGTTGGTCACGGTGACCTGTTCTGGCTTATAGCGGAAGTCGCGCAGCCAGTTGAGATAGTCCAGCTTTGAAAGAAAGGCAGGCCAGAAAGCCACTGGTATTCGTCGTCCTGCAGCGTCAGATGCTGCATCGCATCGACCTGTTCACGAATGGAGTCTGCGTAGATACCGAGCAAGTCGTCGCCACGGCAGCGGAATTCCGCCGCGACGTGAACGTCATAGTAATGGTGGAAAACGGCTTGCTGCATATGCAGTTTATACGCGTCGGTATCCAGCAACGTATGCAGAACCGGAGAAGCGAATTGAGTCATAGGTGCGCTGTAGCATCCTCTCACGGGAGCGTTTAGTACAATAAACAACTCCGGAGTATACCTTGTTTAGTGATTTATTGAACCCCGATCACAACATAAGCGTGCACTTTATGGTCGAGGGCATTTTGTGCCCCGTGTTATACAAATGTAGCAAAAAAGGTGTTTCTGCCTGAAAAGATGAACATTCTGCATAGCGCGTTTTGCGCAACAGGAATATATTGAAACGTTACTCGACAAACGATGCATAAGGTTTTCTATGACACAACAGCCACAAGCCAAATACCGCCACGACTACCGTGCGCCGGATTACCTGATTAGCGATATCGATCTGACTTTTGACCTGGATGCCGCAAAAACCGTTGTGACGGCGGTAAGCCAGGTGACGCGCCACAGCGCGACAGCCGTGCCGCTGCGTCTGGATGGCGAAGACCTGACGCTGGTCTCCCTGCATATTAATGATGAACCCTGGTCAGACTATAAAGAAGAAGGCAACCAGCTGGTCATCGACAACCTGCCGGAACGCTTTACGCTGCGCATCGTGAATGAAATAGCCCTGCCGCCAATACGGCGCTCGAAGGGCTTTACCAGTCTGGCGTGGCGCTGTGCACCCAGTGTGAAGCGGAAGGTTTCCGCCACATCACCTGGTATCTCGACCGTCCGGACGTGCTGGCGCGCTTTACCACCAAAATCATCGCGGACAAAACGCTTTATCCTTTCCTGCTCTCCAACGGTAACCGCGTGGGTGAGGGCGAGCTGGAAAATGGCCGTCACTGGGTACAGTGGCAGGATCCGTTCCCGAAACCATGCTACCTGTTTGCGCTGGTGGCGGGTGATTTCGACGTCTTACGCGACACCTTCAAAACCCGTTCTGGCCGCGAAGTGGCGCTGGAACTGTTCGTTGACCGTGGCAACCTCGATCGCGCGCCATGGGCGATGACCTCGCTTATCAACTCCATGAAGTGGGACGAAGAGCGCTTTGGTCTGGAATACGATCTCGACATCTATATGATCGTCGCCGTCGACTTCTTCAACATGGGCGCGATGGAGAATAAAGGCCTTAACATCTTTAACTCCAAGTACGTGCTGGCGCGTACCGATACCGCCACCGATAAAGACTACCTCGATATCGAACGCGTTATCGGCCACGAGTATTTCCATAACTGGACCGGTAACCGCGTCACCTGCCGCGACTGGTTCCAGCTGAGCCTGAAAGAGGGGCTAACCGTCTTCCGCGATCAGGAGTTCAGCTCCGATCTGGGCTCGCGGGCGGTCAACCGCATCAACAACGTGCGCACCATGCGCGGCCTGCAGTTTGCGGAAGATGCCAGCCCAATGGCGCACCCAATCCGTCCGGACAAAGTCATCGAGATGAACAACTTCTACACCCTGACGGTGTACGAGAAGGGCGCTGAAATTATCCGCATGATCCACACCCTGCTGGGTGAGGAGAACTTCCAGAAAGGGATGCAGCTCTATTTCGAGCGTCACGACGGCAGCGCCGCCACCTGCGATGATTTTGTGCAGGCGATGGAAGATGCCTCCAACGTCGATCTCTCTCACTTCCGCCGCTGGTACAGCCAGGCCGGTACGCCGGTTGTCACCGTGAAAGACGACTACAATCCGGAGACCGAGCAGTACACGCTGACCATCAGCCAGCGCACGCCGCCAACGGCTGAGCAGGAAGAGAAACAGCCGCTGCACATTCCGTTCGGCATTGAACTGTACGACAACGAAGGCAACGTCATCCCGCTGCAGAAGGGCGGCCACCCGGTACACCACGTGCTGAACGTCACTCAGGCCGAGCAGACCTTTATCTTCGACAACGTCTACTTCCAGCCGGTGCCTGCGCTGCTGTGTGAATTCTCCGCGCCGGTGAAGCTGGAGTACAAGTGGAGCGATCAGCAGCTGACGTTCCTGATGCGTCACGCGCGCAACGATTTCTCCCGCTGGGATGCCGCGCAAAGCCTGCTGGCGACGTACATCAAGCTCAACGTGACCCGCCATCAGCAGGGCCAGCCGCTGTCGCTGCCGGTGCATGTGGCTGACGCGTTCCGCGCCATCCTGCTGGATGAGCAGATCGATCCGGCGCTGGCGGCTGAAATTCTGACCCTGCCGTCAGCGAACGAAATTGCCGAGCTGTTTGACATCATCGACCCGATTGCCATTGTGGCCGTGCGTGAAGCGCTGACCCGCACGCTGGCGACCGAACTGGCGGATGAGTTCCTGGCGATCTATAACGCCAACAAGCTGGAGCGTACCGCGTGGAACATGCGGACATCGGCAAACGTTCTCTGCGCAATACCTGCCTGCGCTATCTGGCGTTTGGCGAGGCAGAGCTGGCGAACACGCTGGTGAGCAAGCAGTATCACGAAGCGGATAACATGACCGATGCGCTGGCCGCGCTGTCGGCAGGCGGTGGCGGCGCAACTGCCGTGCCGCGATGCGCTGATGCAGGAGTACGACGACAGGTGGCACCAGGATGGTCTGGTGATGGACAAGTGGTTCATCCTGCAGGCGACCAGCCCGGCGGCCGATGCGCTGAGCAAGGTCCGCAGCCTGCTGAAGCACCGTTCGTTCACCATGAGCAACCCGAACCGCGTGCGCTCGCTGATTGGCGCGTTTGCCAGCAGCAACCCGGCCGCGTTCCACGCCGAAGACGGCAGCGGCTATCAGTTCATGGTGGAAATGCTGACCGAGCTGAACAGCCGTAACCCGCAGGTGGCGTCGCGTCTGATTGAGCCGCTGATCCGTCTGAAACGCTATGACTGCGAAGCGTCAGGCGAAGATGCGTGCCGCGCTTGAGCAGCTGAAAGGGCTGGAGAACCTGTCTGGCGATCTGTACGAGAAGATTGCCAAAGCGCTGAGCGTAATGCTGTATGGCGGGGGAAAACAATGCGGCAGTACAATTGCGGGCCGCTACAAATGGTGTTGCAATCCCTCTCCCCGTGGGGAGGGCGGCGCGATTTATCGCGCCATCCGGCGGATTAACGCTTGCTTGCGCGAACTGCAGGGGCTGCTCTGAGGTTCCCCGCTTCATCACCCGATCCAGCACCTCCGCTTCCAGCTCCGCCAGTCTTGCCGAGCCCACGCGGCGAGGCCGCGGAAGATCCACCGTCAGATCCAGACCGATCTTCCCTTCCTCGATTAGCAGCACCCGGTCGGCCATCGCCACGGCTTCGCTGACGTCGTGCGTCACCAGCAGCACGGTAAAACCGTGCTCGCTGCCAGAGCGACTCAATCAGTTCCTGCATCTCGATCCGGGTCAGGGCATCCAGCGCGCCGAGCGGCTCGTCGAGCAGCAGCAGGCGCGGGACGGTGGATCAGCGCCCGCGCCAGCGCCACGCGCTGCTTCTGTCCGCCGGAGAGGGCCGCCGGCCACTCATTGGCGCGCTCGGCCAGGCCGACCGCCGCCAGCGCCTTCCAGCGCGGCTGCTCCCGCCAGTCGCGGCCTTTCAGGCCGAGGCCGACGTTATCGATCACCCTCTTCCACGGCAGCAGGCGCGCGTCCTGAAACATCAGGCGGGTATCTTCGCGGGCCTCGGCCAGCGGCGCGTTGCCCGCCAGCAGTTCGCCGTGCGTGGGCTGGCTTCCAGCCCGGCCAGCAGGCGCAGCAGGGTACTCTTGCCGCAGCCGCTGCGGCCGACCACGGCGACAAACTGCCCGGCGGGAATATGCAGATCGATCCTCGTTCAGCATGGTGCGCTCGCCATAGCGCTTGGTGACGCCATTGACGCCCACCGGGGTACCGCGGTTCAGGCGCGCCGGGCTTAGCGTTGCGTTGCTCATGCGTTCACCTCCCTTGACCTGGTAGGCCGGGTGCCAGCGCAGCCAGACGCGCTCCAGACCGCTGGGCGGTGACGTCGGCGAGTTTGCCGAGCAGGGCATAGAGCATGATGGCGACCACCACCACGTCGGTTTGCAGGAACTCGCGGGCGTTCATCGCCAGGTAACCGATGCCGGAGTTGGCGGAAATGGTCTCGGCGACGATCAGGGTCAGCCACATCAGGCCGAGGGCAAAGCGCACGCCGACCATGATCGAGGGCAGCGCGCCGGGCAGGATCACCTGGCGGAACAGGGCGAAGCCGGACAGCCCGTAGCTGCGCGCCATCTCCACCAGGCCGCGGTCGATATTGCGGATGCCGTGGTAGGTGTTGAGGTAGATCGGGAACAGCGTGCCGAGCGCCACCAGGAAGATCTTGGCCGACTCGTCGATGCCGAACCACAGAATCACCAGCGGGATCAGCGCCAGATGCGGCACGTTGCGCAGCATCTGCACGGAGGTATCCAGCAAGCGTTCGCCCCCCTGCGACAGGCCGGTGATCAGCCCCAGCACCAGGCCGATGGTGCCGCCGATGGGAAAGCCGATCGCCGCGCGCCAGCCGCTGATCGCCAGGTGCTGCCACAACTCGCCGCTGCGCCGCGAGCGGCCAGAAGGCCTCGATGACAACGCCCTCCGGAGAGGGCAGGATGCGGCTGGACAGCCAGCCGGACTGGACGACCGGCCATCTGCCAGACCACCACCATGCCGCACCGGCAGCGCCCAGGGCAGCAGGCGCGATTGCTCAGCTGTTTGGAAATGCTGATGACTTTTGCCATATGGTCGACCGCTCCTTAGCTCTGCGCGGCTTTTTGCGGGGCATGAACTCGTTGGCCACCGCTTCGCCGTGCGGGCTGCATGCCGCGCCTGGGGCTGCGGGATCTCCGGGAATGGCGACGTCCAGATGCGGGAACAGCAGTTCGCCCACCCGGTAGGCCTCTTCCAGATGCGGATAGCCGGAGAGGATGAAGGTGTCGATGCCCAGCTCGGCGTATTCCTTGATCCGCGCCGCCACCGTCGGGCCGTCGCCGACCAGCGCGGTGCCGGCGCCGCCGCGTACCAGGCCGACGCCGGCCCACAGGTTGGGGCTGATCTCCAGGTGATCGCGCCTACCGCCGTGCAGCGCGGCCATGCGTTGCTGGCCGACGGAATCGGTGCGCGCAAAGGCCGCCTGCGCTTTGGCGATGGTGTCATCGTCCAGGTGGGAGATCAGGCGGTCGGCGGCCTGCCAGGCTTCCTCGTTGGTCTCGCGCACGATCACGTGCAGGCGGATCCCGAAGCGCACCTTGCGGCCCTGGCGCGGCGGCTTTCGCGCGTACCTGGGCGATCTTCTCTTTCACCAGCGCCGGCGGCTCGCCCCAGGTCAGATAGAGATCGACCTGCTCGGCGGCCAGATCCTGCGCGGCATCCGAGGAGCCGCCGAAGTACAGCGGCGGACGCGGCTGCTGCACCGGACGGCGGATAGAGCAGCTTGGCGCCCTTCACCTGGATGTGCTTGCCGTCGTAGTCGACGGTCTCGCCCTCCAGCACGCGGCGCCAGACGCGGGTGAACTCGGCGGAGGCCTCATAGCGTTCGGCGTTGCTCGAGGAACAGGCCGTCGCCGGCCAGCTCCTCCGGATCGCCGCCGGTGACCAGGTTAAACAGCGCGCGGCCGTTGGAGAGCCGGTCCAGCGTTGCCGCCTGGCGCGCGGCCACGGTCGGGGAAATGACCCCCGGGCGCAGCGCGACCAGGAATTTCAGGCGCTGGGTTACCGGGATCAGCGAGGCGGCGACCAGCCAGGCATCCTCGCAGGAGCGTCCGGTGGGGATCAGCACGCCGCCGAAACCGAGGCGGTCGGCGGCCTGCGCGATCTGCTGCAGGTAGCCGTGGTCCACCGGGCGCGCGCCCTCGGCGGTGCCCAGGTAGTGGCCGTCGCCGTGGGTGGGAAGAAACCAGAAAAGATTCAGACTCATGATTTATTCGCTCCTTTTGGCTTGGCCGGCTGTGGCTGCCAGATGCGTTCGGGAATGGACCTGACCTGTTTTGACCGGCACTAGATGGTTTTGATAAAAGAGGTCAGCGGTTTGTTGCTGAAGGGCTGCGACGTGTGGGCGTCCACCGGCGTAATGGTGGTGGGCGGACGGTGGTTGAGATAGCTGGCGATCACCGGCTCCGGCAAGCCCATGGTTTTTGCCAGCAGGGCGATGCTCTCCTGACGCTGGCTCTGCGTCAGCGCATCGGCCTCGGTAAAGGTATCCAGTACCCCCTGAACAAAGGCACCGTTCTTTTCCGCATAAGGGCGCGCGGCGAGGTAGAACGAACCGGTCTGTTTCAGCGTGGTGCCGTCTTTCAGCACCCGAACGCCCCCCTGCAGTAAGGCCGCGGAGTAGTACGGATCCCAGATGGCCCAGGCATCAACATTCCCCTGCTGGAACGCGGCGCGCGCATCGGCAGGCGTCAGATAAACGGGCTGAATATCGGTGAACTTCAGCCCGGCCTGTTGCAGGGCGCGCAGCAGCAGGTTGTGCGAGCTGGAACCTTTCTGGAACGCGACTTTATGGCCTTTCAGTTGGGCCACGCTTTTGATGGCACTGTTTTCAGGCACCAGAATCACCTCGGCTTTCGGTTTCGGGGGCTCTACGCCGACATACACCAGATCCGCCCCGGCAGCCTGAGCAAAGATCGGCGGGATATCGCCGGTGCTGCCCAGATCGATACTGCCGACGTTCAGCGCCTCCAGCATCTGCGGGCCGGCCGGGAACTCCACCCAGGAGAATTTGGTGTCCGGGAAGCGTTTTTCCAGCAGCTGGTGGCTTTTTGCCAGCACCATGCTGACGCTGCCTTTCTGATAGCCAATACGTAAGTTGTGCTGGTGCTTCGGCAGCCTGAGCCGTGAGGGTCAGGGCAAACAGCGCGGTAACGGTCGGCAGCAGCCAGCGGGTTAACATCCTTTTCATCGCGGTTCCTTTATACAGCCTGAGCATAGGGTTGATCCCGGCGGTGCAGCGCCTGCCAGAAGGTTTCCAGCGCCTCATCAAGGCGGCTCGCTCAGCAGCGCATCCAGCTCAGGCTGGCGGTCGTATTGGGTGATTTGCGTATCATCGGCGAACACGCCGTGCAGGACCTCCTGCGCTTTCAGCGCGTTCAGCACCGGTTTCAGGGCGTAATCCACCGCCAGCATGTGGGCCACGGTGCCGCCCGTTGCCAGCGGCAACACCACTTTGCCTTCCAGCGCCCGCTCGGGGAGCAGATCGAGCAGGGTTTTCAGCGCGCCGGAAAAAGAGGCTTTATAAATCGGCGTGGCCACGATCAGCCCGTCCGCGAGCGCTAAATCCGCTTTCAGCGCGGCCAGTGCCGGTGAGTCAAAGCGCGCATACAGCAAATCTTCCGGCTGAAAGTTGTGAATGTTCCACGGAATCACCTCAACGCCACGCGCTTCCAGCGCCCGCTGGCACACACTCAGCAGCGCCGTAGAACGTGAAGGAAAACGCGGACTCCCCGCCAGCGTAATAACCCGCATGGTCACTCCTTATAACTGAAAGTTATTGATTGGCAATTATTGAGAACTGATTCGTTCAATCCTGACAGAGCAGGCGGCGAGGCGTAAATGATTTATCCGGCAATGGATAGCCGTCAGGCGGGAATAGCCCGCGCTTATAAAGGAAGGGAAAAGCGCCTCTAAGGTTAATCTGAATTGCACCCGCAGATTGCCGGGTTTTCATTAGCGGCTTCCGTCACGGGCAAGGTGAGAATGATTAAAAGCGCTGTTGCCTGGTTAAATCAGAGGTGTAACCGTCGACACATATCGCCGGGCGCGCCATTGTCGTCAGGCTTAAGAAGAAATAGATGAGGTAATTTAAGGAGTAGCAAACAAACGCTGACGTAAGTTTAAAGCGGGCACCAGGATTTTTCGTAGTGGCTGTTTAGAATGTTCCATTTTAAGCTGGTCTCAAATTAGCGAGTAAGTGTGTCAAAGCGTGGCGTTTTATTAAAATCGCACCGTTTAACGCGTTTCCTGTTACCGATATTACGTATTACTTCAGCACTCTGGCCGGGATTGCTTCAGTTGCGCTTAACAATAAACGGTAAATTATCAGCCAGTCTGGCAAGGGCCAATAGTCATGCCGTCGGCGGGCTGTTTATAATTGATTGAGTTTTCTTACGCTAAAAAAAAGTCACTGCCTTATTTGCGCCTTAATTGGGCGGATTTTTGTCTGGCCATTATTCAGTATTATTTTTAGGGAGAGGAATATGGGAAGGTCTGCTCTGTTAGTGCACCCGGCTGAGCCGGTTGCCGCTCAGCCCGCGCGCGTCGCGGCTGATAACGTTAATCCACTATTGTGTTATCTGCTGCAGCCGGATGCCGCGCACAGCCAGTTTACCGCTGTGCCACAGCCAGCGGCGGAGAGCGTCAGCGACGACGCGTTCTTACTGTTTGCCGCCGACGGCTTTGCGCCCTCTGCTGCACTGTTGCAGGAAGTGGCAACGCTCAGCCATCAGCGCCCGGAGCTCAACTGCATGCTGGTTTCACTGGCACCACGCGCACTGAGCAGCGGCCTGCAGTCGTCGCTGCAGCTGTTCCAGCAGCTGCAGGCGCAGCGCCTGTGGCAGCAGAATAACTATGCGGTCATCCTGCGCGCCGCGCTGGTGAAAAATGCCGCTCCGCTGGTACGCATTCAGGATGTGATGCTGGCCGGCCTGTTAAATACGCAAACGGTATGGCTGCTGGATGCTCGCGCTGAGCATGAGGTCACCACGGTTAATCCGCCACCCAGCTATCAGCAATTTATGACGGAGTATGAAAAGGTCACCCGTTTGTCACACTTTATTCCGGAGCGAAACCGTTATCGCCAGAGTTATTTACGCAGCGGGTTATTACAGCTGGTACAGCAGGAATTAAACGCTGAAACGCAGTTCTCTAATAATGTGCGGCACGCGGTGCGCTACTTTGCCGATCAGTTTTCACCGCAGAGCACAATGGAAAAACTGTTACTGAAACAGCCCGACCTCTATTTCTCACTGATGAAAATGAGAAAAAGCCGCTGAGATAGCGCCAGCGTTAATTTTAAGAATTACTCCCGTGGGCGCTGAGGTATTTTTGTGTCACGCTGTTAACACTGAGAAAAATACCCAGACGCCAGAGTTTTTATGTCTATCAAACGTAACGCGATTGCCAACTATGTTGGCCAGATCTATCTGACGCTGTCAGGTATTTTAGTAGTTCCCCTGTATATTCAGCATTTAGGTATGGAAGCTTACGGCCTCGTGGGCTTCTTTTCTATATTGCTGACCTGGCTGCAGCTGCTGGACGCGGGCGTTTCAACCACGCTGATGCGCGAGGCGGCACGCTACCGGGCAAATCAGGCAGAATTTGTCTGGTTTCCGGCGCTGTTTGCCACGCTGACTCGCTTCTTCCTGTTCTCCACCCTGGTGCTGGTGGTGCTCGGCTGGCTGGCGACGCCATGGATTGCCACGCACTGGCTGGATGCGCAGCACTTGCCCGCCAGTGATGTGGTAGTTGCCGTGGCGATCATGGTGATCACCGCCGCGATTCGCTGGCGTACCAGCCCGTATCGCAGCGTGATTGTCGGTTTTGAGCATCAGGTCTGGCTCAACGGCGTGAACCTGATCATTACCACGCTGCGTACTTTTGGCGCGGTACTGGTGATCCAGCTGTTCCCGAATCCGCTGCTGACCTTCTTTATCTGGCAATTGCTGGTCTCGATTGCCGAAGCCGCCTGCTGTATCTGGAAATCCTGTCAGCTGGTGCCCCGCGCAGCGCGCAAAGAGAAGCGCGACGATCTGAAAGGCGTGCTCAAACCCTTTATCCGCTTTGCGCTGAGCGCCGCCTTCTCCAGTGCCGTGTGGACCTTTATTTCGCAGATTGACCGGCTGGTGCTGTCAAAAACCCTGACACTGAGTGAATACGGCTCGTTCACCGTGGTCGCCACGGCCGCGACCGGTATCCTGCTGCTGAGCAGTCCGATTATGCAGGCGATTGTGCCGCGCATGACCGGCATGAAAACCCGTCAGCAGGGCGATGCCGAATCGCTGAAGCTCTATCGCTATACCACCCAGGCGGTGGCAATTTTTATGGCCCCGCTCAGCATCACCATTGCCTGCTATGCCGGACCGCTACTGTGGGCGTGGACGCAGAAACCGCAAATTGTCGAAGAGATGGCGTTTGTGCTTAGCCTCTATGCGCTCGGCAGCGGCATCCAGGCGATCTGCGGCCTGCTGTATCACCTGCAATACGTTAACGGCAATCTGAAACTGCACATGCAGGGATTCACCTGTTTTGCCGTCGTGCTGGTGCCGCTCAACATCTGGTGTGCCGTCCATTACGGGGCGCTGGGCACCGGCTGGCTGTGGCTGGGACAGAACATCTTCTATTTAGTTGGCTGGGCGTGGCTGGTGCATCGCCGCTTTGCGCCGGGCATCCATTTCAGCTGGCTGACGCGCGACGTAGCGCTGATTTGGGCGGTGTCGGCGCTGATTGCCTGGCTCAGCACGCTGCTGCCGATTGAGTGGAACCAGAATCGCTGGATCAACCTGCTGTGGCTGGGGCTGATCGGGGCCTTTAACCTTGGCGTGTGCTGTCTGTTACATAGCCTGGTGCTAAAACGCCTGCGCGCGCCGCTTGTTAACGCAGAGGAAAGAGGATGAGCATGACATCACGCCGCACGCCGACGGTTTCGGTAATTATCCCTAACTGGAACTGCGCGCCCTGGCTGCCGGAAACCCTGGGATCGCTGCTTCGCCAGTCATCGCCGCCGGAAGAGATCATCATTATTGATGATGGCTCGAGCGATGACAGCGTGGCCTGGCTGACGGCGTTTGCTGCGCAGCATCCGCAGGTGACGCTGCTGAGTGGCGGACGCGGCGGGGTCAGTGCCGCGCGCATGAAGGGGCTGGCCGCAGCCAGCGGCGATTTCGTCTATTTTATGGATGCCGACGACTTCGTCTCGACTGAACTGTTCGCCGATTTCCGCCGCGTGCAGGCCCGTCACCCGGAGATTGATCTGTTCTGCTTTGGCGCGAAAATGTTTTTCGACCTGCCAGCGCCGCAGCGCCATTATCAGACCATCCATCAGCGCCACGTCAGCGGTCTGCTGCCGGGCGGCAGCGCTACGCTGCGCACGCTGATACAGCATCAGTCGGCGCATCGGGTGATCTGGAGCAGCATCATCTCGCGTCGCCTGATTGACCAGCTCGATCTGCAGTTTCTGCCGATCCAGAACCATGAAGACGCGCCCTTTATGTTCGCCCTTTATCTGCAGGCGCGCGCGCTGTACTGCACCAGCCAGAGCTACTACTACAAACGCTTCATGCTGAGTTCTCTGTCGCAGAGCACGCGCGACTTCTCGTGGGTGAAAAATTACTTTATCGCCCGCGCCGGCAGTGAGCAGTTCCTGCAGCAGCAGCAACTACCGCACGATGAGGCGCTGCTGGATGACTATTACCAGACGGTGATGCACGGCTGCCTGACGCAAATCCGCAAAAATCAGATGACGGTGCCCGCCGAGTGGCAGCCGCAGGTGAATCAGCTGGTGCGTAAAGTGTTACAGCACAACGCGCGACTGAAACTGCTGTGGTATTGCCCGGCGATTTACAGCGGCTTACAGGCCTGCCGCGATCGTCTGGGACGCTATTCCGCCCGACGCTGATACCGATCAAATTGTTGCATCCCAGAGTAATTTACTTTTGCGCCAGAGCACCTTACCATTCTGGCGCACAAATTCCCGTGCACCCGACTTTCACGAAGCTTCCGCCATTCAGGAGAGTGCATGTTATATCCTATCGTCCGGCCGGCGCTGTTTAAGCTCGATCCAGAGCGCGCGCACGAACTCACCTTTCAACAGTTACGCTTCATCAGCGGCACGCCGCTGGAAGGGCTGATTCGTCAGTCGCTGCCGTCACGTCCGGTGACCTGTATGGGGCTGACCTTTAAGAACCCGCTGGGTCTGGCGGCGGGTCTGGATAAAAACGGCGAGTGCATTGATGCCCTGGGCGCGATGGGCTTTGGCTCTATCGAAATCGGTACCGTTACGCCGCGCCCGCAGCCGGGAAATGACAAGCCGCGCCTGTTCCGCCTGGTGGAAGCCGAAGGGCTGATCAACCGCATGGGCTTTAATAACCTCGGCGTTGATCACCTGGTTGAGAACGTCAAAAAAGCGCATTTTGACGGCGTACTAGGCATCAATATTGGCAAAAATAAAGACACGCCGGTAGAGCAGGGTAAAGATGACTATCTGATTTGTATGGAAAAAGTCTATGCCTATGCCGGTTATATTGCCGTGAATATTTCCTCACCGAATACCCCGGGGTTACGTTCGCTGCAATATGGCGAAGCGCTGGACGATCTTCTGACGGCCATTAAAAATAAACAAAATGCACTGCAGGCGATCCATCATAAATATGTTCCGGTGGCGGTTAAGATCGCGCCGGATCTTTCTGCAGAAGAATTGATCCAGGTTGCCGACAGTTTAGTTCGCCACAATATTGACGGCGTGATTGCAACCAATACCACGCTCGATCGTTCGCTCGTGCAGGGAATGAAAAACTGTGACGAAGCGGGTGGGTTAAGTGGACGTCCGGTACAATTAAAAAGCACCGAAATTATTCGCGCTCTGTCTGCGGAATTAAAAGGCCGTTTGCCGATTATCGGCGTCGGCGGTATTGACTCGGTGATTGCTGCGCGCGAGAAGATGGCGGCGGGTGCATCACTGGTGCAAATCTATTCCGGCTTTATTTTTAAAGGACCGCCGCTGATTAAAGAAATCGTTACCCATATCTAATCTTTTCTCTTAATCAGACAACCAGGGCTTTATTTCCAGCCCTGGTTGTTTTATATTCCGTCACTGTTGCTTATTTAGACATTATAGTCTTTTATTACTAATGTTATAAACGAAGCGGCGAACAGGACATTTTTAGTACAGGACGTTTGGGGACGGGAGAGACACATGCGAATTAAACCTGACGATAACTGGCGCTGGTATTTTGACGACGAGCATGACCGTATGATGCTCGATTTAGCCAATGGCATGTTGTTTCGCTCTCGTTTTGCCCGCCGAATGTTAACCCCGGACGCCTTTCTCACAGCGGTTTTTGCGTTGATGACGCTGCGCTTTATTTCTCCTTTGAAGAAAAATGCCGCGATTTGATGCTCTCTAAAGAGCAGCGTGCCGAACTGGTATTAAATGCGCTGGTGGCTATCCGTTTCCTGAAACCGCAAATGCCGAAAAGCTGGCATTTCCCTGCCCATGCGCACAGACTGGCCGCCAGTCGCGGGCGAGTACGGCTGGCGGTAACGCTGAGCGATACCGCCGAAGAGGCTGAGCTGCTGGTGGTCGAGAGCCGGGCGAAAATGCCGCACTCTGTCTGCTGGCGCAGCCCGGCGTGACGATTGCCGGGCGGGTGATGCAGCTAGGTGATGCGATCAAAGTCATGAACGACAGGCTGAAGCCCCAGTTGCACGCGAGAGTAGCGCGCCCTTCAGCCTCGACAGGCGGTTTAAGCGCTTCGCCAGTTCGTACCTCCGTTTTCGGAATACAGCTGCAGCAGAGAATGGTGCCATCGCCTCGCATTGCCTGATTTCTTCAGCGCACTCACTTCACCCTCCACCAGCTTGATGTGGCAGCAGCCGCAGATTCCCGCCCGGCAGGAATAGGGTACGCGAATACCTGCTTGCTCCAGTTGCTCCAGCAGCACCTGCTGATTGTTGCCAGGAAAACTGCTGGCCCTGCCAGCGAATATTCACGGCGGCCGGCGACGCTGCTGGCGGCCTCCAGCGTTTCCACCACCCTCACCTGCGCCGTAATGCTGGCGCGGCGTTGCCCGCGGGCCAGCACTTCAACCGCATCGCCCACGCGACACGACGCCGCTGTTGAGCGGCAATCAGGTTCTGGCCGAAATCGACATCACCGTTATCCTGCGCGGTGCGGAATGACTGCAGCGTTTTCAGCGGTTCGCCGGAAGGGTGCTTCTGGCCTCTTTCGGACTTACCGTGGTAAAAATGCAGCGGCTGCACGGCTTCACCACGTCGAAAATGACGCTGCCGATGCGGATCGTTTTCCAGCTGTCCTCTTCCCATGCGTTGCGCGCCCGTTACCACCAGATTGGGGCGGAACTGCTCCATCTGCACGCTGGCCTGGCAGCGGTTTTGCAAATCACGCAGCGACGCCTCGTTGGTCAGCAGGAACGGGAAGCCATCGGCGAAGGAGAGCGGTACGGCTCGTGGCGCTTTACGCGACGCGTCAGTTCAGGACCAACCCAGCGCAGCTGCACGTCGCGGGAGAAGAAGCCGCTCAGCCAGCGGTTAATCTCATCCGGGGCGATGCGCGCGGTAAAATGGTTGCCCCACACTTCCGTTGGCGCGTCGACAGGCGCAAAATCAGCAAAGCGAATCACCGCGCTGGAACCGTCCGGCGCGGTCAGATGCAAACCGTCGTGAAGCGGGGAAGGCGTAAAGCGAACCATCTGCGGGAACTGGCGTGCGGTAATGAACGTGCCGTCAGGCTCGGTGACCATAAAAATACGATCGAAGGCAAATCCGCTCATGTCGGCCAGCGCGTGAGAGACGCCGATACCGCGCATGGATTTCACCGGATGAATAAAAAGGCGAGACAGGGTAATCACTGCACCACTCCCGTACAGACCCGGAAAATAAGCCTTCAACTTTATGACATACACGCCATATTAGCTATAATGCGCGACAATTTTCTAAGAGTAAAAGTGACGATATGAATTCTCTGTTTGCCAGTACGGCCCGTGGGCTGGAAGAGCTGTTAAAAACTGAACTGGAAGCCCTGGGCGCGCAAGAGTGCCAGGTGGTTCAGGGTGGTGTCCATTTTGAGGGCGACACGCGGCTTATTTACCAGAGCCTGATGTGGAGCCGTCTGGCGTCGCGCATCATGCTGCCGATGAAGGAGTGCAAGGTCTACAGCGATCTTGATCTCTACACCGGCGTACAGATGATCGACTGGACAGAGATCTTCACGCCGAACGCCACCTTCGCGGTGCATTTCAACGGCGTGAACGATGAGATCCGCAACAGCCAGTACGGCGCGCTGCGCGTCAAAGACGCCATTGTGGACTGCTTCACGCGTAAAAATAAGGAACGTCCGAACGTCGATCGCGAAAACCCGGATCTGCGCATCAACGTCTGGCTGAACGGCGACACGGCGAGTATCTCTCTCGATCTGAGCGGCGGCGGGCCTGCACCTGCGCGGCTACCGTGATCGCACCGGTATGGCGCCGATCAAAGAGACCCTGGCGGCCGCCATTGTGATGCGCTCCGGCTGGCAGCCGGGCACGCCGCTGCTCGATCCGATGTGCGGTTCCGGTACGCTGCTGATTGAAGCGGCCATGCTGGCCACCGACCGCGCGCCGGGCCTGCACCGCGGCCACTGGGGCTTCAGCGGCTGGGCGCAGCACGACGAAGCGCTCTGGAAAGAGGTGCAAAGCGACGCGCTGCAGCGTGCGCGCGCCGGCACGGCCGCCACCACGTCACGTTTCTATGGCTCTGACAGCGATCCGCGCGTGATTGAGCGCGCGCGCAGCAACGCCCGCCGCGCCGGTATCGGCGAGCTGGTCACCTTTGAGGTGAAAGATGTCGGCGAACCTGACCAACCCGCTGCCGAAAGGCCCGTACGGTACGGTGATCAGCAACCCGCCATACGGTGAACGTCTGGACAGCGAGCCGGCGCTGATTGCGCTGCACAGCCTGCTGGGCCGCAATATGAAAGACCACTTTGGCGGCTGGAATCTGTCGCTGTTCAGCGCCTCGCCGGAGCTGCTGAGCTGCCTGCAGCTGCGTGCCGATCGCCAGTTTAAAGCGAAAAACGGCCCGCTGGACTGCGTGCAGAAAAACTACCATCTGGCGGAGAAAGCGGCGACAGCAAGCCAACCGGCGTGGCGGAAGATTACGCCAACCGCCTGCGCAAGAATCTGAAGAAGTTTGAGAAGTGGGCGCGCCAGGGAAGGGATTGAATGCTACCGCCTGTACGATGCCGATCTGCCGGAGTACAACGTGGCGGTTGACCGCTACGCCGACTGGGTGGTGATTCAGGAATATGCTCCGCCGAAAACCATTGATGCGCAAAAAGCGCGCCAGCGCATGCTGGACGTTATTGCTGCCACTATCCAGCGTGCTGGGGATTGCGCCAAACAAGCTGGTGCTGAAAACCCGCGAGCGTCAGAAGGGCAAAAATCAGTACCAGAAGATGGGCGAGAAGGGCGACTTTATCGAAGTGGGCGAATACAACGCCCGCCTGTGGGTGAACCTGACGGACTATCTGGATACCGGCCTGTTCCTCGACCACCGTATCGCCCGCCGCATGCTGGGCCAGATGAGCAAGGGGAAAGACTTCCTCAACCTGTTCTCCTATACCGGCAGCGCCAGCGTGCACGCCGGTCTGGGCGGCGCGCGCAGTCCACCACCACGGTGGATATGTCGCGTACCTATCTGGAGTGGGCGGAGCGCAACCTGCGTCTCAACGGCCTGACCGGACGCCAGCATCGCCTGATGCAGGCCGACGTGCCTGGGCTGGCTGCGCGACACCGATGAGCAGTTCGATCTGATCTTTATCGATCCGCCGACCTTCTCCAACTCCAAGCGCATGGAAGATAGCTTTGATGTTCAACGCGATCACCTGCGCCTGATGACCGACCTGAAGCGCCTGCTGCGTAAAGGCGGCACCATTATGTTCTCGAACAACAAACGCGGCTTCCGTATGGATCACGACGGCTTAGCAGCGCCTGGGTCTGAAAGCACAAGAAATCACCCAAAAAACGCTGTCTCAGGACTTTGCCCGCAACCGTCAAATCCATAACTGCTGGCTGATTACCGCGGCCTGAAAGGAAAAATAAATGTCATTAATTAGTATGCACGGCGCGTGGCTCTCTTTCAGCGACGCGCCGCTTCTCGATAATGCAGAACTGCATATCGAAGATAACGAGCGCGTCTGTCTGGTGGGCCGTAACGGCGCGGGTAAATCCACGCTGATGAAAATCCTCAACCGCGAACAGGGGCTGGATGACGGCCGCATTGTTTACGAGCAGGATCTGATTGTCTCCCGCCTGCAGCAGGACCCGCCGCGCCATGTCACCGGCAGCGTGTACGATTTCGTTGCGGAAGGCATCTCTGAGCAGGCTGAATACCTGAAGCGCTATCACGAGATTTCGCATCTGGTGATGACCGATCCGAGCGACAAAAACCTCAACGAACTGGCGAAAGTGCAGGAGATGCTCGATCACCACGGCCTGTGGCAGCTGGAAAACCGCATTAATGAGGTGCTGGCCCAGCAACTCGGTCTGGAGGCGGATATGGAGCTGTCGGCGCTCTCCGGCGGCTGGCTGCGTAAAGCGGCGCTGGGCCGCGCGCTGGTCAGCGGGCCGAAGGTGCTGCTGCTGGACGAACCGACCAACCACCTGGATATTGAAGCGATCGACTGGCTGGAAGGGTTCCTGAAAACCTTCAGCGGCACCATCATCTTTATCTCGCACGACCGTTCGTTTATTCGCAATATGGCGACGCGCATTGTCGACCTCGATCGCGGCAAGCTGGTGACCTATCCCGGCGATTACGATCACCTATCTGCTGGAGAAAGAAGAAAACCTGCGCGTGGAAGAGCTGCAAAACGCCGAGTTCGACCGCAAGCTGGCGCAGGAAGAGGTGTGGATCCGCCAGGGCATCAAAGCCCGCCGCACCCGTAACGAAGGCCGCGTGCGCGCGCTGAAAGCGATGCGTCGTGAGCGCAGCGAACGCCGTGAAGTGATGGGCAGCGCCAAAATGCAGGTCGAAGAGGCGTCCCGCTCCGGCAAGATCGTCTTTGAGATGGAAAACGTCAACTATCGGCGTTGACGGCAAAGTGCTGGTGAAAGATTTCTCCGCGCAGGTTCAGCGCGGCGACAAAATTGCCCTGATTGGCCCGAACGGCTGCGGTAAAACCACGCTGCTGAAGCTGATGCTGGGCCAGCTGCAGGCTGACAGCGGCCGCATTCACTGCGGCACCAAGCTGGAAGTGGCCTACTTCGACCAGCACCGCGCGGAGCTGGATCCGGATAGAACGGTGATGGACAACCTCGCTGAAGGTAAGCAGGAAGTGATGGTAAACGGTAAGCCGCGCCACGTGCTGGGCTATCTGCAGGACTTCCTGTTCCACCCGAAACGCGCGATGACGCCGGTGCGCGCGCTCTCCGGCGGGGAGCGTAACCGTCTTCTGCTGGCGCGTCTGTTCCTGAAGCCAAGCAACCTGCTGATCCTCGATGAACCGACCAACGACCTGGATGTCGAAACGCTGGAACTACTGGAAGAGCTGATCGATGGCTATCAGGGAACCGTGATGCTGGTGAGCCACGATCGTCAGTTCGTGGATAACACCGTGACCGAATGCTGGATCTTCGAAGGTGAAGGGCGAGATTGGTCAATACGTCGGCGGTTATCACGATGCAAAAGGGCAGCAGCAGTCGCGCCGCTTACAAGCAGACCAAAGCTGCACCGGTCAAAAGCGCAGCGACTGAACCTGCTGTAACAAAAGCAGAAACTGTCAAGAAAACCTCGGCTAAACTAAGCTATAACCTGCAGCGCGAACTGGAAGGGCTGCCGCAACAGCTGGAACAGCTGGAGGCCGCGTATCGGTGAGCTGCAGGCGCAGGTGCGTCGATGCGGCCTTCTTCACCCAATCGCACGACTATACTCAGAAAGTACTGGCTGAACTGTCCGCGGCTGAAAAAGCCCTGGAAGAAGCATTTGAGCGCTGGGAGTACCTGGAGTCTCTGAAAAACGGCGCATAAACAGGGAGTCAGTATGTGTGACCAGCACCATGCCGACAGGCATATATTATGCTCGCAATGCGATATGCTCGTGGCGTTGCCAGAGCTTGGTCACGGACATAAAGCCCTGTGTCCACGCTGTGGCGCGACGTTGACAACCGAGTGGGACGCGCCGCGGCAGCGTCCCACTGCCTATGCGCTGGCAGCATTGTTCATGCTGCTGCTCTCCAATCTCTTCCCCTTCATCTATATGAAGGTGGGAGGGATCACCAGCCAGGTGGATTTACTTGAAATCCCGGGCGTGATGTTCTCGGAAGATTACGCCAGCCTCGGCACCTTTTTCCTGCTGTTTGTCCAGATCGTCCCGGCTTTTTGCCTGGTCGTCATCCTGTTGCTGGTCAACCGCGTCAGAATGCTCGCATCACTGAAAATCCGGCTGGCGCGTATCCTTTTTCAGCTCAAAAGCTGGGGGATGGCCGAGATTTTTCTGGCGGGGATTCTGGTCAGTTTCGTGAAGCTGATGGCGTACGGTGATGTGGGGATTGGCAGCAGCTTTATTCCCTGGTGTCTGTATTGCGTTCTGCAACTGCGCGCTTTCCAGTGCGTGGACAGGCGCTGGGCCTGGGATGATATCGCTCCGGCACCGACGCTCGCGCAGACGGTGAAGGTGGGCGTGCCGGGTATTCGTCAGGGGCTCCGTTCTTGTCCGTGCTGTACCGCCGTGCTGCCTGCCGATCTCGAGGTTTGTCCGCGCTGCGAAACGAAGGGCCATGTTCGCCGTAAAAACAGCCTGCAGTGGACGATGGCGCTGCTGGTGACCTCCGTCATGCTGTATCTGCCCGGCCAATATTCTGCCGATTATGATCACCGATTTGCTCGGCGACAAAATGCCCTCGACGATCCTCGCCGGGGTGATTTTGCTGTGGGGCGAAGGTTCCTATCCGGTCGCCGGCGTGATTTTTATCGCCAGTATTATGGTGCCCACGTTGAAAATGATCGCGATTGCCTGGCTCTGCTGGGATGCAAAAGGCCACGGCAAGCGCGACAGCGAACGCATGCACCTGATTTATGAAGTGGTCGAATTTGTCGGACGCTGGTCAATGATTGACGTGTTTGTGATTGCCGTTCTCTCTGCGCTGGTGCGGATGGGCGGTTTGATGAGTATTTATCCTGCGATGGGGGCGTTAATGTTTGCACTGGTCGTGATTATGACCATGTTTGCGGCCATGACCTTCGACCCTCGTTTATCGTGGGATCGTGAGCCTGAATCAAGCCATGAGGAAGCGTAAGAGCATGGAAAATAAGAGTGGAGAGGCGAAAGTGCAGAAGGTCAAAAACTGGTCGCCGGTGTGGATTTTCCCCATTGTGACCTGCGCTGATCGGTGCATGGATCCTGTTTTATCATTACAGCCATCAGGGGCCGGAAGTGACGCTGATCACCACCAATGCCGAGGGGATTGAGGGCGGTAAAACCACCATCAAAAGCCGCAGCGTGGATGTGGGCGTGGTGGAAAGCGCGACCCTGACCGACGATTTAACCCATGTGGAGATCAAGGCGCGCCTTAATGCCGGCATGGAAAAACTGCTGCATGGTGATTCTGTTTTCTGGGTGGTTAAACCGC
This sequence comes from Enterobacterales bacterium, assembly GCA_039593635.1. Classification (GTDB taxonomy): domain Bacteria; phylum Pseudomonadota; class Gammaproteobacteria; order Enterobacterales; family Enterobacteriaceae; genus Enterobacter. Next base: position 46,750 of record JBCNOW010000026.1, read on the forward strand.
AGGTGGGGCGTGAAGGGATCAGCGGCTTAGGGACGCTGCTTTCGGGTGCCTACATTGAGCTGCAGCCGGGTGCAAAAGGCAACCAGCCGGCGCAGTACCAGCTTCTGGATTCACCGCCGCTGGCGCCGCCTGATGCCAAAGGTATCCGCGTGATCCTCGACAGCAAAAAAGCGGGCCAGCTCACGCCGGGCGATCCGGTACTGTTCCGCGGCTATCGCGTCGGTTCGGTGGAGACCAGCACCTTCGATCCTCAGAAAAGCGCACGATCAGCTATCAGCTGTTCATCAATGCGCCTAACGATCGGCTGGTGACCAGCAATGTCCGTTTCTGGAAAGACAGCGGCATCGCGGTGGATCTGACCTCGGCGGGCATGCGCGTTGAAATGGGCTCGCTGACGACGCTGTTTGGCGGCGGCGTGAGCTTTGACGTGCCGGAAGGGCTGGGAACTGGGCCAGCCGGTGGCCGAGAATCAGGCCGCCTTCCAGCCTGTTTGACGATCAGCGAAGCATTCAGGATGCGCTCTACACCGATCACATTGACTTCCTGATGTTCTTCAAAGACTCCGTTCGCGGCCTGCAGCCGGGCGCGCCGGTTGAGTTCCGCGGCATTCGTCTGGGTACGGTAGGCACAGGTGCCGTTCTTTGTGCCGGGCCTGCATCAGGTGCTGGATGATGATTACCGCATTCCGGTGCTGATCCGCATTGAGCCGGAACGCCTGATCAACCAGATTGGCGAGAATCAGGATATTGCCACCCACATCAGCCAGCTGATGGAACGCGGTCTGCGTGGCTCGTTGAAGACCGGTAACCTGGTGACCGGTGCGCTGTATGTGGATATGGACTTCTATCCGAAAGCACCGCCGCCGTTACCGGTATCCGTGAATTCGGTGGCTATAAGATCATTCCAACGGTGAGCAGCGGTCTGGCGCAGATCCAGCAGCGTCTGATGGAGACGCTGGATAAGATCAACAATCTGCCACTGAACCCGATGATTGAAGCAGGCGACCGGTTCGTTGCATCAAAGCCAGGCGACGATGCAACGTCTGCAAACCACGCTGGATAACATCAATAAGATCACCGCCAGCCAGAGCATGCAGCAGCTGCCGCAGGATATGCAGAAAACGCTGCGTGAGCTGAACCGCAGTATGCAGGGCTTCCAGCCGGGCTCGGCGGCGTACAACAAGATGGTGGCAGATATGCAGCGTCTTGATCAGGTCCTGCGTGAACTGCAGCCGGTTCTGAAAACGCTCAACGAGAAGAGCAACGCGCTGGTGTTCGAAGCGAAAGGATAAAAAGGATCCTGAGCCGAAGAGGGCGAAACAATGAAAAAATGGCTAGCGATTGTAGGTGCGATGGTGCTCACGGCCTGTAGTCAGGCAGTGATCGAAACAAGTTACTACCAGCTGCCGTGCGGGCAGCAAAGGCGGGGCGTCAGCAAGTGGCGCCTCCGCCGGGGCAACCGTCTGCTGTGGGTTGAGCAGGTCGCCGTGCCGGATTATCTGGCCGGCAACGGAGTGGTCTATCAGACCAGCGATGTGCAGTACGTTATTGCCAACAACAACCTGTGGGCCAGCCCGCTGGATCAGCAGCTACGCAATACGCTGGTGGCTAATCTGGGCAGCCAGCTTCCGGGCTGGGTTGTTGCCTCCCAGCCGCTGGGAAGCGATCAGGACACGCTGAACGTCACGGTGACGGGCTTCCACGGCCGTTATGACGGTGCGGTTGTGATCAGCGGCGAGTGGCTGTTGAATCATCAGGGACAGCTGATTAAGCGTCCTTTCCATCTGGAGCTCAAGCAGCAGAAGGATGGCTATGATGAAATGGTGAAAGTGCTGGCTCAGGGCTGGGCGCAGCAGGAGGCGGCGAGCATATCGCTAGACAGCGTCGGCTGCCATAAGTTAGGATTTGATCGAACTGCTAAACTGCTAATCGTCCGCTGATTTGCGGTTTTGTGTTGGCGCGCAAATCAGGGACTTTTTACTTTGCGGCATCAGCCAGTTTACTTGTGCGGCGTCACTGAAAAGGATCTTCTGTACAAATGATCTTCACGGTCACAAATTGATGACACCCGTATGAATTTTGAACATTGACGCTGGGACTAATTCGGGGTATTCGTTATCTGTGCCTGCACATCTGGTGCAGCCACTGTTTTCTTTCCACCAGACAAAAGAATGAGGGAAACGAGGCATGAAGAGACAGAAACGAGATCGCCTGGAACGGGCTCATCAACGTGGTTATCAGGCTGGCATCGCTGGACGTTCGAAAGAAATGTGTCCTTATCAGACGATAAATACCAAAGGTCACAATGGCTGGGAGGCTGGCGAGAAGCCATCGGCGACAGGGCGGCTGTGGCTTAGGTAACGTCGGTGTCTTTAAACAGGAAAGAAACCTCCGCGCATGCGGAGGTTCGCTCGCCTTCGGTTGGGCGAGGTATCAGAATCGCAGAAGTATCCTGGAACAGGCCCACTTTCAGGTCGTTAGCGGTATAGATCAGACGACCATCTACCAGCACTTCGCCATCCGCCAGGCCCATAATCAGGCGGCGGTTAACGATGCGCTTGAAGTGAATACGGTAAGTCACTTTCTTCGCCGTAGGCAGAACCTGACCGGTGAATTTCACTTCACCCACGCCCAGCGCGCGGCCTTTACCTTCACCACCCAGCCAGCCCAGATAGAAGCCAACCAGCTGCCACATGGCATCCAGACCCAGACAGCCAGGCATTACCGGATCGCCAATAAAGTGGCAACCGAAGAACCACAGGTCCGGGTTGATATCGAGTTCTGCTTCTACGTAACCCTTATCGAAGTTGCCGCCGGTTTCGGTCATTTTCACGACACGGTCCATCATCAGCATGTTGGGGGCCGGTAACTGTGGGCCTTTCGCGCCAAACAGTTCGCCGCGACCAGAGGCAAGAAGATCTTCTTTTGTATAGGATTCGCGTTTATCTACCATGTTCTCAGTAAGCCTTATTTTAGTGAAGGACGCAGGATAGCTAACACGTGTACGCTGAACAAGTCCGATCAGTTCGGACTGAACCAACCCAGCCAGCGTAACGGCCATGGATAACGATGACGAGCATCCTGCTGTGTCGCCTGAGCAATGCGCTCCTGGATAGTCTGCATCAGGGTCGTCTGCTTTCCCTCGCCATCCCATACCAGGTTTGTCAGTAAGGGTAGTGCATCCTCAATCCCTTCGATGGCCCAGATGGCGAATTGTTCCTGCTCAACCGCGTCCAGAATATCCTGGCTGAGGCTGAGATGGCGTACGTTGGGCGCGGGAATAATCACCCCCTGTTTGCCGTTTAAACCACGCTGCTGACAAATAGAGAAGAAGCCTTCAATTTTTTCATTCAGACCACCCACGGGCTGAGCACGACCAAACTGATCCACCGAACCGGTGATGGCAATATTCTGGTTGATGGGCACGTCCGCCAGGGCGCTGATTAAGGCGCACAGCTCGGCCATAGAGGCGCTATCGCCATCCACTTCGCTGTAGGACTGCTCAAACGTCAGCGAGGCGGAGAAGGGGATTTGCTGCTCCAGCTGCAGCTCGGACATCAGAAACGCCTGCATGATCATCATGCCTTTGGCGTGGATGTTTCCGCCCAGCTCGGCTTTGCGTTCAATATCGGTAAACTCGCCATCGCCAATATGCACAACGCAGCTGATACGTGAAGGCTCGCCGAACGCGCGCGGATGGCCGGGAAATTCAATCACCGACAGGGCGTTGATCTGACCGACGCGTTCGCCTTCGGTCTCGACCAGAATTTGTTCCAGCAGAATTTCATCCTGCATCCGGTCAGCAAGGAAACCTTCGCGCCACTGGCGTGCTTCCAGCGCCTCTTTCAGCGCCTCACCATTCAGTGTCTCACCGTGCAGCGCGGCTTCCTGCAGCTGACGGCGCAGCCAGAGCGGGCACAGCGGCAGCGTGTCCTGATCGCCGGTCAGACGCACCGCTTCCTGGATCAGCAGCGGCCAGAAATCAGCTTCGGGTGGCGTCAGACCGGCCAGTTCCGCCTGGCATAGCGTCCAGCGACACCAGTTGGCCATGTCATCATCATCGACCAGTTGCAGATTCTCTTCAAACTCGCTGTAGAGCGCCATTTCGTGCACTTCAACGTCCAGTTCCTGAAAGCTGGCCAGCGCCTCGCGATCGCCACATAAAATCAGACGAAGCTGCAGCGGCAGCGGAGGAATGGTCACCGGCAGGGGACGGCGCTCGTCCGGTGAATACCAGTCAAAGCGGCCCAATTCGATCACTTTGCGCAGACGCATCCACAGCAGCGGCTGCGCCAGCAGGGTATTGATCGACAGGATCAGCGTGCCACCGTTAGCCTGATGCAGCAGACCGGGCTCCAGCTGTACGCGATCTTTATACTGACGCACGCAGCCAAACAGCTGCTCGGACTCAATCCAGTCGGCGTAATGCACGCCACCGGTGCTGGTGAAGGGACGGCTGGCATCGACAGGCGGTTGCAGGCTGACGTTGTCGCCCATTACATGATAATCACCGCCGTACAGCGCGTCCTCGTCAGGCTGAAAGCGCTGCGCCGCCTCGGCAATCCACGCCAGATAATCACTGTTTTCCTGGCTGCGTAACAGCAGCAGCGGAAAGCCCAGCGTTTGATGATGTAAATGCGCCAGCGCATTCAGCAGACGCGGCTGAACCGCGGCAAGCGTATCGCTATCTTCCAGAGAGATCGGGTTGAGCAAACAGTTCTTGATAGCGTGAGCTATCCGGCTGCAGGGCTTGCCACGTAAGTTGAGTGCTGGTCAAAATATTCGCATTAGTCTGGTTCAGGAAAAGCGTGGATTATACGGGGTTCAACCCGGTTAAGCACGGCGCACTTCCGGCCTGAACTGTGATGGCCGCAACATGTTTTTCCTTGCTGCATCCGGGAAAAAAACTGATATTCTGAACAGAGTTACGTGGTAACACTGAGATCGCAATGAAATATCAACAACTGGAAAATCTCGAAAGCGGCTGGAAATGGAAGTACCTGGTCAAAAAGCACCGTGAAGGGGAGCTGATCACCTGCTACATCGAAGCCAGCGCTGCGCAAGAGGCCGTGGATATTTTGCTGACCCTCGAAAATGAACCGGTACAGGTTAATGGCTGGATTGAGAAGCACATTAATCCTGCGTTGCTAAACCGGATGAAGCAAACTATCCGCGCGCGACGTAAACGGCATTTTAATGCTGAGCACCAGCACACCCGCAAAAAATCCATCGACCTGGAATTCATGGTCTGGCAGCGTCTGGCAGGGCTTGCGCAACGGCGGGGGAAAACGTTGTCAGAAACGGTGGTGCAGTTGATTGAAGATGCCGAGCATAAAGAGAAATACGCCAACCAGATGTCCACGCTGAAGAACGATCTTCAGGCGCTGCTGGGCAAAAAATAACGTTTTCAGTTACTTCAGATAATAAAAAACCCCGCATTGCGGGGTTTTTTTATAAGACGATAACTTATGCCGCTGGCTGAGTTACAACGTCTTTAACGCCTTTAACTTCGATCTCTACGCGACGATCTGGTGCCAGGCAGTCGATCAGTGCAGCGCGAGCTTTCACGTTGTCACAGGTGTTGCCAGTAACTGGGTTAGATTCGCCCATACCACGTGGGGAGATCTTGTTAGCTGGGATACCTTTAGAGATCAGGTAATCAACAACAGACTGAGCACGTTTCTCAGACAGTTTCTGGTTGTAAGCGTCAGAACCGATGCGGTCGGTGAAGCCCAGAACCACTACAGAACCGTCTTTAGGATCCAGGTTGCTCAGCTGGGTGTACAGCTGATCCAGTGCCTGCTGACCTTCTGGTTTCAGGGTCGCTTTGTTGAAGTTGAACAGAACGTCAGACTTCAGAGTGAAGTGCTTGGTCTGTACTTCTGGAGCTGGAGCCGGCGCTGGAGCAACAACTGGTGCTGCATCTTCCTGCTGGCCGAAACGGTAGGAAACACCTACGCTCAGCATGCCGTTGTCTGGACGAACACCAACGGTACCTGCGTCACCGATGTTGTTAACCCACTGGTATTCCAGACGGGTAGCGATGTCACGGGTCATAGCCCACTCAACGCCACCAGCGAGCCAGCGGGGAAACGCCGGTGTCGTGGTCGCTGATGCGCCCGTTGTCTGGGTTGGTCTGAGTTGAGTCAGCACGCCATACCATGCCGCCCAGACGGGTGTACACGTCCAGATCGTCAGTTATTGGGTAACCCAGTTTAGCGGTCAGCTGAACGCCCTGAGCTTTGAAAGCGCCATTCGGTGACGTCGCCTTTGTATGGCATACGACCTAACCAGTCGTAACCCATTTCAAAGCCAACATACGGGTTAACCTGATAGCCACCGAACGCACCTGCACCAAGCTGGCTCTCGTGAGTAGGGCCATCGTTGTTCAGGCTGCTGTTGTACCAGCCAGTGTCGTGGAACTGAGACCAGCCCAGTTTACCACCTGCATACCAGGTATTATCTTTCGGAGCGGCCTGCGCTACGGTAGCGAAGCCAGCCAGTGCCACTGCAATCGCGATAGCTGTCTTTTTCATTTTTTGCGCCTCGTTATCATCCAAATAGGCAATGAGCAAAAAGGTTGCTCTTGGTTGTAATCCTTCGCCGGGTCTAAACGCTCGCTTATGACTCTACCGAAAAAACGGAGGTTATTGAGCACCCCTGGCGAGGTAAAGTCTACAACGTAGATTGGAAACTTACAAGTATGATGTGACGTCAGCGGATAAAAAAACAGGGATTTATACACACATTTTAACAAATGACATGGCAAAATTTTCGCTACCAGAAAAGAAAAATGCGGCTAAGCCATTGTCATAGCTGGCGGGAAAAGAATCAGTGGCTTAGCCGCAACTTTGTGAAAAAATAGCGTGAGAAAAATCTTAGTTTTACTTAATGAAACAAATCAGAGGGAATTTTTGCGCTGTTTGGCTGTCTGGACAGAGCAAGATCCCGCCCCTGAGGACGCATAATCAATCCCAGCGCTTCGCCTTCGGCGGCTGCCTGCTCAAGTTCCAGGCGCTCTTCATTGCTCAATTCATAAGGAATCCAGGCGAGTACCACGCTGTAGTTACCGGTGCGCAACGCTTTCACCATGCTCTCAACCGTGCTTAAACGCTCGGATTCCGTAATATGCATACTCTTTTCCAGCGGTAATCCTGACTGCTGCATCCAGCTGCGGTTCAGTTTGTGCGCTGGCGTCAGCCACAGCTGCCAGCGTGACTGCGTGCTCAGCTGCTTGAGGACCGGCAGTAACAGCAGCGGCATGATGCCGGGCTGCCGCTATAACGCAGTTCAGTAATACCACCCAGAGAAGGTTGCGTTAAGCCCGTCGCAGCGAAACGGTGAGCACGATCAGCAGGGCCAGAGTATTGAGTACGCATATTTTAATCACTCAGTAATGAACTGTATGAATATACAGTAATGAGTTCCTGGATAAAGATCAACCTCAATTTCTGAAAATGCCTCGCAAATTCCGCACAAGAACCGCGCGTTGCCGCTTTTATTCATTGAACAGCTAAATCGTTTTTTCTATCTTCTAACCAGATGAATCTCTGAGCTTTTTATAGGAAATTTCCCGCGCAAGGAATGAGGAAAAGGGGACGTTATGAAGAAAAATAATCCGGTGGTTGAGCAGTCCAAAGCCCAGTTAGCGGCATTGGGAAAAATTGAATCGCGCACCCAGTTTGGTGGTTACGCGCTGGCGGTCGAAAAGGTGGTGTTTGCTTACATCAATGAGGATGCGCTCTATCTGCGCGCCAGCGAGGCGCTGCAGCACTATGCCGCACAGCGCCCGCTGGAACCGTTGATATATCGCAAGCGCGGCATGCCGGTGACGCTCAGCTACTACAAAGTGGATAAACAGCTCTGGCAGGACGCCGATCAGCTGCTGCGCTTATCGGCCAGTTCGCTGTCTGCGGCGCGCGCCGAGGCGGCGAACAGACTTGTCTTGCTCAGGCTGAAAGATCTGCCCAATCTCAGCCTGCGGATGGAGCTGATGCTGCACAAAGTCGGGATCAATTCTGTTCGCTTACTGTATGAAATGGGCTCGCGTCAGAGCTGGCTGAAGTTGCGGGCGGTGAATAAAGATATCGGCCTGAAAACGCTGCTGGCGCTGGAAGGCGCCATTTCCGGCCATCACCAGGCCGCTTTGCCGGCGGCGGTACGTGAAGAGTTAAGCGCCTGGTATCAGGAAACGCTCCGCCAGCACGCCGCGGCGGAGAGCCTGTTGCCTTAAGCGGCAGCGAGGGTGCGGCGCAGACGGGCAATTTCCGGCAGCAGCGCAACCAGCAGCCCCAGCTGCTGCAACACCAGCGGTGCCTGAGCCTCCTCACTGGTTTTCAGCGCGCTCAGGCGCTGCATCAGTGCCTGCTGCATCGTTTCCGCCTGCGCTTCGCTGACGCGTTCGATCTGCAGCACATCCTCGACGAAGCATACCGCGTCATCTAAAAGCGTCAGCAGTTCGCCCTGCGTCAGCTGCTCCCGGTGCGCGCCCAGCGCCGAGATGTAGCTGAGGAACGAGTGGTTGAGGCACATCAGACGGAACGCATTCTCGCGCAGCGGCGGCTGTTGCTTCAGTTCGCCGCTGATATTGGAGACCACGGACGCCAGTTCCGCATCGCTGTTGTGCGCATCGCGGCGGGCCATGCGGTAAGCCAGACGGTTATCGCGACCCTGATGATACTGTTCAAGGATGGCATCCAGATAACGACAGTTGGCATTCATGGCCGTGCGATCGGCAACCGTCGTCAGCTTACGGAAACGCCAGTCAGGCCAGATAAAGCTCACCGCCGCCCAGGCGATGGCACAGCCGAGCAGGGTATCGATCACGCGGGGCAGGGCGACTTCAAACCCTTCACCCAGCAGGTTAAAGCAGAGCAGCACCAGCAGGGTGATGAACATCGTCGCATGCGCGTACTGCACGTTGCGAAAGGCGAAAAACAGCACGCCGGTGATCACGATCAGGATCAACTGGCCCTCAACGGAGGGCACGAAATAGAGCACCGGAAGGCCGATTGCGACGCCGACCAGCGTGCCGATAATGCGCAGCGCCAGCCGGTGTCGGGTGGCGTTATAGTTCGGCTGGCAGACGAACAGGCTGGTCAGCAGGATCCAGTAGCCGTGATGCAAACCGGTTATCTGAATAAAGGCGTACCCCACGCACAGCACCAGCGACATGCGCACCGCGTGGCGGAACAGCGCCGAGTTCGGCGTAAGATGTCGGCTCAGGCGCAGCCACATATCCGCCCACGCCACTGGCACGCCGTCATCGCGACAGATGGTGATCGCTCTGCGTCAGCGGTTCTGCCAGCCGCTGCTCGGATTCAATCGTCGCCAGCTGCGCATCAATCGCCCGCAGGTTGTGCAGCAACCAGAACAGCGGACGAATGTGCGTCGCCTGCGGATCGTTATGTTGCAGGCGCTGCAGGGCGGTCTCCAGCCGTTCAAAGCTGCGCGCAAAATACCGGGCGTGATCGTGTTGATAGGGCGTGCGCAGCAGAATGGATCGTGCCAGCTGCTGGCATGCCTGAGACTGCATGGACAGCAGGCGCTGGAAGCGGAACATCACGTCGCTGTAGCGGAACTTCTCGCGCGAGGGCGGCATACTGCACATGCGACGAGCTGGCGCGTTCATGAATATCCTGGGCGGCAAAATAGTAATGTAGGCTGCGCCGCGTTGCTGCGCGGGCCGCGATCGCCGCGCAGACGGGTCAGCAGCGAGGCTTTCGTCTGGTTTAGGGTGGCGACCAGCTGGCCGTTGGCCAGCGCCAGGTGGCAGATCGTAAAGCGCCGCGTCATCCTGCTCACCGCCGTCGGGATCAAACAGATTGGCCTTGGCTTCCAGATAGTGGGCCAGCTGCTCAAAGCTGCGGGCAAGATTATCCTGCAGAGGGCGAACCGGGAAGATCAGATGCCCGGTTAACGTCAGCAGGTTATACCAGATGGCGCCCAGCAGCAGCAGCACAGGCTGCTGGTACCACTGGTCGGAAACAGGGAAACGCCCAGCATGGTGTAGATGGCGATCAGCAAGGCACCAAACGCGATGGTGGCATAGCGCTGCCCCAGCCCGCCCAGCAGAATAAACCCGCTGGTGGAGAGCGTAAGGCCCAGAGCAAACAGCCACGGCCCGCGGGAAACAGCAACTCAACGGACGCGGAGGCGATAAAAAAGCAGACGAGCGTGATGACCAGGTTACGCAAACGGCCGGCCAGGCGATCGTCCAGATCCGCCAGCGCCCCCGCCACCACCCCCAGCGTGAGCGGAATGGTGCACTCAATCTGCTGCAGCCACCAGGGAACGGCGGCACAGCCGGCCAGCGCGAAAAAGATGCGCAGCAGGTAGCGCAGGCTGCTGTTGCCAGGTATAACGGCGAAGCAGTGGGCTTAGCTAAAGCGGTCAGGCATCATCTTCAGCCTCAGAAACGACGACGCGCGTTGGCTTCACGCGCCGCCTGGGCCACTTCGACCGGAACCACCCTGCGACCGACGGGCCACAGGGCGATGGCGGCGATCTTAAAGTTCGCGATCCCGACCGGAATACCGATTATGGTGAGAGCACTGCGCGATACCGGCAAAAATATGCATCAGGCACAGCCACCAGCCGAAGAAAATCAGCCACAGAATGTTCAGCAAGGTTCCACCCGTGTTCATCAGGGGGCTTTTGCTCTCCGGGTTCAGCTCGTCAACGTGAACGGCTTCGTTCCCGTAGGGGATGAAGGACAGTTTGGTGATTTCCCAGCAGGAGCGGGTCAGGGGAAGCGTAAAAATCAGGACGATGCTCACCAGCGTGGCAAAAAGCCAGGAAAGGGTGGTGGCAAAACCGCCCAGCACAAAATTCAACACATTCAGAACGGTACGCATAAACCCTCACTTCCTTTCGATAAAATTAACGCCCAATGATTGTAACGTTTTTTTAGGCTGGAGCACCTTAAAACTGGCAGTTAAACTGTCAGGGAAATTATCTCTTCGTGGATCTGGCGGGACATGGAACTGAAAGCAACTTCTATGGGCAAACGCCTGGCGCAACACCCCTATGACAGGGTTGTTCTGCTCAATGCCGGGGTGAAAGTCACCGGAGAACGCCACGAATACCTTATTCCGTTTAATCAGCTGCTGGCTATCCACTGCAAACGCGGGCTGGTGTGGGGCGAGCTGGAGTTTGTATTGCCTGACGATAAAGTCGTGCGTCTTCACGGCACCGAGTGGGCAGGAAACCCAGCGTTTTCATCATCACCTTCAGCAGGCGCTCTGGCAGCAGTGGAGTCACGATATGAGCGTGATCAGCGCGCAGGTGCTGAGCGCGCTGCAGCAGGAGATCGTCGCGTTTACCGGCCAGGATCGCTGGCTGAAGCGCAGCGAGCTGGCCGCGGTGAAAGAGACCATCACGCGCCAGTTTTCCGCCTTACCGCTGCCGCTGGCGCGTCTGGATGAGTTTGACAACTGTCGCGACGCCTGGCGCCAGTGCCAGCAGTGGCTCGAGCACGGCGAGAGCGCGATTCGGCAGCGCAACCGTGAATGGAGCGCGCGGGTGATCAGCGATAATCACGCCGACTTCTTCAGCACGGTGGAAACTTCGCCGCTCAACCCTGCTCAGGCGCGCGCGGTGGTCAACGGCGAGCAGTCGCTGCTGGTGCTGGCGGGGGCCGGAAGCGGTAAAACGTCGGTGCTGGTGGCGCGTGCGGGCTGGCTGCTTACGAGCGGAAACTGGCCGCAGCCGGAGCAGATCCTGCTGCTGGCTTTTGGTCGCAAGGCGGCGCAGGAGATGGACGAACGGATCCAGGACGCGGCTGCACACCCGGGATATCACGGCGCGAACCTTCCATGCCCTCGCGCTGCACATCATTCAGCAGGGCAGCAAAAAAGTGCCGGCCATCAGTAAACTGGAAAACGACGCGCAGGCGCGGCAGGCGTTGTTTATTAAAACGTGGCGTCAGCAGTGCAGTGAGAAAAAGGCGCAGGCGAAAGGGTGGCGCCAGTGGCTGGAGGAGGAGCTCAACTGGGAGGTGCCGGAAGGGCAGCTTCTGGCAGGATGACAAACTGGCGCGTCGGCTCGGCGTGCGACTTGACCGCTGGGTCAGCCTGATGCGAATGCACGGCGGCTCGCAGGCGGAGATGATTGAAAGCGCGCCGGAGGCGATCCGCGATCTGTTTCACGAAGCGGGTCAAGCTGATGGCTCCGCTGCTGAAAGCCTGGAAAACCGCGCTGAAAGCGGAAAACGCCGTCGATTTCTCCGGGCTGATCCATCAGGCCATCATCATTCTGGAGAAGGGGCGCTTTGTCAGCCCGTGGAAGCATATTCTGGTGGATGAGTTCCAGGATATCTCCCCGCAGCGGGCGGCGCTGCTCTCGGCGCTGCGGGCGCAAAATAAGCATACCTCTCTGTTTGCGGTCGGGGATGACTGGCAGGCCATCTACCGCTTTAGCGGCGCGCAGCTTTCACTGACCACCGCGTTCCATCACTATTTTGGCGAAGGCGACCGCAGCGATCTGGACACGACCTACCGCTTCAACTCACGCATTGGTGAGATCGCCAACCGCTTTATCCAGCAGAACCCGCATCAGCTGGCAAAGCCGCTCAACAGCCTGAGCACGGGGGGATAAAAAAGCCGTGACCCTGCTGGCGGATGATCAGCTGGAACCGCTGCTGGACAAGCTCAGCGGTTACGCGAAGCCCGATGAGCGTATCCTGGTGCTGGCGCGTTACCATCACCTTAAACCGGCGGCGCTGGAAAAAGCCGCCACCCGCTGGCCGAAACTGCAGCTTGAATTTATGACCATCCACGCCAGTAAAGGGCAGCAGGCCGATTATGTCATTGTGGTGGGGCTGAAAGAGGGCAGCGACGGTTTCCCGGCGCCGGCCCGCGAGTCGGTCATGGAAGAGGCCCTGCTGCCGGTGCCGGAAGATTTTCCGGATGCCGAAGAGCGGCGTTTGCTGTACGTGGCCATCACCCGCGCGCGTCATCGCGTGTGGCTGCTGTTCAATAAAGAGGAGCCATCCGTGTTTGTCGATATCCTGACGCGAACTGATGGCCGGTTGCGCAGAATTGCCGGAACGGCCTGCAGCCATCAGGCTACTTCAGTCTTTCGGACAGATAGCGCTGATAATCCGGGATCAGGATCTCAACCGGCGAGTTAAACTGCGGTGATTCGATAATGAAATCCGCCGTCGACAGGTTCGTCGCCACCGGAATATTCCACACCGTGGCCAGGCGCAGCAGCGCTTTGACGTCCGGATCGTGCGGAACCGCATTCAGCGGATCCCAGAAGAAGATCAGCACATCAATTTTCCCTTCAGAAATCTGCGCGCCGACCTGCTGATCGCCGCCCATCGGGCCGCTCAGCATGGCATTCACCTCCAGACCCGTTTCACGCTGGATCAGGTTACCGGTGGTGCCGGTGGCATACAGCACGTGAGGTTGCAGCGCATTTTGATTGATTTTTACCCAGTCCAGCAGCGAGGCTTTGCAGTGGTCGTGGGCAACGAGGGCGATGTGTTTCTGAACTTTCAGGGTACGAACGGTCTGCTCCATGGGGCTTCCTGTTTCGGCGCGTGCAAACGTAGTGAAGGCACGAGTTTACCCCTGGCGTTCAGCTGCTATCAACTTGCGCGTAGGGTTTTCACCCAACTGATAAAACGCTGCCGCGTGGCGGCATCAACACGCTGCAGCCAGCGTTGCAGCGCGGGCATATTACTGGCGTCCTGCCATACCATATCCAGACTGAGACTGGCGTCCGGTACGCTGGCCGCCTGCAGCGCAAAGCGCGGCACGCTGGCCGCCTGCGCCGTACGGTTGTAATTGATCATCGCCTGTTCAACATTGCCGCTGCTCTCACCCGGCAACCGATCGCGAATGCTGGCTATTTCATTACCACGCTCATCAATCAGCTGAAAATTCAACGATTTATCAAACAGGCTGCGTTCGCGGCGGTTATTCAGCGCCGGCAGGCGAATCGCTACGGAATGGGCGTCGGCGGTGAAGGTGACGATCATCAGTTCTGAGCGGAAGTGAGTGGCATCGGCGCAGGGTTTATCCACGCGAAACAGAAACTGATGCTGACCGCGCTCCAGCTCAAGGCTGTCCGCGCCTTTCAGCAGCGAACCTGAGATTTTGCGCCCATCCAGCACCAGCAGGTCGATCTGCGGATCGAGCTTCAGGGTGATGGCATGGCAGGTTGCCGATACGAGCAGCAACAGCAAACCCGTAACAGCCAGAGACAGCTTCATTTGAACTCCCGGAACAGGGGAAAAAGGGCGATGTGTAGCAAATTATTACATTATGGCAGTTAATTTACATTTTAACATATTTATTCGTGTCGCCGCGCAAACTTTTCGTGCGCTGCGCTTGCACTTTAGCGCGCAATGGCATCTACACTCAGGCGAGTGAACAAGGAGAAAAACATGAACGATCAAACGATTCGCGATGTCCTGACGCAAACCCAACGCATCGCGCTGGTCGGTGCCAGCGATAACCCTGAGCGTCCCAGCTATCGCGTGATGAAATACCTGCTCGATCAGGGTTATCACGTGATCCCGGTGAGTCCGAAGCTGGCAGGGCAGCAGCTGCTGGGGCAAACCGTGTACGGCACGCTGGCGGAGATTCCAGGCAAGATTGATATGGTGGATGTCTTCCGCAATTCCGAAGCGGCATGGGGAGTGGCGCAGGAAGCCATCGCTATCGGAGCGAAAACGCTGTGGCTGCAGTTGGGCGTGATTAACGAGCAGGCGGCCGTGCTGGCGCGTGATGCCGGGTTGACGGGTGGTCATGGATCGCTGTCCGGCGATCGAGATTCCCCGGCTGGGCCTGACGCGGTAAATAAAAACGGCGACTCCGGGTCGCCGCACGATTAGTTCCGCAGGCGGGGAGCCTGTAGCTGCTGGCGGATAGTCTGAGCCAGTTCATCCATCGAGGGTTGTTCCGGATGCTCATCCTGCAGTTCACTGGTGAGCTGCGCCTCAGCGAGATAGGTATGAACCGGTTGGCCGTCGTCATCTTCCATCACCACATGATACCAGGGAGCGGCACGCAGCGATTCTGCGTCACTTCCGCCAGCTCATCCGCCGACGGTTCATCAAGGGAATACTCCGGGTCGATATCCACCACCACAGCCAAGTACCCGAGCAGAGTGTGGCGGACCTGCTGGCCGATACCGAATTTGCTGGCAATCATTGTCACCTCCCGGGAAACACTTTGCCCTGTCACCAATATGGGGGCAGGGACATTTCTCGTTTTCAAGTTACATGACGCGACAGGCAAACCCTTTCAGATACAGCCCTTCCGGGTAGGTAGCGATCACCGGATGATCGGCTGCCTGACGGAACTGCTCTATAAATTGTACATCACGACCGGCATCTATTGCGGCATCGGCGATGATTTTCTGGAATAAATCGGTGGTCATCAGGCCGGAACAGGAGAAGGTCAGCAGAATGCCGCCCGGGTTCA
Organism: Enterobacterales bacterium; assembly: GCA_039593635.1. Taxonomy (GTDB): domain Bacteria; phylum Pseudomonadota; class Gammaproteobacteria; order Enterobacterales; family Enterobacteriaceae; genus Enterobacter. The sequence goes on from JBCNOW010000026.1 coordinate 62,186, forward strand.
GCAGCTGAATCGCCAGCATGTTGATATCTTTATAGCCGCGGCAGGCGCCCATCAGCTGGCTTTTGTTTTCAACGAACTTCGGCGGATCCATCACGATCACGTCGAACTTCTCGCCCTGATCGCGGTATTTGCGCAGCAGTTTGAACACATCGTCGCGGACGAACTGCGCGCTGTACTCAGATCCAGCTTGTTCAGCGCGACGTTCTGCTTTGCCACATCCAGCGCTTCCTGCGAGGTATCCACGCTGACCACCTGCCGGCAGCCGCCCATCAGCGCAGAAACCGCAAAGCCGCCGGTGTAGGAGAAGCAGTTCAGCACGCGTTTGTCGGCAACGTAGCGACGGGTGGCCAGGCGGCTGTCGCGCTGATCGAGGTAGTAGCCGGTTTTATGGCCGCCCTGAATATCCACCAGCAGCTTCATGCCGTGCTCTTCGATCGGCAGCAGCGCAGGCGGCAGTTCACCGGTTACCGGGCCCTGCGTCAGCTCCAGGCCCTCTTTTTTACGCACCGCCACATCGCTGCGGTCGTAGATGGCGCATTCCGGGATAGCAGTGTCTGCAGCGCCGAGAGCAGCGCCGGACGCTGATATTCCGCCCCGGCGCTCAGCAGCTGCAGCACGAGGAAATTACCGAAGCGGTCGATGGTCACGCCCGGCAGCCCGTCGGACTCCCCGGCAATCAGGCGATAGCTGTCCAGCCCGTCGCGCTGTGCCAGCCAGTCGCGCCACTGCTGCGCCTGCTGCAGGCGACGCACAAAGAAGGCGATGTCGATGGACTTTCATCTTTATCGAACGTCCAGACGCGCGCGCGAATTTGCGAGGCAGGCGATAGCGCGCCGCGCGCCAGCCATTTGCCCTGGTGATCAACGATATCAATGGTTTCACCGAGGCTGGCTTTGCCTTCCATACGGGCAACCGCGCCGGAGAAGACCCAGGGATGACGGCGCAGCAATGATTTCTCGCGCCCTTTGGCTAACACTAAACGTACGCTCATATTCGGCTATTCTGTAGACTGAAGAAAATGGGCGCTATTGTCACGGGTTCGCCGGGCAAATGCAACGCGCCAGCACAGAAAGGGGAACAAGATGACACAAGTTTGCACAATTGCCTGGGTACACGGAATGGTGCAGGGCGTCGGATTTCGTTATAGCACGCAGCATGAAGCTCAGCGTCTGGGGCTAACGGGGTATGCACGTAATCTGGACGACGGCAGCGTGGAGGTGGTGGCTTGCGGAGAAGCGGAAAAGGTCGACAAACTGGTGGCGTGGCTGAAAGCGGGGGGACCGCGCAGCGCCCGGGTTGATAGGGTGCTGACGGAACCGCATCAACCCGGCAGAGAATGGCCGACGCGGTTTGCTACCGGCTGATTAAATACACTTCACCGGTTTTGGCAGGCCGGCGATTTTCGTCGCCTGTTTTGCCGGGCCTTTCGGGAACAGGCGATACAGATAGCGGCTGTTGCCTTTCTCTTCGCCAAATTTTTTCGCCATCGCTTTTACCAGCATGCGAATGGCCGGCGAGGTATTAAATTCCAGATAGAATTCGCGCACAAAGCGCACCACTTCCCAGTGCGTTCCGGGGAGAGTGTAATGCTTTCTTGTTGCGCAATAACCTCTGCCAGAGCTTCGCTCCAGTGGGAGGTATCTTTCAGATAGCCTTCGCTATCGGTTTCAATTTCTTTGCCTTCAAACATCAACATAGTTTTTCACAACGTCAGTCAACAACGGCGGCAGTGTAGCAAAAAACAAAGCCCCGCATAAGCGGGGCTTGTTGTACCGGTGCGTGCGTTACGTCTTAGTCGCGGCTGGCGAAGCCCAGGATGCTCAGCAGGCTGACGAAGATATTGTACAGCGAGACATACAGGCTCACGGTGGCGCGAATGTAGTTGGTTTCACCGCCGTGAATGATGTTGCTGGTTTCAAACAGGATCGCGCCGGATGACATCAGGATAAACACGGCGCTGATTGCCAGGTGCAGGGCAGGCAGCTGCAGGAAGATGTTTGCCACCATGCCAATCAGCACCACCACGATGCCCGCCATCAGCATACCGCCGAGGAAGGACATGTCCTTGCGCGTGGTCAGCACGTAGGCCGAGCAGCAGAAGAACACCAGCGCGGTGCCGCCCAGCGCCATGCCGATCACATCACCCATACCGGCAGACAGGTACGCGTTCAGGATCGGCCCCAGGATGTAACCCAGGAAGCCGGTGAAGGCGAACGCGGCCAGAATACCGGCCGGTTTGTCAGGCGGTTTTGTAGGTCAGGAACATCAGACCGTACATGCCCACCAGCGTCAGAATCAGCCCCGGAGACGGCAGCATCAGCACGGTGCTGGCGGTGGCGGTGATCGCGGAAAACGCCAGCGTCAGGCTGAGCATGAAATAGGTATTGCGCAGCACTTTGTGGGTGCTGAGTAGCGACTGCTGCTGTGACGAGCTAATTATTCTGTCCATCATGCGCTCCTGTTAGTGAGAGAACACCAAATATGGCCTGAGAATACGCAACGGCCAGAGGACAGAAAAGGCGTTTTACCCATCTTTACGCGATAAATTGCTGTTTCACTGAGCAGAATGACGATTAAGACGGCAAAAAAATCATTTTTGACTGTTTTTCAGGCGAACGAATCACTGGATGCTTTACATCGTTCGGGGGGATGTTTATAGTGCGCCTCATTGCGGAGGGGTGGCCGAGCGGCTTAAGGCAGCGGTCTTGAAAACCGCCGATGGGAAACCATCCGAGAGTTCGAATCTCTCCTCCTCCGCCACTTCACACTCTCGCAGTGTGAGGTGACAAAAAGATTTCAGGAGGGATGGCCGAGTGGCTTAAGGCAGCGGTCTTGAAAACCGCCGATGGGAAACCATCCCAGAGTTCGAATCTCTGTTCCTCCGCCATATAAGAGAAGCCCGCAGCGATGCGGGCTTTTCGCTTTTCTGCTTTCCATCCTTCTGAAAAACATCCTGAAGCTTTTCAATCTGCTGCCGTAACCCGACGGCCAGCGCGTTTACTGCTATAGTCGATGCACGGTTTTTGCAAACATCTGGCGATTTTCTCAGGCAAGCTGGGTTACACTGTGCGGTAATTCGCTCTTTGGCGAGCTAATCGCTTGAATGCCAGAGTGTTTCCCTGATGAATTATGGAATAGGCACAATGATCAAGAAACTGAGTCTTTGCGCGCTGTCAGTGATCGCGGCGCTGCCGATGGGTATGAGCGCTTATGCCGCGGATGGCGATATGCAACTGCAGCAGGTCCTGATGCTGAGTCGTCACAACCTGCGTGCCCCGCTGGCCAACAATGGAAGCGTGCTGGAGCAGGCGACGAAAAAAAGCTGGCCGCAGTGGGATGTGCCCGGCGGTGAGCTGACCACCAAAGGCGGCGTGCTGGAAGTCTACATGGGTAACTACACCCGTCAGTGGCTGGCCCAGCAGGGGCTGGTACAGAACGGCACCTGTCCGGACAGCAGCAACATCTTTGTCTATGCCAACAGCCTGCAGCGCACCGTTGCGACGGCGCAGTATTTCGTCACCGGTGCTTTCCCGGGCTGCGATATCGCTGTCACCCATCAGGATGCGATGGGCACCATGGACCCAATCTTCAATCCGGTAATCACCGATGGCAGCGAAGCGTTTAACAAGAAAGCGCTGGCGGCGATGACCGCAGCCAATGAGAAGCTGGCGCTGAAGCCGGCCTTTCAGCGGCTGGAAAAAATCGTGGATTACAAATCAGCCCCGGCCTGTAACGGCAAGAAACAGTGCGACCTGAGCAGCGGCGACAACACCTTTAGCGCGGAAAACGGCAAAGAGCCCGGCGTCAATGGCCCGCTGAAAGTGGGTAACTCGCTGGTCGACGCCTTTACGCTGCAGTATTACGAAGGTTTCCCGGCGGATCAGGTTGCCTGGGGACAAATCAAAACGCCTGAACAGTGGAAAGAGCTGGCGGCGATCAAGAATGGCTATCAGGATGCGCTGTTTACCGCGCCGGAAGTGGCGCGTGACGTTGCCGCACCGCTGGTGGATTACATCCGTAGCCAGCTGGTCGATCAGGATAAAGCCACCGCGCCAAAAGTCACGCTGATGGTCGGACACGATTCGAATATCGCGTCATTGCTGAGCGCGCTGCAGGTTAAGCCATACGAGCTGCCGGGTAACGACGAGAAAACCCCGATTGGCGGCCAGGTGGTGTTTGAACGCTGGCACGATGCAAAGAACAACAAAGATCTGCTGAAAGTGGAGTATGTCTATCAGACGGCGGATCAGCTGCGTAATGCCGATGTGCTGAGCCTGAAGAACCCACCGAAGCGCGTTACGCTGCAGCTGGCGGGGTGTGACACTGACGCCAACGGCTACTGCAGCTGGGATCAGTTCACCAGCGCGCTGAACAACGCGCTGCAGGGTACGCCGCTGCAGCCAGCCGCACCGGCACCGGCCGCACAGCCTGCTGCCGCGCCGGCAGCCAGCGATGACGCACCGGCCAAAGCGGATCAGGCCAGCGCAGATAAAGCGGCGGCTGACAAAGCCGCGGCTGATAAAGCTGCAGCGCAGAAAGCCGCTGACGCCAAAGCCGCTGAGGAAAAAGTGAAGGCGGACAAGGCCGCGGCGCAAAAAGCGGCGGACGACAAAGCCAAAGCTGAGAAGGCCAGCGCTCAGAAGGGCGCAGAGGAGAAGGCGAAAGCCGATGCCGCAGCGGCGCAGAAAGCGCAGGCTGAGGCAGCGCCGGCGAAGCCGGAGGCGGACGCTAAACCCGCGCAACAGCCGGCAGCGGCCAGCAACTAAAACGCCAGCAGGGTCGCCATGCACGGCGACCCTGCTGTGTTGTTACCGGCTGCGCATTGACGCACACCGCAGTGAATCGAAAAAACCACCGTTCAGTTCAACGGTGGTTTTATGCCGCTTAACCGGCTACCACGACCAGTTTCTGGTTAGCAAACTCCTTCAGCCCGAGATCCGATAGTTCACGGCCATAGCCGGAACGCTTCACGCCGCCGAACGGCAGCTCAGCCGCGGTATCGCTCTGCGAATTGATAAACACCATGCCGGTCTCAATCTGCGAAGCCATGTTGCGTCCGCGCGCAATGTCCCGCGTCCACACGGAACCGCCCAAACCGTAGTGTGAGTCGTTGGCCAGTGCCACGGCAGCACGATCGTCCGCCACCACATATACCTGCGCCACCGGGCCGAAAAACTCCTGATAATAAGCCGGGTTATCCGGCGTCAGGCCGGTCAGGATGGTTGGCTGGTAGTAGCAGCCGACGCCGTCGATTACGCGTCCGCCGCATTCCACGCGTGCGCCATGCGCCACCGCCTCGTCCACCTGTTTCACCAGTCGGTCACGTGCATCCTGTGACGACAGCGGCCCCAGCGTGGTTTTTTCATCTAATGGATCGCCAGGCGTCGCGGATTGCAGCGCCGCGCTAAACTTAGCCATAAAGCTTTCAGCAATCTTTTCATGCAGAATAAAGCGCTTGGCCGCGGTACATACCTGACCGCAGTTGCTGAGCCGCGCCTGCGCCCCCTGGCGCACCGCTTCATCAATGTCGGCATCGTCCAGCACCACAAACACATCGTTACCACCCAGTTCGAGCGTGGATTTTTTCAGGTGCTTACCGGCCTGCTCAGCCACCGCGCTGCCAGCGCGCTCCGAACCGGTGAGCGCCACACCCTGCACGCGCGGATCGGCAATCAGATCGGCCACCTGCTGGTTAGAGATGAACAGATTAGTCCACGCGCCCTGCGGCGCACCGGCTTCCAGCACCAGCTTTTCAAACACGTCGGCGCAGTGCGGCACAATGTTGGCATGTTTCGCCAGCACCGGATTGCCCAGTGCCAGGTTCGGTGCCAGCACGCGCATCAGCTGATAATACGGGAAATTCCACGGCTCGACGGCCACCACCACGCCAATCGGATGGTATTCGAGCCAGGCGTCACCGACATCGCTGGGATAGGGCTGTGCCTGCAACAGCCTTGCCGCGTGTTCGGCATAATAGCGCGCGATGCTGGCGCAGATTTTTACTTCGCCGCGGCTCTGGCCAATCAGCTTACCCATCTCTTTGCTGGCAATAGTGGCCAGCTCTTCGCTGCGCTGGTCGATCAACTCTGCCAGACGCTGCAGCACCTGCAGACGCGGCTGAATATCGCCTTTGCTCCACGGCGAATGGTAGAGCGCATCGGCGGTATGCAGCGCCTGCTGCGCGTAGCTGTCATCGTGTGATGGCCAGGTTTTCAGCAGCTGATTATTGGCCGGATTAATGCTTTGATAGGCTGACATAAAAGCTCCCTGACGGCTAAAAATGAGAAGGCGGGACATGCCCGCCTGTGCTTCAGATGTTTTTACGTTCGACCGGCTTATCGTCCCACGTCAGGACGTCCTGGTCGGTTTTCTCAAACGCGCGGAATAACACCTCATCGCTGCCTTGCTGGCGCCAGATCTCTTCGGCAAGCCGTTCGTCATAATTCGCCACTTCGAAAATTGCTTCAGCGATTTCCGGTGAAGTGTGACGTAAGGTCGCCCATTCGCCCACGTGGTGAGCTTTAAACTGTTCTGTTGCCATAACTCTCTCCTGTTGGGAATTTATCCTTTCAGTTTTACCGCCAGACCGGCGACGTATTGGCCCTGATAACGGGCAATTTCCAGTTCTTCCGCCGAGGGCTGGCGCGATCCGTCACCGCCCGCCAGCGTGGTTGCGCCATACGGCGTACCGCCACGCACCTGCGAAATATCAAACAACTCTTTGGTGCCGTAGCCGATGGGCACAATCACCATGCCGTGATGTGCCAGGGTGGTCCACACCGAGGTGATAGTCTGCTCTTGACCGCCGCCAGTGCCGGTAGACGCAAACACGCTGGCAATCTTGCCGTACAGCGCGCCAGAGGCCCACAGGCCGCCGGTGCGGTCCCAGAAATTACGCATCTGACCGGACATATTGCCGAAGCGCGTCGGGGTGCCGACGATGATGGCATCGTACTGCGGCAGGTCGTCCGGTTTGGCTTCCGCCGCCGGCTGGTTAACCTTCCCGCCGACCTGAGCAAACCGTTCGGCATCCATACTTTCCGGCACGCGCAGAATGGTGACTTCGGCACCGCTCACGCTCTTCGCACCGTCCGCCACCGCGTTAGCCATGGTTTCGATATGTCCATACATGGAGTAATAAAGCACCAGAATTTTTGCCATCGTGTTTTCATCCTGTGGTGTTTTTTCTGAAGCGAATCGCTGCGTTATTTAAAGATATGAATAGAAGGAACAGAAAGAAGTATAGAAGAGGCTGCGCGCTATGCTGGTCAGCCATTGAACAGTCACGGATATCGCGCTGCGACTTCTGCCGCTAACCGCTTGTTTTTCAGCTGAATATCTCGCCATAAAAACGATGCTAAGCGGTTTATCTGTTGCAAAGTATGAATGTGTGCCTGATTGTGCGCATCCATTGGCTATGCTTTAAGCGGGTGTGGCGAGATATTACGCACCTGACCTGACACTGTTAGCGCAGTGAAATGTCTTCACCACCTATGCTCAATACCTGGAGGAAATGATGGCTCAACATCGTGGAGGATCAGGCAACTTCGCGGAAGATCGCGAAAGGGCCGCGGAAGCGGGTCGTAAAGGCGGTAAAAACAGCGGCGGGAATTTCAGAAATGATCCGCAGCGTGCTGCCGAAGCAGGTGAAAAGGGGGGACGCAGCCGCGCGAAAAAATAGTGCGTCTGTGACGGTATCCCCGGCCGCCGGGTACGCCCGGCGGTTACAATGATTGCAATTTGCCCGGCTAATCAGCAAAAATGTGCGCCAGTCCTCTATTCTGGTGCGTTATGTCTGCTTCCACTTCCCGCCTCAGCCTGCGTATTACGCGTCAGGAGCTGGTGCTTATTTTTATCACTATGGTCTGGGGTGGCACCTTTCTGGTGGTGCATCGCGCCATGGCGCATTCGGGGCCGTTCTTTTTTGTCGGGCTGCGTTTCGCTACCGCCTCGCTGCTGCTGGCCTTTTTCTTTCGCCGCTATTTGCGCCACATTACCTGGCTGGAAATCAAAGCGGGTGCGCTGATTGGCGTGGCGATTGCCGGTGGTTACGGATTGCAAACCTGGGGTATGCAAACCATTTCCAGCAGCCAGTCGGCGTTTCTGACGGCACTTTACGTGCCGGTGGTGCCGCTGTTGCAATGGCTGTTTCTGCGCCGGCCGCCGGGCCTGATGGCGTGGCTGGGCATTTTGCTGGCGTTCACCGGTCTGGTGCTGGTGGCGGGTCCGCAGGATGGCAGCCTGACGCTGAATGCCGGTGAGATCGCCACGCTGCTCAGCACCCTCGCCATTGCCGCCGAGATCATTCTTATCAGCCGCTACGCCGGGCAGGTCGATGTGCGCCGCGTAACGCTGGTACAGCTGCTGGTGGCTTCGGCCTGCGCCTTCGTGCTGATGCTGCCCAACGGCGAATCTTTACCCACGCTATCGGCGCCGCTGTTGTTCAGCGCGCTGGGCCTCGGCGCGGCCAGCGCGCTGATTCAGGTCACCATGAACTGGGCGCAGCGCAGCGTCTCGCCGACGCGCGCCACGGTGATTTATGCCGGCGAGCCGGTGTGGGCCGGTGTGGTCGGACGTATTGCCGGCGAACGGTTACCGGCCGCGGCGCTGCTGGGCGGCGCACTGATTGTCTGCGGGGTGATTGTCAGTGAACTGCGCCTGCGGCGCAAAAAAGCGAGTGCCGGGTAAGCGCAGCGTCACCCGGCAAGCAAGCGGCACTGATTTAAGGCTGCGGGCGCGCCGCCGGCTGGGTCAGCGCGGCACCGCGCCGCTGCAGAAGGGCGTTAAGCAGGATCGCGCCGAAGGTCGCCGTGCCAATCCCGCCAATCGTAAACCCGCCCAGCGTCAGGGCAAAATCGCCCGCACCCAGCACCAGCGTGACCGCCACCATAATCAGGTTGCTGTTCTGGCTGAGATCGACGCGATGCTGCACCCAGATGCGCGCGCCGGCCACGGCGATCAACCCGAACACCACAATTGATGCGCCGCCGATGACCGGTGACGGGAATGGTGTGGATCAGCGCGCCGAACTTCGGCGAGAAGCCGAGCAGCATCGCCATCACCGCCGCCGCCACGAACACCAGCGTGGAGTAGACTTTGGTTACCGCCATCACGCCAATGTTTTCGGCATAGGTGGTGACGCCGCTGCCGCCCACGGAGCCGGAGAGCATGGTCGCCAGGCCGTCGCCGACGAACGCGCGCCCCATGTACGGATCCATACTGCGCCCGGTCATGCCCGCCACCGCTTTCAGATGCCCCAGGTTCTCCGCCACCAGGATCACCGCCACCGGGGCGATAAGCATCATCGCCTGCGTGTTAAAGGTTGGCGAGGTGATCTGCGGCAGACCAAACCAGGCGGCCTGCTGGCCACGCAGGGTAAAATCAACCGGCTTGCCGAAGCCCAAGACGTTGGCCAGCAGGGCGTAGACCAGACAGGCGACAATCAGCCCGACCAGAATCAGCAGCCGCTGGACCATGCCGCGGGTAAATACCGCCACCAGGCCGATGCACAGCACCGTGATCACCGCCATCCAGCTCTCAAACGGCGAGGCGGAGACGCTCTTCACCGCAATTGGCGCCAGGTTCAGGCCGATCGCCATCACCACCGCGCCGGTGACCACCGGCGGCATCATGCGTTCGATCCAGCGGGTGCCGATCTTCATCACCACCAGGCCAATCAGGGTGTAGACCAGACCGCAGGCGATAATGCCGCCGAGGGCCACGCTCAGGTTGGGGTTGATCCCCTGACCGTTAAACCCGGTGGTGGCGATGACCACGCCGACAAAGGCGGCGCTGGATCCGAGATAGCTGGGCACGCGCCCGCCGGTGACGAAAAAGAACAGCAGGGTGCCGATACCCGACATCAGAATGGAGAGGTTGGGATCCAGCCCCATCAGCATCGGCATCAGCACCGTTGCGCCAAACATGGCGACCGCATGCTGAACGCCCATCACCAGCGTCTGCCCGAGCGGGAGGCGTTCGTCCGGCGCGACCACGCCCGTCTATCGCTCATGGCTGACTTTTTCTGCCAGCGGGGGAACCAGGAACTCGCCATCGTCTTCTCCAGGGTAGTGGTCGAACCGGGCCGCACGGTGCGGCGTTAGCGGGCGTCCTGCCGTGAAAGGGCGTGGTAGCCGCGGTCAAACCACACCAGCCCGGGCGGGGCATCATGGCGCTCCATCGACATCATGTCGCAAAACAGAATGTCGTGGGTACCGACGCTGACCACCTGGCTGATACGGCAGTCAAACGAGGCCAGCGCCTCCTCCAGACGCGGGCAGCCGCTGCGCCCGTCTGCCAGCGGGCGGCGGCAAAGCGTTCCTCCATCGGCGTTTTGCCGCCAAACAGATTCGACAGCGGCTCCTGCCCGGCGCTCAGGGTGTTCACGCACAGGGTGCGGTTTTCGCTGAACGTCGGCCAGACGGACGCGCCGCGGTTGAGGCACACCAGCAGCGTCGGCGGTGAATCGGTGACGCTGCACACCGCGCTGGCGGTGAAGCCGGCGCGTCCCGGCGGGACCGTCGGTGGTGATGATATTGACCGCCGCGCCCAGGCAGGCCATGGCATCGCGGAAGAGGTTGTATCGGGGCGGGGGCCTCGGCTGGCTCACTTCGGGCAGCAGGGGCAGTTCATGTACGCTCATCATCGGCTCCGTGATTAGCTGGCGCGGCGAGCCGGCGTGGCGGTGTCCGCCAGCCAGCGCAGCAGCAGCGCATTAAAGTTGTCGGCATCGGTCACGCTCATGGCATGGCCGCCCCACGGCATCTCAATCAGGCTGCCGTTGGGCAGCGCCTGCGCCAGCTGCGGCGAGCAGCTCCACGGCACCAGCAGGTCATCCTGACTGCATATCGCCAGCACCGGCTGGGTGATTCGCGAGGCGTGCGGACGGAAATCGGCCGATTTCAGCGCGTGCAGACGCCGCAGCAGGTTCTCCATGCCCTGGAAATGCGCCACGTGATGCACATCCTCCGCGCTGATGCGCGACTGATGGCGTGCCAGCCATTCTGCCGGATAGAGAAACAGCGGCTGCGCGCGCACAAACGCTTCCACACCAACGTTGAGCAGCAGATCCTGGCGCACCTGGAAGCAGCGCTCGGTGTGGGCATCCAGCGCCAGCCAGCCGTTAATCACCACCACGCGTCCCACGCGCTGCGGATAATCGAGCGCCAGCTGCAGGCCAATCAGCGCGCCCAGCGCATGGCCCACGATGTCATACTGTTCGATGCCGTGCTCCGCCAGCGCGTCGGCCAGTTCCGCTGCCATCATCGCCATGCTGTAACCTTCCGGCAGCGTATCGGGGCTGCGGCCGGTGCCGCGCTGGTCGTAGGTCACCACGCGATAGTGCGGCGTCAGTGCCGCCAGCTGCGGTTGCCAGAACGCGGCCACGCCGCCCAGCCCGGACGACAGTACCAGCGTCGGCGCGTCGGGCGCGCTTAATCCCTGAATGTCCAGATGCATTACGCCTCCTGCCGGCCAATGTGCGCAACGGTGGCGATTTCAACCAGCGCATCGGGTTTCACCAGCCCGCACTGAATGCAGAAGCGGGCCGGTTTATCGCCGGGGAAAAACTCGGCGTACACCTCGTTAATCGCGGCGTAGTTTTTCCAGTCGGTGATAAAGATGCTGTTGAAGGTCACATCCTCCATGGTGCCACCCGCGGTCTCGATCACGGTTTTGATCGTCTCCAGCACGTGGCGGGTTTGCGCCTTTGGGTCGCCGACAAACACCACGTTGTTGTCGGTATCAAACGGCAGCGTGCCGGAAACATACACCACGCCGTCGGCGAGCGTGCCGGGAACAAACGGGGCGATCGGCGTGGTGGTGCCCGGTGGAATAATCACTGTTTTCGGCATGACTCAGAGTCCTTATTATTAAGCGTGCAGGTGAAACGGCGGTTACGACTTCAGGGCGTCGCAGAAATCGGTGTCGTTATCGCTGACCCAGCCAAAAAAGGTTTCGATATTGAACAGCGCCGCTTTCTGGGCAAACTCCGGCCCGGCCTGATGGGTGGCGTCTTCCAGCACCACGCCGAAATACTCGAGGAAAAAGCCGTCGCGCAGGGTCGACTCCACGCAGACGTTGGTGGCAATGCCGGTAAACACCAGATGGCGAATGCCGCGGCTGCGCAGCAGGCTGTCGAGCGGCGTGTTGAAAAAGCCGCTGTAGCGCGGTTTCGGCAGCACGATATCGCCCGCTTGCGGCACCAGCTCATCCACCAGCTGATAATCCCAGCCGCCTTTCGCCAGCAGCTTGCCCTGCAGTTCGGGCCGCTTGCGCATGGTTTTCAGCGCGTTCGATTTGTGGAAGTTGGGCGAGCCGGGGCCACCGGCTTCGACGTACTGATCATCCCAGCCGTTCTGGAACCAGATGATCAGCATCCCGGCTGCGCGGGCGGCGGCGACGGCGGTTTTGATGATTCTCGATCACCGGCTGGGTGGCGGAGACATCAAACCCGGCCAGATCCAGATAGCCGCCGGGGCTGGCGTAGGCGTTTTGCATATCCACCACGATCAGCGCGCTCTGCTCAGGCGGAAAGGTGATGGCTTCCGGGCGTGCCGGCAGAGTCACTGCAGGCTGGCTGGTGCTGTGGGCCCGGGTAGTCATTACGCCACCTCCTTCGTGACGGCAGGGATGTGGGCGCGGCACTGCATCAGCGGCTGGATGCGCTCGCCGAAGGTCTCCACGCCGGTGAGGAAATCATCGAAGGTCAGCAGCACGCCTTCGGCGCCGGGCACGCGGCGCCACTTCATCCAGCATTCTGGCGACGCTGGCATACGAGCCGACCAGCGTGCCCATGTTGATATTGACGGCAGAGGTCGGGTCGGCCATCTGGCGCACGTTGGTGTCCGCGCCGGAGCGGGTATCCTTCTGGCTCTGCTCGGTGAGCCAGGCCAGGGCTTCCTCGTCGGCGCCGGCTTTATAGCGCTCCCATTTGGCGCGCGCGGCCTCGTCGGTTTCGTCGGCAATGACCATAAACAGCACGTAGGAGCCCACGTCGCGCCCGGTTTTGTCGGCGGCCTCTTTCATGCGTGCGGCGGTGGGGGCGAAGGCGGTAGGGGTGTTGACGCCTTTGCCGAAGCAGAAGTTGTAATCGGCGTATTGCGCCGAAAATGCCATTCCCGCATCGCTTTGCCCGGCGCAAATCACCTTCATCGGGCACCGGCGGCTGCGGGCTGACGCGGCAGTCGTTCATGGTGAAGAAGTCGCCTTTGAAATCGCTTTTGCCGGTGCCCCACAGATCGCGCAGCACCTGCACGTACTCCGTCAGGTAGTCGTAGCGGCGCGAGAAGTAGTCGTCGCCCGGCCAGAGCCCCATCTGCTCATACTCCGGCTTCTGCCAGCCGGTCACCAGATTGACGCCAAAGCGCCCGCCGGAGATGGAGTCGATGGTGGAGGCCATGCGCGCCACGATGGCGGGCGGCAGCGTGAGGGTGGCGGCGGTGGCGTAGATCTGAATCCGCGAGGTGACCGCGGCCAGCCCGGCCATCAGGGTGAAGGACTCCAGGTTGTGATCCCAGAATTCGGTTTTGCCGCCAAAGCCGCGCAGCTTGATCATCGAAAGCGCAAAGTCGAAGTGGTAGTGCTCCGCTTTCTGCACGATCGCTTTGTTCAGCTCAAAGGTCGGCTTGTATTGCGGGGCAGTGGTCGAGATAAGCCAGCCGTTGTTGCCAATCGGAACGAAAACGCCAATTTTCATCTCGAACCTCTCTTCATTGAACATGGATTGCTTCACGCGCTGCGTTGCTTCCTGCACGCATCCTGCGGGCGGCGCTCGATCACAAAATTGCAAAGCCTGTGCCACAATTTTAAAAGTGATACATAACAATCAGTTAAAATTGGCGACGTAATGAATCCTGAGTGACTGGTCCAAAACAGACCATCTGGTCAAAATAAATTGCACGTTTTTCATGCGTCACCTGAGCGAAAAAGGTGCAGGGCACAGCATTAGGCAGGAAACAGGGCGTTTGTTATGATGCGATTTCGCAGGATGGAAGAGGTAACAGTGTGAAAAGCGATGAAAAAAAGCCAGGACGCCGATCGCGGGCCGTTGCGGCGAAACGGGCAGCTATTCTGGAAGCGGCATTGGCCTTCTTCTCGCAGTTTGGCATTCACGGCACCAGTCTGGATAAGGTGGCTGAGCGCGCGGACGTCTCAAAAACCAACCTGCTTTACTACTATCCGTCAAAAGAAGTGCTGTATGTGGCGGTACTGAAAGAGATTCTTGATGTGTGGCTGGCGCCGCTGCGTGCGCTGCGTCATGACCAGGATCCGCTGGTGGCCATCCGCAACTATATTCGTCTCAAGCTGGAGGTGTCGCGTGACCACCCGCAGGCATCGCGCCTGTTCTGTCTGGAGATGCTGCAGGGCGCGCCGCTGCTGAAGGGCGAGCTGGCGGGGGATTTAAAAGCGCTGGTGGATGACAAAGCGGCGATTATCGAACAGTGGATCGCCGAAGGGCGTATTGCCGGCGTGCAGCCGCAGCATCTGTTCTTTCTGCTATGGGCGACCACGCAGCACTACGCTGATTTCGCGTCCCAGGTGGAAGCCATCACCGGCCAGACGCTAAACGATGCGGAATTTTTTGCCCAGACGCTGGATAACGTTCAGCGCATGATTATTGAAGGGATCCGCGTGCGCTGATCCCCGTGGCTGACCAGGAGAGTGCATGGATTCGCTATCACAACTAACGCTGGGCGCGGCGGTGACCGTGGCCGTAATGGGCAAACGTGTGCCGCTGTGGCAGGCGGCGCTGGCGGGGGCGGTCGCGGGCACGTTGCCAGACCTCGACGTGTTTATCGACCACGGCGATGCCATTCGCAACATGACGCTGCACCGCACCGAGAGCCACGCGCTGCTGTGGCTGACGCTGGTGGCACCGTTATTTGGCTGGCTGGTGGCTGGCGCGACGCGCAGCCGGCAGCACTGGCGCGCCTGGTGCCTCGCCATCTGGCTGGCATTGATCACGCATCCGCTGCTGGACCTGACCACGGTGTACGGCACGCAGCTCGGGCTGCCGCTGACCGATTACCCGTTCGCCATCGGCAGCATGTTCATCATCGATCCGCTCTACACGCTGCCGCTGCTGATCGCCCTGATCGTCGCACTGTGGCGGCGGGATGCGTGCGGGCTGCGCTGGAATCAGGCCGGATTGCTCATCAGCACGCTGTACCTGGGCTGGAGCATGGTGGTGCAAAGTGTTGCTACCCGGCATATTGAGCACCAGCTGACGCAGCAGGCTGTGCAGCCGCAGCAACTGCTGGTGACGCCCACCGCGTTCAACACGCTGGTGTGGCGCACGGTAATTATCACGCCGCAGCGTTACGGGGAAGCCTGGTGGTCGCTGCTTTCGCCCGATCGTCCCTTACAGATCCGCTGGTACGATCGCCATCCCGCGCTTTTTGCCCCGTTTAAAGGCCAGTGGCACGCGGAACGCGTTGCGTGGTTCAGCCATGGATTTTATGCCATGCGCCAGCAGGGCAACGACACGCTGATCGTGGATTTGCGCATGGGGGAAGAGCCGGATTACACCTTTACCTTTAATCTCGGTTCCGCCGCAGCGCCGGCAGCAGCACCACAGCGGGAAGATTCGCTGCGGCCGTCACTGTCGCAGGCGTGGCACAAATTCACTGAACGCTTATAACGAAAAAGGCCCGGATAACCGGGCCTTTTCGTTTAGGTGGATCAGGCTTTACGCCGGCGTAGCAGCCAGCCCATGGTCAGCACCACAAACCACAGTGGCGTCACCATCAGCGCCTGGCGGGTATCTTCCTGCAGGGTCAGCAGCACCAGCACGAAGGCGAAGAACGCCATGCACACCCAGCACATCAGCTTGCCAAGTGGCATCTTGAAGCTTGATGCCGCATGCCGCTGCGGATGCTGTTTGCGGTAGGCCAGGTAGCTGCACAGGATAATGGTCCAGACGAACATGAACAGGATCGCCGAGACCGTGGTCACCATGGTGAACGACCGTCATCACGTTCGGGATCAGGTAGATCAACACCACGCCACCCAGCAGGCACAGGCAGGAGAAGAACAGGCCGGTGGTCGGCACCGCGCGCGCCGAGAGACGGCCAAACGCTTTCGGCGCCACGCCCTCTTCCGCCAGGCCATACAGCATGCGGCTGGTGGAGAAGATGCCGCTGTTGGCCGAGGAGGCCGCCGAGGTCAGCACCACGAAGTTAATCAGGCTGGCGGCGGCCGGCAGGCCTACCAGCACGAACAGCTCAACGAACGGGCTGCGATCCGGCACCACCTGGCTCCACGGCGTCACGGCCATGATCACGATCAGCGCCAGCACGTAGAACATGATGATGCGCAGCGGGATCGAGTTGATGGCGCGCGGCAGGGCTTTCTCCGGGTCTTTGGTTTCCGCGGCCGTGGTGCCCACCAGCTCAATGCCGACAAAGGCAAACACCGCAATCTGGAAGCCGGCAAAGAAACCGCTCAGGCCTTTCGGGAACATGCCGCCGTCATCCCAGAGATTGGTCAGCGCCGCATGGCTCCCGTTCGGCGAAGGGTAGTGCAGGCTGACCAGCACAATCGCCGGTGATGATCAGCGCCACGATGGCGACGATTTTGATCATCGCGAACCAGAACTCCATCTCGCCGAACAGTTTCACCGTGGCGAGGTTCAGGCTCGCAAGCAGAACAATCACCGCACAGCAGCGCGCTCATCCAGTTCGAGAAGCCCGGGGAACCAGAACTGCGCGTAGGCGGTGATCGCCACCACGTCGGCGATGCCGGTCACGACCCAGCAGAACCAGTAGGTCCAGCCGGTGAAATAACCCGCCCACGGCCCGAGCAGGTCGGCGGCAAAGTCGCTGAAGGATTTGTATTCGAGGTTGGAGAGCAGCAGCTCACCCATTGCGCGCATCACGAAGAACAGCATAAAACCGATGATCATATAGACGAAGATGATCGACGGCCCCGCCAGGCTGATGGTTTTGCCGGAGCCCATGAACAGCCCGGTGCCGATGGCACCGCCGATGGCGATAAGCTGGATGTGACGGTTATGCAGGTTGCGCCGGAGTTTTTCCGGCTGTTCGGCCTCAATGGGCGCCGCTTTAGATTGATCAACCATAAAAATATCTTTCCTGTCTTGATGTTGTGTCAGCTCTGCTGGCTGTTGAATAACGTGCTGTTGCACAGGGCAAGAGGGCATAAGATAGAGGAAAGGCGGCCACTCTCGGTAATGGTTTTTAAACCTTTGTGCCCTTTTGCGTGCTTTACCGTGTCAGTAAATATTTACATGGCGCGCCGTGCCGTCATTTTGCGTAAATGTTCTGCAAATGAGCCGCTTGCACCACGCAGCGCTGCGCAGGGTTCTACACTTGTCATTTCGATGAACCCGGAAAAAGTGAGGCAGCGTGCGCGCATTGCTCGCGATAGTGCTGCTGGCCCTGTGCGGCTGGTGGAGTTTACCCTGGCTGAAAACGCATCTGCCGCCACAGTGGAATCCGTTTATACCGCTCCAGGTTACCGATCCGCCAGGCTGGATGACGCGCTATAAGCTGCAGCGGCTGAGCAGCGATCCGGCCGCGTGTCTGGCGGTGATGCGCGCGGCCAGCGCGCAGGGCAGAGTCAGTTTCCGTGAGGTGCCGCCGCTGCAGGGCGATTGTCCGATTGATCAACCGCTGCGCATCAGCCGCTTCGGTGAGGTCACGCTGAGCAGCAGTTTTCTTGCCAGCTGTCCAATGGCGGTGGCCAGCACGCTGTATGTTACGCGCAGCAATGCGGCGCTGCAGCAGGCCGGCATTACCTCGCCGCTGCGCCGCATCGCGCACGTTGGCAGTTACGCCTGCCGCAATATTTATCACCGCCAGGAAGGACGCCGCAGTGAACACGCGACGGCGGAGGCGTGGGACATCACGGGGTTTCAGCTGGCGGACGGGCGCTGGCTGCAGGTAGGCAAAAACTGGCAGCAACCGCCGCAGGCCGCTGCCGGTTTGCACGCGTTATGGCGCAACGGCTGTGCCAGCTTCGGTAATGCGCTGGGGCCGGATTACAATGCGGCGCATGCCAGCCATTTCCACCTTGGCATGCGCGGCGCAGGCTTTTGTCGCTAAACTACACCGCCGGGTTTAATCCGCGTTTGATGAGGAAATGATTTGCCGGCCAGGAGAAAATAAATCCGGTGAGCATCGCCAGCTGTAACATAAACCAGAAGGCACTGAGCAGGGGATTGAGCTGTTGATTAAGCACATATTTTAGGGCCAGCGTCATAAAGATAAAGATTCCCGTTTGATAAATCAGCAGCGGAAAGGTTTCTGTTTTCAGCGCTAATAATAACGTACGGACAATAGAAAGTTGTTCCCGCTGGCGAATGGCCAGAAACTGAAAAAATAATCCCGCCAGTAACGAAATCATCACGCAAATAACCGCCTGTAACCACAGCGCGGGGCTAATTGCAAAATGCTTGAGCAGAGTGACTATTGGCAGGGTGATGATGTCGCCGAATATACAGGCGGCGGCAGAGAGCGAGGTGGAAATAAAAATGGTTTGCCAGCTGGCATAACCGGTTAATCCGGATGGCAGCAGCAGCGCCAGTTTTCGCTGACGTGACGGTTTACGCCCGAGATACCACCATGCCAGCCAGCCGAAAAACGGCATGTAAAGCCCGGTGAGCGGCCAGATGATATTCATGACCGCCAGCGGATGCGGGTGACGCAACAGATCTTTAGCGATCATCAGGGCGGTACACATGCCCACGACCAGAAAGGGTAATGCCAGCTGGTTTAACATAGTCAGTCCCACTCAGTTTGCTGAAATCGCGCCAGCCTGCGGAGCTATGCTGGTGCCTGCCACCTTGCGCCTCTGCTAAAGCGTAGCTGGAAAAGACGGTGCCGGAAATGTCTGCCACAGGTGCAAAGCAGGGAAACACTGCAGAAATAACTGGAATTAAGCCGCGCTGCGGACTTAATCAGCAGGAAGATTATGACGGGCGGTATAAAAAAGGGGAATGGCAAAGATAATAGCGATTAATGATGAGGCGAATGTTTTATCTGCGAAGTCTGGCGTTTAATCAACAGGACGATTGAAAATTCTTCAGAAAAATCTTATTCTGATCCGCACGACTTATCATCCTGATGGTGCCGCTGGCAAACGCACCATAGTTTAATTTCTCATTTGGGTAACATATTGACAACAAGGTAGTTATCACTTTTTGCCCGCAATGCCGCTCTGGTTTCAATCAATATTTTTTCTCTGGTTAATTTATTTTTTACATTAATCGGCACAGATATCCTGTTATGAATAAGGCGTGAAACAGCGCCAGGGCAATAATGACCATCGATAATTATTTCGTCTGGCGAGGCGAAACTGAAAAAGAATTTCAGGCGCTTTCCGAAGTGCTGCAATTGAAATCGCTACTGCAAAAACATGTTGAGGCCCTTGGATTTGATGCTTTTGCCTTTTTGGTACAGCATCCGGTGCCTTTTACCCGACCGCGTATTTTTCTCTTTAGCACCTATCCGCAGAGCTGGGTGAAACGCTACGAGAGTGAAAATTACTATGCGGTAGATCCGGTGTTAATGCTCTGCCAGCAGCCCGGTCGCGGCGTGGAGTGGACGCGTGATTTATTTACCGGCGCAGGCAATTTATGGGCAGAAGCCAATGCAGCAGGGCTGGTAAGTGGCTTTTCATGCTCGGCAATGGCGCTAAATCGTGCCATTGGTATATTATCTATAGCATCGCAACAACCCAGCCAGACCCAGCACAGACGCGTTGAGCTGGAGGTGCAACTGCACTTCCTGGCGGAACTGAGTTTGCGTGTGCTGGACCGTCTGAATGACGGCTCAATGGTGGTGTTATCGAATGATTTTAGTCAGCGCGAGCTGGAAATATTGAAATGGACAGCGGAGGGGAAAACCTCAGCCGAAATTTCCCTTATTCTGGCTATTTCTGAACACACGGTAAATTTTCACCAAAAGAATATGCAAAAGCGTTTTAATGTTTCCAATAAAACGCAGATTGCCTGTTATGCCGCAGCCATCGGCCTGATATAGCGAAAAGGCAACTACTAATTTTAGTAGTTCCTAAGCCGCAGTCAGTTGTCTACCCTGCGCCGGAAACTCCGCCAGGCTGGCGCTTAATAAATCATTGCAAACATGGGGATGTCAGGGGCGCATGATGAAAATAATTCAAACACAGCTAAAGGATATGCCGTCCTCTTTGCTGGCCGAGTTGGGCACCTATCGTTACAGCGTCTTTGCGCGTGGCGAGGGCTGGTCAATTCCGCCGCGACTCAGCACGCCGGGACAGGAGTACGATCGCTTCGATCGTTCCGATGTCACCTGGCTGATTGCCTGGACTGCGCGTCAGGGCATTTGTGGCTGCGCACGTCTGTTACCGTGGCACGAGCCGGAAGTGCCGGAAGGCATGGTGCTGCCTTTTGATCAGCAAAAAGTGTGGGAAATGTCGCGCTATTCGGCTCGCCTTGAAGTGGATACCGAGCTGCCGCTGAACATCTTATGGCATTCGGTACAGCTGGCAGAGCTGAGCGGGATGGAGTATTTGATCAGTTCGGCCACGCCGATGCTGGAGAAGATGTTTGAGCAGCATCAGGTGGTGTACGAGCCGCTCTCGCCGGGACTGATCCAGTCAGAAGACAATCTGTTTGCCATTCGTATTCCGGTGCAGCAGCCGGCGCTGGCGGAGAAGTATCGCGGCACGCGTCGCTTCAGTCCGGAAGAAGTGCTGCCCTCGCTGGGCGTGTCGGTCAACTGGCAGTCACACAGCTAACGCCCCGCGCAGGATGCGCAGGGCACGCCGCTTACTGACGGTAGGCGGTTTTAATCTGGCGGATGGTGTTGCTGAACACCTCGGCCTGCGGTTTATCGGCCAGCGCGGACTGAACGTAGCGCTCCATGTTGATGATCACCTTACCGGCATCAGCCTGGCCCATGCCTTTCAGGATCAGCGTCACCATCATTTTCAGGCAGGCAACTTCATCCGCCAGCGCCTGGGTATCGCGCGATGTTACGAAATCTTCATCACTCATCATTATCTCCTTTGTGGAATGACCTTGTGCGCACACATTCTTCCCGTGCATAAAAAACAGAGTATATCATACGCTTGATGGAAGAATTTAGGCCACATCATCGACCCGCGCGAAGACGGTTAATTAATTGCGCCGTTCGTTATTTTTTGTGCGCAAAAAACTTCCACGGAAAGATTATTTTTTTGTGCTGCGGGCGAGAAGAAGCGAAGGCGGGTTATAAATTATAACTTAATGATATTAGTCACATTTTAACAATTTTATTCCAGTATGGTATTGCATCAGCTAAAAAAAACAATCACCGCTGCCTGCTATTTGACATGGGTCATTGGTTTTGAGATTTATCTGGCGCCCCTGATGTTCTTTCCACGCGAAACCCGGTAAGATAACGCCCCTGAAATATATTTTCCCCCACTAACCTGCGGAGTACGTCCCGTTGATCAACGTCCTTCTTGTTGATGACCACGAACTGGTGCGCGCAGGGATACGACGCATTCTTGAAGATATTAAAGGGATTTGAGTTGCCGGTGAAGTGGCCTGTGGTGAAGATGCGGTAAAATGGTGCCGCACACATTCGGCCGATGTGGTGCTGATGGATATGAACATGCCCGGTATCGGTGGACTTGAGGCAACACGCAAAATCGCGCGTACCTTTGTTGACACCAAAGTCATCATGCTGACCGTGCATACCGAAAACCCACTGCCAGCGAAAGTGATGCAGGCGGGTGCGGCGGGTTACCTGAGCAAAGGTGCCGCGCCGCAGGAAGTGGTCAATGCCATTCGCTCTGTGTTTGCCGGGCAGCGTTACATTGCCTCTGACATCGCTCAGCAGATGGCGCTGAGCCAGATTGAGCCCGAGAAAACCGAATCGCCGTTTGCCAGTTTGTCTGAGCGTGAATTGCAGATTATGCTGATGATCACCAAGGGTCAGAAGGTGAATGAGATTTCAGAACAGCTGAATCTCAGCCCGAAAACGGTGAACAGCTATCGTTATCGAATGTTCAGTAAACTGAACATTCACGGTGATGTCGAACTGACTCATCTGGCCATCCGCCATGGTCTGTGTAATGCGGAGACGTTGTTAAGTCAGTGAGTGATGTATTCGATTCAAAAGCATTTCTGAAAACCGTGACCAGCCAGCCAGGCGTCTATCGCATGTATGACGCTGGCGGTACGGTTATCTATGTGGGGAAAGCCAAAGATCTTAAAAAACGCCTTTCCAGCTATTTCCGCAGCAACCTTGCCTCCCGTAAGACCGAAGCGCTGGTCGCACACATCCAGAATATTGATGTCACCGTCACCCATACGGAGACTGAAGCGCTGCTGCTGGAGCACAACTACATCAAGCTCTATCAGCCGCGCTATAACGTGCTGTTGCGGGATGATAAATCCTACCCGTTTATTTTCCTGAGCGGCGATACCCATCCGCGCCTCGCGATGCACCGCGGTGCGAAACATGCGAAAGGTGAATATTTCGGCCCGTTTCCCAACGGCTATGCCGTGCGTGAAACGCTGGCGCTGCTGCAAAAAATCTTCCCGATTCGCCAGTGCGAAAACAGCGTCTACCGCAACCGCTCGCGCCCGTGCCTGCAGTACCAGATTGGCCGCTGCCTGGGGCCCTGCGTCGCCGGGCTGGTGAGTGAAGAGGAGTATGCGCAGCAGGTGGAGTATGTGCGCCTGTTTCTGGCCGGTAAAGACGATCAGGTGCTTAACCCAGCTGATCGCCCGTATGGAGAAGGCCAGCGCCGGCACTGGAATTTGAAGAGGCCGCGCGCGTGCGCGACCAGATTCAGGCGGTGCGGCGGGTCACGGAGAAACAGTTTGTCTCGAATCACCGGTGACGATCTCGACGTGATCGGCGTGGCCTTTGATGCCGGCATGGCCTGCGTGCACGTGCTGTTTATTCGCCAGGGCAAAGTGCTCGGCAGCCGCAGCTATTTCCCGAAAGTGCCTGGCGGCACGGAGCTGGGCGAAGTGGTGGAAACGTTTGTCGGCCAGTTCTATCTGCAGGGCAGCCAGATGCGCGTACCTTACCGGCGGACATCCTGCTGGACTTCAATCTGCCTGAGCGGGAACTGCTGGCCGATTCGCTTATCCGAACTGGCGGGGCGCCGGGTCAATGTTCAGACCAAACCGCGCGGCGATCGTGCGCGCTATCTGAAGCTGGCGCGCACCAACGCCGCCACGGCGCTGACCACGAAGCTTTCCCAGCAGTCGACCGTTCAGCCAGCGTTTAACGGCGCTGGCGGCGCTCCTGAAGCTGCCGGAAGTGAAACGCATGGAGTGTTTCGACATCAGCCATACGATGGGCGAACAGACCGTTGCGTCCTGCGTGGTGTTTGATGCGTAACGGCCCGCTGCGCGCGGAGTATCGCCGCTACAACATCACCGGCATCACCCCCGGTGATGACTATGCGGCAATGAATCAGGTGCTGCGCCGTCGCTACGGCAAAGCGATTGAAGAGAAAGCAAGATCCCGGATGTGATCCTGATCGACGGCGGGAAAGGGCAACTGGCGCAGGCGAAGCCGGTGTTTGCGGAGCTGGATGTGCCGTGGGATAAAAACCATCCGTTTCTGCTGGGCGTGGCAAAAGGCGCCGATCGTAAAGCCGGGCTGGAAACGCTGTTCTTTGAGCCGGAAGGCGAGGGCGTTTCGCCTGCCGCCGGACTCCCCGGCGCTGCATGTTATCCAGCATATTCGCGATGAGTCGCACGATCATGCCATCAGCGGCCACCGGAAAAAACGGGCGAAGGTGAAGAACACCAGCTCGCTGGAGACCATTGAAGGCGTGGGGCCAAAACGTCGCCAGATGCTGCTGAAGTATATGGGCGGATTGCAAGGGATTACTCAACGCCAGCATGGAGGAAATTGCAAAAGTGCCGGGTATTTCGCAAGGGCTGGCAGAAAAGATCTACTACTCGTTGAAACATTGAGGGCTCTGTAGCAACATAGAGCTAAATTTTACTGACAACAGATAGTTACCGTCACTATGCAATTTAACATCCCTACGTTGCTCACCCTTTTTCGCGTCGTACTGATCCCGTTCTTCGTGCTGGCGTTTTATCTGCCGGTTGTCTGGGCACCCTTCGCGTCTGCGCATTGTTTTTTGTTATTGCGGCGGTAACCGACTGGTTTGATGGCTATCTGGCGCGCCGCTGGAATCAGAGCACCCGTTTTGGTGCCTTCCTCGATCCGGTGGCCGATAAAGTGATGGTCGCTATCGCGATGGTGCTGGTGGCTGAGCATTACCACACCTGGTGGGTGACGCTGCCTGCCGCCACCATGATCGCCCGTGAGATCATTATCTCTGCGCTGCGTGAGTGGATGGCGGAGATGGGGAAACGCAGCAGCGTGGCGGTATCCTGGATTGGTAAAGTGAAAACCACCGCGCAGATGGTGGCGCTGGTCGGGCTGCTGTGGCGTCCGAACGCGACCGTGAGTGGGCGTTGATGCGTGGTATGGCGTTGTTCTTCGTTGCGGCGGTGCTGACACTGTGGTCAATGCTGCAATATTTGAACGCGGCACGCGGCGATTTGCTTGATCAGTGATCGTTTCGCCGTAATTTTCAGCAAACGATCCGGGGATGCAAAAAATAACGTTGACTCATTACGTCAGATCAGTAGAATGCAACGCATCGAACGGCAGCACAGGCTGCAAGAAGCTGAGTAAAATCAGCAAGTTCGGTGAAGCATAAGGACATGCGGGAATAGCTCAGTTGGTAGAGCACGACCTTGCCAAGGTCGGGGTCGCGAGTTCGAGTCTCGTTTCCCGCTCCAGATAAATACATGCGCAGAGCGGGTGTCAGTTTGAAAAGTTTTACGGCGCGTTAGCAAAGCGGTTATGTAGCGGATTGCAAATCCGTCTAGTCCGGTTCGACTCCGGAACGCGCCTCCACTTTCTTCCCTGCCCGGATGGTGGAATCGGTAGACACAAGGGATTTAAAATCCCTCGGCGTTCGCGCTGTGCGGGTTCAAGTCCCGCTCCGGGTACCATGGGGAAAACAAGAATAAAATCAATGCAATAAGAGCAGTGTCGTGACCGCCTCGTAAGGGCGGTTTTTTTGTGCCTGAAAATTTTGCCTAATATCACTTCATAATATCAAACGGTTTTCCTCTGCCCGCCAACCACAACCATTGGAACCATCACGTTCTTTCGATCATGCGCAGCCAGGTGTTCAACATTTTGATGCTGAAAATGATGATAGAGATCGCAATTGATAGTGGGGAGGTGGGCACTTGTCCCCGCTCGCCTTTACGACAAGGACGTCCAGAAATTTTCTGCCACCTATCTCTTACCCGCTCAAAGTTATGCTCCGGGGCGAAGATGAGGTGGGGGCACATGATTTGGGTTTGCTGATGACGCAACGGGGAGTAATCTTGAGTCGTCGCTCTGAAATTCAGTGGTACTACCGCAAGTTTGTAAAAAACGAGGGAACGATGATGATTGCAGAAACCGCAACGAAAGAACCGGGTAGATATTACACCTTCCAGTCGCCATTACCGGCTGATGTATTTTTTGAACTCCGGCTCCGGACACTGCCGCATAACGCACAACCCATACTGGATGAAACCAGTGGCATGTGTATTGGTTATTCAGTCGCACAGGCCCCGGGACTGTGGCAGATATATGATACACAGGGCCATTTTCTGCGCCTGGAAGAGGCTCCTCTTGAAGCCCCCCTGATTGATCCCACCGATATTGCGCTTATCGCTTTTGGCGTTTTCCGTATTTTTCGCGCGGGCCGCGTACTTTTTGAAACCTCTACGCGCGCGGCTGTCAGGGTGAAACTTAGTCAGGCGACTATCATGTTTCTTCGTGCGCGGTTAAAAACCGGTTTATCTGCTGGTAACCTTAAAATGACAGAAACAGCAGCCCGGCATATGTATGAACCGGGGCGCTATGTTCCATTACATATCCAGGAAAAAGCTATCCGTTACGGCAGGCGTATGGCGGATCCCCGTAAAGGGGAAGGGATGTTTCGTTACGAAACTGAGATGTATAAACTCAATCGCAAGCTAAACATAACCGAGTATAAAAAATACACTCTTGAGATTGTGGTGCGAGAGTCAGACTGGACGATCACCCATTTTAAATATTTTGATTAACCGGCAGGAAAGCACGCATGTTTGATTTCAGAAATGAAGGATTCGTCTTCACCATCTCACCCTTTGAGCGTGTTGTTGATAACGAAACCGATCCGGTTAATCACCTCTGGGACTGGGTTAAGTCTTATGTGGAGTTTTCCGTCAGCGGAGTAAAGGTGCAGTTTCAGACTGAGTTTACCGTCGGCGAACTGAAGGAACTGCGCGCAACATTTTCTCGATACTACGAGGCGGTAATGGCCCGCCATGAAATTGAATCTTTTAGTTTTCGCAGCCAACTCAACCAGCTCAATATGGTTCTGAGTAAGATCACGGGTGATGATATCGTGATTATTGAATATGTTCTTCGTCCGGAACACCATGCTGATAGCATTCAGATAAAGGGCGAACTGGCTATCAATGAGAGTTACTTCCCGGACATTCTCAGGCAGCTGGAGGAGATGATCAGCTGGCCGGAATAAAATTCTGATTTATTCGCCATCTCTTGAAGTGGGCAATCGCAATCGGGATTTGCCGATTAGCAGCGAGATTACTGGGGAAGTTAAGGGCTTTTGCATCGCTTACCAGACGATCCAGCTCGTTAACCATGACTTCACTTATGCCGGAATTCATGGAGCCAACGTCATGCAGTCAAATAAAAACGGGACATAACTTCTGTCCCGCTAATCTCAATCCTGTGGCTGGCCGACCGGGCCTTCGCCTTCGCTGGCGCCAGGCACTGACTGTTTGCTGGGCGCATGTGGACGTCCGTCACTGCCCACCGCATCGCTGTGTTGCATACAGCCGGCCAGGGTAACCAATGTCAGTGCCGCTAAGGCTGCCTTCATCAAACCACTCATCTTGCTCTCCTCCTGTTACGAACCGAGTAATCGTTAACGCACTGAGAAATAAGCAAAGCCACGAATACGCCTTTACGCAAGCGAAGCGCGTACAGTTTTCTTCTTTACTCTTAGCGGTCCTGCGCCAGCGTTTCAACACGACGTCGGTATTCTCCCGGTGTGCAGCCAAACTCACGGACAAACGCTTTGTGAAAGGAGGATTCGCTGGCGTAGCCGACGGCCAGAGCGATGTTGATTAACGGGGCTGTTTCGCGCGCCAGTCGCTGAGCGGCCAGCTGCAGACGAAGGGCGGTAAGCACGGCCAGCGGCGTGGTAGCGCTGAGCTGGCGGAACAGCAGCGCGAAGGAAGCGCGGGACATAAACACTTGCTGAGCCATGGCTTCTACCGTCCACGGCCTTTCCGGCGCGGCGCACAGTTGGGTGATTAAAGGGCCAAGACGTGGATGCAGAGCCACGGAGAGTAAGCCAGGGTGCGCTGCGTGAGTTGAGAGCCCATGACGCACCGCCAGTGTGAACAGGCTGCCAATCTGCTGGCTGCGAAGTGCGGCATCACCAGCAGCTGGCAGTGCATCAGCACTCTGGGTGATGAACGGCAGCACCGCAGCCAGCCAGCGCCCATCGCTGCTTGTGGGTTCGGGGGCCAGCATTAGCACTTCGGGCAGGGCGGTGAGGAAAGCATGCGCCGACGCGGGCAGTTCCAGCAGGCCGCATACCAGTTGGGTTGGCTGAGTATGGCGCTGATAAATACGATGCGCGGCGTTTTGCGGCAGAAATATGACGCTGCCAGCGGTGAGTTCGACACCCGCAGTGACGGGCATATCCAGCATGACCGGGCCGCCTGTGACCGTATGCCAGCGCACTGCGCACAGGTGCCCGGCGCTGTGCGGCAGTTGCCACTCACCGCTCAGCACGCAGTTCTTATCTATGCTGCCCTGCGGGTTATGCAGCAGCAGCAGTTGACTCAATGGATCCATTTGTTTTTTCCCTTTTCCCTGAACTGCCCGCTTGATTCAGACGCAAAGACAAAAATACCAGCGTTGCGGCGAAATACGGCACGGCAGCAAACCGTAAGCTTTGGGTGATGACTACTTTTGACGCTCATGGAGAACATCATGAACCATTATCAGGCAGCAATCATCGGATTTGGTAAAGCAGGTAAAACGCTGGCGGCGGCTCTGGGTCGCGCCGGCTGGCGCGTCGCGATCATCGAGAAATCCCGCGCAATGTATGGTGGCACCTGCATTAATGTTGGCTGTATCCCAACGAAAGCACTGGTACACGATGTGCAACATCATGCCAGTTTCAGCGATGCCATGCAGCGCAAAGCGGCAGTAGTAGAATTATTGCGTGAGAAGAATTACCTCAACCTGGCCGCCATTGCGCAGGTCGATATCATTGATGGTGAGGCGGAATTTGTGGATGCCCACACGCTGAAAATCACCTCCTCACAGCAGGTCAGCCAGATTCATGCTGAGCGAATTTTTATCAATAGCGGTGCCGAAGCGGTGTTTCCTGTGCTGGAAGGCTTAGTTCCCGGACCGCGCGTGGTTGACAGCAGCGGGATCCTGAAATTAACGCAACTGCCGCAGCGGCTGGGGATCCTTGGCGGCGGTTATATTGGCGTTGAGTTTGCTTCCATGTTTGCCGGTTTTGGCAGCGAAGTGACGTTGTTTGAAAGTGCACCGCAATTTCTGGCGCGGGAAGATGATGATATCGGTGCGGCGATAGCCGGGATCCTGCAGGAGCAGGGCGTTAAGCTCGAGCTCAACACTGCATTACAGCGTGTAACCAGCGGTCGCGACAGCGTGACGCTGCATACCGCACAGGGCGATCGTGAAGTCGATGTGCTGCTGGTCGCCACGGGCCGTCGCCCGGCGACGAAGGCACTGAAACTGGAAAACGCGGGAGTGGTGACCGATGCGCGCGGCGCGGTGCGTGTCGATAAACAGCTTAAAACCTCTGTTGATCATATCTGGGCGCTGGGCGATGTTACCGGCGGGCCACAGTTTACCTATATTTCGCTTGATGATTTCCGCATCGTTTACGATCAGTTGCTGGGCAAGGGCACGCGCACCACCGAAGACCGCATTAACATCCCGTATTCCGTGTTTATGACGCCTGTGTTATCACGCATTGGTTTGACTGAAGCGCAGGCGCGCGCGCAGGGGCGGGATATTCAGGTGGTGACACTGCCGGTCGCCGCGATTCCGCGTGCGCGCGTTGTTGACGACACCCGTGGCATGCTGAAAGCCGTGGTTGATAATGGCAGCCAGCAGATTCTCGGCGTGGCGCTGCTGGCAGCGGACTCGCATGAAGTCATTAACATCGTGAAAACGGTAATGGATGCCGGGCTGCCGTATAGCGTGCTGCGTGACCAGATTTTTACCCACCCAACCATGAGCGAATCGCTCAATGATCTGTTTGCCCTGGTGAAATAATGCCGAAAAGGACGCCCGCACCGGGCGTCCCGATTGCAGATTTAGCCGAGATTACCGCTCAGGCGATCGCGGAAATCGCTGCTGCGGTTATCCAGACCGGTGAAGGTGACGCTGGCGCCGTGCCGCTGGTAGCGGTACTCAATGGCGTCGAGCGCCGCCACGCTGGAGGCATCCCAAATCTGCGCGTGGGTCAAATCGATGGTGACGCGCTGCGGATCGTGGCCGTAGTCAAAATGCTCAAACAGATCGTTGCTGCTGGCGAAAAACAGCGGTCCGCGCACCGTGTAGTGCACCTGCTGGCCATCGTCACTCAGCTGACGTTCGGCATGGATCACGTGAGCGATGCGGCGGGCAAACAGCATCATGGCGAGCATCACGCCCACCAGCACGCCAAGCGCGAGGTTACCGGTCCACACCGTGACAGCGACAGTCAGCACCATCACCAGCGTTTCCGACCACGGCATGCGTTTTAGCGTGGCCGGCTGCAGGCTGTGCCAGTTCACGGTTTTTACCGCGACCACCATCATAATGCCCGCCAGCACCACCATTGGAATCTGTGCCATGATCTGGCTCAGACCGGTGACCAGCAACAGCAGCACCAGCGCCGCGGCCACGGTGGACACCCGGGTACGCGCCTTGCCCAGCTCAACGTTAACAATGGTCTGGCCGATCATCGCGCAGCCGGCAATACCGCCGTAAAAGCCTGCCAGAATATTGCCGACGCCCAGCGCCCAGGATTCACGCCGCTTGCCGGAAGGCGTATCGGTCATGTCATCCACCAGTTTAGCGGTCAGCAGGGATTCCATCAGGCCGACGAAGGCGACCGACAGCGCGGTGGGCCAGACAATCTGCAGCGTGTGCAGATTAAGCGGTACCAGCAGGGTATTGAAATCCGGCAGGCCGGCGCGCATTGGCCCTTCGTCGCCGACGTTGGGCACGCGATAGCCCAGCAGCAGCGCGACAGCGGTGACAACCACAATAGCCACCAGCGGCGAAGGCACGCTTTTAAGCACTTTGGGCAGCAGCAGCACGATGGCCAGCGTGGCGGCGAACAGCAGCCACACCAGACCCGACTCGCCCCAGACGTGCGGCACCTGCGCAAAGAAAATCAGTATTCCCAGCGCGTTAACGAAGCCGATCATCACCGAGCGCGGAATATAGCGCATCATGCGCGACAGCCCGGCAAGGCCGAAAATGATTTGAATCATACCGCCGAGGATCACCGCCGGCAGAATGTACTCCACGCCATGCGCGTGCACCATCGGTCCGATCACCAGCGCGACGGAACCGGCCGCCGCGGTGACCATCGCTGGCCGTCCTCCCAGAATCGACAGCGTCAGGCACAGCACCACCGAAGCGACAAGACTGACTTTAGGGTCGACGCCGGCAATCACGGAGAACGAAATCACTTCCGGTATCAGCGCCAGGGCGGTAATCACCCCGGCCAGGCACTCGCGGGTGAAAAGAGAGGGTGAACGCAGCACACGTGCGACCGTGATGTCGCTCGCTGTGGCTGCGGGGCGATCGGCAGTTTGACTCATCTGTTGCAGGCTCTTTTATTGGATGCGCATGCCGTCACGGCATAGCAATATTTAGTGGAAAAGTTAACGCGGGTGATGTTACCGGGGGATGACGCGAGGCGCCAGTAAAACGGGGCGATAGGGTTGATTCCATCCCTGGAATCCGCTGCGGCTACAGCGAAAAATCATCCGGAGTCTGGTGAACCACCAGCTCCAGCAGGTGACGGTAGACATCCAGCTGGACGACATCGGCTTCCTGCTCCAGCCGGCCAATCAGGGCGGCAATAATGGCCTTATTGGTCACCGGCATACCGCTGTGCAGGATTTCAGCAATGAGATGGCCCAGGACTTCCATCTCATTGGTTTCACTGTTAACGGCCTGTTTGAAATTGTCAGCGAGGACATCGCTGCTGTTGACAGCATTTTGCATGTGTAAGCCCTTAAGATTGGCTGATGGCCCAGCGGCCAGCACAACCAGGATGAAATATTTCCGCGCGGACAGGCGCGAAAAACCTGACTCACCACCCAACACAAAAAGACACCTCTGAAGGTGGAAATCCACAACACCTTCAGAGGCGACGCAACTGCATCATTCGTTACCGAATCGTTAACCGATTCATGGCGGCTAAAGTTATACAGTAACCCCTAATCTGTACAAGCGGTGGCTTGTGCATTTCGTGCTTATCAGGCTAATTTACTCAATAATATGGAGTATTTTGCCGAAAAAAGTTATACAGGCAAGCTGTACACGCGGCCTGATCGGCCTTTTTGCAACTTAAGTGAAACTGGTAATCTGCGCGCAGCACGACTAAATTTGCTGATGTAAGCAAACTTTTCATTCGTACGTCGCTTAGCTTATAATAACCCTCCCATTTAGTTAGAACTCTAACCATTAGGCCGCTACGCTTTGACTGACCATCCACAACCGTTTTCCCGTCTGTTGCATCTTACTGCCCATGCGTGGCGGCTGGCGGTTGATCGTCGCCTGAAAGAGAGCGGTTTGAGTATGAGTAGCTGGCTGGCAATTGCCAGCGTAGCGACCGCCAGTGAACCGCCGACGCAAAAGGCGCTGGCACAGCTATTGGGGCTGGAGGAAGCCAGTGTGGTGCCGCTGGTCGATCGGCTGGTGAAACAGCAGCTGCTGGCACGGGTGCAGCCAAAGGAAGATCGTCGCAAGCGCCTGCTGGTGTTAACCGAGCAGGGCGGCGAGGCGTTCGCTACGGTAAAAACGCAGGCGGATGCGCTGCGCGCCCAGCTGCTGGCCGATATCGATCCCGCCGCGCTGGCAGTGACCGAAAATGTGTTGCAGCAGCTGCTTGAACGCTTAGGAAACGTATAGCCGTGGCGAAACGTAACCCGTATGCCCCTCGCGAATGGCTGCCGCACGAAAAGCCGATGCTGCCGGGATCGCCCTCGACACCGCTGCATGCGCCATCGAAACGCATCGCGTTTGGCCTGATCGGCCTGCTGATCTCCATTACCGGCGCGCTGAGTAATGCGCTGGTGACCGCCAACCTCACCAATCTGCAGGGCACCTTCGCCGCATACAGCAACGAAATTGCCTGGCTGCCGGCGGTCTACGTGATGGGCAATATCTCCATTAATCTGTTGCTGGTGAAGTTCCGCCAGCAGTTTGGTCTGCGGCTGTTTACCGAAGCTTTTCTGGTGCTGTACGTCATCGTGGCGTTTTTTCACATCCTCGCTAACGATCTCAGCTCGGCGATTATCGTGCGTACCGCGCACGGCATGGTGGGCGCGGCGCTCAGCTCGCTGGGCATCTATTATCAGATCCAGGCCTGGCCGGCGAAGCACCGTCTCAAAGCGCTGGTGATTGGTATCACCGCCTCACAGCTGGCGATTCCGCTGGCGCGGCTGTTCTCCAGCGAGCTGCTGCAGCTGGAGGAGTGGCGCGGCCTCTATCTGTTTGAGCTGGGCCTGGCGATGATTGCGCTGGGCTGCGTGCTGGTGGT
The DNA here is from genome assembly GCA_039593635.1 of Enterobacterales bacterium. GTDB lineage: Bacteria > Pseudomonadota > Gammaproteobacteria > Enterobacterales > Enterobacteriaceae > Enterobacter. Next base: position 95,051 of record JBCNOW010000026.1, read on the forward strand.
CAAGCTGCCGCCGGGCGACCGTATCAAAGCGTTCGAAAAGCTCGATTTCGTCACATTTATGCTGCTGGCACTGGGCATGGCGTTATTGTGCGGCGTGCTGTCGCTCGGGCGCATTGAGTGGTGGTTCAGCACACCCTGGCTTGGTGTCTGTCTGGCGCTGGCGCTGGTGCTGATTGTCGCGGCGGTGGTGCTGGAGCATAACCGCGCTAACCCGCTGATTAACACCCGCTGGCTGAGCAATGGCATGATCGTGCGGCTCGGCATCGTGATGATCATGATGCGCATCGTGCTGGCCGAGCAGAATACCGGCGCGGTGGGCTTTCTGCAGCAGCTGGGCCTGCTCAACGATCAGATGCGCGGGCTGGCGCTGGCGATCATTGCGGGCGTGATCTGCGGCATGATTGCCAGCGCGCTGACCATCAAACCCAACCATCTGAGCTGGCCAATCGTGGTCTCGCTGGCCGTAATGATTGTCGCCTCGCTGATGGATGCGCAATCCAGCCCGCTGACGCGCGCCAGCAATCTCTACTTCAGCCAGTTTCTGCTCGGTTTCAGCAGTGCCTTTTTCCTTGGGCCAGCGATGCTGCTTGGCATCGGCGGCGTGGTGACTCAGCCGAAAAATCTGGTGAGTTTTGTCGTGCTGTTTGGCATGAGCCAGAATCTTGGCGGGCTGATTGGCTCCGCCATTCTCGGCACCTTCCAGACGTGGCGCGAAAAATATCACTCCAGCCTGCTGGGCGATCAGCTGTCGCTGCTCGATCCCAATGTGGTGGATCGCCTTAGCCAGTACAGCGCGCTGTTTCGCAGCCAGCTGGCGGACAGCGGCCTGCTCAGCGCGCAGAGCAACAGTCAGCTGCAAACCGTGGCCACGCTGCAGGCCAACGTGCTGGCTTATAACGATACCTATTTACTGACTGCCGCGCTGGCAATGGTAACGCTGATGTGGGTGCTGTGGCGCCTGACGCGGCTGCGTTATCTCAACTGGCGCCAGGCGCGACATAATCTGACTGAGCAACAGCAGCAGGCTGCGCCAGCAAACCGAACGGAGACCCCATGAGTCAACAGGACGATCTACAGGCTGCGGAGCGCGAGCGCACCAACCGCCGACGCATTCTCTCTATCGCCGCCGGGAGCGGTATCGCCATCGTGGGCGTGCTGGTGATCTTATACGCCTGGCAGCTGTGGCCCTTCACCAGCACCATCCAGTCAACGGAAAACGCCTACGTGCGCGGCCAGGTGACCTTTATCAGCCCGCAGGTCAGCGGCTACCTGACGAACGTTGAGGTGGTGGATCTGCAGCCGGTGCGCAAAGGACAGCTGCTGATGACCATTGACGATCGTATCTATCGCCAGCGCGTGCATCAGGCGCAGGCACAGCTGGCGATGAAGATTGCCGCGCAGAATAACAACCAGCAGCAGCAGAAGAGTGCGGAGGCCACAATCGCCAGCAATAAAGCCGCGCTGGAGAATGCCAAAGCGCAGGCGCTGAAAAGCAGTCTGGATTTGAGGCGGGTGGAAAATCTGGCGGCGGATGGCTCGCTGTCGGTACGCGAGCGTGACGCCGCGCGCGCAGCCAATGCGCAGGCTCAGGCCCAGCTGCGCCAGGCGGCGGCGCAGGTGGCGGTCTCGCAGCAGAATCTGCAAACCACTATCGTTAACCGCGCGGCGCTGGCCGGCGACGTAGCCAGCGCGCAGGCGGCACTGGAGCTGGCCAATATCGATCTGGACAACACGCGCATTATCGCGCCGGACAGCGGCCAGCTCGGTCAGCTGTCGGTGCGCAAAGGCACCTACGTTACTGCCGGCACGCGGCTGACCTCGGTGGTGCCGGATAATAAATGGGTGATTGCCAACCTGAAGGAAACCCAGCTGGCGCGCGTGCGCCCCGGCCTGCCGGTGTCGATCCGCGTTGATGCGCTGGACGGCAAGCGCTTTGACGGCCGCGTTGAGTTTATCTCGCCCGCCGCCGGATCTGAATTCAGCGCCATCTCGCCAGATAACGCCACCGGTAACTTCGTGAAAATCGCCCAGCGCATTCCGGTGCGCATCAAAATTCTTGGTGACGATCTGCAGCAGCTGCGGCCCGGGATGTCGGTGGAAGTCGACATTGATACCGCCGCCGAACCACACCGGGATGCGTTATGAAGCGGCCGTTACTCGCGGTGCTCATCGCGCTGCTGCTGACCGGCTGCGCCCGCGAAGTGGAGCAGGCGCCGTCATCGCTGCCGATTCCGCCCGACTGGCGCCAGCAGGTCGGGCCCGCCGCCGCGCCGGAAGCGCAGTGGTGGCGCAGCTTTGGTGATGATCGCCTCAACTGGCTGGTAAACCAGGCGCTGCAGCACAACAGCGATATTCTCATTGCCCGGTCGCGCGTCGATCAGTATCGCGCCGAGCTGCGCGCTGCGCAGGGCGACAACTTCCCGACGCTGTCGGCGGGCGTGGCGGCAACCCATCAGCGTGCGCTGTCAGCGGCGACCGGTCAGCCGTACGAAAGTGCGGTATTTCAGGGACTGCTGCAGGCGAATTATGAGGTCGACTTATGGGGCAGCCGCAGCAACAGCATCCGCGCGGCGGAAGCCACGCTGGCGGCGCAGCGTGCGGCGGCCTCGGCAGCCGAGCTGACGGTGGCCAGTTCGGTCGCGTCCGGTTACCTCAGCCTGTGCGCGCTCGACGAGCAGCTGCGCGTCACCGAGGCCACGCTGGAAACGCGGCAGAACTCGCTGAATCTGGCGCAGCGTCAGTTCGAAACCGGCTATACCTCGCGGCTGGAATGGATGCAGGCGGCATCGGAGTATCAGACGGCGAAAGCGCAAATTCCCCAGCTGCAGCATCAGATCGCCCAGCAGGAGAACGCGCTCAGCATTCTGGTCGGCATGAATCCGCGCCAGATTGCGCGCAGCAGCCAGTTCGACCAGCTGCGACCACACGCACTGCCGTCGCTGCTGCCGTCGCAGCTGCTGAATCGCCGGCCTGACATTGTCCAGGCGCAGCGCCTGCTGCTGGCGAGCGACGCGTCGCTGGCGGCGGCACAGGCACAGCTGCTGCCATCGCTCAACCTGACGGCGTCCGGCACGCTGCAGAGCAGCCAGCTACACGATCTGCTGGATAATCCGTTCCGCCTGTGGAGCATCGGCGGCAGCGTGCTGGCACCGCTGCTCAACCGCGAAGCCCTGACCGCGCAGGTGGATGTGGCGATGGCGTCGCGCAACCAGGCGCTGTACGGCTACGAAAGGGTGGTGCGCAACGCCTTTGCCGAGGTGGATAACGCGCTGGATGCCATTACGCGCAGCCAGCAGCAGCTAACAGAGTTGCAGGCGCAGGAGCGCTACGTTGCCGAGGCGTGGCGGATTGCGCGCAACCGTTATCAGAATGGCTATGCGTCCTATCTCGATGAGCTTGATGCGCAGCGCACGCTGTTCAGCACCCAGCTGAATATTGTGGCGGTGAAAAACACGCTGCTGCTGGCGCAAATCGATCTCTACCGCGCACTTGGTGGCGGCTGGCAGGGTTGATCATCATGCCGCAGCCGCCTGGCTGCGGTTATAAATGACGTCTTAAGCCCGTTCACCCCGCTTTCACAACAGCACCAGCCCGAACTTAAGTGGTTCATGCTTTTTTTTACTTGTCTTTACAATTAGTGGTATTATCCGCGGCGCTTTACACAGTCTGAACGGAACTATGCAGGGGTTGTTGCCTGCACGGCCGCGTGGTTGCGCGGCTTGCCATGACAGGGGAAGAAAAGGAAATGATGAATAAAAAAGCCACGCTGGCACTGCTGGTTGCAGCGGTATTAATCACCGGCTGTGCATCGCGCACGGCACCGATCCAGAACGTCAGCCAGACGGTCGCACAGAGCTACAGCGATCAGCAGATGCAGCGCGCTATCGTGGAAGCTGGCGCGGCCAATCACTGGGTGATCTCACCGGCGGGTCCGGGCGTGATGAATGGTCTGCTGGCAGAACGCGGCCACACGGCGAATATCCGTATCACCTACACTGCTAACAGCTACCGCATTGATTACGTCAGCAGCACCAATCTGAAAGCAGGCAGTGGCCAGATTCACCGTAACTATAACCGCTGGATTCAGAACCTGAACCAGGGCATCCAGACCCGTCTGGCGGTGCAGGCGGTAAAATAAGTCATCACGCGCGCCGCTAACAGTTAATCGTAAAGTTAGCCGGCACGCTGCCGAAATAGAAACAGGCGGACCCGATGTTCGCCTGAGAACTCGGCGACATCCGCGTGAGGCGGATGACTGGAATAGAGAGCAGGGAAGGGATGCCGCGCAGCGAAAATCTGACCATCCCTGAGGCTGAAGAAAGAATGCAGGTATGAAACTCGCTTACTCCCTTGTTGACTGGCATGCCATCGCGCCGGGCCACAGCAGCGCCGACGACTGGCAGCGCTGGGCGCAACACGCGCCGGTACTGGATGCCTGCCTGGCTATCGCCAAACCTCAGTTTTTACCGATGATGACTGCCCGTCGTCTCAGCCCCGGCAGCCGTGCCGCCGTTGAGTGCGGCCTTGCGCTGCTGGCCCGACAGTCGGTTGACGCCGTGGTGTTTACCAGCCGCCATGGCGAACTGGAACGCAATCTGCGTATTCTGCGTACGCTCGCGGACGGCCAGCCGCTATCCCCCACCGACTTCGCAATGTCCGTGCACAACTCGGCGGTCGGCAGCCTGACCATCGCCGCACGTCAGCCGTTAGTGTCATCGTCAATTTCTGCCGGCATCGACAGCTTCCAGCAGGGCCTGCTTGAGGTCAGCACGCTGCATCAGGCCGGTTACCAGCAGGTGCTGCTGGTGGATTTTGACGGGGTGGTGCCCGACTACTACCGGCCGTGGCTGCCGGAGATCGCTACTTTTAATGCACCCTACGCGGTTGCGCTGCTGCTGCGCGCCGGCGAAGCGTGGCGCTGTACGGCGACCGCCGCCCGCTCTCAGCCCGATGCGCTACCGCAGAGCCTGCAGTTTCTGCATGCAATGCTGAGCGAGACGGCGGATTTCACCCTGGCCGGCGAGCGTCATCAGTGGCGCTGGGAGCGTGCTCATGGCGGATAACGCTATGCCGATGCGCCAGCGGCGCAGTGGCAACTATTACTGGCGGCTGGTGATGACCGCGCTTTGCTTTAGCCTGTTCAGCATTGGCGGTCTGTTGCTGTCGCTGATCTGGTTCAACCTGCTGCTGCTGATTCAGCGTGACGGTCTGCGCCGGCGGCAGATCGCGCGCCGCAGCATTGCGTGGAGCTTTCGCTGCTTTCTGCGCTTCTGCCGTTTTGTCGGCGTGTATGACTATCAGATGCTGGGTGCAGAAGCGCTGCGTCAGGATCGCGGCTGCCTGATTGTCGCCAACCATCCGTCGCTGATCGATTACGTGATGATCGCCTCGCTGTTACCCGAGATGGATTGCCTGGTGAAGGCCGACCTGCAGCACAACATTTTCTTCCGCGGCGTTATTAAATCAGCCGATTACCTGATCAACAGCGAGGCGGAGACGCTACTGCCGGATAGCCAGCAGCGGCTGGCACGCGGCGATACCATTCTGATTTTCCCCGAAGGGACGCGCACCCGCTACGGCCAGCCGCTGCAACTGCAGCGCGGTGCGGCAAATATTGCGGTGCGCGCCGGATGCGATCTGCGCGTGATTCATATCACCTGTACCCAGCGTATGCTCGACAAGCAAAGCCGCTGGTATCAGATTCCGCTGGTTAAACCGGTTTTTACGGTACGCGTACAATCGCGTATTGCCAGCCACGCCTTTCACGAAGCGGATGAGGATGCGCAGCCGCTGGCCGCGCGCCGTTTGACGCGTTATCTGCAAAAGGCGCTGGTGCCTGAAGAGACAAAGTAAGTTATGCAAGCACTGATTGACGACATTAAAACCATGATTATCGACACGCTGAATCTGGAAGATATCAGTCCGGATGATATCGATAGCGATGCACCGCTGTTTGGCGAAGGGCTGGGGCTCGACTCGATCGATGCGCTGGAGCTGGGACTGGCGGTGAAAAACCGCTTCGGCGTGCAGCTCTCCGCCGAGAGCGAAACGCTGCGGGCGCACTTTTTTTCCGTGGCCACGCTGGCCGCTTTTGTTGAACAACAGCAAGCCTGAGAACCGTCGACATGAATAAACAAGATATTTACCAGGAAGTGGCGACGCTGCTGACTACGCTGTTCGAAATTGATCCGGACGAGATCCGCCCGGACGCTCGCCTGTATGAAGATCTCGAACTCGACAGTATTGATGCGGTTGACATGGTGGTGCATCTGCAAAAACGCACCGGGCGTAAGATCAAGCCAGAAGCCTTCCGCGCGGTGCGCACCGTACAGGACGTGGTTGACGCCGTTGACCAGCTGATGCGCGACCAGGCCTGATAAACGCCATGCACAGGCTGTTGCAGCTGCTGAACGCGCTGGCGCTGATCGCCTGGCCATTGCTGGTATGGCTGGCGCTGACTCACCCGCAGTGGCGCGGCGTGCTGGTGCTGCTGGCGCTGGTGTTTGCGGCGCGCATCTGGAGCCTGCGTCAGGCGCAGGGCGCGCTGAACCGCACGCTGCTGCTGCTGGCGCTGATCGGCTGCCTGCTGTCTCTCGCCAGTATCGTGTTGCGGGCGCAGCATCTGCTGCTGTGGTATCCGGTGGTGGTGAATGGCCTGTTGCTTCTGCTGTTCGCCGCGTCGCTGTTCAGCCCGATGCCGCTGGTAGAGCGCCTGGCACGCCTGCGTGAACCTCAGCTGCCGCCGCGTGCCGTTCGTTATACCCGACGCGTGACGCAGGTGTGGTGCGGGTTTTTTATTTTCAACGGCAGCGTGGCACTGACCACCTGCCTGCTGAGTCATATCCGGCTATGGACACTCTGGAACGGGTGCATCAGCTATGTGCTGATGGGCGGCGAATGGCTGCTGCGTCAGCGCATGAGGAAACACGCATGAAGGCCGTGGCGATTCGCGACTGGCTGCACGGCGCCGATCGTCTCGTCGCCTGGCAGGGGCAACAGCAGCATACGCTGGCGCAGATGCGGCAGCAGGTGCTGGGCTTAACCCATCAGCTACAGGCGCAGCCTGGCGCACGCTGGGCGCTGTGCTTTGACAACAGTTACCACTTTACCGTGGCGCTGCTGGCGAGCTGGTACGCCGGCAAAACGCCGGTCATCCCCGGCCACTGCCGCGCAGCGCAGCTGGAAGAGATGCACGACAGTCTTGATGGCGTGATCAGCGATATGCCGCTGGCGGTCACCCTGCCACAGCTACGCTGGGACGGCGCGCTGGCGCAGGGCGCCCTGCCAGATATAGCGGCGCAGGCGAGTCTGGTGCTGTTCACCTCCGGCTCAACCGGAACGCCGCGTTGCGTGGTCAAATCACTGCGCGCTATGGATCTGGAAGCTCAGTGGCTGGCCGATCTGTGGGGCACGCGTCTGCAGGGGTGTCACGTCATTGCCTCGGTAAGCCATCAGCATCTGTATGGCCTGAGTTTTCGCATTATTCTGCCGATGGCGCTCGGCCTGCCGTTCGCCGCGCAGCAAATTTTTTATGGTGAGCAACTGGCGGATCAGCGTGCCGATCGCCGCTACGCCTTTATCAGCAGTCCGGCGTTTTTGCGCCGGCTGGACACGGCGCTGGTGGCGCCGCCTTGTGCACTGATTGTCTCCGCGGGCGGCGCGCTGCCGGGCGCGGATGCGCAACGCGCGCAGCAAACGCTGGACTGCGCGGTGGATGAAATTTACGGCAGTACCGAAACCGGGGTGATCGCGTGGCGCCGGGCCAGCGATGACGCTGCGCTGTGGCAGTGCTTCCCCCACGTCTCGCTGCGCGAGATCGCGCCGCAGCGCTGGCAGGTCTTCTCCGATCTGCTGGAGAGCCGCGCGGGCTGTGCGCTGGACGACCGTATCGTGCAGCAGCCGTCGGGCCGGTTTCAGCTGGCAGGGCGCCAGGATCGGGTGGTGAAAATTGAAGACAAGCGCGTGTCGCTGAGCGAAGTAGAGCGTCGCCTGCTGGCGCTGCCTGGAGTGGAAGATGCCGCCGCGCTGGCGATTCAGCGTCACGGCCGCCATGCCATTGCGGTGGTGCTGGCGCTGCCGCAGCTGCCAGACGCCGCCACGCTGCACCAGCGTAAACAACACTGGCAACGCGCGCTGCAACCCTGGCTGGAGCCGGTCGCCATGCCGCGCTACTGGCGGGTGGTGACGGCGATTCCGGTCACCGCGCAGAGCAAACGCGCATGGCCGCAGATAGAGGAGTTGTTTGATGTTACCGGTTGAATTAGACGCGCAACAGCAGGATGGCACGCTCACCCTGCGCCTGCTGGTGGCTGCCGACCTGCTGTGGTTTCGCGGCCACTTCCCGACGCTGCCGATTCTGCCGGGCGTGGCGCAGCTTGACTGGGTGCTGCACTACGGCCTGACGCGCCTCGCGCCGGGTAAGAGTTTTGCCTCGATTGAAAACATCAAATTCCAGCAGCCGGTGCCGCCGGATGCGCAGCTGGAGCTGCAGTTGCAGTGGCTGCCGGAAAAGTCGCTGCTGAGTTTTCGCTACGCGCTGCTGCGCGGTGCGCAGGCTGAGGCCGCCAGCAGCGGGAAGATTCGCCTATGCTCAGTGCCTCTTTTGCGCCCTGCGTGCTGATCCCCTGCTACAACCACGGTGCCATGATGGCCTCGGTGCTGGCACGTCTGGCCCCGTTCGACCTGCCGGTGCCTGGTGGTGGACGACGGCAGCGAAGCCCGGACCAAACAGCACATCGCTGCGCTGGATGCGCCGCAGCTCCGGGTGCTGACGCTGCCGCAAAACTCAGGGTAAGGGAGCGGCGGTGATTGCCGGACTGCGCGCCGCCGCGGCCGCGGGCTTTAGTCATGCGCTGCAGGTGGATGCCGACGGCCAGCACGCCAGGTTGAAGATCCCACACCGCGCATGCTGGCAGAGGCCGAACGCTATCCGCACTGCGCTGATTTCCGGCCAGCCCATTTACGATGACTCCATACCCGCGCTCGCGGCTCTACGGTCGCTGGATCACCCACGTCTGGGTATGGATTGAAACGTTGTCCCTGCAGCTTAAAGACAGCATGTGCGGTTTCCGGGTCTACCCGGTCTGGCAGCGTCGCTTGAGCTGTGCGATCGCCGCCCTATCGGCAAGCGCATGGACTTTGACACCGAAGTCATGGTCCGCCTCTACTGGCAGGGCAACGCCGAGCCGGTTTATCCTGCCCACCCGCGTGACCTACCCGCAGAGCGGCGTATCCCACTTCGACGCGCTAAAAGACAACGTGCGGATCTCGCTGATGCATACCCGCCTGTTCTTTGGCATGCTGCCCCGCATTCCCGGCAGCTGCTATCCCGCCGGCGTCAGCAGGCGCACTGGGCAGCGACGCCAGAGCGTCAAGGGGCTATGGGGCATGCGCCTGATGCTGCGCGTCTGGCAGTTGCTGGGGCCGCCGGCCGTTTACCGTGCTGCTGTGGCCGGTGATCGGCGTCTACTGGCTCAGCGCGCGTCCGGCGCGGCAGGCGTCGCGGCAGTGGCTGATGCGCGTACAGGCCGTGGCGCATCAACAGCAGATTGCGCTGCCGCGGCCGCTCAACAGCTTTTTCCACTTCCTGCGTTTCGGCAACGCGATGCTGGACAAAGTCGCCAGCTGGCGCGGCGAGCTGCAATGTGGACGCGATGTGGTCTTTGCGCCCGGTGCGCGCGAAACGCGTGATATCGCGGCGCTGAAGGCAAAGGTCAGCTGCTGCTGGCCTCGCATCTTGGCGACGTGGAAGCCTGCCGGGCGCTGGCGCAGCTGGTCAGCGGTCTGGCCATCAACGCCCTGGTCTTCAGCGAAAACGCCCAGCGCTTTAAGCAGATTATGGAAGAGCATGGCGCCGCAGGCGGGCGTGAATCTGATGCCGGTCACTGACATCGGCCCGGACACCGCGATTTTGCCATCAAAGAGAAGCTGGATGCGCGGAGAATGGGTGGCCATTGTGGGCGACCGCATCGCCGTGCACGCCGCAGCGCGGCGGCGAGCGGCGCGTGATCTGGAGCGAGTTTATGGGCCAGCCCGCGCCGTTCCCGCAGGGGCCGTTTATCCTGGCCTCGATTCTGCGCTGTCCGGTGGTGCTGATTTTTGCCCTGCGCCAGCAGGGCAAGCTGGCCCTGCACTGCGAACCGTTTGCCGACCCGCTTACCGCTGCCGCGCGGTGAACGCCAGCAGGCGCTGCAGGAGGCCGTCGATCGCTACGCGCAGCGGCTGGAGCATTACGCCCTGCTGTCGCCGCTCGACTGGTTTAATTTTTTCGATTTCTGGCATCTGCCCGAGTCCAGAGAGAAGGAGTAAAGGGTGCTGACCGATCCCCGCTTTACGACTGAAGTCGAGATCACCGTTCCGTTCCACGACGTCGATATGATGGGCGTGGTCTGGCACGGCAACTATTTCCGCTACTTTGAAATCGCCCGCGAAGCGCTGCTCAATCAGTTCGACTACGGCTATCGCCAGATGAAGGCCTCCGGCTACGTCTGGCCGGTGGTCGATACCCGGGTGAAATACCGCGATGCGGTGACCTTTGAGCAGCGCATTCGCGTCCGCGCGCAGATTGAAGAGTATGAAAACCGGCTGCGCATTGCCTATGTCAATTTCTCGTAACGCTGCCGGGCAGGTGCACCACCACCGGGTACACCATCCAGGTGGCGGTGGCGAAGAAGCCACCCGCGAAATGTGCTTTGTCAGCCCGGCAATACTGTTTGAACGAATGGGAGTAACACCATGATTCGTCTGTTTGCCTGTTGCTGGCGCTGCTCGTCAGCCCGCTGGTCAGCGCCGTGACGCTGGATGAACTGCAGCAGCGGTTTGCCGAGCAGCCCGTGGTGCGCGCGCACTTCGAACAGGTTCGCACGATTAAAGACATGCCGCAGCCGCTGCGCTCGCAGGGCGAGATGCTGATCGCCCGCGACAGTGGCCTGCTGTGGGATCAAAAGGCGCCGTTTCCGATGACGCTGCTGCTGGATGACAAGCGGATGGTGCAAAGCGATCAACGGCCAGCCGCCGCAGACCATCACCGCCGACAATAATCCGCAGATGTTCCAGTTCAACCACCTGCTGCGGGCGCTGTTCCAGGCCGACCGCAAGGTGCTGGAAGAGAACTTCCGCATCGATTTTAAAGACCTGGGAGCGAGCCGCTGGTCGCTGGTACTTACGCCAAAAACGACGCCGCTGGACAAGATTTTCGCCTCCCTCGATCTGGGCGGCGCGACCTATCTGGAGACGATTCGCCTGAACGACAAGCAGGGCGACCGTACCGATATCACCCTCTGTTCGATACCCGAACTGCAGCCCGGCCAGCCTGACCGATGACGAACGCCAACGCTTTGCCGCAGCGCAGTGAGATTTTTGCCGCGCGCGCCTGGCTGGCCGTCTGTCTGCTGCTGATGCTGGTGCTGGCCTGGTTACTGCCGCGCAGCCACATTAACAGCAGCGTGCTGGCTATGCTGCCGAAGCAGACGCTGGGGGCGATCCCGCCGGCGCTCAACGACGGGTTTATGCAGCGGCTCGACCGCCAGCTGGTCTGGCTGGTCAGTGCGCCCGGTGCGGACGGTGAAGCCGCCGCTGCGTGGTGGCAGGCGCAGCTCCGGGCACTGCCGATGCTCAGTGAGGTCAGCGGCGCGCTGGATGATGACCAGCTGACAAAAGCGCTGGGGAAGCTTTGCTTCTGGCAGCACCGCAACGGGCTGATCGATCCCGCCACCCGTGCCCGTCTGCAAAACGGCGGAGACGCGCAGGCGCAGTGGATTTTATCCCAGCTCTATTCGGCCTTTTCCGGCGTGAGCGGCAAAGAGCTGCAAAACGATCCGCTGATGCTGATGCGCGGCGCGCAGCTCGCGCTGGCGCAAAACGGCCAGAAGCTGCGGCTGATGGACGGCTGGCTGACGGTCACGCAAGATGCGCAGCGGGGAACTACTGGTATCTGCTGCACGGCGAGCTGGTAGGCTCGCCATTTGATATGCAGCAGACCCACCGGCTGGTCAGCGCGCTGCATCAGCTTGAGCAGCAGTTGAGACAGCGCTACCCGCAGGCGCAACTGCTGTCCCGCGGCACGGTGTTCTACAGCGATTACGCCAGCCAGCAGGCCAAACGCGATGTCTCCACGCTGGGTAGTGTCGCCACCCTGCTGGGGGTGTTCCTGCTGATTGTGGCGGTGTTCCGCTCTCTGCGCCCGCTGCTGCTGAGCGCGCTCTCCATTGCCATCGGCGCGCTGGCGGGCACGGTGGTCACGCTGCTGCTCTTTGGCGAACTGCACCTGATGACGCTGGTGATGAGCATGAGCATCATCGGTATTTCGGCCGATTACACGCTCTACTACCTGACCGAACGGATGGTGCACGGCGAGCACGCCACACCGTGGCAGAGTCTGGACAAAGTGCGCAATGCGCTGCTGCTGGCGCTGCTGACGACCGTCGTCGCCTACCTGATTATGATGCTGGCCCCCTTCCCCGGGATCCGCCAGATGGCGGTATTTGCCGCCGTGGGGCTGAGCGCCTCCTGCCTGACGGTGATTTTCTGGCATCCGTGGCTGTGCCGGGGTCTGCCGGTGCGCCCGGTTCCGGCTATGGTGTGGCTGCCGCGCTGGCTGGCCGCCTGGCGACGCAGTAAAAACACGTCCGTCGGGCTGCGCGTCGGGTTACCGCTGCTGGTAGCCCTTTACGCGCTGAGCGGCATCTTACAGCTGCGCGTCGACGACGATATTGCTCAGCTGCAGGCGCTGCCAAAAGAGATTCTGGCGCAAGAGAAAGCCACTACCGCCCTGACCGGCCAAAGCGTCGATCAGAAATGGTTTGTGGTCTGGGGCGATAACGCCCCAGCAGACGCTGGAGCGGCTGAACTGCGCTGGCGCCCGAACTGCAGCGCGCGCAGCAGCAGGGCTGGCTGGCGAGCTATCGCCTGCTGCCGCTGAACTCGCTTGAAGCGGCAGAAAGCAGGATCTTGCGCTGCTGCAGCGAGGCTGCCCCAACGGTATCATGAGCGCGTCTGCAACAGCGCCGGGCTTAACGCCGGCGCAGCCCCGAATCTGGACGCCGATGCCGGTCAGCGTGGAGGCGTGGCTTGCCAGTCCGGTCAGCGAAGGCTGGCGTCTGCTCTGGCTGACCCTGCCCGACGGCCAAAGCGGCGTGCTGGTCCCGGTGGACGGCGTGAAAAACAGCGCGGCGCTGCAAAAGCTGGCGGCGGGGCAACAGAAGGCGTTGTCTGGGTCGATCGCAAGGCCCGTTTTGACAGCCTGTTTGCCCTCTACCGCACGCTGCTGACGGGGCTACTGCTGTGCGCTGGCGCTGCCGCTGATCGCCGGCGGTGCCATCCTGCGCCTCGGCTGGCCTGGCAAGCCGGGGCTGCTCAGCCTGGTGCCGTCATGGCTGTCGCTGGCGGCCGCGCTGGCCACGCTCGGCTGGCTGGGTGCCAGTCGGTAAATCTGTTTTCACTGCTGGCGCTGGTACTGGTGCTCGGCATTGGCATCAACTACACGCTGTTTTTCAGCAACCCGCGCGGCACGCCGCTGACGTCGATGCTGGCGATTACCCTGGCGATGATGACCACGCTGCTGACGCTGGGCATGCTGGTCTTCAGCACCACCAGGCCATCAGCAGCTTTGGTATTGTGCTGGTGAGCGGTATTTTCTCCGCCTTCCTGCTGGCCCCGCTGGCGATGCCGGATAAGGCAGAGAAAAAGAGAAATGCACGCTGTGAATGGCTGCGTTACGTGCTGGCGCTGCGGCGCTGCTGCTGGCAGGCTGTAGCCATTCGACCGATACTAAAGAGTCCAGCCGGCCTCACGGCCTGGCTCCAGCCGGGCGTGCGCGTCACGCTGCCGCCGCCGGGCATCTCGCCCGGCTTTCAGCTCGCAGCAGTTGCTGACCGGCCGCTTTAACGGCCAAACGCAGTCTCTGCTGGTGCTGCTCAACGCGGATGCGCATAAGGTCACGCTGGCCGGGCTCTCTTCGGTTGGGATCCGTCTGTTCCTCGCAACGTACGATCAACACCGGGATTCATACCGAGCAGTCGATCGGCGCTGCCCGAGCTGCCGCCAGCCAGCCAGGTGCTGGCCGATGTGATGCTCAGCCACTGGCCGATCAGCGCCTGGCAGCCGCAGTTGCCGAAGGGCTGGACGCTGACGGACGATGTGGGCGACCGGCGCGAACTGCGTAACGCCTGGCGGCAAGCTGGTCACCGAGATTGTCTACCTGCAGCGCAAAGGCAAGCGTGAGCCGATCAGCATCGAGCAGCACGTCTTCAAATACCACATCACCATTCAATATCTGGGTGACTGAGATGATTTACATTTCCGCTGTTGGCATGGTCAACGCGCTGGGCAACTCGCCTGACGAGATTGCCGCCAACCTGACGGCAGGGCGTGGCGCCGGGTATGCACGCCCGGGCCGGCTGGTTGCGCAGGGCTTAAGCCCGCTGCATGGACTGGGTGCCGTGGAGGGCGAGCTGCCGCCGATACCGGACAGCATCTGGCGGCACACCGCACCCGCAACAACCAGCTGCTGCTGGCGGCGCTGGCGCAGATTCAGCCAGCCGTTGATGAGGCCATCGCCCGCGTCGGTCGCGACCGCGTGGCCGTGGTGCTGGGCACCAGCACTTCCGGGCTGGATGAAGGCGATGAGCACGTTAGGCGCATGACCGACGGCGAGACCAGCCCGCGATGGCAGTATCCGCAGCAGGAGCTGGGCGATCCGTCCCGCTTCCTCGCCAACTGGCTGCAGCTGGATGGCCCGGCGTATACGATTTCCACCGCCTGCTCCTCCAGCGCGCGGGCGATCATTAGCGGGAAGCGCCTGATTGAAGCCGGGCTGGTGGACGTCGCCCTTGTGGGCGGGGCCGACACCCTGAGCCGGATGCCGGTCAACGGTTTTAACAGCCTTGAATCGCTCTCGCCACGCACTGCGAACCGTTTGGGCGCCGGACCGCCGGGGGATCACCATCGGTGAAGCGGCGGCGCTGATGGTGCTGACCCGCGAAGCCGCGGACGTGGCGCTGCTCGGGACGGGCGAATCCAGCGATGCGTACCATATTTCCGCCCCGCATCCGCAGGGCGAAGGGGCGATAAGGGCTATCACTCAGGCGCTCAGCGAAGCGGGCATGCAGCCGGACGAGGTGGGCTATATCAATCTGCACGGCACCGCCACGCCGCTCAACGATCAGATTGAAGCGCAGGTGATTCACCATCTCTTCGGGGACAGCGTGCCGTGCAGCTCCACCAAACACCTCACCGGCCACACGCTGGGCGCTGCCGGTATCACCGAAGCGGCGCTGAGCTGGCCCTGATTCTCCCGCGACAGCTGCCGCTGCCGCCGCAGGATTTTTTCCGCTACGCGACGCAGGATGGCACGCTGCCGCCCTGCGGCCTGCTGACGGTGACACAGCCGCTGCCGCCCTGAAAAAGCCGGTGATTTTGTCTAACTCATTCGCCTTTGGCGGCAACAACGCCAGCATTCTGCTGCTGGGGAGAGTGTCATGAGTTATTTATCCCCCGCCGACTACCTGCCTCACGACGCGCCGATGATGCTGCTGGAGCGCGTGTTGAGAAGTGTCACCGCCAGACAGGGCGGTCTGCTGCAGCGTCACGGTGAGCGGGCACGGCGTGCTGGCGCCGTTTCTCAACGCCGATGGCGACCTGCCGGGCTGGTTTGCGCTCGAGATTGATGGCGCAGACCGTGGGCGTCTGGTCAGGCTGGCATCGTCAGCAGCAGGGGCAAGAGCATATCGCGCTGGGCATGGTGCTGGGCGCGCGCGAGCTGGTCTGCGCCAGTGGGCGTCCGCCTTCCGCAGGCACACAGTGCGTTGCAGATTGAGATGCACCTGCTGATGCGCGATGACAAGCTGGGCAGTTTTGAGGGCGAGATCCGCTGCGGCACCAGCCTGCTGGCCAGGGGCCGGGTGAACACCTTCCAGCCGAGTGAAGACGAATTAACATCGCTTTTTAATCAGGGATCCCACACATGAGTCGTTCCGTACTGGTCACCGGGGCCAGCAAAGGCATTGGCCGCGCCATCGCCCGCCAGCTTGCCGCTGACGGGTTTGACATTGGGGTGCATTACCACCGTGATGCCGCCGGTGCGCAGCGAGACGCTGGACGCAGATCGTTGCCGCAGGCGGCCGCGGCCGCACGCTGCAGTTTGACGTGGGCACAGCGCGAACAGTGCCACGCGTAAGGTGCTGGAGCAGGAAATCGCCGCGCATGGCGCATGGTATGGCGTGGTCAGCAATGCCGGGATCACCCGCGACGGTGCCTTTCCGGCGCTCAGCGAAGACGACTGGGACAGCGTGATCCACACCAACCTCGACAGCTTTTATAACGTCATTCATCCCTGCATCATGCCGATGATCGGCCCCCGCAAGGGCGGACGCATTATTACCCTATCGTCCGTGTCCGGCGTGATGGGCAACCGCGGGCAGGTGAACTACAGTGCGGCCAAGGCCGGCATTATCGGCGCCACCAAAGCGCTGGCGATTGAACTGGCAAAACGCAAAATCACCGTGAACTGCATTGCGCCAGGGCTGATTGATACCGGCATGATCGAGATGGGGAGGAGGCCGCGGTAAAGGAAGCGATGTCCATCATCCCGATGAAACGCATGGGCCAGGCAGACGAGGTCGCCGGCCTGGCCAGCTATCTGATGTCGGATATCGCGGGCTACGTCACCCGCCAGGTGATTTCCATCAACGGAGGGATGTTATGACGCGTCGGGTGGTGATTACGGGCATGGGCGGCGTGACCGCCTTTGGCGAGAGCTGGCAATCTGTCAGCGCGGTGGCGCAGCGCATTAAACAGGGCCAGAATGCCGTACGTAAAATGCCGGAGTGGCAAGTGTATGAAGGCCTGCACACCCTGCTGGGCGCGCCGATCGAGGATTTCACGCTGCCGGCACACTATACCCGCAAGCGCATCCGCGCCATGGGCCGCGTGTCGCTGCTGTCGACCCGCGCCACCGAGCTGGCGCTGGAGCAGGCGGGCCTGATTGACGACCCGGTGCTGACCAGCGGGCAAACCGGCATCGCCTATGGGTCTTCGACGGGCAGCACCGGCCCGGTCAGCGAATTCGCCACCATGCTGACGGAAAAGCACACCAATAACATCACCGGCACCACCTACGTGCAGATGATGCCGCACACCACCGCGGTCAATACCGGCCTGTTCTTTGGTCTGCGCGGCCGCGTCATTCCGACGTCCAGCGCCTGTACCTCCGGCAGCCAGGCGATTGGCTACGCCTGGGAAGCGATTCGCCACGGCTATCAGACCGTGATGGTCGCCGGGGGCGCCGAGGAGCTTTGTCCGTCGGAAGCGGCGGTGTTTGACACGCTGTTTGCCACCAGCCAGCGCAACGACGCGCCGAAAACCACGCCGTCGCCGTTCGATCCGCAGCGCGATGGTCTGGTGATTGGCGAAGGTGCGGGCACGCTGATTCTGGAGGAGCTGGAGCACGCCAGAGCGCGCGGGGCCACCATCTACGGCGAGATCGTGGGCTTTGCCACCAACTGTGATGCGGCCCATATCACCCAGCCGCAGCGTGACACCATGCAGATTTGCATGGAGCGCGCGCTGGCGAGCGCAGGGGTTAGCGGCAGAGGAGATTGGGTATATCTCCGCGCACGGTACCGCCACCGATCGCGGCGATATCGCCGAGAGCCAGGCCACTGCAGCCATCTTTGGCGACCGCATGCCGATCTCCTCGCTGAAGAGCTATTTTGGCCACACGCTGGGTGCCTGCGGCGCGCTGGAAGCCTGGATGAGCATGCAGATGATGCGTGAGGGCTGGTTTGCCCCCACGCTGAACCTGACCCAGCCTGCTGCCGAGTGCGGCGAGCTGGATTACATCACCGGCGAGCCTCGTCTGCTGCAGACCGATTATATCCAGTCAAACAACTTTGCGTTCGGCGGCATCAACACCTCGCTGGTGTTTAAACGCTGGCGCGACGCCTGATTCGCTCCGTTTACCCAGCATTCCCGTCGTCCGGCGGGAATATTCTTCCCCCGATGATGCGTCTGGCGGTGGTACACCGCCGGATTTCGCTTGCATTTGGCTGTACGCTGCGCATAATCGCAAACCGCAATAATAATGATTCTCAGTATAGTTTGCATCAGGGGATAACCATGCGCAGAACGCCTTTCAATCCCGGAATGAAACCGACGCTGCTGGCCATGCTGGTCAGCGCCGGTTGTTTGCCAGTGATGGCTGCTACCACTAACACCAGTAATGCTCCTCAGGGCGCTAACGAACAGCAAACGCTGACCGTCACCGCCACGCCGCAGAGTGAATTCAAACCCGGCGGCGACCACCTGGTACCGGCCTTCCTCGACGGGCAGGTGGCGAACGGCGGACGCATGGGGATGCTCGGCCAGCAGAACGCCATGGACGTGCCGTTCAACATCATCAGCTACACCTCGAAGCTGGTGGAAGATCAGCAGGCGAAAACCATTGCTGACGTGGTCGCCAACGATGCGGGCGTGCAGTTCGTTCAGGGGTACGGCAACAGCGCTGAAACCTTCCGCATTCGCGGCCTGAAGTTTGACGGCGACGACATGACCTTTGGCGGTCTGTCCGGCGTGCTGCCGCGTCAGGTGGTGGATGCCCAGATGGTCGACCGCATCGAGATCTTCAAAGGGGCAAACTCCCTCATGAACGGCGCGGCAAGCTCCGGCGTGGGCGGGATGATCAACCTTGAGCCAAAACACGCGGGCGAACTCCCGCAGGCGAAAGTGGGCGTCGACTATACCTCAGATTCTCAAATTGGCACCACGCTGGATGCGGGCCGTCGCTACGGCGACAACGACCAGTTTGGCGCGCGGGTGAACCTGGTGCACCGCGAAGGGGAAACCGGCATACCGAACGATCGCCGCCGAACCACGCTGCTCTCTACCGGCCTGGATTACAGCGGTGACCGCTTCCGCACCTCGCTGGATCTGGGCTATCAGAAGAAAACCTTCCACGGCAGCCCAACCAGCGTCAACATTTCGGCGGTGGATTTTGTGCCCGAGCCGCCGAAAAACGATCGCAACTTCTCGCAGAAGTGGGCCTACAGCAATATCGAAAACGAGTTCGGGATGTGGCGCAGCGAGTACGACATCACCGACGGCTGGACCGCCTATACCGGTCTGGGCGCGCAGCACGCGCACGAGGAAGGGATCTACAGCGCGCCGAAGCTGGTGGACAAGAGCGGCAAGGCCACGGTCAGCCGCCTCGACACCAACCGCATCAGCGATTCCGTCAGCGGGATGGCGGGCATTCGCGGCAACTTCAACACCGGCTTCGTCTCGCACAAGGTCAACGTTGGCTATTCTGCGATGACCAAAAATGAAAAGATCGCGTGGAAAATGTCGGCGACGAAGGATAACCCGACCACCAACATTTACCACAACACCGGCGTCGCGATGCCGGACAGCACCAACTTCAACGGCTCCGGCGGTAAATACAGCGATCCGCTGACCAGCGGGCGCACCCGCACCCAGGGCTGGCTGCTGAGCGATACCCTGGGCGTGCTTGACGACAAGCTGCTGTTCACCG
Source organism: Enterobacterales bacterium (assembly GCA_039593635.1). Classification (GTDB taxonomy): domain Bacteria; phylum Pseudomonadota; class Gammaproteobacteria; order Enterobacterales; family Enterobacteriaceae; genus Enterobacter. The sequence continues at coordinate 114,576 of JBCNOW010000026.1, forward strand.
CAGGCGCGCGCCATCAGAAAGTGGTCGTTCGCGGGTATAACAAAATCACCGGCGCAGAGAACGACGCGGACGGTTTCGACGGCAGCCGCTGGATGCCAACCTACGGCGTGGTCTACAAACCGTGGGAGGAAATTTCCCTCTACGCCAACCACACCGAAGCGCTGCAGCCGGGCAAAACCGCACCTAACACCGCCACCAACTACGGCCAGAGCACCGGCATTGTTCACTCTAAGCAGAATGAAGTGGGCGTGAAGGCGGACTTCGGCCGCGTGGGCGGCTCGCTGGCGCTGTTTGAGATCAAAATGCCGTCGGCGATCCTCGATGCTAACAATCACTACGGCCTGGACGCGGAGCAGCGTAACCGTGGCGTGGAGCTGAACGTCTTCGGCGAGCCGATGCTCGGGATGCGCCTGAACGCCAGCGCCACCTGGCTGCAGGCGGAGCTGACCAAAACCAAAAACGGCGTGAACCAGGGCAACGATGCGATCGGCATTCCGAACTTCTACGCCGTGCTGGGCGCGGAGTACGACATCAAGCCGGTTGAGGGCCTGACGGCGACCGCGCGGCGTCAACCACTCCGGCTCGCAGTACGCCGACCTCGCGAACAGCAAAAAGCTCGACAGCTATACCACGCTGGATCTGGGCATGCGCTATCGCTTCGCGGTGAACCACAACGCAAACCAGATGACCGTGCGCGCGGGCATCGATAACGTGACCAACGAAAACTACTGGTCCAGCGTTGATGACTCCGGCACCTACATCACGCAGGGCGACCCGCGCACGCTGAAAATCAGCATGAGCTACGATTTCTAAGCGGCCACCACGGGGCGTAGTGACGCTCCGTGGTCTTTTCCGCCAGAAATAGTGCTGTACGTTGGCCGCTATTCCATTACACTCTGTGCGGCAATCCCGCTGAAAAACGCCTCTTTCCTGTTGAGTCATTATGAGTTCACCCGCGCCACCTGACGATCACGACGAACCTTTACGGCAACCGCTGGATGATGCGCACTTCGCCATTGTGGTACTTGCAGTGACCTCGGTTACCCTTATAATCTTCGTCCTGATGCTTACATTATGGATGAGCTGAGGCCAGCAACCGACTACGGACGCCCGCAAGGAGATGTCGATGGAATCCCGGGATGACAAACTGATCGCCATCATTGGACTGCTTTCCGCCTGCCTGATCGGCGTAGTGTTCCTTTTCACCATGACCTGGCTGACGGACGTGCGCCATCCAGCCGATCCGTCACTGGATGTACAAACCTGCCCGCCCAAAACCGCCAGCCCGGTGCAGCACTCTTAATCCTGGGTGCGCCATTTAATCTGCTGACTGCGTAACTCCAGCGCCAGCGCTTCATGCAGGGTGCGATTGCCATTGGGATCGCCCAGACCAAACAGCGCGCCAGGCGAGCGCCGATCGTCGGCCCACGCCGGATACTCCACCACCGGATAGAGCGAAATGCCCTCCAGCGCCACGCCCTGCGCTAAGGCCAGCCGCGCTTCATCACTGACATGCCGCAGCCAGGGCGCGCGCGCGTCGCCTTCCGCGCCGGTTTCCGCCAGCAGCAGCGGGCGCTGATAACGCTGCCAGCACTGCATCAGCAGCCGGTGCAGCGGCTGACGCTGCGGATGATCGGGTGGAATGGTGTCGCCGGAGAAGAACCAGTGGTTGTCGGGATAATAGTTCAGCCCCAGGATGTCGAGGAAATCGGGCTGACCACCCAGCTCCGGCGCATCGCGTCCTGCCAGCCAGTCCCAGGCTTCAAACTGCGCCTGATGCTGGCTGTCGGCATAAGGTTTGCTGTCGGGGTTATGCGGATCGGCGGCGATCTGCACCAGCGGGTCGGTCAGCACGAAGCGGGCGTCCGGATAGACGTCGCGAATGGCGTGCATGGCCGCCAGCGAGGCGCGCACCAGCTGACGTTTCAGTTCGCGACCGCGCGCGCTGGCATAGGGATCGAGCCACGAGACATCGGCGCCGGCCCAGGACCAGAAGGATATCTGATTGATAGGCGTAAAGAACGGCTGCTCCACGCCCTCATCCCGCATCAGCTCAGCCATGGCGCGCGCGAAGCGGCCAAAGTGCTCCACAAACGCCGGCTTCCAGATATCAAGATGATCGGGGTAGCCAAAGTGCGCCAGCTCCCAGATGATTTGTAAATCATGACGCGCCGCCGCGTGAATCATCGGCAGAAAGGTGCGCCAGTCGTATTCACCTGGCGTGGCCTCAATCAGGTGCCAGCGGGCGCCGTCGCGCGCGGTGCGCAATCCCTCCTGCGCCAGCGCGGCGTAATCTTTCTCCAGCAGCATGTCGTGGCCGCTGCTGATGACCATATCCAGTCGTCGCCCGCCGCTGCGGCAGGCGGTAGAGCAGGGGAAGCTGCCCTGAAAAAAGCTGCGAAATAGCCGGGGCTGATGGCGCGGGGATAGCTGAGTCATGATCTTCTCCTCACGAAGAACGCCGGATGCAGAACGCCTGGCTAAGTCTAGACTAAATTAACGCCGCACCCGACGCGGAAGTAGACGGCTCTGATTGCCTTTACGTGCGGTGATACCAACAATAACAGCTTCAGGGTAAGCAGGGATTGAGTATGAGCGAAGCGGCACTGCGTTCCTCACGCGAACGGCCAGGCGACGGGCTGAGAGAACATGCGCAACAGCAATGTGCCCGTCATCCGGGACTGAGCGGCATTCATCCGCTGAACGATGGGCTGGATGCGTTTGCGGCACGCTATCTGCTGATGGGCATGGCGCAGCACACCATCGACGTCCAGTATTACATCTGGCACAACGACATGTCCGGACGCCTGCTGTTCAGCGCGCTGCTGGATGCGGCGGAGCGCGGCGTACAGGTGCGCCTGCTGCTGGATGACAACAATACGCCCGGGCTGGATGAAACGCTGGCCGAACTCGATCGGCATCCAAATATCGCCGTGCGGCTGTTTAATCCCTTCTCGTTTCGAACCCTGCGCGCGCTGGGCTATCTGACTGACTTCGCCCGCCTGAATCGCCGGATGCACAACAAAAGCCTGACCGTGGACGGCGCGGTAACGCTGGTGGGTGGCCGTAACATCGGCGACGAATATTTTGGCACCGGCAATGAGCCGCTGTTTACCGATCTCGACGTGCTGGCGCTGGGACCGGCGGTAGATGAAGTGGCGGAAGATTTCGCCCGCTACTGGCACAGTAAAGCGGTATCGCCATTACGCAGCGTCGTGGACACCGGCGCACCGCCGCATGAAGCGGTGCGTTTACCGCCGGAGTGGCAGCAGAGCGAGGCGGTGCAGCGCTACCTGGCGCGGCTGGAGAAATCCTCGTTTGTCAGCCAGCTGGAGCAGGGCTCGCTGAGCATGACCTGGGCACACACGCGGCTGTTAAGTGACGATCCGCGCAAAGGGCTGGGCAAAGCGAAGCGATCCTCTTTGCTGCCGCAGCGCATGCTGGAGGTGATCGGCACACCGCAGCAGCAGTTCGATATCATCTCGGCCTATTTTGTCCCGACCCGTGCCGGCGTGGCGCAACTGCTGGCGCTGAAGCGGCGGGGCGTTAAGATCGCCATCTTAACCAACTCGCTGGCCGCCAATGATGTCACCGTGGTTCACGCCGGTTATGCGCGCTGGCGCAAGAAGCTGCTGCGTCACGGCATTGCGCTCTATGAACTGAAGCCGCAGGCCAATGCCGCGGATGCCCCGCACGATCGCGGTCTGACCGGGAATTCCGGCTCCAGCCTGCACGCCAAAACTTTCACCGTCGATAACCGCAAAGTGTTTATTGGCTCGTTTAATTTCGATCCGCGTTCGGCGGTGCTGAACACGGAGATGGGGCTGGTGATTGAGAGCGAAGCGCTGGCGCAGCAGACCCATCAGCGCTTTAGCAGCGGCATGCGCGAGCGCGCCTGGGCACTGCGGCTGGATAAGTGGGGCCGCGTTAACTGGGTGGAGTACAGCGGCGAAGCGCGGGAAGTGGTGCATAAGCACGAGCCGCAGTGCACGCTGTTGCAGCGTTTGCTGGTGCGGCTGGTATGGCGTCTGCCGGTGGAGTGGCTGCTATAGCCGGGCTGCACCGCGCGCAGCCCGGCGGGTAAGCACGCCGTTACGTCTGCGCGGAGGTCTCTGGTTTGCGCTGCGGCTTGCCGGAGAACAAAAAGCGCAGCAGCGGGATACGCAGATGAATCTCGTACAGGGCAAAGGCAACGCCAAACACCATCAGCAGTCCGACAAAGAAGCCCAGCGTATTACTGCTGATGTGTGGCGTAACGTAGATGCCGTACAGGATGGTCAGCGGATGGTGCACCAGATAAATAAACAGCGACGCGTTCACCAGATACATGATGCGCGGCGAGTGGCTGTTCAGCAGCTTGTGGCCGAAGCTAAAGCAGACGTTCAGCATACACAAGCCCATCAGCGTAGAAATGATGGCATCAAGCTCGTACAGCCAGCCTTCACCGCTGCTGTAGCGCTGATTCAGGCTGTACGCGATAAACACCGCAATGGCACCAAAGCACATCACCGGATTAAAACGCACAAACAGCGCTTTCAGCGCCTGATGTTTCCAGCTCAGCGCACCCAGCATAAAGAACGGCAGGAAGAACAGCGACTGCATTACCGCAATGCTGAACAGGCCATCCATTAACAGCGCGGGAGCAAAGTGGAAAATCAGCCGGCGGAAGGCGCACCACACCAGCGCATAGGCCAGCAGGGCCAGCGTCAGCTTGCCCCAGCCAACCTGCTGATAATCGATGCGGCGCTGCTGATCGCGCAGCCAGCGGAAGCTCAGCATGCCAAACGCGGTGAGCACCACCAGTACCAGCAGGAACCACAGGTGAGAAACCAGCTCCCAGACCAGCGTGTTGTACTTTTCATACAGCGAGAGGTTCGGCCAGTTCTCCGCCTTTGCCTTTGACGTACTGCAGCATAATGAACTGCGGCAGCGTCAGCAGCGGAATCGCGGTCAGCATCGGAATGCCGACGCGCTCCACGCGCACCTTCCACCAGCGCTTGAGCGGGTAGCGCAGAAACAGCATATAAGAGAAATAGCCAGAAATGACAAAAAACACCTGCATGCGGAAGGCGTGAATAAAGTCATTAAACAGCGTCAGCCACCAGGAGGGCATCTGGCTATTAACATGCCAGGTGTGGCTGGAGTAAATCAGTGAAATGTGGAAAGGGATCCCCAATAGCATCAGCCATGCCCGGATCGAGTCGAGGAAATATTCACGTTCTACGGGTGTTGGCTGAACTCATAAACTTCCGGTGCATTCTCAGTTTACTTTCCGCTTTCTCCCTAAGACTCGATAATGGCCGTTACGAAATTCTACCGGCTGTAAACAGCGTATACTATCAGGTGAATCTGTTTCTTAATCTTCCGGGTTTAATTATCCGAAAAGTGAAAAGCGGGTTCTTTCATTTGCTTAATCCCTGAGCCAGCGAGCTGAACAAAGCAGTGATAATGTTGTCGGATTGCCTGAGTTTCCATTAAAATGGATCGGATCGATATAAGCACACAAAGGGGGAAGTGCTTACTTATTATGAAACATAAACCACAGATGATGAAAATGCGTTGGGTAGGCGCTGCAGTTCTGTTGCTCGTTGTACGCCATCAATAGGCCTGGGCCTTTAACATCGACGATGTCGCAAAACAGGCAAAATCGATGGCAGGCAAGAGCTACGAAGCGCCGAAAAGTAACTTGCCCTCCGTTTTCCGCGACATGAAGTATGCGGACTATCAGCAGATCCAGTTCAACCACGATAAAGCCTACTGGAACAAACTTAAGACCCCGTTCAAGCTTGAGTTTTATCATCAGGGCATGTACTTCGACACGCCGGTGGCCATCAATGAAGTGACGGCTACCGCGGTACGTAAAATCAAGTACAGCCCGGATTACTTCAATTTTGGCAATGTGCAGCACGACAAAGATACGGTGAAAGACCTGGGCTTCGCCGGCTTCAAAGTGCTTTACCCGATCAACAGCAAAGATAAAAACGACGAAATCGTCAGCATGCTGGGCGCCAGCTACTTCCGCGTGATTGGCGAGGGGCAGGTGTACGGGCTTTCGGCGCGCGGTCTGGCGATTGATACCGCGCTGCCATCGGGTGAAGAGTTCCCGCGCTTCCGCGAGTTCTGGATCGAGCGGCCAAAGCCGCAGGACAAACAACTGGTGATTTACGCGCTGCTGGATTCTCCGCGCGCCACCGGCGCCTATCGCTTTGTGATTCTGCCGGGCAAAGAGTGCACCGTGGACGTGCAGTCTAAGGTGTACCTGCGCGACAAAGTGGGCAAACTGGGCGTTGCGCCGCTGACCAGTATGTTCCTGTTTGGCCCGAACCAGCCGTCACCGGCCACCAACTTCCGCCCGGAACTGCATGACTCCAACGGTCTGTCGATTCATGCCGGCAACGGCGAGTGGATCTGGCGTCCGCTGAACAACCCGAAACACCTGGCGGTCAGCACCTTTGCGATGGAAAACCCGCAAGGCTTCGGCCTGCTGCAGCGTGGCCGTCAGTTCTCCCGCTACGAAGACCTGGACGACCGCTACGACCTGCGTCCAAGCGCCTGGGTTGAGCCGAAGGGCGACTGGGGCAAAGGCACCGTGGAGCTGGTGGAAATCCCGACCCCAATGACGAAACCAACGACAACATCGTCGCCTACTGGACGCCGGATCAGCCTGCCGGAAGCCGGCAAAGAGATGAACTTCAAATACCGCCTGCACCTTTACCCGCGATGAAGACAAGCTGCACGCCGGACCCGATGTCCGCCTGGGTGACGCAGACTCGCCGCTCTACGGGTGACGTGAAGCAGTCTAACCTGATCCGTCAGCCTGACGGTACCGTCGCCTTTGTCGTGGACTTTGCCGGCCCAGGCTATGAGACAAGCTGGGCCCGGCGATACCCCGGTGACGCCCCAGGCCAGCATCGGTGACAACGGTGAGATCGTAGAGAACACCGTGCGTTACAACCCGGTCACCAAAGGCTGGCGTCTGACCCTGCGTGTGAAAGTGAAAGATCCGAAGCAGCCGACTGAAATGCGTGCGGCGCTGGTCAGCGACGATCAGCCACTGAGTGAAACCTGGAGCTATCAGCTACCTGCCAATGAATAAATCGACTTAATTACCTCAATCTTACGTGGAGGCGCTGCCGCTTGATGCGGCAGCACGCGCCACGCTCAGCGCCTCGCTGCAGAATGCGCAGGCGTTTCATGCCATTCACAGCGCGCTGGGGCAGGATATCGCCGCCAGCGAACGGCCGGACGATGCGCCGCTGGGGTCGGTCAGTCAAGGCGCGTCTGGAGCAGGCCTGGCCGGACTCGCTGGCCGATGGCCAGCAGCTGATTAAAGATGATCGAAGGCGCGCGACCACGCTTCAGGCGATGCCGCCGGTGAAGCGTTCGCTGATGTTCCCGGAACCCCTGGCGCACCAACCCGATCGGGCGCTTCTGGGATCGCCTGCGCGGGCGGTAAGGCAACGCCGCGCTATCTCTGTCGCGCCGACGCCTGACGGAAGAGCAGGCCTCCGAACAGAAATGGCGTACCGTGGGCACAATCCGCCGTTACATCCTGCTGCTGCTGACCCTGGCGCAGACGGTGGTCGCCACCTGGTACATGAAAACCATCCTGCCTTACCAGGGCTGGGCGCTTCGTCGACCCGGCGGACCTGATCGGCCAGATTCCTGGGCTGCCTTCCGTGCAGCTGGTGCTGCCGTACATCCTGCAGAGCGGCATCCTGCTGCTGTTCGCCATCCTCTTCTGCTGGGTCTCGGCCGGTTTCTGGACCGCGCTGATGGGCTTCCTGCAGCTGCTGATCGGCCGCGACAAGTACAGCATCTCGGCCTCGACCGCCGGGGATGAGCCGCTCAATCCGCTGAGCACCGCACCGCGCTGATCATGCCGATCTGCAACGAAGACGTGGACCGCGTATTCGCCGGCCTGCGGGCGACCTGGGAGTCGGTAAACGCGACCGGTAACGCGGAGCATTTCGACGTCTACATCCTGAGCGACAGCTACAACCCGGATATCTGCGTGGCCGAGCAAAAAGCCTGGATGGAGCTGAGTGCGGGAGTGTCGGTGGGGCTTAGGCAAGATCTTCTACCGCCGTCGCCGCCGTCGCGTGAAGCGTAAAAGCGGCAACATCGATGACTTCTGCCGTCGCTGGGGCGGCCAGTACAGCTACATGGTGGTGCTGGACGCCGACAGCGTGATGAGCGGCGACTGCCTGACCGGTCTGGTGCGCCTGATGGAAGCCAACCCGAAGGCGGGGATCATCCAGTCCTCGCCAAAGGCGTCCGGCATGGACACCCTGTATGCGCGCATGCCAGCAGTTCGCCACCCGCGTTTACGGCCCGCTGTTTACCGCCGGCCTGCACTTCTGGCAGCTGGGCGAATCGCACTACTGGGGCCACAACGCGATCATCCGCGTGAAGCCCTTCATCGACCACTGTGCCCTGGCGCCGCTGCCGGGCGAGGGCTCGTTCGCCGGCTCGATCCTGTCCCACGACTTCGTGGAAGCGGCGCTGATGCGCCGTGCCGGCTGGGGCGTCTGGATCGCCTACGACCTCGCCGGGATCCTACGAAGAGCTGCCGCCGAACCTGCTGGACGAGCTCAAGCGCGACCGCCGCTGGTGCCACGGCAACCTGATGAACTTCCGCCTGTTCCTGGTCAAAGGCATGCACCCGGTGCACCGCGCGGTGTTCCTCACCGGCGTGATGTCCTACCTGTCGGCGCCGCTGTGGTTTATGTTCCTGGCGCTCTCCACCGCGCTGCAGGTGGTGCACCCGCTGATGGAGCCGCAGTACTTCCTGCAACCGCGCCAGCTGTTCCCGGTCTGGCCGCAGTGGCGTCCGGAGAAGGCCATCGCGCTGTTCTCCACCACCCTGGTCCTGCTGTTCCTGCCCAAGCTGCTCAGCGTCATGCTGATCTGGGCCAAAGGCGCGAAAGGGTACGGCGGTGTCTTCCGCGTGACCCTCTCGCATGCTGCTGGAAATGCTGTTCTCGGTGCTGCTGGCGCCGGTGCGCATGCTCTTCCACACCGTCTTTGTGGTCACCGCCTTCCTCGGCTGGGAAGTGGTGTGGAACTCGCCGCAGCGTGACGACGACGCCACGCCGTGGAGCGAAGCGTTCCGCCGCCACGGCATGCAGACCCTGCTGGGTCTGGTCTGGGCCGTGGGATGGGCGGGGCTGGATCTGCGCTTCCTGTGGTGGCTGGCGCCGATCGTCTTCTCGCTGATCCTGTCGCCGTTTGTATCGGTGATCTCCAGCCGCTCCACGGTGGGGCTGCGTACCAAGCGCTGGAAGCTGTTCCTGATCCCGGAAGAGTATTCCCCGCCGCAGGTGCTGGTGGATACCGATAACTATCTGGAGCAGAACCGCAGCCGTACGCTGGATGATGGCTTTATGCACGCGGTGTTTAACCCGTCATTCAACGCCCTGGCGACGGCGATGGCGACTGCGCGCCACCGAGCAAGGCAGGTGCTGGAGATTGCCCGCGATCGTCACGTTGAGCAGGCGCTGAACGAGACGCCGGAAAAACTCAATCGCGACCGTCGTCTGGTGCTGCTGAGCGATCCGGTGGTGCTGGCGCGCGTGCACACGCGCTTGTGGGAAAGTGCGGATAAATATCATCAGTGGGTTGAGAGTTATCAGAAACTCACGCTTAACCCGCAGGCGCTGCCTCAGCGCGCCTGACAGGCTAACGGTGATGAAAAGCGGCAGCGATGCCGCTTTTTTTATGCCTGCGCTTCAGCGGGGGGCACAACGCGCCTCACACAATCTTTACGCATAAAGGCATAGCGGTTTAGCTGCACCCGCAGCTAAAATGGCGCGATGACATGTGCCAGCGTTCCTGAGCACATTTTAAACAGTCACTGACGCACATCAGAATCAGGGGTGTCAGTTCAGGGTGAGTAAATGCAGTGAAATATTGCCTGAAGTTAATCGCGCTGTGCGCCGCCATTTTGCTGCTGACGGGCTGTGGCAGCATTATCAGCCGGACCGTACCCGGACAGGGGCACGGCAACCAGTATTATCCGGGCGTGCAGTGGGATGTGCGTGACGGGCCGTGGCGCGTGCTGACCATTCTCGATCTGCCGCTGTCGCTGGTGATGGACACGCTGCTACTGCCGGTTGACGCACAGCACGGCCCGTACGAGTAACTTACGCCCAGTTGTCTGACGGACTGTCGTCGTCTTCCCACTCTTCGGCCGCTGCTTCGCCTTCTTCCAGGTCGCGCGGCGGCTCCAGCTGAAATTCGCCTTCGTCCCATTCGTGCAGGGTATTTTCCGACTGCCACTCCTGGCGCAGCTCAATTTCATCGAAATTACCGTCGAACACCGCCTGCGCCGCTTCACCGCTGCAAATTGGCAGGCATTCGCCCTGGCCGTCTTCATCAGCGAAAAACTCCGCCTGCCACATAATGTCGCCATCCTGCATTACGTACTTCTGCAGCGCAAACTGGCTGACACTGGCGTCATCCTGCTCCAGCTCAGGCTGGCTGGCGAGAAACTCTTCGCGTGCGGCTTCAATGGCTTCTTCTAACGTACTATACAGGCTCATCTGCAACTCCTTGTCAGTGCAAAAAGGGATTTCACAGAAGAATAGACGAAAATTGGCGGCTGTCAGGGCGGGAGAGAACAATGACGGGGTGGATGCGTAAAAAGTCATCCACCCGCGCCGGTTACATCATTTTTTGCGGAAAGTGCAGAACCGGTCGTACCGACTCGCGTAACACGGGTGCAGAATAACGGATGCAGCATTTAATACAGGGTTTCACCTTTTTAAAATTAATTCGTGCGGTGGCCAAAGCCTGATTTAAATTATAGAGCGTACCGATGAACACCATATCCTCCTTAACCGGCAGACGTTTACACTCTTTCCGATGCAGCAGATGGTAACCCTCCTGATCGGTACTGATCGTCACGTAGTAGTAGATACCTTTATTCATATTATGTGTCCTGAATATATTTGCTGTGTGTAATCTTTTTATATTTTTAAACGCGCAGTTAACGAGCTAACTGTCAGGGTCGAAACTAACTGGATTCGATCGGGCTAACCAATTCCATAAAGATATATTAAAGATGAATTTTTAATCAAAAAAGAATATGGCGGTTAACTTTCAGACAAATACTTGTTTAATCAGTAAAATTTATTAGATAAGTAAACAAGACGGCAAGCCTGAGTAAAATTAAATAGGAAAAGGCCTGGAAGTCATCAAAATCAGATCCGCACCCGTCATATTTACGCATATTGCCGTACAAACTCAGGCACTGAAAAGCAGCGGCGGGCGAGGGAGAAAGCGTCGGCGTAGCAGCGAAAAACCGTGATTAATGCGCAAGATAGCAGCATGCGGCGTAAAGGGTGTCGTTGATGTAAGTGTCGCCGTGTGGAAGGCATAGCAGTTCTGGCTGGGCCTTTTTTAGCGCGCCACTGCGCAGACAATCACGTGAATTAAGGCAAATGCGCGGTTAATAACGCGGGGCATTGATAATACCCCGCAACCGATTAATAGCGTGAAGGCTGCCCTTCAGGCCGGGTTTTAAAGCGGCGATGCAGCCACATATACTGCTCAGGCGCCAGCAGCACCGTCTCTTCCACCACTTTATTCATCACGATAGCGGTATCCAGTTCACTCTCCAGTGAGAATTTGTGGCGGATATCCGGCATCATTTTCAGTTCGTAGCCGCGGCCGTGCGGCAGGCGGCGTGCCAGAAACGGCACCACGCTCGGATTAGCCAGACGAATCAGCATATGCGTGCCGGTGGTGGTCGCGGCTTCCTGAACGGCAAAGAACGGGGCGAATACACTGCTGCGCGGGCCGTAGTCGTGATCGGGCGCATACCAGATGATGTCGTTGTTCTTCATGGCGCGGATCATGCCTTTCAGGTCTTTGCGATCCAGCATGCTTTTATTGGAACGCATGCGTCCCCAGGTTTGCAGCCAGTCCAGTAACTTGTTGTCGTTAGGGCGATACACGCCAATGCCCGGGTTGTACATGCCAAACACGCGCGCGCCCAGCTCCAGCGTCAGGAAGTGCATGCCAATCAGCAGGATGCCGCGCTTTTGGGCCAGCGCCTCGGTAACGTGCTCCAGGCCGCTGGTGCTGACCCATTTACGAATACGCCAGTCCGGCCAGAACCACGCCATGCCGGTTTCAATCAGCCCCATTCCCACCGATTCGAAATTGTGCTTCACCATGGCTTCACGTTCGCTGGTCGGCATATCCGGGAAGCACAGCGCCAGATTGCGTTGCGCGACCTGAACACGACGCTTCATAAAACGCATGGCAAGGCGTCCCAGCCCGCAGCCAGTCACGTACAGCAGCGGGTAGGGCAACAGCACCAGCACATAGAGGAAACCGATGCCCAGCCAGGTCAGCCAGTAGCGTGGATGAAGGAGTTCGCGGGTAAATTGCGGAAGTTGCGTCATGGAAATATCAATGTCCTGCGTCGTGTACCAGAGAGTCCGGTTTCTGTAATTGGCCGGGATTATGCCATTTTTTCTCTCTGACTGAAATCAACCATCCGTGCGTCAGCGCACGACGAACAGCATTTCTGCGCAGATATTGGCGAGCACAACGCAGAACCCCGTCGATTGTGGCTGATGGCAGGAGAATTGCACCAGAGGCTTTGCATCACGCTCAATTCAGGTATCATATGCGCGCTAAATTTCTCTGATTGCTAACAGGTGTTCACCATGCCAGTGTTACACAACCGCGTTTCCAATAAAGAGCTGAAAGCGCGTATGCTGGCCGAAACCGAGCCGCGTACCACCGTCTCTTTTTATAAATACTTCCCGATTGCCGATCCGCAGGCGACCCGCGATGCCGTCTTTATGTGGCCTTCACCGCAGCTGAAGGTGTTCGGCCGCGTCTATCTGGCCCATGAAGGGATTAATGCGCAGATCAGCGTACCGGCCAGTCGCTATGAGGCGATGAAGGCGATGCTCTATGCCTTCGACCCGGCGCTCGACGGCCTGCGCCTGAACATCGCCCTGGATGACGACGGTAAATCGTTCTGGGTGCTGCGCATGAAAGTGCGCGATCGCATCGTGGCGGACGGTATTGAAGATCCGGGAGTTTCGACGCCAGCGACGTCGGTGAATATCTGAAAGCGGCGGAAGTGAATGCGATGCTCGACGATCCGGATGCGGTGTTTATCGATATGCGTAACCACTACGAATACGAAGTGGGCCATTTTGACAACGCGCTGGAAATCCCCGCCGATACCTTCCGCGAGCAGCTGCCGAAAGCGGTGGAGATGATGCAGGCGCATAAAGACAAAAAAATCGTTATGTACTGCACCGGCGGTATCCGCTGTGAAAAGGCCAGCGCGTGGATGAAGCACAACGGTTTTAATAAGGTCTGGCACATTGAAGGCGGCATCATCGAGTATGCCCGTCGCGCCCGCGAGCAGGGCTTACCGGTGCGCTTTATCGGCAAAAACTTCGTCTTTGACGAGCGCATGGGCGAGCGTATTTCCGACGACGTGATTGCCCAGCTGCCACCAGTGTGGTGCGCCGTGCGACACCCACACCAACTGCAAAAATGACGGTTGCCATCTGCTGTTTATTCAGTGCCCGGCCTGTGCGGAGAAGTATCAGAACGGCTGCTGCAGCGAGCTGTGCAGGGAAGAGTCGAAACTGGCGCCGGAAGAGCAGCGCGCGCGCCGCGCTGGACGTGAAAATGGCAATAAAATGTTCAATAAATCGCGCGGTTTACTCAACATGACCATGGCGATCCCCGCGCCGGACAAAAAGTAACGGCTTAACAGCCTGGCGCATTGCCCGCCAGGCTGTACTGCTGATTACTGACGCACACCTTCGACGGAAATAATCAGCTCCACGTCCTGCGAGGCCGGCCCGAGATCGTTGGTAATATTGAAATCTTTCAGCACAATTTCGCCGCTGGCGTCAAAACCTGCGCGATACACCGCCCCACGGATCCTTGCCCTCCCCGATCAGTTTTGCATCCAGCGTGACCGGCTTGGTTACGCCATTCAGCGTCAGATTGCCGGTGATCTTATAATCCTTCGCCCTGTTTTCTTCACCTCAGTCGAGCTGAAGGTGGCCTGCGGGAATTTCGCCGGTATTCAGGAACTCCGCGCTGCGCAGATGTTTATCGCGCTCAGCATGGTTGGTATCGAGGCTGTTGGTATTGATGGTCACATTGACTTTATCGGCGGCCGGATTGGCTTCGTCAAAGGTAAATGTGCCGTCAAAATCTTTAAAGGTACCGTACAGCCAGCTGTATCCAAGATGCTGAATGCGGAACTTAACAAACGCGTGCTGGCCCTCTTTATCAATTTTATACTCAGCCGCGCTGGCACTCAGGCTGGTCGAAAAGAGGGCAGCGGCGCTGAGCGCCAGCAGGGTTTTCCTGATCATATTACTTTTCCTTTTCAGAGGTTAAGGGGATGCGGTAACCGAGCATCCGTTTCAGCGTCATGTCGCGATCGACAAAATGGTGTTTCAGCGCGGCCAGGGCGTGCAGGGCAGACAACAGCACCAGAGCCCACGCCAGCCATAAATGGACCTCACCGGCGACATCGGCCTGCTCACCCGCGCCGGTAAACAGTGCCGGTACCTCAAACCAGCCAAACACTGAGACCGGCTTGCCGTCTGCGGTAGAGATCAGATAGCCGCTGATCAGCAACACCAGCAGCAGGCCATACAGCAGCCAGTGCGCCGCATGGGCGGCACGGCGTACGTGCGGCGAGTAACTGGTGAGCGGTGCCGGCGGCGGCGATTATGACGCGCCAGCACAGGCGCAGCAGCAGAGCAGCAAACAGTAAGATGCCGATGCCTTTGTGAATCTCAGGGGCGCTGTGATACCAGCCGTCGTAATAGCCAAGTCCGACCATCCATAAACCCAGCGCGAACATACCGTAAATCGTCAGCGCCATCAGCCAGTGCAACGCAATGGTTAACGCACCGTAATGCCGTGGAGAATTACGCCACATAGTTAAGCCGTTATCAGGAAATAAGTGGTAATGAGAATCTACAACCTGAAATAGAAAATCAATCGTCCTTACTTTTCTATAACTTTGAATTTAGGGGTTCGATATATATGGCGAAAGGCTGGCGGTGTAATTCAATAATTCTGAATAGATAAGCAAATAGCCGTTTTAGTCCTGGCGGCAATGGGTTTTGCTACACCAAATGCGCCATAAACGCGGGCGAAAAGTAAATTTGTGTCAGGAAAGGTCAATAACTGCCAGTGCGATCCGCACCGGCAGCAACAAAATCAGGCAAAACGCGAAAGTGAGAAGGGCGTGAGGTCAAAGGAGAACGGTTTATTCTGCGCAAATTCGCTGGCCAGTTCACCCAGCACGCTGGCGAATTTAAACCCGTGGCCGCTCAGGCCGGTGATGATCAGTCGGTCAGGCTCACCGGGCAGGGTATCGATAATAAAATCTTCATCCGGCGTGTTGTCATAGCTGCAGGCTTCACCATGCAGGCACACGCCTACGCCTGGCAGAAACTGGCGCAGGAAGCTAAAGGCTTCGTTACCGTCAGCGGCGATGCTGCCGAACGGTTTGCGGTCCGCTGGCGTCTGCATCGGCTGACCGCCATCGTGGCGTCCCACTTTCAGGGCATTATTGTCTGCCGGGAAGCCGTAGAAATGGCTGCCATCCGGCATCTCTACCGTAAAGCCGGGGAACTGGTTATTTTCGCTGTAGCGCCCATCGGCCTGATACCAGGCAAACACCTTGCGCACCGGCGTAACGGGCAGATTGTCCACCAGCTGACTGACCCAGGTGCCGGCGCTGATCAGTAGCTTGCGCGCGCGGAATACGCCATCGCTGGTGGTGACCTGCTGCAGATCGCCCTCGCGGCCAATCGCGCTGACCGGGCAGTTAAACAGCTGCGCGCAGCCGGCCTGTTCCGCCAGCTGCACCCAGCTGCGCACCGCCTGTTCACATTTCAGGAAGCCAGAATTGGGCTCGAACACGCCGATGTAACCGTCCGGTACGTTAAGCTGCGGCCAGCGTTTGCGCACTTCGTCGGCCTGCAACACCTGCACGGCTAACTGCCAGGTTTTAGCGCTATCGATAACGTTGTGAATGAAATCCGAGCTGGCCGGCGCCAGATTAAGAATGCCGCTGCGGTGCATGATGCGTTCGCCGCTCTGGCGCTCCAGCTCGTTCCATAACGTCTGGGCGCGCAGCACCAGCGGCACGTAGCGTTCACCTTCGCCGTAAGCGTGACGAATCAGGCGGGTTTCGCCGTGATGCGTCCCCTGGCTGTGGGGCGGGTGCGCGCTGTCGATCATCAGCACCGACAGGCCCGCCTGGGTTGCGTAGAAACCCGCGGCAGCTCCGACGGAACCACTTCCCACCACAATCAGATCATAAACCATGACGACATCACTCCTGCAAAACGGCGATTTTTTTCAATAGCATATCAAAAGAGTACGCCCATGAAAAAGGCACCCTGTAGGGTGCCTTTTCACGCGATGGTGATGATTAGTGCTTGCGATTATCGCGTAGGTATTGCTCAGTGGACTCGATCTTTGCAATGCCAGCTTCGAGGATAGAGATAAACTGTCTGGCTACGTCAGTTGTCAGCCAGTATGTTGGGCCCACGTCAGCTTCTTCTTCTTTCTGGTCCTGCGATGATAGCGAGTGCAGGCGGATCATCATGGCGTCATAGCTGTCAACGGTGCTGATATCCCATCCCACCAGCGGATGGGTCTGGATGACGTCTTTACTTCTGTCCATTATAACCTCCTTATTACTCGTTAAACGAAGTGCTTTCGAGGTTCAATGCGTCTGTATCTTGCACTAGCGAGATAATTATAACATGGAATTAACAGTACAGTAGTTAAAAAGTGTGGTGACTAAAAACACAGCAAAATAAAAGCAGCCAAAAGCCGGTTTTCAAGGAATAAATAAACGCCTTACGCAGCTGGGTATTTATTGTCGCAGCGCAACGTGTCGTCATACCGATTATCGGCATCTCAGCATTAAAACTTTAACGGGCTGAACGCCAGGGTAAAAATCTGAAATTATCCCTGCGACTCGGCAGGCAACTGCCCTTTGCGTCGATGGATCTCGTCCGCCAGCCGGGCAAAATGCTGCTGTAACTGAGCGTCATGATTCTGGTTTTGCGCTTCGAGCGTCAGATTGTGAGCCAGCAGCTGGCTGGCGCGATCGTCCAGACAGAAGGTCAGCGTAGCAAAGGCATTTTCCAGCACGGTCAAACGGCGTTGCTGTTCAGCAATGAAGGCCAGTAATTCCCCAAACGTCATCGCCTCTTCTGGTTTTTCAGTAGTCATGTGCAACACACCTCCTGTAAGCACGACGAGGCAAGAATAAGACATCGTTTAATCAGAGTCTAGCTGGCGCGGGTTTTTCTGGCGAGCGGGAAATAAAAACAAAAAAGCCGGGCGGCGGGCCCGGCAAAAACGGCACAGTGGCGGTTAATCGGTAATAAACCAGTCGTCAGCGCTTTCCCAGGTTTCCTGCAAAATATGGCTGATGCGGTCGCGTGATTCTTTACAGCCGCCAAACACGCTGAGCTGGTTACCACCGGCATAGCGCACTTTGACGTGATGATTGTCGTCGGGAAAATCGCGGGAGATACGGCGAGTGAGTTCAGCGCTCAGTGCATCCAGTGCACCGGCGGGAAGGGGCTGAGTCTTTGCTACGGTAATTTCAACACGCATAAACGCCTCCGGGATAATATACTGGTTATTTGTACAGTATAAAATTCCCGAAGGCAAGCGGCAGATGATTATTCTTTGATGCGCCAGTTAAGGGTTTCACCGGCGAGGAACGGAACCAGCGTATCGTCAGCGACCGTGTGCTCTCCTGCACCGTCCACGGCTCACGCACCAGCGTCAGGGTGCCGTCGTTGAGCGGCAGGCCGTAGAACCTGGGACCGTTCTCAGAGCAGAAGGCTTCAAAATGCTCCAGTGCGCCAAGCTCTTCAAACACGGTCAGATAAGCGGGCAGCGACGTCGGCGCATTAAATACGCCGGCACAGCCGCAGCTGGCTTCTTTCAGATGGCGCAGGTGCGGTGCCGTGTCGGTGCCCAGGAAGACACGACGGTTGCCGCTTGCCACCAGGTTACGCAGCGCTTCCTGATGAATGTTGCGCTTCAGAATGGGCAGACAGTAGAGATGCGGGCGCACGCCGCCCACCAGCATGTGGTTGCGGTTGAACATCAGATGCTGTGGCGTAATGGTCGCGCCAAGCAGTTCATTGCCGGCGGCCACATACTCTGCAGCTTCCTTCGTGGTGATGTGTTCCATCACCACTTTCAGACCCGGGAACTGCTGGCGCAGCGGCTGCAGCACGGTTTCGATGAAACGCGCTTCACGATCAAAGATATCAATGTGTGCATCGGTGACTTCGCCGTGCACCAGCATCGGCATACCGATTTCCTGCATGCGCTCCAGCACGCTGGCAATTGAGGCAATGTTGGTGACGCCATGGCTGGAGTTGGTGGTGGCGTGTGCCGGATAGAGTTTTGCCGCCGTAAAAATACCGCTGCGGAAGCCGCGTTCGATTTCGTCCGCATCGAGCGAATCGGTGAGGTAACAGGTCATCAGCGGCGTGAAGTGATGCTCAGCAGGCAGCGCCGCCATGATGCGTGCGCGATACGCTTCGGCAGCCGCAACGCTGGTGACCGGCGGAACCAGATTTGGCATGACAATCGCACGACCATTCACCGCGCTGGTATAGGGCAGCACTGCATTGAGCATCGCGCCATCGCGCAGGTGGATGTGCCAGTCGTCAGGGCGGCGAATCGTGATTTGCTGGGGTTGGGCTGTCATTCAAAAAGGCTCCGGCTGAGGTGAAAACGAAATGGCTCGTTTAGGCCGGGGACTAATCATAAGGGGGCGGGCAACCGTTTGCACGGGATTTTGCAGTGCGGGAGAGAAATAACCGCAGGCGCGGCAAATTGCGTAGCAGCGTGGCAGGCGCGGGCAGAATCATGCCGGCATCCTGCCACGCTATGCATGGCCGCCACTGAGAACGGCCCCTTGCAACGTTAATCGGTAAACGGAATCACCAGCTGTCCAGGCTTCACTTCCAGCCCTTTAGCCAGTTTCTTCGCCAGCGCCTCGCCTTTGCTACGGTCGGCACTCAGCACGTAGGCGGGTTTTTCATTGAAATAGCGCTTGAGGGATTCGTTCAGATACGGCGTAAGGGTTTTCATGATCGACGCCATCTTCTCAGGTTGCACCTGCGCGTCGACGATTTCGAGGTCCTGCAGATAGATTGCGCCCTGCTGCGCGTTGTACACCGGTTGCGCTTTCATCTTCAGCTGCATTTCGGCCTGCTGCGGACCAAACAGCGAGCTGACGTTGATGTTGGCTTTACCAGACAGCGTCACTTTGCCGGGTTCTTCGCGGCCAATCTGGCTGCTCAGGTCGGTCAGTACAATATGGGCATTTACCAGCCCGGACACGCCAATATCTTTCTCGTAGTTGTTGCGCTTTTGCAGCGCCTGATTCACTTCCTGCTCGCTGATGGTGTATTGCGTCAATTGGTTACAGCCGCTGAGCAGCACGGCAAAAAACAGGGCAAACAGCCCGGGAAACGCCTTCTTCATGATTTCTTCTTCCTGGTTGATACGGCCAAACAGCCTTAAGCCTGCCTGATTCAGGGCCAGGTGTCACCAGGAGAGAGATGAGAAACGCAGCCGCGCGCTTCTCATCACAGCGCCATCAGGCCGCAATCGACGACAGCAGATTCACCTGCGTCTGTTTCGCCATATTATCGCGGTAGTCGGCAACGCGGCTCGGCCATTCGATACCGGAAACCAGCGTCAGCGAGCGCAGCAGCGGAAACAGATGAATGTCATCCTCAGACAACTCGCCGTTCACCGCATTGGGTTTGACGATCAATTTATCCAGCTGGCGCAGATCATCACTGATATTTTTGATGAAACCCGGGGCATGCTTACGCAGTTCGGCAAAGTCACCGAGGCTGGCCTGTTTCTTTTCGCGGAAGTAATCACGTGCTTCGGGGGTGGCGAATTCAGCAAACGCGGCCTCGGCGATGCGCGGCAGCAGCAGCTTGTTGATGTAGCCATTGACCCGTCGCAGCCAGTCGGCGATGGCGGGATTTTGCTTGCCGGTCAGCAGCGGCTGGCGATCCTGATTATCGACAAAGCGCACGATATCCATGCTCTCCGGCATCGCACTGCCATCGGCTTTTTGCAGAATCGGCGCCATTTTCTGGCCAATCAGCTTTTTCGGCGTTGCTTCATCATCATTGAGCATCACAATCAGCTCAACCGGCAGGTTTTTAAGGCCAAAAATCATGCGGGCTTTGACGCAGAAAGGGCAGTGATCGTAGATGTAAAGTTTCATCCCGTTTCTCCTGTGGTTCTCAGGGTGACAGAGGTCACCCTTTTTCCGGACGTGCGGGAAGTATGGAAGAGAACGCCTGAACCGGCAAACTAGCTGCTGAAGATCGCCGGTGCCACCTGGCGCGGCTGGAACTGCCACCACAGCGCCAGTAGCGTGATGATACCGACCGCGCCGAGCATCATCCACGGCAGCTCCGGCTGGTTGTCAGGGCTTTGCCGGCATCGAACAGCCAGCCGCCACCGGCGTAACCAAGCAGCGCCCGCCAAAGGCCAGCCCCAGGCGGCTGAACCCCATATAGCTGCCGCGCGCACGGGCGCATCGGCCAGCGAGGCGCTCAGCGTTTCCCGGGCGGGTTCGGCGATGATCGAGCCGATATAGAAGATGTGCAGATCAGCATAAACAGCTGCTGCAGCGAATCGGTCATGCCAGACCGATAGGCAGCAGGCTGAACGTCATCAGAAACAGCCCGGCCATCAGGCGATGTTCCAGGCGAAAGCGCTTTTCACTCCAGCGGGCGATGGGGTAGAGCAGCGTCAGCGACAAGGCAGGCTTCGATGGCGTACATCCACTTCACGGCCGCCGGTGTGCCCGCAATATCGTTGACCATGATCGGCAGCATCAGCATCACCTGTACGGCCAGCATGTAATAGCCGGTCAGGGTCAAGACGTAGGTGACGAAACGCCTGTCGCGCAGCACGCGTGCCAACCCTTCGCGCACCGGGGCTTTACGCTTTTACCGTAGAGAGGCTTCCACGCCGGCAGCCACAGGGCGTTAAAGAGGGCGGCACAGACAGAATAAACAGCACCGCCCCGGCCGCGCACACCAGACGGAAATCGTACTGCAGCAGCCAGCTGCCCAGCAGGGCGCCAACAACCGCGCCGGCGCTGTCCTGCATCATCAGAATGGAGAAGAAGCGGCCGCGCTGGTGCGGGCGCACAAGTTTGACCACCAGCGCGGTGCGCGGCGGATCGAACAGGGTGCCGCCCAGACCGGAGAGGAAGCAGGAGAGCCACAGCAGCCAGGGCTCGTGCGCCACGCGCCATCGTGGCGAAACCGGCCGCACGCATCAGCATGCCGGTGACGATCAGCGGTTTGGCGCCAAAGCGGTCAGCAATGGCGCCGCCGAAGATGCCAAGACCCTGCTGGACAAACTGGCGCAGGCCCAGCGCAATGCCGACCATCAACGCCGCCCAGCCCATCTGATCGACAAAGCGAATCGAGATAAGGGGAAACACGACAAAAAAGCCGAGCACGACCAGCATGTTATCGACGAGCAGGAAATATTTACCCAGGCTCCTGGCCTGTGATACGCGGGACATGTTGCCTCCTCGGGAAAGTAAGAAGGAAAAGTGAGCAGTGGTCTAATATTCTGCGTGCTCCGGCGGGAACAATCGCGTTTTCCCACCCCTGGGACGATATTTTTTTATCAAAAGGGTGCTTTGATTCAGACGAAATTGGTCCTTAAGTCGGAATCAATGTGCCATGAGGCTGGATGTCGCGGTGTTTTACCACAGACGGCACAGGTGACGGGTATAGTGAGAAGCTAACGCCGCTGGCGTAAATCTTTGTTTCGTAATGGATTTAGGAGTGGTATGATGTTTGGCTATCGCAGTAATGTGCCAAAAGTGCGTCTGACAACGGACAGGCTGGTCGTTCGTCTGGTGCATGAGCGTGATGCCTGGCGTCTGGCGGATTATTACGCCGAGAATCGCCAATTTCTAAAACCCTGGGAACCCGTTCGGGATGAGAGCCATTGTTACCCTTCCGGCTGGCAGGCGCGCCTCGGCATGATTGCCGAATTTCATAAACAGGGCTCCGCGTTCTATTTCGCGCTGCTCGATCCGGAAGAGAAAGAGGTTCATCGGCATCGCCAATTTTTCACCAACGTGGTGCGCGGATCGTTTCACGCCTGTTACCTTGGCTACTCCATCGGCCAGAAAAGTGGCAGGGGCAAGGGCTGATGTTTGAGGCGCTGACGGCGGCGATCCGCTATATGCAGCGCACGCAGCATATCCATCGCATCATGGCGAACTACATGCCGCATAATCAGCGCAGCGGCGATTTGCTGGCGCGTTTGGGTTTCGAGAAAGAGGGTTACGCCAAAGATTATCTGCTGATCGACGGAGAGTGGCGCGACCACGTTCTGACGGCGTTAACCACCCGAGACTGGACCCCGGATCGTCGCGGACAATAATAAAAGGAACACGTAATGAAGATGGCTCTCTCCGCGCAGGCATGGCGCGTGATTGGCTGCCTGCTGGAAAAGCAGGTCACCACGCCGGAGCAATATCCGCTCTCCGTCAATGCCGTGGCCACGGCCTGTAACCAGAAAACCAACCGTGAGCCGGTGATGAACCTCAGCGAACATGAGGTTCAGGACGTGCTGGATGAGCTGGTGAAACGGCCACTATCTGCGCACCGTCAGCGGTTTCGGCAACCGCGTGACCAAATACGAGCAGCGTTTCTGCAACTCTGAATTTGGCGATCTGAAGCTGAATGCGCGCGGAAGTGGCGGTCATCACCACGCTGCTGTTGCTGCGCGGGGCGCAGACGCCGGGGGAACTGCGTACCCGCGGTGGTCGTATGCATGAGTTTCAGCGACATGGCGGAGGTGGAACGGACGCTGGAAGGGCTGGCGACGCGTGAGGATGGCCCCATGGTGGTGCGTCTGGCGCGCGAGCCGGGCAAGCGTGAAAGCCGCTATATGCACCTGTTCAGCGGCGAGGTGGCAGACGCAGCTACCTGGCGAGCCAGACAGCGTCGCCTGAATCAGTGACGATCTGGCTGCGCGCGTTGAGGCGCTGGAAGACGGAGGTCGGCAGATGGCGCCTTGATGCTCAGCTGCAGCAACTGCTCGCAGCTTTTGGGATGGCCTGACGATGAAAACGTTACGTATTGGCGTGGTGGGGCTGGGCGGTATTGCGCAAAAAGCCTGGCTGCCTGTTTTAGGCGCGGCGACCGACTGGACGCTGCAAGGGGCGTGGTCGCCCACGCGCGAGAAGGCAGAGCGGGTCTGCGAAACCTGGCGCATTCCGTATGTTTAGCCTCAGCTGGATGCGCTGGCGGCGGCCAGCGATGCGGTGTTTGTGCACAGCAGCACGGCCAGCCATTTTGAGGTAGTGCAGTCGCTGCTGCTGGCGGGTGTACCACGTCTGCGTGGATAAACCGCTGGCAGAAAACGTTCAGGACGCGGAGCGGCTGATTGAGCTGGCGGAAAAGCGCAAACGGACACTGATGGTGGGTTTCAACCGCCGCTTTGCGCCGCTTTACCAGCAGCTGAAGGCGCAGCTGCCGGGCGCGCTCCCTCGCTGCGGATGGATAAACACCGTACCGACAGCGTGGGGCCGCACGATCTGCGCTTTACCCTGCTGGATGATTATCTGCACGTGGTGGATACCGCGCTGTGGCTGGCCGGCGGCAAGCTCAGGCTGGAGCTGGGCCATATCGACACCCATGATGACGGCGCAGATGGTGTATGCGGAACACCATTTAGCCGTTGATCACCTGCAGATCACCACCAGCATGCACCGCCGCGCGGGCAGCCAGCGGGAATCCGTGCAGGCGGTAACCGACGGCGCGCTGTACGACATTACCGACATGCGGGAGTGGCGGGAAGAGAAGGGCAGCGGCGTGGCGCAGTGACCTGCCGGTCGCCGGCGCTGGCAAAGCACCTCTGACGCAGCGCGGTTTCTGCGGGTTGCGGCCCGCCACTTTATCACCTGCGTGCAAAATCAGACGGTTCCTGAAACCTCCGGCGAGCAGGCCATCCTGGCGCAGCGCGTTGTGGAAAGACTCTGGCGCGATGCCATGAGTGAATAACTCGCTGTAACATCTGCATGCGGTAGTAATTCGTTGAAATCCGGTTAGACTAAGCGCCGCTTGTTGGCTTTGCCGGGTGTCCGCGCTTACGTTGCCGTCATTTATCCGACACTGGTTTCTGGATGGTTCTGGAAATTCACGTTAATGAACTTATTAAAATCGCTGGCGGCCGTCAGCTCGATGACCATGTTTTCTCGCGTGCTGGGTTTTGCGCGCGACGCCATTGTGGCGCGGGTTTTCGGTGCAGGCATGGCCACCGACGCCTTTTTCGTCGCGTTCAAGCTGCCCAACCTGTTGCGGCGCATTTTCGCCGAAGGGGCGTTTTCCCAGGCGTTCGTGCCGATTCTGGCGGAGTACAAAAGCAAGCAGGGCGAGGAGGCGACGCGGGTCTTTGTCGCCTATGTCTCCGGCTTGCTGACGCTGGTGCTGGCGCTGGTGACGGTCGCTGGGCATGCTGGCCGCGCCCTGGGTGATCTGTGGTGACCGCGCCGGGCTTTGCCGATACCGCCGAAAAGTTCGCCCTGACCACCGCCTGCTGCGCGTGACCTTTCCTTATATTCTGCTGATCTCGCTGGCCTCGCTGGCGGGGGCGATCCTCAACACCTGGAACCGCTTCTCGGTGCCGGCGTTTGCGCCGACGCTGCTGAACGTCAGCATGATCGGCTTTGCGCTGTTCGCCGCGCCGTACTTCCATCCGCCGGTGCTGGCGCTGGCCTGGGCGGTGCTGGTGGGCGGCCTGCTGCAGCTGCTCTATCAACTGCCGCACCTGAAGAAGATCGGCATGCTGGTGCTGCCGCGCCTCAACCTGCGCGATTCCGGCGTGTGGCGCGTGATGAAGCAGATGGGGCCGGCGATCCTGGGCGTCTCGGTCAGCCAGATCTCGCTGATCATCAACACCATCTTCGCCTCGTTCCTGGTGTCCGGTTCGGTGTCGTGGATGTACTACGCCGACCGCCTGATGGAGTTTCCGTCCGGCGTGCTGGGCGTGGCGCTGGGGACCATCCTGCTGCCGTCGCTGGCGAAGAGCTTTGCCAGCGGCAACCACGATGAGTACTCCCGCCTGATGGACTGGGGCCTGCGTCTGTGCTTCCTGCTGGCGCTGCCGAGCGCGGTGGCGCTGGGGATTCTCGCCGAACCGCTGACCGTCTCGCTGTTCCAGTACGGCAAATTCACCGCGTTTGACGCGGCGATGACCCAGCGCGCGCTGATTGCCTACTCGGTCGGCCTGATGGGCCTGATCGTGGTGAAGGTGCTGGCGCCGGGCTTCTATTCGCGGCAGAACATCAAAACGCCGGTGAAGATTGCCATCGTCACGCTGATTATGACCCAGCTGATGAACCTGGCGTTTATCGGCCCGCTGAAGCATGCCGGCCTGTCCCTGTCGATCGGTCTGGCGGCCTGCCTGAATGCCGGGGCTGCTGTACTGGCAGCTGCGCAAGCAGCATATCTTTCCACGCCGCAGCCGGGCTGGGCACGGTTTCCTGCTGCGTCTGGTGGTCGCGGTGCTGGTGATGTCTGCTGCGCTGCTGGGCATGCTGTAGGTGATGCCGGCGTGGGAAGAGGGGCAGATGTGGTGGCGGTTACTGCGGCTGGCGGCGGTGTGCGCCATTGGCGGCGGCGCTTACTTCGTGATGCTCGGTTTACTGGGCTTCCGCCCGAGCGATTTTGCCCGCCGCACGGCGGTGTGAGCGAACAATAAAAAGGGCCGCCCGGTGTGGCGACCCTGATTCAGCGGACCCGCAGCACGGCTGCGTTTAGCCTTTGCGGCTCAGCGTGCTCTGGCCTAAACCGCGGCCGTCCGGGCCGTAAAAGGACTGGGTCTGATGCGGTTTCAGCACCGACAGCGCCTGTTCGGTAAAGGTCATCTGATGCTGCAACAGCATGCCATTGTGCTGATTGGCGTCGCGCAGACGCTGGGTATGTTGCTGAATGCTGTGCCAGCGGCGTGCGATATCACTGTGACCACGATAAGGCGCTTTGGTACCCAGCGACAGCTCGGTTTTGCGGCGCATTTCGTCCAGATAATTCAACGTCGTCAGCAGCGCGCTTTTATCTTCTGTAATGCGCTGCAGCAGGTTGCCATTAATCCGTCCGGCAGAAAGTTGCTGCTGCTCTTCATCCATCACGACGTTAAGCGAACTCAGCACATCCTGCATTTTATCTAAGGTGGTCAGCAGATTATCCATCGGGACTATTTACCCTCTAAAAACGCCCTGGTATCGGCGATCAGCGCATCGGCGATCTTACCGGTATCCATTTTCAGTTCACCATTACGAATGGCGGTCTTCAGCTGCTCTACGCGCGCTGTGTTAATATCTTTGCTGCCCGGCTGCATCAGCTGCGCCTGAGCGGGACTCAGCGTCACTTCTGCACCATTCTGGCTGGTGCTGGCGGCCGGTGCGCTGTTCTGACGCACTTTTGCCTGGTTGTCGCTGCTGTCACGGGTTTGTACAGTGCTCACCGGTTTTAAAGGCTGCGTTCTGTCGATACTCATGGTGTGGCTCCTGTTAGGGTCAGTTGGGGATCAGCCAACTGAGTCAGCATAGGGTAATATCATTGTTGATATCTCTATCGGCAGAACAACAGCGTTCTTTAACGCTTTATAGCGATATCAGAATATTCCCATCCTCGCTGACACGACCGCTTACCACCTGGCCATTGCTCATGCGCACGCGCACCGTCTGCGCCGCGCTGGCGTTGTTTAACGCACGACCTTCACTGCTGGCATTAAAGCCGTTGCCGCTGGCAATTACCATCACATTCTGACCGGCTTTCACCCGCCACGGCTGGCGCAGCATGGTGGCCGTCACCGGCTGGCCTGGCGCAATGTCACGCAAGGCAATGGCGTCCGCCAGATTGCTGCTGCTGAGCAGCGCGCGCGCCGGCAGCGTGTCCAGCCGGCCACTCTCCAGGCGGAAATCACTGGCGCTGACGTTACTACCACGCGCCAGCTGACGATTGGCCACCAGATACTCGCCGGTCACCTGCACCTGCACCTGCAGATAGCGACGATTCTGGCCGCAGCTGGCGGCAATGCTCAGATTGCCCCACTGGCGACTGTTACCCGGCAGCAGCAGCTGCGGTGTGTCGCAGGCGGGCCACTGCGTCTGCGGCGTGCGGACCACCACGGTCATACCGGCGGCGTGCTGCGGATCGCGCGCCTGAAAGAACTGAGTCAGCTGCGCGCTGAGATCGGCAGCATAGCCGGGCGTCGCGAAGGCCAGCCACAGCAGGGCCAGCAGGGAAGAAGTTGTACGCATCAACGCCTCCTGTCGAAAAGATGGCACTGAGTCTACTCCGCACACCAAAAATTCAAGGTGAAAAATAGCCACGATTTTTGCTGCTATTCAGACGATAGCCCTTGCTTTTGTCCCATTAAGCTGTGAACTGAAATTTTGCCATCAGCGGAGGAGGCATGCTCGATAAACTCGACGCCGCGCTGCGTTTTCAGCAGGAAGCGCTCAACCTGCGCGCCCAGCGCCAGGAGATTCTGGCGGCCAACATTGCCAACGCCGATACCCCGGGGTATCAGGCGCGCGATATTGATTTTTCCAGCGAACTTAAAAAGGTGATGGAGCGCGGGCGTGCCGAAGGCAGCGGCGTGGCGCTCGTGATGCTGACATCCTCCCGCCATATTCCTGCGCAGACCAATTCACCGCGCCAGCGACTGCCGATCTGCTGTACCGCATTCCCGACCAGCCTTCACTCGACGGTAACACCGTGGATATGGATCGGGAGCGTACGCAGTTTGCCGATAACAGCCTGAAATACCAGACGGGCCTGACCGTACTCGGCGGACAAATCAAAGGCATGATGAGCGTCCTGCAGGGGGGCAACTGATAATACATGGCCTTGCTGAATATTTTTGATATCGCCGGCTCGGCGTTAACCGCACAGTCAAAACGGCTGAACGTGGCCGCCAGTAACCTGGCGAACGCCGACAGCGTCACCGGACCGGACGGACAGCCTTATCGTGCTAAACAGGTGGTCTTCCAGGTCGATGCTGCGCCAGGCGCGGCGACGGGCGGCGTGAAGGTGTCTGATGTGGTCGAAAGAGCCAGGCGCCGGACAAGCTGGTGTATGAGCCGGGTAATCCGCTGGCGGATGCCCGAACGGCTACGTGAAAATGCCTAACGTGGATGTGGTGGGTGAGATGGTGAACTCCATGTCCGCTTCCCGCAGCTATCAGGCAAACGTCGAAGTGCTTAATACCGTGAAGAGCATGATGCTCAAAACACTCACCCTCGGCCAGTAAAGGAGACACGCATGTCTATGTGCCTTGCAGTAGGGATTAAAGACAACCTCGACCCCACGGTCCTCAGCTCCAGCAGCAGCACCGGTACTACCACGCGGCACTAACAGCGCTTACGATCTGCAAAGAGCAGCTTCCTGACGCTGCTGGTGGCACAGCTGAAAAACCAGGACCCGACCAACCCGATGCAGAACAACGAGCTGACCACGCAGCTGGCGCAGATCAGCACCCTGAGCGGCATTGAAAAACTGAATACCACCCTGGGTTCGATCTCCGGTCAGATTAACAGCAGCCAGTCCCTGCAGGCATGCAACCTGATTGGTCACGGCGTGATGATCCCCCCGGGCAGCCACTTTGGTGCTGGTCCGGCAGCGGCACCAGCTACGCCGTTTGGCGTTGAGCTGAGGCAGGCCAGGCGGTCTGACAAAGCGACCAGCGTCACGATCACAGACTGGCAACCGGCACCGTGGTGCGCACCATTGACATTGGCGAGCTGAAGGCGGGCGTTCACACCTTTACCTGGGATGGCAAGCTGACCGATGGCAGCGCCGCACCGGACGGCAAATATACGGTTTCACTCGCCGCCAGCAATGGCAGCAACCCAGCTGGTGGCGCAGCCGCTGCAGTTCGCGCTGGTCCAGGGCGTGATTAAAGGGGCGACGGCAACAAACTGGATTTGGGTACCTTGGGTACCACCACACTCGACGAAGTTCGGCAGATTATCTAAGCCTTAACACTTATCAGGAGTAAGTCATGGCCTTTTCTCAAGCGGTCAGCGGCCTGAATGCTGCGGCCACCAACCTGGACGTCATTGGCAACAACATCGCCAACTCCGCGACCTATGGTTTTAAATCCGGTTCTGCTTCTTTTGCAGATATGTTTGCCGGTTCCAAAGTCGGTCTGGGCGTATTAAAGTTGCAGGCATTACCCAGGACTTTACCGACGGTACCACCACCAATACCGGTCGTGGCCTGGACGTTGCCATCAGCCAGAACGGTTTCTTCCGTATGGTTGATTCCAACGGTTCCGTATTCTATAGCCGTAACGGCCAGTTCAAGCTGGATGAAAACCGTAACCTGGTGAACATGCAGGGGATGCAATTAACCGGTTATCCGGTTGCCGGGACGCCATCAACGGTTCAGACCGGTGCGAACCCACAGCCTATCAATATCCCGACCACGCTGATGGCCGCGAAGGCCACCACCACGGCTTCCCAGCAGATTAACCTCAACTCCACCGATACTGCACCGACCACCGCCTTTGATCCGGCCAACCCGGATACTTACAACAAAAAAGGTACGGTAACCGTCTTTGACAGCCAGGGTAATGCACACAACATGAACCTGTTTTACGTCAAAGATGCAACCCCGGCTAACTCCTGGAAAGTGTATGCCCAGGACGGTAGCGTGGCAGGCAGCACGGCCTCTCTCGCCACGACGCTGACCTTCAACAACAACGGTACGCTGATCGGCGGTGGCAACATCAACCTGACTACCGCGACCATTCCTGGTGCCACACCTGCGACCTTCGCCATGAGTTTTGCGAACTCCATGCAGCAGAACACCGGTGCGAACAACATCGTTGGAACCAGCCAGAATGGTTTTAAACCGGGTGATCTGGTGAGCTACCAGATCAATGACGACGGCACTGTGGTGGGTAACTACTCTAACGAACAGACCCAGGTTCTGGGCCAGATCGTGCTGGCAAACTTCGCCAACAACGAAGGCCTGAAGTCCGAAGGGGATAACGTCTGGTCTGCCACGCAGTCTTCCGGTGTTGCCCTGCTGGGCACCGCGGGCTCCGGTAACTTCGGCACGCTGACCAACGGCGCGCTGGAAGCCTCTAACGTGGACCTGAGTAAAGAACTGGTGAACATGATCGTCGCGCAGCGTAACTATCAGTCGAACGCGCAGACCATCAAAACCCAGGACCAGATCCTCAACACGCTGGTTAACCTGCGTTAAGCGGCTAACGGGAAAGCGCAATGGATCACGCAATATATACCGCGATGGGCGCGGCAAGTCAGACGCTGAATCCAGCAGGCCGTTACCGCCAGCAACCTGGCGAACGCCTCGACGCCGGGCTTTCGCGCGCAGCTCAATGCGCTGCGTGCGGTGCCGGTGGAAGGGCTTTCGCTGCCGACCCGTACGCTGGTGGCGGCATCGACCCCGGGCGCCGATATGACGCCAGGGCAGCTGGATTACACCTCGCGCCCGCTGGACGTGGCGCTGCAGCAGGACGGCTGGCTGGCGGTGCAAACGGCGGACGGCAGTGAAGGCTATACCCGCAACGGTAACATCCAGGTCAGCGCGACCGGCCAGCTGACGATTCAGGGGCATCCGGTGATGGGCGATGGCGGGCCGCTTGACCGTGCCGGAAGGCTCGCAACTGACCATTGCCGCGGACGGCACCATCTCGGCGCTGAACCCGGGCGACGCGCCGAATGCCGTTGCGCCCGTCGGTCGGCTGAAGCTGGTCAAAGTGCCACAGGCGCAAGAAGTGCAGCGCGGCGATGACGGCATGTTCCGTCTGACCCAGCGCCGCCACTCAGGCACAGCGCGGCGCGGCGCTGCCGAATGACGCGACCGTGCGCGTGATGTCCGGCGTTCTGGAAGGCAGCAACGTCAAGCCGGTGGAAGCCATGACCGACATGATCGCCAGCGCCCGTCGTTTCGAGATGCAGATGAAGGTGATCAGCAGCGTCGATGAAAACGCGCAGCGGGCCAACCAGCTGCTGTCAATATGAGCGTGAGCTAAGGCCGCTTAACAGGAAGACTCTATGATCCGTTCTTTATGGATCGCGAAAACCGGCCTGGACGCGCAGCAAACCAATATGGACGTCATTGCCAACAACCTGGCGAACGTCAGCACCAATGGTTTTAAGCGTCAGCGCGCCGTGTTCGAAGATTTGCTTTATCAGACCATGCGCCAGCCGGGCGCGCAGTCTTCCGAGCAGACCACGCTGCCGTCGGGCCTGCAGATCGGTACCGGCGTGCGTCCGGTGGCCACCGAGCGTCTGCACAGCCAGGGCAACCTGTCCCAGACCAACAACAGCAAAGACGTGGCCATCAAAGGGCAGGGCTTCTTCCAGGTGCAGCTGCCGGACGGGACCTCCGCCTACACCCGCGACGGCTCCTTCCAGGTCGATCAGAACGGCCAGCTGGTGACGGCGGGCGGTTTCCAGGTTCAGCCTGCGATCACTATTCCGGCGAACGCCCTGAGCATCACCATTGGGCCGTGACGGCGTGGTGAGCGTGACCCAGCAGGGGCAGGCCGCGCCGGTTCAGGTTGGCCAGCTCAACCTGACCACCTTCATGAACGATACCGGTCTGGAAAGCATCGGTGAGAACCTCTACACCGAAACGCAGTCCTCCGGCGCGCCGAACTGAAAGCTACGCCGGGCCTGAACGGTGCGGGTCTGCTGTATCAGGGGTACGTGGAAACCTCCAACGTCAACGTGGCGGAAGAGCTGGTGAACATGATCCAGGTGCAGCGCGCTTACGAAATCAACAGTAAAGCGGTGTCGGCACGTCCGATCAGATGCTGCAGAAGTTAACCCAGCTGTAAGGTGCCGGGCTCGTTGGCGCCCGCGCGGCTGGCCCGATTAAGAACATGAAGGAAATGTCAAAACTCCGTGGCGTTGCAGTGATTCTCAAGCCTGGGCATTGGTTAGTAGCCACGCTGCTGCTGACCCTTAACGGTTGTGCGCTGGTCCCGCCTAAACCATTGGTCCAGGGTGCGACGACGGCTGAGCCGACGCCATCCGCACGCGCCGGTGGTGAACGGCTCCATTTTTCAGGCCGCGGCAGCCGATCAACTATGGCTATCAGCCGCTGTTTGAAGACCGCCGCCCGCGTAACGTCGGCGACACGCTGACCATTGTGCTGCAGGAAAACGTCAGCGCCAGCAAAAGCTCTTCCGCCAATGCCAGCCGCGATCGGCAGTAACAGCTTTGGCCTGAGCGCCATCCCAACCGGCCTGGCCGGACTGGTGGGCGCCGGCGGCGAAAAAGCCGCGCTCGATGCCAACGGCAAAAACGATTTCGCGGGCAAAGGTGGCGCAACCGCCAGCAACACCTTTAGCGGCACCATCACCGTGACGGTTAAACAGGTGCTGGCTAACGGCAACCTGCGCGTGGTGGGTGAGAAACAGATCGCCATCAACCAGGGCACCGAATTCATCCGCTTCTCCGGCGTGGTGAACCCGCGCACCATCAGCGGCAGCAACACCGTGCCGTCCACCCAGGTGGCGGATGCGCGCATTGAGTACGTCGGCAACGGCTACATCAACGAAGCGCAGAACATGGGCTGGCTGCAGCGCTTCTTCCTGAACTTATCGCCGATGTAAGCGAGGTGACCATGATGAAAAACACTACACTGCTGCGTTTGGGCCTGGGCCTGTTGCTCGGCATCAGCAGCCTGATGGCCCAGGCCGACCGCATCCGCGATCTCACCAGCGTGCAGGGCGTGCGCGAAAACTCCCTGATGGGCTATGGCCTGGTGGTGGGGCTTGACGGCACCGGTGACCAGACCACCCAGACGCCGTTCACCACGCAGAGCCTGAACAACATGCTGTCGCAGCTGGGGATTACCGTGCCGGCCGGGCACCAACATGCAGCTGAAAAACGTGGCGGCGGTGATGGTCACCGCCGAGCTGCCGGCGTTTGCCCGTCAGGGGCAGACCATTGACGTGGTGGTCTCCTCGATGGGTAACGCCAAAAGCCTGCGCGGCGGTACGCTGCTGATGACCCCGCTGAAAGGCGTCGACAGCCAGGTCTACGCGCTGGCGCAGGGTAACATTCTGGTCGGCGGTGCGGGTGCCTCGGCAGGCGGCAGCAGCGTGCAGGTGAACCAGCTTAACGGCGGACGTATTACCGGCGGCGCGACCGTCGAGCGTGAGCTGCCGACCCAGTTCGGCAGCCAGAACACCATCAACCTGCAGCTGAACAACGAAGACTTCACGATGGCGCAGCAGATTGCCGACACCATCAACCGCAGCCGTGGCGTAGGGTCAGCGCTGCCGCTGGACGCCCGTACCGTGCAAATCCGCGTGTCGCCGAACAACAGCTCGCAGGTACGTCTGCTGGCGGAGATCCAGAACATCGACGTGTCGGTACCGCTGCAGGATGCCAAAGTGATCATCAACTCGCGTACCGGCTCGGTGGTGATGAACCGCGAAGTGTCGCTGGATAGCTGCGCCGTGGCGCAGGGCAACCTGTCGGTGACGGTGAATCAGCTCAGCACAACGTCAGCCAGCCGGATACGCCGTTTGGCGGCGGTCAGACGGTGGTGACACCACGCAAACGCAGATCGATTTGCGTCAGAGCGGCGGCTCGCTGCAGAGCGTGCGCTCCAGCGCCAACCTGAACAGCGTGGTGCGTGCCCTGAATGCGCTGGGGGCGACGCCGATGGATCTGATGTCCATTCTGCAATCCATGCAAAGCGCGGGCTGCCTGCGCGCCAAACTGGAAATCATCTGATGCTGACCGATAGCAAACTGTTGACCAGTGCGGCCTGGGACGCCCAGTCGCTCAACGAACTGAAAACCCAGGCAGGCGAAAAGACCCGGCGGCAAATATCCGCCCGGTCGCCCGCCAGGTGGAAGGGATGTTTGTGCAGATGATGCTGAAAAGCATGCGTGAAACCCTGCCGAAAGACGGGATGTTCAGCAGCGATTCAACGCGGCTTTACACCAGCATGTATGACCAGCAGATTGCGCAGCAGATGACCGCCGGCCGGTAAAGGCCTCGGTCTGGCTGACATGATTGTCAAACAGACCGCCGCCGCACAGGGTCTTCAGCCAGAAGAGCAGCCGCAGCAGGTGCCGATGAAGTTCGATCTGGAAACGGTGACCAGTTATCAGAACCAGGCGCTGACGCAGATGGTGCGTAAAGCGATGCCGAAGGCAACGGGCAGCGGCGACGAGGCGCTCTCCGGTGACAGCAAAGACTTCCTGGCGCAGCTTTCGCTGCCGGCGCGACTGGCCAGTGAACAGAGCGGCGTTCCTCACCATCTGATCCTGGCGCAGGCGGCGCTGGAGTCGGGCTGGGGCCAGCGGCAGATCCGGACGCGAAAACGGCGAGCCGAGCTTTAACATCTTCGGCGTGAAAGCCACCGCCGGCTGGAAGGGCCGACCACGGAGATCACCACCACCGAATACGAGAACGGTGAGGCGGTGAAAGTGAAAGCCAAATTCCGCGTTTACAGCTCTTATCTGGAAGCGCTCTCCGACTACGTGCGGTTGATTTCCAGTAACCCGCGCTATGCGGCAGTGGCGAACGCACCGAGCGCCAGAGCAGGGCGCGCAGGCGCTGCAGAAGGCGGGCTATGCGACCGACCCGAACTATGCGCGGAAACTGGTAGGAATGATCCAGCAATTCAAAAACATGGGCGAAAAAGTGGTTAAGGCTTACAGCCAGGATTTCACCGATCTGTTCTGATTTTTCCGCTCAAGTTTCGCTTAAGCACGCCGATAACCTTCACATGCCGCGGGCGTTGTGGCCCGCGCAATCGCACTGATGACTGCCAGCCCGGTTAACGGGAAAAAGGAACCGAGATGTCCAGCATAATTAACTCCGCGATGAGCGGGCTGAGCGCCGCACAGGCCGCATTAAGCACCACCAGTAACAACATCAGTAATTACACCGTAGCCGGTTATTCGCGCCAGACGATTTTGCTGTCGCAGGCCAACAGTACGCTGCAGGGCAGCAACTATTATGGCAACGGCGTCAATGTGACCGGCGTGCAGCGTGAATACGATGAGTTTATTACCGCCCAGCTGCGCGGTAACAGCGCCAACTACAGCGCGGTCAATTCACAGTACAACCAGATTTCGAATATTGATGATCTGTTGTCGACGTCGACCACCAGCCTGTCTGACTCGATTCAGAGCTTTTTCACTAACGTGCAGAACGTGGTGAGTAACGCAGACGATCCTTCTGCGCGTCAGTCTATGCTGAGCTATGCGCAGGGACTGGTAAACCAGTTCCAGACTACCGCACAGTATCTGACCAGCATGCAAAACAGCGTCAATACGGACATCAAAGCCAGCGTCGAGCAGATCAACACTTACTCCAGCCAGATTGCCGATCTCAACACGCAGATCGCCAAGCTGACCACCGGCGGCGGCTCTGCGCCTAACGATCTGCTCGATCAGCGCGATCAGCTGGTCAATAACCTGAATGGCCTGGTCGGCGTGAACGTGTCGCAGCAGGACGGTAACTACATCGTCTCGATGGGTAATACCACGCTGGTTAACGGCAGCAAAACCACCTCGCTGATCGCCATGCCTTCCAGCAGCGATGCGTCGCGCATTACCGTGGGCTATGTCGATAAGCAGGCCGGTAACGTTGAGATCCCGGAAAAAACGCTAACCACCGGTTCGCTCGGGGGCCTGCTGGCGTTCCGTACCCAGGATCTGGATAACGCGCAGAACCAGCTCGGGCAGCTGGCAGCGGCATTCACCACCAGCTTCAACCAGGTGCACAGCCAGGGCTATGACAGCAAAGGCAACACCGGTATCAACTTCTTCAATATTGGTAGCCCGACAGTGGTGACCAACAGCAAAAACACCTCTGCCGCTACCGTCAGCGCCAGCTGGACCGACACCGGGGCGATGAAAGCCTCTAACTACAGCGTGAGCTATGACGGCAGCAACTGGTCGGTGACGCGTCTTTCGGACAACGTGAAAGTGACGCCGACCATGGGCAGCGACGGTGCCGGCAATACCACCATGAGCTTTGATGGACTGTCATTAACGGTAAATGGAACGGCTAACGCCAAAGACAGCTTCCTGGTCAAACCGGTGCAGGATGTGATTAGCGGCATGTCAGTGGCTATCACCAGTGAATCGCAGATCGCGGCAGCTTCGGCTGCGGGTGGCGCCAGCGATAACCGTAACGCGCAAAAGCTGCTGGACCTGCAGGATGCCAAACTGATTAACGGTAACGCCACGCTGGCGCAGGGTTATGCCAGCCTGGTGAGCACCGTCGGCAACAAAACCAAAAACCTCGAAACCGCCGCCACCACCCAGAAGGGCGTGGTGACGCAGCTGACCGAACGTCAGCAGTCGGTTTCTGGCGTAAACCTCGACGAAGAGTACGCCAACCTGAGCAAATATCAGCAATTTTACATGGCGAACGCGCAGGTACTGCAAACCGCCAATACCATTTTCGATGCTCTGATGAGCATTCGCGGTTAATACGGGAGGCCAGACCGATGAGACTCAGTACCAATATGATTTTCGACCAGCAGGTGCGCGGCGTCACTGACGCGCAATCCTCCTGGCTGAAAGCGGGTGAACAACTGTCAACCGGTCGCCGTGTGACCAATCCGTCTGACGATCCGATCGCCGCTTCGCGCGCCGTGGTGCTGTCGCAGACGCAGGCGCGCGACAGCCAGTTCGCGCTGGCGCGTTCGTTCGCGAATCAGGGACTGTCGCTGGAAGAGAGCACGCTGAGTGATGTCACGACGGCGATTCAGTCGGCGCAATCCACGCTGATCAGCGCCGGTAACGGCTCGCTGAGTGACGATGACCGCGCCTCTTATGCTACCCAGCTGGAGGGCATTCGCTCGCAGCTGCTCAACCTGGCCAACAGCAAAGACGGCAACGGCCGCTACCTGTTTGCCGGCTATGCGTCCGACAAGCCGCCGTTCACCGAAGATGCCAGCGGTAAAATCATCTATAGCGGTGGCAGCGACGCGATCACCCAGAAAGTCGACAGCGAACGCACCATGACGGTGGGCCATACCGGTAATTCAATTTTTGACCAGCTGACCAGCAACGCCAAGCCGGAGCCGGATGGCAGCGCCAGCCAGACTAACCTGTTCGATATGCTGGATGACGCCATTGCAGCGCTGAAAGTGCCGCAGAATGACGCTGACGATGCCACTAAACAGACCTTCAGCGCGGCGATGGACAAGGCCAACCGTGGCTTCAGCAACTCGCTGAACAACGTGCTGGCGGTGCGTTCTGAGATTGGTACCCAGCTGGACGAACTGGATACGCTGGATGCAAAAGGTGACGACCGCAAGGTGACGCTGAAAGATCAGATGAGCACGCTGGTTAACGTCGATTACACCGAAGCCATTTCTACCTACACCATGCAGCAGCAGCTGCTGCAGGCGTCGTACACCACCTTTAGCGATATGTCGAAGATGTCGCTGTTCCAGATGAATAAATAAACCTGACTGTTTGAGCGTACTTAAACCGGGTACGCTTAGTTTTTCCCACTGCCTGCGAGGGCCGTGGGATTTTTTTTGGCTTGTAATCAGGGTGTTCAGTCAGGTGGGGAGGGGAGAATGCGGGCAATAAAAAACCCCGGACCAGCCGGGGTTTGGAGACGGTAGCGCTCTACAGCAGAGACTTACGCGCTTTCCGGACGGGTAGCCGGTGCGGTAGCCTGATGCGTGGCGCTGTGACCACCGGCTGAACCGCGTCCTTCGAAGTTGAAGGCCGGACGGACCCAGTCACTGTGACGCACGGGCTCAGGTTCCCATGCCGGTGCCGGTGCTTTGGTCATCGGCGCCGTAGCGTGATGCTTAAAGCGGGTCTCAGCATGGCTGACCCCGGTATCACGGGCGGCAACCGGTGCGTGCGGTTCGGTGACCGGCGCGACAGGTGCTTCGGCCGCTACCGGCGCGGACAGCACTTCTTCTACCTGCGCTTCAACCGCGGGTGACACCTCGATCGGAGCCTGTTCCGCTGCGCTAACCGCTTCGGTAACCAATGGCGGCGTCTCTTCGGCAGGCGTAACAGCCGGTTGCGCTTCTGCTGCGGTTTCCTGTGCAACTGCTTCATCGGCTGCGGAAATCACTGCTGGCTGGTGATCAACCGGTGCCGCCACTGGCGTCAGGTCA
Source organism: Enterobacterales bacterium (assembly GCA_039593635.1). Taxonomy (GTDB): domain Bacteria; phylum Pseudomonadota; class Gammaproteobacteria; order Enterobacterales; family Enterobacteriaceae; genus Enterobacter. The sequence continues at coordinate 152,816 of JBCNOW010000026.1, forward strand.
TCAGTATTCACCACCGGCACTTCAGTGTGCGCCTGCGGTTCAGCCTGATGCACCACTTCTGGCGCTGGCGTTTCTGGCTGTGCCACGGCAGCGGCTTCGACAGCCACAGGCAGTTCTTCCGCCGGCGCGGCATCCTGATAGCCATAGTCTGGCATTTCGTTCAGCGCCTGGTTAGAGGTGAAGTGCTCATGAGTCTGCGTGACCGGATAGGTGATCCACACTTTGCCTGACGCCATCTCTGGTGAGGCAGCTGCTGTTTCCAGCGGCATCGCAGACAGCGTAGGGTAGCGCTCGTCACGATAGCGACGACGACGCTGACCGCTGACGCGCAGATGACGCGGTGAGCGACGTGAACGGCGCGGCATGTTGGCCCCGTCACGGTTCTCGCTGTCATCCTGCTCATCCTGAGCGGTTTCGGCTTGCTCTTTCAGCTGGGCGCGCTGGCTGTTTTCCTGCACCGCTTCAGTAACGGCGGCGGCAGGCAGCTCAGCAGGGATCGCCTCAGCGTTGTCACCTACGCGCACGCGCTGACTGAGCTGGCGCTGTTTGCGACGCGGCATAACCTGAACGCGTTCGTCTTCCTGCGCAACGCTGTCATCAATGCTATCAACAACAGGCACCTGCTCAGCAACTTGTGGTTCCTGCTGCGCACGCTTCTCTTCCTGACGACGACGCTGGCGCTCAGCACGCTGTTCGCGACGCTGTTGCTGCTGCTCATCACGCTGCTGCAGTTGCTCTTCAGTCAGCGCCGGACGCTCGCCGCGCGCGTCATTCTGACGCTTGTTACGGCGGTTATCCTGATCGCGTGGCTCGCGGGCTTCACGAGGCTCACGGGGTTCCCGCGGCTCGCGCGCTTCACGTGGCTCACGGCCTTCACGGCTCTGCGCATGCTCACCGTTACGCGGCGTGCGCTCGCGGCGATTGTTGTTGCGGCGATTGTTACGACGCTCACCACGCTGCTGCGTATTCTCACCGTCAGCCGTTTTCGCTTCGGTCTTCTCTTCAGCAGGGGCTGCGGCGGGGGCATCACCGGCAAACAGTTTTTTCAGGCCACCCAGCAGGCGCGCAACAAAACCGGTGCTGACCGTCGCGGGTGCTGCGACCGCCGGTTTGGCTTTGACGTCAACCGCTGCCGGCTGGCTCTCTTCGCTCACTTCAACCGGAGCCGGTGGTGCTTCTGGCATGATGAAGGTCGCTAACGCAGGCTGCTCTGGCAGTTTACGCTCGGCGGGCTCTTCATCGGAAGGCAGCGCCATCTCTTCTTCATGCAGCTTCGGCAGCAGGTAGCTGAGGGTCTGCGGTCTCTTCGCCTTTACGGACACGCAGCACGGGATAGTGCGGGGTTTCCATCTGATCGTTCGGCACGATGATGCAGCGAACGCCGCCCTGACGCGCTTCAATCGCACTGACCGCTGCACGTTTTTCGTTCAGCAGGTAGGAGGCGACTGGCACCGGCACAATGGCGTGAACCTCTTTGGTGTTCTCTTTCAGCGCTTCTTCTTCAATCAGACGCAGGATAGAGAGCGACAGCGATTCGTTATCACGCACGGTGCCGGTGCCGGAACAGCGCGGGCAGACGTGATGGCTGGACTCACCCAGCGACGGGCTCAGGCGCTGGCGGGACATCTCCAGCAGGCCAAAGCGCGAGATATGGCTGATCTGGATACGCGCGCGATCCTGACGCACCGCTTCGCGCAGACGGTTTTCAACCGCACGCTGGTGGCGAACAGGGGTCATGTCGATGAAGTCGATAACAATCAGACCGCCCAGGTCGCGCAGGCGCAGCTGGCGGGCGATTTCATCAGCGGCTTCCAGGTTGGTGTTGAAGGCGGTCTCTTCGATATCGCCGCCGCGGGGTTGCGCGCGCGGAGTTGATGTCGATAGCGGTCAGCGCTTCCGTGGTATCGATAACGATAGAACCGCCGGACGGCAGGCGCACTTCACGCTGGAAGGCGGACTCGATCTGGGATTCGATCTGATAGTGGCTGAACAGCGGGATTTCACCGGTGTACAGCTTGATTTTGCTGGTGAAATCCGGACGACCCAGCGCGGCGATGTGCTGGCGAGCCAGCTCAAGCACTTTCGGGTTATCGATCAGAATCTCACCGATGTCCTGACGCAGGTAGTCACGGAAGGCACGCACGATAACGTTGCTTTCCTGGTGAATCAGGAACGGAGCAGGGCGGCTTTCAGCGGCTTTCTGGATCGCTTCCCAGTGCTTCAGACGGAAGCTCAGGTCCCACTGCAGCGCTTCGGCTGATTTGCCGACGCCTGCGGTGCGTACGATAAGTCCCATGCCGTCCGGCAGTTCGAGACTTGCCAGAGCTTCTTTCAGCTCGGTACGGTCATCACCTTCGATACGGCGAGAGATGCCACCCGCACGCGGGTTGTTTGGCATCAGTACCAGATAACTCCCTGCCAGGCTGATAAAGGTTGTCAGTGCGGCACCTTTGTTGCCACGCTCTTCTTTATCAATCTGAACGATAACTTCCTGACCTTCACGCAGAACATCTTTGATGTTTGGGCGGCCATGGGCGTTGTAGTTTGCAGGGAAATATTCGCGAGCGATTTCTTTCAGAGGGAGGAAACCATGACGCTCAGCACCGTAGTCGACAAATGCAGCTTCAAGGCTTGGTTCAATGCGGGTGATTTTACCTTTGTAAATGTTCGCTTTTTTCTGTTCGTGTCCAGGACTTTCGATATCCAGATCGTACAGGCGCTGCCCATCCACAAGGGCGACACGCAACTCTTCTTGCTGAGTTGCGTTGATTAACATTCTTTTCATCGTAACTTACTCGTTATTCTTACATTGACGACAAAGCTGCGGGCAAGGTGACGCTTTCCGGGGTATGAACCGATGGCCTCGTGTCTGATTCACGTCGCCAACCTCACGGTTGTCGCTCGCTTAAGAGGCGCAGAGTGTCGGTTGCCTGTATTTCATACGGAAAAACAGCGCAATTATCAGGGGAATTGCTCTGGGTATTCAAAACTCCAGGCAGATCCCAGTCTGTCGTCCAGGCTGCAACCCGCAGCCCGCTAACTGCCTGAAAGATCAATACGTCTTACGCCATTGCTGCGTGGATGATCGGTCAGACAAAATTGGTCATTCCGTCGATATCCTTACAAAACCCGGATTTAACGCGGGAAACAGCTTCATTATTCCACTGCTCGCCAGGTTATAGCAAGATGACTTTTACCAATTATCACCCGGTTACTCACAGTTTCTTCACCCGTTACTCAGAGTCTGTTCGGGATTTGCAGGTTTTAATAACCACCGAATCGATTGCGTGAACAAAGCCAGCAATTCGTGGCCGCGTAACGGGGGCGACGATAAAAGTAAATATAAGCATAGAAAAATGAGTGGCGCTAATGGCTGACGATATTTAGAATCGCCAACCATGAAAACAGAGACTCCAGCCGTAAAAATGGTTGCTATCGCGGATGACGAAGCGGGGCAACGTATCGATAACTTTTTGCGCACCCAACTGAAAGGTGTGCCAAAAAGCATGATTTACCGCATCCTGCGTAAGGGCGAGGTGCGGGTGAACAAAAAACGCGTGAAGCCTGAGTATAAGCTCGAAGCGGGCGACGAAGTGCGTATCCCGCCGGTGCGCGTGGCAGAACGTGAAGAAGAGGCGGTTTCGCCGAAGCTGCAGAAAGTGGCGGCCCTGAGCGATGTTATCCTTTATGAAGACGATCATATTCTGGTGCTGAACAAACCGTCGGGTACCGCCGTCCACGGCGGCAGCGGTCTGAGCTTCGGCGTGATTGAAGGGCTGCGCGCGCTGCGTCCGGAAGCCCGTTTCCTCGAACTGGTTCACCGTCTCGACCGTGATACCTCAGGCGTGCTGCTGGTGGCGAAAAAGCGTTCTGCGCTGCGTTCCCTGCACGAGCAGCTGCGTGAGAAGGGGATGCAGAAAGATTATCTGGCGCTGGTGCGCGGCCAGTGGCAGTCCCACGTGAAAGTGGTGCAGGCGCCGCTGCTGAAAAATATTCTGCAAAGCGGCGAGCGCATTGTTCGTGTTAATCAGGAAGGGAAACCGTCTGAGACGCGCTTTAAAGTCGAAGAGCGCTACGAATTCGCCACGCTGGTGCGCTGTAGTCCGGTGACAGGGCGTACCCACCAGATTCGCGTCCATACCCAGTTTGCGGGCCATCCGATTGCGTTTGATGACCGCTATGGCGATCGTGAGTTTGATAAGCAGCTGGCGGGCACGGGGCTGTCGCGTCTGTTCCTGCATGCGGCCGCACTGAAGTTTACCCATCCTAATACCGGTGAAGTGATCCGTATTGAAGCGCCGCTGGATGAGCAGTTGAAACGCTGTCTTAAGGTTTTGCGCGGCTGATTTTGCCCGGCGGCGCTGCGCTTGCACGGGCCTACGGTTTTGTAGGCCGGGTAAGCGCAGCGCCACCCGGCGAAGGTCACATCGTCAGCGGATTACACTCTTCTCGCCGTAACATCTGACACAAGGCAATCAGCGGTAACCCCACCAGGGTGTTGGGATCGCGACCGTCCAGCTTGTCGAACAGCGCAATCCCCAATCCTTCACTTTTAAAACTTCCTGCACAGTTGAGCGGACGTTCCCGGCGGACATAATCCGTTATTTCCTGCTCGCTGAGGTGGCGAAAGTGCACGTCGAACGGCTCGCACTCCGTTTGCAGGTGGCCTGAGGCGGAGTTATAGAGCGCCAGCCCTGTATAAAAGGTCACAATAGTGCCCCGTGCACGCAGAAGCTGCTGGCAGGCGTTCTCTTCCGTATGCGGCTTGCCGGTTATCTCTCCGTCCAGTACACAAACCTGATCGGAGCCTATAATCAAATGAGCGGGATAACGTGCGGCCAGCGATTGCGCTTTCTCTTGTGCGAGACGGGTCACCAGATGACGCGGGGATTCGCCCGGTTGTGGCGTCTCGTCAACGTCGGGGGCAGCGCATTCGAACGGGATCCCGAGCTTTTCCAGCAGCATTCGACGGTAGGGTGAAGTGGAGGCGAGAACGAGATTTGGCATATTTTTATCACCAGATATAGCGTATCGATGCCAGCCATTTTAAACTACAGGCCGCAATGTGTGCGAATAATTGGCAAAAGGCAGCTCTGGTTGCCTTTTTCTTTGACTCTATGACGTTACAAAGTTAATATGCGCGCCCTATGCAAAAGGTAAAATTACCCCTGACTCTTGATCCGGTTCGTACGGCTCAAAAACGCCTCGATTACGAAGGTATCTATACTTCCGATCAGGCTGAGCGTATTGCCGAATCCGTAGTCAGTGTGGACAGTGATGTAGAATGCTCCATGTCGTTCGCTATCGACAACCAGCGTCTCGCCGTTTTAACCGGTGATGCGAAGGTAACGGTAACGCTCGAGTGTCAGCGTTGCGGGAAACCGTTTGTACAGCATGTTCACACAACGTATTGTTTCAGTCCGGTTCGTTCTGACGAACAGGCTGAAGCACTCCCGGAAGCGTATGAGCCGATTGAGGTTAACGAATTCGGTGAAATCGATCTTCTGGCTCTGGTTGAAGATGAAATCATCCTCTCCTTGCCAGTAGTTCCGGTGCATGATTCTGAACACTGTGAAGTGTCCGAGGCGGACATGGTCTTTGGGGAACTGCCTGATGAAGCGCAAAAACCAAACCCATTTGCCGTATTAGCCAGCTTAAAGCGTAAGTAATTGAGGAGTAAGGTCCATGGCCGTACAACAGAATAAACCAACCCGTTCCAAACGTGGCATGCGTCGTTCCCATGACGCGCTGACTGTTACCAGCCTGTCTGTAGACAAGACTTCTGGTGAGAAACACCTGCGTCACCACATCACCGCTGACGGTTTCTACCGCGGCCGCAAGGTTATCACTAAGTAATCACGCGTTAGCGTGATTAGGCTTAGTGAGGATTTCCCCGTGCAAACGGGGAAGTTACCGAACCAGGCTGCGACGATACCTTGACACGTCTAACCCTGGCGTTAGATGTCATGGGGGGAGATTTTGGCCCTTCCGTGACAGTGCCTGCAGCATTGCAGGCACTGAATTCTAATTCGCAACTCACACTTCTTTTAGTCGGCAATCCCGACACAATCACGCCATTACTTGCAAAAGCTGACTTTGAACAACGTTCGCGTCTGCAGATTATTCCTGCGCAGTCAGTTATTGCCAGTGATGCCCGGCCCTCGCAGGCGATTCGCAATAGCCGCGGCAGCTCTATGCGCATGGCGCTGGAGCTGGTGAAAGAAGGGCGTGCGCAGGCTTGCGTCAGCGCCGGCAATACCGGCGCGCTGATGGGGCTGTCGAAATTATTGCTCAAGCCGATTGAGGGCATTGAGCGTCCGGCGCTGGTGACGGTGTTGCCGCATCAGCAGAAGGGCAAGACGGTGGTGCTCGATCTGGGCGCTAACGTGGATTGTGATAGTACAATGCTGGCTCAGTTTGCCGTGATGGGGTCGGTGCTGGCAGAAGACGTGGTCGGGATCAGCAATCCCCGCGTTGCGTTACTGAACATTGGTGAAGAAGAGACCAAAGGCCTGGACAGCATTCGCGAAGCTGCTGAATTGCTCAAACAGGTTCCCTCCATCAACTATATTGGTTATCTCGAAGCCAATGAGTTGCTGACGGGAAAAACGGATGTTCTGGTGTGTGATGGCTTCACCGGAAACGTAACGTTGAAGACCATGGAAGGGGTCGTGCGCATGTTTCTTTCTCTGCTGAAATCTCAGGGAGAAGGCAAAAAAAGCGCCTGGTGGCTGATTTTATTGAAGCGTTGGTTACAAAAGAGCCTGACGCGGCGATTCAGTCACCTCAACCCCGACCAGTATAATGGCGCCTGTCTGTTAGGATTGCGCGGCATCGTGATTAAGAGTCACGGCGCCGCCAATCAGCGAGCATTTTCTGTCGCCATTGAACAGGCAGTGCAGGCGGTGCAGCGACAAGTCCCTCAGCGGATTGCCGCTCGCCTGGAATCTGTATTAGCTAAAAGTGACTGAGCGTACATGTATACGAAGATTTTTGGTACCGGCAGCTATCTGCCAAAACAAGTGCGTACCAACGCCGATCTGGAAAAAATGGTAGATACGTCTGACGAGTGGATTGTCACGCGCACAGGTATCCGTGAACGTCGTATCGCCGCGCCAGACGAAACCGTATCCACCATGGGTTACGAAGCCGCACAGCGTGCTATCGAAATGGCGGGTATCGATAAAGAACAGAGAATTGGCTTGATCGTGGTTGCCACGACGTCTGCCACGCATGCTTTCCCAAGCGCGGCGTGCCAGGTGCAGAATATGCTCGGCATTAAAGGCTGCCCGGCGTTTGACGTCGCTGCCGCCTGCGCAGGTTTCACCTATGCGCTGAGCGTTGCCGATCAGTACGTGAAATCCGGTGCGGTTAAATATGCGCTGGTGATCGGTGCTGACGTGCTGGCGCGCACCTGCGATCCAACCGATCGTGGAACGATCATTATTTTTGGTGATGGTGCGGGTGCGGTGCTGCTGGGGCAGTCCGAAGAGCCGGGCATCATCTCAACGCATCTGCATGCCGATGGCAGCTATGGCGAACTGCTGACCCTGCCTAACGCCGATCGCGTGAATCCGGACAACTCGATTTACCTGACCATGGCAGGGAACGAGGTGTTCAAGGTTGCGGTGACTGAGCTGGCGCACATCGTTGATGAAACGCTGGAAGCGAATAACCTTGAGCGCTGCCGCGCTTGACTGGCTGGTGCCGCATCAGGCGAACCTGCGTATCATCAGCGCGACCGCCAAAAAGCTGGGCATGTCGATGGATAACGTTGTGGTGACGCTGGATCGTCACGGCAACACCTCTGCGGCGTCGGTACCGTGCGCATTTGATGAAGCGGTACGCGACGGACGAATCAAACGGGGCCAGCTGGTCTTGCTTGAAGCCTTCGGTGGCGGGTTCACCTGGGGTTCCGCGCTGGTTCGTTTCTAGGATAAGGATATAAAAGATGACGCAATTTGCTTTTGTGTTCCCGGGGCAGGGTTCTCAAACCGTTGGGATGTTGTCTGAAATGGCAGCAAACTATCCGGTCATTGAAGAGACTTTTTCCGTGAAGCTTCTGATGCGCTGGGTTATGATTTGTGGGCAGCTGACCCAACAGGGTCCGGCCGAAGAGCTGAACAAAACCTGGCAGACTCAGCCAGCGCTGCTGACCGCGTCCGTTGCGCTGTGGCGCGTCTGGCAGCAGCAGGGGGTAAAGCGCCCGCGCTGCTCGCGGGTCACAGCCTGGGTGAATACTCTGCGCTGGTGTGTGCCGGTGTGATCGCGTTTGCTGACGCGGTGACGTCTGGTAGAACTGCGTGGTAAATTCATGCAGGAAGCGGTGCCAGAAGGTACGGGCGGCATGTCTGCTATTATCGGTCTGGATGATGCCGCGATTGCAAAAGCGTGTGAAGAATCCGCTGAAGGTCAGGTGGTTTCTCCGGTTAACTTCAACTCGCCGGGCCAGGTGGTTATCGCTGGTCATAAAGAAGCGGTTGAACGTGCCGGTGCAGCCTGTAAAGCCGCTGGCGCGAAACGCGCGCTGCCGCTGCCGGTCAGCGTGCCGTCTCACTGTGCGCTGATGAAACCCGCTGCTGAGAAACTGGCGGTTGAGCTGGAAAAAATTACCTTTAACGCACCGACGATTTCCGTTGTGAACAACGTCGATGTGAAATGCGAAACCGCGCCGGAGGCTATCCGTGACGCACTGGTTCGCCAGCTCTACAGCCCGGTACAGTGGACCAAAACCGTTGAGTTTATGGCCTCTCAGGGCGTTGAGCACCTGTATGAAGTCGGCCCAGGTAAAGTCCTCACCGGTCTGACAAAACGTATTGTTGACACCCTGACTGCCTCGGCGATTAACGAGCCGGAAGCGATGTCAGCGGCACTCTCGCAATAAAAGAGGAATACCATGAGTTTTGAAGGAAAAATCGCCCTGGTGACTGGCGCAAGCCGCGGTATCGGGCGCGCCATTGCTGAAACACTGGCTGCGCGCGGCGCGAAGGTGATTGGTACAGCAACCAGCGAGAAGTGGCGCGCAGGCCATCAGCGAGTATCTGGGTGCGAACGGTAAAGGTCTGGTACTGAATGTGACCGAACCTGCATCTATCGAATCTGTTCTGGAAAATATTCGCGCAGAGTTTGGCGAAGTGGATATTCTGGTCAATAATGCCGGGATCACTCGCGATAACCTGCTGATGCGAATGAAAGATGATGAGTGGAACGATATTATCGAAACCAACCTGTCATCTGTATTCCGTCTGTCAAAAGCGGTAATGCGCGCTATGATGAAAAAGCGTCATGGTCGTATTATCACTGTCGGTTCTGTGGTTGGTACCATGGGAAATGCTGGTCAGGCTAACTACGCTGCGGCGAAAGCGGGTCTGATTGGTTTCAGTAAGTCGCTGGCGCGTGAAGTCGCGTCCCGCGGTATTACTGTAAACGTTGTTGCTCCGGGCTTTATTGAAACGGACATGACGCGTGCGCTGACTGATGATCAGCGTGCGGGTACGCTGGCGGCAGTTCCGGCGGGTCGTCTTGGCGACCCTAAAGAAATCGCCAGTGCGGTTGCATTTTTAGCCTCTGACGAAGCGGGTTACATCACTGGTGAGACCCTCCACGTCAACGGCGGGATGTACATGGTTTAATCACGATCGA
>JBCNOW010000027.1:0-1116554 GCA_039593635.1 Enterobacterales bacterium
CGCTATCCAGCCGAACAGAGGCCCGCAATGCGGGCCTTTTTTATATTTTGTCACGCAGTGGCGTGGAATGTTACGCGCCACAGTGCTATTCAACGCTGACGCCAGCGGCAGAGGAGAAGCGCATGTGGATTAACGGAGTGGCACAGGACACCCTTTCTGCCAGCGACCGGGCCGTACAGTTTGGTGACGGCTGTTTCACCACCGCGGCAGTCAGAGAGGGCCGTATCCAGCTGCTGGAGGCGCATCTGCAGCGTCTGCAGGACGGCTGCCAGCGTTTGCTGATGGCCGCGCCGGATCGCGCCTTACTGGCGGAAGAGATGCGCCGCGCGGCGGCGGGCCAGCGCGAAGCGGTGCTCAAAGTGATCCTGACGCCCGGCGCGGGCGGACGCGGCTACAGTCGCGCCGGCTGCACGCAACCCACGCGTATCTTCGCGCTTCGCCCCTGGCCACAGCACTACGCCACGCTGCAGCAGCAGGGCGCGCGGCTGGTGACCAGCCCGGTGCGGCTGGCGCAGAACCCGATGCTCGCGGGAATCAAACATCTTAACCGTCTGGAACAGGTGCTAATCCGCGCCGCACTGGACGCAGAGCGATGCTGATGAAGCGCTGGTGCTTGACAGCGCCGGGACGGTAGTGGAATGCTGTGCGGCCAATTTATTCTGGCGCAGCGGTGAGGCCATTTTCACGCCGCGCCTCGCGCAGGCCGGCGTTGATGGCATCATGCGTCGTTATCTGCTGGCGCAGCTGGCTCAGGCCGGTCACGACTGCCAGCAGGTGGAAGCGAGCCGGTCGGTGGTTTTAAGTGCCGATGAAGTGGTTATTTGTAACGCGCTGATGCCGGTATTACCCGTGCGGCAAATTGACGATGTCACCTTTTCCCCACGCACGCTGTACCAGCAACTGCTCGCCAGTTGCCAGACGATGGAAGCATCATGACCCGAATGAAAAAAATAGTTGCCGGCGCCGTAGTCATCGCTGGCCTGGCTGCCGCATTGAGCTACTGGCAGATTAAACGCTTTGCCGCGACGCCATTAACCATTCACCAAAGATGAAACCATTTTTACCCTGCCAGCCGGCACCGGCCGCGTGGCGCTGGAAGCGCAGCTGGAGAGCCAGCACATCATTCCGCAAAGCATCTGGTTTGGCCCGTGGTTGTTACGCCTGGAGCCTGATTTGTCGCACTTCAAAGCGGGGACCTACCGTTTTACGGCGGGCATGACCGTGCGCGAGATGCTGCAATTGTTGGCCAGCGGCAAAGAGGCGCAATTTCCGCTGCGTTTTGTGGAGGGTTCGCGTCTGAGTGATTATCTGAAGCAGCTACGTGATGCGCCATATCTGAAGCACACGCTGAAGGATGATGATTATGCCACTGTCGCGCAGGCGCTGAAGCTGGAGCATGCCAGCCAGCTGGAAGGCGGGTTCTGGCCGGATACCTGGATGTATACCGCCAACACCACGGATGTGGCGCTGCTGAAGCGGGCGCACCACGCGCATGAACAAGCTGGTGGATGAGATCTGGCAGGGGCGGATGGCCAGTCTGCCGTATAAAACACCGCACCAGTTGGTCACCATGGCGTCCATCATCGAAAAAGAGACCGGCGTGGCCAGCGAAGAGCGCGATCGGGTTGCCTCGGTCTTTATCAACCGCCTGCGCATCGGTATGCGCCTGCAAACCGATCCCACGGTGATCTACGGGATGGGCGAGAGCTATACCGGTAAGCTGTCGCGCAAGGATCTGGAGACCCCGACGGCGTACAATACCTATGTGATTAGCGGTCTGCCGCCGGGACCGATTGCCACGCCGGGGCGCGCCTCGCTGAAAGCGGCAGCGCATCCGGCGAAGACGCCAGTACCTCTATTTTGTGGCTGATGGAAAAGGGGGACACACCTTTAACACCAACCTTGCCAGCCATAATCGCTCTGTGCAGGACTATCTGAAGGCGCTTAAGGAAAAAAATGAGCAGTAAATACATCGTCATTGAAGGGCTGGAAGGCGCCGGTAAAACCACCGCGCGTGAGGCGGTGGTTGCGGTCCTGCATGAGCAGGGTATTGAAGACGTGGTCTTTACCCGCGAGCCGGGCGGTACGCCGCTGGCAGAGAAGCTGCGCAGTCTGGTGCTGGATATCCGCTCTGTTGGTGACGAAGTGATTTCTGATAAAGCCGAAGTGCTGATGTTTTATGCGGCTCGTGTGCAGCTGGTTGAAACGGTGATCAAACCGGCGCTGGCACGCGGTGCCTGGGTCATTGGCGACCGTCACGATCTTTCGACTCAGGCCTATCAGGGCGGTGGTCGCGGTATTGATCAAGCCAGACTGCTGGCAACGCTGCGCGATGCCGTGCTGGGCGATTTTCGCCCCGACCTGACGCTCTATCTGGATGTCACCCCGGAAGTGGGCCTGAAACGCGCCCGCGCGCGCGGCGAACTGGATCGCATTGAGCAGGAGTCGCTGGACTTCTTTAACCGCACCCGCGCACGTTATCTTGAGCTGGCCGCGCAGGATCCGACCATCCGCACCATCGATGCGACGCAACCGCTGGAGAATGTGACAGCGTCACTTAAAGCCGTGCTGCGTCAGTGGCTGGCAGGAGCAGGGGGCATGAAATGGTATCCGTGGCTGCGACCGGCCGTACCGACAGCTCATTGCCAGCTATCAGAGCGGACGGGGGCACATCATGCGTTACTGATTCAGGCATTGCCGGGCATGGGGGAAGATGCGCTGATCTACGCCATCACCCGTTTTCTGATGTGCCAGCAGCCGGAAGGACACAAAAGCTGCGGTCAATGTCGCGGCTGCCAGCTGATGCAGGCGGGCACCCATCCGGACTACTATCGCGCTGGAGCCGGAAAAGGGAAAAGCCGCGCTCGGCATTGATGCGGTGCGTGAAGTCAGTGAGAAACTGTACGAGCATGCTCGGCTGGGCGGCGCGAAGGTTGTCTGGCTGCAGGACGCCGCGCTACTGACCGAAGCCGCCGCCAACGCGCTACTGAAAACGCTGGAAGAGCCGCCCGCCAACTGCTGGTTTTTCCTCAGCGTGCGCGAGCCGGCGCGATTGCTGGCTACGCTGCGCAGCCGCTGTATGACGTGGCATCTGTCGCCGCCGGAAGAGACGCACAGCCTGCAATGGCTGCAGAAACAGCAGCCGCAGCCGGAAGCGATATTGCGCGCGGCGCTGCGTCTGAGCAACGGTGCACCGGCTGCGGCGCTGGCCTTGTTACAGCCGGACCGCTGGCAGGCACGGCAAACGCTGTGCGACAGCCTGAACAGCGCACTGAGCGGCGATATTCTGCAGCTATTGCCGGCGCTCAACAGCGACGATGTGGCGGTTCGCCTCGGCTGGCTGCTTTCGCTGCTGCTGGATGCGATGAAGGTGCAGCAGGGCGCCAGCAACTGGCTGAGTAATGGCGATCGCCCGGACGTGGTGACGCAGCTGGCGCAGCAGTTCAGCAGCAGCGCGCTGAATGCCAGCGTGCAGCAGTGGCTGCAGTGTCGCGAGCAGCTGCTGCACGTGGCGGCGCTTAATCGTGAACTGATTCTGACCGACTGTCTGCTTTGCACTGGGAACGTTTCCTGCAACCAGGCGCTACGCTTCCGGTATCCCACCTTTAAGAGAGACATTATGTTTTTAGTCGACTCGCACTGCCATCTTGATGGCCTGGATTATGAATCCCTGCACAAAGATGTGGATGACGTGCTGGCGAAAGCCGCCGCGCGCGATGTGAAATTTTGTCTGGCGGTGGCCACCACGCTGCCGGGATATCGCAGAATGCGCGAGCTGGTGGGCGATCGCGATAACGTGGTGTTCTCCTGCGGCGTTCATCCGCTGAATCAGGATGAAGAGTATGACGTGGAAGAGCTGCGCCGTCTGGCGGCGGAAGAGGGGGTGGTGGCAATGGGCGAAACCGGGCTGGATTATTTTTACACGCCGGAAACCAAAGCGCGTCAGCAGGCCTCCTTCCGCAACCATATCCGCATTGGGCCGCGACCTGAATAAGCCGGTTATCGTGCATACCCGCGATGCGCGCGCCGACACGCTGGCGATCCTGCGGGAAGAAAAGGTGACGGATTGCGGTGGCGTACTACACTGTTTCACAGAAGACAGAGAAACGGCGGGTAAGCTGCTTGATTTGGGGTTTTATATCTCGTTTTCCGGGATTGTGACGTTCCGTAACGCTGAACAGCTCCGCGATGCAGCGCGTTATGTGCCGCTCGATCGCATTCTGGTGGAAACCGATTCTCCCTATCTGGCGCCGGTACCGCATCGCGGTAAAGAGAACCAGCCTGCCATGACCCGCGACGTGGCTGAGTATATGGCCGTGCTGAAAGGCGTCGATCTTGCTACCCTGGCGGCCGCCACCACGGAAAACTTCTCCCGCCTGTTTAATATCGGTCCCGCCAGATGACCCCGCCCGACTCTGTCTGACTAACGCGCTTTTTTTTAGGGCTCGTAATTAATAACTGAAATCGACTCATGTGCGCCGCGTACTTTCGCGGCGCATAAAAAGGTGGTGATTTGTTGCTGTTTATAGCATCAAGTCATGCTTCTTTTGTAAATAACTGAAAGTTTTTCGACCGTCTTAAGCTGAAACGTGATAGCCGTCAAACAAACTCAGAGGGATTTATTTTACTCTGTGTAATAAATAAAGGGCGCTTAGATGTCCTGTCCACGGCACGGTTCTCCCCCCGTGCCAATGCGTGAAAGCGTAAAAAAAGCACAAATACTCAGGAGCACTCTCAATTATGTTTAAGAATGCATTTGCTAACCTGCAAAAGGTCGGTAAATCGCTGATGCTGCCAGTATCCGTACTGCCTATCGCAGGTATCCTGCTGGGTGTCGGTTCTGCTAACTTCAGCTGGCTGCCAGAAGTGGTTTCCCATGTGATGGCCGAAGCGGGCGGTTCCGTCTTTGCTAACATGCCGCTGATCTTCGCTATCGGTGTTGCGCTGGGCTTCACCAATAACGACGGCGTTTCTGCGCTGGCTGCAGTGGTTGCCTACGGCATCATGGTGAAAACCATGGCTGTGGTTGCGCCGCTGGTTCTGCATTTACCGGCAGAAGAGATCGCTGCGAAACACCTGGCGGATACCGGTGTGCTGGGCGGTATCATCTCCGGTGCGATTGCAGCGTACATGTTCAACCGCTTCTACCGTATCAAGCTGCCTGAGTATCTGGGCTTCTTCGCGGGTAAGCGTTTTGTTCCGATCATCTCTGGTCTGGCAGCGATTTTCACCGGTGTGATCCTGTCCTTCATCTGGCCACCAATTGGTTCCGCGATCCAGACCTTCTCTCAGTGGGCTGCTTACCAGAACCCGGTTGTGGCGTTCGGTATCTACGGCTTCATTGAGCGTTGCCTGGTGCCGTTTGGTCTGCACCACATCTGGAACGTTCCTTTCCAGATGCAGATTGGTGAATTCACCAACGCAGCAGGTCAGGTGTTCCACGGCGATATTCCGCGTTACATGGCGGGTGACCCGACTGCAGGCAAACTGTCTGGCGGCTTCCTGTTCAAAATGTACGGTCTGCCGGCTGCGGCTATCGCTATCTGGCACTCTGCTAAACCAGAAAACCGCGCAAAAGTGGGCGGTATCATGATCTCCGCAGCGCTGACCTCGTTCCTGACCGGTATCACCGAGCCGATCGAGTTCTCCTTCATGTTCGTTGCGCCGATCCTGTACGTTATCCACGCTATTCTGGCGGGCCTGGCGTTCCCAATCTGTATCCTGCTGGGTATGCGTGACGGTACGTCCTTCTCTCACGGTCTGATCGACTTCATCGTTCTGTGCGGCAACAGCAGCAAACTGTGGCTGTTCCCGATCGTCGGTGCGTGCTATGCCGTGGTTTACTACACCATCTTCCGCGTGCTGATCAAAGCACTGGACCTGAAAACTCCGGGTCGTGAAGACGACCGAAGACAGCAAAGCAGGCGCGACCAGCGAAATGGCTCCGGCACTGGTTGCAGCGTTCGGCGGTAAAGAGAACATCACTAACCTGGATGCGTGTATCACTCGTCTGCGTGTCAGCGTTGCTGACGTAGCGAAAGTGGATCAGGCGGGTCTGAAAAAACTGGGCGCAGCGAGGTGTGGTTGTTGCAGGTTCCGGCGTTCAGGCAATTTTCGGTACCAAATCCGATAACCTGAAAACCGAAATGGATGACTATATCCGCAGTATGTAAGTGACATGACGGCAGGCCGGGCCGGTGCGGTGAAGCGGCGTCAGATCGTAAAGACGCCAAAACCATCCCTGGGGCTCGGCCCGCGACATCCCTGTCGCGGGACGCTTTACTCCTCTGCCGCCGCTTCACCGCACTGCAACTTCGGTGCGACAAAACCCCTCATCCGAGGGGTTTTTTATTTTACTGCCGCCAGACACCGCCCGCCGCGCCGCGCCAGCGTGAAAAAATGATGCAAAGGCAGCCATTTAATGAAGAAAAGTGGTCCTGAGGTTGAAAGAAACGGAATTCCTCACGCATACTGCCTGACTGAACTCAGGCTTAAGGAACTGCACCATGGCTGAAGAAACCATTTTCAGTAAAATCATTCGTCGCGAAATTCCCGCCGACGTGGTTTATCAGGACGAACTGGTCACCGCCTTCCGCGATATCGCGCCCAAAGCGCCTACCCACATACTGATTGTCCCCAATGTACTGATTCCGACCGCCAACGATGTACAGGCGGCGCATGAGCAGGCGCTGGGCCGCATGGTGACCGCCGCCGCAAAAATTGCCCGCGATGAAGGCATCGCCGAGGATGGCTATCGCCTGATCATCAACTGCAACCGTCACGGTGGGCAGGAGGTTTACCACATTCATATGCACCTGGTCGGCGGACAGCCGCTGGGCCCGATGCTGGCCATCTAACCTCAGGCGGACCTTGTGATGCGTCAATGGCTGAGCGGCTTGCTGTTGCTGACCCTGGTGGGCTGCAGCAGCGATAAGCCGATGATCAACACCTCCCAGTCGCTGGTGATGGAGTCTGCCGTACTGTCGGCGGGCATCATCACCGATGAGCCCGCGCTGACCAGCCGAGACGGCCAGCAACGCGCTGCCAGCGTGCTGCAAAATCTGCGTGAAACGCCGGTCACCGTGCACTATCGTTTCTACTGGTACGATGACAAAGGGCTGGAGATTGAGCCGCAGGAGCCGGCGCAGACTCAAACCGTACCGGCGCACGGCAGCGTAGAAGTGGCCTCGCAAATGGGTAACCCGACCGCCAGCAAGGTGCGTCTCTATCTTTATCTTTGAGGAGTAACCTGTGATTCGCAGTGTACAACGTTCCGGCGCGCTACTGTTTGCGCTGATGCTCACCGGTTGTGTGGTGAAACAACAAACCCCGGCACCGGTTGAACCGACGCAGCCGACCACGCCAACCCAGCCAGAGCAACCGCCCACGCAGCCAGTGCCGCCGCCGCAAACTGTGCCGCAGCCGCCGAAGCTGAAAACCATCAACTGGAATGCCAGCGTCCAGCCGTTAGTCGCCAATATGGTGCAGTCGGCGGGCGTCAATCCGGGCAGCGTGCTGCTGGTGGATCGCATCAAAAACAGCACCAACGGCTCGCTGCAAACGGAAAAAGCCACGGCAGCGATTGAGAACGCGCTGGCGAATAACGGCAAGTTCAGCCTGGTCTCAAACGATCAGCTTAATCAGGCGAAGCAAACGCTCGGCCTGTCGCCAGAGGATAGCCTCAACTCGCGCAGCAAAGCGATTGGCCTGGCGCGCATCGTCAACGCGCAGTATGTGCTGTACAGCAACGCGCAGGGCGATGTGAAAGCCCCTGCGCTGCAAATGCAGCTGATGCTGGTGCAAACCGGCGAAATCATCTGGTCGGGCAACGGCGTTGCACAACCCTGATCCCCGGCTGCAGCATCTGGTTCAGCAACAATGGCCGACGGCGCAAGCTGCCGGTCATTTTTTCGCGCTGCCAGGACTGAGCGGTAACAGCGTGCAGGTACGCAGCGAGCAGGGCGATCTGCTGGCGCGCCGGACACCGTCGCAGCCCATCCCGTTTGTCGATCGTCAGCGCGAATACCGCATCCTGCGTCAGTTGCGTACTACGGCGCTGGCGCCGCAGCCGCTGACGTGGCAGGCGCCGTGGCTGCTGCAGCGCTGGCTGCCCGGTGAGGTGCTGTCGCCGGATCAGTTCAGCGCGCAACGCGCAGCGGTGCTGACGCTGCTGCTGCGCCTGCATCACCAGCCGCTGACCGGTTATCGCTTACGGCTGGCGCCGCTGCTGCAGCGCTACTGGCAGCTGTGTCAGCAGCGACACTGGCGCTGGCAGCGGCTCTTAAACCAGTTGCTGCAGCGCGGCGAACCGTCGCCGCTGCGGCTGGCACCGCTGCACATGGACGTCCACTCTGGCAATCTGATTGCCACGCCGGATGGCCTGCGTTTAATTGACTGGGAATATGCTGCGGATGGCGACGTGGCGCTGGAGCTGGCCGCTGTCGGCGCGGTGGATGGCACTGAACACGATCACTGGATAACCGACTATGCCGCCGAGGCGCGGCTGTCGGCAACGGCGCTGCGGCGTCAAAGCCGGCGCTGGCAGCCGTGGCTGCAGCTGCTGATGGCCAGCTGGTATCAGCTGCGCGCCGAGCAGAGCCACGATCAAACATTGCAACGGCTGGCACAGGCCAGCTGGCAGGATCTTTAATTCAGGAACCGAAACATGACGATGACAACGCCCGGACCGCTGATGCTGGACGTCGAAAGCTACGAGCTGGATGCGGAAGAGCGCGAAATTCTGGCGCATCCGCTGGTGGGCGGCCTGATCCTGTTTACCCGCAACTTCCATGATGTTGCGCAGCTGCGTGAGCTGGTGCGCCAGATCCGCGCGGCGTCGCGCAACCATCTGGTGGTGGCGGTCGATCAGGAAGGCGGTCGCGTGCAGCGTTTTCGCGACGGTTTTACTCGGCTGCCGGCGATGCCCAGTCGTTCGCCGCGCTGCACGGCATGGAAGAGGGCGGGCGAGCTGGCGCAGGAGGCCGGCTGGCTGATGGCCAGTGAAATGATCGCCATGGATATCGATATCAGCTTTGCGCCGGTGCTGGATGTGGGACATATCAGCGCCGCCATCGGCGAGCGCTCTTACCACGACGATCCGGCGTATTGCGCTGGAGATGGCGCGCCAGTTTATCGACGGCATGCACGATGCCGGGATGAAAACCACCGGTAAACACTTCCCGGGCCACGGCGCGGTAACCGCAGATTCGCACAAAGAGACCCCGCGCGACCCCGCGCCCGGATGGCGGCGACGCTGCGCCAGCAAGATATGTCGGTCTTCCAGCAGCTGATCTGATGAACAGCAGCTGGATGCCATCATGCCCGCGCATGTGATTTATACCGACGTCGACCCGCGTCCGGCCAGCGGTTCTCCGTACTGGCTGAAAACCGTTCTGCGGCAGGAGCTGGGTTTCAACGGCGTGATCTTCTCTGACGATTTGTCGATGGAAGGCGCGGCGATCATGGGCAGCTACGCTGAACGCGGTCAGGCGTCGCTGGATGCAGGTTGCGATATGATCCTGGTCTGCAATAATCGTAAAGGCGCCGTCAGCGTGCTGGATAACCTGTCGCCGATCAATGCAGAGCGTGTTACACAATTGTATCATAAAGGTTCATTTTGCCGTCAGGAGTTGATGCAGGCCAGCGAGCGCTGGCGGCAAAATCAGCGTCAGCTCAGTGACCTGCAGGATCGCTGGCTGGCGCACAAAGCGTCGGGCAGATAATCGCCGCTGCCCGGATCTCACTCCACGCTGAGGATAATCATGATCATCTATTTACACGGTTTTGACTCAAACAGTCCTGGCAACCATGAAAAGGTGCTGCAGCTGCAGTTTATCGATCCGGATGTACGGCTGATCAGCTACAGCACGCGCCATCCGAAACATGATATGCAGCATCTGCTGAAAGAGTGCGACAAAATGCTCCAGCAGCTCAGCGATGACGACCGTCCGTTGATTTGCGGCGTGGGCCTGGGCGGCTACTGGGCAGAGCGCATTGGTTTCCTGTGCGACATCCGCCAGGTGGTATTCAATCCCAACCTGTTTCCCGAATGAGAACATGGAAGGCAAGATCGACCGCCCGGAAGAGTATGTTGATATTGCCACCAAGTGCGTCAGCAACTTCCGTGAGAAGAACCGCGACCGCTGCCTGGTGATCCTGTCGCGTAATGATGAGGCGCTTAACAGCCAGCGCGGCCGCAGAACTCTGCATCATTACTATGAGATCGTCTGGGACGAGGAGGCCAGACCCACAAGTTCAAAAATATTTCCCCGCACCTGCAGCGCATCAAAGCCTTTAAAACCCTTGCCTGAGTGCTGCTGCGCCGTGTGATGCGGCGCACAAAACGTGTAACATTCTGATAATGCAGTGCAAAACTTGATGCACATCAATTTTGGTATGACCAATGCGCCTGACGTGTTATTCTCAATGCACCTGAATGGTTTCAGTGCTGTAACCTGTTGTTAATTAAGGGTTATTTTTATAACTTTTAATTAACAATTGGTTAATAATTTGAGGGGGTCACGTTGACTACGCCATTGAAAAAGATAGTGATTGTAGGTGGTGGTGCTGGCGGGCTGGAGCTGGCAACACAGTTGGGCAAGAAGCTGGGGCGCGGTAAAAAAGCCAAAATCACGCTGGTCGATCGTAACCACAGCCATCTGTGGAAACCGCTGCTGCACGAAGTGGCGACCGGTTCGCTGGATGAAGGTGTTGATGCGCTGAGCTATCTGGCGCATGCGCGCAACCACCATTTCCAGTTCCAGCTGGGCTCGGTGGTGGACATCAACCGCGAGAGCAAAACCATTACCCTGGCCGAGCTGCGTGATGAGAAGGGTGAGCTGCTGGTTCCGGAGCGCAAACTGGCGTATGACACGTCTGGTGATGGCGCTGGGCAGTACCTCGAACGATTTCAACACGCCGGGCGTGAAAGAGCACTGCATCTTCCTCGATAACCCGCATCAGGCGCGTCGTTTCCACCAGGAGATGCTCAACCTGTTCCTGAACTACTCTGCCAGGCGCGAAGGGCAGCTGCAGAAAGTTAATATCGCCATTGTCGGCGGCGGCGCGACCGGCGTTGAGCTGTCCGCAGAGCTGCACAATGCGGTGAAACAGCTGCACAGCTACGGTTACAAAGGGTCTCGACAGCAGCGCGCTGAACGTGACGCTGGTGGAAGCGGGTGAGCGTATTCTGCCTGCGTTGCCTCCGCGCATCTCCGGCGCGGCGCACAATGAACTGACCAAACTGGGCGTGCGCGTTCTGACGCAGACCATGGTGACCAGCGCAGCAACGAAGGCGGTGGCTGCACACCAAAGAGGGCGAATACATCAAAGCCGATCTGATGGTCTGGGCGGCAGGTATCAAAGCGCCTGACTTTATGAAAGAGATTGGCGGGCTGGAGACCAACCGCATTAACCAGCTGGTGGTCAAAGAGCACGCTGCAAACCACGCGCGACGCTGATATTTTCGCCATTGGCGACTGTGCCTCCTGCGCGCGGCCGGAAGGCGGATTCGTGCCGCCGCGCGCGCAGGCGGCGCACCAGATGGCGTCGCGTGGCGCTGCACAACATTCTGGCGCAGCGCAAAGGCAAGCCGCTGAAAGCCTATGTCTATAAAGATCACGGTTCGCTGGTGTCGCTGTCAAACTTCTCCACCGTCGGCAGCCTGATGGGTAACCTGATGCGCGGCTCGATGATGGTGGAAGGGCGCATTGCGCGTTTTGTCTATATCTCCCTGTACCGTATGCACCAGATTGCGCTGCACGGCTACTTCAAAACCGGTCTGATGATGCTGGTCGGCAGAATCAACCGCGTGATCCGTCCGCGTCTGAAACTGCACTGATCGCTGGCGGGCGGTCATCCCCGCCCGCTGCGTGCCCGGCTGCCGTAACCGGCTGATTGCCGTTCAATCAGCGCCAGGTTACGGCGCAATGACACTGCCGCTCAGAACTCTCCTAAAAGCTGGTCCTGCTGGCTTTCCGCTGCGTTTCCTCCATTAATCTGATGTTGCATTTTCGGACCATCTGTAAAACTTATGCCAACGAACACGGCGCGGCGCGCACGCCGGTTATGCCTCGGTAACCCGGGATCGGGTTGCGGCAGGAATGCGCGGTAACAACTTCAGGAGGACAGTCCTGTGAATAAATCAATGTTAGCGGGTATTGGAATTGGCGTCGCAGCTGCGTTGGGCGTGGCCGCCGTTGCCAGCCTGAATGTGTTTGATCGTGGCCCGCAGTATGCGCAGGTGGTTTCCGCAACGCCAATCAAAGAAAGCATAAAACAGCCGCGTCAGGAGTGCCGTAACGTTACCCTTACGCACCGTCGTCCGGTGCAGGATGAAAACCGCATCGCCGGTTCCGTGCTGGGTGCGGTGGCGGGTGGGGTGATTGGTCACCAGTTCGGCGGCGGCCGGGGCAAAGATGTGGCGACCGTGGTCGGTGCGCTGGGAGGCGGCTACGCCGGTAACCAGGTGCAGGGCGCGATGCAGGATCGTGACACCTACACCACCACCCAGCAGCGCTGCAAAACCGTCTATGATAAATCGGAAAAAATGCTGGGTTATGACGTGACCTATAAAATAGGCGACCAGCAGGGCAAAATCCGCATGGATAAAGACCCGGGCACCCGCATCCCGCTCGACCGTAATGGTCAGCTGATCCTGAATTCGAATCAGGCCTGATTGGGCAAAGCTACTTCACAGCAGCAGTAACAAAAAAAGCGCCGCAAGGCGCTTTTTTTTATGCTCTGGCTACAGCACCGTAGGCAGCAGCGCGTCGCATAGCGCTGCTGCGTAACGGCTGGGCGATTAAACCCGGTTCTTCGCCAGTTCGGCGACGAAATTCCGCACCCAGTCCATGCGGGTTTTGCGTTCCCTCAGCTCCTGGGTAAATTTCAGACGCGTTGGACCATCCAGACGGAAATGCTGCGGCTGTTTTTGCAGCAGACCGATCAGCCACATCGGGTTGACGTGATTCTTCTCGGCGAACTCAATGACGCCGCCTTTTTCGTTGCCTTCAAGTTTGCGGATCCCCAGCTTCTGCGCCTGCTGGCGCAGACGCGGCGATATCCAGCAGGTTTCGCGCCGCATCTGGCAGCAGCCCAAAGCGGTCGATCAGCTCCACTTTAATCTCTTCCAGCTCGTTTTCATTTTTCGCACTGGCGATGCGCTTGTAGAACGACAGACGGGTATTCACATCCGGAATGAAATCGTCCGGCAGCAGGGAAGGCATGCGCAGCTCAACCTCGGTCTGCTGGCTGGTGAAATCTTCCAGCGACGGTTCACGTCCGGCCTTCAGGGCATCAACCGCGTTTTCCAGCAGCTCCATATAGAGCGAGAAGCCGATGGTCTCCATCTGAGCCGCTCTGATCTTCACCCAGCAGTTCGCCGGCACCGCGGATCTCCAGATCGTGCGTGGCCAGCGCAAAGCCTGCGCCCAGATCTTCCAGCGAGGCGATGGCTTCCAGGCGCTTTTGCGCGTCGGTGGTCATCGCTTTCGGGTGCGGCGTCAGCAGCCAGGCGTAGGCCTGATGGTGCGAACGGCCGACGCGGCCGCGCAGCTGGTGCAGCTGGGCCAGACCGAAGTGATCGGCGCGTTCGATGATGATGGTGTTGGCGGTCGGAATGTCGATCCCGGTCTCAATGATGGTGGTGCACACCAGCACGTTGAAGCGCTGGTGGTGGAAGTCGTTCATCACCCGTTCCAGCTCGCGCTCGCGCATCTGCCCGTGACCGATGGCGATGCGCGCCTCCGGCACCAGCTCCGCCAGCCTGTCGGCCGCTTTCTGGATATTTTCCACGTCGTTGTACAGGTAATAGACCTGGCCGCCGCGCAGCACTTCACGCAGGATCGCCTCACGCACCACCAGGTTGTCGTACTCGCGGACAAAGGTTTTCACCGCCAGACGGCGCGCCGGCGGCGTGGCGATAATCGACAGATCGCGCATGCCGCTCATCGCCATGTTCAGCGTGCGCGGGATCGGCGTTGCGGTCAGGGTCAGGATATCGACGTCGGCGCGCATCGCTTTGATGCGCTCTTTATGGCGCACGCCGAAGCGGTGCTCTTCGTCGACGATCAGCAGCCCCAGATCTTTCCACTTCACGTCGCTCTGCAGCAGCTTGTGGGTGCCGATCAGAATATCGATTTTGCCCTCGCTGGCCTGCTCCAGGATCTGCGTCTGCTCTTTGGTGCTGCGAAAGCGCGACAGCATCTCGATGCGTACCGGCCAGTTGGCGAAGCGGTCGCGGAAGTTGTCGAAGTGCTGCTGGGCGAGCAGGGTGGTCGGCACCAGCACCGCCACCTGCTTGTTGTTTTCCACGGCAAGGAAGGCGGCGCGCATCGCCACTTCGGTTTTGCCGAAGCCGACGTCGCCGCACACCAGGCGGTCCATCGCCAGCGGCTGGCACATGTCGCTCAGCACGGCGTTGATGGCCTGGGCCTGATCCGGCGTGGTTTCAAACGGGAAACCGTCGCAGAACAGCTGGTACTGTTCTTTGTCGTGCTTAAAGGCAAAGCCCTCTTTGGCCGCGCGCTGGGCGTAGATATCCAGCAGCTCGGCGGCCACGTCGCGCACTTTTTCCGCCGCTTTCTGCCGCGCGCGCGCCCAGGCATCGCCGCCCAGTTTGTGCAGCGGCGCATTCTCTTCTGCGCCGCCCGCGTAGCGGCTGATCAGATGCAGGGACGAGACCGGCACATAGAGTTTGGCGTCGTTGGCGTAGGTCAGCATCAGGTATTCGCCTTTGATGCCGCCCGCTTCCAGCGTGGTCATCCCCTGATAGCGTCCGACGCCATGTTCCAGGTGCACAATCGGCTGGCCCGGATGCAGCTCGGCCAGGTTACGGATCAGGCGTGTCCGGGTTGATGGTCCGACGGCTGTCCTGACGGCGGCGCGCGACGCGCTCGCCCAGCAGGTCGCTTTCGCAAATCAGCGCCTGGTGATTGAGGGTGTCGATAAACCCGTGCTCGGCGGCGCCAATCATCAGGCTGTACGGCTGCTCATCCCGGCCTTGCTTCGAAGTGATCGCAGAATCGGCTTCGGGCGCAACTTTGATGCGCCCCAGCAGCTCACCGCAGCGCTTCGCGGCGGCCTTCACTCTCAACGGAGAACACCACCGGGCCGGTAAAGGACTCCAGGAACTTGCGCAGATTATCCAGCGGCGATTTCTGCTGCGCCTGAACGGCCAGGTCCGGCAGCGTCCGGAAGGCGAGGTTGGTGTTGGCGGCTTTATCGGCAAGCGAATCGGTTTTGAGCTGCATGCGCGGCCAGCGCTTCAGCTCGGCGTTGAGCTCGTCGGTGCGCAGCCACAGCGTTTCCGGCGGCAGCAGCGGACGCATCGGGTCCACGCCCCGGTTTTCGAAGCGCGCGCGGGTTTCGCTTTCAAAGCGGCTGGCGCTGGCGTCGATATCGCCGGTGTTGACAATCAGCGTATTCGCCGGGAAATAGCTGAACAGGGCAGGCAGCGGCTCGTTGAAGAACAGCGGCTGCCAGTATTCGATCCCGGCCGGCAGCGTGCCTTTGCTGACCTGCTGATAGATATGTTCTGCATCGCGCTTCACGTCGAACCTGTCGCGCCACTGGCTGCGGAACAGCTCGATGGCAGTTTTGTCCGTCGGGAATTCATGCGCGGGCAGTAAATTGATGGCTCTCACCTCCTCCAGCGTGCGCTGGGTGTCGGCGTCGAACACGCGCAGGCTGTCGATTTCATCATCAAAGAAGTCCAGACGATACGGCTGGTCGCTGCCCATCGGGAAGAGGTCGAGCAGCGCGCCGCGCGTCGCGTATTCCCCGTGCTCCATGACCTGATCGACATGGCGATAGCCGGCACTGTCCAGCTGCGCGCGCAGGGCATCGCGCGACAGGCGCTGGCCTTTTTTCATCACCAGCGCATGACCGTGCAGATAGCTGTGCGGGCAGACGCGCTGCATCAGGGTATTGACCGGCACAATCAGCACGCCGCGCTGCATGGTCGGCAGCTGATACAGGGTCGACAGGCGCGAGGAGATGATCTCCTGATGCGGGGAGAAGCTGTCATAGGGCAGCGTTTCCCAGTCGGCCAGGTTGATGACCAGGCATATCGGTGAACTGGCGGATTTCGTCGTGCAGGCGCAGGGCGTTTTGCATATCCGGGGCGACCAGTACCACCGGACCAGGGTGCCGCTCGGCGATTTCTGGCACCAACGTGGCGCCTGCGCGGCGCCGGCCAGTTCACCCAGCTGACGCTGGTCGCCCGCTTTGGCGGGCAGGGAATAACGATAGTGTTCAGGCATGGCAAGGTCCGACATTCTCTCCTCAGTTTCCAGGGCGTCATCATTCCACATTCCGCTGTGAGGATCATCTCTCCTTTCTGAGTTTATGTCAGGGTGCATGAATGCGCACCTTACATCAGCGGCACCCTGAAGGGCCGCCAGTATGGCCAGTTGCCAGGTCGTCATTGATGGCGACCTGGCCGCGTCACGTTATTTACTGGATTGCTGTGTGTAGTGCATGCGTGGACGATCCACATTGGCCCATGACAGCTCGCGCTCGACATGGTAGCTGTTGTTGCCATCGTCCCACTTCACATAATAACCGGTTAGCGCGTCTCCCTGCTCAAAGACATTGACCACTTCGCCTTTGATCTCGCCAGATTTATGTTTAACGATACTGCCTTTAGGAAACCTGCTCATGGTAAGAACCTCCGTACTGCGCTTACTGTGATGCGAAAACCGGTACTGCAAGCTAAGTCTAACCCACCTGCTGATGAATAATCGTACTAATAGCGTCACTATTTTGTCGTAATTTTGTGCATTGTCGCGCAGGAGGACGCATTTTGACGCAACTTTGCAACTGACTCAGCGGGTTAGAGGTTTCATAAAGCAGACGGTTTCGTCGCTTATACTCATCGCTCTACTTATATTTTGGATTGCTAACAGCCATCAGACGGACTTCATGTATCAACCTGTCGCACTCTTCATAGGCTTACGCTACATGCGTGGGCGCGCCGCGGACCGCTTCGGTCGCTTTGTCTCCTGGCTTTCGACTATTGGCATTACGCTTGGCGTGATGGCACTGGTGACGGTGCTTTCCGTGATGAATGGCTTCGAGCGCGAGCTGCAAAACAACATTCTGGGGCTGATGCCGCAGGCGCTGCTCACTCAACCAACGGTTCGGTGAACCCGCAACAGCTGCCGGAAAGCGCGGCGAAGCTGCAGGGCGTCACGCGTGTTGCGCCGCTGACCACCGGCGATGTGGTGCTGCAAAGTGCGCGCAGCGTGGCGGTCGGCGTGATGCTGGGGATCGATCCGGCGCAAAAGGATCCGCTGACGCCGTATCTGGTTAACGTCAAGCAGAGCGATCTGGAAGCCGGGCAAGTACAACGTGATTCTCGGTGAACAGCTTGCCGGGCAGCTTGGCGTCAACCGTGGCGACCAGCTGCGCGTGATGGTGCCGTCCGCCAGCCAGTTTACGCCAATGGGGCGTTTGCCGAGCCAGCGCCTGTTTACCGTGGTCGGTACCTTTGCCGCCAACAGCGAAGTCGATGGCTATCAGATGCTGGTGAACATCCAGGATGCGTCGCGCCTGATGCGTTACCCGGTGGGAAACATTACCGGCTGGCGCCTGTGGCTCGATGAGCCGCTGAAGGTCGATACCCTCAGCCAGCAGACGCTGCCGGAAGGCACCAAATGGCAGGACTGGCGCGAGCGCAAAGGCGAACTGTTCCAGGCCGTGCGCATGGAGAAAAACATGATGGGGCTGCTGCTGAGCCTGATCGTCGCCGTGGCGGCGTTTAACATCATCACCTCGCTGGGCCTGATGGTGATGGAGAAGCAGGGCGAAGTGGCGATCCTGCAAACCCAGGGGCTGACGCCGCGCCAGATCATGGCGGTGTTTATGGTGCAGGGGGCCAGCGCCGGTATCATCGGCGCGCTGCTCGGTGCGCCGTGCTGGGCGCGCTGCTTGCCAGCCAGCTCAATAATTTAATGCCGATCATCGGCGTGCTGCTTGACGGCGCGGCGCTGCCGGTGGCTATCGAGCCGCTGCAGGTGGTCGGTATTGCGCTGGTCGCGATGGCCATTGCGCTGCTTTCTACGCTTTATCCTTCCTGGCGCGCTGCCGCCACTCAACCCGCTGAGGCTTTACGTTATGAATAAGATCCTGTTGCAATGCGACAACCTGTCCAAACGCTATCAGGAAGGCACTGTGCAGACCGACGTGCTGCACAATGTGAGCTTTAGCGTGGGCGAAGGCGAGATGATGGCGATTGTCGGCAGCTCCGGCTCCGGCAAAAGTACCTTGCTGCACCTGCTGGGCGGGCTGGATACGCCAACCTACGGCGACGTGATCTTCTCCGGCCAGCCGATGAGCAAAATGTCCTCGGCGGCGAAGGCCGAGCTGCGCAACCGCGAGCTGGGCTTTATCTACCAGTTCCACCATCTGCTGCCGGATTTCACGGCGCTGGAAAACGTGGCGATGCCGCTGCTGATTGGCAAAACACCGGCAGAAATTAATGCCCGCGCCAGCGACATGCTGAAAGCGGTAGGGCTGGGGCATCGCGGTAACCACCGTCCGTCTGAGCTTTCCGGCGGCGAACGCCAGCGCGTGGCGATTGCCCGCGCGCTGGTGAACAATCCGCGTCTGGTGCTGGCGGATGAACCGACCGGTAACCTCGATGCGCGCAACGCGGACAGTATTTTTGAGCTTCTGGGCGAGCTGAATCGCCTCAGCAGGGCACCGCGTTTCTGGTGGTGACCCACGATCTGCAGCTGGCGAAGCGCATGGGGCGCCAGCTGGAGATGCGCGACGGCCATCTGACGCGGCCTGACCTGACGCTGGGGGCAGATGTAATGGCGTGCCCCGGTCGTTATCGTTACTCATCGGGCTGCGCTTTAGCCGCGGCCGCCGTCGCGGCGGCATGGTGTCGCTGATCTCCGTGATCTCGACCATCGGTATTGCGCTGGGCGTGGCGGTGCTGATCGTCGGGCTTAAGCGCCATGAACGGTTTCGAGCGGGAGCTGAACAACCGCATTCTGGCGGTGGTGCCGCACGGCGAAATCGAGCCGGTTAACCAGCCGTGGCGCAACTGGAGCGACGCCCTGACTAAAGTGGAAAAAGTGCCCGGCATTGCCGCGGCTGCGCCCTACATTAACTTTACCGGGCTGGTAGAGAGCGGGGCAAACCTGCGCGCCATCCAGGTGAAAGGCGTTGATCCGGCGCAGGAGGCGCGGCTGAGCGCGCTGCCGAAATTTGTGCAGAACGGCGCGTGGGCGAACTTCAGGGCCGGCGAGCAGCAGATCATCCTGGGCAAAGGCGTTGCCGATGCGCTGAAGGTGAAGCAGGGCGACTGGGTGTCGATCATGATCCCGAACGCCAGGGCGAGCACAAACTGCAGCAGCCCAAACGCGTGCGTCTGCACGTCACCGGTATTCTGCAGCTGAGCGGCCAGCTTGATCACAGCTTTGCGATGGTGCCGCTGGAGGATGCGCGCCAGTATCTGGACATGGGCGACAGCGTGACGGGCATTGCCATTAAGGTGAACGACGTCTTTAACGCCAACAAACTGGTGCGCGATGCGGGCAGCGTCACCAATAACTATGTCTATATCAAAAGCTGGATCGGCACTTACGGCTATATGTACCGTGATATCCAGATGATCCGCGCCATTATGTATCTGGCGATGGTGCTGGTGATTGGCGTGGCGTGCTTTAATATCGTCTCGACGCTGGTGATGGCGGTTAAGGACAAGAGCGGCGACATCGCCGTGCTGCGTACCCTGGGGGCAAAAGACGGCCTGATTCGCGCCATCTTCGTCTGGTATGGTCTGCTGGCGGGGCTGTTGGGCAGCCTCTGCGGCGTGGTGATTGGCGTGGTGGTTTCGCTGCAGCTGACGCCGATTATCAACGGCATCGTGTGAAAAGCTTATCGGCCACCAGTTCCTGTCGGGTGATATCTATTTTATTGACTTCCTGCCGTCTGAACTGCACTGGCTGGATGTGGTTTACGTGCTGGTGACGGCGCTTTTACTGAGTCTGCTGGCAAGCTGGTATCCGGCGCGTCGCGCAAGCCGAATCGATCCTGCCCGCGTACTGAGCGGTCAGTAAAGTCAAAACACGCAGCCGCTTTCGCGGCTGCGCACATTTTCAGCGTCTGCGGCATGCAGCCGTCATACCCAGCCGCTATTATCGGGTCTGAGTAACCCGGAAAACACCCGCAGCGCGGCGTTCAGCGCCGCAGATTAAGGAGCCTTTATGCGCCAACCGCGCCGCCGCCTTCGACTCGCCCGCTACAAAAAGAACCGCCGCAAAGTGCATCAGCGCTTTCGCCAGCGCATCTTTGAGCGCGATCGTCAGGTCGAACTTGCCGCCCATCCGCAGCCGCACGTGGTGGTGCTGACCGGTGCCGGAATTTCCGCAGAGTCCGGAATTCGAACCTTCCGCGCGGCGGATGGCCTGTGGGAAGAGCACCGTGTGGAAGACGTGGCGACGCCCGAAGGCTTTGCCCGCGATCCGGATCTGGTGCAGGCGTTTTACAACGCTCGCCGCCGGCAGCTTCAGCAGCCTGAGATTGCGCCGAATGCGGCGCACCTGGCGCTGGCGAAGCTGGAGGAGGCGCTGGGGGATCGTTTTCTGCTGGTGACGCAGAATATCGATAACCTGCACGAGCGGGCCGGCAACAAGAACATCATCCACATGCACGGTGAGCTGCTGAAGGTTCGCTGTGCCTGGAGCGGTCAGGTGCTGGACTGGAAAGAGGACGTGCTGCCGGAAGACAAATGCCCCTGCTGCCAGTTCCCGTCGCGCCTGCGTCCGCACGTGGTCTGGTTTGGCGAAATGCCGCTGGGGATGGATGAGATTTACAGCGCGCTGGCGATGGCGGACGTGTTTATTGCCATTGGCACATCGGGCCACGTTTACCCGGCGGCGGGGTTTGTTCACGAAGCGCGACTGCACGGGGCGCATACCGTCGAGCTCAATCTGGAGCCAAGCCAGGTGGGCAGCGAGTTTGAAGAGAAGCAATACGGCCTGGCCAGCGAAGTCGTGCCGGCCTTCGTGCATACTTTTTTGCGCGGCTTGTATAAATAGTCAGCGTACTGCGCGTTTCCCCTCATCCCGGCCTTCTCCCGGCGGGAGAAGGGGAAAAACGCGCCCGACTGAAACTCAGCTAAAACCGGCACGAATGAACCCTCTCCCTCTGGGAGAGGGCAGGGTGAGGGCCAGGCCGCACCGAATCCCCACCTCAGTATTGCATTAACGACCTGCTTTTAACTTCTGATAATACTCTTCGTACTGCACGCTGGCGTCACCAACATCGTTCTGCCATTCACCTTTGCTGATGGTTTCGGCGTCCGGATAGAGTGACTTATCGTTGGCCACGTCAGGCTTCAGCAGCTTGCGGGCGGCCAGGTTTGGCGTCGGGTAGCCGATGGTCTCCGCAACCTGTTTCGCCACGTCCGGGCGCAGCAGGAAGTTGATCAGCTTCAGCGCGCCCGCTTCACGTTTTTCGCATTGGCCGGGATCGCCAGGCTATCCATCCAGAAGATGCCGCCTTCTTTCGGCCAGACCACCTCCAGCGGCGTACCGGCCTGGCGGGCAACATACGCAGAGCCGTTCCACACCATGCCCAGGTTTACTTCCCCTTCCATATACGGGTTCGCCGGGTTATCGGAGTTGAATGCCGCCACGTTAGGCATCAGCTTTTTCAGCTCGTTATAGGCCGCTTCAATCTCTTTCGGATCGGTGGTATTGCCGGAGTAGCCGAGCTTGCGCAGCGCCATCTGGAACACTTCACGCGCATCGTCGGTCAACAGCAGGCTGCCTTTGTATTCCGGTTTCCACAGATCGGCCCAGCGGGTCACGGTTTTCGGATCGAGGCCGCGTCGCTGTTAACGCCAATCGCCGTTGCGCCCCAGATATAAGGAATGGAGTAGTCGTTGTTCGGATCGAACGGCTTGTTGAGCATCTCCGGATCGAGGTTGTGGAAGTTGGTCAGCTTCGTTTTATCGATCTTCTGGATCATGCCCTCTTTGCGCATTTTGTCGACGAAGTAGGTGGAGGGCACCACCAGATCGTAAGCGCCGTCTTTATAGGTTTTCAGCTTGGCGTACATGGTTTCATTCGACTCGTAGGTCGAGTAGATAACCTTGATGCCCGTCTCTTTGGTGAACTGCTCCAGCAGCCCCGGCGGCACATACTCGGTCCAGTTGTAGAAGTAGAGCGTTTTGCTGTCATCCGCGTGCGCGCGCATACCCAGTGCCAGCGCCCCAGCCGCGACCATTTTTTTCATTTCATTGTCCCCTGAGATTTTGTTTTATCACGAGCAATAACCTGGCTGGCAATCACCAGTACCAGCGACAACACCAGCAGAATGGTCGCCAGCGCGTTCACCTCCGGCGACACGCCGACTTTCACCATCGAATAGATTTTCAACGGCAGAATTTCGTAGCTCGGCCCGGTCACGAAGGAGGAGACCACCACGTCATCCATCGACAGGGTGAAGCTCAGCAGCCAGCCGGCGGCCACGGCGGGCATCGCCAGCGGCAGGATGATTTTGCGCAGAATGGTCATTTCGCTGGCGCCGAGATCTTTTGCCGCCTCCAGCATGCGCACGTCAAACCCTTTCAGGCGCGAAAAGACGGTCACCACCACAAACGGCAGGCAGAAGGTGATATGGGAAAACAGCAGCGACCAGAAGCCGAGCTGGAATGCCCAGCAGCATAAACAGCACCAGCAGCGAAATCGCCATCACGATATCCGGCGACATCATCACCACAAACAGCATGCCGCTGACGAACGGCTTGCCGCGAAAGCGATAGCGGTACAGCGCCACGGCGGTGAGCGAGCCAATCAGCGTGGCGAAGGTGGCGGACACGAATCGCCATGGTCAGCGAGTGCTGCGCCGCCTGCAGCAGGCTGTCGTTGTTCATCAGCAGGCTGTACCAGTGGGTGGTAAAGCCCTGCCAGTTAATCCCGAAGCGCGAGCTGTTAAACGAGTTCACGATCAAAATGATGATCGGGATATACAGGTAGGCATAAATGGCGGTCATAAAACCGCCGCGAAGCAGTCGACCGATCATTCGAGTTCCACCTTCTTATTCAGCAGGCGCGAGGCGCGCCAGTAAACCAGCAGCATCAGCCCCATCACCACCGTCAGCGTAATGCTGGTGGCGGAACCGAACGGCCAGTCGCGGATGTTCAGGAACTGGCTCTTAATCACGTTACCGATCAGCAGGTTTTTCGCGCCGCCCATCAGGTCAGAAACGTAGAACAGGCCCATCGCCGGGAGCATCACCAGCAGACAGCCGGCGATAATGCCGGGCATGGTCAGCGGAATAATGATAATGCGGATGAAGGTCTGCAGCTTGTTGGCCCCCAGATCTTTCGCCGCTTCCAGCAGCGGTTTATCCAGCTTCTCAATGCTGGAGTAGAGCGGCATCACCATAAACGGCAGCAGGATATAGACCAGACCAACGATCACCGCGCCCGGGGTAAACATGATGCGTATCGGCGTATCGATCACCCCCAGCCACAGCAGAAATTCATTGAGGTAGCCTTTGGTGCTGAGGAAGATTTTCAGCCCGTAGATGCGAATCAGCGAGTTGGTCCAGAACGGCACAATCAGCAGAAACAGCAGCAGCGGGCGCACCTTTTGTGGCAGCCCGGCCAGGAACCAGGCAAAAGGGTACCCCAGCACCAGGCAGGCGACAGCGTGGCGATCAGCGCCATATTCAGCGAGTGCAGCAGCACGTCGAAATAGAGCGGATCGAGCAGGCGCGCGTAGTTGTCCAGCGTAAAGACCAGCGAAACGAAGTGGGCATCGTCGCGGGTCAGGAAGCTGGTGGCGATGATCATCAGGTTGGGTAGAAAGACAAACAGCACAAGCCAACCGACGATCAGTGGCAATCACCACCTTCTGGAATTTACTTGTGTTCTTCATCAGCCAGCACAACCTCCCAGCTTTCTACCCAGTTAATAACCATTTTCTGGTCCAGCGAGTGGTCGAAGTCGGGATCGTCCTCGTTAAAGAACTCGCTGACCATCACCATCTTGCCGTTCTCCAGCTCGACGACGGATTCCAGCGTCATCCCTTTGTAGTTGCGCTCGCGGATATAGCCGATCAACCCTTCGGCCTCGGCATTGCCGTGAGATCTCCTCGACGCGCAGATCTTCCGGGCGCAGCAGCACGTTGAGCTTTTGTCCCTTTTCGACGGGGAAATTCACCGTGATATTGCACTCGCGGCCTTCGACGCTGGCCCGCACGCGCTGCTCGTCCAGACGCTCGATCACCGTGGCGTTAAAGATATTGATTTCGCCAATGAAGCTGGCGACAAACAGGTTTTTCGGCTCTTCGTAGATTTCGCGCGGCGTGCCGTCCTGCTCGATTTTGCCGTCGCGCATCACCACGATACGGTCGGACATGGTCAGCGCCTCTTCCTGGTCGTGGGTGACGAAGACAAAGGTGATGCCCAGCTTGCGCTGCAGCGCTTTCAGCTCGTTCTGCATCTGCTTGCGCAGCTTGTAGTCCAGCGCGGAGAGGGATTCATCCAGCAGAAGCAGGCGCGGTTTATTGACCACCGCGCGGGCGATCGCCACGCGCTGCTGCTGGCCGCCGGAGAGCTGGTGCGGTTTACGCTGGGCAAACGCTCTTCCAGCTGCACCATGCGCAGCGCTTCGGTGACGCGCGGGCGTCATCTCTGCTCGCCGGGGTTTTTTGCATCCGCAGGCCAAACGCCACGTTTTCAAACACGGTCATGTGCGGGAACAGGGCATAGCTCTGAAAGACGGTATTGACGTGGCGATCTTCGGCGGGAACGCCTGGGTTATGTCCTGCTGCTCATCCAGATGGATATGGCCGCTATCGACGCTTTCCAGCCCGGCGATAAGGCGCAGTACGGTGGTTTTGCCGCAGCCGGAGGGGCCAAGCAGCGTGAGAAACTCACCATCATTGATGGTCAGGTTGAGGTCGGAAATGACGTCTTTGCCATCAAAGCTTTTACGAATTCGTTCCAGATTGCGTACCAGCGCCGGCTGAACGCGAACGGGTTTGTGTATTCAATTTTTGTCGCTCAGTCTGATATAGACGACGCTCAGGTTGCAGCATACGCCGCCGGTGGCGTAACCAGCTTGGTGACTCGTGATGAAGGGCGCGATAATACCTGAAAAATGCGCCATTGCCATGTTCAGACACGGAATAACCTTGAAAAGTCTGCAAATTGCTGGAGTATGCTCATCGGGCCAGCCGGACGGGTGGCTGGCAGGGCGAATTTCAGCGCACGATTGGGCTGAGAGGGCTAACCTGAAGGATAAAAGTGACCTGACGCAATATTTGCGTTTTGATGCTTATTGATAATGTTGTCACAAAAAGTGAGGGTGACTGCATGGATAAATTACTTGAGCGTTTTTTACAGTATGTTTCGCTGGATACCCAATCTAAACCGGGTGTCCGCCAGGTGCCAAGCACCGAAGGCCAGTGGAAGTTGTTAAACCTGCTTAAAGAGCAGCTTGCGCCATGGGGCTGGTCAACGTCACGTTAAGCGAAAAAGGCACTGTGATGGGAACGCTGCCGGCGAACGTCGGCCGGGCGATATTCCGGCGATTGGCTTTATCTCCCATGTCGACACCTCTCCGGATTTTAGCGGTAAACATGTTAACCCGCAGATCGTTGAAAACTACCGCGGCGGCGATATTGCGCTGGGCATTGGCGATGAAGTGCTCTCGCCGGTGATGTTCCCGGTGCTGCACCAGCTGCTGGGGCAGACGCTGATCACCACCGACGGCAAAACGCTGCTGGGGGCGGATGACAAGGCGGGTATCGCGGAGATCATGACGGCGCTGGCGGTGCTGAAGGAAAAAAATATCCCGCACGGAGATATCCGCGTGGCCTTTACGCCGGATGAAGAGGTCGGTCAAGGCGGCGAAGCACTTCGACGTGGAAGCCTTTAACGCGCAGTGGGCCTATACCGTTGACGGCGGCGGCGTCGGCGAGCTGGAGTTTGAAAACTTCAATGCCGCGTCGGTGCCGATCAAAATTGTCGGCAACAACGTTCATCCCGGCTCGGCGAAAGGCGTGATGGTGAATGCGCTGGTCGCTGGCGTCGCGTATTCATGCGGAAGTCCCGGCGGGAGAGAGCCCGGAACAGACCGAAGGTTATGAAGGGTTTTATCACCTGACCAGCATCAAAGGCACGGTGGAACGCGCCGAGATGCACTACATCATTCGTGATTTTGATCGGAAAGCCTTCGAAGCCGCGTAAACGTAAAATGATGGAGATCGCCAAGAAGGTGGGTAAAGGGCTGCACCCTGATTGCTATATCGAGCTGATTATCGAAGACAGCTATTACAATATGCGCGAGAAGGGTGGAAGCGCATCCGCACATCCTTGATATCGCCCAGCAGGCGATGCGCGACTGCGATATTGAACCGGACCTGAAGCCGATTCGCGGCGGCACCGACGGTTCGCAGCTGTCGTTTATGGGACTGCCGTGCCCGAACCTGTTTACCGGCGGCTATAACTACCACGGCAAGCATGAGTTTGTGACGCTGGAAGGGATGGAAAAGGCGGTGGAGGTGATTGTGCGGATGGCCGCGCTCGCGGCGGAGAAGAAGTAGGGCGGAGCGGGGCTTGCCCTCACCCTAACCCTCTCCCGCCCGCAGGAGAGGGGACCGATCGAGCGGGAATCAGGTTCTTCATTTGCCCATGCCGCCGCCGGCGCTTTACTGCAATCGTCGCGCGGTTTGCTCCCTCTCCCGCGGGCGGGAGAGGGCCGGGGTGAGGGAAACGGGCGCAGAGGACCTGATCAACTCAGTCCTCAAAGAACCAGTACCCGCTGTTGACCAGCGCGGCCAGCATGGCGAGGAAGGACGGGTCTTCCAGCGCATCGCCAAAGGTGTCGGCAGTCAACACCAGATGGCTGGCAATCGCTTCCAGCGCCGGTCGGTGTGGAGAGTCCAGCTTCTCGCCGTTGACGAACACCTCTTCACCAATGCGCAGCACGCGCAGTCCGCCCAGGCGCACCAGCTTGTCGCCCTGCTGCAGCGCATCATAAATCTCGTCCGCCTGATACGGCGGCTCCGGCGGCGCCACATCCAGCTCGTGGCGGGACTGGCTGATAAACTCGCCAAACCACTGTTTGAAGTGTTCCGGCTCGTTGATCAGATCCAGCATCATGCCGCGCAGTTTATCCAGCTCTTCTGGCACAATATCTGCCGGATGCTCTCGCGCAGGCACATCCGGATCGCTGTAGCGATAGCTGCCCAGCTCGCGCTGCAGAACATAGTCGGCAAAGCCGCTGATCATCTCGCGACCGCTCGGCGCGCGGAATCCAACGGAGTAGTTCAGCGAGTTCTCCAGGGAGTAACCTTCATGAGGGAATCCCGGCGGAATGTAGAGGATATCGCCCGGCTCCAGCTCTTCGTCGATAATTCCTTCGAACGGATCCACCTGAAGCAGATCCGGGTGCGGGCAGTGCTGTTTCATTGGCACTTTTTCGCCCACGCGCCAGCGGCGGCGGCCCGTACCCTGAATGATAAACACGTCGTACTGGTCCAGATGCGGACCCACGCCGCCGCCCGGTACAGAGAAGGAGATCATCAGATCGTCCATTCGCCAGTCGGGCAGGGCGCGGAACGGGCGCATTAAGGCTGCCGTCGGCTCGTGCCAGTGGTTGACCGCCTGCACCAGCAATGACCAGTTATTTTCACCGAGGTGATCGTAGCTTTCGAAAGGACCGTGGCTGACCTGCCATTTCCCGTCCTGGTGGCTGACCAGGCGGCTGTCGACTTCGTTTTCCATGGCCAGACCGGCCAGCTCGTCAGGCGAGATAGGGTCGACAAAGTTGCTGAACCCGCGTTTCAGAACCACCGGGCGTTTTTGCCAGTAACGTTCAATAAACTCGGGCCAGTTAAGTGTCTAAGTGATAATCCATATTTTTTTATTCCGGTCAGGGCTGCATAAGGATTTACTGGCGCGGGGATTATAACGGAAGGGCTCAGGCGCCCGGCTTCGAGATAGCTCGCGGTTTTCGATAGCGGGTTCAACTATCGTCCGGTGGGTGTGGGCTGCTGTCGGCCAAAAATCACTTCCATTCTGGCCCCGCCCAGCAAGCTTTCGCTGGTTTCGATTTTGCCATCATACTGGTCGACAATCTCGCGCGCCACGGCTAATCCCACCCCCTGACCGGGACGCAGCGTATCGGCTCGCTGACCGCGATCAAACACCACATCACGTTTATTGCGCGGGATCCCCGGGCCATCATCCTCAACGATAATATGCAGCTCGTTATCCGTCTGGCGCGCGCAGACCTTCCACAAACTCCAGGCAGTATTTGCAGGCGTTATCCAGCAGGTTGCCCATCACTTCCATAAAGTCATTTTGTTCGCCGACAAAGCTGATCTCCGGCGAGATATCGAGCCTGATATTCACCCCTTTACGCTGATACACCTTGTTGAGCGCGGAGGTGAGGTTATCCAGCAGCGGGGCGACCGGGTGCAGCTCGCGGCTCAGCAGCGCGCTGCCGGAACGCATGCTGGCGCGGTGCAGGTAATAGCCAATTTGCTGCGAGATACGGCTGATCTGTTCCAGCATCACCGGCTCGGCATCGTCGACGCTCAGCCTTTGGAACTGCGCATGGAGCGCAGGGTGCTTTGCATCACCGCCAGCGGTGTTTTCAGGCTGTGCGTGAGGTCGGTCAGCGTGGTGCGATATTTGTCGTAGCGTTCGCGTTCGTTTTTCAGCAACAGGATTGAGGTTGCGCACCAGGCTGGTCAGCTCGCGGGTAGTTTCCGGGTTGAGCTTTTCACGGTGATGTTCTCTCCAGCTCGCGCACCTCCCGCGCCAGGTGTCTCAATCGGGCGCAGGCTCCACCATGCCGCCACCCACAGCAGCGGGATCACCAGCAGCAGGTTGGCGGCCAGAACATAGATAAACCAGCCCCAGACCATATAGGAGCGTTTAAGCTCAACCGGGATGGTGTCAACCACCACAATGGTCAGCTGCGGCATATTCGTGGTCGCGGGGTAGAGATTGATCGCCACCGAGTGGGTGAAGGTGTCATTGCTGTCACTGTCCAGTGCGTGCAGTCGCTGCTTTGCCTGCGGATTGTTACCCATCGCCGCGACAGGGTGCTGGTGGTATTGAGATCGGCTTCAATCTCATGAAATCCGTTGGTTTTGAGCCAGTCGCGGCCGAATGTTTTTGCGGATCCCCAGGCACGTCGCGCTGTGCCCAGAGCAGCTTTCCGTTCTCGTCATAGATCATCGCCAGCGTCGGGCTTTGCAGGGTCATGTGATTTTCCGGCATTTCAACGGTGATCTTGTTGTCTTCCCACTTCGCCAGGGTATAAAACAGATTGCTTTCGCCGCGCAACAGACGAAAGGTGGTTTTATCAAAGCTGACGCTGTACCCCACCAGCGCCACCATGCCATAGGAGAGCGACAGCACCAGCACCACCGCTGCCGTGGCCAGCAAAAAACGCGCGCGCAAGGGGAGAAAGGGCGCTGATGGCGCAACAGGCTTCATTTAGCGTAATTCAAACAGGTAGCCCTGACCGCGCACGGTGGTGATCACATCCTGCGGATACTGCGCCTGAATTTTCTTACGCAACCGGCCCATCAGCACGTCGATGGTGTGGCTCTCGCGCAGTTCAGCATCGGGATAAAGCTGCAGCATCAAGGAGTCTTTGCTGACCACTTTGCCGCTGTTGCGGATCAGCGTTTCCATAATGGTGTATTCGAAGGCGGTCAGCTTGATCACTTCATCGTTAATGGAAAAGCTCGCGGCGGGAGAGATCCACCTGGAAAGGCGGAATGGAGATAACCTGCGAGGCCAGCCCGCTGTTGCGGCGCAACAGCGCCTGCATGCGCGCCGCCACCTCTTCAATATGGAACGGTTTGGTGACGTAATCATCGGCACCGGCGCTGAGCACTTCAACTTTGTCCTGCCAGCCTTCGCGGGCGGTCAGAACCAGAACCGGCAGAGAAACGTCATGGCTGCGCCAGCGGCGAATTAACGACAGGCCGTCTTCATCAGGCAGGCCGAGATCGACAATGGCGATGTCCGGCAGGTGTTCATTGAGATAATAATCGGCTTCTTTTGCATCTTCAGCATCGTCCACCTGATGTCCCATCTCCTGAAGCTGAACCTTCAGGTGATGACGTAGCAATGCGTTATCCTCAACAACCAGTACGCGCATCATCTTTTCTCCCAGAATAAATAGTATGAATAGTTTAACGCTGATTATGTTGCTGTGGGGATAAACATTCAGTAAACCGGGGAAAAGCAACCCCCTTTCCGGGCGGAAAGGGGAGGAAGGACGTTATTTCAGCTCGTCAACCATGGTGATGGCGCGGCCAATGTAATTCGCCGGGGTCATGGCTTTCAGGCGGGTTTTCTCTTCTTCCGGCAGTGCCAGACCGTCGATAAACTGCTTCATGCCTTCGGCGTCAACGCGTTTACCGCGGGTCAGCTCTTTCAGCTTCTCGTACGGCTTTTCGATACCGTAACGGCGCATCACGGTCTGAATCGGCTCTGCCAGCACTTCCCAGTTGTGATCCAGTTCGTCCAGCAGACGATCGCGGTTCACTTCCAGCTTGCTCACGCCTTTCAGTGTGGACTGGTATGCAATCAGTGCGTAGCCGATGCCCACGCCCAGATTACGCAGCACGGTGGAGTCGGTCAGATCGCGCTGCCAGCGGGATACCGGCAGTTTGCTTGCCATATGCTGCAGCACGGCATTCGCCAGACCCAGGTTGCCTTCGGAGTTTTCGAAGTCGATCGGGTTCACTTTGTGCGGCATGGTGGAAGAGCCGATTTCACCCGCGATGGTTTTCTGTTTGAAGTGGTTCAGGGCGATGTAGCCCCACACGTCACGATCGAAGTCGATCAGGATGGTGTTGAAGCGTGCGATGCAGTCAAACAGTTCGGCGATATAGTCGTGCGGCTCAATCTGGGTAGTGTACGGGTTCCACTGAATGCCCAGAGAGGTCACGAACTCTTCGCTGAACTGATGCCAGTCCACTTCCGGGTAAGCGGCGATGTGGGCGTTATAGTTACCGACCGCGCCGTTGATTTTGCCCAGAATTTCAACCTGTTCCAGCTGACGATACTGGCGCTCCATGCGGTACGCCACGTTCGCCATCTCTTTACCCATGGTGGATGGGGTGGCCGGCTGGCCGTGGGTACGGGAAAGCAGTGGAATATCGCGGTATTCCACGGAGAGTGCTTTCACCGCGTCGATAATTTTACGCCAGTAAGGCAGCACAACCTCTTTACGCGCGGTGGAGAGCATCAGCGCGTGAGACAGGTTGTTGATATCTTCGGAAGTACAAGCGAAGTGAATGAATTCGGATACCGCGTGCAGGGCAGGGACGCTTTCCACTTTCTCTTTCAGGAAGTACTCAACCGCTTTCACGTCGTGGTTGGTGGTGCGTTCAATGGTCTTAATGCGCGCGGCGTCTTCTTCGCTAAATTCAGCAACGATTTTATCAAGGTAATCGTTTGCCTTTTCATCAAAAGCAGGAACTTCCTTGATTGCTGCCTGGGCGGCCAGCTTCTGCAGCCAGCGTACTTCAACCTGAACACGGAACTTCAGCAAACCATATTCGCTGAAGATCCCGCGCAGCGCGCTGACTTTATCGCCGTAGCGTCCATCGACAGGGGATACGGCGGTCAGTGAGGATAATTCCATATTTCGCAACTCCGGGAGGTTAACAATGAGCAAGAATTTGTTTTGCCTGAGTGGTCAGGCGATTACGAGAAAACATTAACTGCAGGCGGCCACCGCCAACCTGGTGCCACAGCACGGCGGCGCGGATCCCGGCCAGCAGCGAGGCGCGCACTTTTGCCTGCACCTGCGGACTTTGCAGCACGGCAGGGGAACCGGTGACCTGAATGCGCGGGCCCAGCGGGCTGATGACGTCAACGTAAATGCCGGCCATGGCGCTCAGCAGCGTTTCGGACTGCAGGTCGAAATGGTCGAGCTGACGCTGCAACCCGGCGATGCGATCGCCCAGGGTATTAAGCGCGCCTTTTGCTGCCGTTCAGTTTACGCTCCAGCACCATCAGGCTTAAGGTGTAGCGGGTCAGCTCCGCGTTTAACCCCTGACGGCTGCTGGCGTTAAGCACGCCAAGCAGGGTTTCAAGACCGAGACGAAGATTGGTTTCACTGCCACCGAACACACCCAGGGTTGAACCGGGGTTGAGATCGATAACGCTGTTGAGCGAAACGTGCAGCGCGTCGGCGTCGCAGTGACCCTGATGCGCCAGCTGTTGCACCAGACGGGCTGACTGGCAAATTCCCGCCAGCGCCAGGGTGATGTCATAATAGTTCTTCGCCACACGGTCACTCCTTTAGATGTGTCGGCAGTGCCGTT
This sequence comes from Enterobacterales bacterium, assembly GCA_039593635.1. GTDB lineage: Bacteria > Pseudomonadota > Gammaproteobacteria > Enterobacterales > Enterobacteriaceae > Enterobacter. The sequence goes on from JBCNOW010000027.1 coordinate 32,338, forward strand.
AAACAGCGGTCAGCGGCAGGCGCTGTTCAATGATCCCGCCGCCCAGGCAGATTTCACCGCTGTAGAAGACAGCGGACTGGCCCGGGGTGACGGCGGCGACCGGCTCGTCGAAACGCACGTCAATGCGATCGTCAACCAAGCGCGGTAATGGTGCAGGGAATATCGGTCTGACGGTAGCGCGTTTTCACCGTGCAGCGCAGCGTGCCTTTCAGCGGCTCGCGATCGACCCAGTGCAGCTGCTGTGCGATAAGGCCAACGGACATCAGACGCGGATGGTCGTGACCCTGAGCCACCATCAGAATATTGTTTTCGACATCTTTGTCGACCACGTACCACGGATCTTCGCTGCCCTCTTTGCGTCCCGCCGATACCCAGGCCTTTACGCTGGCCGAGGGTGTGGTACATCAGCCCCTGATGCTGACCAATCTCTTCGCCGTCGACGGTGACGATTTTGCCCGGCTGGGCAGGCAGGTAGCGACCGAGGAAATCGCGGAATTTACGCTCGCCGATAAAGCAGATGCCGGTGGAGTCTTTTTTCTTCGCGGTGATCAGGTCCAGCTCTTCGGCGATTTTACGCACTTCCGGCTTTTCCAGCTCGCCGACCGGGAACAGGCTCTGCGCAATCTGCTCGTGGCTCAGCGTATAGAGGAAGTAGCTCTGATCTTTGTTGCCGTCCAGGCCGCGCAGCAGCTGGCTTTTGCCGTCCACGTCGGCGCGGCGCACGTAGTGACCGGTCGCAATGTAGTCTGCGCCCAGATCTTCCGCGGCGAATTCGAGGAAGGCTTTAAATTTGATCTCTTTGTTGCACAGAATATCCGGGTTCGGCGTACGGCCGGCTTTGTACTCTTCCAGGAAGTGCTCAAACACGTTATCCCAGTATTCTGCGGCAAAGTTGACGGTGTGCAGTTCAATGCCGAGCTTGTCGCACACGGCCTGCGCATCGGCCAGATCCGCAGCGGCGGTGCAGTATTCCTCGCCATCATCTTCCTCCCAGTTCTTCATGAACAGGCCCTCCACCTTATAGCCCTGTTGCTGCAGTAACAGGTAGGCGGAAACGGAGGAATCGACACCGCCGGACATGCCGACGATCACTTTTTTCTGGCTGTTATCTGACATGGAATACTCACGACATTGAACTTCAAGGCGGCGTATTCTATCACGCCCCCCACCGTTTGTGCACACCCTCATGTGTGTGTGTTGATGGAAACGGCCAGTTATATTCTCGGAGCTATCAGCTCCAGCGGCAAGCGTGCGCCTGACTGCCAGCAGCGGATGCTTTCCGCAACCAGCGGCGAGCGCAGGTTTGGCGCGTTCAGGATCTCCGTCGGCGGTGACCCACAGGCAGCGATCGATATCGTCATCGTGCGGTTCAGTGGCGCACGTTTCGCTAAGCTCAACGGCAAATAAAAAACGCAGGAATGGGGTGTTGTCGGGGGCAATCCACTGGTGCATGCGGATTAAAATGCTGGGGCTCAGCGCTGAATGCCCGTCTCTTCCCACAGCTCGCGCTTCGCGGCCTGCAGCAGCGTTTCATTGGCTTCAAGATGCCCGGCAGGCTGATTCCACAGCGCTTTGCCGTTGATGCTCTCTTCCACCACCAGGAATTTCCCCTGCGCGTGCACCACGCAGGCGACCGTAACATGAGGTTTAAACATCGTTGTCTCCCAATAGGTAACCTGCGTGGGTTCACTTACGTCCGGTCGCTGATGTCGCGCCATTCGCCCGGTGCCAAATCCTGCAGCTGGTAATCACCCATGGCGTAGCGAATCAGACGCAGGGTAGGGAAGCCGACGTGCGCGGTCATGCGCCGCACCTGGCGGTTGCGGCCTTCATACAGGGTGATTTTGAGCCAGCTGGTCGGGATGGATTTGCGCTCGCGAATGGGCGGGTTGCGCGGCCACAGCCACTCCGGCTCATTCACCCGTTCAATACCTGCGGGCAGGGTGGGGCCGTCGTTGAGCGTCACGCCGCTGCGCAATTTGCGCGGTGATAGCGTCTGCTTCGTCCGGCTCGCCTTCCACCTGCACGTAGTAAATTTTGCCGGTGCGTTTGCCCGGCTGCGTGAGCTTCGCCTGCAGCGCGCCATCATTGGTCAGGACCAGCAGGCCCTTCGCTGTCGCGGTCCAGACGCCCGGCGGCATACACCGCCCTGCACCGGGATGTAATCCTTCAGCGTGCTGCGCCCGGCCTCATCGGTGAACTGCGGCAAAACATCGTAGGGTTTATTGAACAAAATCACCCGCTTTGTCGGTGCCTTTTGGCCGCGTGTCCGCCGCGCGGGTTGTCGCGTCGGGGCAGCTGAATCGCTCAACCCGGTGTTTTGTAAAAGAAGTTTTCTTCATGGTATTTTCAGGCGTTATCAATTGCCGCATTATAGCCTAATAGCGAAGACCTTTCTTGGCGTGGCGGAGCAATCAGGTACTATCGAAGGGCTCATTACAATTTATTAACATAAGATCAGTAACAACCAGAAGCGCTCGAAGGAGAGGTTAATGGAAAGCAAAGTAGTTGTTCCGGCGGAAGGTAAAAAGATCACCCTGCAAAACGGCAAGCTTAACGTTCCGCACAACCCGATTATCCCGTTCATCGAAGGTGACGGTATCGGTGTAGACGTTACCCCGGCAATGCTGAAAGTGGTTGATGCCGCTGTGGAGAAAGCCTACAAAGGCGAGCGTAAAATTTCCTGGATGGAAATTTACACCGGTGAAAAATCGACTCCAAGTTTATGGCCAGGACGTCTGGCTGCCAGCAGGAAACGCTGGACCTGATCCGCGAATACCGCGTTGCTATTAAAGGCCCACTGACCACCCCAGTTGGCGGCGGCATCCGTTCCCTGAACGTGGCACTGCGTCAGGAGCTGGACCTGTACGTGTGTCTGCGTCCGGTTCGTTACTACCAGGGCACCCCAAGCCCGGTTAAGCATCCTGAACTGACCGACATGGTTATCTTCCGCGAAAACTCAGAAGACATCTACGCGGGTATCGAATGGAAAGCGGACTCTGCTGACGCAGAAAAAGTGATCAAATTCCTGCGCGAAGAGATGGGCGTGAAGAAAATTCGCTTCCCGGAACATTGCGGTATTGGCATCAAGCCGTGCTCCGAAGAAGGCACCAAACGTCTGGTGCGCGCTGCGATTGAATACGCGATCGCCAACGACCGCGATTCCGTGACGCTGGTTCACAAAGGCAACATCATGAAGTTCACCGAAGGCGCGTTCAAAGACTGGGGCTACCAGTTGGCGACCGAAGAGTTCGGCGGTGAGCTGATCGACGGCGGCCCGTGGCAGAAGATCAAGAACCCGAACACCGGCAAAGAGATCATCATTAAAGATGTGATCGCCGATGCGTTCCTGCAGCAGATCCTGCTGCGTCCTGCTGAATACGACGTGATCGCCTGTATGAACCTGAACGGTGACTACATCTCTGACGCCCTGGCTGCACAGGTTGGCGGTATCGGTATCGCCCCTGGCGCGAACATCGGTGACGAGTGCGCCCTGTTCGAAGCGACCCACGGTACTGCACCGAAATACGCAGGCCAGGACAAAGTGAACCCAGGCTCTATCATCCTGTCCGCAGAGATGATGCTGCGTCATATGGAATGGTTCGAAGCCGCAGACCTGATCGTCAAAGGTATGGAAGGCGCGATCAACGCCAAAACCGTAACCTACGACTTTGAACGTCTGATGGAAGGCGCTAAGCTGCTGAAATGTTCAGAGTTTGGCGACGCGATTATCGCGAACATGTAATTTGCCCTGAGCAAATGCAACATGAAAGGGAGCCGCAGGGCTCCCTTTTTTTATGCTGGCAGCGGGAAGGACTTCTGTCACCGCCGGTTTGCCATGCATGACGACCGTGCGATGCGTGGCTTTATTCCGCCGGAGGCTGTAACTGACCGATCTGGCTATCGCGCGCCTGCGACAAACGCCAGAAATCATTGCCGGCCGGATGCTGGTAAATCCGCAGCGAAAACTGACCGACGATGGCGTAGATGAATTCAAATATCGCCGACTGGGAATTCTCGTAATCAACCCACAGCACCGAGGAGGTAAAGCAATAAACCTCTACCGGCAATCCCTCCGGTGAGGGTTTCATCGCGCGCACCACGATATACATATCTTTTTTAATATCGTCGCGCTGCGCCAGCCAGGCGGTGAGATAGTGACGGAACACCGTGAGGTTGGTGATGCCGTTTTCGGCAAACCAGCGGTCACCGACCACGCTGCTATCGCGGCCATCCATCAGGATTGAAAGCTGCTCACTGACGCCGCGAATCTGGCTCATCTGCTGCACCATTTGCTGATCGAGAAAGCGAATCGAGGTCTGGTCGAGATGAAAGCTGCGCATGATACGCCGCGCGCCGGAGGAGAACATCGCCTGCCAGTTGGTGTAGGTTTCGGTCAGGAAATTTTTGGTCGGGATGCGCGACAGCGTGTTGTCCCAGTTGCGGATGGTAATGGTATGCAGAGCGATATCAATCACTTCACCGCTGATGCCGTTATCCGGCATTTCAATCCAGTCGCCGAGCTGCAGCACATCGTTCGATGACACCTGAATATTGGCCACCAGCGACAGCAGGGTGTGCTGAAACACTAACATCAATACCGCCGCGACCGCACCCAGACTGGAGATGATAATCACCGGCGATTTGTTCGACATGATAGCCAGAATCATGATGGCGGAAATGATGTGCACCAGGATCTTACCGATCTGGATATAGCCTTTTATCGAGTGGTTCTTACGCTTCGACTTACGCGAATAGGAGTTATTAACGATCTCCAGCACTTCGTTAAAGAACAGCGACAGATATACAAAAAACAGAATGCCGCAGATGGTTTTCACCGCGATCAGCAGATGCTCGGGCAGGTCCGGCATAAACTGCAGCAGGTAATAGACGGTGATCACCGGAATAAAATTCGACAGCTTTTCTGAGAGCCGGACGTCTTTATCCAGCGGCACCTGGTTTTTATGCGTGCTAAAGAACACGCGGCGCACCACTTTTACCACGAAGAACTTGCAGATCAGATGGGTGACCATACCGGCAACCAGTAACAGCAGCAGGCTGAAGGTGGCGGAGAGCACAGTGTTGCCTTCAATAAACGTTTGTATGTCGCGTAGGTAATTCATTTTAACCACATGCCGGCCGGTTGAGGCGGGAATTCAAACATAAAGCGGCCACGGACGATAAGCGACGCGTGCGCAATAGTGTTGCTACGAGACCAGCGCTTTGCGCGCCGCCTCGGCCAGAAAATGGCTGCGGCTGCTGTAGCGCGCATTATTACTGACCATCTTATCGATCTTCTCAATCAGCAGATGCGGCATAGTGATATTGATGCGCTCGGATTTGCCCAGATAGCGGGTGACATCAATATCAACGTAGATCCACACGCCAGGCTGGCTAAATTCCTGCTGCCAGTGCTGCGCCGGCTCCGGAATCAACAAGCCTTTCTCCGCCATCAGTTCAAAGTGGGCATGCAGCGCAGATTGCGCATCCTGCAGCGTTTGCTCTGGCGTATCACCGGCAAAGTAACAGCCGGTGACATCCGGGAAATAACCACTGGCCGAGCCGTCAGCGTCAATCTCTACCAAAGCGGGAAACAGCATCATGTCACCTCTGAGCAAGCGGAATAAAACCAGCATGGATCAATCCAGCCTGGCGTCTTTCAGAATCTGCATCAGCGTGCCTGTCTTCATATCCTTCTGCGGATGCGGCACGGTGATCAGATGAGCAAAATCCGGGTGCGAGAACTGATGATGACTGCCGCGTATGCGCTCCAGCTTCCAGCCATTTTTTTGCAGCAGTTTAATCAGCGTCGCGCTCTTCATCGGACTTCCTGTAGGTGAAATTATACACACAATACACACTGGTGCAAGGCGGTCTCTGCCATCACATCGGCGGGTCATGGCCAAACTAACCGGGACGGCCGCGACAGGCACCCGTTGATGCTGCGTTCTGCGTACTGTTTTCAACGGCTTTTTCCCGCTGCGATAGCGGTTTGCGTAAAACTTTGAAACAGTTAACATCCCGGCACCGGCGCGCGTGCCATTTGCTGGCTGAACCGCTATCTTCAGCCTTCATCAATCCGGAGGTGCTATGCAAGGTGTGATCAAGTTTGTAAAAGGCTGGCTGATTTTTTCCCTGCTATGGGGCATTTTTATGTGGTTTGTATCCTGGCAGGCACAGGGCAAAACGCCGGGCATGATGATTGTCATGAGCCTGTATGCCGGTTTGATTTATCAGGCATTAATGACCATGGTGGCGCGTTACAAAGCGCGGCGCGCACAGGCCTGATTATTCACAACTGCCGACATAGCTTTGCGTCGTGCTGACGCTAATTTGCATGACATCCGGCAAGCTGAGCGCTCACTAATCAGCGTGTAAGGCGGGCAGGATGGGAAGAACGTTACTGACGGGATGGTTTTTATTGCTGCTATCACTGGCGGCCAGTGCACAATTACCGGTGGGTCCTGTGGTGATGGCGGGGCAGCATGGGCGCCACCTTGCCGGGCAAAGCAGTACGGCAGATGTCGCCGAGACGCCGGATGAACATATTCAGGAACGACGGGACGGCGTGCCGCAGCGGCATTGAGTATCGGGGCCGCACGGGCCCCGATCGCCGGGGATTATTTACGGCCCAGCAGGAAACCGACAATCACGCCGATGCTGGCGGCAACGGCCAGTCCGGTCGCCGGGTTGTCGCGTACCGATCTCACCACGCAGTCTGCTGCATCCTGCACTGCATAACTGGCCTGCGCCGGATAGCGTCGCGCGGCACCGCGTGCCTGATGGCGGCGTGAACCGGTGAACTCGCCAAATTTTTCCTGTACGGCACCCGCCGCTTCATTCAATTTTGCTTCCGCTTTATCGGTCATATTGACTCCCTGAGAGTGGTGAATGTCTCTTTCAGCGTAGACAGAGAAGTGCAGACCGGCAACCTGGTGGCTTTTCAGGATGTAACAGTGGTTTGCAGGAATCGGCATTGCTGTCCATACCTGGTAAGGACCACGCTAAGCTGCGCCAACCTCACGCAGCGCTCACTGAACGGAGGAGAAATGAAACGCGATATCCTGAATGAAGATGATTACGATGAAGTTTGCCGGGTGATTGGCGATGCGGTGATTGTCCTTTCCGAGTGCGGTCATGAAACCAGACGGGAGGAGATTGCCCGTTTGCTGCAGCGTACGCGCCACGATCGCGCCCACGACGAACGCGATGAACAGCGTATGCTGGAGCACGCGATTCGTCTGGTACGGCCGTAAGCGCAGGGCGTCACGCGGACGCCCTCACTGCTGGTTGCGATACGCCGGGTACCAGCTCACCAGGAAGTGACGCAGATGATCAAAACACCATTCGGCATCGTCCGCCTGCTGGCAGTAATAGCGAATGGTGACCTTCTCATAGTGGCGATGGCGCTGCTGCAGCGGCGACCAGCTCCAGTCCAGCACCGCGCGCGCATAGTTGACCAGCGCGTCGCGCGGCATGCTGTGCTGCTGCTCCTGGCGGCGCAGATACATCTCAAAGAACTGATCGAGGCTCTGCGTCTCTTCGCTGCTACAGTCCAGCGTGGGGCGGAACGCCACGTCGAGAAAGCCGCACACGCCATCTGCGCGCTGCTGCCAGTCACAGGCCAGCGTCATAAACAGGCCATCCTGCAGATTGACCTCTTCCAGCAGACGACGCAAATTTTCAGAATGTTTACCGGCGGCGATCTCATCAATGCGATCGGTTTCCAGCGTCAGGTCAAAACCGCACGGGTTGACCGAGCCATCCGCGTCTCGGGTGGCCGGAAAGGGGAAATCGATATAACCGTTATTGTCCAGACTCTTTTCCATAATGCAGGTCCGCAGCATGACAAACGCTGACAATAAACCATCTGCGCGCGCCACGCACGGCTTATGGACACGTCCAGGTAATCATGGTGTTACGCGCCGGGTTGATCAGGCGGAACTGCTGGTCGCTCAGCCGCTGTGCATAAAAGCCTTCCGGCGTCACGGCAGAAGGGACATAGCGGAAACGGTCGGTGGAGTGCAGTGCGCCGCTGCTCAGCGTTACGCCATCGCGCGCCACCGAAAACGAATTCACCAAATCGAAGATGCGCCCTTCGGTGTGGCCCAGCGACTGACCATAGAGCGTTGCGACCTCGCCGGGGCAATCGACGCCTTTCGGCGTGGAGCTGCAGCCAGCCAGCAGGATAAGTGTGAGTAGAAAACTGAGTCTTAACATGGTCCTGTTCCTGGTGCATTCCCTGATTTATGCTGGCCTGACGATGCGCGCCACTGATCCGATCATAGCATGTCTGACGCCACTGCCCATTTGCCATTTGTTTAATCGTTAAGCGGTAAGCATGTAAAGGGGTGACTTTGCTAGCAGATAAACGTTATTCTTGCCAGCGTTGCGCACCAGGTAAGCAAAACAAGGGTAAATCCATGAGAGAAGAAGAAGCCAGTTTAATGATTCTTCAGCACGCGATTGATAAGTTAGACGCCGACAAAAAACAGCAGGTGATGAACTGCGTGACGGCGATCCATGAAGTTATGCAGCGTTTCGATCCAGACGATGCCGGACTGGCGCTGATGCTGGTGGCCGCGCAGGTCGCGGCAGAGTAGTTCCATCCCATCCCGGTCTTAACCATTTATTTCACCCACCAGCCAGCGGTGAATCACCCGCACCATATATTGCTGCTGCTCTGCCGTTAACGGCTGATGCGCAGCAATGCCATGCCATTTTGCCAGACAGCCGCGGCAGCAGGTTGCCGTGGCGTGCTGGGCGATAAATACCGGATGGCCGCGCATTGGCGTCTGTTTGCCATCATTCTTTGGTTCGGCTGCAGCCAGTCTTTGCTGGATAAAATCGGCCGCGTGTTGGTCGATCACCGCCGGGCCTTTCTCAATACAGTACTGTCGCTCTTTCGCGCCTAAATGGAAGCGGCGGCGAAACGGCGATTGCGCCAGCCGCGCGAATAATGCCTGTTCATCTCGCATAACATCCTCCTGACGCGATCTTAGCGCATTTTACTTAACTCGTTACAAAGATATCCCAATCGCATAAAACCTCACAAAATCAGTGGTGTGGAGACGTTCTTCCTGCCCGCAGTGGCTGACCTGCGGTCGCAGATTACCGCACCGGCGGCGGTTGTATGTTACCCTCTGGTCAATTAAATTCCTGTAAAATCATGATCTAACCTCAGTGGAGAACCCCCCATGAAGGCGATAACCCTTGCCGCGCTCCTGATGGCCTGCCAGATTGCCCCCGCGTGGAGCGAAAGCGAATTCCAGATCACCTGCCCGGGCCGCCCCACCATGACGGTATCGCGTGCCGCTTACGGTCTCAGCACGCTGATGTGGCCAACCCGGCATTTCCAGATTGCCGCCGGGCAGCAGCGCACGCATCTGCAGGACGGCGATAAGGTCGCCATTACCCGTTTCCGCAATGGCGATCAGCTGATCGTGAATAAAAACAGTGGCGAAACCTTTTTCGTCTACGCCGACAGCGATAAGCTGTTGCCCTGCAACCGCACGGAAAAACGCGATGCTGATATTCTGTCGCTGGAGCGCTACGACGACCGCCAGCACCCCTCTTCATAATGCCGCCACAAGGAGCCGACCATGCAATTAAGCGTTACGGATAGCGTCACGCATCAGGATCTGGATGAAATGCGCCTCGGCCTGAACGCCTTCAACAGCCGCTTTATTGACATCAATGAGATGAAAGCCATCGGTGTGTTCATCAAAGACGGCGCCGGGAAAAAGCTGGCGGGGCTGACGGGTTCAACCTATGGCAACTGGTTACGCATTGATATGCTGTGGGTCAGCGATGGGTTACGCGGGCAGGGCGCCGGCAGCCAGCTGATTCAGGCTGCCGAACAGGAAGCCCGCGCACGCGGCTGCCGTTACGCCCAGGTGGATACCGCCAGCTTTCAGGCGCGGCCGTTTTATGAAAAGCTTGGCTATACGCTACGTTTTAGCCTTGATCACTATCCGCGCGAACATCAGCGTCACTATCTGAGCAAGACGCTGTAATCACAGCAGTGGCTGCTGGCGCAGATCCAGCGGCGACTGTTCCGCTTCATCAATCGCGGTCAGCCAGCTCTGTAAATCGACCTTCGCCCAGGAGAGATGCCCGCGCGTGGTGCTCATCAGCACCACATCCGGACGCAGCGAGCGGTACAGCTCCAGCGACTGCTGCAGCTCCGCAGGATTACTGTCCGGCACCAGCACGCTAATCCAGCGATGGTAATCCCGCGTCAGGGTGTCGCCGACAAACAGGTAGGTCTGGCCGAGCGGTGAGTGATACAAGTAGCTGCAGCTGCCCGGCGTGTGGCCCGGCGTGGGCAGCAGGTGAAAGTCGCCAAAGTGCACGTCCTGATGCGTGAAGGTTTCGTCCGGCTCAATCACCAGGCTCACCGGGCCGAGCGAGCGACTGTGGCAATACAGCGCACTATTGAAGCGCTGCTGAATGGCCCGCGCGCCCGGCGCGGCTTCGTGCCAGTGGGTAAAATAGTGGCGAATCACGCCGCCCGCGTCCGCGAGGACTTCATGATCCAGCAGCTGCTCAACGCGGCCAATCAACAGGTTGCCGCGCGGATGGCGCAGCATGAACCCGTGCATCATTAAATCATTTGCCGTCTCTTCGGCGGGAAATTCCGGCGTGGAGATCCACAAGTCTTCGTACAGCGGCTTCAATAGCGGTCTCCTGCGGCAACATGTCAGCGCAACGTCGGATGGCCGGTAAAGGCTAACCGCGCGGCGCCCTGGTCAATCTCAAGCGTGGCGCTGGCGCCGAGCGGCAGCGTCACGGTATCGGCATCATGGCCAAACGGCAGATCGCTGATCACTGCAATCTGGTACTCGTCACGCAACCGCTGCCACACCGTGGCGAAATCAAAGCCGTTGTCGTAATCGGACAGGGCGGTGCTGGTGAAGCTGCCGGTGACAATGGCGCGCTGGCGCGCCAGAATACCGCTCTGCTGCAGCTGAATCAGCATACGCTCAATGCGGAACGGATGCTCATTCACATCCTCGATCACCAGAATGCCGTCTTCAATCTGCGGCAGCCACGGCGTGCCAATCAGGGAGCAGATCATCGCCAGATTGCCGCCCCACAGCGTGCCCTGCCAGCGGCCGCGATCCGGACTGGCGCTGCGCCACGCCAGATTGACTGTAGGAGATGTTAGCGCCTGCCAAAAGTGGCTGACGGTAAATTCAGATAAAGCCTCCGCGCCAAAATTGCCGGCCAGCATCGGTCCGCTGAAGGTGATCAGCCCGGTCTGCGCCAGCAGCGCCAGCTGAATAGCAGTGAAATCACTGTGGCCGCACAGCGCGACAGGCTGATTAAGCAGGCGACGCTGCAGCGCCACATAGTCGAGGTGATCGAGCAGACGTGAGGCACCATAGCCGCCGCGCACCGCCAGTACGATATCCGGCAGCGACGCCAGCGACGCCAGTGCATTCACATCCTGCAGGCGCTGCGCGTCATCACCGGCAAAACGCTGCCAGCGGCGCGTAATGGCTTCCGGGTTTTGCAACTGATGGCCTTCCGCCTGCAGGCGCTGTACCGCGCGGCGGGCGGCGTCTTGATTGTGGCAATAACCGGAAGGGGCGATGAGGCGTATTGAACGAGGGGCGAGCATAACTTCCATCCTGCTGTCTGTTGGCCTGCCGATGATGACGAAATGCGTTACCGAAGTCACGGTAGCACAAGGTTTTTTACGTATTTAGGATAAACGGTAATTTTACCTTTTACCGTCATGGTTATGATAGCTTGCGCCAATCTTATAGCGGAACCGAAAATCAGTGAAAATTCGACTACTTATGCTGTCTGCTTTGCTGCTGGCTGGCTGTGCCAGCGAGCCGGAAAAACCGGTGACGCCGGAGAAGAATACGCCATTAACCCAGGCGCCGCCGTCGAAAGTGAATGATGCATGGTCACTGTTTACCGAAGATGCCGCCAGTCATTATGGCGTTGATGAGAAGCTGATCAGCGCCATTATTAGTGTCGAATCCGGGGGCAACCCAACCGTGGTAAGCCGTTCTAACGCGGTCGGGCTGATGCAGATCAAAGCCGCCACCGCCGGACGCGAGGTGTATCGCGCACAGGGACGCCACGGCCAGCCGAGTAACTCCGAACTGCGCGACCCGGCGAAAAATATTGATATCGGCGCGGCCTATATCCGGATTCTGCAGGATTCCGCGCTGGCGGGCATTCGCGATCCGCTGACGCTGCGCTATGCCACCATTGTTTCCTATGCCAACGGCGCCGGCGCGCTGCTGCGCACCTTCTCGCGCGACCGCGATCGCGCCATTGCAATGATCAACGCCATGACGCCGGATGAGTTCTACCAGCACGTGCAGAACAAGCATCCGGCCGCCCAGGCGCCGCGCTACCTGTGGAAAGTCACCACCGCCTATCGCACCATCGGCTAATGCCGCTGGGGGGACTCAGTGCTGTGCGCGCTCTGCCGCAGCCTCATTTGAGGCATCGCTGAGGTTAATGCGCGGCAGCACGCCGCCGGTGAACTCCACGCGGCGCATCGGGAAGGCGAAACGAATCTGTTTCTGCTCCAGCTGCGCCATCAGTTGCAGGTTAATCTCCTGCTGAATGTCCATGTATTTGTTGTAATCGGCGCTCAGCACGAAATAGACCACCTCAAACGTCAGCTGCGATTCGTCAAACGACAGGAAATGGGCGCGATCAAAACGCGTGTCCGGCACGCCTTCAATGATGCGTTGCACCATGCCGCCAATCTGCCGCACTTTCTCCGCCGGCGTGCCGTAATTAATCCCGAACTTAAACACGATGCGCCGCTGCTGCATGCGTTTGTAGTTGTGGATGGTTTGCTGCAGCAGAATAGTGTTGGAGCAGACAATCTGTTCGCCGCCGAGACTGCGCAGCCGGGTGGTTTTCAGGCCAATGTGCTCAATGGAGCCAGCGATGTCGCCGAACACAATAAAGTCGCCGTGCTCAAAGGGCTTATCGAAGCCAATCGCCAGCGAAGCGAACACATCGCTCAGCACCGTCTGAATCGCCAGCGCGATGGCGATACCGCCGACGCCGAGGCTGGCCACCAGCGCGGTGATATTGATCCCCATATTGGAGAGGATCGCCAGCAGCATCATCACCCACACCACGACGCGCAGCAGAATGCCGAGGATCACCGTGGTGACCGGATTGCGCACGTGCAGCGGATCGCGCAGCAACGAGTGCAGCCACAGGCGAATGCCGCCGTCAATCCACAGCGTGAGCTGCAGAATCAGCGCCAGGAACCAGCCGTGAGCGATGGCGACGCTCCAGCTGTCCGGCAGGTCGACAAATTTCAGCGTGATCAGCAGCGAGAAGATCAGCAGCAGCAGCTGACTGGTGCTGCGCAGAATCTCCACCAGAATGCCGGTGAAGCGCACGTGGCGCTGTTCGCTGTAGTGGGCGATACGGTTAGAGACAAAACGAATGACGGTGCGCAGCAGCCAGTAAACAATCAGCGTGCCGAACACAATGATGGCGCTATTAATCCAGAAGTTTTGATTGAGAAAGATAAGTTGTAAACGATGGGCAGAAAGCCAGTTTTCCATTGGGGAGAATCTCCTTGCTGGGAGCCGGTGAAAAGAATGTGCAAGGAGAAAGCATAGACTACGCTGGCGTCGCGCGGGACGCCGGCGGTTTACTGGAAGCGATTGGCCTTGTCGCGCGCCAGCCGTTCCAGCGCAAAAATCACCTGCTGCAGCTGACGCTCCTGCACCGGTTCGATGGCGGTAAAACGGAAGCTGAGTCGCGGCGTGATGCGGGTTTCGTTCTTGCTGGTCACGGTGCTGCGCTCGCCGATGTGCAGCAGCTGTGCGGTCACTTCGAACTGGCCATACTCGCCCAGCTCAACGCGCAGCTTTTTGAAGGTATCGCCACGGTTAAGACCTTCCGGCAGCGCCTCATCCAGCAGCACGCCGACGCCGCCGAGCGACAGATCCTGCAGGCGAAAGCGCGCGGTGCTGCCGTCCGGCCACTGGCTGTGGCAATAAAATACCGGTTCGAGCGGCGCGTTGACGCGAAAGAATTCCCGGCGCTGAATCTGCCACACCAGGTCGGGCAGCGCGGCGGCAAAGGCGGGCAGGCCGTCATAATCGATGCGGGTTAATCCCTGCAGCCCAAACTCCACTTTGGCACCGTGGGTTTCGGCCGCAATATTCACTTCGCCACCCTGCAGTGCCAAATCATTGTCCAGCGCGTTGCTGCCGAGATCAAAAATCACCCGATCTTCATCCGCGGCCAGCAGCCGGCTGATGAACTGACCACGGGAGAAATTGACCATCAGCAGGGTTTGATAACGCAACAAATCCTTCATCACGTTCAACACCGCCAGCGTACCGCGCTTGAGATATTGTTCTTTATCGGCGTCTTTCACGTCCTGCTCCACCTGTCCGATTGCTATTTTACGAGTGCCACTGCTCTTCGTCGGTTATCGACCGGGGCGGTAAAAGCTTTAGCCGGCGTGAACGAATTCATCATGATGTTGATGTAGCAGAGAAAAAATTCCCGGCTATACTTAGCGCGATGAACACCTTGATTCATAACGTAAGGAGCAGCAAATGGGTATTCTTTCATGGATTATTTTTGGTCTGATTGCCGGGATTATCGCTAAATGGATCATGCCAGGTAAAGATGGCGGCGGATTTATTTTGACCGTGGTACTCGGGATTGTCGGTGCGGTGGTGGGCGGCTGGATCAGTACCCTGTTCGGCTTTGGCCGGGTTGACGGCTTCAACTTTGGCAGCTTCGTGGTCGCGGTGATCGGTGCCATTGTGGTGCTGTGGATCTACCGTAAAGTCCGCAGCTGACGCCAAATCACGATTCAACAAGATCCGCAGTCCCGTCCGGGGCTGCGGATTTTTTTATGTCGTCAGAAATCGTAGCCGATTGTGGCGGTCAGCGTCCGCTCCGCGCCGCGATAGCAGTAACCGGTGCCGTAGCAGGCTGCCAGATACTTTTTATCCGTCAGATTGCGGGCATTCAGCTGCAGCCAGGCACCTTTCAGGCTCGACTGCCACGCGCCCAGATCGGCGCGCAGCGAGGCGTCAAACAGGGTCACCGACGGCAAACGGGTGGTGTTTTCGTTATCGGCCCACTGGCGGCCAATATAGCGCACCCCGGCACCCGCGCTCAGGCCGTAATCAAACTGATAATGCCCCCATAGCGACGCCATGCTATTTGGCGTGACGTAAGGCGTATGGCCATCGTTGCCGTCCACGGAATCCTTAAAGCGCAGATGGTTGAGCGTATAACCGGCAATGGTGCTGAACCGTTCGGTCAGCTGGCTGCGCGCCTCCAGTTCAATGCCCTGCGCATGCACTTTGCCGGACGGGGTGTAGGTGCCGTCCTGCACGTTACGGTTGGCCACATCGTTCTGCGTCAGATCGTACAGGGCCACGCTGTAGAGATCGCGCGTGCCGTTCGGCTGGTATTTCACCCCGGCTTCATACTGCTCTGAGGTGGTCGGTTTCAGCTGATTCCCGTCGGGATCGGTCAGCGAAGCCGGGGTTATCGCCTGGCTCCAGCTGACGTACGGCGACACGCCGTTATCAAAGGCGTACAGCAGCGCGGCGCGGCCGCTGACGTGATCGTCCTGACGACGACTATTGCCATTCTCTGACACGATGCGGTCATAGCGACCAGACAAATCCAGATGCCAGCGCTGCCACGCCATCTCATCCTGCAGATAGAGGCCGCTCTGATAGTAGCGGCGCGTCTGCGCTGTCCAGAGGTAATCCGGCTGGCTGCCGATGGCCTCGCCGTTCCAGGCATTCAGCGGTGAGGCAGCGCCGCTGGCGTCGCTCAAATCATTTTTATAGCGGTGATACTCCGCGCCGAGCGTGACGCGATGCTGCAGCGCACCGCTGGCAAACTCCGCCTGCAGCTGGTTATCGGTCGCCCATGCGCTGAGCGAAGAGCGCTCACCGGAGTAGTAGCGGTTGAGCAGGTCCGGATTGTCGCTGTTCCAGCCAATCTGGTACACCTGATCAAGCGCCACGTTGGAATGGCTGTAGCTGCCGGTGCTGTGCACCGACCATACCTCATCGAAACGGTGCGAGAAGTCGTAGCCGTAAATCTGCTCATGACGTTTGAACTGATCCAGCGCGCTGTCGCCCTCATAGAAGCCGTCGCTCAGCCAGCGGCCATTGTGGCTGTACAGCGTGCCTTCCGCCGGCACCGAGCCGTGATAGCCGCCTGAGGGATCTTTTTGCAGATAAGCACGCAGCAGCAGGCTGGTGTCTTCATCCGGCTGCCACAGTAGCTGGGGTGACAGCGCGTATTTCTCTTCGCGCGTGTGGTCGTACTGGGTATCGCTGTTGCGCGTGATGCCGGTCAGGCGGTACGCCCATTGATCGTTAATTGCGTCGGTGTAATCAAAGGCGGCGCTGTTACTGGCATTGCTACCGGTGGCGAAGCGTAAATGGCCCTGTGAAGCAAACTGCGGCCGCTTCGTGACCATGTTCACCAGCCCGCCCGGCACCGTCTGGCCATAAAGGGCAGAAGAGGGGCCTTTAATTACGTCGATGCGGTCAAGGAACCAGTTATCCACCTGCAGGATATTGAAGCTGCCGCCGTCGCTCATCACGCGCAGACCGTCAAGGAAGGTGTTGTCGACGTCACCGCCGTGGAAACCGCGCAGCGAGATAGTGTCGTAACGCGTGGCCGCGCCACCAAAGTTGGTGAAAACCCCCGGGGTATAGCCCAGCGCCTGGTTCAGATCCTGCGCACCCTGATCGTCAATCTGCTGGCGCGTCACCACGGAAATGGACTGCGGCGTGGTGACGAGTGGACGATCGCTTTTCGTGGCGCCGCTGCGGGTGGCGAGATAGCCCGCCGTAGGCGAGGTGGCGCTCTCCTGCGGCTGTGCGGTGACCACCAGAGAGGGTTCGGCTACGCCGAGTGCCGGAAACGCCAGCGCCAGCGCGCACAGCAGCCGGCCACGGTTGAGGGGGAACAGCGCGGTCATAATGATTCCTTTGGCTGAGAACAAAAGCCGCACCACACCAGCGCGGCGGTTAATGATGAGAAAAAGAGTCATTTTAAGATTGAGAATTATTATCTTTTAGTAAGGGGTGTTTCAAGATGTAAAAGATAAGTAATGGAAAAGTGTGATGCGCAGGGGGATGCCGCAGCGCCGGGCGTGGCCATCGCCTGGCTGTGGCATCGGGCCTGAGAAGCAGGTGCGCACGGCGGCGCACCTGACGTCAGGGTTATTTCGCCGCGTTTAGCGTCGGCATTGAGGGGATGTCGCGTGTGCTGTTACAGGTTTTATCTTTCGGACAATACTTATCCAGCAGCTTCAGCGTTACGCCGTTGGTCCAGCCAAAACCGTCCTGCAGCGGATACTCGCCGCCACCACCACCGCCCAGCTGGGCGCCGTCGACCACATACTTCTCAACCAGCTTGTGCTCGCGATCGTAAGTTTGCTGCACATTTTGCAGGAAGCGCTGACCAATCTGCTGCGCCAGCTGGTTCTGCTTATAGTGCTCCAGACCTTCGACCGCTACCCACTGCAGCGGGGCCCAGCCGTTAGGCGCATCCCACTGCTGGCCGTTGTTTACCGTCGTGGTGACCAGCCCGCCCGGTTTCAGCAGCTGTTTTTCCACGGCGGCGGCGGTACGTTCCGCCTGTTTGTCGCCCGCCAGCTGCATATACAGCGGGAACAGCGTGGCGGCGGTGAGCTGATTGTGCACCTGCTTTTTCTGGAAATCGTAGTCGGCATACCAGCCCTGTTTGTCATCCCACAGGTAACGATTGATCGCTGCCTGGCGCTTCTCTGCATCCGCCGCAAACTGCTGCGCTTTATCATTCTGTTTTGCCAGCTTCGCGGCTTTCGCCAGCGTCTGCTCCAGGTGGAACAGCAGGCTGTTGAGGTCAACCGGGGCCAGCTGGGTGGTGCGAATCGAGGCCAGATTGTGCGCATCGGTGAACCAGCGTGAGCTGAAGTCCCAGCCCGAGGCGGCGCCCGCGCGCAGATCGCGATACACCTGCTGTTTATTGCGCTCAGGCGCTTTTTTCGCGGTGTTGACATCGTCCAGCCAGGATTCGGTGCGCGGCACGTCACGGTCATCCCAGTAGCGATTGAGCAGGGTGCCGTCGCTCAGCTTCACCACGCGCTTGCTCGCCTGGCCAGCAGCCACCTTGTCGCTGTCCGCCATCCAGTAGTCATACTCTTTTTGCAGCTGTGGCAGATACTGGCGGTAGACATCATCTCCCTTGTGGCTGGCCAGCAAATCCACCATCAGGCTGAAGAACGGCGGCTGCGAGCGGCTGAGATAGTAGCTGCGGTTGCCGTTAGGGATGTGGCCGTACTTGTCCAGCTCGCTGGCGAAGTTGTCCACCATATCCTGCACCCGATCCCAGTGGCCGCTCTCTGCCAGCCCGAGCATGGTGAAGTAGCTGTCCCAGTAATAGACTTCGCGGAAACGCCCGCCCGGCACCACGTACGGTTTCGGCAGTGGCAGCAGCGAATCGTACTGGCTGGCCGTTGGCGTGCTGCGCGTCAGCACCGGCCACAGGCCATTGATGCGCGCGCGCAGGCTCTGGCCGGCGAGCGGCACGTATTTATCCTGCGCTTTGGGCAGGGTGAAGTTGGTGTCCACGAAGCGCCTGAGATCGAAATTACGCTGACCTTTCTGCATCTGCCAGTCGGCGAGAATCGACGCCGGATCATATTTGGGGACCGCATCGGCAAAGGTTTTCTGGTCCGGATAAAATCTGGCCTGCTGCACGGCACTGAATAGTGGGCCGAGTCGCACATCCGGCGGCTGCGGCTGGGCGCTGAGCATGCGGCTGTTATCCTCAGCATGCACAGCAGACGCGCTCAGCAGCGCCGCGCTGAGCAACAGGGTAAGACGCGCAGGCGTAAACACTACATTTTTTATCATCGGTTTTTCTCCTTGTCCGAAAAGGTGGTGCGCTAACGCATTGACCACCCGAACAACTTTAGACGTTAACGCGCCGCTTAGCCTTTTGCAGCGGCGGAAATGTGAAGCCTTCGCGATTAATCGCCGGAAAATTGCGGTGCCGCGCGGGTTTTTACTTGCCCTGCGCCGCTATTTGACTGAGGCTGAAAGAAAAAAGGAGAGCAGTATGGAGATCATCTGGTATCACCCGTCGCTGAATCCGCAGCCGTGGCTGGACGGCATGCGCCAGCGACTGCCAGCTGTGCGCATCCGCCAGTGGCAGCCGGGCGACAGTGCCCCCGCCGACTACGCCATTGTGCGATCGCCGCCGGTGGAGATGCTGGCGGGACGGGCGCTGCGTGGCGTATTCGCCATGGGGGCCGGCGTGGACGAAATTTTGCGGCAGCTGCGCACGCACCCTGAGATGCTGGCTGACGCGGTGCCGCTCTACCGGCTGGAAGACACCGGCATGGCACGCCAGATGCAGGAGTATGCGAACTGGTGCGTGCTGGGCTGGTTCCGCCGCTTCGCCGACTATCACCAGCAGCAGCGACAGGCGCTATGGCAGCCGCTGCCGGACCGCGAACGTGCTAATTTTACCATTGGCGTGCTGGGGGCCGGCGTGCTCGGCCGCAGCGTACTGGAGAGCCTGCAGCAGTGGGGCTTCCCGCTGCGCTGCTGGAGCCGCTCGCCGAAGCAGATTGCCGGTGTCAGCACCTTTCATGGCCGCGCGCAGCTAACTGAATTCCTTGCCGGCACGCAGATACTGATTGATTTGCTGCCCGCCACGCCGGAAACCAGCAACCTGATCGATGGCACGTTTCTTAGCGCGCTACCGCGCGGCGCCTGTTTCCTCAACCTCGCGCGTGGTGCGCACGTGGTTGAGGCCGATCTACTGGCGGCGCTGGAGAGCGGTCAGCTGGCCGCCGCCGCGCTGGACGTATTCCAGGTGGAGCCGCTGCCGGCCGCGAGTCCGCTGTGGTCTCATCCACATGTCATGATTACCCCGCATAATGCCGCCACCACCTTGCCGCATGAGGCGATGGACTATATCGCCGGTGCCATCACGGCACTGGAGCAGGGCCAACAGCCGCGCGGTCTGGTCGATCGCCAGCGCGGCTATTAATTCAGCAGAGGAGAAGAGGATGTATCCCGTCGATTTACATATGCACACCGTGGCCAGCACCCATGCTTACAGCACGCTGCACGATTACGTCGCGCAGGCGAAACAGAACGGCCTGAAGCTGTTCGCCATTACCGATCACGGTCCGGACATGGCCGATGCGCCGCACTACTGGCATTTTGTGAATATGCGCATCTGGCCGCGCGTGATTGACGGCGTCGGCGTGCTGCGCGGCATTGAAGCCAACATCAAAAATCAGCAGGGTGAGATTGATTGCAGCGGGCCGATGCTGGATGCGCTGGATTTGATTGTCGCCGGCTTCCATGAGCCGGTCTATGCGCCGCGCGACAAGGCCCACCACACCGAAGCGATGATCGCCACCATGGCCAGCGGACTGGTGCACATCATCAGCCATCCGGGCAACCCGAAATTCCCGGTGGATATTCGCGCCATCGCGGAAGCCGCCGCGCACTACGATGTGGCGCTGGAGATCAACAACTCGTCGTTCACCCATTCGCGCCCGGGCAGTGAACCTAACTGCCGCGCGATTGCGGAAGCGGTGCGTGACGCCGGTGGCCGGCTGGCGTTTGGCTCCGATTCGCACACCGCCTTTACGCTCGGCGATTTCGAGCACTGCCTGCGTATTACGCGCGAAGTGGATTTTCCGCAGGATCGCGTGTTAAATGTCACGCCGCGTCGCCTGCTCGACTTTCTCGAACAGCGCACCGGCAAACACATTGCGGAATTTGCCGACTTTTAACTTTTTTGCCTCAAGGAATTCTGTTGCATGAATGAGTTTTCCATTCTCTGCCGCGTCATCGGCTCGCTGTTTAATCGCCAGCCGCAGGACCCGCTGCTGGTGCCGCTGTTCACCCTGCTGCGCGAAGGCAAACTGAAAGATCAGTGGCCGCTGGAGCAGGATGAACTGCTGACCCGGCTGCAGCAGAATAGCGATCCGCAGGCGCTGGCGGCGGATTACAACGCGCTGTTCGTCGGCAGCGACTGCAGCGTGCCGCCGTACGCCTCACAGTGGCCGAACGGACCGCAGGAAGCCGGGGTGCGGGCGTTTTTAACCTCACGCGGTATGCCACTGAGCGAGTCGCCGGCCGATCACTTCGGCGTGCTGCTGCTGGCGGCCTCCTGGCTGGAAGATCAGTCTGCGGAAGATGAGGCGGCGGCCCAGCTGGCGCTGTTCGATGACTACCTGCTGCCGTGGTGCGGCGCCTTCCTCGGTAAAGTGGAAGCCCACGCCACCACCGCGTTTTATCGCACGCTGGCGGCGCTGAGCCGTGAGGCGATTCAGGCGATGTATGACGAACTGCGTGAAGAGGGCGACGACGCCTGAGTCGTCACCAGCAGGGATGGCTGCTGCCGGGCAGCTGCGCCGGTGCCGCGCACAGCATCGGCGTACCGGGCAGATAAGCCGCGGCGCGCAGGCGCTCGCCAATCCCCCAGCGATTGATCTCCAGCGCGCTCAGCGCATCGTGCGGCTGCGGCGTAATGCCACGCTGTTCGCCTTGTGGCGCTGCGCCGTGCTGCTGAAGCAACAGCGCGGTACGCGCCAGCGACAAACGCGCCTGCCAGCCGGTGCCGTTGATTCGGCGCTGGCGTAATCCTTCCAGCACCGCGGCCGCCATCATATAGCCGGTGGCGTGATCCAGCGCCTGCACCGGCAGCGGCGTCGGTTTAACGCCTGCCTGCCAGCGCATACCCTGTTCGGCGATGCCGCAGGCCATCTGCACCAGGCTGTCAAAACCGCGCCGGTTGCGCCACGGCCCGTGCCAGCCCCAGGCGTTGAGGCTGACATCCACCAGCCCCGGCGCCAGCCGCTGACGGCTCTCCGCATCCAGCCCCAGCTTTTCCAGTGCGTCCGCGCGGTAGCCGTGCACCAGCACGTCCGCATGCTGTAGCAGCGTAATCAGCCGATCGCGCCCGGCGCGGGTTTTGATATCCAGCTGCGCGCAGCGTTTGCCGCAGTTGATCTCCTCTTCCAGCGTCGGTTCACGCCAGCCGGGCGGATCGATGCGCAGCACCTGCGCGCCGAGGCTGGCCAGAAAGCGGGTCGCTACCGGTCCGGCAATGATGCGCGTCAGATCCAGCACCCGCACGCCCAGCAGCGGTCGCGCCGGCAGCAGCGCCCAGCCCGGCGTGGGCGCTTCGCCGGTTGCCCGTTGAGCAATCAGCGCTTCTTCGCTTACCGCCAGTCCCTGCGCGTGCTGCTGCCACTGCTGTGCGCTGCGCATCCAGGCGGCACAGCCGCCGGCGTCGACCACGGCCTGCTCCAGCGCGTGTCCCTGCCAGCGTGCCACCACCGCCGCCAGCGATGACCGATCGGCGTGCTCGCCCAGCACGCTTGCCATGGCGGCGCGATGATGCGGTGCGTTGGTGTGCAGGCGGATCCAGCCATCCTCGCACGGATAGTCACCGGCCAGCGCGTCCCACTGGTCGGCTGGCGGACGGTTTAGCGGCGTCAGGCTGTGCTGAAACCAGCGCGAGGCCAGCCGGACGTTGACGCTGACCGGGGCCGGACGCTCCAGCAGATCGCTCAGCGCCTGGCTGGCGAGGCCGATGCTGGTGGCGGCGAGTTCGCTAACGGCAAAAGCCGAGGGGAAGCTGTCGGTCTGAAGAAAGTGGATCGTCGGCGCGTGTTCCGCACCCCGCAATCCCTGCCACAGTTGCTGCCACAATGCGGCAGCGCGTTGAGAATCCATGCTAAACCTCCGGAAAACACGCGAGCTTCAAGCATAGCAGAGTGGATTAGCGGCGGCGCAGGCGCGGAAAGCGGGCATGCATGCGCAGGTTACGCAGGTTAATCACCGCAATCGCCGTCCCCAGCACCACCAGCGAGGCTCCAAGGATTTTGAAGCTGTTCATGCTGTCACCCAGCACCAGCACGCCCATCAGTACCGCCAGCACCGGCGTCAGCAGCGAGTAGGGCATGATCAGGTTGACGTTATATTTTTTCAGCAGCGCGTACCACAGCGTGTAGGCGACAATCGACGAGGCGAGGGCGCTGTACAGGATGCCAAACCAGCCGCGCCAGCCGGCCTGACTCAGCGCGGTAAACTGCTGCGATTCAGTCAGCCACGAGGCCGCGCCGACAATCGGCACCGCAAGGAAGGAGATCCAGCCGGTAAGCGTCAGCGGTTTAATCGGCGGTGACTTTTTCACAATCATGTTGCTCACCGCCCAGCCAGTGGCGCTGCACAGCAGAATACACAGCACCCACCACGCCGGAATTGTCGGGCTGCCGGAGAGCACTACCACCCCGGCCAGCGAGATGGCGATACCGCACAGCTGCACCAGCCGCAGTTTCTCCTTCAGCACTACCATCGCCAGCAGCATGGCAATCGGCGTGCCCAGCTGGACCACAATGGCCCCGGTGCCGGCATCGGTATAGCGCATGCCGACAAACAGCAGCGAAAAGTGCATGAAGCCAAAGGTAAACGCCAGCGTCAGCAGCCACGGCAGCTGGGCGCGCGTGATGCGGCAAAACGGCACCAGCACAATAGCCACCACCACAAAGCGCATCCAGGTCAGAAACAGTGGCGGAAGCTCCAGCAATCCCCACTTTATCGCCACGTTATTGAACGCCCAGATGCACACCACCATCAG
The DNA here is from genome assembly GCA_039593635.1 of Enterobacterales bacterium. Taxonomy (GTDB): domain Bacteria; phylum Pseudomonadota; class Gammaproteobacteria; order Enterobacterales; family Enterobacteriaceae; genus Enterobacter. The sequence goes on from JBCNOW010000027.1 coordinate 55,993, forward strand.
AACCAGAAAAAAATGCCGCACCGCCACGCTGCTGTCCTTTGTTTTATCGATGTTGTCACCGTCTAATGATGGCACGAAGGCGATCGGTTGGCGCACGCGGGCGACGCTTTTTTTCGTAATGGCATTAGCTTATGCCGAAAAATCCAGGACAGGGGGCAAATTTACTGTCAGAGTGGATGTCCGAAACACGATCATTTGAGGACCGTATTCGGCATGACACAGATCCGCACCTTACCCCTTGCTCTGATTCAACTCGAAACGCCGCCGCCGCAGGTGGTGGCAAAAATTGGTGAACAACCACAGTGGTTTATTGCAGCCCTGGCGCTACAGCCGGATGATTATGTCATTGTGCGGCCGCATCTCGGGGAAGAGCTGCCGGCTTTCTCTGGCATCAGCGGCGCGATTTTCAGCGGTTCGTGGGCGATGGTGACCGATCACGCCGACTGGAGCGAGCGCACCGCCGCCTGGATTCGTGCGGCCATCGACGCGCAACTGCCGCTGCTCGGCGTTTGCTATGGCCATCAGCTGATGGCCTATGCGCTGGGCGGTAAAGTGGGCGATAACCCGAACGGCTGGGAGCGCGGACTGAAAACCCTGACGCGCACCCCGCACCGCGATCCGTGGCTGGCACAGTTGCCGGAGGCCTTCCCGGCGTGGTTGTCGCACCGCCAGTCGGTGCTGGTACCGCCGCCGCAGGCACAGGTGCTGGCGCGTTCAGCGCTGGATGGTTGCCAGATCCTGCGCTATTCGCCGCAGGCGCTGTCAGTGCAGTTCCATCCGGAGTTCGACCATAACATCATGACCGCCTGTCTGCCTTCCGGCGTCAGCGATGATGGCGCGCAGCTGTCTGGCGAAGACTGGGCGCGCGAGCTGCTGCAGCGTTTCTGGCAGCAAACGCGCCCGCAGGCGCAGGCTCAGGGCGCGTAATGCCGCGTGCAGCGATAAACCCACGCGGGTGGCATATTCTTCAGCACCCGCTGGCGCTGCCAGGTGAAGTAGCGTGACAGGCTGGGCTGCGTCAGCGAGGTGTATTGAAACTGGACAAACACGCCGCGCGGTCCCAGTCCTTCATGTACCGCGCTGAGAATGGCGTCGCGCGTTGCGGGCGGCAGCGACAGCAGCGGCAGGCCGGAAAAAATCACATCGTACTCCCCGGACAGATACTCTGCCGAGCAGGCGCGCACCTGCATGCGCGCATCGTTCCAGCGGCGTAACCCTTTTACCAGTTCGGGACTGATTTCAAACACATCCAGCTGCGCCTGCGGTGCCATATGTGCCAGCAGATGACGGGTCAGCACGCCGTCGCCGGCACCCAGCTCGGCAATGCGCAGGCTGTGCTCCCAGTTGACCGTTTCACACATGGCGCGACACAGGGCGGCTGAAGAGGGCGTGATGCTGCCCATTTTGCGCGGATTGCGGATAAATTGCTGAACGAAGTTCGCTTTGGCGCGCATTACCATCAGGGCTGAAGCCAGCATCTTGTTCTCCTGTTCACGGGTCTGCTTCATATTGACCGCACAAATCGCACATGTTCCGCTTTTCATCGCGCTTATGGCCAAACTCGGAATTATCTGTCTGCGACAGGCGCAGGTTATGGCGTGACGGCAGGGCAGTTTCTTAATGCCTTCTTTTCCTTCGATGCGGTCACAGTTTCCCGCTGAGCGATCTGACAGGCTGGCATTGTTCGCTCAATGTTAATAACAAGTTTAAATGTTGTTAATCGCTACTCTGTCCCGCAAGGAGAAACACCATGCGTTACGCTGCTCCGGGAGAAACCGGTTCTCTCATCCACCTGCAATCGCGTTATGGCAACTTCATCAACGGCGAATTTGTTCCGCCGGTAAACGGTAACTATTTTGTTAACACCACGCCGATCAACGGTTCGACCATCGGCGAATTTCCGCGCTCGGATAAACAGGATATCGACAACGCCGTGGCCGCCGCGCAGGCCGCTGCGGACGCATGGGGCAAAACCTCGCCGCAGGCGCGTTCGCTGCTGCTGCTGAAAATTGCCGACCGGCTGGAAGCCAATCTGGAAGCCATCGCGGTCAATGAAACCTGGGATAACGGTAAGCCGGTACGTGAAACCCTGGCGGCTGATTTGCCGCTGGCGGTTGACCACTTCCGCTACTTTGCCGGCTGCGTGCGCGCCCAGGAAGGCACCGCGGCAGAGATCGACGAATTCACCGCCGCCTACCACTTCCATGAGCCGCTTGGGGTCGTCGGACAAATTATCCCGTGGAACTTCCCGCTGCTGATGGCGGCGTGGAAACTGGCGCCGGCGCTGGGTGCCGGTAACTGCGTGGTGCTGAAGCCCGCCGAACAGACGCCGCTCTCCATTACCCTGTTGATGGAGCTGATTAAAGACCTGGTGCCGCCGGGCGTGATTAACGTGGTGCACGGCTACGGCAAAGAGGCCGGCGAGGCGCTGGCTTCGCATCCGGGTATCGCCAAGATCGCCTTTACCGGATCGACCGCCACCGGCGGCCACATTCTTGAGCTGGCGGCAAAAAGCCTGATCCCGTCCACCGTCGAGCTGGGCGGCAAGTCGCCCAACATTTTCTTCGAAGACATCATGCAGGCGGAGGAGAGCTTCATCGAAAAAGCGGCCGAAGGCGTAGTGCTGGGCTTCCTCAATCAGGGCGAAGTCTGTACCTGTCCGTCACGCGCGCTGGTGCAGGAGTCGATTTTTGAGCCGTTTATGGCGGCGGTGATGAAGCGCATCCAGACCATTAAACGTGGCGATCCGCTCGACACTGAGACCATGATCGGCGCGCAGGCGTCGCAGCAGCAGTTCGACAAAATTCTCTCTTACCTGGAGATTGCTCAGCAGGAGGGCGCGCAGGTGCTGCACGGCGGCGGGGTGGAGAAAATCGGTGAGGCGTTTGCCAGCGGTTACTACATTCAGCCGACGCTGCTGAAAGGTGATAACAGCATGCGCGTCTTCCAGGAGGAGATTTTCGGACCGGTGGTCGGCGTGCTGACCTTTAAAGACGAAGCGGAAGCGATTGCCATCGCCAACGATTCGATTTACGGCCTCGGTGCGGGCGTGTGGACGCGCGATATTAACCGTGCTTACCGCGTAGGTCGCGCGATCAAAGCCGGTCGCGTCTGGACCAACTGCTATCACCTCTATCCGGCGCACGCCGCGTTTGGCGGCTATAAAAAATCCGGGATTGGCCGTGAAACCCACAAAATGATGCTCGATCACTACCAGCAGACTAAAAATCTGCTGGTCAGCTACAGTACGCAGCCTCTCGGCTTTTTCTGATTTAACCGGCAGCGGTGCGCGCCGCTGCCGCCTTCATGGCAACGTCACACAGCCCTGTCACAGTGCTGACAGAAAAAACAGATTATTCCCCCTGTTATTAAGACGCGTCTTGTCGATATTAAGAGGCGTGAGTTTATACAGTAACGCACCGTTTTTAAGGAGAGAAGATGAACACCCTGTACCACTTTCAGGAGCAGCACGACGAAGTGCTGGATGCGGTCGAAGAGAATATCATTACCGTAAATCTGCCGGGCCGCCAGGCAATCTACGTGATTGGCCAGAACGACGACGATGCCGATCTGTTGCTGGACGTGCAGCTGCGCGGTGTGTGAGCGCAGCAGGGGCTGGCAGACAAAAAAAATCCGCAGCTTTTACGCCGCGGATTTTTTTATTGCAGGCCGGCTTATTTCACGCAGGCAGCACACTGGTTCTGGATCTGCTGGAAGAAGTCGTTGCCTTTGTCATCCACCAGGATAAACGCCGGGAAGTTCTCCACTTCAATTTTCCAGATGGCTTCCATTCCCAGTTCCGGGTACGCCACGCACTCCAGGCTCTTAATGCTGTTCTGCGCCAGCACCGCCGCCGGGCCGCCGATGCTGCCCAGGTAGAAGCCGCCGTGTTTATGGCAGGCATCCGTCACCTGCTGGCTGCGGTTGCCTTTCGCCAGCATGATCATGCTGCCGCCGTGGGACTGCAGCAGATCCACGTACGAGTCCATGCGCCCTGCGGTGGTTGGGCCGAGGGAGCCGGAGGCGTAGCCTTCCGGCGTTTTCGCCGGGCCCGCGTAGTAAATCGGGTGATCTTTAACGTACTGCGGCAGCTCTTCGCCGTTGTCGAGGCAGCTCTTTCAGCTTCGCGTGGGCGATATCGCGCGCCACGATGATGGTGCCGTTCAGCGACAGACGGGTCGAGACCGGGTACGCGGAGAGCTGCGCCAGGATCTCGTTCATCGGCTGGTTCAGGTTGATGCTGACCACGTCGCCTTCGCCCTGCTGGCGCAGCGCTTCCGGAATGTACTGGCCCGGGTTGTGCTCCAGCTTCTCAATCCAGATCCCTTCGCGGTTGATCTTCGCTTTGATGTTGCGGTCGGCGGAGCAGGAGACGCCCATGCCGATCGGGCAGGATGCGCCGTGGCGCGGCAGGCGGATCACGCGGATGTCGTGGGCGAAGTATTTACCGCCAAACTGCGCGCCGAGGCCGAGGTTCTGCGGCTTCCTGGAGCAGTTCCTGTTCCAGCTGCACATCGCGGAACGCCTGGCCGTGCTCGTTACCTTCGGTCGGCAGCGCGTCGTAGTAGCGGGTCGAGGCCAGCTTCACGGTTTTCAGCGTGGCTTCCGCGGAGGTTCCGCCAATCACAAACGCAATATGGTACGGCGGACAGGCCGCCGTGCCGAGGGTGCGCATTTTCTCAACCAGGTAGTTTTTCAGCTTCGCCGGGGTGATCAGCGCTTTGGTTTCCTGGTAGAGATAGGTTTTGTTGGCTGAACCGCCGCCTTTGGCCATGCACAGGAATTTGTACTCATCGCCGTCCACGCTGTAGAGATCGATCTGCGCGGGCAGGTTGGTGCCGGTGTTCACCTCTTTATACATATCCAGCGCCGCATTCTGCGAGTAGCGCAGGTTATCTTCGATGTAGGTGTTATACACGCCCTGGGCCAGCGCCGCTTCATCGCCGCCGCCGGTCCAGACGCGCTGGCCTTTTTTACCCATGATGATCGCCGTGCCGGTGTCCTGGCAGGTCGGCAGCACGCCTTTGGCGGCGATTTCGGAGTTACGCAGGAACTGCAGGGCAACGTATTTATCGTTCTGGCTGGCTTCCGGGTCGGTCAGAATGGCGGCAACCTGCTTCTGATGGGAAGGACGCAGCATAAATGCGGCATCGTGGAAGGCCTGCTGCGCCAGCAGCGTCAGCGCCTCCGGCTCCACTTTCAGGACTTCCTGGCCGTCGAACTCGGCAACGGAGACGTGCTCTTTGGTCAGCAGATAGTATTCGGTGTCGTCATGGGCGAGAGGGAAGGGGTTCTGATAGTAAAACGGTTTGTTCGACATGTTTGCTCACTTAGCTTCGTATTGCCCGCCAGAATAAAACGACGGGGGAGAAGTCCGGCGGTCGGCGCGGGCGCGGCGGCAGGAAATCAGAACATCATGGACATCCACGGATAGCCAATCAGCAGCAGGGCCGCCAGGAAGATGGCACCGAAGATGGTGCCGAGGCGCCAGTAGTCTTTGGTTGGCAGGTAGCCGCTACCGTAGTAAATCGGGCTTGGGCCAGTACCGTACGGGGTGATGATCCCCATCACACCCAGAGAGGTCACCATCAGCAGGACGAACACTTCCATATTCATGCCCGGAATGGTGGAGGCGATGGTCAGCATCGCTGGCAGCAGCGCGGTGGTGTGCGCGGTGGTGCTGGCAAACAGGTAGTGCAGCAGGTAGAACGCCAGCAGCAGGACGATGGTGGCGACACCCCCGGAGAGATACCGCTCATCAGCAGGCCACCTTCTTTACCCAGCCAGCTGATAAAGCCGGTAGGAAGGAGAGGCCATCCGCCAGCGCAACCAGGGTGGCGAACCAGACGAAGGTGTTCCACGCGGCTTTGTTGCCGGTGATATCGTTCCACTCCAGCACGCCGGTCCACAGCATCAGCCCGACGACAACCAGCAGGGCAGCCATCGCCGGTTCAATCCACGCGGCGGCGAAGATCCACATCAGCAGCGCAGCGAACACGAACACCAGCAGCAGAATTTCATTGCGGGACAGCTTGCCCAGTTTTTCCAGCTCACGGCTCGCCCACAGCGGCACTTCATTATTCACTTTTACTTCTGGCGGGTAGAACCAGTAGGCCAGCAGCGGCATGGTCAGAATCAGCAGGATACCCAGCGGCAGGAAGGCGAGGAACCAGGTGCCCCAGGAGATATCAATCCCAACCGTGCTTTTCACCAGCGCCAGCGCCAGCAGGTTCGGCGCAAGGGCGGAGAGGAACATTGAGCTGGTGATACAGGCCGCGGTGATCGCCACCCACATCAGGTACGAACCAATTTTGCGCGCGCTTGGGTCGTTGGGTTTTGAACCGTACAGCGGCGGCAGGTTAGCAATGATCGGGTAGATGGTCCCGCCGCTGCGCGCGGTGTTGGACGGGGTGAACGGTGCCAGCAGCAGGTCGGCAAAGGTGATGGCGTAACCGAGCGTCAGGCTGCGACGGCCGAGGTATTTCACCAGAATCAGCGCCAGACGGCGGCCGAAGCGGGTTTTGTCATAGCCAGCGGCGAACATGAAGGCACCGAAGATCAGCCAGACGGTAGAGTTACCAAACCCGCTCACCGCCCATTTAAAGGAGGCGCCTGGCCCGCCAGCTTGAATTTCGGATCGGCCAGCTGTTCAGGGCTGAACAGCACCCACTGGCTGCACAGCGCAATGGCCACCACGCCGGTCAGGCCGATCACCGCGCCCGGCAGCGGTTCGAAGATCAAGCCGACGATCACGCCGACAAAGATAGCGAAGTAGTGCCACGCGTAAGGCTCCAGCCCGGCAGGGGTGGGCACCAGCAGCAACAGCACGGCAACCACGATCGGCAGGCACAACATGACTAGCCGGTTCTTTTTCCCCGGTGCGGCAGGTGGCGCCTTTAGGGGTTCACTCTGGGTTGTTTGTGTATTCATAGTTTTGGTCTGCAAGTTATGGGAATGCGATTGACGGCCCGGTCGGGTTGATTTTTTTAGTTACGAAACGCTTGTAGCAGATCAACCGGGACGTTTTAAAGTGTCTTTTACATGAATCTTCGTTATTGCAATTTTGCTTCGCGAATTATCAATTGAATGACGCTATGATGCGATTAATTAAAATATCTATTTTGATCTGGATCAATAAAATTATTAGCGGGTTTTTTGTTTTAACGTTTTGCGCCGTAATAAATGAACCAACAGGTGTAAAATATGTGTTAAAAGTGAACGGAACGGCAAAAATACCGCCATAATTGGGCGAAAGTCGCTTTTTATCTCTTTGATATTACGTCATTTGTTTTAAATGTAAGGAAAAAGTTGATTTTTGTCAAGTATTGGTTAAAACTTAGCGGAGCGCGGATTTCAGCAATGAGCAATAAAAAGTATTTTCACGCGTAAAACTTATATAACTAACATTCTGGGTTATGTAACTAAATAAAATGGTATATTTATACCATGAAGTCGGACCACTTAAATTAATTATAAAGACCTCCGAACTGCCAAAGAATTGAATACACGATTTCTTAATTCTGGAGTTGCTCATCATGAATACGCTCACCCCGATTCTTAATCCGCTGACCTTACCGAAAGGGGCGGTGCTGAAAAACCGTTTGTTAATGGCCCCGATGACCACCTGTACCGGCTATTACGACGGCACCGTGACCAGCGATCTGGTTGAGTATTATCGCGCGCGTGCCGGCAGCATCGGCACCATGATCGTCGAGTGCTCCTTTATCGATGACCGCGGTCCGGCGTTCCCGGGCGCGATTGGCATCGACAACGACGAGAAAATCGCCGGGCTGGCCAAAATCGCGCACGCCATCAAATCCCAGGGCTCCAAAGCCATGCTGCAGATTTACCACGGCGGCCGCATGGTTGAGCCGAAACTGATCGGCGGGCGAACCCCGGTCGCGCCCAAGCGCCATCGCCGCGCCGCGTGACGGTGCCAGCACCCCGCTGGCGCTGACGGCGGAAGAAGTGGAGGTGATGATCGCCAAGTTTGGTGAAGCGGTGCGCCGCGCCATCCAGGCCGGTTTCGACGGCGTGGAAATCCACGGCGCCAACACCTACCTGATTCAGCAGTTCTACTCCCCGAACTCTAACCAGCGTGACGACGAGTGGGGCGGCAGCCGCGATAACCGCGCGAAATTCCCGCTGGCGGTGCTGGATATCACCCACAAAATGGCGGAGCGCCAGTACGCCGCAGCGGATTTCATCATTGGCTACCGCTTCTCGCCGGAAGAGCTGGAAGTGCCGGGCATCCGCTTTGACGACACCATGTACCTGCTGGAAAAACTGGCGGCGCGCGGCGTGGATTACCTGCACTTCTCCGTCGGCCAGCGCTGCGTCCTTCCATTGTCGACACCCAGGACCCGACGCCGTTAATCGGAAAATACATTGCGCATGCGCTCGGCAACGCTGGCGCAGGTTCCGGTGATGGGCGTTGGCGGCGTGGTGAATGGCAAAGAGGATGCCGAACTGGCGCTGGCCTCGGGCTTCGATCTGGTGGCAATTGGTAAAGCCTGTATTGCCTATCCGGACTGGGCCGATCGCATCATCAAAAACGAGCACATGGATCTGTTTATGGACAGCACCAAACGCGAAGCGCTGAGCATTCCGGAACCGCTGTGGCGCTTCTCGCTGGTGGAAGCGATGATCCGCGACATGAGCATGGGCGAATCGTAAATTCAAACCGGGCATGTTCACCGAGAAAGTGCAGGACGAAGCGCTGAAGCTGAAAATCAACGTGACGCTCGACACCGACCGTATCACCGACATCTCGCTGGTGCCGGATCCTAACCTCGACGTCGATTTCACCAGCACCTTTGAAAGCCTGCGTGACCGCATTCTGGTTGCCAACACTCCGCACGTGGATGCCATTACCGGCGCAACCAGCCAGAGTGAAGCGGTGAAGAAAGCGGTATCTAAAGCGATGCTGAAATCCAGCAAAGCGCTGGCGGCGGAAGAGGGCGGTGACCCGAATGCGAACCGGTCAGTTAGGATGTGGTGGTGGTTGGTAGCGGCGGCGCCGGTCTGGCGGCGGCGATTCAGGCGCACGATGAAGGCGCGAGCGTGCTGATCGTTGAGAAGATGCCGACCATCGGCGGTAACACCATTAAAGCCTCTGCCGGGATGAACGCCGCGGAAACCCGCTTCCAGCGCGTGAAAGGCATCCAGGACAGCAAAGAGCTGTTCTACGAGGAAACCCTGAAAGGCGGCGGAAACAAGAACAACCCGGAACTGCTGCGTCGCTTCGTGGAGAATGCGCCGGAAGCGATTGAGTGGCTGGCGACGCGCGGCATTATGCTGAACGACATCACCACCACCGGCGGGATGAGCATTGACCGTACGCACCGTCCAAAAGACGGTTCGGCGGTGGGCGGCTACCTGATTAGCGGCCTGGTGCGTAACGTCAACAAACGCAACATCGAGGTGATGCTGGATACCTCCGTCAGCGACATCCTGTTCGAAAACGGTGAAGTGACCGGCGTGAAAGTGGTTGACCACTGAGGAGAACGACAGCCGTCACCCTGACTGCGAAAAGCGTGATTGTGGCCACCGGTGGTTTCAGCGCCAACAGCCAGATGGTGGTGAAATACCGTCCGGATCTGGAAGGTTTCGTCACCACCAACCACAAAGGGGCAACCGGCGGCGGTATCGCGCTGCTGGAGACGCATCGGTGCCGGCACCGTTGATATGGGCGAAATCCAGATCCACCCAACCGTTGAGCAGAAAACCTCGTACCTGATTTCCGAATCCATCCGCGGCGGCGGGGCGATTCTGGTCAACCAGAAGGGTAAGCGTTTCTACAATGAAATGTCGACCCGCGATAAAGTCTCGGCGGCAATCATCGCGCTGCCGGAGAAATACGCGTACATCGTCTTTGATGAGCATGTACGTGCCAAAAACAAAGCCGCGGATGAGTACATCGCCAAAGGCTTTGTGACCAGCGCCAGCTCGCCAAAAGCCCTGGCGGAAGCGCTCGGCATGGATCACCACGCTTTCCTGGCGACCCTGGAACGTTACAACGGTTTCGTTGAAAAACAGCACGACGATGATTTTGGCCGTACCACCGCGCTGCGTGCTCCGATCAACGAAGGGCCGTTCTACGCCATTCAGATTGCGCCGGGCGTGCACCACACCATGGGCGGCGTGACCATCAACACCGAAACCTGCGTGCTGGACAGCAGCAACAACGTGCTGCCGGGGGCGTTCGCGGCGGGTGAAGTGGTCGGCGGGATCCACGGCGCTAACCGTATCGGCGGTAACGCGGTGGCAGATATCATTATTTTTGGTACCCTAGCAGGCCGTAATGCCGCTAAACTGGCGTTAGGTAACTAAGCTATCACGATGCCCGCGCCCTGCGGGCATCGTTCTTTTGCGGGGCCACATCTGATGATCAAGCGACGCCTGGCGTCCATCGCGTTTCCTTATTCCGCCGTCCTGATGGGCTCGCCCATTCTCCTGAAACTCTTCTCCCATGACGAAGCCCTCGCGTCCCGCGTTTTTCGCCTGATCAAACAGTACGAAGACCTGCTTACCGTTAACCGCGCGCATTCGCAGGTGATGGACATCAACCAGGCGGCCGGTCAGCATCCGGTTGCCGTCAGCCGTCCGGTGTTTGAGCTGATTCGCTGTCGCGAAAGCGGCAAGCCTGCTTAAAGACAGCGCGTTTAACCTGGCCATCGGTCCGCTGGTGAAACGCTGGAAGATTGGTTTTCAGGGGCGACAGCGTGCCGCCCGCCGATGAAATTGCGTCGCTGCTGGCGCATTACCGATCCGCATCAGGTGGTACTGGATGCCGAACAGCACTCGGTGTTTCTGCCGCTGCCGGGGATGGAGATCGATCTGGGGGCCATCGCCAAAGGCTATATCGCCGACAGGGTGCGGGATTACCTGCGTCAGGAGGGCGCTGAGCTGGGGCTGATCAACCTCGGCGGCAATATCCAGACGCTGGGCTCGCCGGAAGGCGGCTGGAGCGTGGGGCTGAAAAAGCCGTTTCGCCGGTGATGCGCTGATCGGCGCGATGACGGTGGAGAGCAAATCGGTGGTGACGTCGGGAACGTATGAGCGCTACTTTGAGCACAACGGCACGCTGCTGGCATCACCATCTTCTGACCCGCGCACCGGGTATCCGCTGGACAACGAACTGGACAGCGTGACCATCATTTCAACGATTCCATCGATGGCGATATCTGGACCACGCTGATGTACGGCATGGGCGTAGAGAAGGGGCTGCGCGTATCTGCGCGCGCGCGCGTCCTGATATAGAAGCGATCTTTGTGACCCGCGAACAGCAGAGGGTTATCTGCTCGCCGGCGCACCACTTCCGCTTTACCCTGCTGGATTACAGCTGCCGCGTTACTGACAGTACTGTTTGAGCAGCCCGAGCTGCTCCGGCTGGAGGCGGTAGCGATACACCGGGCGCCCGGTGGCACCGTAGTGAATGCTGGTGAACAGAATATTGATTTGCGCCAGCCAGATCAGGTATTTGCGGCAGGAGACGCGCGAAATATTGACCGCTGCCGCCAGATCGTCGGTGGAAAACTCTGGTCTCCGGGTGGGCGTCAATCCACTGGCAAATGGTGCGCAGCGTCTGCGGCGTTAACCCTTTCGGCAGCCTTTTGTTGTCGTGCTAGGTCCGGCGCCCCGCCGTGGATCAGCCGGTCGACGTCCGCCTGCTGATAGTAGTGCTGATTGCCCATCAGCGCTTTTTTTTGCCTTCCAGCCGTTCAGCGCCTCTTCAAAGCGCGGGAACTGGAACGGTTTGATCAGATAATCCACCACGCCGTAGTGCATGGAGGTCTGGATGGTGGCGGCATCGGCGGCCGACGAGATCATGATCACATCGATTGGGCGGCCTGACGCGCGGATCTCCGGCAGCAGATCCAGCCCGTTATCCTGCTGCATATAGACATCCAGCAGCACCAGGTCGACCGGCTGGTTGGGCGGGTATTAATAATGGCCTCGGCCTGGTTCAGCGTGGAGGCGACGCCGCAGCAGCTAAAGCCTTCAACACGGTTGACGTACAGACGGTTGAGGTCGGCCACCATGGCGTCATCATCGACAATTAATACATTTATCACGCGATATTCCTCTCGCTATCCCAGGGGATGTGAACAAAAAATTGGGTAAATACGCCAGGCTCAGACTCGACGGTGATGTCGCCGCCCAGGTTCTGGATCTGCTGGCGAGCAAGGAACAGCCCAACGCCGCGGTTTTCACCTTTTGTTGAGAAGCCCTTAGTAAAAATAGTCTCCAGCTGCGGCGGAGCAATGCCGGGGCCATCATCGCTGACTTCACAGCTGAGCCAGCCATTCTGATAGTGCAGCAGCAGGCCGATTTCGCCTTCCGGCTGCTGCCTTCCATCGCGTCCAGCGCGTTTTCAATTAAGTTACCGAGCACGGTGATCAGCACCGCGACCTGCTCTTCGTTGGCGGTATCCGGTATCTGGCCATCCGCCAGGGTCAGGGTGATGCCCGCTTCTTTCGCCCGGTTGATTTTACCCAGCAGGAACCCGGCAATCACCGGGGATTTTACCTTGCTCTGGCTGGTAGCGCCGATATCCGTCTGATAATTGTGTGCCGTCTGCAGAATGTACTCTTCCAGCTTGCGTAGCGCTTCATGTGCAGCAGGCCCAGGATCACATGCAGTTTGTTCATAAACTCGTGCGTGGGCTCGCGCAGGGCATCGACGTAGTTCACCATGCCGTCAATACGCTGCATCAGCTGGCTGATTTCGGTTTTGTCGCGGAAGGTGCTGATCGCGCCGATCACCCGCTCCTGGCTTTTCACCGGCACCGTGTTGCACAGCAGCAGCCGGCCGTTGACGCTGATCTCCTGATCGCGCCGTGCGCGACCGCCGTTGAGCACTTCCTGCAGATGCTGATCAATCACTGAGGCATCATAAATGCGCGCGGTACTCACTACGCTGCTGCCCATTTTATCGCTCAGCAGCTGGCGCGCCGCCTGATTGACCAGCGTCACCTCGCCCTGATCGTCCATCGCCACCACGCCTTCCTTGACGGAGTTAAGGATCGCCTGGCGCTGCTCAAACAGGGTGGAAATTTCGTAAGGCTCGAGGCCGAACAGGATGCGCTTCAGCACGCGCACCAGAATGAAGGTGCCAACCGCGCCGGCAAAAGTACCGATCAGAATGGTCCACAGAATGCTCCAGCGACTCTGGTTGATCTGGTCGGTGACCGCTTCCAGCGAGATGCCAATGGCCACCACGCCAATCTGCCGCTGCTGGGCGTCATAAACCGGGGTAAACACGCGCAGCGATTTGGCCAGCGAGCCCTGATTCACGGAGACATTCTCGTTGCCGCGCAGCGCCGGTTCGATGTCCGGGCCGATAAAGTGTTTGCCCACCAGCTCCGGATTACGGTGTGAGTAGCGGATGCCATCCATGTTGGTGATGCTGATAAACAGCAGATGGTTGCTCTCTTCCACCGCTTTGGCGATGGGCTGGATAGCGGCCCGGTCGGGCGGCAGGCGCAGCGCCTGCTGAATTTCGGGTGATTTCGCCAGCGTGCGCGCTACCGCCATGGCTTTATCCTCCAGCTGGCTGCGCGTCGCGGCCCCAATCTGGAAGAAATAAAACATGTGTACGCTCAGCAGCACCAGCACAATCACCGCGCTGAGCATTAGCGTCACCAGGGTGTTGAGCTTCATCGGTCGCCTGCGCGCCGGCGTGGCTTGCTGTGGAGAGGTCATGATCGTGCTCTGCGGAAAACGGGGGGCTATTATGACGGATAATCCGCAGCGGGTCGCGCTAAATGCAGGAAGGCCGTCAGCGATGACGACCTTCCGTGGGGGAGAGCGGGCGGGTTAACCCTGTTTCACCCGGTTAGCGAAGCTTTTACGCAGTTTCTGCAGCTTCGGCGGGATCACCGCCAGGCAGTAACCGTTGCGCTGGCCGGCACCGTCCCAGTAATCCTGATGATAATCTTCTGCCGGGTACCAGGCTTTCAGCGGCTCGATGGTGGTCACCACCGGCACGCTGTGATCTTCCTGCGCGCGGGCAATTGCCGCAATCGCTTCGGCTTCCTGTTCCGCGTTAGCCGGGAAAATCGCCGAACGGTACTGGGTGCCGACATCATTACCCTGACGGTTCAGCTGAGTGGGATCGTGGGTGGCAAAGCTGATGTCCAGCAGATCGCCGTAGCTCACTTTCTCCGGATCGAAGCCTACGCGAATCGCTTCGGCGTGGCCGGTCGCGCCGCTGCACACCTGCTCGTAGGTGGGATTAGGACGTTCACCGCCGGTGTAACCACTTTCGACTGACTCGACGCCAATCACATCTTTAAATACTGCTTCGGTGCACCAGAAACAGCCACCCGCGATAATCGCATATTCGGTTGCCATTGTTTTACTCCTGTCAGGGCGAAAGCGTTAGAGTGGGGGTTCAGCACGCTGAATTCAAGCCGCTTTCTGTTAACATTTCTGGCGCAACCTGGCGCGGCTTAGCCCGACGCTGCTCGCTCATCACGCGTAAACGGCCTGGGCTGATCGCATGCAGCATCATTTGGCCTTCACGCGCGGCACGTCACTAATACGCGTGGTGTAAGCCGGAGACAGCATGTCGCGTTTCATCGCCCAGGGTTTCTGGATGCCCTGACCGGCAAACCACAAGGCACCGCGCTGGTGAGCGTTGATCTTATCCATCAGCGCCATCAGCTGATCGCTGTTACGGCGCGGCTGATAGTCAGCAAACAGATCAAGCTGCGCCACCCCGTCGCTGAAAAAGTCGCCCAGCATTACGCCGCCTTTCAGGTAGCGCTTGCCGGGGATCCAGATGCGATCCAGGCAGTTGAGCGTGGCCTGAATGATGTCGCGGCTGTCGGCGGTAGGGGTAATCAGCGTCTGGCTGGCGGCGTTGGCATAGTAGGGTTGATGCGGATCGTGCGGGCTGGTGCGGATAAAGGTGCCGATGTAGCGGCAATACTGACGCTCGCTGCGCAGTTTCTCCGCTGCGCGTGCCGCATAGCTGGCGATGGCTTCGCGCATATCCTGATAATCGGTAATGCGATCGCCAAACGAGCGCGAGCAGAGGATATTTTGCCGGTGCGGAATCACCTCTTCAAACGCCAGGCAGGGTTCGCCGCGCAGCTCGCGCACGGTGCGCTCCAGCACCACGCCGAAATGCTTGCGGATCAGCGCAGTGGGCGTCTCCGCCAGCTGCAGAGCGGTTTGAATGCCCATCAGGTTCAGCTTGTTCGATAAACGGCGGCCGACGCCCCACACTTCCTCTACGCCCACCCGCTGCATCAGGCCGCGCTGGCGCGCCGGATCAGAGAGGTCCATGACGTTTTCGGCTTTGGTCCAGCGTTTGGCCGCCCAGTTAGCCAGCTTGGCGAGGGTTTTCGTTGGCGCGATGCCGACGCCCACTTTCAGGTGCGTCTCTTTCCACAGGCAGTCACGTACCTGCTGTCCAAAGCGCGTCAGCGAGGTGTAGCCTTCAATTCCGCTGACATCAAGAAAGGCCTCGTCAATCGAGTAGACATCCACGCGCGGCGCCAGCCGGTCGAGCGTCTCCATCACGCGCGCCGACATGTTGCCGTACAGCGCATAGTTAGATGAAAACACCACCACCTGATGACGCATTAGCTCGTCGCGATGTTTAAACCACGGCGCACCCATTTTGATGCCGAGCGCCTTCGCTTCGCGGCTCAGCGAGATAATGCAGCCATCATTGTTTGACAGCACCACGATCGGCCTGCCGCGCAGATCCGGGCGAAACACGGTTTCGCAGCTGGCGTAGAAAGAGTTTACGTCGACCAATGCATACATCATCGGCACCCTAAAAATACTGTATCTAAAAACAGTATGTGCCGGAAGTGTGGTAAAGATCAAGCGGCAGGATTGTGCATTGCCGAATGTGAGAGCTGGAGCAAGTTGCTAACTGACCGGTCTCTGAGAGACAAAATTTTTATGATATTTCCGTATCCCAGTCTAATGCGTCGAAACGCCAGCAAGCCTGCCTGGTCGCATGCATTCCTGTGAATAAATTAATAGTCTGAAGGATAATCAGTATTAAACCATAAACCCGCTTAACCGTGAGATTAAAAAGTAAAGTAACGCTATTTTGCTCAACGTTTTTGGCAGTATAAGTAATATAAATAAATAAGGTTTTCACTTACCTCTCGCTGAATTTAATTTCAAGATCTCATTTGATTCTGATCATCTAAATCGGGATGTGGTTATCTTAAAATAATTCTATAGTTATTCGGTTGCAAGGTTATAGGTGTGAGCGATTTATCAATACAGGAAGTTCACGATTACTGTCTCAACTTAACGCAACGTATTATTAAAAGCTTTAACTGGGAAAATATCACCACTGGCGTATTGAGCGAAGCGGATAAGCAATCCCTTGCCGCAGGCATTACGGGGAGTAAGCTCAACTGGGCGTGGGGAATGAAGCGCTATCAGGGGACAGCAAATGACAAAGGGATATTAGATATAAGCCTCAAGGTCGTTGACTATGCAGACCCCGAAGCACTGCATGCTGTTATTATTTGTAAATATGACATGCTGCGTGACGAGTTTGCTATTTGTATGCTGGAAAATTTTATTGCTGATAAAGAGACATCATTATCAGGTAAAGTCTTTATTATAGCGCTGGTATATGCCACGACTTTTTGCGCAATGGTGGGTTTGGATGACGTGCATATCTGCGACCCTGTTCCCGAGGCTCAGACCCGATACCGATCGTATGGGTTTGCTTTCGTATTTGATGCTCCTGATAAAATGTCCTCATCGGTAGAAGAAATACAAGATAAAATACGCGAGAAAGTGAGGCGGTTTTTTTGAGGAAAAGTGAATCAATGCAGGGGTTCAGCATCCTGTTTGATAAATAAACAAGGGTAGGGTAAATTATGGTCACAGCAGGAACTTCAGGAGGCATCATGATTAAGCAAAGTAAAAAAATTGATACATCCAGGGCGATGACTGCTGCCAAACGTTCAGTCGCTTTCTGGTCTTCCATTGATGGTGCGAAGCTTGCCAGAGTAGGTTTTGCAGAAAAAGACGCGGACGTTATTGGTCCGGAGAAGCCATCAGCGAAGGCACGAATCGCCAGTTAACAATATGCAATCGCATCGTTAGCAGAATCAAAGCTCCTGTCCCGGGAGCTTTTTTGCTTTACATGCCTGAGTTTTTAGCAGGCCGGACACAGGTATAAACGCATCCCGGCGGAAAGCTGTTCGGAAGAATTTATGGCAGCAGGACGAAAAAACGGCGTTCCCGTCAGGGAAACGCCGTGGGCCAGGGGCCAGTTACTGCGCGAGAAAAAAACGTGTCACTGCCTGGTCTGACTGAACGTCAGGGCGACTTCTTGCTGCCCGCTTCCGCCCCGGTGATCGGATCGATCAGCGGATCGGACGCGGTGCGTGCGGCCAGCGCGTCAATGTCGCGCTGCTCATCCGGCGACAGCGTCACAGAAGGCAGACCATCGCCGCCATCCACCGCCGGTTGCGGATCGGCCACATAATCGAAGTTATCATCGGAGTTCCAGCTACCACGCACGTCCTCACCTTCTGACATGTTGTAGTAGTTGTGCGCATACTGCTCAATTGGCGGCAGCTTGCCCGGTGGGAAGTTGTCGCGAATGGAGTACAGTGCTTTCTCAAATGAAAGCTGGTGCGCGGCTTCACGCGTCATCAGGAAGCCTAACGCATCCTTCACACCGACATCGTCAGTGACGTTGATCAGGCGTTCATAGATGATTTTGGCGCGCGCTTCGGCGGCGATATTAGAACGCAGATCCGCCGTTACTTCCCCGATGGTATCCACGTAAGCCGCGGTCCACGGCACACCGCCGGAGTTGGTCAGCGGCGGGCCACCGCCATAAAGAATCGAAGTCAGATGGCTATCGTTACCGGCACCCGTGATTGAGCGATACAGTTCGCCTTCCTCTTCAGTGCCTTCGGCCAGCTTGCCTTTGGCGCCTTTATTGAGCATGCCAACCAGCGAGCCGATAATCTCAAGATGGCTGAGCTCCTCGGTAGCGATATCCATCAGCAGGTCGCGGCGTCCTAAATCCTCATCGCCCAGGCCCTGGGTAAAATAGCGCATGGCCGCAGCCAGTTCGCCCTGTGGACCGCCAAACTGCTCTAGCAGCAGATTGGCCAGGCCCGGGTTCGGTGCACTAACGCGCACCGTATACTGCAATTTCTTAACGTGTCGAAACATAGCTCACCTCAAAAAGTCTCTTACGAAAAGAGAAAATCAGCGTTTCGCTTTCGCGTCCGGGTCTTCGCTGCGCAGCAGGAACTGATCGGTCAGTTCAGGCATGTGCGTTAACATCCAGTCCGCCATCGCGATCTCCTGCTCACAGATCTGTTTGAGAATGGCCACGCTCTCCTGATCACCGGCACGCGTGGCGGCGCTGATCAGGCTGGTGTAGCTGCCAATCTCGGCATTCTCGAACACGTAGCCGCTGATAGCGCCTTTCACCACTTCGTCTTCCGCGAAGGTACCGCCAAACGCCTGGCCCATGGCGGCCATTTTCCCCATCACGTCTTTTACGCTGGAGTGGGAAATACCGTGGCGGTCGAGAATGGATTCCAGCAGAGACTGCTGCTGACGGGTTTCTTCGATATGCTGCTCAATGCGGGCCCGCAGCTGCGGGTAGTTTTCCAGGCGTTTTGCCATCTGCTCGAGCATGGTTTCGGCCTGTTTTTCCATGGCGTGAGCGTCGCGCAGCCAGTCGTGATAATGCGAGAGTGCGGATGTGGTCGTCATATCTACCTCCGTTGTACGGCAGTCGCGTTACTGTTTTTCCGCGATATCCGTGAGTTTTTCATCGGTGGATTTTTCTTCTGCCAGCGTGGCAGCCAGCAACTCTGCGGCCTGGTTGAGCTCCAGCTTTTTCGCCATGGCCACCAGCGTGCCGTAAGTGGCGATTTCATAGTGCTCAACCTTCTGCGCCGCGCCGATCAGGCCAGCATCGCGCACCGGGCCGGCTTCGGTGGATTCAATCAGCTCCTGCGCTTCTTCTACCAGGCCTTCCAGTGCATGGCACTTCATACGCATGATGCGCAGCTCATCGTGGCTCTCTACGACCTGATCGAGGCGCTCAATTTGTCCCTGGGTCTCTTCCAGATGTTGCTGAAAAGCGTTTTTTAAACTTTCATCGGAGGCTGCCCGGACCAGTTTGGGTAACGCACGGGTGATCTGTTTCTCCGCGCTGTAAACGTCCGAAAGATCGTGAATAAAAAGATCGAGTAGCGATTTAACTTTCATGGAATATTCTCCGAATCGGTGATTAACGGGAGGCTGAAGCCATTAAGTGATAACGCGATTAAGAGAGGGAATGAAACGAAGCAATAAATCCCTGTCATCCTGTTGATGACGGAGCATTCCCTGCTCCGAGACATTCCTTACTCTGCGTTACAGCGCATCAGGAATCGCGATGGCTATTCTGTCCGCCTTTTTTGCCGGCTTCGGACGCTTTCTCACGGTCGTTTTTGAAATTACCGCCGCTGTTTTGTCCGCCTTTTTTACCCGCTTCAGATGCTTTCTCTTTGTCTTCTGCGAAATTACCTGAACCGCCTCTATGCTCTGTCATACTATTACCTCGTGATGAGTAATAAATAACATGACGCATCTGCCGCCATGCATGTTTTGCACACTTAATACTAATGCAGGCTGCCTCACTGACAAGCGCGACGGCTATATTTTTCACGCCTCGCTAACGCTATATGAATGAGAAGGCTGAAGATTGTGGCGTAAAATAACCACGCTATTTTTAGCGAGCCGGTCAATATTACGGTCTCGCTTTTAACCTGCCTGATGATTATTTATGCTCAATACATTTTCCTCCGGTGGGAATTTTATCCGCCCGGCTTATTTTATTGACGTTTAATCATTGAACGGCGAAGCGGCGCTAAATAGCGTCGAGCAGACGGTTCAATTCCGCCAGACTAAAAAGGGTTGCTTTGCGCACCACTTCTTCACCTTCACCTGAAAACCATTGTCGGCTGGTGTGCACGCTGCCATCTGCCAGACACCATGCAAACCACACGGTGCCGGCTGGCGTGCCGTCCTCACCGCCGTCCGGGCCGGCATAGCCACTGACGGCAATAGCCAGCGTATCCCCGGAGAGCTTTTTCGCGCCGCAGGCCATCTCCCGTACCGCGGCTTCACTGACGGCGGTATCACGCGCCAGCGTCTCTGCGCTGACGCCCAGCACGCGCTGCTTCGCCTGATTGGTGTAAGTAATAAAGCCGCTGCTGTAAAAGCGGCTACTGTCGCTGGCGGCCGCCAGCGCGGAACCGACCCAGCCAGAGGTGCAGGATTCGGCGGTGGTGACGCTCAGGCCGGCGGCCAGTAATTTATTACCCACTTCGGTCGCTAAATTAACCAGTTCTTCATCCATATTCTGTATCCCTTGTCAGAGTGAAATTAATAAACGCCGTCTCTGCCGCTGCTCATATGCATTGCCAGCGGCGTGCATCCGAATTATAGGAGTAATTTCTGCACCGCTGCTCAGCCGAATTAAACTGTTACCGAAGCTCCCGGCGTTTACCGCTAAGCTTAAAATTCAGGACGAAGAGGAAATAACCGTAGCGATAAGATGTCAGCTAATTAACTGTAAGAGGAATAACGCCATGAAGAAAGATGAGTTAGCCAGCCGTGATTATCCGGTACAGGAGGATATGCGCTGGCAACGCAGGGAGAGCGTTATACAGCGTATCGGTGAATACGTGCTGATGGTGATTGTGATCCTGGGTGCCTGCGGGCTGTTTTCCAAAGGCATATTAAGTGACGGGCAGGCGCAGTCGGCTGATGGTTCCGTCAGCCTGCGCTATGAACGTTTTGGTCGCATCGACAGCAATATGAACCTGCGGATTCGCGTGGCACCGCAGAGCGGCGAGCGTTTCACCGTCACGCTAGGCAGCGGCGCGTTAGACGATTTGCAGATCCAGACGCTACAGCCACAGCCACAGCCACAGCAGGCCATCACGCGGGATAACACGCTGCAGCTGACTTACGCCAGCGAGGCGGCAGAAGGTCATGTGATCTGGCTGGGGATTCAGCCGCAGGCGGCGGGACGGGTTGCGCTGAGCGTGCACGTCAATCATCAGGTACCGGTAAAGGTATCGCAGTGGATTTACCCATAAAAGGAGAGCGTTATGGAAACGGTATTACGCGCAGCCGCCATTTATCTGTTGTTAATGGTGGTATTTAAAATTGCCGGTCGACGCACACTGCTGCAAATGACCTCATTCGATTTGATTCTGCTGCTGATTATTAGCGAAGCCACACAGCAGGCATTGCTGGGTGATGACTTTTCCGTTACCGGTGCCAGCCTCACCATCATTACCTTAATCACTATTGATATTGTGCTGGGCAAACTCAAAGCGCGCTTTCCGCTATTCGAACAAATGGCGGAGGGAGGACCGCTGGTTTTGGTGGAGCATGGCCGGATATTAACGCAGCGGCTAAAAATGTCGGGCATCAGCCGGGAAGATATCCTGGAGGCCGCGCGTTCAGGTCAGGGGCTGGAACGCATCGATCAAATTAAATACGCGGTGCTGGAAGTGAGCGGTCATATTTCCATCATCCCGGAAAATTCAGATAAAACTGAAAAATAGCAACAATCTCTCAATACTTGTTTGTGATGCAGATCACACTTTTGTTAATTAATTGATTTTATACCACTAAAATTATTTTGTACAAGTTTGAAAAAAAATCTTTACAAGCAACCCGCTATAAGCGCAGCGGTGAAAATAACCATTTGCGCATGGCTTTTTGTCAGCGCAAATATGCATATTAAATGTTGTTTTATCTCCAATCCCATCCATATTGTTCCTGTGTGGAGATATTCTGTCGTTTAACTACTTAATTATTTTTATCAATGGGGTGACATATGACACAACGACGTGGTGGTGCAGGTAATTTTGCAGAAAATACCGAGCGTGCTCGCGAAGCGGGTAAAAAAGGCGGCAGCGTCAGCAGCGGGAATTTTAAAAACTGTCCGGAAAGGGCAGTAGAAGCGGGCAGGCGCGGTGGAAAAGTGAGTCGCCGCGGCAAAACCGCAACGGCGGAAGCTTAAACCGCCTTCTTTAAGGTAAATGCAGTCAGCGTAATCCTTAAGCTGCCATGCAGGCAGTCTTAATCGCTAACGCAGCGGCGCAATTCAGGGAGTGGTCCATTGCGCCGCACGCATTTTATATCACCAGCTGCCGTGCTGCAGGGAACGAAAAAATGACGCGCGGTAATATCTGATAAGCGCAGCGGCTGCAACCGCCAATAACGATTGTTAGCGCGAGAGGAAATAAGTAACAGGCAGATTAGGTGGCACTGATAACGAAGCGATACGTTATCGACTCATTATTAATGTGGACCTGATCGGGCGTTGACGATGTTAAAAAATTTCAATTTATGCATGGGTTAATAACTTTTCGGTAGCACTTTTTGCAACAAAAAAACCCCATTCTCTTGTTTATCCTCTTGTACAGATTTTGAAAAACTTGTACAACTTAGCCAGAACATTTTTCTGACAATTTAATGTTAACGGGAGTCACTTATGCGCCAGAACGGATACACTCCGAACTCAGTCGAGGCGATTGCCAACTATTTTAGCAAAGCCACGCTGCCTTCGCAGCAGGAGACGCTGGGCCAGGTCGTGGTCGAAATCCTGCGTGAAGGCCGTAATCTGAACCGTAAATCGCTGTGTACTAAGCTGCTGCGTCGTCTGGAGCTCGCTTCTACCACGGAAGAAGAGCACCATTATCACCAGCTGATTGGCCTGCTATTTGAACGCGAGAGCTGAGAGCGAAGCGAAAGCGTCCAGGTTGTACACACGAAAACGCCATTCTGATAACGTATCACTGCATGTATGACTTGTGACGGGCTGTATCGCGCCGCAGGATAGCGGCGCTGTTTTTCTGTCGCGTTCCCGGTCGGGGCAGGCAGCATGCAGAGATTTATTATGTTATGAACAGAAGAGAACACCAGACTCTTATTGATGAGATCATCGGCGAAGCGGCGTTAACACTGCTGCAGCGCTCCGGGCCGGTCACCACCCAGGCGTTGCTTGATGAGCTCCACATTATGCAGCAGCAGGCCAGCGATGATGCGCAGGCGGCTGCGATTCGCACTGCAATCGATGAAGTCCGGTCGAGCATGACGGCTGGACAAAAGCGGCGTGGCGAACAATCGGATCGCGATAATGTGCATCCGCTGTTTGGCCACAACGGTCAGGGTGGCGGCAGCCGCAAGCACTGACTGACCGTTAAATTATAATCTGACTGTATTGCTCACAGTACGGGAAAAGAACGATGTCGGAGAATCACTCTCTCTATTCTGCGCTGCCGGACACGGAACTGGCGGCGCATTTTCGCGATGCCGGAGTGGCATTGAGTGAAGAGGCCGCGGTACTGAATGATGTCATTCGTAGCGTGCTGGCCAGCGAAGGCCGCGTCAGTAACAAATCCATCATTCTATGTCTGATTATGGCGCTGGAAGCGACACAGGACGAAGCGCAGGCAAGTGTGCTGCGCAGAACGCTGGAAATTGTGGTGGGTTATACGCCAGACGACGCCTGAGGTAGTGGTCCCCGCGCAGGCGGGGATCGGTTCAGTGCATAAGATCTGCCAGTAGCCTTATTGCGGCATCGCAGCGATGCCGGAAATCCTCATCACGCGCGTCTGCTTTCATCGTATGCAGCACCTGCGTCACGTCATGTATCCTGAATACGCTACCTTCCCTGATAAATTCCGTCACCGCGATGCCTATCAGCGCATACAGATCCGGTGCAGGACGGTTAACTTGTTTCACGTCACCTCCGGGACTTGTATATCCGTACAGTGTTACACAGGTGATAACAACCCAACACCTTTTTCTGCTGTCAGTGAAAATGGCACAGGTTATTAGTCAGACACATTGCCAGGTGTTATCACGCTGCGCGAATAGTAATACGCTGCTGTAGCAGACTCATGCAACTAAAAAATGGTTAAGCATGCCGATAACTCTATTTTAGCGCTGCGCTTATTGCGCCCGGAACATTCACCGACACGCTGCGCGGCGGGCGGGAATTATCGCGCCTGCTGCGACCGAGATTAAATTTATGCAGCCAGCTGCGATACTGCCTGATTAATTCCTGCGCATTTTTTTCATCACTGACGCGACAAATAAACAGCTGGCTCATGGTCTGGTGCTCAGCCGCCGTGGCGTAGATCTCGCAGGTCATCTCGCGTTGCTGCAGTTCAATCGCCGTAAAATGTAACTGCGGCCACTGTTGCAGTCGGTTAGCGAACATTTTGTAGTCCATTTTAGGATCCTTTTATTTTTCTATTTTCTACTGGTATTACCTGTAGAAGGCACAATAGACCAAAAGTGAAAAAGCGCCAGTTTTGCGGGTCACGACCCATTAAATAGTGCACAAAATGGAAAAAATATTTACGTGTACAGCTTTTACCGCTGCGCTTATATTTTCGTGAAAGATTGAATAAGCGCAGCGGTTAATAGCAACAGTGCAGAAATACCGTCTGGCTCGCAGCATCGCCTATCCTCTATTAGGGTTAACTGATGGCTAACCAAAGGAGAAGAGGCATGACCAATCCGAGTGCCGCCGATGAACTGGCGCTGATCGATCGCTACTGGCGGGCCGCCAATTATCTCTCCGTCGGGCAAATCTACCTGATGGCCAACCCGCTGTTACGCGAACCACTGCAGCCCGGGCACATCAAGCCACGTCTGCTGGGCCACTGGGGCACGACGCCCGGCCTTAACTTTATCTATGCGCACCTCAACCGCATCATCCGCCAGCGCGAGGTGGATCTGCTGTACGTCTGTGGTCCGGGGCACGGCGGTCCGGGTATGGTGGCGAACAGCTGGCTCGAAGGCAGCTACAGCGAAATCTATCCGCACGTCAGTGAAGATGCCGCCGGTATGCAGCGGCTGTTCCGGCAGTTCTCGTTTCCCGGCGGCATTCCCAGCCACGCGGCGCCGGAAACGCCGGGCTCCATTAATGAAGGCGGCGAGCTGGGCTATTCGCTGTCGCATGCCTTTGGCGCGGTTTTCGATCACCCGCAGCTGATTGCCCCCTGCGTGATTGGCGATGGCGAAGCCGAAACCGGCCCGCTTGCCGCCAGCTGGCACGGCATTAAATTCCTCAATGCCGCAGCGCGACGGCGCAGTGCTACCCATTCTGCATCTTAACGGTTACAAGATTGCTAACCCGACGCTGCTGGGGCGCAGCAGTGATGAAGATCTGCTGCAGCTGTTCAGCGGCTACGGGTATGAGCCGCTGTTGGTCAGCGGGCACGAGCCGGCCGACATGCACCAGCAGATGGCGGCAGGCGCTGGATAACGCCTTTGACAAGATTGCCGATTATCAGCAGCAGGCGCGCAGCGGCCAGGCAGAGCAGGCGATCCCGCGCTGGCCGATGATTCTGTTGCGCAGCCCGAAGGGCTGGACCGGCCCGAAAGACGGTGGACGGTAAAAAGGTGGAAGATTTCTGGCGTGCGCATCAGGTGCCGGTCGCGTCATGTCGCGAAAACGACGTCGCATCGGCAGATCTTAGAGCAGTGGATGCGAAGCTACCAGCCGGAGGATCTCTTTGATGAAGGCGGGTAAGTTAAGGCCGGAACTGCGCGCGCTGGCGCCGCAGGGGGATAAACGCATGGGCGCCTCGCCCTAGGCCAACGGTGGGCGGCTGCGACGCACGCTCAACACGCCGGACATCCGCGAGTTTGCGCTCGACACCGGCGCGCCGGGCAGCCAGCGCGGCGAAGCCACTAAACAGTTCGGCCACTACCTCAGCGCGATTTTTCAGCGCAACGCCGATAACTTCCGGCTGTTCGGGCCAGATGAGACCGCCTCGAATCGCCTGACGCCGGTTTTTGATGTCACCAGCCGCAGCTGGATGGCAGATATCGAAACCGTGGGATGAGCAGCTGGCGCCCGACGGCCGGGTGATGGAAATCCTCAGCGAGCACCAGTGTCAGGGCTGGCTGGAGGGCTATCTGCTCACCGGGCGGCACGGGCTGTTTAACTGTTATGAAGCCTTTATCCATATTGTCGATTCGATGTTTAACCAGCACGCCAAATGGCTGAAGGTGACCCGCAAGCTGGGCTGGCGTCCGCCGATCTCCTCGCTGAACTATCTGCTCTCGTCCCACGTCTGGCGCCAGGATCACAACGGTTATAGCCATCAGGATCCCGGCTTTATCGATCACGTGGCCAATAAGAAGGCCGATATTGTGCGCATTTATCTGCCGCCGGACGCGAACACCCTGCTGTGGGTGGGCGATCACTGCCTGCGCACCTGGGATCGCATCAACGTGATTGTCGCCGGCAAGCAGCCGGCGCCGCAGTGGCTGACGCTGGATATCGACAGCGCCATTGCCCACTGCGAGGCGGGTATGGGCGAATGGTACTGGGCGGGCACGGTTGATGACGGCGAAACGCCGGATGTGGTGATGGCCTGCGCCGGTGATGTGCCCACCATGGAGACGCTCGCGGCGGTGGATCTGCTGCGAAACTATCTGCCCACGCTGCGCATTCGCGTGGTCAACGTGGTGGATCTGCTGGCGCTGCAGACGCAGCAGCAGCACCCGCACGGCAAGTCGGAAGAGGATTTCGATGCGCTGTTTACCCGCGACAAACCGGTCATTTTCGCCTTTCACGGCTATCCCAGCTTGATCCATCGGCTGACCTACCAGCGCAGCAACCACGCCAATTTCCACGTGCACGGCTTCAAGGAGGAGGGCACCACCACCACGCCGTTTGATATGACGGTGCTCAACGAGCTGGACCGTTTTCATCTGGCGCAGGAGGCGATTTTGCATGTGCCGGGCCTGGCCGATCGCCATCCTGAATTGCTCGACGACCTGCAGCAGCGCATCGCGGAGCACCACCGCTACGTGCGCGAATACGGTGAAGACGTGCCGGAAGTACGTAACTGGCTGTGGCCGGGCTAACCCGACCCGGGCGCGAAAAAAAACCGCCTGAGAAGGCGGTTTATGGTTTATTCGGCCTGTTTATCCCCGGATTCAGGCGCGCTGGTTTCGTCATCTTTCGGCTTCTGGTCGGGGCTGTTTTTACGCGGATCGTAATCCGGCTGGTCGCCGTGAACGGGACGATCGGTCATTGCATACTCCTTAGCGGTTACCACGTGACGCCGCGTCACTGTTACCAGATAACGCGGATGTAAAGGGCGGCTGGGCATTTCAGCCCGGTATGTTCCGCCGTTTCTCTGCCTGCTGGCATTTTCCCATGGCCAGCGCGCTGGCGCTGGCGGGATCGAACAGCGAGAGGCTCTCAATCTGATCAACCATCAGGACCTTGCGGAACTCCAGCGCGCTTTTCGGCGTGGAAACAAAGCTGATGTCGTGCTGGTGATACCAGCGGCTGTAATTATTCTCTACGGCCAGATTCATCGTCTTCGCGTCCCGGTACCCGCTCAGCATCGGGATCAGCACGATATTGGCCGTTTTTTCATATTCCAGCGTCGCGGTGTGGATCATGCCGACGTAAATCCGCCGCGACCGGAGCGTGACCTGCGCCAGTTCGCCTTCCTCCATACAGTGCAGCAGCAGTTGTTCGATACCGCTCGAGCGCGACAGGCGCTGATATAGCTCTTTGCGACTGCCGGCGGTCAGCCGCGCGCTGCCGGCCCAGTTAGAGCGGTAGAGACAAAACAGCATGGCAAACGCCAGCATCACCACCACCGGTGCCTGAATGCCCAGAAAACTCCAGGTCATAAAGTCGACTTGCCAGTCGGCGCATGGAGATCGGCAGACAGCGCCAGGCTGTTATTGATGGCCGAGGCCGCCAGCAGTAGCAGCCAGAGCAGGCCGGTGGCAACCACGCCCTGAAGGACGAAAATACAGCCGTAAAGCGCAACGAGAAAATAGACGTCCCAGCCGAAGGAACGCTTGATTTTAAAGCGGGTCGACAGATCGCGGCTGGTGTACCAGTACCCGCAGACCATCAGCACCATAAATATCGCCGTTCCCATCAGATATCCTTTAAGCGCTTAATATGATCGGCGAAGTCCTGCTGTACCTGTGGACTAAGGGGGTTCACCGAGGCGTTACCGTCCTCGTCGATAATAATCCGGTCACCTTCCTGAATGGATTCACGAATATCCTGGCGGCTCATCACCTGCAGTAATGATTCCGGACTGGAAAAAAGAGAGGTAAAATAGCGCAATATCACGTCAGGCTGTTCCTGTAAGGCAATAAATAGTTAATTGATCATATAACGTTTTCTGCCAGATTCAGGCGGTTTCAGAGTTATCTGTTAAACGTGAGGAAAGTCAGCGCAGGGTAAGATAATAATCCGGGGGTAACGGCGCGCTCCCTGCGCCATGGCCGCCTCATCCTGTGCTGGCCGGCTAATCACGAGCCGCGATTGCTGCTCTGACCGCCTTTTTTACCGGCTTCGGACGCTTTTTCGCGGTCGTTTTTAAAGTTGCCGCCGCTGTGCTGTCCGCCTTTTTTACCGGCTTCTGATGCTTTCTGTTTATCTTCTGCGAAATTACCTGAACCGCCTCGATGCTGAGTCATAATATATCCTCTTCATGAGTAATAAATAACATGACGTTGTTGCGCTGTCATGTGCGTGTTGCGTATTTAATAGTAATCGCTGGTGCTATTTCTGCAAGCGTGACGGCGCATAAAAAAGGGCGTTTTTATTTTTTATCTTAGTTTGTTGAAATAACAATAATTCTGCGCTGTCGCTGCGCTTATTTAAAAATTTTGCGGCGGTGAAGTAATAAAATGAAACACTCCAGTGCACCTAACCGGCCGGGCCAGACAGCTGACCCGGCGCCGTGAGCCACGCTAAATAACCATGCCTAAAATCTGCAGGGTGCTCTGTTGCGAAGCAGTAATAAAAGGAATGTCTTTGATGTGCTGCATGCCAAAGGCTTCATAAAATTTGCGTGCGCGCACGTTCTCGCCCATCACTTCCAGCCACAGATAGCCTTCCTGCTTATCGCGCGCGGCGTGGATAATGCTTTCGAACATGCGCCGGCCATAGTTTTTACCGGTTTCCTGCGGGTTGAGGTAGAGCTTATTCAGCTGGGCACCGCTCATGCCGGAGTCCGGTACCGGCGTGTTCCAGGTCACTTTGGCAAAGCCGATGGGTTTGTTGGTTTCGGCAATCAGCCAGCTCTCGTTGGGGGCCACCAGGCTGCTGCGCAGTTCGGCCAGGCCGTACTCTTTGTCGATGAATTCATCCAGCTCGGCTTCGGAGACCCACATATGTTTGAAGTGGGCGCTGTAGGTCATGCGCCCCAGCTGATGCAGCAGTTCGGCATCATCAGGCTGCGCGTTGCGTATGGTGAATTCCATGCCAGTCTTCCTTCAGTTTTTATGTTTTATCCTGCGTTACGGCAGAGTAGGGGTGTCAGCGGGCATCCTGCCCGTACAGGTGACCCGTCATTATGCGCGAATCAAACCGGGTGTCATCCCTTTTGCGGTAAGGATGTTGGCTGAATGTCTTGATTTTTTAACAGGAAAGGAGGCAGGCGCAGGATGTCCAGCGGGCTGAACATCCTGAATTGAGGCGGGAGGCGCGAATCAAAAGCCGTAGCTGGTGAGGCGATGGTAAAAATCCATGTGGTTTTTACAGCCCAGCTTGCGTGAGATGGTGTTCTTGTAGTGGCTGATGGTCTTATTGCTGAGGTGCAGCGCATGCCCGATCTCAGTCATGCGGCGCGGACCCGCCAGCCAGCGCAGCAGCGTGAACTCGCGCTCGGTCAGCACATCGGCGTTGCCGTGCGGTACGGCGACGGCGGCAACGTTTTCCGGCGTCAGCACCGCACTGACCAGCGTCGCCAGCGGGCATTTTTTACTCAGGATCAGCGCTTTCTTCAGGTGGCGGGCCACGTAATTCAGCACGGCTTCATCGCTGATGTCGGTGAGAATCACCAGCTCAACGCCCGGCGTTTTGAGCTGCATCAGCAGCAGGCTACGCAACGTCTCTTCCAGGTTTTTACTGGCAAAATGCAGCTCGCTGATCACCACGTTGCGCCCGTGTCCGGTGGGGATTGGGTCATCCGGCGAGGTGAGCGTCAGGCAGCTTATCATCTGCCCGGAAAAGTAGAGGCGCAGACCTTCCGTAATCCAGCGGTCGCTATCCATAGTGAAGATGTTCAGCATTGTTTCCTCCTGTGCTCGCGGTTAACCCATTTGAACGGAAACCGCGCGGAGCCGATATCAGACGGCCTGCGTCAGGTTGTAGGAAAAGGCTGAGAAATGTCCGGGATGGCTGAGCTGCAGGGGGACAACATGAAAGCTGGTTTCTGATGAATGAAGCAAAACCGGTACGGTGGCGAACCGGGGAGATCGCCCGGGATGATGTCAGCTGCCACTGTTGCTCTGCAATTTCATTTTCCTGTCATTTTTAGTCTTTAGGGTGTCAGCTCCTCTGTATGGACATGAATAATATGAAAAGAAAAACGCTTCCTTTGATTCTCGGTTGTACCCTCTCGTTATCCACGCTAGCGGCGCAGCCGCAAACCGAACGCTATAGCGTCACTTTTCCTCAGGGGACGCGCGTCAGCTACAGCGGTGCGTTCGCCAGCGCGTTTCCGGAGGGTTTGCCGGTGGGCATCGGTTCCGGTTTGCTGTTTACCGGCAGGCAGGGAGACACGCTCAACTTTGTGACCGTCACCGATCGCGGACCGAACGCCGACTCGCCTGACATGGGTAAACAGGAGTCGAAAATTTTCGTCACGCCGGACTTCGCGCCACTGCTGATGACTATCCGGGTGAAGAACGGCAAAGCGCAGGCGACGGATGCCCGCCCGCTGCACGACGCAAAGGGCGAGATTAACGGCTTGCCGCTGCAGAATGGCGTCATCGGGTCCACCAATGAGATGGCGTTAAGCGATACCTTGAACGTGCTGAAGGGCGATAACCGGGGTCTGGATACGGAAGGCATTACGCTGGACGGGAAGGGCGGTTACTGGCTGTGCGATGAGTATGGCCCGTTCCTGATTAACGTTGAAAGCAAGGGCAGGATTCTGGCGATCCACGGGCCGCAGGCCGCGGAAGGGGAAAAATCGATCGCGGGCGGTCTGCCAAACGTTCTCAAATGGCGCCAGCCGAACCGGGGCTTTGAAGGGATCACCCGGATGCCGGATGGACGTATTATCGCCGCGGTGCAGAGCACGCTGGATATCGACGGGAAAAGTAAAAAGCAGGCACGCTTTACCCGCCTGGTGAGCTTCGACCCGGCCACCGGGAAAACCGCGATGTACGGTTACCCTATCGACAGCGCGGCCTACAGCAAAAACAGCGACGCTAAAATTGGCGACATCGTGGCGCTCGATAATCAGCACATCCTGCTGATTGAGCAGGGAAGCGATAAAAACGACGCGATGCGTAACCTTATCTACAAGGTGGATCTCAGCCAGGCGAGCGATCTGGCCGCCTTCGACAAGGCCGGCGAGTACCCGGAGTTTGATGATGCAAAAACGCTGGCGCAGCGCGGCATTACCCGTGCTGGCAACGAAAACGCGGGTGGTGGATCTGCGCCCACTGGGCTGGCAGCAGGAGAAGGCCGAAGGGCTGGCGCTGATCGACAGCAAAACGCTGGCGGTCATCAATGACAATGACTTTGGCGTGAAGGTGGTGCTGCAAAATCCGGTGGAGGGTAAGAAGCGCAAGGATTATCGGGTCAACGACCAGGGGAAGCTGACGCTGGATGATAAACCGGTGGCCACCACCATCAGCGTGAAGCCGCTGGATAAAGCCAGCTCGGACAGTGAGTTGTTTATCATAACGCTGGCGGAACCGCTGCAACCCTAGAGGCTGCCTTGCTAGCGCTGAACACCGGTGCCAGCACGAAAACGCCAAAGGCTGAATGACTCCCCGTTGTGTCATCGGGGAGGTCATCGCGGCCTCGTGTTTAACAGGATGTGGAAACTCAGGGTGGCTATTGCTCAGGTGATTAAGAGACATCGCCTGATAAATTTACCCTGACACAGCGCACAGCCATTAAATGGCCTGAAACGGCAGCGTCAGTTCCTGGGATAAGGCAGACTGACTCTCAGGAAAAATTTTTGCCTGGAGTGAGAAGCAGGCATTGATTCATAGATTAAGGCAAATAATCGCGCGGCGTTGCATTCAGGATGGAGCGAAAAGCAGCGGTATAGGCAGCAGGACATGAAAAACCGAGCTTATAAGCGACCTGTTTGATAGGGATGTTATTAGCAAGGAGATCTAACGAAGCATAAATTCTTGCTCTTTGCTTCCAGGTTCTGAAACTAAAACCCGTATCCTTAATAAACAATCGCGAAAAGGTACGTTCAGACATTGACGCGATAAAAGCCAGATCGCTCAGTGGTATTTCCCAGCGATGATTTACCACAAGTTCTCTGGCCGCAGAGAATAATCGCTCATCACGTGGCATTGGAAGTTCCGCAGTCAGAGAAGGCGCTTCGCTGAGTATTTCCAGAAGCAACAGAGCCATTTTCCGCTGGCTCGGTCTGTTGTAGTTATCACTGAACAGACCGGTTATCAGTTCTTTCACCAGTGGCGTAGCCGTAATGACATGCACCTGGTCACTCTTCGCAAAATTTGTACATTCCGCGATAAGGCTGCCACTGAAATAGACGGCCCTGAGATCTGTGTGAGACAGCAGATTGTAACTATGTATCTGCAGAGGCGGTAGCCACAATGCACGCTGAGGGGGGATAACCCAGCGATTGTTTTCCGTTTCGACCAGCATCACGCCTCTGGTTGCATAGAGGAGTTGCCCTTCAAGGTGATGATGAGGAGGATCGGTTTCTCCTCGCTGATAGCTAATCGCTGTGCCGGACCAGCCAGTGGATGCTTCATGTCTTGGCGCTTTATCTATACTACCTGGCATTTCAGATTAGGGTCCTGCAACTATGATGCTGCCTCGAAACCATCCGGTGTACCAACTCACTGGATGAGTGTGTCGTTTATCAGTCAGATTATCACAGGTATAACAGGAGCCTATCCTCATGCGGGTACACTTTATCGTACATGAAAGTTTTGAAGCGCCAGGGGCTTATGAAACATGGGCCAGAAATCAAGGTCATAATGTGACTTACTCGCGTGTATACGCAGGCGATGAGCTACCCGTGGACGCCGAAGGTATTGATTTCCTGATCGTGATGGGCGGTCCGCAGGACCCGTCCACGACCCAGAGAGAGTGTCCGCACTTCGATGCGAAAGGCGAGCAGGCGCTGATTGCTGCTGCTGTTAAAACCGGTAAAGCCGTTATCGGTATCTGCCTTGGCTCACAGCTGATCGGTGAGGCGCTGGGCGCGCCGTTTGCTCACAGCCCTGAAAAGGAGATTGGTAAGTTCCCGATCACGCTAACTGAAGAGGCTCGCGAGGATGCGTTGTTTTCTCACTTTGCGAGGTCGCTTGAGGTCGGTCACTGGCATAACGACATGCCGGGCCTGACCGCGGATGCAAAAATCATCGCCTACAGCGAAGGCTGTCCCCGCCAGATCGTTTCCTATTCAGATCGCGTCTTTGGTTTTCAGTGCCACATGGAACTGACGCTGGATGTTGTAAAACGGCTAATCGCTCATTCGCAACAAGACCTGAGCCGAGCCGCAGAGTATCGCTTTGTTCATACGCCAGAAGAACTTCGAGCGCACGACTACAGCGAAATGAATCAGGTACTTTTTGGCTTCATGGATAAGCTCGAAGCGCGCTACAAATCAGCTTAAACACCGCTTTATGCCCGGTGATGTTTATCTCCGGGCATTCTTTATCAGAAGCTGATACATGCAGGCACCATGACCTTTTGTGCACCCTTCAAACCCTACTTTCTATCAACTGCTCGGGGCAGGATCGATTCCGCCGGCGCGTTACTTCAGGTCCAGAGCGGCCATCACTGCTGCTACTTCTGCCACCTCTGCGACCGATAAGGGTAACAGGGGACGAGGCAGACAGTCGGCATCGGTCAGCCCCAGTAAGCCTGCTGCCGCTGCGATCACGCGGATACTTCCGCCATGCTTACGGAACAGATCCCACAAAGGTTTAAGGCGGTGAGTTAGGGCAGTAACGCGTTCAGCGTCGTTAATGGCTGCGGCCTGCGTAATTTGTTTGGCGGTTTCCGGGAAGATACCGCCGCAAACAGAATACCAGACTTCGCAACCGGCATTCAGCCCCAGCCCGGCACTGGCGTCACCACTAATACCCAGGGTCACGCCAGGACGAAGATGTTGTCGTAATGCAGCAACGCGTTCAGCTGCAGCGATGGGGGTATCCGGTACTCCCGGAATTTTAATTGAGCGAATCCCTTTCAGTGACGACAGCTGCCCGAGCAGTTCGTCGGTAAAGCGGAAATGCGTGGTGCCGGGGTTGTCATAAACACAAATCGGTACTGAAGCATGGCGGGTAACCGTCTCAAAGAGGGCATACACTTCTTCATCACGCAGCGGCTGGTAACTCATCGCCGGCAGCAGCAGCGCAGCAGCGCCTGCGGACTGCGCATCTTCAGCCAGATGCAGTACGGCATCGGTGCTGATAGCTCCCACGCAAACCATCACGGGAATCTCCCCGGCAACCTGACACGCCAGCGTTGCGCTGCGTTTGCGCTGTTCCCTGCTCAGATAAGCATAGCTACCGGTTGAACCCAGAACACCCAAAGAATCGACACGGGCTGCCGTCAGGCGAGCCAGGATCTTCGTGAATCCCTGCTCATCGACACCACGCGCGGTGACAGGCGTTAACGGGAAAGCAGACAAGCCGGTGAACATGCAGAGTCTCCAGAACTGAGTTAAAGGCGTTACTCGCCGATGAGGGTGACGTTACACTGCCGTCCGGGCATCATTTCTTCAAGGCCGTCGGTCAGCATCTTTCCAGCTTCATGCAGCTGATCGGGCGGCATCTGCGGCAGACTTTCCAGAATAAACCACATGTGTTGCGCTTCAACGCTTAAGCGAGTCCTGATTCCCTGCCGCCAGTTCCAGCGACGGCAGGTTACGCCGGCATCATCACACCAGACGACTTCGCCAGGCGCAGGATATTCCACCGCCATAACCCCTTCTTTCATGGTATCAAAGGGTTCCGTGCCTGTTGCCACCGTCAGGCGAGGTGCACCCCGGTACGCGGCAATATTTTCTCCCCCTACGGGCACGGCATAACGCAGACTGACAGCGTTATAAAGATCAACGACCGGATCGAGCGCGGGCAGGGTGCCATCGCGAAGCACGCGTTTGCGTAGCGCCTCAGCAGAACAGGGCGTGCGTTTGGGTTTGGCACCAAATTTCTGAAACACATCGGCCCATGCGGCCAGATGGGATTCAGCCCAGTTGGGGGAATCTGACAGCACCGCCTCACAGGCCGCCTTCAGTGCCGTTACCCCGACGTGCGGATTCACGACAGGCGCTGCCTGTACACTGATGCTGAGCGCCCGAAAACCGGGGGCGATTTGATAGACTTCAGGGGAAATTGACGCAGATACGATTAACACGCGATAATCCTGTAATGACCATTTTATTTCATAATATCGACCAATGACCAAAAAAGTCAATTTAGTGACCTTTGCCGGCGCAGATGTCAACACGGTTAACGAAGCCGTATCCCTGCGGATTAAGCAGTTTCGTAAACAAAGAAAAATTTCTCTCGATGAGTTATCCCGCAAAGCCAGTATCAGTAAGGGGATGCTGGTTGAGATAGAAGGGTGCAAGGCTAATCCCAGCATTGCGCTGCTATGCCGGCTTGCTGCTGCCATGGGCGTGTCCGTGGCGGATTTTGTTGATGTCAGCGCCAGGCCTGATGTGCACATCATCGCTGATACGGACATCCCCGAACTCTGGACAGGAGACAAAGGGGGAAGCGCCAGGCTGCTGGCCGGCTCGGGTGGACCCGATATGCTTGAGCTGTGGCTGTGGGAAATGCGGCCAGGCGAAAAGTTTGAATCACCCGGGCATAGCTCAGGCACGCTGGAGCTACTGCACGTAAAATCCGGAACCCTCACGCTTGGCGTGAAAGAGAGCGTATTTCAGGTAACGGCGGGATCCTCCGTTACAGCCAAAACCGATGTTCCACATTTCTACGCAAACCAGGGAGAAAACACGCTGAACTTTATCATGACGGTAAATGAAAAAGCGTCATAAACGTTTTTCAATGGACGGCCAAAGAAGCCCTGATTTGTGCGCAAATAATCATCCTTTGTTTTCGCTATTCATGTCCGTTTCTGCCACCAGGCGGACTGTGTATTCGCCATGAGCGAGGAGCGAATATTAGCGACAAAGAGTCGGGGGAATATCACACAGCGGCCAGGTCGATATCGCACATGGCTTGATCTAATAGCCGCTGGCGCCTTATTAAGGTATATAAAATATCCGGATCGCTACCCGAATGGATCGATGAGGATATCTGACTACACCGTTGGAATAGTACCGCCATCAATGACAAATTCAGTACCGGTGATCGCGGCAGCATAAGATGATGCGAGGAAGACAATGAGATTAGCTACCTCAATGGGTTGGGAAGGGCGTCCCAGCGGAATACCGCCAAGTGCCTTCATGATGATCTGCTTACCGCCTTCGTAATCTGTTCCTGCCTGCTGCGCCAGCCGTTCCGCCATGGCCACGGAAGCTTCGGTTTCGATCCAGCCGGGTGCCACGCGAACCACCCGAACCCCCTGCGACGCAACCTCTTTCGACAGGCTTTTACTGTAGGCTGACAGCGCCGCTTTCGCTGCTGCATAACCCGTGGTCGATTCTGGCAAGGGCAGTTCTCGCTGGATAGAAGTGACATGGATGATCACTCCGCTCCCCTGCTGCAGCATGGCAGGCAACAGCGCACGATCTAAACGTACCGCGGGCAAAAGATTAAGGTTGAGCTCCTGTTGCCACTCCTCTTCACCCAATGCCGCAAAGCCACCACCGGGTGCGGTAGAACCGCCCACCACATGAACAATGATGTCGACGCCTCCCAGATGTGTCTGAACGGCTTCCGCGACTGAGTTACACCCTTTAACCGTGGTCAGGTCTGCCGTTACGAAGGCGTCTGCTCTACATTCTGCGGATGCGTGGCGTGCGGTTGTTAATACTGTTGCACCCAGCTGTTTGAATAGCCCAACTACCGCTTTACCCACACCTTTGGTACCCGCAGTGACCAATATGCGTTTACCGTGGAAATCGAGATCACATGGCATTGGAGAATCTCCGGTCTGTTGATCTTGTGCGGGCAGTACAAGGCCGAAAGTATGCTCAAGCACTACCGGGCTGCCGGGAAAATTACCAACGACGTTCGACGTGACCGTCACCCGGTCGCCGTCGGTGAGATTTTGCGGCTTTCGTTGTTTTTCGGCGCGCGCGGGGCGTTTCTTCTTCTTTGTTTTTTTTTTTTTTTTTTTTTTTTTTTTTTTGGTTAAATCAGTGCTTAATGCTGGCAATATCGCCACCCTTGCTGAGCGCGAAGTCGTCATAAATAGCAAGCGGTAATGTGAATGGCATAGACCTGTACTCCCTTTGTTTACAGTACGGTCATATTCCACATAGACTGTTAAATTGACAAATACGCACAAAAAAGTGAGTTACTGAATGATGAGTAAGTTATACAGTCCGGAATCAGCCGCAAGCGGAGTGGAGCAGGTTATTCAACTGCTGGAAGGGCGCTGGAAATTAATCATCCTTTTTCATCTGTTCGACGGCAAAGTACAGCGCTATTCAGATTTTGAAAAATTAATTCCCGGTATTTCGCAGAAGATGCTGGCGCAGCAACTGAGACAGCTGGAAGCCGACGGTATCGTGTCGCGGATGGTCTATCCTCAGGTGCCACCGAAAGTGGAATATCGACTCACTGAATGGGGACAGGCACTTTGTCCTGCTCTTGATGCCATGCTGAAATGGGCGGAAAGGCGCCCGACTTAACCAGCCTCCCGCCGGATGCCATCAATTTCCGCCGTGCTCTAAAATTAATGCTGCGAATCCGGTAACGCTCCACCTTAAAGTGCAGCGATTATCGCGGCTTCCATTTTTTCCGGGGGCGTGATCGGTGCAAAGCGTTTCAGCGGCTGGCCGTCGCGTCCGATGAGAAACTTGGTGAAATTCCACTTAATCCGTCCGCCCAGCACGCCGGGTAGCTCCGCCTTCAGATAGCGAAATATCGGGTGCGCTGCGCTGCCGTTAACCTCGACTTTGCCGAACATCGGGAAGCTTACCCCGTAATTAACATGACAGGTTTGTGAGATGTCATCAGCGTTTCCCGGTTCCTGCTTACCGAATTGATTGCAGGGATAGCCAAGCACCACCAGACCCTGTGCGGCATATTTCTGATAGAGCGCTTCAAGGCCGGCGTACTGGGGCGTGAAGCCGCAATGACTGGCGGTATTCACCACCAGAACCACTTTGCCAGCGTAGTCGGCCATAGAGATAGGTTGACCGGTCAGGCTGGTGGCCGAAAACTGATAAAAAGGGGGCATGTCAGTGTCCTCAAAACAGCACAGGTTCGATGTTGATGTTGCCACGCGGGCCCAATAGCGGGCTGCATAGCCTGGCGCGCACAGCATAACTTTCTGCGCGCCGTTGTCACAATAACACTGACATCTAACCTTGCAGACAGAGCCTGATCGCCGGCACAAAACTCTGTCTGCCAGTCTCACTCAGACGCCTCTGCCAGCAACGCCGTCTGCACAGCAGGGCGCGCATTGATCCGTGCCATATACGCCATTAGCACAGGCCAGCGATTCAGCGTCAGTTTGGACTGGTGTGTTCGCCATCCGGTCAGTCTTCTGTTGCTGCGCAGTCACTGCTGACGACGCTGCGTAAAGAAAGATAAGCCACGGTCCGGAGGTCACTTTATTTGCTGGCTAACCGTCAGTTTCATAATGAAGGGCCTCGGCGCAATCTGTCAGCCGCATGAAAACCGGGAGGTTAATAAAATCCGTGGCATCCGTGTGTTATGCCATCACGGCGCAATGACCGCCGACATCTGCTTCAACACTTCGTCACGTGCTCTCAGGCCAGCATTCGGCGTTAACACCTGTTCATCCTGAATCAGTTTGGCAAAAACAATTTTTTCCTGCCTTTGGTCGCCCAGCCGACATACCAGCCATAGGCATGGTGCGGATCGTATTGATTATTTTTCCCCGGTGAGCCGGTTCCTGTTTTGCCGTGCACCGTCCAGCCCTTAACGCTGACGTCGTAGCGGGTAATATTATCTGTCATGTCATAGGCATGCTTGTTTACGTGCAGCTCACGGTTAACGACTTTCCTTAAAAAGCCAATCTGCTGAACCGGTGAGATCTGCAGGGATGACATAACCCACACCCCATTCTGACCGGGGGCGCTGACGTCAACGGCGGAAACATCTTCGTTTCCGTAAGCAAACGCCTTTACATAGTCTTCAAAGCGATGTTGCCCGATTTTTTTAACAACCTGCTGCGAATACCAGAAGACCGAATATTTTAGCCACGCCGTAGGATCGATTTTATTCATCCAGTTTTTACCGCCCCAGTCCGGGTATCCTTGTTGGTAATCCCAGGCGGGTTCCTTTTCATTTTTCAGCACGCCGGCATCAAATCCCATCAGGCTGATGGCTATTTTAAAGGTGGATGCGGGTGTGACTTCTCTACTGCAGTCGTTGCCACTCTCCAGCAGGACTTTGCCTGATTCAGCGTCAACAATCAGGGTACACAGGTTT
Source organism: Enterobacterales bacterium (assembly GCA_039593635.1). Classification (GTDB taxonomy): domain Bacteria; phylum Pseudomonadota; class Gammaproteobacteria; order Enterobacterales; family Enterobacteriaceae; genus Enterobacter. The sequence goes on from JBCNOW010000027.1 coordinate 95,592, forward strand.
TTGGCGAATGCCTGCTGTGAAAATAATATCGCAGCAACAGAGGTCATAACGGCCAGACGGGTTTTCATTGATGATTGAATCCAAAGTTAAATGCTAACGTAATTTACAACCTGAGAAAGGGCACTGAACGCGGTCTGGCCGTGCATCAAGAGACTGGTCACGCCACATCCCTTTATCATCTGCAAATTATCGCGTCCGGTGTGCTTATTAATAACCCTGAGCGGGGATAAATAAAAACGATTTAATCTGCGCCTGTTTTTTAGGAAAACTAAACGATGCGCAACCGTATTTCCGGATGACAAACGGCGCGAAAAAGACGCTATTGCGATCTGCACACCTGCGGCATTTTTCGTCTCGACGGCGATATAAGCGGTAATTAATGGGTTGTAGTCCTGCGCCTACATAACCGGTAAGCACATCCGATGGTCAGGGATATTAATACGTGACAAGCTTATTCTCAGTTCACGGCAATCCTCTGCCAGGCATAATGAGAATGTATTTTCAGGAGTGGTTATGCAGCCGGTTAAACGTTGGCAACGCGATGTCTGCAATTTAAATACCCGGGCGTTAACCTGGGTGGCGGCGGGCGCATTTTGCGCGGGCTGCTGGTTATTGATCAGCGTGCTGGTGCTAACCCTGTAACGCGTAGCCAGTGCGAAGAGAATTAGCGCCAGCCGGAAGGGAACCCGCACCAGGGCGTCAGGGATGAAATTTTTGTAGTGGTTGGGGGCGCGTTGCCCCCTTTTTTTGCCTGCAGACAGGGGTAATGCCATGCGCAGCCCGTGCGATTACCGCCCGAGACGCAACGTTTCGGCGCGTTTTGCTGTCTCGTAAACGTATTGCAGCATCGGTTCTAAATCGGCATCCGGTCCGGCGCTGATAATTTTGCCGCGCAGCCATTCAATTTCACTGGTGATATCAGGATGAAAGATAGTGTTGTTTTGCGCGTTGCGTAACCACTTCAGCAAAAAGTTATTTTTCCCGCGTACGCCGCCGGACTTCTTGCTGTTCACATAGAGTTTTAACGCAACCAGAATGCAGTAATAGAAATGGACGCGCTGACTATAATTCTGCAACATCTCTTGGCTCTTCATCTGCCGTTTTTCACGCCCGCCAGTGTGCATTGATGTGAAAAGCAGGTCAAACACAATTGGCCGCGCGCCTGTCACAATTGCGAGCGCAACCAACATTTTAAGAATTTCTTTAGCAGCAGATAAATTGCGCCCGCCAGCAGCTGGATGCTTTACCGGGCAGAATAGCCTGTGATTATTTGTTAATAATCACAAAAAAGCACAGCCGTATCTGATAATTAGATAGATCCGATTCTCTAAATGAATTTCCCCTCCGCATCGCCATCTGCAACTCTGTTCTCCGCGCTGGCCACCCTTGCGTTTTACCGGCCGGTGAAATTTTTATTTGCATCAACATGGCTGTCATAAACAGGAGGTGAATTATGACAAAACCTGCTCTGGCGTTCGCTGCGGCCTTACTGGCGCTCAATGCCACCGCATCCGTTGCGGCTCAGCCGCATCACGTTTATACCAATAAAGATTTCTATAAAAATGGCGTCTTCCAGAAAGAGGTGGCGAAAGATGCAATAGCGCAACTGCTCGCCTCTTATGGTCATACGCTGACGCCGGCCATGCGCCAGCAGCTGTGGGTCAATGATTTCGGGCTGGGCGATTATCAGCATGTTGGCCTGGCCAGCATCACCTGGGTCAATAATCTGGATTACGGTTATTACGCTATGACCATGTATCTGCTGCCGAATCAGATGATTCCGGAGCATCGACACATGCCGATTAGCGCGCCGCCGGCACGTCCGGCAAAACATGAATCATGGCGCGTCCTCGATGGCTGGGTATATAACTTCTCAGAAATTGGCGCCGCATCAGCGGATATTCCGCCGACGCCGAAAAGTTTTGGTCCGGTGCAAAGCCACAATGTCGTCATTCAGCATCAGGGCGAAACGCTGTCGCTGAAAAAACTGGAGAGTTATCATTTCCTGATGGCCAACAGTAAAGGGGCGATTGTGGATGAATATGGCAACTGGCAGGATCGCCGCGGCTGGTTCAGCTCCAATCCTAAAGTCGCCCCTACGCCGTAAACCGTGCCCCATAATAAATAGTTGATGTGATTTCCCTGTAGCCACCGGAGGCGTTCGCGCCTCCTTTTTAATTAATGACCTTTACCGGGATGCGCAGAGAGCCGCTCAGCCGCGGCGATTTACCCGGTGCAGACGAATATCACGCTGTTTCATCTCTTCAACGGCAGCACAGGGGCAATCGTCATCGGTGATCACACCGTCCAGCTGCTGCAGCTTACACAGGGAATACACGCTGTAACGACCATATTTGCTGCTGTCAGCCACCAGATAACGCTGCGCTGAGGCGGCCAGCACCGCCTGATTCACCAGCAAGGTGTTTTCGTCGGGTGTCGAGAGGCCGTGCGTGACATCCCACGCGCTGGCGCTGAGGAAAGCCAGATCAATATTGAACGAGGCAAGGGCGGTCGCCGCCATGGCACCCACGCTGGCAATATGCCGTTTATCGACTTTGCCACCCGTATGAAATAGCGTGATGTGGCTGTGACGCATCAGCCAGGCGGCAATCGTAAAGTCGTTAGTCAGCACGGTGAGACTTGCCTGATCGCCTAACGCACGCGCAATTTCATAGCTGGTGGTACCGGCATCGAGGTAGACCACCTGGCCATCCTCTACCAGTGACGCAGCATAACGGCCAAGGCTTTGTTTGGCGTGCACGTTCAGCTGTGCCTTCTCCACATACGGTAATGCCTGATGGACCACGGCAGGCAACCTGGCACCGCCGTGTATGCCGACCACCAGGCCGGCGTCCTGCAGGAATTTAATATCGCGGCGGATGGTCATCGCCGACACCGCCATCAGCGTGGCCAGTTCGTGAATGGTGGCCGATCGTTTCGCAAACAGGTAGCGATAAATAGCGTCTTTTCGGTCTTCGGGCAGCATGTTGAGCTCGGGGTTAAAAGTGACGTTTTGCCTGCCATGCCACGCGCGTATAGCATCCGGTACGGCAGCTTCGCTATCATAGCTCATCTGAAGTTGAATCAGATTCAACGTGGCAATGAGTCAGGAGATACGAAAATGCCCGCCCTGCAACGTAATGAACTGGCCGATCTGAATGTTTTTCTGCTGATTTGCCGGCGCAAGAGCTTCCGCCTCGCCGCGCTGGAACTGGGGGTCACCACGTCGGCCATCAGCCACACGTTGCGCAGTCTTGAAGCGCGTCTTGGCGTGCGCCTGCTCAACCGCACCAGCCGGGCGGTGGTGCCGACGGACGCCGGTGCCGCTTTTTTGCGCCATCTGGAAACCGGCTTTGCGCAGATTGAGCTGGCGCTGAACGATCTGCACCTGTATCGCGAATCACCCAGCGGCCGCCTGCGGCTGAACATCCCGCGTGATGCCGGGCAGCTGCTGTTTCGGCCGATCCTGGCGCGCTTTATGGCGACCTATCCGGAGCTCAGCCTGGAAATTACGGTGGATAACAATCTGGTGGATATCATCGGCAGCGGCTATGACGCCGGGATCCGCTACGGCGCCAGCGTACCGAAAGACATGATCGCCATGCCGCTGACGCCCAAACTGCGCTGGATTGTGGTGGCGTCACCCGATTACCTGCGCGACGCGCCGCCGCTGCAGCATCCGGACGATCTGCGCAACCATCGCTGTATTCGCATGCGCCTTGGCAATGGCACGCTGTATAAGTGGCCGCTGGCGCAGGGCAAGGTGGCGTATGAGGTCGATGTGCCGGGCACGCTGACGCTCAATGAGAGCGACATGATTATTGATGCGGTCGCCGGCGGTTACGGTCTCGGCTACTGCCCGGAGCGCTACGTACAGGCACAGCTGGCGAGCGGGCAGCTGGTGCGCGTGCTGACGGACTGGTGCAGCGAAGACGAACCGCTGGTGATGTATTACCCCGACCGTCGCCAGCTGCACCCGGGTTTACGCCGGCTGATTGAGATGATCCGCGCCGAAACGATGCGCTAACGCTGGACGCGTGCGGCGTAAATAATAAACGTGACCACGCCAAAAATTTCCAGCTCCTCCTCTTCACGCAGCCGGATGGGCTGATAGCGCGGATTCATCGGCATCAGCTGTACGCAGGGATGCGTCTGCAGCCGCTTGACGGTGAACTCGCCGTTAATGGCGGCGATTACGATGTCGTCGTGCCGGGCATTGAGTGAGCTGTCGACCACCAGCAGGTCGCCTTCGCGGATATTGGCATCGCGCATCGAGTCGCCTTCGACGCGCACAAAATAGGTGGCGCTGGGGCGGGTCACCAGCAGCTCATTGAGATCAATCTGGCGCTCAATGTAGTCCTGAGCGGGCGAGGGGAAACCGCCGTGCACCGCGTCAAGGAATAGCGGGCGGGAGCGCGAAGGCGGTGAAAGCTGTGGCAAAAAGAAACGCGTCATAGCGAACATTCCATAGATACTGTTTTTATATACAGTATCAGGCGGTTTTTGCTATGATCAAGTCTGCCCGCGGTAAAAAAAGCGAAGCGTATGAAAAACAGCAGAATTCAGTTTTTTGCCGCGCAAACCGCTGAAAAGTGCACTCTTCGCTAAGCACTCTGTGCGCCCGTCTGGCGAAACTTCAATTGTTGTCTACACTTAATGTTGCCGATGTTCGTAGTGCGGTTGCAGTGTTGATGAAAATTTCGTTTAGTTCTGGAGCGTTACCCTTTCGATTCCCGTGTTTACGGAAAAACCTCCTCACTTCCTGCCTGCCTGCGAACAGACTGCCCGTTTACGTTCAGATACAGGAGGAGACGTGACCCCTGCGGTTAATGAGAACAGCACCCTGCCGTCGCTAAGTGGCGGACTTTACGCCTTCTTTTTTGATGTTGACGGCACGCTGGCCGCGCTTCAGTCGCAGCCCGAGTCGGTTTCCATCCCCGCATCGGTGCGCCAGCATCTGCAACAAATTTCTAATTTAAGTCACGGCGCGCTGGCGCTGGTTTCCGGCCGTCCGATCAGCCAGCTGGATGAGCTGGTCGCGCCGCTGGAAGCCCCGGCAGCGGGCGTGCACGGCGCTGAGCGCCGCGATGCCAGCGGACATCTGCATCGTCAGTCGCTGCCCGATGAGGTGGCGCAAACGCTGCAGGTTGAACTGCAGCAGACCCTTGACCAGTGGCCCGGTACGCTGCTGGAAGTAAAAGGTATGGCCTTTGCGCTGCACTACCGCAACGCGCCAGAGTATGAAAACGCCATCATGCAGCTGGCCGAAGAGGCGGTAACCCGCTTTCCGGCGCTGGCGCTGCAGCCAGGTAAATGCGTGGTGGAACTGAAACCGCAGGGCATCGATAAAGGTGCTGCGGTACGCGAATTTATGCAGGAAGCGCCATTTACCGGTCGCATTCCGGTATTTGTGGGCGACGATCTGACCGATGAGAAAGGCTTTCTTGCAGTCAATGCCATGCATGGCATCTCGGTCAAGGTCGGTGAAGGTCCAAGCCAGGCGCGCTATCGTCTGCCCGATGTGGCAGCAGTCTGGCACTGGCTGGAACAACTATTATTACAACTAGAACATAACAACGTCGGTAAGGAGTTTAGGTTATGAGTCGTTTAGTCGTCGTATCTAACCGTATCGCTATTCCTGATGGAAGCAAAACCAACGCAGGCGGTCTCGCCGTCGGCATTCTGGATGCGCTGCAGACCACCGGAGGATTGTGGTTTGGCTGGAACGGAGAGATCAGTGAGTTTTCCGGTGAAGAAGATGAGGAACTTACCCAGATCGAACAAGACGGCATTACCTATGCCTCATTCCCCCTCAATCAAAACGATTACGATCAGTACTACTGCCAGTTTTCTAACACGGTGATCTGGCCCGCGTTCCACTATCGCCTCGATCTGGTGCAGTACCAGCGTGAAGCCTGGGAAGGCTACTGCCGCGTGAATACCCTGCTGGCGCAGCGGCTGAAACCGTTGCTCAAGCCGGACGATATCCTGTGGATCCACGATTACCACCTGCTGCCGTTTGCCGCTGAACTGCGTAAACAGGGCATCAATAACCGAATCGGATTCTTTCTGCATATCCCGTTCCCGACGCCGGAAATTTTCAATGCGCTGCCGCCGCATCAGGAACTGCTGGAAATGCTGTGTGAATACGATCTGCTGGGTTTCCAGACAGAATCCGATCGCGTGGCGTTTCTCGACAGCCTGAGCCAGCTGACGCAGCTGCAGAATAAAGGCGAGAAGAAGCATCGCGCCTTTGGCAATACCTTTATGACCGAGGTTTACCCTATCGGTATCGAGCCGGACAGCATTAAAGAGATGGCGGAAGGGCCGCTGCCACCGAAGATGGCCGCGATGAAGCGTGAGCTGGGCGATTTGCAGAACATTATCGCCTGTGAGCGTCTCGACTATTCCAAAGGCTTGCCGGAGCGTTTCCTTGCCTATGAAGCGCTGCTGGAAAACTTCCCGCAGCACCGCGGCAAAATCCGCTACTCACAGATTGCGCCGACCTCGCGCGGCGACGTGCAGGCCTATCAGGATATTCGTCACCAGCTGGAGACGGAAGCGGGGCGCATTAACGGTAAATACGGCACGCTGGGCTGGACGCCGCTCTATTATCTCAACCAGCATTTTGACCGCCGTCTGCTGATGAAGATTTTCCGCCTGACCGACGTGGGGCTGGTTACGCCGCTGCGTGACGGCATGAACCTGGTGGCGAAAGAGTATGTCGCGGCGCAGGATCCGGACGATCCGGGCGTGCTGGTGCTGTCGCGCTTTGCCGGAGCGGCCAACGAGCTGACTTCTGCACTGATCGTCAACCCGTACGATCGTGATGATGTGGCGGCGGCGCTGGACCGCGCGCTGACCATGCCGCGCACCGAGCGTATCTCGCGCTATAACGACATGATGGCCGTACTGCGTAAGCAGGACATTTCGCACTGGCGCGAAAGCTTCCTGAACGATCTGAACACGCTGCCGGCACGCAGCGCCAGCCACGGTAGCGATAACAAGGTCGCGACGTTTCAGAAGCTGGCGTAATTAGCCCCGCAAGGCGCGATTTTCCCCTCAGGCAATGCCTCTCCCGTACGCGGGAGAGGTATCCGTCAGACGACGCAGGCAGGACCGTGCTGCGTAGCGTTTTCACGCGATATCCTCACCGAATGAAATCGATTTCATTTTGTTAAGCGCTAACCCGCTGACCCGGCACCAAAAAACGCACGAATTGGTTAAAATTAAGCCAGTTAATCACTGAAACGCTGAATTTTTCCTTCCGACCCTAAAGATTTGGCTGGCCAGGCCGATAGTTCTAATACATCAGTGTGTTAGTTAGTCAATTCATTCATATCGCTAATGTAACGTGCTGTTACATCCCTTGTGACTCGCTAAACCCTCCCTACAAACTCTTTACACACCACAAGCGCGCTGCATCCACTCTTCACGCTTCGCTAGCACAGCGCCATTAGTCCTGTGTGGCAATATTCCCTGTAAGTGATTAATTTAAAAGCGAATAATTACGGCTATTTTTGGTGTTTTATGCTGCCTTTTTGGTTTATTTCGGGGTCTTGTCTTTGCCTAAAGCCAACGTAGCAGATAAAAGATCGCCCCATAGTGACGATCTGCGACACACTTCAAAATTCAGACTTTTCCTGTGAAATATTAGCGAAACGTTTCAAAATCGCTCAAAAAAAGAACAACAGAAAAGCATTGCTGAAGCTTCACTTGAAAAATTTGCCTTAAAAGTGTGACGCAGATCACACTTTATCTAAAATTTCATACCAATCACGTTGTATGTCGAAATCAGACGATATAGATTTGCCTTGTTTTCGGATTAGTCTTAAAAAACTGTAAGCAGACGTCACGGAAGATGGTTACAACTCAAGAAAAGATTGGCCTGGAGTTTTGACTACTACTGATCAATATCCCGGTGGGAAGTGAAACAGTTCAGTACGCGTTGGCTTATGCCTGATTATTTTTTGCCATCTTTAGATTTACCAACCAGCAACCCGAACCATAGAACACTTAATTCTGTGGCCGTATATATGTCGCGTCTATCAGGATGGGAAAAATGCATACATCCGAGTTGCTAAAACATATCTATGACATCAATTTGTCATATTTACTGCTCGCGCAGCGTTTGATTAGTCAGGACAAAGCGTCCGCGATGTTTCGTCTGGGTATTAACGAAGAGAATGGCAACCATGCTGGGTGGATTAACCCTCCCGCAGATGGTAAAACTGGCGGAAACGAATCAACTGGTTTGCCAGTTCCGTTTTGATAATCCGCAGACGAATAACGCGTCTGACGCAGGAATCCCGTGTGGACGATCTGCAACAGATCCATACCGGTATTCTCCTCTCCACCCGCTTGCTTGCTCAGCGACATCAGCCAGCCTGATGACGCAGCCCGTAAGAAAAGGGCGTAGCAATGAGCGAAAAAAGCATTGTTCAGGAAGCGCGTGACATACAGCTGGCCATGGAGCTGATTACGCTGGGTGCTCGTTTACAAATGCTGGAAAGCGAGACTCAGCTGAGCCGTGGTCGTCTCATCAAACTGTACAAAGAGTTACGTGGTAGTCCCCCGCCGAAAGGCATGCTGCCGTTTTCTACGGACTGGTTTATGACCTGGGAGCAGAATATTCACGCCTCCATGTTCTGTAATGCCTGGCAGTATCTTCTCAAAACCGGTTTGTGTAGCGGCGTTGACGCCGTGATCAAAGCGTACAAACTTTACCTTGAACAATGCCCACAGCAGGAAGAAGGCCCTCTGCTGGCGCTGACCCGCGCATGGACGCTGGTGCGTTTTGTTGAGAGCGGAATGCTTGAATTGTCGCGCTGCAATTGCTGCGACGGCAATTTTATTACCCATGCTCATCAGCCTGCAGGCAGCTTCGCCTGTAGTTTATGTCAGCCGCCATCCCGCGCAGTAAAAAGACGTAAACTTTCCCGGGATGCTGCCGATATTATTCCACAACTGCTGGATGAACAGATCGAACAAGCTGTTTAACCCGAACGTGTGGGCAAGATTCCAGCAGCGGTAAGCAATTACCGCTGCTTTTTTTTACCCCGCAAACGGTAAACGCTGCGAACTGGACGTCCTTGCCATAGTCACTAGCGGAAGGATGATGTCGTGCTTATCTTATTAGGTTACCTGGTAGTTCTCGGTACAGTTTTCGGCGGTTACATGATGACCGGCGGGCACCTTGGAGCACTCTATCAACCGGCTGAACTTATTATCATCGGCGGCGCAGGGGTAGGGGCTTTTATCGTTGGTAACAACGGTAAATCGATCAAGGGGACGCTGAAAGCAATTCCATTGCTGTTCCGTCGCTCGAAATACACCAAAAGCATGTATATGGATCTGCTGGCGCTGCTCTATCGCCTGATGGCGAAGTCGCGTCAGCAGGGGATGTTCTCGCTGGAACGGGATATTGAAAACCCGAAAGAGAGCGAAATTTTCGCCAGCTATCCGCGTATTCTTGCGGATGCGCCATGATGCTGGATTTCATCGTCGACTATCTGCGCCTGATCATCAGCGGCAACATGAATACCTTCGAAATCGAAGCGCTGATGGACGAAGAGATCGAAACCCACGAAAGCGAATCCGAAGTACCGGCCAACAGCCTGGCGCTGGTGGGCGACTCCCTGCCGGCGTTCGGTATCGTGGCGGCGGTCATGGGGGTGGTGCACGCGCTGGCCTCTGCGGATCGCCCGGCGGCAGAACTGGGCGCGCTGATTGCCCACGCGATGGTGGGTACCTTCCTCGGTATTTTGCTGGCGTACGGTTTTATCTCTCCGCTGGCAAGCGTGCTGCGCCAGAAGAGCGCGGAAACCACCAAAATGATGCAGTGCGTGAAGATCACGCTGCTCTCTAACCTCAACGGTTATGCGCCGCCGATCGCGGTTGAGTTTGGCCGTAAAACGCTTTACTCCAGCGAGCGTCCGTCGTTTATCGAGCTTGAAGAACACGTGCGTGCGGTGAAAAACCCAAACCAACAGACGACAACTGAGGACGCATGAAAAACCAGTCCCATCCGATCGTCATCGTAAAAAAGCGCAAGCATAAGGGGCATGGGCACGGTGCGCATGGCTCCTGGAAGATTGCCTACGCCGACTTTATGACCGCAATGATGGCGTTCTTTCTGGTGATGTGGCTGATCTCCATCTCCAGCCCGAAGGAGCTGATCCAGATTGCCGAATATTTCCGTACGCCGCTGGCAAGGCCGCCCTGACCGGTGGGCAGCGTATCTCTAACAGCGAAAGCCCGATTCCTGGCGGCGGCGATGATTACACCCAGCAGAAGGGTGAGGTGAAAAAAGAGCCGAACATCGACGAGCTGAAACGAAAGATGGAGCAGGCGCGCCTGAAGAAGCTGCGTGGCGATCTCGACCAGCTGATTGAAGCCGATCCGAAACTGCGCGCGCTGCGTCCGCACCTGAAAATCGATCTGGTGCAGGAAGGGCTGCGTATTCAGATTATCGACAGCCAGAACCGCCCGATGTTTAAAACCGGCAGCGCGGAAGTTGAACCTTACATGCGCGATATTCTGCGCGCCATTGCGCCGGTGCTGAACGGTATTCCTAACCGAATCAGCCTGTCGGGCCACACGGATGATTTCCCGTACGCCAGTGGCGAGAAGGGATACAGCAACTGGGAACTTTCTGCCGATCGTGCCAACGCCTCGCGTCGCGAGCTGGTGGCGGGTGGGCTTGATGATGGCAAGGTACTGCGCGTGGTCGGCATGGCAGCAACCATGCGCGTCTCCGACCGCGGGCCGGATGACGCCATCAACCGTCGTATCAGTCTTTTAGTGCTGAACCAGCAGGCGGAGCAGGCCATCCTGCATGAAAACGCCGAAAGCGATGCCGTCAGAGTGAGTCACTGGGCGCGATTTAACCCAGCAACCGCACCGGCTGGTCCGGCGGCGCCAACTGCCCCCACGCGTTCTACCGCAGCACCGGCCACACCGGCAGCCGCGGCGAATCCGCCGGCAGCGGCACCGCCCGCCGCCAGCGCGGTGACACCAGACCAACCCTCACAGCCGAGGTGATAGCGTGAGCATGGATATTAGCGATTTTTACCAGACATTCTTTGATGAAGCCGACGAATTGTTGGCGGATATGGAGCAACATTTGCTGGATCTGGTGCCCGAAGCGCCGGATTCCGAGCAGCTCAATGCCATCTTCCGCGCGGCGCACTCCATTAAAGGCGGAGCCGGAACGTTTGGATTTACCATCTTGCAGGAAACCACCCATTTAATGGAAAACCTGCTTGATGAAGCACGACGCGGTGAGATGCAGCTCAATACCGACATTATCAACCTGTTTTTGGAAACCAAAGATATTATGCAGGAACAGCTCGACGCCTATAAAAGTTCGGCAGAGCCTGATGCCGCCAGCTTTGAATACATCTGCAATGCCCTGCGCCAGCTCGCGCTGGAAGCAAAAGGAGTGAGGTCGCCGCAAGCCGGCCGCAAACCGAGCGTGGTGATGCGCTTGCTGACGTGGCAGCACCTGCCGCGCCCGCCAGCAGCGGCAAACTGCGCGTTGTGCTGTCACGCCTGAAAGAGAATGAGCTGGATCTGCTGCTAGAAGAGCTGGGCAACCTGGCGACGTTGAGCAATGTGGTGAAAGGCAAAGACAGCCTCGCTGGAAGCCACCATCGACGGTATCAGCCAGGACGATATCGTGGCGGTGCTGTGCTTTGTGATTGATGAAGCGCAGATTCAGTTCCCGCAGGACGCCGCACCCGCCGCCGTTGCCGCCGCGCCCGTCGCAGAGGCCGAAGCCGAAGCGCCGGTGCAGCAAACGGCGACCGTCACCGACATTACTCCGGCGGTGAAGCGTGAGAGCAAACGTGCCGCCGCGCCCGCCAAAACCGGCGGCGCGCTCCAGCGAATCCACCAGCATTCGCGTGGCGGTGGAAAAGGTCGACCAGCTGATCAACCTGGTCGGCGAACTGGTGATCACCCAGTCGATGCTGGCGCAGCGCTCCAATGAGCTGGACCCGGTCACACACGGCGATCTGATCACCAGCATGGGCCAGCTGGAGCGCAACGCCCGCGACCTGCAGGAATCGGTGATGTCCATCCGCATGATGCCGATGGAATACGTCTTCAGCCGCTTCCCGCGTCTGGTGCGCGACCTGGCCAGCAAGCTGGACAAACAGGTTGAACTGACGCTGCTGGGCAGCTCCACCGAGCTGGATAAGAGCCTGATCGAGCGCATCATCGACCCGTTAACGCACCTGGTGCGTAACAGCCTCGACCACGGTATCGAAACGCCGGAAAAACGCCTCGCCGCCGGCAAATCGCCGGTCGGCAACCTGATCCTTTCTGCGGAACACCAGGGCGGCAACATCTGCATCGAAGTGACCGACGACGGTGCCGGCCTGAACCGCGAGCGCATCCTGGCGAAGGCGATTTCGCAGGGCATGGCGGTCAGCGAAAACATGACCGACGAAGAGGTGGGCATGCTGATCTTCGCGCCGGGCTTCTCCACCGCCGAGCAGGTGACCGACGTCTCCGGGCGCGGCGTCGGCATGGACGTGGTGAAGCGTAACATCCAGGAGATGGGCGGCCACGTCGAAATCTCCTCGAAGACAGGGCTCGGGCACCACCATCCGCATTCTGCTGCCGCTGACGCTGGCGATCCTCGACGGCATGTCGGTGAAAGTGGCGGACGAAGTCTTCATCCTGCCGCTGAACGCGGTGATGGAGTCGCTGCAGCCGCGTGAGGAAGATCTGCATCCGCTGGCCGGCGGCGAGCGCGTGCTGGAGGTGCGCGGCGAGTACCTGCCGCTGGTGGAGCTGTGGAAAGTGTTTGACGTGGAGGGGCGCCAAAGACCGAGGCCACGCAGGGCATCGTGGTGATCCTGCAGAGCGCGGGCCGCCGCTATGCGCTGCTGGTCGATCAGCTGATCGGTCAGCACCAGGTGGTGGTGAAGAACCTCGAAAGCAACTACCGCAAAGTGCCGGGTATTTCCGCCGCCACCATCCTGGGCGATGGCAGCGTGGCGCTGATCGTCGACGTGTCGGCGCTGCAGGGATTGAATCGTGAACAACGTGTGGCGTCCACAGCCGCCTGATTAAGTAGAAGGTAAAAACATGACCGGTATGAGTAATGTAACGAAACTGGCGGGCGAGCCATCAGGACAGGAGTTCCTGGTATTCACTCTGGGCGATGAAGAGTACGGCATCGATATCCTGAAAGTGCAGGAAATTCGTGGTTACGATCAGGTTACCCGCATCGCGAACACGCCGGCGTTTATCAAAGGCGTCACCAACCTGCGCGGCGTGATTGTGCCGATCGTCGACCTGCGCGTGAAGTTCAGCCAGGGCGACGTGGAGTACAACGACAACACCGTGGTGATCGTCCTCAATCTGGGGCAGCGCGTGGTGGGTATCGTGGTGGATGGCGTGTCTGACGTGCTCTCGCTGACGTCTGGACCAGATCCGCCCGGCGCCGGAATTTGCCGTCACGCTGTCGACCGAATACCTGACCGGTCTGGGTGCGCTCGGCGAGCGTATGCTGATTCTGGTGAACATTGAGAAGCTGCTGAACAGCGAAGAGATGGCGCTGCTGGATATCGCGGCGTAGCGCATAATCGTTCGCAGAGAGTCACGGGTCGCTGATGCGGCCCGTGACTATTACATCCTTTATTAAACCGTTATAAATCAATAACAAAGCCCACAAATATTTCCTGCCCTCGCTCAATATTCCCGCCGCCAGGTCGATAACTGTATTGCACGATTTTTCTTCATTTCCCAGGGCAAACTATGTTTACGAAAATCCGCGTTGTGACCAGCCTGTTGCTGGTGTTGTTGGTGTTTGGCGTACTGCAGCTGGCTTCCGGCTCGCTGTTTTTTAAAGCGCTGAGTGACGACAAAAAAAGTTTCAATACCTCTCAGCTGGCGAGCAAAAATATTGCCGCCATCAATGATGCTTACATGAGCCTTAACCAAAGCCGCGTGATCCTGACGCGCATCCAGCTGCGTATTGCCACCAGTAAACTGACCGGCACCGAAGCTGACATCGGTACGCTGTTCGGGCAGAGCAGGACGTTCCAGCAGACGGCGCAGGACAACTTCACCCTGTTTAAAAACACGCCGGACACGCCGGGCCAGAATCTGCAGCTCAATCAGCAGCTGGAACAGACCTATAAAGCTTACGCCAGCGCACTGGCTGAGATGCAGCAGGTGCTGCAGCACAACGATACCGCCGCAGCCGGCAAAGTACCGGTGGCCCCGACGCAAAGTGCCTTTCTGGAAAACTACACTCAGTGGCGCGCCGATCAGGATCGTCTGACGGCGGCCGGCGTGGCGGCGAACAGCGCCGCTTACGAGCACATGATGTGGCTGCTGGGGCTGGTACTGGCGCTGGTGGTGGGCGTGATCGTGCTGTGCTGGTTCGGCCTGCGTAAGGTGCTGATTAAGCCGCTCAACGACAGCATCCAGCACATTGAATACATTGCGCAGGGCGATTTAACCCAGACCATCACCGTCGAAGGACGCAATGAAATGAGCCAGCTGGCGAGCAAGCTGCAGGAGATGCAGCAGGCGCTGGTGCGCACCGTCAGCAACGTGCGCGACGGCTCGGACGCCATTTTTACCGGCGCCAGCGAAATCTCCGCCGGCAATAACGATCTCTCGGCGCGTACCGAACAGCAGGCGGCGTCGCTGGAGCAGACCGCGGCCAGCATGGAGCAGCTCACCGCCACGGTGAAGCAGAACGCCGAGAACGCGCGGCAGGCCTCGCAGCTGGCGCTCAGCGCATCGGAAACCGCGCAGAAAGGCGGAGAAGTGGTGGAAGGCGTGGTGCGCACCATGCACGATATTGCCGGCAGTTCGAAGAAGATTGCCGACATTACCAGCGTGATTGACGGTATCGCTTTCCAGACCAACATCCTCGCGCTCAACGCCGCAGTCGAAGCGGCGCGCGCCGGGGAACAGGGCCGCGGCTTCGCGGTGGTGGCCGGTGAAGTGCGCAACCTTGCCCAGCGCAGCGCGCAGGCGGCGAAGGAGATCAAAGGGCTGATTGAAGACTCGGTGCGTCGCGTTGACAGCGGCTCACAGCTGGTCGGCACGGCGGGCAATACCATGGGCGAAATCGTCAATGCGGTGACGCGCGTCACCGACATCATGGGCGAGATCGCCTCGGCGTCGGACGAGCAGAGTCGCGGTATCGATCAGGTCGGCCAGGCGGTGACCGAGATGGACCGCGTCACGCAGCAGAACGCCTCGCTGGTGGAAGAGTCGGCGGCGGCGGCGGCCTCGCTGGAGGAGCAGGCCAGCCGTCTCAGCCAGTCGGTGGCGGTGTTCCGCATTCCACGTGGCGCTCAGCCTGTCAGCAGCACGGGTGTGCGCCATCCGCAGATCGCCCCCCCGCAGGCCAGTGCGCCACGCAAAGCGCTGACCGCGCCGGTCAGCGACGCCAACTGGGAAACGTTCTAAGCTGAAACGGGAGCGGACAACGCGCCGCTCCCTCATCTCCTGCTTTCTTTACTTATAAAACGCTGTAAAAAAGCTTTAATTCAGCATTATCCCTCGTAAAGTCCGGTAAACCCTCTCAAATATTCAGCGCAGCGGTCGATAAACAGGGCGTAACCCCCCCTTTTTGGAGACACCATGTTAAAACGAATCAACGTCGTCACCAGCCTGATCGCAGTCCTGCTGGTGTTCGGTGCTATGCAATTACTGTCCGGCGGGCTGTTCTGGTCGGCATTACAAAAAGATAAAGAGGCGTTTGCTGTGGCACAAACGTCAAGTAATAACGTCGCTGCCATGTCCGATGCCTGGATTGAACTCAATCAAACCCGTACCGTGCTCAACCGCGCCATGCTGCGCATGCAGGGCAGCATGGCGTCGCAGACCAACGGCGGTCAGCTTAATGCACTGATCGCGCAGACGGAGAAACAGCTCGACACCGCGGCCGGTCACTATCAGCGCTATTACGATTTGCCAGCGACGCCAGGACTGTCTGATGCGCTGCGCGACCGGCTGGAAGCGGATTATGCCGCGTTCAATAACGGCCTGAAGGCGATGCTGGCCCGGCTGAAAGCCAACGATCTGCAGGGCATGTTTGATCAGAACATTGAAGCCAAACAGGTCAAAATGAAAGCCACCTATGAAGAGTGGCGCAGCGCGCAGAGTGCTTTAGCCGCTGAGGGCGTGGCGCAGAACCAGCGTGCCTTCCACACCATGATGTGGCTGCTGGCGATCGTCGCCGTGATGGTGATCGCGGTAATTGTCGCCTGCTGGTTTGGCCTGCGCACGGTGCTGATTCAGCCGCTGCATCAGTTGCTCGGTCACATTCGCCATATCGCCGCAGGCGATCTGACGCAGACCATCACCGTTGAAGGGCGTAACGAAATGAGCCAGCTGGCCAGCAGTCTGCATGAGATGCAGCAGTCGCTGGTGCACACCGTCGGCAACGTACGCGACGGCTCGGACGCCATCTTTACCGGCGCCAGCGAAATCTCCGCCGGCAACAACGATCTCTCGGCGCGTACCGAGCAGCAGGCGGCATCACTGGAGCAGACCGCGGCCAGCATGGAACAGCTCACCGCCACGGTGAAGCAGAACGCTGAGAACGCCCGGCAGGCTTCGCAGCTGGCGCTCAGCGCGTCGGAGACCGCAAGCAAAGGTGGCGACGTGGTTGAAGGCGTGGTGCGCACCATGCATGACATCGCCGGCAGTTCGAAGAAGATCGCGGATATCACCAGCGTGATCGACGGCATTGCCTTCCAGACCAATATCCTGGCGCTTAACGCGGCGGTCGAAGCGGCGCGCGCCGGTGAGCAGGGCCGTGGTTTTGCCGTGGTAGCGGGCGAGGTGCGTAACCTGGCGCAGCGCAGCGCGCAGGCGGCGAAGGAGATCAAAGGACTGATTGACGATTCGGTCAGCCGGGTTAACGCCGGTTCGCAGCTGGTCGGCACCGCAGGTGACACCATGCAGGATATCGTCGGAGCGGTGACGCGCGTGACTGACATCATGGGCGAAATCGCTTCGGCCTCGGATGAGCAGAGCCGTGGCATCGACCAGGTGGGCCAGGCGGTGACCGAGATGGACCGCGTCACGCAGCAGAACGCCTCGCTGGTAGAAGAGTCGGCCGCCGCCGCGGCCTCGCTGGAGGAGCAGGCCAGCCGCCTGAGCCAGTCGGTGGCGGTGTTCCGCATTCCGCGCGCGTCGGCAGCGGCCCCTGTGCGTCCCCCGCTGACCACGACACCGCCGGCGGTGCGCAAAGCCGCTGCGGCCCCGGTGAGTGACGGAAACTGGGAAACGTTTTAATCACTGCCTGAATCGTCCCCTCTCCCGCAGCGGGAGAGGGGCACGTGGCTGGCCCTTCCCCGGTTTGCTGCTGGTCTTACCCCTTTCACCTCACATAAAGATCCGCGTCTGCGCGCCGATAACACCAGCGATCCGCCAATTAATGAGGTGTTTATGTTTAGTCGTGTTCGAGTGGTATCCGGCCTGCTGTGCGTGCTGGCGTTATTTGCCTTACTGCAGCTGTTTTCCGGAGGAATGTTTTTTTCAACGGTGAAAGCCGATAAAGATAATTTTGCGTACAACCAACGTCTTAGCACCCTGCAGCGGGCGATGGGCACCTCATGGGTTTCGCTGGTACAGGCGCGTAACACACTGAACCGTGCCGGTATCCGCTATCTGCTGGACAGTCAGCAGGCCGGCTCCGGTGCCACGGTAAAAGATCTGGTGGCGCTGGCCAATACGGAGCTGAAAACCGCCGATCAGAGCTTTGCCGAGTTCAACGCTAACCTGTCGGAAAAGGGCAAAAGCGCGGAGAACGTGCTGACGCTGCAGGCCAACTACAACGCGTTTCGCGGGGCGCTGGCCGAGCTGATTGATTTTCTCAGTGCCGGTAACTTTAAAGGCTTTGTCGATCAGCCAACGCAGGGTTTTCAGGACAAATTTGAAAAGGATTACAACGCCTGGCTCGCCTACAACATTGTGCTGGCAAAACAGGGCATTGACGCCAACGAGAGCGCTTACCAACACGCGATTATGCTGGTGGTCGGTACGCTGCTGGTGACGCTGCTGGTGATTGCGCTGGTGTGGAGCGGCATGCGTAAGACGCTGATCCGTCCGCTGCAGCAGAGCATTGAGCACATCCGCCATATTGCGCGCGGCGATCTGACGCAGCCAGTCGATCTCAGCGTGCGCAACGAGATGGGTGAACTGGCTCAACTCGCTGCGTCATATGCAGAGTGAGCTGGTGCGTACCGTGGGCGACGTGCGTAACGGCGCGGACGCCATCTACACCGGCGCCAGCGAAATCGCGATGGGCAACAACGATCTCTCTTCCCGTACCGAACAGCAGGCCGCTTCGCTGGAGGAGACCGCGGCCAGCATGGAGCAGCTGACCGCCACCGTGAAGCAGAACGCCGAGAACGCCCGTCAGGCGTCGCAGCTGGCGCTGAACGCGTCCGAAACGGCGCAGCAGGGCGGCAAAGTGGTGCGATGGCGTGGTGCAGCACCATGCGGGACATCGCCGGCAGTTCGCAGAAGATTGCCGACATCATCAGCGTGATCGACGGCATCGCCTTCCAGACCAACATCCTGGCGCTGAACGCCGCGGTGGAAGCGGCGCGCGCCGGCGAGCAGGGCCGTGGCTTCGCGGTGGTGGCGGGCGAAGTGCGTACCCTGGCCCAGCGCAGCGCGCAGGCGGCCAAGGAGATCAAGAGGCCTGATCGAAGACTCGGTGGGCAAGGGCCGCGTCAATACCGGCTCGGTGCTGGTAGAGAGCGCGGGCGAAACCATGGGCGAGATCGTCAACGCGGTGACCCGCGTGACCGACATCATGGGCGAGATCGCCTCCGCCTCCGACGAGCAGAGCCGCGGCATCGAGCAGGTTGGCCAGGCGGTGATCGCAGATGGACCGCGTGACCCAGCAGAACGCCGCGCTGGTGGAAGAGGCCGCGGCGGCGGCAGCGGCGCTGGAAGAGCAGGCGAGCCGGCTGAACCAGTCGGTGGCGGTGTTCAATATTGTCAAAGAATGGCAGGCGTTGAAGCAGTAAACAGCGCCAAAAATTGCGCGTCCGTCTGCACCGCAGGCGCTGGCGCCAGCGGCAGGAGCTCGTGGCGCTGACGATAACTGGGAAACCTTTTAACCCTTGTGGCCGCCGCAGGGCGGCCCGTGTGAATGGTGTGCACTGGCAGCACAGTAGCAACCGCAGTATCACAATTTAATCAGTTTGTTGCCGGGTGACCCGAAATGAAGAAATCGACGTTATTGGATCAAAATGAAGCCACGACGCTGCTCTCACAGATGACACAGCGCCTCGCGCTGTCCGACGCGCATTTTCGTCGGATATGTCAGTTAATCTACCAGCGTGCGGGGATCGTGCTTGCGGACCATAAGCGGGACATGGTCTACAACCGTCTGGTGCGGCGCTTGCGTACGCTGGGGCTGGATGATTTTGGTCGCTATCTGAGCATGCTCGAAGGCAGAACCAGAACAGCGCCGAGTGGCAGGCTTTTATTAACTCGTTAACCACCAACCTGACGGCCTTTTTCCGTGAAGCTCACCACTTCCCGGTTCTGGCAGAGCATGCGCGCCGTCGCAGCGGGGAGTATCGCGTCTGGAGTGCGGCCGCCTCGACCGGTGAAGAGCCGTACTCGCTGGCGATTACCCTGGCCGATACCCTGGGAATGGCATGGCGCCCGGGACGCTGGAAAGTCTACGCCAGCGATATTGATACCGAGGTGCTGGAGAAGGCGCGTAACGGCGTGTATCGCCAGGACGAGCTGAAAACGCTGTCGCCGTCAGCAGCTGCAGCGTTACTTCATGCGCGGTACCGGCCCGCATGAAGGCCTGGTGCGCGTGCGCCAGGAGCTGGCGAACTCTCGTCGAATTCGCGCCGGTTAACCTGCTGGATAAGCAGTACAACGTGCCGGGGCCGTTCGACGCCATTTTTTGCCGTAACGTCATGATCTATTTTGATAAAACGACGCAACAGGACATTCTGCGTCGGTTTGTTCCGTTGCTCAAGCCTGACGGTTTACTGTTTGCCGGGCACTCGGAAAACTTCAGCAACCTCGCGCGTGAGTTTAGCCTGCGTGGGCAAACGGTATATGCGCTGAGTAAGGAAAAAGCATGAGTAAAATCAGGGTATTGTCCGTCGATGATTCAGCGCTGATGCGCCAGATCATGACTGAAATCATCAATAGCCACAGCGACATGGAGATGGTCGCGACGGCGCCGGATCCGCTGGTAGCGCGGGATTTAATTAAAAAATATAACCCGGACGTGCTGACGCTGGATGTCGAGATGCCGCGCATGGATGGCCTAGATTTCCTTGAAAAATTGATGCGCCTGCGGCCGATGCCGGTGGTGATGGTTTCCTCCCTGACCGGGAAAGGATCGGAAATCACCCTGCGTGCGCTGGAGCTGGGGGCGGTGGATTTCGTCACCAAACCGCAGCTCGGCATTCGTGAAGGCATGCTGGCCTACAGCGAGATGATCGCCGAGAAGATCCGCACCGCCTCGCGCGCCAAACTCGCCGCTCACACGCCATCGGCTGCCCGGCGACGCTGAAGGCGGGTCCGTTACTCAGCTCGGAAAAACTGCTGGTCATTGGCGCGTCAACCGGAGGAACAGAGGCAATTCGCCATGTACTCCAGCCATTGCCGCTCTCAAGTCCGGGTATTCTGATTACTCAGCATATGCCGCCAGGTTTTACCCGCTCGTTCGCCGAGCGCCTGAACAAGCTGTGCCAGATCAGCGTGAAAGAGGCGGAAGACGGCGAGCGCGTGCTGCCGGGGCATGCCTATATCGCGCCGGGCGACAAGCATATGGAGCTGGCGCGCAGCGGCGCTAACTATCAAATCAAAATTCATGACGGACCGCCGGTTAACCGGCACCGTCCGTCGGTGGATGTGCTGTTTCATTCGGTGGCGAAACATGCGGGGCGCAACGCCGTTGGGGTGATCCTGACGGGGATGGGCAACGACGGCGCCGCCGGAATGCTTGCAATGCACCAGGCTGGCGCCTGGACGATTGCGCAGAATGAAGCAAGTTGTGTGGTGTTCGGCATGCCGCGCGAGGCCATCAATATGGGTGGCGTGAGCGAAGTGGTCGATCTTAGCCAGGTAAGCCAGCAGATGCTGGCGAAAATCAGTGCCGGACAGGCAATACGTATTTGACTCAGGAGTATTATTTTATGGCGGATAAAGAGCTTAAGTTTTTGGTTGTGGATGACTTTTCCACCATGCGTCGCATTGTGCGCAACCTGCTGAAAGAGCTGGGCTTCAATAACGTTGAAGAAGCAGAAGACGGCGTTGATGCGCTGAACAAACTGCAGGCGGGTGGCTTTGGTTTTGTGATTTCCGACTGGAACATGCCGAACATGGATGGTCTGGAACTGTTGAAAACCATTCGTGCCGATGCCGGTATGGCATCACTGCCGGTGCTGATGGTGACCGCAGAAGCGAAAAAAGAGAACATCATTGCCGCGGCACAGGCGGGCGCAAGCGGCTATGTGGTGAAACCTTTCACCGCGGCGACCCTGGAAGAGAAGCTCGGTAAGATCTTCGAGAAACTCGGCATGTGAGGTGTTGGTGATGATGCAACCTGCAATGAAACCCGTTGAAGAACACTCGCCGAGCGACATCATCGTGCGCATCGGCAGCCTGACGCGCATGCTGCGTGACAGCTTGCGTGAACTGGGGCTGGATCAGGCCATTGCCGAAGCGGCGGAAGCGATTCCGGACGCGCGCGACCGTCTGGACTATGTTGTGCAGATGACCGCGCAGGCGGCTGAACGTGCGCTGAACAGCGTTGAAGCGTCGCAGCCGCACCAGGATGCGATGGAAAAGGGCGCGAAAGCGCTGACCAAACGCTGGGACGAGTGGTTTGAGAACCCTATCGAGCTGGCGGATGCCCGCGAGCTGGTGACGGATACCCGTCAGTTCCTGGGCGATGTACCGGGCCACACCAGCTTCACCAACGCCCAGCTGCTGGACATCATGATGGCGCAGGATTTCCAGGACCTGACCGGTCAGGTGATCAAGCGCATGATGGATGTGATCCAGGAGATTGAACGTCAGCTGCTGATGGTGCTGCTGGAGAACATCCCGGAACCGGCTGCACGTCCAAAACGCGAGAACGAAAGCCTGCTCAATGGTCCACAGCTCGACGCCCAAGGCGGGCGTGGTGGCAAGCCAGGACCAGGTGGACGACCTGCTGGACAGTTTAGGTTTTTAATGCTGATCGGGTGTTCAACCCGCATCCGAACCCTCTCCCGCCCGGGAGAGGGGACCGCACGACGTGTTTTCCCGTCTGATCGCCCTGTATGCCCTTAGGTGGCGTAAAATCTGAAACATAGCAAGACAAGTCCTACGTTGGCGCAAGGATATGTTAAGGTAACCTCGTACAGTTTTGTGAGCTACTTCAAATTCTAAACTGAAACGACTACTCTTTTGCTATGCTGCCATTGGTTCTGACCCGCAAAATTTTCGCTGCTGTAACTTTAGGGGCCCCTGTACTGGCGGCCGTTGCGCCTGCGCAGGCCTTCACCGGTAACAGCGACGTCTCCGCAACACCGTTTGCCGATCCGGCACGTTTCCAGAAGATTGCTGATGGATTACCGGCGCTGGGCTATCAGGACGATACGTCGGCGTTCAGTAAAAAGCTGGCGGGCATTGCCAAAAGCATCGGCGAGGCCAGCCAGAACAGCGACAGCGACACCACGCTTGGCCAGCAGGCCGGTATCTGGGCGTTTAACCATTTTCGTGATGAGGTTGCTACCCGGGTGGCGGATGAAGGGCAGTCGCTGCTGTCGCCTTATGGCCAGGCACAGATCGATCTCAACGTCGATATGGAAGGTAACTTCAGCGGCAGCGGGGCTTCGCTGCTGACGCCATGGGCCGATCGCTACAATTACCTCACGTTCAGCCAGCTGGGCGTGCACCAGACCGATGACGGGCTGGTGGGCAATGCCGGGCTGGGACAGCGCTGGGTGGCCGGCAGCTGGCTGCTGGGCTATAACGGCTTCGTTGATCGGCTGTTCGACAGCGGCTTGCAGCGCGCTTCGCTGGGCACCGAGGCCTGGAGCGACTACCTGCGCTTATCCGCCAACTACTACACGCCGCTGTCCGGCTGGCGCAATCGCAACCCGTTCCAGCAGCAGCGGCTGGCGCGCGGGTATGATGTCACCACTCAGGGCTATCTGCCGTTTTACCGCCAGCTGGGCGTGTCGGTCAGCTGGCAGCAGTATCTCGGCAACAATGTCGATCTGTTTAATTCCGGCAACAGCTACCACAATCCTTCAGCGCTGACGCTGGGCGTCTCCTACACGCCAGTGCCGCTGGTCACCGTATCGGCCAGCCACAAAACCAGTAATGAAGGCGAGAGCCAGGATCAGCTCGGCTTACGTCTCAACTACCGCTTTGGCGTGGCGCTCAGTCAGCAGCTCAATCCGGATAACGTCGCCGCCGCGCGTTCGCTGCGCGGTAGTCGCTATGATTTGGTCACGCGCAGCAATACGCCGGTGCTGGAGTTCCGCCAGCGTAAAACCCTGTCGGTATTCCTCGCCACGCCGCCGTGGCAGCTCAATGCGGGCGAGAGTTTGCCGCTGAAACTGCAGATCCGCAGTGCACATCCAATCAGTAAAGTCAGCTGGCAGGGCGATACGCAGGCGCTGAGCCTGACGCCGGGAGCCGATCCCAACGATCCACAGGGCTGGAGCATCATTATGCCGGCGTGGGATGCGTCGCCTGAGGCGAACAACAGTTATCGCCTGTCTGTGACGCTGGAGGACAGCAAGCAAAATCGCGTGACTTCCAACTGGATTACGCTGCAGGTGCAGCCGCCGGTGATGCTGGAGCAGGGGGGCGAAAACCGCTTCGACCTGCTGGCACCATAATCAGCGCGGCACCAGAGAAAAAGGACAGCCGGAGCTGCCCTTTGCTGCATCCTCAGCCGACACTTGCCGGGATGCCATGAGGGTAAATCATCATCAGAACTGGTACACCAGACCTACCGCGGTAATATCGTCGGTTTTCAGGCGCAGCGCGTTGTCATCTTTCAGCAGGTTGATGCGGTATTCGCTGTAGACCGACATGTTCTTGTTGAAGTAGTAGGTGGCACCCACGGACGTGTATTTGAACAGCCAGGCGTCGCCGACGTTTTCAATATTTTTGCCCTTTGAGCTCACGTAGCCCAGCGACGGACGGAAACCGTTCAGGAACTGATACTGCGCCACGGCTTCAAAGTTCACCGCTTTGTTGGCGAACCCGCTGTTACCGATTGGCGTAGCGTTGTGGGATTCGCCGTAGATGGTCGCCAGATAGAGCTGGTTAGCATCATATTTCACCCCGGTTTCCCAGTGTTCGGCTTTCTCACCTCTGCCGTAGGTGGCAAGGTTTTGCGCACTGACGCGATTGAGGCTGGCATAGGCGGCAACCGCGCTCAGGCCAAAGTCAGTGTCATACGAGGTGGAAAGGGCGAAACCATCACCGTTAGAGCGACGTACCGCCAGGTTTGGCGTTGCCGCGCTGTCGCTGCGCTCGTTTTTCCCTTCGTACTGCGCTGCGACGTTCCAGCCTTTAACCAGACCGAAGAAATCTTTGTTACGCCAGGTCAGCACGCCGGTGGAGCGACCGGACAGGAAAGCATCGACATAACCGGAATCACCGCCGAAGAAAGGCAGCATATCGGTATAGCCCAGCACGTCATAAATCAGACCATAGTTACGACCATAGTCGATCGAACCAAACTGCGCGAACTTCAGACCCGCATAGCCGAGACGGGTTTTGTTACCGGCCTGCGCATCGGCACCTTCCGTGTTACGCAGGCTGAACTGCGATTGCCAGAAACCGTAGCCGGTCAGCTGATCGGTAATTTTGGTTTCGCCCTTAAAACCGATACGGACATACGATGAGGTATCACCATCATTGGTGGTGTCATCGGAGAACAGGTGCGACACGTTAATTTTGCCGACCAGATCCAGCTTGTTACCATCCTTATTATAGATTTCAGCGGCCTGAGCTACAGAAAATCCCAGCAGCAATGGCATGACTGCTGCCAGTAAAGTGCGCTTCATCATTTATATTTTTACCCTGTGTTATTTTTTGATTTTTTAAGCCCCTGGTGGGGTGACAAGAAAATGACACAAAAGGATAAAGATCAGTAGTGCAATAGTTGTAACAAATAATTTCTTATTGGCTATTTGTGCGATTTTCATACGCCAATTCCATTATTCGGAAATGGGAATCGCTTTTACTTATCATGATTAAGTGAGCGTTTAATCGACGATTAATATTTATCTTATTGATAAATAATGATTAAACTAAGAAGGGTATGACTTGATAAAAATAGCGATTTATTGCCTTAAATAGCACAAGCCTATGCCTTAAAGTTCAATGCTTATGAATCAAAGCAGGCTGATAGTCACCCCGTAAATTATCCGCATTGACGCACTGTGTCGGTTTATTTCAGGCTAAATAATATCCCGATCTTTAATACGTCTAATTACCGGCCAGCCTGGCACAGGGTAGTCAAAATAAGTTAATCAGTTGTTACTAATAAGCGACCGACCTGCACCACGCCGATGCCTGAACCGGGCTGTCACTTGCACCCGCTGAGCGCAGTGCGCCCCAAAATGGCGCAGCAGACGCCTCATTTTGGCGAAATATCTGCTGTGCGATCACAAAAGCAATATTTCATTTTGCGAATGCATAAATCCGCTAAACAAATTACCACGGTGCCGCTGTCATCGGATGGTTATTCACTTTTTATGCATTAAATGTGAATAGCGACAGGCTGTAACTTATTGATATTTCGTTGCTCAACCCGTTTATGCATTTTTATCGCTGGCTGGCACGAAGGCTGCAATCTACATTCACAGTGCAAACACTCAATTATTTAACATTCAAATAACTTTTTATTTACCGGATGAGGTCGCTATGTCTCTGTCAATTACGCGTGAAAATTTCGATGAATGGATGATGCCGGTTTACGCTCCGGCGGCTTTTATTCCGGTTCGTGGGGAAGGCTCGCGCCTGTGGGATCAGCAGGGTAAAGAGTATATCGACTTTGCAGGTGGGATTGCGGTCAATGCGCTGGGTCATGCGCACCCTGCGCTGCGTCAGGCGCTGAATGACCAGGCGGCGAAGTTCTGGCATACCGGCAATGGCTTTACCAACGAACCCGCACTGCGCCTGGCGAAAAAGCTGATTGACGCGACCTTTGCCGAAAAAGTCTTTTTCTGTAACTCCGGGGCGGAAGCCAATGAAGCGGCGCTGAAGCTGGCGCGCAAATATGCCCACGATAAGTTTGGTACGCACAAAAGTGGGATTGTGGCGTTTAAAAATGCCTTCCATGGACGCACGCTCTTTACCGTGAGCGCGGGCGGCCAGCCTTCTTATTCACAGGATTTTGCCCCGCTGCCGCCGGATATTCGCCACGGCATCTATAACGACCTGCAGTCCGCCAGCGAGCTGATTAACGACACCACCTGCGCGGTGATCGTCGAGCCGATGCAGGGCGAGGGCGGCGTGCTTCCGGCGCAAAAGGCATTCCTTCAGGGGCTGCGCGAGCTGTGCGACCGTTACAACGCGGTCCTGATCTTCGACGAAGTGCAGACCGGCGTGGGCCGCACCGGCGAGCTGTATGCCTATATGCACTACGGCGTGACCCCGGACGTGCTCTCTACCGCCAAAGCGCTGGGCGGCGGCTTCCCGATTGGCGCGACGCTGACTACCGATAAATTCGCCAGCGTGATGACCGTGGGCACGCACGGCACGACCTACGGCGGCAACCCGCTGGCGACCGCCGTCGCCGGACAGGTTCTTGACATCATTAACACACCTGAGGTGCTGAAGGGCGTTAAACAGCGTCACGAGTGGTTCGTTGAGCGCCTGAACGCCATCAACGGCAAGCTTGGCCTGTTTAAAGAAATTCGCGGTCTGGGGCTGTTAATCGGCTGCGAGCTCACCGCTGAGTTTGCCGGAAAAGCTAAACTTATTTCACAGGAAGCGGCAAAAGTGGGCGTGATGGTGCTGATTGCCGGTACCAACGTGGTGCGTTTTGCGCCTGCGCTGATCGTCAGCGAGGAAGAGGTGCAAACCGGTCTGGACCGTTTTGCGCTGGCGTGTGAAAAGGTGAAATCCGGGGTGTCATCATGATGGTCATCCGTCCCGTTGAGCGCGACGATATCGCCGGGCTCATGCAGCTTGCCGGTAAGACGGGAGGCGGGCTGACCTCGCTTCCTGCCGATGAAAAAACGCTGTCGGCGCGCATTGAGCGCGCCCTGCAAACCTGGCAGGGGACGTTGCCAAAAAGCGAACAGGGCTATGTGTTCGTGCTGGAAGACACCGACACGGGGACCGTGGCCGGGATCTGCGCCATCGAAGTGGCCGTGGGGCTTAACGATCCGTGGTACAACTACCGCGTGGGCACTCATGGTTCATGCCTCGAAAGAGCTGAACGTCTATAACGCGCTGCCCACGCTGTTTCTCTGTAATGACCACACGGGCGCCAGCGAGCTCTGCACGCTGTTCCTCGACCCGGCCTGGCGCAAAGAGGGCAACGGCTATCTGCTCTCCAAATCGCGCTTTATGTTTATGGCCGCCTTCCGCGATCGCTTTAATGAAAAAGTGGTGGCGGAGATGCGCGGCGTGATCGACGACCAAGGTTACTCGCCGTTCTGGGAGAGCCTGGGCGAGACGCTTCTTCTCGATGG
The DNA here is from genome assembly GCA_039593635.1 of Enterobacterales bacterium. Classification (GTDB taxonomy): domain Bacteria; phylum Pseudomonadota; class Gammaproteobacteria; order Enterobacterales; family Enterobacteriaceae; genus Enterobacter. The sequence continues at coordinate 123,284 of JBCNOW010000027.1, forward strand.
AGTTCAGCCGGGCGGACTATCTCTGCGGCACCGGGCAGAAAGCCTTTATCGCCGAGCTGATGCCGAAACATCCTATCTATACCCACTTTCTTAACGTCCGGAAGCGCAGGCGGTGATTGGCGAAGTGCATCCGCAAACCGCGCCTGCCCGCGCGGTGCTGGAGAAAGAGGGCTTCCGCTACCGCAACTATGTCGACATCTTTGACGGCGGGCCGACGCTGGAGTGTGATATTGACCGCGTGCGCGCGATCCGCAAAAGCCGCCTGGTTGACCGGTATCCGAAGGCCAGCCTGCGCCGGGTGACTGGCCAGCTGTGCCTGGTGGCGAACGAAAATTACGCCAACTTCCGCGTGCCATGCTGGTGCGGGCCAATCGAAATGTCGAACCGTCTGGTGCTGATTCGGCTGCGAGCTGGACTGCGCTGCGCTGCAACTCTCACGGGCGATACGCTGCGCCTGGTGCGTTCCCCTGGGCCCTGAGGAGAAAACAGCATGACATTTTGGATTAACGGTGACTGGGTCACGGGCGAAGGCGAACAGCGCGTGACAAAGACCAATCCGGTTGGAAAAGAAGTTCTCTGGAAGGGGAATGACGCCAGCGCCGCGCAGGTCGAGCAGGCCTGCCGCGCCGCGCGCCGCGCATTTCCGGCGTGGGCAAAACAGCCGTTCGCCGAGCGCCAGGCGATTGTTGAAAAGTTTGCCGGTCTGCTGGAGGCGAACAAAGCCGAGCTGACGCGCATCATCGCGTCTGAAACCAGTAAACCGCGCTGGGAAGCGGCGACCGAAGTGACGGCGATGATCAATAAAATCGCCATTTCGGTGAAGGCGTACCACACCCGCACCGGCGAACAGCATACCGAGATGCCGGACGGCGCGGCCACGCTGCGCCACCGTCCGCACGGCGTGCTGGCGGTGTTTGGCCCGTATAACTTCCCGGGGCATCTGCCGAACGGCCATATTGTGCCCGCGCTGCTGGCGGGCAACAGCGTGATTTTCAAACCGAGCGAACTGACCCCCGCTAACCGGCGAGGCGGTGGTTAAGCTGTGGGAACAGGCTGGCCTGCCGCCGGGCGTGCTGAATCTGGTGCAGGGCGGACGGGAAACCGGCCAGGCGCTGAGCGCGCAGTGCGCGAGCGATATTGACGGCCTGCTGTTTACCGGCAGCGCCGGAACGGGCTATCAGCTGCATCGCCAGCTGGCGGGACAGCCGGAGAAAATCCTGGCGCTGGAGATGGGCGGCAACAACCCGCTGATTGTGGAAGATCCTGACGATATCGACGCCGCGGTGCACCTGACCATCCAGTCCGCCTTTATTACCGCCGGACAGCGCTGCACCTGCGCGCGTCGCCTGCTGGTGAAGCGCGGCGCGCAGGGCGATGCCTTCCTGCAGCGTCTGGTAGAGGTGAGCGCGCGTCTGGTGCCTGCCGCGTGGGATGCCGACCCGCAACCGTTTATCGGCGGGCTGATTTCCGAACAGGCCGCGCTGAACGTGCTGAAGGCCTGGCAGGACCACGTTGCGCGCGGCGCGAAAAGACCCTGCTGGAGCCGAAGCAGGCTCAGCCGGGTACCGCGCTGCTGACGCCGGGCATCGTTGAGATGAGCGGCGTCGAGCGACGTGCCGGATGAAGAGGTGTTTGGCCCGCTGCTGTGCGTCTGGCGTTACGACGATTTTGACGCGGCCATTGCGATGGCCAACAACACCCGCTACGGCCTGTCGAGCGGGCTGATTTCACCGCAGCGCGAGAAGTTTGATCGGCTGTTGCTGGAAGCGCGCGCCGGGATCGTGAACTGGAATAAACCGCTGACCGGGGCGGCGAGCACCGCGCCGTTCGGCGGCGTGGGCGCATCCGGTAACCATCGCGCCAGCGCCTGGTATGCCGCGGATTACTGTGCGTGGCCGATGGCGAGCCTGGAAACCCCGGCGCTGACGCTGCCGGAGACGCTCACCCGGGGCTGGACTTTAGCGAGGGAGCCGACGTCATGAAAGCGCGTGAAGTTAACTTTGACGGGCTGGTGGGGCTGACGCACCACTATGCCGGGCTCTCTTTTGGCAATGAAGCCTCGACGAAGCACCGCTTTCAGGTCTCCAACCCGAAGCTGGCGGCGAAGCAGGGGCTGCTGAAAATGAAGGCGCTGGCGGATGCCGGTTTCCCGCAGGCGGTGATCCCGCCGCAGGAGCGCCCGAACGTGGCCGGTGCTGCGCCAGCTGGGTTTCAGCGGCAGCGATGAGCAGGTGGTCGAAAAAGCGGGCACGCAGACGCCGCACCTGCTCTCTGCCGCGAGTTCCGCCTCCTCGATGTGGGTGGCCAACGCGGCGACCGTCGCGCCGTCAGCCGATACGCTGGATGGCAAAGTCCACCTGACGGTGGCGAACCTGAACAACAAATTCCACCGCGCCACCGAAGCGGACACCACCGAGCGCGTGCTGCGCGCCATTTTCCAGCATGACGCCCATTTTGAGGTCCATCAGGCCCTGCCGCAGGTGGCGATGTTTGGCGACGAAGGTGCGGCCAACCATAACCGCCTGGGAGGCGATTACGGCGATCCCGGCGTGCAGCTGTTTATCTACGGGCGCGAGGAGGGCGGGCATTCCGCCCCGGTCCGCTATCCGGCGCGTCAGACGCTGGCGGCCAGCCAGGCGGTGGCGCGCCTGAACCAGATCAATCCCTCACAGGTTATTTTTGCCCAGCAGAACCCGCAGGTGATCGATCAGGGGCGTGTTCCATAACGACGTGATTGCCGTCTCCAACCGCCAGGTGCTGTTCTGCCACGAGCAGGCCTTTGCCCATCAGGAGAAGCTGCTTCGCCACGCTGCGCGAACGCGTGCCCGGCTTTATGCCGATTCAGGTGCCAACGCAGGCGGTCAGCGTGCAGGACGCGGTCGAAACCTATCTGTTCAACAGCCAGCTGCTGAGCCGTGATGGCGGAGCATGATGCTGGTGCTGCCGCAGGAGTCCCGGGAGCATCAGGGCGTGTGGCGCTATCTGACCGAACTGGTGAAGGCCGATAACCCGATTGCCGAACTGCGCGTCTTTGATCTGCGCGAAAGCATGGCCAACGGCGGCGGTCCGGCCTGTCTGCGTCTGCGCGTGGTGTTAACGTCGAGGCGGAATGGCAGGCCGTTAACCCGGCTGTGATGATGAATGAGACGCTGTTCAACACCCTGAACGACTGGGTGGATCGCTACTATCGCGACCGGTTAACGCAGGCCGATCTGGTCGACCCGCAGCTGCTGCGCGAAGGCGCGGAGGCGCTGGACGAGCTGACACAGCTGCTAGACTTAGGCAGTGTCTACGCGTTTCAGCGTTAACGCCGGGGGCAAATGTGTTGCCCCCTGTGTCAGAAAGGAGTGAACATGCAGGACTTTTTACAGCAAACCCTGTCAGGCAGGCCGCCCGCGCAGCGGCAGGGCAGTAACGCCCACCTGCACTGGCAGTGGCACGATGAGGGCATACTATCCCTGACACCGCATACGCCCACGCAGCAGGCGCTGGTTCTCTCCGCCGGGATTCACGGCAACGAGACCGCCCCGGTGGAGATCCTCAATCTGTTGCTGACGCCGCTGCTGCAGGGGGAAAAACCGCTGGCCGTGCGCCTGCTGGTGATCCTCGGCAACCCGGCGGCGCTGCGCAGCGGCAAACGCTACCAGCATTATGATATCAACCGGCTGTTCGGTGGCCGCTGGCAACAGGTGGCCGACGTGCCGGAGGCGCAGCGCGCGCTCCAGCTGGAGCAGGCGCTGGAGAACTTCTGGTGTGAGTGCCTCGATCACGAAATTCGCTGGCATCTCGATTTGCACACCGCGATTCGCGGTTCGTGGCATACGCGCTTTGGCGTAATGCCGCTCAACAGCCAGCCGTGGCCAGCGGATTTTTTACACTGGCTGGCAGCGGCCGAGCTGGAGGCGCTGGTGTTTCACCGTGCGCCGGGCGGCACCTTCACCCACTTCAGCTGTGAACACTACGCGGCAGCCAGCTGTACGCTGGAGCTGGGAAAGGCGCTGCCGTTTGGCGAGAACGATCTCGCGCAGTTCAGCGGCGTGCAGCGTGCGCTGGCGGCGCTGCTGTACGGTGAGGCGCTGCCGCCGGTGCGCGAAACGCCGCGTCATTACCGCGTGGCGCAGCAGATCACCCGGCACGGCGAGCAGTTTGTTCTGCATATGGGCCCGGAAACCCTCAACTTCACGGCTTTCCCGCAGGGCACGCTGCTGGCGGAAGAGGGTGAGCGGCGCTATTACGTGCAGCAGGCGCGTGAATATGTGCTGTTCCCCAATCCCAACGTGGCACCGGGCCTGCGCGCCGGGCTGATGCTGGTGGAGGAGAGTGAGCAGACCCAGGCGCTGGAGTTGTAATCGAAAGCTTTACTTTACCCGGCAATTCATCCTCTCCCTGTGACGGGAGAGGTCACGGGTGAGCAGAGAACGTGAACAAATTAACGACATTTTCCCTTCCGCAAAACCGACAAAGCCATTACACTCCTCCTTAATTCCTGCGCTTTCCCCTTGATCGTCATACTCTTTTGCAATTCCTCACGCATTTCTTCGCAATCTCTCCATGATTGCCCGATATCTGTCTTTTATGCTTGCAGGGCTTTACTCAGCCTCTGAGTAGTTGACGTTCAGCGTCGTATGCTTGTTTCCGAAGACGCGACACAGGCTGTCGTCATTAAACTGAAAAGTAAGGACAATATTATGCGTAAACTGACCTCCCTGTTTCTGGCTACCGCAATGGCTTTCGGCGCCGCCAATATCGTCCATGCTGCGGCTGACAACCTGACGCCGCCGCCAGCGGGCAGTGAAAAACCGATGCACAAGCCGATGCGCCACCACGGCATGGACATGATGTTCAAAGACCTCAACCTGACCGACGCGCAGAAAACCCAGATTCGCGATATCCTGCGTGACAGCCATAAAGACATGAAGCGTCCATCGCTGGAAGAGCGTCGTGCTAACCACAGCATCATCGCATCCGACACCTTTGACCGTGCCAAAGCAGAAGCGCAGGCAGACAAAATGAGCGCCAATGCGAAAGAGCATGCGCTGAAGATGCTGGAAACCCAGAACAAGATCTATAACGTGCTGACGCCAGACCAGAAGAAGCAGTACAACGCCAACTTTGAGAAACGTCTGACTGAAAAAGGCCCGCATGACGGTAAAATGCCGCCACCGCCGGCTGATGGCGAATAAGCCGTTTAGCTCACCGGTTTGAGACCGCCGACGTTGTCCATGGCACACGCTGCTTTGGGCAGCGTCGGCGGTTTTGCGTTACAGCTCAATCAGCGGATAAACGCCGGACAGCAGCGGTCGGCAGAGAATTTTGTAGCCGTCATGGTCGAAGCCGTGACGCGCACGCTGCAGCTGACGCGCTTCCTGCTCACTGCTGACCGAACCCAGCCAGAACCAGTGATCGATGACGTGAATCTGCGTCATCTCCGTCCCGCGCTCCACCATACCCACCGGGCCCTGCCACGGCCAGCACACCACGCGCAGCTGCTCCAGCCCTGCCAGCAGGCGCTGCTGATGCGCCGCCAGCGGTTCCGCCCCGCAGCAGGCACCGGCACAGCGTTTAAGCGCCGCGCGGAAACAGCCGCGTCCCGGCTGCAGGCGCTCTAATCCCAGCAGGCCGTGACACAGGCGCAACTCGTCGGCGAGGCTTTTCAGCTTCTCTAACGCGGCAAAGCGGCTGCGGAATAACCCGTACAGGTCAGGCGAGGAGGAGAAATCGAGATCGCGCGCGTACACCACCTGTGGTGCGCCATCGCCCAGCTGCAGCGAGCACAGCTGGCGGTTTTTGCGCAGGCGCTTATTGAACAGCGGCTGCTGCGTTTTGATCATCTGCGCTTCGAGCAGCTGTGCGCCCACGTCCCCGGCGGTGGGGATCCAGCTGACGCGCCGCGCCTGGCGCAGCATGCTGGCTTCATCCGCCGTGCGAAAATGGGCCATCACCCGGCTGCGCAGGTTGATACTCTTGCCGATGTACAGCGGCAGGTTGTCGTTATCACCGTGGAAGGTGTAAACGCCCGGCTGATTAGGCAAGCCTTCCAGCCACTGACGCAGATGTTCGGGATATTGATAGATAGCCGCCGCATCAAATTCGAGGCGATGGCGGTTTGCTCGTCTGACCAAAGAACGCTCCGCTTACTGGTTGTGCATACAGTATATCAGCGCGCGCTTTTTCTCGCCAGCGGGGACGTGAAGAGGCTGGCTTCCCGCCGGGGGAGCGGGAAGCCGCATGGATTACTTCTTCCAGAAGTCGTCGAATACGGTGATCGGCGGACGACGTTTATGCTCGGTTTTGGTATACCAGCCTTCAATGATTTTCGCCGCGTCGGCGTCGATGGTTTTGCCTTCGAGGAAATCATCAATCTGCTGATAGGTCACGCCCAGCGCGACTTCATCCTGCAGACCGGGACGATCGTCCTCCAGATCGGCGGTGGGGTGCTTGAGATAGAGGTGTTCCGGGCAGCCGAGCGCTTTCAGCAGCTGTTTGCCCTGGCCCTTGTTGAGGCGGAAAATCGGGTTGATGTCGCTGCCGCCGTCGCCGTACTTGGTAAAGAAGCCGGTCACTGCTTCTGCGGCGTGATCGGTGCCGACCACGACGCCTTTGGTCATGCCGGCAATGCTGTACTGCGCTTTCATGCGTTCGCGCGCTTTCTCGTTACCGCGCACAAAATCCGACAGGGCAATGCCCGCCTCCTGCAGTGCGCGCTCGCTGGCCAGTACCGCTTCTTTGATGTTGACCACCAGCGTGCGATTCGGCTGGATAAAGGCCAGCGCATCCTGACAATCCTGCTCGTCAGCCTGCACGCCATACGGCAGGCGCACGGCGATAAAGCTGTAGTCGTGATCGCCGGTCTCTTCACGCAGTTCAGTGATAGCAGTCTGCGCCAGCTTGCCGGTCAGCGTTGAGTCCTGACCGCCGCTGATGCCGAGCACCAGGGTCTTAATAAACGGATGGGCTTTCAGATAGGACTTTAGAAAATCGACGCTGACGCGGATCTCCTGCTGCGGGTCGATAACCGGTTTAACACCCAGGGCCTGAATGATTTCCTGCTGCAGTGACATGAACCTCTCCTCAAGTCGGTAGCCTGACGGCACAATGCGAATCATGTGCTAAAGCTAACGCCTCCGCAGAAAAACAACAAGCCGAACGGCTTGTTGTCCGGTGTTTCTGTTGGCAATTCAGGCGCTTTTTGGTTTCTGCGCCAGCAGCATGAACATCACGATGGCCAGCATAAAGCAGCCAAAGATGGTGGCCGTCATGCTGATTACCGAGGTGCCGCCGAGGCCGGTGATCGGTACGCTGAGCGCGCCGAGCGAGAACATCGCAACGCCGATCACCGCCGAGGCGCTGCCGGCGCGGTGGCCCTGGCTCTGCATCGCCAGCGATGACGCGGTGGTGGCGATCACGCCGTTACTGGCGATGGTGAAGAACAGCGCCACCAGCACCAGCGGCAGCGGCGCGCCGCTCACGCCGGCCAGCAGCAGGCAGCTGGAGGCGACAAACGCCAGCGTCAGGCCGCCCTTCAGCACGCGATATTCGCCCCACAGCGGACAGAGCCGGGCGCTGGTCTGGGAAGCAATCACCAGGCCAATACCGTTCGCCGCAAAGCACAAGCTGAATGCCTGCGGTGACAGGCCGTAAATCTGCTGCAGCACAAACGGCGAGGCGCCGATATAAGCAAACATGCCGGACATCATGAAGCCCTGCGTCAGGCAGAAGCCCATAAACGGCCGGTGGGTGATGACCTGGCCGAGCGCCGCCCAGGCGGAGAAGAGCGATCCCTGGCTACGGCGTTCGGCCGGCAGGGTTTCGCGCAGCTTCCAGCGCGCCAGCAGAATCAGCAGCACGGCAATCGCGCCCAGCACCACAAAGATGCCGCGCCAGTTCAGCACTGTCATCAGCGCACCGCCCAGCACCGGCGCACCAATCGGCGCCAGGCCATTCACCAGCATCAGCAGGGCAAAAAAGCGCGTCAGCTCATGGCCGCTATACATATCGCGGGCAATGGCACGCGACAGCACCGCGCCGCCGGCACCGGCCAGCCCTTCAAACAGGCGTGCCACCAGCAGAGCGTGAATATCCTTCGCCAGCGCACAGCCAATCGAGGCGATGAACAGCAGCGCCAGCGACAGCAGCAGCGGACGAATACGACCAAACTTATCGCTCATCGGACCAAACAGCAGCTGTCCGGCGCCCAGCCCCAGCAGACCGGCGGTCAGACTTAGCTGGGCAGTAGCGGTTTCGGTACCGAGGTCGCGCGCCAGTTCAGGCAGGGCAGGCAGATAGAGATCGATACAAAGCGGCCCGAGCGCGGCGAGCAGGCCGAGCGTGATGGCATAAATCAGCCGGTTAGGGTGTGCAGGTGTCATTGATCCTCTGTGTTATTTTTGGCTTTAAGATGTATCTTGCGCCGCGATTATACGGAGCCGGTGACGGCAACACAGCATCTTTACGTAATCCTGACGCTTCAGAACTGACCGAAAGCACCGCCATTGAGTTGATAAATCTGGAATTATGTTCCAGGCTTAGTGGGACATGGACAAAGTATGAGGAACAACAAGATGAATAAAGTGCTGGGATGTATCGCTGCCGCTATGACGCTGGCAGCCCTGTCTGGTTGTACAACTTACGATCGTGCGGAAAGCTACGTGACTAAGCCTGTGGTGAAGGATGTGAAAAAAGGCATGACGCGTGAACAGGTGCGCCAGATTGCCGGACCGGCGTCAACCGAGATTACCATGGTTCACGCACGGGGTACCTGCCAGACCTACGTGATTGGTGAGCGTGATGGCAAACAGCAGACTTACTTTGTGAGCTATAACGACACCGGTCGCGTCATGAACTACGGCTTCCAGAGCTGTAAGGATTACGATACCGATCCGCAAGCCGCGCAGTAACGGCAGCAGAATAACAAACGGCCCGTCTCAGACGGGCCGTTTTTCTTTGTGCGCTTACAGCCCATACGGCCGCGGCACCTCAATGTAGCTGCCGCTGATCTCGCGCTGATAGTAGTGACCATCCTGCACGTAATAGCGTTTGCCATTGTAATCCAGAACACGCATGGCGCTGGCCGGTGGGCCATCCGGTGGCTGGACCACCACGTAGGTGTCGCCCTGCCGCTGGTAGTAGCTACCGTTCAGCAGGTAGTAGGTCAGTCCGCCAATCAGCACGGCGGTCGCGGCCTCCGGCAGAAAACGCAGCGGTCCGGGATGGCCCCAGCGGGGTCCCGGACCACCCCAGTGCGGGCCAGGGCCCGGACCCCAGCCATACGGGTGAGCAAAACTTACGGTTGGCGCTATCAGGGTTAACGCCAGCATTGAGGCGATAACGTTTCTCATGGGGGTTCTCCTGCGGTAACTCCCCGCAGCATTCGCCTTTCAGCGCGCAAACTCAAGCAAAAAACCGGCGATTTTGCCTCCGTTTACCATGCTTAACGCTTTCCTGACGTTAGCGCCATGATTGCGGAAAAAAGTGCAGAAAACGGCAAAAAAAAACGGCAGGCTTGGCGGCCTGCCGTTACGGGAAAACGGGTTAATTAACGGTGCGCCAGCTCGGCGTCGTCTTCACTCTCCAGAATGGCTTTGTCGGTCTGCTTCAGCCACTGGCTGGTCAGCGTACCGGCGGTCATGGAGCCGCTCACGTTCAGCGCGGTACGGCCCATATCGATCAGCGGTTCAACGGAGATCAGCAGGGCAACCAGCGTGACCGGCAGGCCCATCGCGGGCAGCACAATCAGCGCGGCAAAGGTTGCGCCACCGCCGACACCCGCAACGCCGGCGGAGCTGATGGTGACAATCCCGACCAGCGTGGCGATCCAGACCGGATCCAGCGGGTTGATGCCCACGGTCGGCGCAACCATCACCGCCAGCATCGCCGGGTAGAGACCCGCACAGCCGTTCTGACCAATCGTGGCGCCAAAGGAGGCCGAGAAGCTGGCGATGGATTCCGGCACGCCCAGACGACGGGTCTGCGCTTCGACGTTCAGCGGAATAGACGCGGCGCTGGAACGGCTGGTGAAGGCAAAGGTCAGCACCGGCCAGACTTTGCGGAAGTATTTCAGCGGGCTGACGCCGTTCACCCCCGAGCAGGAGGCCGTGCACGACAAACATAATGCCCAGGCCCAGATAAGAGGCGACAACGAAGCTGCCCAGCTTAATGATGTCCTGCAGGTTGGAGCCGGCCACCACTTTGGTCATCAGCGCCAGCACGCCGTACGGCGTCAGCTGCATGACCAGACGGACCAGCTTCATCACCCAGCTTTGCAGGGTATCAATAGCGGTCAGCACGCGCTCGCCTTTCGGCGCATCATCTTTCAGCAGCTTCAGCGCCGCCACGCCGAGGAAAGCGGCGAAAATCACCACGCTGATGATCGAGGTTGGGTTGGCGCCGGTCAGGTCAGCAAACGGGTTTTTCGGAATGAAGGAGAGCACCATCTGCGGCACGGTCAGATCAGCCACTTTACCCACGTAGTTGCTCTGAATGGCGGTCAGACGCGCCGTTTCAGCGCGTACCCTGAACCAGACCTTCGGCGGTCAGGCCAAACAGGTTGGTCACCAGCACCCCCACCAGCGCGGCAATCAGCGTGGTAAACAGCAGCGTGCCGATGGTCAGGAAGCTGATTTTACCCAGCTGGGAGGCGTTATGCAGGCGGGCAACGGCGCTCAGAATAGAGGCGAACACCAGCGGCATGACGATCATCTGCAGCAGCTGGACATAGCCGTTACCGACAATGTTGAACCACTGAATGGACTCTTTCAGTACCGGGCTGTTAGCGCCATAGATGGCCTGCAGTGCCAGGCCAAAGATCACCCCCAGCACCAGGCCGGTCAGCACGCGCTTCGACAGGCTCCAGCTCTGGTTGCCGACGCGGTTTAACGCAATCAGCAGCGCGACAAATGCCACGATATTGATGATCAGAGGAATATTCATTGTTAACTCCTGAAGGTCGCCACGCGATCGTGCCGCGTAACCGAAAATAGCAGAGGGATCCTCTGTAACTGTCGCGGCATGGTACCAGTTGGCCCTGCGGGAACAATATATCTAAATCGTCTGGGTTATAACTAAATGGTATTTAAGGCGATTTTTTCAGCAATCGCTGGCAGAAGGAAAAACACCTCAGCGCGTACTGCCGTTCACCAGCCGGCCAATACCGTTCTGTAAATTGTTGAACAGCTGTTCCGGCCAGCCGTGGGCGCCAAACGATGGCATACCGGGCGGAAACCACAGCGCATAACCCACCAGGGCGAGGCATAGCGCGCGCTCCAGCTGGTTGCCTTGCTGGCTGTTGAGGATAGGCAGGCGAAAGCGCCAGCGGCACGGCCACAGCAGCGGCACGCCGGCGGGCGTCAGCATATCGGCGACAATGTGGCTCAGATAGCCGAGCGTCATGCCCTGCAGGACATCCGCTGGCAGGAACCAGTCAGCCGGCACGTTAATCTGAAACAGCCACAGGCTGACCGCCACCGCCAGCAGGCTATGGGTAAAGCCGCGATGGCCAAAAGCGCGGGCTATCGGCTGCGACAGCCACTTTAGCCGCTGGCCCAGCACCGATTTAGGGTGATCGATATCCGGCAGCAGGCAGGTCAGCAGCGCAGCCGGCACCAGATGCCACCAGTCGGCACTGGCCATCACCGGCGTCAGTTCGGCGCGTTTGGCAAATATCGCACTGGCGATGGCAAAAATGATATGGCCTTCGGCCGTCATGATGGAACCTGGCTGCAAAAACTGTCGATGCATCCAGTATAGGGATTTATCCAGTAAATGAGAACGGTGACGCTGTAACGAAGAGTGAATTTTTTGCTGACCCGCGCCTGAAAAAAGCGCGGGAAATTAACGGTCTGGCTTACTTTTGCGCCTGGCAACCGGGCGAAACATCAGCCAGGCGTAACGCGCGTCGCAAATCGATCAGTTAAACAGATGTTCCGCCTGCAGCTGCGTCAGGTTTTCCAGTTGCACATTGGCCAGTGCCCAGCGCGCATCGTGGCGATGTTCGGCGGCAGGCACCACAATGGAACGCATGCGCGCGGCTTTACTGGCGATCATGCCGTTGAACGAGTCTTCCAGTGCCACGCAGTTGAGCGGATCAACCCCCAGCTTTGCCGCAGCATCCAGATACACCTGCGGGTGCGGTTTGCTGTAAGGCAGCGCTTCAGCCGAAGCGAGGGCGCTAAAGTAGTGACGCAGATTGAACATCTCCAGCACGTGTTCCAGCATCGCCAGCGGAGACGCCGAGGCCAGCGCAATCGCCAGGCCCTGTTGCTGACACAGCTGCAGCGCCTGCTCTACGCCAGGCAACAGCGGCCGCGTCTCTTCGACCAGCGCCAGCGCGCGGGCAATAATGCGCTGAGTGACTTCGGCCTGATCCGGCCCGTTCCACGGCAGCGCTTCGTACCACATGCGCACGGTTTGATCGATGCGCAGGCCGAGCGTATCCGGCAGCTCGTGGCGGCGGCTAATATCCACATTCAGGCTGGCAAACACCTCCAGCTCGGCGCGATCCCATAGCGGTTCAGAATCAATCAGTAAGCCATCCATATCAAAAATAGCGGCCAGCACAGGGCGACGATAGGTCATACAACAGCTCCATTGACAGTTTGCCCTACCTTAACATGGGCGGCGGCGAAAACCGACTTACGGCAGGTTACGCATTTTTCAGGAAAATTTGCTGTAGTGCAGGTAGACTTAGGGCAAAACTACTGTTTGTGAAGGGAAGACACCATGACGTATCAACAGGCTGGCCGCATCGCCATCCTCAAGCGAGTGGCTGGCTGGGTGATTTTTATCCCGGCGCTGTTATCCACCCTTATCTCCATCTTAGGCTTCATGTTTAAACACAGCGAAAAGCAGCCCGGCATTGACGCCGTGATGCTCGACTTCGTGCATGTGATGGTGGATATGATTAAGTTCAACACGCCGTTTCTCAATGTGTTCTGGAACAATTCGCCGGTGCCGGAATTTAACGGCGGGGCCAATATTGGCTTCTGGCTGATCTATATCCTGATATTCGTGGGCATCGCTTTGCAGGCCTCGGGCGCACGCATGGGGCGTCAGGCGCGCCATATCAAAGAAGGCATTGAAGACCAGATGATTCTGGAACAGGCGAAGGGCAGCGAAGGGCGCACGCGCGCGCAGCTGGAAGAGAAAATCCATGTGCCGCGTCACACCATTTTGCTGCAGATTTTTCCGCTGTATATTCTGCCGGTGATCATCGCCGTGGCCGGTTACTTCGTGTTGAAACTGCTCGGTATGCTGTAAAGCGTCAGGCCGGTCTGACCTGGCGCTGGCCCAGCGCATCCTCCTCCAGCAACTGGCCGATAGCGAACTGCGCTTCGCCGGCCCAGTTGCCGCCAAAGACGTTGGCGCGGTTGAGCAGATAGTAGAGCTGATACACCGGCTGACGCTGCGAGAAGCCTTCCGGCAACGGCCACACCGCATGATACCCTTCGTAAATCTGGCGCGGCAGATCGGCGTAATAGCTGAGCATCGCCAGGTCGCATTCGCGATCGCCCCAGTAGCAGGCGGGATCGAACAGCCACGGGCCGCTGGCGCTGCCGGCGCAGTTGGCTGGCCACAAATCACCATGCAGTAACGACGGTTGCGGATGGTGATTAGCGAGGCTGCGCTGCACGCAATCCACGATCAACTCCATGTCACCGTAGTGCACGCCTTTCTCCGCCGCCAGCTGCAGCTGCCAGCCGATGCGCTGTTCGGCGAAAAACACCGACCATTTGCGTAACCAGCTGTTGGGTTGCGGCGTGGTGGTAATATTGTTGTCGAAGTCGAGACCAAACTGCGGTTGCTCGCTCCACTGGTGCAGATGGGCCAGCTGCTGGCCGAGCTGGAATGCGCTTTGGGCGTTGAGTGGCTGCGGGGGAATGTATTCCAGCAGCAGAAAGCTGGTGTCACGATCGTTACCGACGCCGTAGACCTTCGGCACGCGCACCGTGTGGGTACGCGCCAGCAGATCAAGCTGGTCGGCTTCCCAGCTGAACAGCGTCAGCATGTCGCGCGTGTTGCATTTGACGAACACTTCCAGCTCACCGTAGCGCAGGCGCCACGCCGGATGAATATCGCCACCGGGCAACTCATGACGTTCGGTGATTTCGGCATCGCCGGCGTACTCGCTTAACAGACGACTAATGGCTGACCACATCGGGTAATCCTCTTTATTCGCTGCGTAAGATCGATTGTAACGCGCAAAACTTGCACAACTCCAGCGGCAATGCGCAATTTGCGGATTGCGTCAGGCTTGCGCTTTGAGAAACGCCTCCAGCGTGGTGACGTCAGCGTCCGGCTGCTGATCAAGCGCCACTGCCGCCAGCCCGGCGGCGTGTTCCGCCAGCGCCTGCTCCTCCAGCGCACTGACAATGCCAAAGCTGTTGGTGCCCAGCTCGTGCGGATGGCCGTCCGCATCGTGTAACGTGGTGCTGTAACCGCCGTTAACCATCGCGCTATTCAGCGCCTGCAGATCGCCAAGACCCCTTTCCTGATAACGGAAGGTGACAACGTAACGCTTGAGATCATGATCGCTCATCTTTTCACCTCATTGTTATCGAACAGATTTCAGCGTAGACCAGCGCCTGCGATAGAGCGAATTCTGCACAATCGCCCGGCGGCGCACAGCGTAAAGTCCTGTCAGGGTCGGCAGAAAATTCTTGTAGCATTTAAGCTGTTATTTGGTTATTTGCCGCCTATAATGCGCGCCGGAAATGGGAAGATTCCCAATCCACAAGCGGTGCCAGCGCAAAACCTGGCGATTCTGGTGCTTTCATACTTTTTTACAAAACTTACCGTAAATTGCATTGATTGCCCGGGAAAATTCTCCAGACTCATCTCTTTTTCAACTGTCGTACGGGTTACCTTTTAATGAAAGCCTTCAATAAGCTGTCCGCTGTTTTGTTGCTCTCCGCCGGAGCATTTTGTCACCAGGCCTTTGCAGATAACGCTGTCTTCACCTCAATGGATGACCCTTCTACGGCAAAAAAACCGTTTGAAGGCACCGCGTCAGCCGGTTACCTGGCACAGACCGGTAACACCACCAGCTCATCGCTGACCGCGTCAACCAGCATGACCTGGTATCAGACCTCAACGGCGTACAGCCTGTGGGGTAACGCCGCGAATACCTCATCCAACGATGAGCGCTCGTCGGAAACCTATAACATCGGTGGACGTAGCCGTTACAACCTCAACAGCGCTGACTACCTGTTCGGTCAGGCGAGCTGGCTGAGCGACCGCCTGAACGGTTATGATTCACGCGATGTCCTGACCGCCGGTTATGGTCGTCAGATCCTCAACGGTCCGGTGCACTCGCTGCGTGCTGAATTCGGTCCGGGTGTACGTTACGATGACTTCCACGATGGCGGCCACGAAACCAAAGCACTGGGCTACGGCGCGCTGAGCTATCAGTGGCAGCTGACTGACACCACCAAATTCATCCAGGGTGTGTCGGTGCTGAGCAGCTTTGGTGAAGACACCACGCTGAACTCCGAAACCGCACTGCAGGTAGCGATCAACGACCACTTCGCGCTGAAACTGGGCTATAACGTCACCTGGAATAACAATCCGCCAGAATCTGCGCCAGACCGTACCGACACCAAAACCACGGTCCAGCTCTCTTACGCGATGTAAACCAGAGCGCATTGTTACACCGTCGCCCGGCCTGTGCCGCGCGGCGGTTTTTTTTGATCTCTCTTTGGCTTAGCGCATTTCTTCGCGGGTTTTGCTCACTGCGGAAAGCTGTTATCATCGTTGCCGCTTTACGCGCCTGGCGTCATTCCGACAGTGTGGGTCTGACATCGCGCCAGGTTAACCAAACAAAACTCAGTGTTGCATGTAGGCTTTCGTGTGGGGCACCACTGCAAATAAGGATATAAAATGCCTGTAATTACTCTTCCTGATGGCAGCCAACGCCATTTCGACCACGCTGTTAGCCCTATGGATGTTGCCCTGGATATCGGTCCGGGACTCGCGAAAGCCTGCATCGCCGGCCGCGTGAATGGTGAGCTGGTTGATGCGTCCGATCTGATCGAAAACGATGCGCAGCTCGCTATCATCACCGCGAAAGATGAAGAAGGTCTGGAGATCATTCGTCACTCCTGTGCGCACCTGTTAGGTCATGCGATCAAACAGCTGTGGCCAAACACCAAAATGGCGATCGGTCCGGTTATCGACAACGGCTTCTACTATGACGTTGATCTTGACCACACCCTGACCCAGGAAGATATCGACGCGCTCGAAAAGCGTATGCACGAGCTCGCCGAAACCAACTATGACGTCATCAAGAAGAAAGTCAGCTGGCACGAAGCGCGTGAAACCTTCGTCAAGCGTGGCGAAAGCTACAAAGTCTCTATTCTTGATGAAAACATTGCTCATGATGACAAGCCTGGCTTGTACCATCACGAAGAATACATCGACATGTGCCGTGGACCGCACGTGCCGAACATGCGCTTCTGTCATCACTTCAAACTGATGAAAATTGCTGGTGCCTACTGGCGTGGCGATAGCAACAATAAGATGTTGCAGCGTATTTATGGTACCGCGTGGGCAGATAAAAAAGCCCTGAACGCCTACCTGCAGCGCCTGGAAGAGGCGGCGAAGCGTGACCACCGTAAAATCGGTAAACAGCTTGACCTGTACCACATGCAGGAAGAAGCGCCGGGTATGGTCTTCTGGCATAACGATGGCTGGACTATCTTCCGTGAGCTGGAAACCTTCGTGCGTTCCAAGCTGAAAGAGTACCAGTATCAGGAAGTGAAAGGCCCGTTCATGATGGACCGTGTGCTGTGGGAAAAAACCGGCCACTGGGACAACTACAAAGATGCGATGTTCACCACCTCGTCTGAGAACCGTGAATACTGCATCAAGCCAATGAACTGCCCTGGCCACGTGCAGATCTTCAACCAGGGTCTGAAATCCTACCGCGACCTGCCGCTGCGTATGGCGGAGTTCGGTAGCTGCCACCGTAACGAGCCATCAGGCGCGCTGCACGGTCTGATGCGCGTTCGTGGCTTTACTCAGGATGATGCGCATATCTTCTGTACTGAAGATCAGGTGCGTGATGAAGTTAACGCCTGTATTCGTATGGTCTACGATATGTACAGCACCTTTGGTTTCGAGAAGATCGTGGTCAAACTCTCAACGCGTCCGGAAAAACGTATCGGTAGCGATGAGATGTGGGATCGCGCAGAAGCGGATCTCGCCGTAGCGCTGGAAGAGAACGGCATTCCGTTCGAATACCAGCTGGGCGAGGGCGCCTTCTACGGTCCGAAAATTGAATTTACCCTGTATGACTGCCTCGATCGCGCATGGCAGTGCGGTACAGTACAGCTGGACTTCTCCCTGCCGCAGCGTTTAAGCGCCTCTTATGTTGGCGAAGACAACGAGCGTCAGGTGCCGGTGATGATTCACCGTGCGATTCTCGGTTCTCTGGAGCGCTTCATCGGCATCCTGACCGAAGAGTTCGCGGGCTTCTTCCCGACCTGGCTGGCGCCGGTGCAGGTCGTGGTGATGAACATTACCGATTCTCAGGCAGATTACGTTAAAGAATTGACGCAGAAACTGCAAAATGCGGGCATTCGCGTAAAAGCAGACTTGAGAAATGAGAAGATTGGCTTTAAAATCCGCGAGCACACTTTACGTCGTGTCCCGTATATGTTGGTCTGTGGTGATAAAGAGGTGGAAGCAGGCAAAGTTGCCGTTCGCACCCGCCGTGGTAAAGACCTGGGCAGCCTGGACGTAAGTGAAGTGATTGAGAAGCTGCAACAAGAGATTCGCAGCCGCAGTCTTCAACAACTGGAGGAATAAGGTATTAAAGGCGGAAAACGAGTTCAAACGGCACGTCCGAATCGTATCAATGGCGAGATTCGCGCCCAGGAAGTTCGCTTAACAGGTCTGGAAGGCGAGCAGCTGGGGATTGTGAGTCTGAGAGAAGCGATCGAAAAAGCTGAAGAAGCTGGAGTAGATTTAGTTGAAATCAGCCCTAACGCCGAACCGCCAGTTTGTCGTATCATGGACTACGGCAAGTTCCTTTATGAAAAGAGCAAGTCTTCTAAGGAACAGAAGAAGAAGCAAAAAGTTATCCAGGTTAAGGAAATCAAATTCCGTCCTGGTACCGACGATGGCGATTATCAGGTAAAACTCCGCAGCCTGATTCGCTTTCTGGAAGATGGCGATAAGGCCAAGATCACGCTGCGTTTCCGCGGTCGTGAGATGGCCCACCAACAGATTGGTATGGAAGTGCTTAACCGCGTCCGTGACGATCTGAGTGAACTGGCAGTAGTCGAATCCTTCCCTACGAAGATCGAAGGCCGCCAGATGATCATGGTGCTCGCTCCTAAGAAGAAACAGTAAGGCCTTCAAGCAGCAAAATCTGTGGAGCCTTCGGGTTTCATAGGTTTTGTTCGCCTATGTTTCGTTTATTTAACAATGCGAAGTGGAAGTTATTAAAATGCCAAAAATTAAGACCGTACGCGGTGCTGCTAAGCGCTTCAAAAAAACCGGTAAAGGTGGTTTTAAGCGTAAGCACGCTAACCTGCGTCATATTCTGACCAAAAAATCTACTAAGCGTAAACGTCACCTGCGTCCAAAAGCCATGGTTTCTAAAGGCGATCTGGGTCTGGTTATCGCGTGCCTGCCGTACGCATAAGTCGTTAACTTTTAACTTTTTTTTACTAAGAATATAGATACAGGAGAGCACATATGGCTCGCGTAAAACGTGGTGTAATTGCACGTGCACGTCACAAGAAAATTTTGAAACAAGCTAAAGGCTACTACGGTGCGCGTTCACGCGTATACCGCGTTGCCTTCCAGGCTGTTATCAAAGCAGGTCAGTACGCTTACCGTGACCGTCGTCAGCGTAAGCGTCAGTTCCGTCAACTGTGGATTGCGCGTATCAACGCAGCAGCACGTCAGAACGGTATTTCTTACAGCAAATTCATCAACGGCCTGAAAAAAGCCTCTGTTGAAATCGACCGTAAGATCCTGGCTGACATCGCAGTATTCGACAAAGTGGCGTTCACCGCTCTGGTCGAAAAAGCGAAAGCAGCACTGGCATAAGCCAGTTGAGAGAGGGAGCTTTGCTCCCTCTTTTCATTTAACACCATCAGAAGATTGACATTTATCCGTGCAGGCTTTTCAATAAGGTCTTAACGGTTTTTACCACACAAGGTAACGCAAGCATGAATGCTGCTATTTTCCGCTTCTTCTTTTACTTTAGCACCTGATCTTCAGGAGGCTAGCGCGTGAAAGATGAAACGAAAAACAGCGCCAGATAAGCCTCCCGATGGAGGCTTTTTTGTTTCCGGCGATATTTAATAGGATAGTCACGATCACCAATTCGGTGTCTGTCCAGCCCGACTATAATGAGGAAAATCATGTCACATCTCGCAGAGCTGGTTGCCAGTGCAACAGCCGCCATTAATCAGGCCTCAGATGTTGCCGCGTTAGACAATGTCCGCGTCGAATATCTGGGTAAGAAAGGGCACCTGACCCTTCAAATGACTACCCTGCGTGAGTTGCCGCCGGAAGAGCGTCCGGCAGCGGGTGCGGTGATAAACGAAGCCAAAGAGCAGGTGCAACAGGCTCTGAACGCGCGTAAAGCGGCGCTGGAAAGTGCCGTGCTGAATGCGCGTCTGGCGGCAGAGACGATCGACGTGTCTTTGCCGGGGCGCCGTATCGAAAACGGTGGTCTGCATCCGGTGACCCGCACCATCGATCGCATTGAAAGTTTCTTCGGTGAGCTCGGCTTTACCGTGGCGACTGGCCCGGAAATCGAAGATGATTACCACAACTTCGACGCCCTGAACATTCCTGGCCATCATCCGGCACGCGCTGACCACGACACTTTCTGGTTTGACGCGACGCGTCTGCTGCGTACCCAGACCTCAGGCGTTCAGATCCGTACCATGAAGGATCAG
Organism: Enterobacterales bacterium; assembly: GCA_039593635.1. Classification (GTDB taxonomy): domain Bacteria; phylum Pseudomonadota; class Gammaproteobacteria; order Enterobacterales; family Enterobacteriaceae; genus Enterobacter. The sequence continues at coordinate 143,197 of JBCNOW010000027.1, forward strand.
GAACCGCCAATCCGTATCATCGCGCCGGGCCGCGTCTACCGTAACGACTACGATCAGACCCACACCCCAATGTTCCACCAGATGGAAGGGCTGATTGTGGATAAAAACATCAGCTTCACCAACCTGAAGGGCACGCTGCACGACTTCCTGAACAACTTCTTTGAGGAAGATCTGCAGGTTCGTTTCCGTCCGTCCTACTTCCCGTTCACCGAGCCGTCTGCGGAAGTTGACGTGATGGGCAAAAACGGCAAATGGCTGGAAGTGCTGGGCTGCGGCATGGTGCATCCAAACGTACTGCGCAACGTGGGTATCGATCCGGAAGTTTACTCCGGCTTTGCGTTCGGTATGGGCATGGAGCGTCTGACCATGCTGCGCTACGGCGTGACCGATCTGCGTGCATTCTTCGAAAACGATCTGCGTTTCCTCAAACAGTTTAAATAAGGGCAGGATAGAACAATGAAATTCAGTGAACTGTGGTTACGCGAATGGGTGAACACCACGCTGGACAGCGAAGCGCTTTCCAACCAGATCACCATGGCGGGCCTGGAAGTTGACGGCGTTGAGCCGGTTTCCGGTGCTTTCACCGGCGTGGTCGTGGGCGAAGTGGTGGAGTGCGGCCAGCACCCTAACGCTGACAAACTGCGCGTGACAAAAGTGAACGTGGGCGGCGATCGTCTGCTGGATATCGTCTGCGGCGCGCCAAACTGCCGTCAGGGCCTGAAAGTGGCCGTGGCGACCGTCGGTGCCGTGCTGCCGGGTGATTTCAAAATCAAAGCGGCCAAACTGCGCGGCGAGCCGTCTGAAGGCATGCTGTGCTCGTTCTCCGAGCTGGGTATTTCCGACGATCACAACGGCATCATTGAGCTGCCGCTGGATGCGCCAGTCGGCACCGATATCCGCGAATACCTGAAGCTTGATGACAACACCATCGAAATCAGCGTCACGCCAAACCGTGCCGACTGCTTAGGCATCATCGGCGTGGCGCGCGACGTGGCGGTGCTGAACCAGACCGAACTGAACGCGCCGGACATTGCGCCGGTTGAAGCGACCATCAGCGACGTGCTGCCGATTCAGGTTGACGCTGCTGATGCCTGCCCGCGCTACCTCGGCCGCGTGGTGAAAGGCATCAACGTTAAAGCGCCAACCCCGCTGTGGATGAAAGAAAAGCTGCGCCGCTGCGGTATCCGTTCAATCGATGCGGTGGTTGACGTCACTAACTACGTTCTGCTGGAACTGGGCCAGCCGATGCACGCGTTCGATAAAGATCGCATTGAAGGCGGCATCGTGGTGCGCATGGCGAAAGAGGGCGAAACCCTGGTGCTGCTGGACGGCAGCGAAGCGAAACTGAACGCCGACACGCTGGTGATTGCTGACCACAGCAAAGCGCTGGCGATGGGCGGTATCTTCGGTGGCGAACACTCTGGCGTGAACGATGAGACGCAAAACGTCCTGCTGGAATGCGCGTTCTTCAGTCCGCTCTCTATCACCGGTCGCGCACGCCGTCATGGTCTGCACACCGATGCCTCTCACCGCTACGAGCGCGGCGTTGACCCGGCGCTGCAGTACAAAGCGATGGAACGTGCGACCCGCCTGCTGATCGACATCTGCGGCGGCGAAGCGGGCCCGGTTATTGACGTCACCAACGAAGCCACGCTGCCGAAGCGTGCGACCATTACCCTGCGCCGCAGCAAGCTGGATCGCCTGATTGGCCACCACGTTGCCGATGCGCAGGTGACCGACATCCTGAAGCGTCTGGGCTGTGAAGTGACCGAAGGCCAGGACGAGTGGAAAGCCGTTGCGCCATCATGGCGTTTCGACATGGAAATTGAAGAAGATCTGGTGGAAGAAGTGGCCCGCGTTTACGGCTACAACAACATCCCTGACGAGCCGGTACAGGCCGGTCTGGTGATGGGTACCCACACCGTGAAGCCGATCTGTCCCTGAAGCGTGTGAAAACCATGCTGAACGACAAAGGCTACCAGGAAGTGATCACCTACAGCTTCGTTGATCCGAAACTGCAGCAGCTGATCCACCCGGGCGAGGAAGCGCTGATCCTGCCAAGCCCGATCTCCAGCGAAATGTCGGCGATGCGTCTGTCCCTGTGGACGGGCCTGCTGGGCACTATCGTTTATAACCAGAACCGCCAGCAGAACCGCGTGCGCATTTTCGAAAGCGGTTTGCGCTTTGTGCCGGATAATCAGGCAAATTTAGGCATCCGTCAGGATCTCATGCTGGCTGGCGCCATCAGCGGTAACCGCTACGAAGAGCACTGGGACCTGGCAAAAGGCACGGTTGATTTCTACGATATGAAGGGCGATCTGGAAGCGATTCTGGATCTGACCGGTAAATTATCTGAAATTGAATTCCGCGCAGAAGCGATTCCTGCGCTCCATCCGGGCCAGAGTGCGGCGATTTATTTAGACGGCAAACGCATTGGTTTTATTGGGGTTGTTCATCCTGAGCTGGAACGTAAGCTGGACCTGAACGGCCGTACCATCGTGTTTGAGCTGGAGTGGAACCCGGTTGCAGACCGCGTGATTCCTCAGGCGCAGGACGTCTCTCGCTTCCCGGCGAACCGCCGTGATATCGCGGTTGTGGTCGCTGAAAACGTGCCCGCAGCAGATATTTTGGCCGAGTGTAAGAAAGTTGGCGTAAATCAGGTAGTTGGCGTAAACTTATTTGACGTGTACCGCGGCAAGGGCGTAGCAGAAGGTTTCAAGAGCCTCGCTATTAGCCTTATCCTTCAGGATACCAGCCGTACACTCGAAGAAGAGGAGATTGCCGCTACCGTCGCCAAATGTGTAGAGGCATTAAAAGAGCGATTCCAGGCATCATTGAGGGATTGAACCTATGGCGCTTACAAAAGCTGAAATGTCAGAATATCTGTTTGATAAGCTTGGGCTTAGCAAACGGGATGCCAAAGAGCTGGTAGAGCTGTTTTTCGAAGAGATCCGTCGTGCTCTGGAAAATGGTGAGCAGGTAAAACTCTCCGGTTTTGGCAATTTTGATTTGCGAGACAAAAACCAACGTCCGGGCCGTAACCCGAAGACGGGGGAAGATATTCCCATTACAGCCCGCCGCGTGGTGACCTTCAGACCCGGCCAGAAGTTAAAAAGCCGTGTCGAAAACGCAACGCCCAAAGCAGAGTAATATGAACTAACTAAAAAGGCCGCCCACGCGGCCTTTTTTCTTTGCGCGCTCCCGGCAGCACCGCAGCCGCCGTCTTTTAGCGTAATCTCTCTACAATCAAATCTCTGTTTTCTCAGCCAATCTTACTTATGACTCTGCTGGATCAGCTGGCCCAACAGGCCGACCGTCGCAGCCGGCGCTGGCTCGGCGCGCTTACTGCTGCTGGTGCTGCTGCTTATTCCCGCCGCGGGTATCAGCCTCTGCGCAGGCGACAGCTGGATCGGGCCTGAAAGCTGGATGGGGCCTGACGGGCAGCTCTTCGTCTGGCAGATTCGTCTGCCGCGCACCCTGGCGGTGATCCTGGTGGGCGCCGCGCTGGCGCTGTCTGCGGCACCATAATGCAGGCGCTGTTCGAAAATCCGCTGGCGGAGCCCGGGCTGCTCGGCGTGTCGAATGGTGCGGGCGTCGGGCTGATTGCGGCGGTAATGCTGGGGCGGCGCAGGCTGTCTGGAGCCTGGCGCTGAGCGCCATCGTCGGCGCACTGCTGATCACCCTTATTCTTCTGCGCTTCGCCCGACGGCACCTGTCGACCAGCCGGCTGCTGCTTGCCGGCGTCGCGCTGGGGATCATCTGTAGCGCGCTGATGACCTGGGCGGTCTACTTCTCGCACCTCCTTTGATCTGCGTCAGCTGATGTACTGGATGATGGGCGGCTTTGGCGGCGTCGACTGGCAGCCAGGGCTGGCTGATGGCGCTGCTGGTGCCGGTCATCGCGTGGGGCTGCTCTGCAGGCCCAGCCGCTGAACCTGCTCGCGCTGGGGGAAATCTCTGCCCGCCAGCTCGGCATGCCGATTGGCTTCTGGCGTAATGTGCTGGTGATGGCCATTGGCTGGCTGGTGGGCGTCAGCGTGGCGCTGGCGGGGGCGATTGGCTTTATCGGGCTGGTTATCCCGCACATGCTGCGTCTGTGCGGCTTCACCGATCATCGAACCTTGCTTCCGGCCTCGGCGGTGGCCGGGGCGGCCACGCTGCTGGTGGCCGACATCATCGCCCGGCTTGCCCTGACGGCCGGAGCTGCCGATTGGCGTGGTGACCGCCACGCTGGGCGCGCCGGTGTTTATCTGGCTACTATTAAAAGCCGGACGTTAAAAACTACGCTGGACCGTTAAATCGACAACCTGAGGGAATGCTATGCAGTCTGATATCCTGAATACCGAAGTGACCACCATTGATGGGGATAAAACCACGCTGGAAGGCTACAAAGGCAAGGTGTTGCTCATCGTCAACGTGGCATCGAAATGCGGCCTGACGCCGCAGTACGAGCAGCTGGAGAACATTCAGAAGGCCTGGGAGAAAGACGGTTTCACCGTGCTGGGCTTCCCCTGCAACCAGTTCCTGGGCCAGGAGCCGGGCAGCGAAGAAGAGATCAAAACCTTCTGCAGCACCACCTATGGCGTGACGTTCCCGATGTTCAGCAAAATTGACGTCAACGGTGAAAAGCGTCATCCGCTGTATGCGAAGCTGATCGCTGCCGCGCCGAAGGCCGTTGCTGCCGGAAGGCAGCGGTTTTTACGAGCGTATGGCCAGCAAAGGCCGTGCGCCGCTCTATCCGGACGACATTCTGTGGAATTTCGAAAAATTCCTCATCAACAAACAGGGTGAGGTGATCGCGCGCTTCTCGCCGGACATGACGCCGGACGATCCGATCATTCTGAAGCGCATTGAGCAGGCGCTGGCGGCGTAATGCTGCTGCAGTGCCACGGCCTGCGCGTGCCCGGACGGCTGAGCGCGGGGGAGCTGACGCTCTGCCGCGGTGAGCGTGTGCACGTGGTCGGCCCTAACGGCGCCGGCAAGAGCACGCTGCTGACCGCGCTCGCTGGCCTGCTCGACGCTGAAGGGCAGCTGACGCTGGCCGGCCAGCCGCTGCGAAGCTGGTCGGGTGCCGCACTGGCGCAGCAGCGCGCCTGGCTCCCGCAGCAGCAGCCGGCACCTGCGGCGCTGCCGGTGTGGCACTATCTGCGGCTGCACAGCCCGCCGGGTGGCGACTACGCGCAGGCGACGCTCACTGACCTGCTGCAGCAGCTTGGCTTGCAGGATAAGCTGACGCGTCCGCTGGCGCAGCTCTCCGGCGGTGAGTGGCAGCGGGTGCGCCTGGCGGCGGTGGTGCTGCAGATCCATCCGGCAATTAATCCGCGCGGTGCGTTACTGATTCTGGATGAGCCGCTCACCGCGCTCGACATCGCACAGCAGCGCGCGGTGGATAAGCTGCTGTTGCAGCTCAGCGAGGCCGGCATCGGCATTGTGGCCAGCGGACACGATCTCAACCACAGTCTGCGCCATGCCGATCGCGTCTGGCTGATGCATCAGGGCCGCGTAGTCAGTCAGGGCAGGGCGCGCGAGGTGCTGACCGCCGAGCGACTGGAACCGCTTTATCAGGCCGAATTCGTGCAGCTGGAGACGCCACAGGGGCCGCTGCTTTATCTTCCCTGACTTGCGCGCCGCGCCGCTTTGTCGCTACAGTGTCAGCCGGACGACGTTTTTAAGGACTATTCTGATGCGGCTGACCCTGTTTCTCCTCGTGCTGCTGCTGGCGGGCTGTAGCCATCATGCGCCGCCGCCCAATGGCCGCCTGTCTGACTCCATCACCGTAATTGCGCAACTTAACGATCAGCTCAGCCGCTGGCGCGGTACACCTTATCGCTATGGCGGATTAAGCCGTGGTGGCGTGGATTGCTCTGGCTTTGTCTACCTGACCTTTCGTGACCGCTTTGACCTGCAGCTGCCGCGCTCAACGATTGATCAGACTGATATCGGTACGCGCATCGATAAAAGCGATCTGCTGCCCGGCGACCTGGTATTTTTCAAAACCGGCAGCGGCGAAAATGGCCTGCACGTCGGCATCTATGACACCGACAATACCTTCATTCACGCCTCTACCAGCCAGGGCGTGATCCGCTCCTCGCTGGATAATGTTTACTGGCGCAAAGTATTCTGGCAGGCGCGTCGCATCTAATCCGCTTAACCCATTAGTGTTAAAAAAAGGCGTAATAATCAGATGGGTTTTGATCCGATTTATTTGTTTTTTTCCGCCAGATATAACTCTCATTTAAAATGGCACTTTACCGCAATCGGGTTTGCGACTAAAAATAGACGTCAGTGAATTTAATCAGTATGGACATTAACCTGGATCATTTGGCTTAAGTATTATTTGATGCAGAAAAGTCGGTAATTAGACAGAAAACGGCGTCTCTTCTAACGTTTGGTCCTATTGCCTGACCGTTTTCATTGATATACGATGCGCCAATTGCCACTGCATCTGGCTGTAAAAAATGAAAGTCCATTTATCTGCCGACTATCAGTCGGAAACCTGGTTTTATCCTGCCTATTCTCTGGCGGGCCAGCTGACTGCGGTTGAGCTGGTCACCCAGTTTGTTCACGACAGTGCACCGATTACGCTGCCGCAGGACTTGCTGTTGCCGCAGCTTGACGATGCCCAGCAATTACGTTTGCTGCAGAGCCAGTTAGTGCTGCTGGAAAAGTACCGTGACTTTTTTGAGTTACATCAAATTATCGCGCTGGTTCGTATTGATGAATCTATGGCCACGACGCTATTGGCCAGTGAGTTTCTCTTAAGGAAATTTAAACAACTTCCCTTTATTGTTTTGGATATCAGTGAAACGTTTCCGCAATTATCGGCTGGTAAAAAGCAGCCGCTGTTAGCGCGCCTGCAACAGGAATTTCGCTTATCGCTTTCTCAATTTGGGGCAGGAAAAGCACCGGCTACGGCAGTATACGAAAATCTGTTTAGCGTGTTAAAAATGGACAAAGCGTTTATTCATGCGCTGGCAAAACGTGCCTCATTTACGCCATTTATTCAGACTGTTATCGATAATTTTTCCGCTTACGCCCCGCAAATAATTATTTGTGGCGTTGACGATAATGCCCTGCTGGAGAAAGTCAGTTCCCTGAGCGGCGCACAGCTGCAGGGCAGCCTGTTCCCGGTGGTTAAAGCGGAACGGTTAAGCGATCTCATCTATCCGCACGTCACGCTCACCACGCCTTCACAGCAGTAACCTTTCATCTGTCTTCTCCGTCACTCCGACGGTAGACTACGCTTTATCTTTAAACGCAATGCGGGTGGCGCACCGTTGCGCACCTTCCGGAGTGTCGATGCAATTTATTAATAGCTGGCAGCAGACGTTGCCGGGATTCTACACCGCGCTGGACCCAACGCCGCTTGCCGGCGGGCGGTTGTGTTATCACAATGACGCGCTGGCGCAGGAGATGGGCCTGGATGCCGCGCTGTTTGCTGGCCAGGGCCACGGCGTGTGGTATGGCGCAGCGTTGCTTCCCGGCATGTCGCCGCTGGCGCAGGTCTACAGCGGGCACCAGTTTGGCGTGTGGGCCGGTCAGCTGGGTGACGGACGCGGTCTGCTGCTGGGCGAACAGCAACTGACCGACGGCCGCAAACTTGACTGGCATCTGAAAGGCGCGGGCCTGACCCCCTATTCACGCATGGGTGATGGCCGCGCGGTGATCCGCTCCAGCGTGCGCGAGTTTCTCGCCTCGGAAGCGCTGCACCATCTTGGCATCCCGACCACGCGCGCGCTGGCGCTGGCCATTGGCGACGAACCGGTCCAGCGTGAAACCCGCGAGCGCGGCGCGATGCTGATGCGCATCGCCGACAGCCATCTGCGTTTTGGTCACTTCGAGCATTTCTATTACGGCGGTGAGCCGGAGAAAGTACGCCAGCTGGCGGACTACGCAATTCATCATCACTGGCCGCAGCTGGAGCAGGAGGCCGATCGTTATCTGTTGTGGTTTACCGATATCGTCAAACGTACCGCCAGCCTGATTGCCCAGTGGCAGAGCGTCGGCTTCGCGCATGGCGTGATGAATACCGACAATATGTCGATCCTCGGCCTGACGCTCGATTACGGGCCATACGGTTTCCTTGATGACTACGATGCGGATTTCATCTGTAATCACAGCGATTATCAGGGGCGCTACGCCTTCAGCAACCAGCCGATGATCGGCTTGTGGAATCTTAACCGCCTGGCGCATGCGCTGTCCGGTTTGCTGAGCACGGAACAGTTGAAACAGGCGCTCAGCCATTACGAAAGCGAGCTGATGCGGGTGTGGGGCGAGAAAATGCGCGCGAAGCTCGGGTTGCTGACCGCCGATGCGGGGGATAACGCCATCCTCACTGACCTGCTGGCGCTGATGACCGCAGAGCACAGCGATTACACCCTGACGTTCCGCCTGCTGAGCGAGACGCAGCAGGCAGAGACGCGTTCACCGCTGCGCGATGAGTTTATCGACCGTGACGCCTTCGACCGCTGGTATCACGGCTATCGCCAGCGCCTGCTGCAGGATGGCGTCAGCGATGCGCAGCGTCAGGCAGTCATGAAAGCGGCTAACCCGGCGCTGGTGTTGCGCAACTATCTGGCCCAGCAGGTGATCGATGAGGTTGAGCAGGGGGAAACGGCGGCGCTGGCCAGATTACATCTGGCGCTGCAGCAGCCGTTTAACGAGGCGGCTATCAGCCCGGAACTGCGCCAGCGGCCGCCGGAGTGGGGAAAAACGCTGGAGGTAAGCTGCTCCAGCTAGCAGGCATCAGAAGCGGGTATCCACCGCAGCCGCCAGCTTCTCCAGCAGCAGCTCGCTGTCTTCCCAGCTCAGGCACGGATCGGTGATCGACTGGCCGTACACCAGCGGCTGGCCGGCCACGATTTTCTGCGTCCCTTCCTTGAGGAAACTTTCGGCCATAATCCCCGCAACGGCGCTTGAACCGCTGCGGATCTGCTGGCAGATCTCATCGCAGACATCCAGCTGGCGGCGATGCTGCTTCTGGCAGTTGCCGTGGCTGAAGTCCACCACCAGGTGTTCCGGCAGGTCGAACTCGGCCAGCGTTTTCACAGGCCGCGGCAATATCTTCTGCGTGGTAGTTGGGCTTCTTCCCGCCGCGCATAATGATATGCCCGTACGGGTTACCGCTGGTCTGGTAGATGGTCATCTGACCGCTTTTGTCCGGCGACAGGAACATGTGGCTGGCACGCGCGGCGCGGATCGCATCTACCGCGATACGGGTATTGCCGTCGGTCCCGTTTTTAAAGCCGACCGGGCAGGAGAGGGCGGAGGCCATCTCGCGGTGGATCTGGCTTTCGGTGGTCCGCGCGCCAATCGCGCCCCAGCTGATCAGATCGGCGATAAACTGCCCGGTCACCATATCGAGAAATTCGGTGGCCGTCGGCACGCCCAGCTCGTTGACCTGCAGCAGCAGCTTGCGCGCCAGTTCGATGCCGTGGTTCACGCGATAGCTGCCGTTGAGGTCAGGGTCGGAAATCAGCCCCTTCCAGCCCACCACGGTACGCGGTTTTTCAAAGTAGGTGCGCATCACAATCTCAAGGCGATGCTGGTATTTTTCCCGCAGCCCCTGAAGGCGTTTTGCATAGTCCATTGCCGCATCCAGATCGTGGATGGAGCAGGGGCCAATCACCACCAGAAGACGCCTTGTCTTCACCATTGAGGATTTTTTCAATGCGGCGGCGGGAGGCCGTCACATGTTCCGCAACCGCGGCGGAAACGGGGTGCCGCTGGGCCAGTTCAGCCGGGGTGACCAGGCTGTCTATGCGCGCCGTGCGGAGTTCATCGGTTTTATTCATGGACTTGTCTCAGAAAATTTTTGCTTCATCGGCAGACTACCGGGAAGTGATGGGCATCACATTAAACCAATCCCTGCTGATTTCAAGTTCGGGGCGCGGGGCAGGGCTACTCCGTCAAAAGGATGATTCATTACTGACGGCAGCCAGGCTTTACAACCTGGCAGGTGAGGTTAGTACATGCGGCGGTTAAGTCCCATGATGTCGAGAATTTTGGTGGCGATCTCTTCGACCGAATAGTTGGTGCTGTTCAGCCACGGGATCTGGTTTTTGCGGTACAGCGCCTCCACTTCGGAGACCTCCATGCGGCACTGGCGCATCGAGGCGTAGCGGCTGTTCTCGCGGCGCTCTTCGCGGATCGCCGCCAGGCGTTCCGGATTAATGGTCAGGCCGAACAGCTTGTGCTGCAGCGGCTTAAGGGCAGCGGGCAGCACCAGGTTATCCATGTCATCAGCGATAAACGGGTAGTTTGCGGCGCGGATGCCGAACTGCATCGCCAGATAGAGGCTGGTTGGCGTTTTGCCGCAGCGCGACACCCCCAGCAAAATCACCTGCGCCTGGTCGAGATTGCGCAGCGAAATCCCGTCGTCGTGCGCCAGGGTGTAGTCGATGGCGGCGATACGCGCATCGTATTTGGTCAGGTTGCCGGGGTTCAGCCCGTGGGTGCGGTGCGCGATAGGCGTCGGGTCAAGCTTCAGTTCGCTCTGCAGCGGAGCCACCAGCGCCTGCACGATATCCTGGCAGAAGCCCTCACTCTGCAGAATGATGTGGCGAATTTCGGGAATCACGATGGAGTAGAACACCAGCGGGCGCACGCCGGTCTGCTGGTAGATGGCATCGATCTGATCCTTCACCGCTTTGGCGCGACTCTCATTTTCCACAAACGGCAGCGTGATGCTGTTGATAATCGAAACGGGGAACTGCGACATCACCGCGTGGCCCAGCACCTCGGCGGTGATCGCCGTACCATCAGAAATATAAAAAACGTGACGATCGACGAGCATGCTCCCATTTGACCTCATGCTTTTGTTTACTTTTGCGTAACATTATCACCTAAAATATTTCATTTTCACTAAGGGTAAAATGAAATATCCATATCTGCCCGGCGAATAATCCTATTTTTTACGCTGTTTCTGATTTTCCTATCATAGATGAAATGCGGCAGGTTTTTCAAATAGCGCTTAATTTCTCGCTTTTGCCCGGGTTTCTGGCTGAATATAAAGGAATCTCGGGCATTGGCGTTGCGCACAGAAAACGCGGATATCTTCATTTTGAAAAAGTGAAAAATATCGCATTGCCAATTTTGGGGTTTTTTCTGGCTGAATATAGCTGCGTTGCGCATCAAGGCGCTTTTCGGTGGGGGGAAAGTAATCCGATTTTAAAGTTGAAAATTTAAATTGCTTACACGATTCACCGTTTTTTTAGCGGTAAATAATTATGCCAGTATAAATACGTAGTCAGGTGTTACTTACTCCGATCAAATATCACAAAAGGATTGTTTCGATGTCCAACAATGGCTCGTCACCGCTGGTGCTTTGGTATAACCAACTCGGCATGAATGATGTAGACAGAGTTGGGGGCAAAAATGCCTCCCTGGGTGAAATGATTACAAATCTGTCCGGTATGGGTGTCTCCGTACCAAACGGGTTTGCCACGACCGCCGACGCGTTTAACCTGTTTTTAGACCAGAGCGGTGTAAACCAGCGCATTTACGACCTGCTGGATAAAACGGATATTGATGACGTCACCGAGCTTGCCAAAGCCGGGGCGCAGATCCGCCAGTGGATCATCGACACACCTTTCCAGCCGGAACTGGAAAAAGCCATCCACGACGCCTACAACCAGCTCTCCGCTGACGATGCGCAGGCCTCCTTTGCCGTGCGCTCCTCCGCGACCGCCGAAGACATGCCGGACGCCTCGTTCGCCGGCCAGCAGGAAACCTTCCTGAACGTCCAGGGCTACGATGCCGTGCTGGTGGCCGTGAAGCACGTGTTTGCCTCCCTGTTCAACGACCGCGCCATCTCCTACCGCGTGCACCAGGGCTACGACCACCGCGGCGTGGCGCTCTCCGCGGGCGTGCAGCGCATGGTGCGCTCCGACGTCGGCTCCTCCGGCGTGATGTTCTCCATTGATACCGAATCCGGCTTCGACCAGGTGGTGTTCATCACCTCCGCGTGGGGTCTGGGTGAGATGGTGGTGCAGGGCGCGGTGAACCCTGACGAGTTCTACGTCCACAAGCCGACGCTGGCCGCTGGCCGTCCGGCGATGGTGCGCCGCACCATGGGCTCGAAAAAAATCCGCATGATCTATGCCCCGACCCAGGAGCATGGCAAGCAGGTGAAAATTGAAGATGTGCCGCAGGAGCAGCGCGACCGCTTCTCCCTGACCGACGCCGAAGTGCAGGAGCTGGCGAAGCAGGCGGTGCAGATCGAAAAACACTACGGCCGTCCGATGGACATCGAGTGGGCCAAAGACGGGAACACCGGCAAGCTGTTCATCGTGCAGGCGCGCCCGGAAACCGTCCGCTCCCGCGGTCAGGTGATGGAGCGTTATGCGCTACACGCGCAGGGCAAAGGCATCGTGCTGGCGGAAGGCCGTGCCATCGGTCACCGCATCGGTGCCGGTCCGGTGAAGGTGATCCACGACATCAGCGAGATGAACCGCATTGAGCCGGGCGACGTGCTGGTCACCGACATGACCGACCCGGACTGGGAACCGATCATGAAGAAAGCGGCGGCGCCATCGTCACCAACCGCGGCGGCCGTACCTGTCACGCGGCGATCATCGCCCGCGAGCTGGGTATTCCGGCGGTTGTCGGCTGCGGTGACGCCACCGAGCGCATGAAGGACGGGCAGAACGTGACCGTCTCCTGTGCCGAAGGCGATACCGGCTACGTGTATGCCGATCTTCTCGACTTCAGCGTGAAGAGCTCCAGCGTCGATACCATGCCGGACCTGCCGCTGAAGATCATGATGAACGTCGGCAACCCGGACCGCGCCTTTGACTTCGCCTGCCTGCCGAACGAAGGCGTGGGCCTGGCGCGTCTGGAATTCATCATCAACCGCATGATCGGCGTTCACCCGCGCGCGCTGCTGGAGTTTGACGACCAGGACGCCCGAAGCTGCAGAACGAAATCCGCGAGATGATGAAAGGCTATGACGACTCCGGTAGAGTTCTACGTCGGCCGTCTGACCGAAGGGATCGCCACGCTGGGCGCGGCGTTCTGCGCCGAAGCGCGTGATTGTGCGTCTGTCGGACTTCAAGTCCAACGAATACGCCAACCTGGTCGGCGGCGAGCGCTACGAGCCGGAAGAAGAGAACCCGATGCTGGGCTTCCGCGGCGCCGGACGCTACGTGTCCGACAGCTTCCGCGACTGCTTCGCGCTGGAGTGTGAGGCGGTGAAGCGCGTGCGCAACGACATGGGGCTGACCAACGTCGAGATCATGATCCCGTTCGTGCGCACCGTGGATCAGGCGAAAGCCGTGGTGGACGAGCTGGCGCGTCAGGGCCTGAAGCGCGGCGAGAACGGGCTGAAGATCATCATGATGTGCGAGATCCCGTCCAACGCCCTGCTGGCCGAGCAGTTCCTGGAGCACTTCGACGGCTTCTCTATCGGCTCCAACGACATGACGCAGCTGACGCTGGGCCTGGACCGCGACTCCGGCGTGGTTTCCGAGCTGTTCGACGAGCGCAACGAGGCGGTGAAGGCGCTGCTGTCCATGTCCATCCGTGCGGCGAAGAAGCAGGGCAAATACGTCGGCATCTGCGGCCAGGGTCCATCCGACCATGAGGACTTCGCCGCCTGGCTGATGGAGGAGGGCATCGACAGCCTGTCGCTGAACCCGGACACCGTGGTGCAAACCTGGCTGAGCCTGGCTGAACTGGACGCGGCCAAAGCATAATCTGTTACACCTGCCTGGTGCCCGGCAACCGTCGGGCACCTGTCCCTTATCCCATCCCACTTTTCACAACATAAGATTGCCATAAACCCAGCGCTGACGGCGTTCGCCGCCGGGCCGCTCTGTTTATCGCTGAATTGCAGGCAAAAAAAAGCCCATCACAGGGGATGGGCAAAGACTACACACAGCAATTCTTCACTTTACTCAGGGGAAAAAGGTTGTTTAAAAATCAGTGGCTTGATTTAAAACATAGTGAACATGTTATTCACCGCCGCCGCTGGCGTCTTTAAGAATCCTCTTATTAGTTTAAAGCTGATAATCTTTCATTACGTTTTATGACCCATCCGGCACAGGAATCAGTGCGAAAAATAATCATTTTATCGGTGCGATCGGGCTTAAACGCTGAAAAGTGCGTTTTTTCTTAAAAATCACTAATGGAAAAAATTATTGTGCCGCGAAATTAAGTGGTACGGATTAATGAGTGTTAACCACGGCTGACTAATGCAAATCGCGTTGGGTGATGTGAGGGAAATGCGGATAAGCAAACCGGGCTGGACGCCCGGTTATGCGCCGGAAGCGCGTTACGGCTGCGGCTCTTCGTGTTCGGCCAGTGCTTCGATGGCCGTTTCCGGATCGTCATCCGGTGCCGGCGCTTCATGCATCCACACCGAAACCAGCCGGTAAGAGACCGCCAGTACGACCGGGCCAATAAACAGACCGATCATCCCGAAGGCGATCAGCCCGCCGATGACGCCGGAGAGGATCAGGATCAGCGGCAGGTCTGCGCCCATGCGGATGAGCATGGGGCGAATCACGTTATCCATGGTGCCGACCACGCAGCTCCAGACCAGCAGCACCGTGCCCCACGTGGTATCGCCCCTCCAGTAAAGCCAGATAATAGCCGGAACCAGCACCAGCAACGGCCCCAGTTGCGCAAGGCAGGTCATCAGCATGACCACGGTAAGCAGCGGTGGCGTACGGTACGCCGGAAATCGCCAGGCCGATACCGCCCAGCACCGCCTGCACCAGCGCGGTCACCACCACGCCCAGCGCCACCGCGCGCATGGCCTGCGCGGCCAGCAGTACCGCGGCATCGCCGCGCCGTTCCCGGCCAGGCGGGTGGCAAAGTGACGAACGCCCAGAGCAACCTGCTCACCGCGCCAGTAGAGCAGGGCGCTGAAGACCAGCATCAGGGCACAGTGCATCATAAAGCGGCCAATATGCGCGGCCTGACCGACAAACCAGGTGGTGGTGGTGCCAATATACGGCCGCACTTTCGCCATCAGCGCGCTGCCGCCCATCTCCAGCAGGCTATGCCAGCCGCTGTAGAGTTTAGCGCCCACGACCGGAATGCTGTTCAGCCAGGCAAGATCCGGCAGCGTCAGATCGCCGCTGGGTCACGGCGCGGATCACCGGGCCGCTGGAATCGACCAGGCTGTTCACCAGCAGGGCAATCGGAATAATAAACAGCAGGAACAGCAGCAGCGTCATGACCAGCACCGCCAGCCGCGGCGGCCAAACAGCAGTTTCTGCAGACGTAACAGCAGCGGCCAGGTGGCAACGACCACGGTCGCGGCCCAGGCGAAGCCGAGAATGAAGGGTTGAACAATCCACAGACACGCAATAATCATGAGGGCTAAAGAAACAGCACCGACAGCAAAATTTGCGCAACATCCACACTGCGTTGACGAGGCTTGTTGATCACAACACAGACCTCAGTAATCCTTCAGGAGGGCGCTCCGCGGCGCCTTCACAATGATGATCTATTTCCTGAAAATTAAACAGAGATATCAGCGATTTTCGACGGCGGCCGATTTTGCCTGAAAATTCAGCGGGCGGCATAAAAAAATGTGATACAACTTTCAAGATGCTTAAGAAACGATTAACCACGCAAACGTTTCACAACTCTAATCGGCGATTAGGTCGACGAAGTAATGATCCCACAGATTTCTCAGGCACCTGGCGTCGTTCAGCTGGTGCTTAATTTTTTGCAGGCACTGGAGCAACAGGGTTTTACAGGTGATACCGCCACGAACTATGCCGACAGGCTGACGATGGCGACCGATAACAGTATCTACCAGCTTCTTCCCGATGCCGTCGTTTTTCCGCGTTCAACGGCCGACGTGGCGCTGATCGCCCGGCTGGCAATGGCGAGCCGCGTTTCAGCAGCTCTGGTGTTTACCGCCGCGCGGCGGCGGCACCGGGACCAATGGTCAGGCGCTGAACCAGGGCATCATTGTTGATATGTCGCGCTATATGAACCGCATCATTGAGATCAACCCTGAAGAGGGATGGGTGCGGGTCGAAGCGGGCGTCATCAAAGATCAGCTCAACCAGTATCTCAAGCCTTACGGCTACTTCTTCGCGCCGGAGCTCTCCACCAGTAACCGCGCGACCCTCGGCGGAATGATCAACACCGATGCCTCCGGTCAGGGCTCGCTGGTCTACGGCAAAACCTCCGATCACGTGCTGGGCGTGCGTGCGGTGCTGCTGGGCGGCGATATTCTTGATACCCAGCCGATGCCGGTCGAGCTGGCGGAAACGCTGGGCAAAGATAACACCGCCAGCGGGCGCATCTACCGTACCGTGCTGGAACGCTGCCGCGACAACCGCCAGCTGATTCTCGACAAATTCCCCAAACTGAACCGCTTCCTGACCGGCTACGACCTGCGCCACGTCTTTAATGACGACCTGACCCAGTTTGATTTAACCCGCGTGCTGACCGGCTCCGAAGGGACGCTGGCGTTTATCACCGAGGCGCGGCTGGATATCACCCGCCTGCCGAAGGTGCGTCGTCTGGTGAACGTCAAATATGACTCCTTCGATTCCGCGCTGCGCAATGCGCCGTTTATGGTGGAAGCGCAGGCGCTGTCGGTGGAGACCGTCGACTCGAAGGTGCTCAACCTGGCGCGGGAAGATATCGTCTGGCACTCCGTAAGCGAGCTGATTACCGACGTGCCGGATAAAGAGATGCTCGGCCTCAATATTGTGGAGTTTGCCGGCGACGATGCGGAGCTGATTGCGCAGCCAGGTCACCACGCTCTGCCAGCGGCTGGATGAGCTGATTGCGCAGGGCGAAGGCGGCGTGATCGGCTGGCAGCTCTGTAACGATCTGGCCGGCATTGAGCGTATCTATGCCATGCGTAAAAAAGCGGTGGGCCTGCTCGGCAATGCCAAAGGGGCGCGCCAAGCCGATTCCGTTTGCCGAAGATACCTGCGTGCCGCCTGAGCATCTGGCGGATTATATCGTTGAGTTTCGCGCCCTGCTGGACAGCCACGGCCTGAGCTACGGCATGTTCGGCCACGTGGATGCCGGGGTGCTGCACGTGCGTCCGGCGCTGGACATGTGCGACCCGCAGCAGGAGATCCTGATGAAGCAGATCTCCGACGAGGTGGTGGCGCTTGACCGCGAAATACGGCGGTCTGCTGTGGGGAGAGCACGGGAAAGGGTTCCGCGCCGAGTACAGCCCGGCGTTCTTCGGCGAGAACGCTGTTTAATGGAGCTGCGTCGCAAGGTCAAAGCGGCGTTCGACCCGGATAACCGCCTCAACCCCGGGAAAATCTGCCCGCCAGAAGGCGTGGACGCGCCAATGCTGCAGGTGGATGCCGTCAAGCGCGGCACCTACGACAGACAGATTCCGATTGCGGTGCGCTCTTCCTGGCGCGGCGCGATGGAGTGTAACGGCAACGGCCTGTGCTTTAACTTTGACGTGAAAAGCCCGATGTGCCCGTCGATGAAAATCACCAGCAACCGTATCCATTCGCCGAAAGGGCGGGCGACGCTGGTACGTGAGTGGCTGCGTCTGCTGGCGGATCGCGGCGTTGACCCGCTGAAGCTGGAGCAGGAGCTGCCGGAAAAACGCGCCAGCCTGCGCACGCTGATTGAGCGCACCCGCAACAGCTGGCATGCCAACAAGGGCGAGTATGATTTCTCCCATGAGGTGAAAGAGGCGATGTCCGGCTGCCTGGCCTGTAAAGCCTGTTCGACCCAGTGCCCGATTAAAATCGACGTGCCGGAATTCCGCTCGCGCTTCCTGCAGCTTTACCACACCCGCTATCTGCGCCCGGTGCGCGACCATCTGGTGGCGACGGTGGAAAGCTATGCGCCGCTGATGGCGCGCGCGCCGAAGACCTTCAACTTCTTTATCAACCAGCCGCTGGTGCGCAAGCTCTCCGAAAAACACATCGGCATGGTCGATCTGCCGCTGCTGTCGGTGCCGTCTCTGCAGCGCCAGCTCGTCGGCCATCGCCCGGCGAAACATGACCCTGGAGCAGCTGGAGGCGCTCGGCCCAGAGCAAAAAGCGAAGGTGGTGCTGGTGGTGCAGGATCCGTTTACCAGCTACTACGATGCGCAGGTGGTGGCCGATTTCGTCCGCCTGGCGGAAAAACTGGGCTACCAGCCGGTGGTGCTGCCGTTCTCGCCGAACGGCAAGGCGCAGCACATTAAAGGTTTCCTGAACCGCTTTGCCAAGACCGCGCAGAAAACCGCTGACTTCCTCAACCGCGTGGCGCAACTCGGGATGCCGATGGTCGGCGTCGATCCGGCGCTGGTGCTGTGCTATCGCGATGAATACAAGCAGACGCTGGGCGAGAAGCGCGGCGATTTCCACGTGCAGCTGGTGCATGAGTGGCTGCCGGCGTGCTGGGCGGCGGGCGCGAGCGTTCAGGAGGCCAGCGGTGAACCGTGGTATCTGTTTGGCCACTGTACCGAAGTCACGGCGCTGCCGGGGGCGCCGGCGCAGTGGGCGGCTATTTTTGCCCGTTTCGGCGCGAAGCTGGAGAGCGTCAGCGTGGGCTGCTGCGGCATGGCCGGCACCTACGGCCACGAAGTGAAAAACCACGCCAACTCGCTCGGCATCTATGAGCTGTCGTGGCATCAGGCGATGCAGCGTTTGCCGCGTAACCGCTGTCTGGCGACGGGCTACTCCTGCCGCAGCCAGGTGAAACGGGTAGAGGGTAACGGCGTGCGCCACCCATTACAGGCTTTACTGGAATTGATGTAAACAAATTGTAGGAGCCGTCACAAAGCTGGATTAGAATATCCAGCCTGCGTGGCGGACGAAATCACTTTGCAGGCGGGTCGCCTGGTCCCAGTCGCCGCTGAGCGCCAGTTGATGACACAAACGGGTCAGCGACAGGCGCGCCAGCTGGTAAGCCTGAATACGGAACAGGCGATCGCGATCGGCATTGCCCATCTCCTGTACTAAGCGGTGGTGCAGCTTGCCCATCGCGTGCAGGTAGCTGTGATCGTCGCCGTTCAGCTGGCAGATTTCGGCCATGTCGAGACAGGTATCGTTAAAACGACGCAGTTGTTCAATGGAACAATCGGTGCGGTTGAGCTTTGCCTGAGCCAGATAGAAGTCGACGGTGATATCACGGACCGAAAACTTATATTCGTCGATTTTGTGTTGTAACCAGGCTGAGACGGAAAGCGTCATGTCGCCACCCAAAGTAGGTTAATGATAATCATTATCATATTAAACCGCGCCAGGAATGCAATTCCCGCCGTGAAATTTTATTGATTTCCTTTGCCTGTTACAAAAATCGGCAATAACAATCTCTTTACATTCAGCAAAGGCGTAACCTATCAATCAGAGCATAAACGTAAAAAGCGAACTGGAAAATTTACGGCTTATGAACAGGTTACGTTCTGACGGCGCGCGCGGGAATGGCGCGCACAAGCTGGTGGGAAGGGACTATGCTTAATAAAGCAGCAGTAAAAAACAGCACGAGATGATTATCCCTGCAAAACAAGAGGTTGAAGTGATATCTGATATCACTACCATAGGGGGATAGCCTGAAAAGGCCCAGACTTACGAGGTAGCACTATGTCATCAGTAAATGCAGCGTCTTTTTCACCTGACGAATTCGTCTGGAAAGGGCTCACGCTGACCGAGTCGGCAGCGAAACAGATTCTCAGCCTGGTGGAACAGGACCCGGAAGTTAAGGGCCTGAAACTGGGTGTGAAACAGTCCGGCTGTGCCGGTTTTGGGTACGTTATGGATCTGGTGAAAGCGCCTGCCGATGACGACCTGCAGTTCGAGCAATATGGCGCAAAACTGTATGTCCCGCTTCAGGCGATGCCGTTTATCGACGGCACCGAGGTGGACTACGTACGGGAAGGCTTAAACCAGTTATTCAAATTTCATAACCCGAAAGCCCAGAACGAATGCGGCTGCGGCGAAAGCTTTGGGGTATAGGCGGTACTATGTCTCGTAATACTGAAGCAACGAGTGATGTAAACACCTGGAGCGGCGGGCACCTCAACTATAAAGAGGGGTTCTTCACGCAGCTGCAGACCGACGAGCTGGCAAAAGGCATCAATGAAGATGTCGTGCGGGCCATCTCGGCCAAACGTAACGAGCCCGAGTGGATGCTGGAGTTCCGCCTGAGGGCGCTTTCGCGCCTGGCTGGAGATGGAAGAGCCGCACTGGCTGAAAGCGCACTACGACAAGCTGAACTATCAGGATTACAGCTACTACTCCGCGCCGTCCTGCGGCAGCTGTGATGACACCTGCGCCTCGCAGCCGGGTGCGGGCACGCAGACGTCCGGCAGCGTCGCCTCCAGCGATTCCTGAGCAAAGAGGTGGAAGAGGCCTTTAACCAGCTGGGCGTGCCGGTGCGCGAGGGCAAAGAGGTGGCGGTGGACGCCATTTTCGACTCCGTCTCGGTGGCGACCACCTATCGCGAGAAGCTGGCGGAGCAGGGGATTATTTTCTGCTCCTTCGGCGAAGCGATTCACGATCATCCGGAGCTGGTGAAGAAGTACCTCGGCACCGTGGTGCCGTGCAACGATAACTTCTTTGCCGCGCTCAACGCGGCGGTGGCCTCCGACGGCACCTTCATCTACGTCCCGAAAGGCGTGCGTTGCCCGATGGAGCTGTCCACCTATTTCCGCATCAACGCGGAGAAAACCGGCCAGTTCGAACGCACCATTCTGGTTGCGGACGAAGGCAGCTACGTCAGCTATATCGAAGGGTGTTCCGCGCCGGTGCGCGACAGCTACCAGCTGCACGCGGCGGTGGTGGAAGTCATCATCCACAAAGACGCCGAGGTGAAATACTCCACGGTGCAGAACTGGTTCCCGGGCGACGGCAACACCGGCGGTATCCTGAACTTCGTCACCAAGCGCGCGCTGTGCGAAGGCGAAAACAGCAAGATGTCCTGGACGCAGTCCGAAACCGGCTCTGCCATTACCTGGAAGTACCCGAGCTGCATCCTGCGCGGGGATAACTCCATCGGCGAGTTTTACTCGGTGGCGCTCACCAGCGGGCATCAGCAGGCCGATACCGGCACCAAGATGATCCACATCGGTAAAAACACCAAATCGACCATCATTTCGAAAGGGATCTCGGCCGGGCATAGCCAGAACAGCTATCGCGGGCTGGTGAAAATCATGCCGACGGCCACCAACGCGCGTAACTTCACCCAGTGTGACTCGATGCTGATTGGCGCGGACTGCGGGGCGCATACCTTCCCGTACGTGGAGTGTCGCAACAACAGCGCCCAGCTGGAGCACGAGGCGACCACGTCGCGCATTGGGGAAGATCAGCTCTTCTACTGCCTGCAGCGCGGCATCAGCGAAGAAGATGCCATTTCAATGATTGTGAACGGCTTCTGTAAGGACGTGTTCTCTGAACTGCCGCTGGAATTTGCCGTTGAAGCACAAAAACTCCTCGCCATTAGTCTTGAACACAGCGTCGGTTAAGGAAAGCACATGTTAAGCATTAAAGATTTACAGGTTAGCGTGGAAGAGAAAGACATCCTGCGCGGTCTCAATTTTGACGTCAAGCCGGGTGAAGTTCACGCCATTATGGGGCCGAACGGCTCCGGGAAAAGTACGCTTTCTGCAACGCTGGCGGGACGCGAAGATTATGAAGTGACCGGCGGTTCGGTCGAGTTTAACGGCAAAGATCTGCTGGAGATGTCGCCGGAAGATCGCGCCGGTGAGGGCATCTTTATGGCCTTCCAGTACCCGGTGGAAATTCCGGGCGTCAGCAACCAGTTCTTCCTGCAGACGGCGCTGAATGCGGTGCGCAAATATCGCGGCCAGGAGGCGCTGGATCGCTTCGACTTCCAGGATCTGATGGAAGAGAAGATCAAGCTGCTGAAAATGCCGGAAGATCTGCTGACCCGCTCGGTCAACGTCGGCTTCTCCGGCGGCGAGAAGAAGCGTAACGACATCCTGCAGATGGCGGTGCTGGAGCCCGAGCTGTGCATTCTGGATGAGACCGACTCCGGTCTGGATATCGACGCCCTGAAGATTGTCGCCGACGGGGTGAACGCCCTGCGCGACGGCAAGCGTTCATTCATTATCGTCACCCACTACCAGCGCATTCTGGACTACATCAAGCCGGATTACGTGCACGTGCTTTACCAGGGGCGCATTGTGAAATCCGGTGATTTTACGCTGGTTAAACAACTGGAGGAGCAGGGTTATGGCTGGCTTACCGAACAGCAGTAATGCGCTCCAGCAGTGGCATCAGCCTGTTTGAGTCGCGGGGCGAGCAGCGCTCGCAGCAGGCGCAGCAGCATCTGGCAGCAGATGCTGCGTCTCGGCCTGCCGACGCGCAAGCATGAGAACTGGAAATACACCCCGCTCGATGGCCTGCTGAACAGCAGTTCGTGCAGGCGGACGCGCCAGGCGTGAGCGCTGAGCAGGTGGCTGCGCTGGCGCTGCCGGTGGATGCGGTGCGCCTGGTGTTTGTCGACGGCCACTTCCGGCCTGAGCTGAGCGCGCGTGACACCGGTCTGTTTGACGTGCAGCACAGCCGTGCCGCTGAGCGACGTCCGTTACCGGCCCCGGTTCAGCCGGAGGTGTTCCTGCACCTGACCGAGAGCCTGGCCCGCAGACGTGACGTCGATTCAGGTCTGCCGCGCGGCAACCAGCTCCCCGGCCAAACCGCTGCTTCTGATGCACATCACGCAGGGGCGGGGAGGCCGATGAGATCAATACCGCGCACTATCGCCACCATCTGGAGCTGGCGGAGGGAGCGGAGGCCACGGTCATCGAACATTACGTCAGCCTCAACGACACCCGCCACTTTACCGGGTCGCGCCTGACGATGAACGTCGCCGCCAATGCGCAGCTGCACCACATCAAGCTGGCGTTTGAAGAATCCGCAGAGCCACCACTTTGCCCATAACGACATCGTGCTGGGCCAGGACGCCGCGGCGTATAGCCACAGCTTCCTGCTGGGCGGCGCGGTGCTGCGCCACAACACCAGCACGCAGCTTAACGGTGAAAACACCACGCTGCGCATCAACAGCCTGGCGATGCCGGTCAAATCAGAAGTGTGCGACACGCGCACCTGGCTTGAGCACAACAAAGGCTACTGCAACAGCCGCCAGCTGCACAAAACCATTGTCAGCGATAAAGGGCGGGCGGTGTTTAACGGCCTGATTAACGTGGCGCAACACGCCATTAAAACCGACGGGCAGATGACCAACAACAATCTGCTGTTGGGGCGCCTGGCGGAAGTGGACACCAAACCGCAGCTGGAGATCTACGCCGACGACGTGAAATGCAGCCACGGCGCGACGGTCGGGCGCATTGACGACGAACAGATGTTTTACCTGCGCTCCCGCGGCATCGACCGGCAGGCGGCGCAGAAAATGATTATCTACGCCTTTGCCGCTGAACTGACGGAAGCGCTGCACGATGGCGCGCTGCATACAGCAGGTGCTGGCTCGTATTGGTCAGCGTCTGCCTGGAGGCGAAGCATGAGTTTTCCCGTAGAGTAAGGGCCGATTTTCCGGTTCTGACCCGTGAAGTGAACGGCCTGCCGCTGGCCTATCTCGACAGCGCGGCCAGCGCGCAGAAGCCGAATCAGGTGGTGGATGCGGAAGCCGAGTTCTACCGCCACGGTTATGCTGCCGTGCACCGGGGTATCCATACCCTGAGCGCCGAGGCGACCCAGCGCATGGAAAACGTGCGCACGCAGGTGGCCGCTTTTCTGAATGCGCGTTCGCCGGAAGAGCTGGTCTTCGTGCGCGGCACCACGGAAGGGATCAACCTGGTCGCCAACAGCTGGGGCAACGCGCAGGTGCACGCGGGCGATAACATCATCATCACCCAGATGGAGCACCACGCCAATATTGTGCCGTGGCAGATGCTCTGCGAGCGTGTCGGCGCGCAGCTGCGGGTGATCCCGCTTAACGAGGACGGCACGCTGCAGCTTGAGCAGCTTGACGCCTTGCTGGACGATAGCACGCGGCTGGTGGCGGTCACCCAGGTCTCTAACGTGCTGGGCACCGAAAACCCGGTGGCAGAGATCGTGGCGCAGGCGCATCAGCCCAGCGGGCGGTGAAGTGCTGGTGTGACGGCGCGCAGGCGGTGATGCACCACCCGGTGGATGTGCAGGCGCTGGACTGCGATTTCTACGTCTTCTCCGGGCATAAGCTCTATGGGCCGACCGGCATCGGCGTGCTGTACGTGAGAAAGGACACGATATTCTGCAGGCGTATGCCGCCGTGGGAAGGCGGCGGATCGATGATCGCCACCGTCAGCCTGTCGGAAGGCACCACCTATGCCCGCGCGCCGTGGCGTTTTGAGGCGGGTACGCCCAACACCGGCGGGATTATCGGGCTGGGGGCGGCGGTGTCTTACGTCTCCGCGAATCGGCCTGGACGCCATCCAGGAGTACGAACAGCTGCTGATGCATTACGCGCTGCAGGAGCTTGCCAGCGTGCCGGATCTTACCCTGTACGGCCCGGCCGACCGGCCAGGGCGTGATTGCGTTTAACCTTGGTAAACACCACGCCTATGACGTGGGCAGCTTCCTCGATAACTACGGCGTGGCCGTCCGTACCGGGCACCACTGTGCCATGCCGCTGATGGCGTTTTACCAGGTGCCGGCAATGTGCCGCGCGTCGCTGGTGATGTACAACAC
This sequence comes from Enterobacterales bacterium, assembly GCA_039593635.1. Classification (GTDB taxonomy): domain Bacteria; phylum Pseudomonadota; class Gammaproteobacteria; order Enterobacterales; family Enterobacteriaceae; genus Enterobacter. The sequence goes on from JBCNOW010000027.1 coordinate 167,780, forward strand.
AACGGAAGAGGTCGACAGGCTGGTGGCGGGGCTTAAGCGCATTCACCAGTCTGCTGGGCTAACGGAGAGGCAAAAGATGGCAGAACTGCCGGACAAAGATAAATTGCTGCGCAACTTCGGGCGTTGCGCAAACTGGGAAGAGAAGTACCTCTATATCATTGAGCTGGGGCAGCGTTTGCCGCCGCTCGGTGCGAAGAGGCGCATAACCCGGAGAACATTATTCAGGGCTGCCAGAGCCAGGTGTGGATTGTGATGGAGCAGGACGACGGCACGATTGCATTGCAGGGCGACAGCGATGCCGCCATTGTAAAAGGGCTTGATTGCCGTGGTCTTTAGTCTGTACCACCGGATGTCGGCGCAGGATATCGTCGCGTTCGATGTCCGCCCGTGGTTTGAAAAAATGGCCCTGACCCAACACCTCACCCCGTCCCGTTCCCAGGGGCTGGAAGCGATGATTCGCGCCATCCGGCATAACGCACAGTCTCTCAGCTAGAGTTACAGGACGCCTTCTGTTTCGCCAGGTGGACCCCGCCTCGCGGCAGCTGACCGGCGGTCTGTTCCATCCGACAAAGAGAAAATTGCATGAAACCTGCGCTTCGTTTAGCCGGTGCATTGCTGTTGTCCTGTTTCGGACTGTCTGCACCTGCGTTTGCTACGGAATACCCCCTGCCAGCCGCTGATAGCCGTTTGATTGGCGAAAACACCCTGACCACCGTCCCGGATGACAAACGGCCGCTGGAGAGCATTGCCGCGCGTTATAAGATAGGCATGCTCGGCATGCTCGAAGCCAACCCGGGCGTCGACCCCTGGCTGCCAAAAGCCGGAACGCAGCTTACCGTGCCGCTGCAGATGCTGTTGCCGGATGCGCCGCGCGAAGGCATCGTGATCAACCTGGCCGAACTGCGCCTCTACTACTATCCCAAAGGGGAAAATCGCGTCGTGGTTTATCCGATCGGCATCGGCCAGTTGGGTGCCGCCACGCCGGCTATGGTGACGAGTATCAGCCAGAAAATCCCTAACCCCACCTGGACGCCCACCGTCAATATCCGCAAACGCTACGCCAAAGAGGGCATCACGCTGCCCGCGATGGTGCCTGCCGGGCCGGATAACCCGATGGGGCTGTTTGCGCTGCGTCTGGCGCGCGGCAGCGGCCAGTATCTGATTCACGGCACCAACGCCGACTTCGGCATCGGGATGCGCGTCAGCTCCGGCTGTATTCGTTTGCGCTCCGGACGATATCGAAGCGCTGTTCAACAGCGTGCCGCAGGGTACGCGCGTACAGGTGATTAACCAGCCGATCAAATATGCCATCGAACCCGACGGCAAACGCTACATCGAGGTACACCAGCCGCTGTCGCGTAATGAACAGGATGATCCGCAGACCATGCCAATTGCGCTGAGCGCGCCGCTGAAAGCTTTTATAAAGAGTGCGAAGAGCGACAGTGTGCTGATCAAGGCGGCGATTGAACGTCGTTCAGGCATGCCGGTGCTGGTGAGCAGTGGGGAACCAGTGAATGAGGCGACGCCGCTGCCGGCAGTGCTGCAGACGCAGCAGGGGGCAACAGGCGGTGCGCAAGCCACCATCAGTCAGGCGCAGGGCGAAGCCGCTGCGACACCGTGATTCAGGGCCAGCGGACGGCAGAATCCGGACAAAAAAAATGGCGCACAATGTGCGCCATTTTATTAACAGGAACTATTACTTACGGTATTTAGTGAGCCTGGTTGTCCAGACGCTGGTTAGCGCGAGCTGCGTCGTCTTTAGCAGCCTGAACGTCGGAACGGATTGCGTTCACGTCGTTGCTCAGCTGGTCAACTTTAGCGTTCAGAGTCTGAACGTCAGAAGACAGCTGATCGATTTTAGCGTTGCTGGAGCAACCAGCCAGCAGAGTAGAACCCAGGATTACCGCGCCCAGTACCAGTTTAGTACGATTCATTATTAATACCCTCTAGATTGAGTTAATCTCCATGTAGCGTTACAAGTATTACACAAAGTTTTTTGGGTTGAGAATATTTTTTTGATGGGAATACACCTATTTTTGATCGTTCGCTCAAAGAAGCATCGAATCAGCCGGTTTCGGGTAAAAATCTAAGGAAAAAAAGGCATTTATCATCGGATTCATCTTAGATAATTCGCAATTAAATAGAAAAACCCGATTTGCTTTTTGAATGAATTTGGCTAATGACGGTAATAAAAAAAGCGCCCATTGGGCGCTTTTTATCAAAACTAATTCGTTCCTGAATTATTACAGCACGTGAACGGAGGCCGTATTGGTCGTTCCGCTTGGTACCAGCGCACCAGAAACCATCACAACAACGTCGCCTTTCTGCGCCAGACCGCTTTCCAGAGCCAGTGCTTTACCCTGAATGTAGAAATCGTCAGTAGAGGCGATCTCTTTGACCAGGTGCGCAACCACGCCTTTGCTCAGCACCAGCTGACGTGCGGTGGTTTCGTTGGTGGTCAGGGCCAGGATGGTGGCATCAGGGAAGTATTTACGTACTGCGCGCGCAGATTTACCGCCCTGGGTCGCTACCACAATCAGTGGCGCTTCCAGTTTCTCAGCGGTTTCTACGGCACCGCGGCATACTGCTTCGGTGATGCGCAGCTTGCGGCTGTCGTTGTTGAAGTCCAGACGGCTGGTCATCACGCGGTCAGTACGTTCGCAGATGGTCGCCATGATGGCGACCGCTTCCAGCGGGTATTTACCTTTCGCGGATTCACCGGACAGCATCACTGCATCGGTACCGTCGAGGATGGCGTTCGCCACGTCGCCTGCTTCAGCGCGGGTAGGGCGTGGGTTTTTGATCATGGAGTCCAGCATCTGCGTGGCGGTGATAACCACTTTACGCGCGCGAACACACTTCTCGATCATCATCTTCTGCGCGAAGATCACTTCTTCAACCGGGATTTCAACGCCCAGGTCGCCACGCGCAACCATGATGCCGTCAGACGCTTCGAGGATTTCGTCGAAGTTGTTCAGGCCTTCCTGGTTTTCGATCTTGGAGATGATCTGGATCTTCTCGCCGCCGTGCGCTTTCAGGTGCTCACGGATTTCAACCACGTCGGAACGTTTACGGATGAAGGACGCCGCAACGAAATCAACGCCTTGCTCGCAGCCGAAGATCAGGTCCTGTTTGTCTTTTTCAGCCAGTGCCGGCAGCGCGATGGAAACGCCCGGCAGGTTAACGCCTTTGTTTTCGCCCAGGTCGCCGTTGTTCAGCACTTTACAGATAACCTTGTTGCCTTCGATTGCGGTCACTTCCATGCCGATCAGACCATCGTCGACCAGCACGGTGTTACCCACGGACAGATCGCTGGTGAAGCCTTCATAGGTCACCGCAACGATTTCGCTGTTACCGACCACGGATTTATCGGTGGTGAAGGTGAAGGTCTGGCCCGCTTTCAGAGAGACGTCGTTACCGCCTTCCAGTTTGATGGTACGGATTTCCGGACCTTTGGTATCCAGCAGAATGGCGGCTTTTTTACCGGTCTTGCTCATCACGTTGCGCAAGTTCTGGATGCGCTGACCGTGTTCAGCATAGTCACCGTGAGAGAAGTTCAGACGCATCACGTTCATGCCGGCGTCCAGCATTTTGGTCAGCATCTCTTCGGATTCGGTTTTCGGGCCGATAGTACAAACAATTTTCGTCTTTTTCATGACAGTCTTAGTCTTTAAGTTGGGAAGGATGATAAAGGTCGGGGTTCGATGCGCCTGGCACCGAAGTAAAAATCTGTTTGGTGTTGGTACGTTTGACACAGAAGTAAGAATAGGTGACGACGGCTAAGCGTGCAGAGAAGTTATGCGCCGGGCGGAGAGACCGTAGCGACGGCGTTGCGCAAATGATGTAAGTGGCTGGCATAGGCACGTTAGCGCTGAAACCTTTCAGGTGGAACAACGCGGCATAGTATAGTCGCTAAGTATGCGAAAACCAATATAAAAGCAGAGGGAGAAAACCGACTCAGATCAAGGAAAGGCGAGTTGCGCAAGGGAGATAACAGCAAAAGTGGTGCGCTCTAATGGACTCGAACCATCGACCCCCACCATGTCAAGGTGGTGCTCTAACCAACTGAGCTAAGAGCGCATTTCAGAAATCTGGTGCGTCCGAGTGGACTCGAACCACCGACCCCCACCATGTCAAGGTGGTGCTCTAACCAACTGAGCTACGGACGCAGAATGGTGCGTTCAATTGGACTCGAACCAACGACCCCCACCATGTCAAGGTGGTGCTCTAACCAACTGAGCTATGAACGCAACGTGTTGTCGGTGACAACGGGGACGAATATTAGCGGCACAGCACCGAAGGTGGCAAGAGGCAAAATGCATTTTTCTCTGATTGCGATTGATTCCACGCGACTGTGCTATGCGTCGTTTCCGCGCACATTGAGGGGCAAAGTAGGGGCCGCCGGGCTACTGCGTACTGCTTTTAACGTGCAGCGCGCTGCAAAATCACTGTTGACGGCTGGCGCTGCAGGAAGCGCATGCGCAGCATCATCATGATCGCCGCCGACGTCAGTCCGATGATAAAGCCCATCCAGAATCCGGCCGGCCCCATGCGATCCACCACCAGATCGGTCAGCGCCAGCACGTAGCCCGCCGGCAGACCCAGCACCCAGTAGGCGATAAAGGTAATAAAGAAGATCGAGCGCGTGTCTTTATATCCGCGCAGTACGCCGCTGCCAATCACCTGGATGGAGTCAGAAATCTGGTACACCGCCGCCAGCAGCATCAGGTGTGATGCCAGCGTCACCACTTCCGGGTTGTCGTTGTAAAGCAGGGCAATCTGCTCGCGCAGCGCCACGGTGAACAGCGCCGTACAGATGGCCATGCAGACACCGACGCCCAGCCCGGTGCGCGCGGCCGTTTGCGCATCCAGGGTCGAGCCCTGCCCCAGGCGGAAGCCGACGCGAATGGTCACTGCCGCCGCCAGCGACATCGGCAGGACGAACATCAGAGAGCTGAAGTTGAGCGCAATCTGGTGCCCGGCCACGTTCACAATGCCCAGCGGGGAGACCAGCAGGGCGACCACGGCAAACAGCGTCACCTCAAAGAACAGCGCCAGCGCAATCGGCAAGCCTAGCTGTACCAGACGCGTCATGATGCTCCAGTCCGGCGGTGCTGAAGCTCTTTGCGTTGCGAATATCGCGCATTGAACGGGCGCGTTTCACATAGGCGATCATACTGAAGAACATCACCCAGTAAACCGCCGCCGTCGCCACGCCGCAGCCGACGCCGCCCAGCTCTGGCATGCCGAAATGACCGTAAATAAAGACATAGTTCACCGGAATGTTGACCAGCAGGCCGATAAAGCCCATCACCATGCCGGGCTTGGTTTTCGCCAGCCCTTCACACTGGTTACGTGCCACCTGGAAAAAGAGGTAGCCCGGTGCGCCCCAGAGCAGGGCGCGCAGATAGCCCACGGCTTTGTCTGCCAGCGCCGGGTCAATATTATGCATGGCGCGAATGATATGGCCCGCGTTCCAGAGCACCACCATAATCAGCACGGAGACAAACCCCGCCAGCCAGAAACCCTGGCGGACCTGATGGGCGATGCGCTCGCGTCGACCGGAGCCATTGAGCTGAGCGATAACCGGCGTGAGCGCCAGCAGCAGACCGTGACCGAACAGGATGGCCGGAAGCCAGATTGAGGTGCCGATGGCAACGGCGGCCATATCGGTGGCGCTGTAGCCGCACCCGCCATTACCGTATCCACAAATCCCATTGCGGTCTGGGCCACCTGCGCGACGATCACCGGGATAGCCAGTGCCAATAACTGGCGCGCTTCATTCATGTACTTCTGCACGTGAACACCTTTATTTTGTAGTTATATGAGAGACACTAAAAAAGCCGGCGGAACTGGCAGCAAGAAGAAAATGCAGGGGGGTGCCAGCTATTGTAGCGGGCTTTAGCCCGCACTATCTCGCCAAACTAATTGATCGCATTTGGCTGAAAAAATCGCCATTTGTGAAACAGTTTGCGCTCCGCCTCTGGCAACCTGTTATTCAAACTGTTCTTGTGGCGCAAGCTGTGATTAAACGGTGTCGGACAAACTTCCGGAAAAAACAGGAGTTGTAAGCATGTTTACTGGTATTGTGCAGGGCACCGCCAAAGTGGTGTCCATTGATGAAAAACCTAATTTCCGTACCCACGTTGTTGAGCTGCCGGAATATATGCTGGATGGCATCGAAACCGGCGCCTCGGTTGCCCATAACGGCTGCTGCCTGACCGTGACCGAAATTAACGGCAACCAGATTAGCTTTGATTTAATGAAAGAGACGCTGCGTATTACCAACCTGGGCGAGCTGGTGGTGGGGGACACCGTCAACGTTGAGCGCGCGGCGAAGTTCAGCGATGAGATTGGCGGCCACCTGATGTCCGGCCATATCATGACCACCGCCGAAGTGGCGAAAATCGTGTCCCTCGGAAAATAACCGACAAATCTGGTTTAAAGTGCAGGACCCTGCATTAATGAAATACATCCTCTATAAAGGGTTTATTGGCATTGATGGGATTAGCCTGACGGTGGGAGAAGTGACGCCAACCCGTTTTTGCGTGCATTTAATTCCGGAAACGCTGCAGCGCACCACGCTGGGCGCGAAAAAACTGGGGCATCGCGTGAATATCGAAATCGATCCGCAAACCCAGGCGGTTGTCGATACCGTTGAGCGCGTGCTGGCGCAGCGAAAAGCCGAGGCCGCAATGGTGGCACAAACGCTGCCGGACGCGGAGTAATCGGAATAAAAAATACCCCCGGCAAGCCGGGGGTATTTTTCTAGCGTGCGACCCGCAAGCCGTGTTCAATCCCGCGGCTGAAAACGACCTGCCAGAGCTGAATATCGCGCGCGCGAAACGCCCCCGCGCAGGCATTCAGATAATAGCTGAACATCCGTTTGAATCGTTCAGAATAGTTGTCCGCAATCTCAGGCCAGGCTTCCTGGAAACGCTCATGCCAGGCCATCAACGTGGTGTCGTAATCCGCGCCGAAGTTATGCCAGTCTTCCATCACGAAATGGGATTCGCTGGCGTTGGCAATCTGGCGAACGGACGGTAAACAGCCATTCGGAAAGATGTATTTGTTGATCCACGGGTCGACGTTATTGTCGGTCCGCTTCGAGCCGATGGTGTGCAGCAGGAAGATGCCGTCCGGTTTCAGATTACGATCCACCACCTCAAAATAGGTGTCGTAGTTTTTCGGCCCCACGTGCTCGAACATGCCGACGGAAACGATGCGGTCAAACTGCTCGTTCAGGTCACGGTAGTCCTGCAGCCGGATATCCACATCCAGATCCTGGACAGCGCTGCTCGCGCCATTTTTTGCTGTTCTGCTGAGATCGTCACGCCGACCACGCTGACGCCGTAGTGCTTCGCCATAAAATACGCCAGCCCGCCCCAGCCGCAGCCGATATCCAGCACGCGCATGCCGGGCTGTAGCTGCAGCTTCTCGCTAATCAGGCGCAGCTTGTCCTGTTGTGCCTCCTCAAGCGTCGACGCCTCTTTCCAGTAGGCGCAGGAGTATTGCATGAAGGGATCCAGCATGCGGCTGAACAGATCGTTGCCGAGATCGTAATGCTCTTTGCCGACGATCCACGCACGTTTTTTACTTTGCAGATTAAACAGGCGGGCAGAGGCGACACGCAGGGTGTCTTTCAGATTGCGAGGGAGCTGTTTTTCCAGAGGCCCCGGCACGCAGCACGCTGGCAAAGAAGATATCCAGCCGTTCGCACTCCCACCAGCCGTCCATATAGCTTTCTCCCAGGCCTAACGATCCCTCCCGCAACACGCGTTTAAAAAAATCGGGATGTTTAACCTGAGGATCGGATGGCGATGATCCGTTGATAGTGATGCCTGCCCGACCTAACAGTTCACTGACGATCCGGGACCAGTTATCGTCCGGAACGCTGACTTCTTCTATACACGATGAACTCATAGCTTCTCCATCACCTTACTGTGATCAGAACCTTACAAACAGCGTAGACGCTTTTTTTGGTTTGTGAGAAATCTCACGGTAAATACCGCGAGGCTAGTATCCGACGTAGAACAGAGGAAGGGAGATCCCTTTTGAACCGAAATGCCTTCCACAAGCTCCGGGGTGAATAACGGGGAGACGCCATCCCGGCGGCGTCTCGTTAAATAATACACTTATTATGTTATCGTATTTGTTGCAGAAATGCTGAACCAAATTTAGTATAGGCCTCAAAATTTGGTGATTCAATAGAAAATTGTTAGTTAGCTAACGCTAATCGTTGAACCTTAGCAATTATCTTCGCAGGGACGGGAAGCGTGAGCAATATCACTTTGTGCGCTGGCGCTGCGCTGCCACAGGAAACCGGCCCAGGCCAGCAGCACGGTGGCCAGCATCACGCTGGTGGTGGTCAACAGCGGCGTGGCAATCAGCGCTGAGACCACCAGGCTTGCCAGGAAGCACAGCCCCAGCTGCAGGGTATTCTGCAGGGCGGCCGCGCGGCCTGTCGCCTGCGGGAACGGACGTAGCGCCTGTGCCACCACAATAGGGTAAATCGCCCCGTTCGCCACGGCCATCACGCAGAACGGAATCAAAATTTCGGCCAGGCCGGCACCCGGAATAAAGCCCACGGCCCAGGTCCCGATGACGCTCAGCGCATACAGCACCAGCAGCCATGGCAGCATCTGCTGACCTTCCCACATTTCAGCAGTGCGCGGCAGCCATACCCGCCCACCAGGAAGGCGATGGTCTGCGGAACATAGCTCAGGCCAATGGCTGCCGGGCTGTAGTCCCATATCGTGCAGAATAAACGGCGAGCCGGTGAGCCAGGCGAAGAAGCTGGCCGAGCAGGCGGCATAGATCAGGACGTTGCCGCGATACGCTTTGGTCGCTCAGCAGGACGTCAGCCAGCCCGGCTGTGGCGCGCTGTCGTGGCGCGCACGCGGCGCGCTGGCCAGTTTGAGGCGAATGCCGGCAGCATCAGCACCAGCGTGATGGCAAACAGCGTGGCAAAGATGGCCTGCCAGTCAAAGTGCGCCAGGATCCAGCTGCCCAGCAGAGGGGCGAGGGCAGGTGACAGCCCCACCAGCGGCATAATGGTGGCGAAAATACGGTTTGGTGCGGTTTGCCGGATAGTAGTCGGTGACCAGCGCCTGCCAGGTCACGGCAGCGGCACAGACGCCGACCGCCTGAACAAAGCGCAGCACCAGCAGCCAGGTGGCATCGCGCACCCACAGCATTCCCAGACAGCCCACGGCAAAAATGGCCAGACCCAGCCAGTAACAACCGGTTTACGGCCAAAGCGATCCGAAAGCGGTCCCCAGAGCAGCTGCGCAAAGGCAAAGCCGGCAAGGAACAAGCTCAGGCTGGCGCTGATGGCTGCCGCGGGGGTTTGCAAATCTTCCTGCATGGCGGCGAACGCGGGCAGGTACATATCGGTGGCCAAAAAGCCCAGCACGCTTAAGCCGCCGAGCCAGACTAAAAATCCTTTCCTGGGTTGCATTGTTTTATTCTCCTGAGGAGGCAGGTATGTACGTTGGCGCAGAGTGTAGGGAGTGCAAAGCGGCTTGTGAAACGCTAATATTTGGCGGGTGCATTCAAATTTTTTGCAGGCAGAAAATGTGGTCAGATTATTCTCTTGAAGTGGTCGATGCTGTCGCGCGCAACGGCAGTTTTAGCGGGGCGGCGCAGGAGCTGCACCGCGTCCCCTCGGCGATCAGCTATACCGTACGTCAGCTTGAAGAGTGGCTGGCGGTACCGCTGTTTGAACGGCGGCATCGCGATGTGGAATTAACGCCCGCAGGCGGCGTGGTTTTTGAAGGAAGGGCGTTCTGTTATCAAAAAAATGCAGATCACCCGCGAGCAGTGCCAGCAGATCGCCAACGGCTGGCGGGGACACCTCTCCATCGCGGTGGATAACATCGTCAAGCCGGAGCGCACCCGGCAGATGATTGTCGATTTCTACCGTCATTTTTCTGACGTCGAACTCCGGGTCTTCCGCAGGAGGTGTTCAACGGCGTCTGGGATGCGCTGGCGGACGGCAGGGCAGAGATGGCGATTGGGGCCACCCAGGCGATCCCGGTCGGGGGGCGTTACGCCTTTCGCGATATGGGCATGCTGAGCTGGAAATGCGTGGTGGCAAGCGATCATCCGCTGGCTGAACATGGAGGGGCCGCTGAGCGACGATACGCTGCGCAACTGGCCGTCGCTGGTGCTGGAAGATACCTCCCGCTCGCTGCCCAAGCGTATCACCTGGCTTCTGGACAACCAGCGGCGGGTGGTGGCCCCTGACTGGGAATCGTCGGCGACGTGCCTCAGCGCCGGGCTGTGCGTCGCGATGGTGCCCGTGCATTTTGCGCGTCCGCGAATCGACACCGGTGAGTGGGTTGAGCTGGCGCTGGAGAATCCGTTCCCGGATGCGGCCTGCTGCCTCACCTGGCAACAAAATGACGTTTCGCCGGCGATGGCCTGGCTGCTGGATTATCTGGGGGACAGCGAAACGCTTAACCGGGAGTGGTTGGGGCGGAGCGACTGCGACTCAGCGCTGACGCTATGTGGTTAACGACGGTAGTCGCGGAACGGACCATCCGCAACGGAACGGCGTTCAATAAGGACGCGGGTGAACTTCAATGGACTGCGACTCTTCACGTTTGTTGACGATCCTGTCCAGCAGCATATTGAAGGCCGTTTCACCCAGCGAAGTCTTTCGGCTGGTGAATGGTGGTCAGCGCTGGGGTGAAGAAGCGCGCGTTGCGCACGTTGTCATACCCGATCACGGAAATATCCTGCGGCACGCGCAGGCCCAGCTCATCGGCCGCGCAGAGGGCGCCCATCGCCATGATATCGCCGCCGCAGAACACGGCCGTCGGGCGGTGCGGCTGGGAGAGGATCTGCTGCATCGCGCGGTAGCCTGATTCCGGCTCAAAGTCGCCCTGCACGATCCAGTTTTCCGGCACGGTGATCAGCGCTTCTTCCATCGCTTTCATAAAACCGGCCAGACGGCCCGCGCCGGTGTTGCGCTCCAGCGGGCCCGGGATCACGCCAATCTCGCGATGTCCGCGCTCAATCAGATAGCGGCCGGCCATATAACCGCCTTCAAAGGCGTTATCGATGAACGGAATCGGTAAAGTCCGCGCGCGCTTCGCCCCAGTCCATCACCACCATCGGGATATGGCGATACTCTTCCAGCATCGACAGCACGGATCTCCGGGTACTCGGAGCACATCACCAGCAGGCCATCCACGCGCTTTTGCGCCATCATCGACAGGTAGGCGCGCTGTTTTTCAATGTTGTTCCATGCGTTGCCGAGAATCAGGGTATAGCCTTTCTGGAAGCAGTTTTTCTCTACCGCTTCAATGATTTCGGCAAAATAGGCCGCTTCACTGCTGGTCGCCAGCAAACCAATGGACTTGGTGTGATTGACCTTGAGGCTGCGCGCAACCGCGCTCGGCGAGTAGTGCAGCTCTTTGATCGCTGCCCAGACGGCGTTGCGCGTCTCTTCCGCCACGAAGCGGGTTTTGTTAATTACATGTGATACGGTTGTAGTGGAAACGTTTGCGCGTTTTGCTACGTCTTTAATTGTTGCCATTAAAATGGTACTCCTGGGCTTATCGCAACTTACTGATAAGTATATTGTTAAACGTTTGCGTCTGCTAATGGTTTTGCGCCCTGAATATCAGGGCTAATCTGCTTAATCGGGCAGGGAAACATCCTTCAGCAGGCTGTCAATGCAGCATGCGCTAAATCTGTTGCGCAACGAAAGGCGGCGATTCTAGCAAGCCGGGGCGGATAACACGAGATTTTTGCCCATCACTGTGCGAAAATTATTTAACCATGCAAACTGTGTGACTAAGGAGTTGTGATGAGTACCGATTTAAAACTGGCATTGACCACCACCGCCGCTGCTCTGCTGATGATTATTGCCTTTAGCTTTACCGCCATTCTGCATTAATAAAAAAGCCGGTGCTGCTGAACAGCCACCGGCTTTTTTGTTGCGCAACGCTGAGGTTAGCGCACGGTTTTCGGCGTCATCATACGGCGTGCGCCAACGTAATGCTTCTGCCAGTAATCCTCGCCCAGCGCGCTAATCTGGATATCCTTACCGGTGCGCGGAGACTGAATGAATTTACCATTGCCCAGATAAACCCCGACATGGTCGGCGGTGCCGCGGTTGTTGATGCGGAAGAACACCAGATCGCCTTTCTCCAGCATCTCGCGCTTGATCGGCGCGGCGTCGCGCAGGTGATACATCTCATTGGCGGTGCGGGGAAATTTAAACTTCACCAGGTCTTTGTAGGCGTACCACACTAAGCCACTGCAGTCGAAACCGGTGTGCGGTGAGGTGCCTCCCCACTGATACGGTTTACCCAGCTGGCCCATCAGTTTCGTCATCGCGGTTTCACGTGCTTTTTGATAGCGCAGGCGGTGGGCTTTGCTCATTTTAATGCCGCTCAGCTGCTGCACTTCATCATCAACGGCAACGTCACGCGATTTTTTCGCCAGCCGCTGATGACCATATTTTTTCGCACTGAGCTTAAGTGAGGATTTGCGCTGGGTGGTGTGCTGAAGTACCGTTTCGCTTTTCTGCTGTTTTTTCAGCCTGAACTTCTGTACCGACGTCAGGCGTGACTTTTTGCTGGTGGTTTTCACCGGGCGTCGTTTGCGACGCTCATCTTCACGCGCGTTCTTTTTCTCCGCTTTCTGCAAACTGGCATTAACCGGCGCATGCGGAGAAGCCGCCGCCACATTAAAGAACAGTTGGGCAAAAGCCAGTATGAAAAGCGTAATCAGTAAACGCATAGTCCGGTTACAGGTTAAGCCGTCGGCAGGAAGCCAGACCGCGGTAAAGTTAGAAAAATCTGATCGACGATCAGCACCGGGGCAATTCTAATCCACTTTTTTTGCAAAAGGTAAGGTCTTTTTCCATTAATCTGTCACGGTACTGAAAGTGGGGCAAAAATGAGCGATTTCAGCTGTTTAACCCAGCGGAATTATTGCTAATTATTAATTGATTAATGCTTATTAATGATATGAAAATGTTATTCGTGGCGCGCGAACTTAACAAACATGGCGATATGCGCCGGCTAAGGCAAAATCCCGTTTTCAGTCGCGGGGCGAAGTCGCTACAATAAACAAACACGAAGTGAAGGATTAAGGAAGGCAAGACATGAGCACCACTATTGAAAAAATCCAGCGCCAGATCGCTGAAAACCCGATTCTGCTGTATATGAAAGGTTCTCCGAAGCTGCCAAGCTGCGGCTTCTCCGCGCAAGCGGTTCAGGCGCTGTCTGCCTGTGGTGAGCGTTTTGCTTACGTTGATATCCTGCAGAACCCGGACATCCGCGCTGAGCTGCCAAAATACGCTAACTGGCCGACCTTCCCGCAGCTGTGGGTTGACGGCGAACTGGTTGGCGGCTGCGATATCATGATTGAGATGTACCAGCGCGGCGAACTGCAACAGCTGATCAAAGAGACGGCGGCGAAGCACAAAGAAGCAGAATAAGAAAAAGGCCGACAGCAGTGTCGGCCTTTTTTTTGGCTGCGGTCTGACGGGCATCAGGCCGAGGCATCGTCTTCGGCCGGCTCTTCACTCATCGGCAGCGGCCAGCCGCCCAGACGCTTCCAGCGGTTGACGATCTCGCAGAACAGCTCGGCGGTGTGTTCCGTATCGTACAGCGCCGAGTGCGCCTGCGTGCCGTCAAACGCTATCCCCGCCGTAATGCAGGCCTTTGACAGCACCGTTTGTCCCAGCGCCAGCCCGCTCAGCGCGGCGGTGTCAAAGGTGACAAACGGGTGGAAAGGGTTGCGCTTCAGCGACGCGCGCTCGGCGGCAGCCATCGTAAAGCTGTGATCGAAGGTGGCGTTATGCGCCACCATAATGGCGCGGCTGCAGTTGCTCTCTTTCATGCCTTTACGCACCATTTTGAAAATGGCGTGCAGCGCATCATATTCACTGACCGCACCGCGCAGCGGATTATGCGGATCGATACCGTTAAACGCCAGCGCTTCCGGCTGTGCAGATTTGCCCCTTCGAAAGGCTCAACGTGGAAATGCAGCGTGGTGTCCGGTGTAAGCCAGCCCTGTTCATCCATCTTCAGCGTGATGGCGGCGATTTCCAGCAGCGCATCGGTTTTAGCGTTAAATCCGGCTGTTTCAACATCAATGACAACAGGATAAAAACCACGAAAACGTTGATGGAGAGCGTTTAAGGCGTTCGATTCGGACATCAGGATCTCATTGCAGGAAATGGGGCAGCGCGCATTATGGCAAAAATCGGCGCAGGGTGCAGCAGGAGAGGGAAGTCAGCCCGCAAATTAGCAGGCTGACTAAGGGATCAGTTGCCCAGGCCGCGACCGGCGTCTTTGTCTTCAATCAGCTCGATTTTGTAACCGTCCGGATCTTCCACAAACGCAATCACGGTGGTGCCGCCTTTTACCGGGCCCGCTTCGCGCGTGACGTTACCGCCGTTTTTGCGAATGCGTTCGCAGGCTTCGGCCGCGTTGTCCACTTCCAGCGCGATGTGGCCGTAGGCGGTGCCCAGCTCATAGCTGTCCACGCCCCAGTTGTAGGTCAGCTCGATGACCGCTTCTTCGCTCCTCTTCGGGCCGTAACCCACGAACGCCAGCGAGTATTTGTATTCCGGGTTTTCGCTGGTGCGCAGCAGCTTCATGCCCAGCACGTTGGTGTAGAAATCGATGGAACGTTGCAGGTCGCCAACGCGCAGCATGGTGTGAAGTAAGCGCATAATTTCCTCTTTAACCAATGATGATAGTCTATTTTTTTCAGTGAAACGACGTTTTAGTATAGCGAGGGAATGCCCTGAAGAAAGCACGCGGCCGCACATCCGCTGCGGCCGCGTTAGATTACAGTGAAGGGTAGTCGGTGTAGCCTTCCGCGCCGCCGCCGTAGAAGCTTTCCGGGCGCTGCGGGTTCAGCGCCGCTTTCTGCTGCAGACGTGCTACCAGATCCGGGTTGGCGATGTAGTCGCGGCCAAACGCCACGGCGTCGATCAGCCCTTTATTAATCAGGTCTTCGGCTTTCTCAGGGGTATAGGCACCCGCACCGATGATCACCCCGTGGAAGCGCGCGCGCACTTTCTGGCGGAACGCATCAGTGTAAGGCTTACCGCCTGCCCAGTCCGGCTCGGACATGTGCAGATAGGCGATGCCGCGTTTGGCCAGCTCTTCAATCTGATGTAGCACAGCGCCGCTTCTTCTTCGTTCGGACCGTTGTCCACGTTCTGGAAGGAACCGATTGGGGAGACGCGGATCCCGATACGATCGGCTGACCACTCCTTGCAATTACGGCATCAACCACTTCCAGCACCAGACGGGCGCGGTTTTCGACGCTCACGCCGCCGTACTGATCGGTGCGATGGTTGGAAGACGGTGACAGGAACTGATGCAGCAGATAGCCGTGCGCAGAGTGCAGTTCGACCAGGTCAAAACCGGCTTCACGCGCGTTGGCCACGGCCTGACGGAAATCGTTAACGATACCCGGGATCTCGTCCAGCTCCAGTGCGCGCGGCGTGGAGGTATCGACGCGGATCGCGTTGCCGTTTTCATCGCGCAGCGAGGTGCGGGTATTCGCCTGCGGCGATCGCGGACGGTGCAACCGGCGCTTGGCCGCCCGGCTGCATGCTGTTGTGTGAGATGCGACCGGTGTGCCACAGCTGAACCGCAATGCGACCCTCTTCAGCGTGAACGCCCTCGGTAATTTTCTTCCACGCAGCGATCTGCTCCGCGCTGTGCAGGCCCGGCGCACCGGCGTATCCTTTCGCCTGCGCGGAAATCTGCGTGGCTTCGGTGATGATCAGGCCAGAGCTGGCGCGCTGACGATAATATTCCCCCATCAGCGGGGTTGGGATATCGCCCGGCTCAATGCTGCGCAGACGGGTCAGCGGAGCCATAAACACGCGGTTTGGTACGGTAATGGCGCCCACTTTCAGCGGGGTGAATAGTTTTTTAGCTGGACATAACGACTCCTGAATAGACCGGTCGACTAGAAATTGCCGTTTTTAAAAATCAGCGGTGATTAAGCCACTGTTCGATGGTGTCGAGCGCCAGGCTCAGCGGCCCGGGCTCACGTGAAATCTTGCTCTGCAGGCTGGCTCCCAGCCACAGCAGATAACAGCGTTGCGCCAGCTGCTGCGGGCTTTGCCCATAGGGCAGCGGCTGTTCGGCTGCGACCTCCGTCAGACAGCGTGCGTAAGCGGCCGTGATGGCCGTAGCCCCGCGCTGCAGCGCATCGCGCATCGGCTCTGACAGATCGCACACTTCGCCAGAAAGTTTAACCGTCAGGCAGCCGCTGATAATGCCCTGCTGACAGAACTGGTTCAGCGTTTCCTGATAGTGCTGCAGTAAGCGTTCGCGTGCAGTAACGCCGGGCTGGGTCAGCTGCTGTTCAACCTGCTGCTGATAGTTGACGAAATAGCGCTCCAGCAGCGCCACGCCAAACGCCTCTTTTGAGCGGAAGTAGTGATAAAACGAGCCTTTCGGCACTTCCGCCAGCGCCAGCATTTCGCTCAACCCCATACCGGTGAACCCGCGATGCATGCAGACCTGCTCGCCGGTGGCCAGTAGATGTTCGCGGGTTTCGTTGCGTTGCACTGTCTTGTTCATGGCAGGCAGAGTATTAGACCAGTCGGTCTAATGCAATCCTCAGGCGCGATTCTGGCACGATTTGATCATATCCAGCTGTGGCTGATACTGCTGCGTCTGGATGTTGAACAGGCCGAGCACCGTGTGGAACAGATTATCCTGCGACACCGCTGTCTCTGTCGCCTGCTGGCGCAGACAGGCCTGATCAATGTGATACGCCGCGGCGTAGCCCGGCGACATCCACAGCAGCAGCGGGATGTGCGTCTGCTGCGACGGCGCAAACAGGTACGGCGCACCGTGCAGATACATGCCGTGTTCGCCCAGCGATTCGCCATGGTCGGACAGGTACACCAACGCCACGTTAAAGCGATCGCTCAGGCCTTTCAGCTTATCGATGGTACGACTCAGCATATCGTCGGTATACAGCAGCGAGTTATCGTAGGTGTTGACCAACGCCTGGTGATCGCAATCCTGTATCTGATTACTGTCGCAGGTGGGCGTAAAGCGCTGGAACGCGGCCGGATAGCGCTTAAAGTAAGCCGGACCGTGGCTGCCCATCTGGTGCAGTACGATGATGCCGTCATTGTGCAGGCTGTCGACATAATTATCAAAGCGATGCAGCAAGACGTCATCGAGGCAGAAGCCATCGTGGCAGTATTGTGGCAGCTGCCACTGCGTCATATCGGTATGCGGCACGCGGTCACAGGCACCCTTGCAGCCGCCGTCGTTTTCGCGCCACAGCACGCTGACTCCGGCATGGGCCAGCACATCCAGTACGCCTTCCTGATGATGGGCGAGGTTCGCGTCATAATGCTCGCGTGGCATATTCGAGAACATGCACGGCACCGAAATGGCGGTTTCCGTGCCGCAAGAGCTGGCGTTGGGATAATAAATCACCTGCTGCTTTTTCAGCTGTGGGTTGGTGTCGCGCGCATAGCCGCCGAGGGAGAAGTTCTCCGCGCGCGCAGTTTCGCCCACCACCAGCACCACCAGCGTCTTCTTCGGCCCGGCGGTGATTAGCGGTCCTTTCTTCGCATCTTCGCCAATCTCCACCAGCGCCTGGCTGCCCTGCAGATAACGCTGATCGACATAATGGCCGGTGCCACTGACAATATTGGCAGGGGTGATCATCTTCACCAGGCCTTTGTTATTGCGGATCAGCGAAGCGTAGTCTTTGTAGAACAGCACAGCCATCAGCAGAATCACCAGTACGGCACCGAGCGCACTGGCGAGGCGCTGCAGCAGGTTCCACCACCAGCGCTGGCGATTGCTGATACGGACGCTGCACACCAGCGCGACCGGAAGAATGCCCATCAGCAGCATCCAGATGACATAGTTGCGGCTCATCAGCGCGCCGGTTTCCTGCGCATTCGACTCAAACACGTTTTCGATCATGTTGGTGTCGATGACCGTACCAAAGCTGTGCATAAAGTAGTTGGCGGCGGCGCTGGCGAGAATCAGCACAATCAGCAGTGGTTTGCGTAACCACGGCCAGGCCAGTAGCGAGAAAAGCAGATAAAACGCCGCGACCAGCACCACCGGCATGCTGGCGGCGAACAGGTAATCATGCACGCGTGTGTAGGGGATAATTTCCCACGCGTGCAATAAAAACAGGGCATTGAGAACAAAGGCAAAGAACAACGCGGCCAGTAAATTAAAACTGTTGTCGTGACACTGTAACTTAGAGATCAGTTTCATGGAGACTCATCGGAATAACGGAATATGACAATCGTATGAATTGAAGATGAGGAAAACCTTAACCGCGTCTCCTTACCTGATTGATTCCCTGACTATTGCCACGGTGTCGGAAGCTGGCGTGGTTGTCGCCGTGTACAGTACCAGTAATAACGGTTTATGCCTTGCACTATGTCACTAAGCTGTTATCAATAAGAGTGGATAGGTTCATTGCGGAGGTGATGTGGCTGAGCAATTAGAGTTTTTTCCGGTTCCGAGCCCCTGTCGCGGTATCTGCCAGAGCGATGCGCGCGGCTATTGCCGTGGCTGTCTGCGCAGCCGGGAGGAGCGCTTCAACTGGATGAAATTCAGCGATGCGCAAAAACGCGAGGTGCTGCGCCTGTGTCGTCAGCGCCTGTTGCGCCTGCAGCGTCAGCAAAAAGTGGATGAAAATCCTGATCCACAGCAACCGGAGCTGTTTTAAGAAAACGCGACCTGCGCATTTGGTTATACTCGCGCTTTCGCTATTGCGCAGAAGGGAGTTTAACCATGTTACAACCGCACGCTATTGCCCCGCAGGGACCCGCTTTTTCGCCGCTGATCGCCGGTTACTGGCGGCTGATGGAGTGGGGCATGACGCCGCAGCAGCTGGTGCAGTTTATTGAGCATCATCTGGCATTGGGCATCACCACCGTTGACCACGCCGACATCTACGGCGACTATCGCTGTGAAGCCGCGTTCGGCGAAGCGCTGCGCCTGGCACCGCAGCTGCGTCAGCAACTGCAAATCGTCACCAAGTGCGGCATTGCCACCCGCGCGAAACCGGAACATAAAATCGGTCACTACATCACCGAAGCCAGCCACATCCTGCACAGTGCGGAAAATTCGCTGCGCCACTTTGCCACCGATTATCTCGATCTGCTGTTGATTCACCGTCCGGATCCGTTAATGGATGCGGATGAAATCGCTGAAGCCTTCCTGCAGCTGCATCAGAGCGGCAAGGTGCGTTATTTTGGCGTCTCCAACTTTACCGCTGCGCAGTTCACGCTGCTGCAATCCCGCCTGCCGTTTAGCCTGGTTACCAACCAGCTGGAAATCTCACCGCTGGAGCAGTCAGCGCTGCTCGACGGCACGCTCGACCAGTGCCAGCAGACGCGTATGCGCCCGATGGCGTGGTCGTGCCTCGGTGGCGGCCGCCTGTTTAACGATCCGCACTACCAGCCGCTGCGCGATGAGCTGGAACAGGTGCGTCAGGAGATCGGTGCCAGCAATATCGAGCAGGTGGTGTATGCCTGGGTAATGAAGCTGCCCAGTCGTCCGCTGCCGATTATCGGTTCCGGTAAAACCGCGCGCGTCAGCGATGCAGTGAAAGCCTGTGAACTGACGCTGGATCGCCAGCAGTGGTTCCGTATTCGCAAGGCGGCGCTCGGCTACGATGTGCCCTGAAGCGTAAATCTGCGTCAAACTACGGCAGCCTGGGCAAAAGCGGTCCAGGCTTAGAGGGAATCTGAACCGTAAGGAGACGTTATGAAAAAAACCATTATGGCCGTGCTGACGCTGGTGTGTGCTGCCGGTGCACACGCGGCGTCAGAAGACGTGACGCTGCATCAGGTGACGGCGCAGGGTATCGGTGAGTCGATCGGTAAGGTGACTATCAGCGAAACCCCGTATGGCCTGCAGTTCGCGCCGGCGCTGAGCGGGCTGAAACCCGGTATTCACGGCTTCCACGTCCACGCCAAAGGCAGCTGTGAGCCCGGCGAATCCGCCGGCAAAACCGTGGCGGCCGGCGCGGCGGGCGGTCACCTCGATCCGCACAACAGCGGCAAGCACCTCGGTCCGTACGCTGACGGTCACCTCGGCGATTTGCCCGCGCTGTATGTCACCGACGACGGCAAAGCCAGCTATCCGGTGGTGGCACCGCGTCTGAAATCGCTGAGCGAGATCAAAGGCAAAGCGTTGATGGTGCACGTCGGCGGCGATAACCATGCTGACCATCCGCAACCGCTTGGCGGTGGCGGGGCACGTCTGGCCTGCGGCGTGATCTGACTACCGGGCGGCGACGGGCCTGACCCGCCGCCGCCGCGCAGAAAAATTCTGACCCATTTTCCTGCTACTCAGCGGCAACATTCCATCCTATGATGTTGATTCAGGAACGGAACCGCTCAGGGGCAGGCATGAAAACGCGTGGGATTTTGCTGTTGTGTTTAGCGCTGGTGGGCTGCGATCGCCCGAATGATACCCAGCTGCGACTGGAGGCCAGCCGTCAGCTGCAGCGCGATATAGATACCAATCCGCTGCGCGCCAGTTGTGAAAATATTGCCCGCGGCCGCGAATGGCTGACGCAGCATACCCTGCAGCGGCTGCAAGCCAAAGGCTGTCAGAACGTCCTGCGCAGCGCCACCGAAACCAATTTTACTCATACCGAAATCCGTCGTCACAGCATCACCGTAGTGTGCGGCGGCATTCAGGGCACCAGTTTTACCGGCAGCACGCTGGCACGGCGCTTTATCTACTCGTCGGATGAGAAAGCGCTGGTGATCGAACCGATGTCCGAGCAGGATAAAACCCGCTTTGAAGGGCAGAAGACCCTGCAGCAGTTGCACGATGACTTTGATCGGCAGTTTACCCAGTACTGTGAATGATCAATCCGGCACCGCCTGACGCAGCTGCGCCAGCGAACAGCGCAGGCGCCACAACATACCCGCCAGGGTATTCGCGTCGCTCTCCGGCTGCACCTGAAGCTGATCAATGGCATTCTGCAGCGTATCCAGCGCGGTCTGCAGCGAGTCGTGACGCACACCGCGCAAACTCATAATGCGCTGCAAGTCCTGCAGACTGCTGTCGCGCAGCTGCGCCAGCGCCGGTGAGCGGGGTTGCCAGGCGCGCAGCTGCCAGACAATGTGCGAACAGTTCAGCAGCACCACGCCCCAGCGCAGCAGCCACAGGCGCGCCTGCTCATTACGGCTGTGGCTCAGCTGGCTGATGTGATGATAAATCTGCGATTCAAACCGGCTTTCACTCAGACGCGGCTGGCGACGTAGCTGATCGAGAAAAGCGTGGCGCAGCGCCCGGATATGGCGCCGGCTGCGGCGCGCATCAGAACCCGGCTGTAACACCTGAAACGCCAGCCACGCCAGCAGGACGCCACACACTTTTGCCAGGTTATCGTTAAGGAAGCTCTGGAAATCCCAGTCTGGCGGATTACTTACCGCGATAAACGATCCCATAAACACAATAAACTGGCCCCACAGCGCGGCGCGTTGCTTCTGCTGCAGCTTAAACAGTTGCAGCGTCAGCAGCAGCGGGAACAGCAGCAGCAAAAACTGCCACAGCGCGCTGATTTGCACCATCAGACCAAACTGCAGCACAAAGCTGAACAGCGACAGCCACAGCAGCGTTTTCAGCAGCAGCGACACGCTGCCGCCGGGCGAAGGCGATGACGAGTAGAGCACGCAGGCAATAGCGGTAAGCGTCAGCGCGGCGGCGCCAGCGTCCCACTGGGTCCCGATCCAGAACGCGCAGCCCAGCATGATCACGCTAAACGTGCGCAGCGCACTCCAGCCAGCTTCGGCACTGTCGCTGGCACGGGCCAGTGCCGGCGCGTAAGGCGGCTGGAAACGGGTGTCAGCGTCGGCGCGCTCAATCAGGCGAATCCAGCGCTCCACATTCAGCCACACCCAGCAGAAGTAGCGCAGCCGCTGGACAAAAGCACGCTGGCGAAAATCACCGTGCACGTCCGGCGTGATGCTGCGCAGAATCTGCGCCAGCCGGTATTTATCACACTGCGGCTGCGCCAGTTCGTGCAGCAGCTGTTGCATTGCGCTGTACAGCGCCGGCGGCGCGTCGGGCCAGTTAAGCAGCATGCGGCGCAGGCTGGAGATCACGCTGGTCATGCGCAGCTGCTGGTGCAGCAGGTAGTTAAGCACGGTGTTCTGCCGGCGAAAGCGGTAGTGGCTCCAGAAGGCCTGAATGCGCAGCAGATTCATGGTAAGGATCTGGCCGATCACCGTTTCGTGGGCGGTGCGCACATTTTCTGTGCTGCTCTGCTGCAACAGCAGCACCGCGTGGTCGAGCAGGCGGGTGTGCATCTGGCGCAGCGATAGCATCAGTGCGCTGCCGTCCGAGGTGCTGGGCAGGATCATCATCATAAACCCGCCGCAGAGAATCCCGACAATCACTTCGCACACGCGCGCCTGGGCGATATCCCACAGTTCGGTGGCTAACGTCGCTAACGTTGAACGCTGCGGAAGGCGATAATCGCGGCGGTATAGCCGGCCAGCTGAAAAGGCGTAGGCGACATTGTTCTGAAAATGGCTGGCGACCCAGGTGCAGAGCGCCAGCCAGCCGGCCATGGCAAAAAGGCAAACAGCCACGGATCGTTGAGCGTATGGCCGGCAATAATCAGCGCGGCGCTGGCACCGAGCAGGCTGCCGGCGATGCGGCCCAGGCTTTTGCTGATCACGCCGCCAACGGTGGGAAAACTCACCACCGCGGCGGACGTCATCGCCCAGTAGGGTTGATCCAGCTGCAGCGAATACGCCACGGTAAGCGCCAGACACATGGCGATCCCGTTGCGCAACGCATAGCGCCACTGCGCCGCCGGTTGCCTTTATCCACGGCAGATTGTGCCAGGCCAGCCACTGCAGATTCATACCGGCCTCAGTGCGCGACAGAGATGGTGCAGGTGGTACCGGCCACCAGCGGCACATTATCCGGTACCGCGTTTAGCAAACTGGATACGCACCGGCACGCGCTGCGCCAGCCGCACCCAGGGCACGTTGGGTTTGATGTCGGGCACCAGACCGCCGTCGCTCTCAACGCTTTGATCGTAAATGGCCCGCCCGATGCTGTACACGTGACCCTGTAGTCGTGCGCCGTTACCGCTGTAGAGCACGATTTGCGCGGCGGCGCCTGGCCGAATATGGCGCAGTTTGGTCTCTTCGAAATAGCCCATCACATAGAAAGAGTGGCTGTCGACCAGGGCGAACAGTGGCTGTACCGGCGGTGGCGTAATTGCCTGTGCACGCAGCATCAGGTTACTGACCCAGCCGTCGGTCGGTGCCGTCACTGTGGTTTGCTGCAGGTTCCAGCGCGCCTGATCGAGCATCGCCTGTGCGGCTTTCGCTGTGGCGGCCGCCGCATTCGCGTTGAGGCGCGCCGCGTCCATATCTTCAGCGGAGATCACGTTACGCGGCAGGCTGGCACGGCGATCCGCCTCATGCTGCGCTTTGGCGAGGTCGGCCTGCGCCTTCGCCAGCTGGGCCTGCGCATTGGCCAGCGCAATCTGCCACGGCACCGGATCGAGCGTCAGCAGCACCTCGCCTTTATGCACGAACTGATTGTCGCGCACGGCCAGCGTGCTGATACGGCCGGAGACCTCGGGCGTCACGTCCACCTGTTCAGCGCGCACTTTGCCATCCCGCGTCCAGGGGGCCTGCATGTAGTAGTTCCACATCCACCACGCCTGCGAGCAGCGCCAGGGTAAACACCACAAGGGTAGAAAAGTACTTAAAGGGGTTGAATTTCATGGTAATTTATCCGAGGCTCAGTATCCACAGTGCGCCGCTCACGCACAGAACAAACAGGGAGAGATCCATCAAGGTGGGGTGCCAGATATCGCCGGAGTAGATCCAGTCGCGCAGCAGCGGATGAATCAGCAGCCAGAAAAAGAAGCCCAGCAGCACCGCTTTGAACAGCGGCGGGAAGAACAGTGAGGCACCGAATACCAGATCGGTCAGCGGCGCTGTCGCGGTGAGCGCGAAGATTGACACGTGGCATCATCCTTTTTACCCGGGCACGGCTTAAGGGTAAGAAAGGATCAAGATGGTCAGAGCAGCGGGCGACTTCGCAAACGTCTGGCCCGGGATTTGAATACATTTGTTTTACCAATACAAATACTGCAAACTATTTTAAAATGAGTATAATAAGTTAGCAAGCTAATTATAAGGAGATGAAATTGGAATCGCCATTAGGTTCTGATCTGGCACGCTTGGTGCGCGTCTGGCGTGCTTTGATTGACCATCGCCTGAAACCTCTGGAATTGACACAGACTCACTGGGTAACGCTGCACAATATTCATCAGCTGCCGCCCGAGCAGTCGCAAATTCAACTGGCTAAAGCGATCGGCATTGAGCAGCCGTCGCTGGTGCGTACGCTTGACCAGCTGGAGGAGAAGGGGCTGATCTCCCGCGCCACCTGCGCCAGCGATCGCCGCGCCAAGCGGATCAAGTTGACCCGAAAAGCAGCGCCGATTATTGAGCAGGTCGAAAACGTGATCGACGCGACGCGTGACGACATCCTCTCCGGCATCAGTCTCGAAGAGATCAATCAGATGGTGACGCTGATTGCCCGGCTGGAAAAAAACATTCTCGAGTTGCAGAACCGCGAGAAATAAAAAAACCGACGCACTGGCGTCGGTTTTTTTTTATGTCTGAAGGTGGTCGCAACTGCAACAACCAGCCTCCGGCTTAGCGCGGAGAGACCGTTACCTGGCTGCCGTTGCTGGCCATCGCGACGCGCTGGCCGACCGAGAAACGGGTACTGGCCTGTTTCTGCACCACCATGATGGTGTTACCGTCGTCTTTACGAATTTCCAGCTCAACGCCCTGAGTTTTGTTCAGCGCACCCTGCACGGATTGACCGGCTACGCCGCCCGGAACCGCGCCGCCGGCTGTAGCCAGAGTGCGCCCAGTGCCGCCACCCACGGTGTTACCGAGGAAACCACCCAACACCGCGCCGCCAATCGCGCCAATCACGTTGCTGTTATCGCCGCCCTGAAGTTTTACCGGACGCACGGATACCAGGGTACCGTATGTGACGTTTTGCACCTGTTTGGCTTCGCTGGCGCAGTAAACATCGCCGGAAAGCGTATCGTTGTTGACACAGCCAGCCAGCGTGATACCCGCCAGGGCTACGGCTACGAAACGCTTAATCATGAGAAAGCTCCTTAATGCAAAAAAACGCCATATTCTCGTCCTGTACTGCAACAGTATAAGTCAGAAAATGGCCAATTGACGCGATGTCCGAACAATATGCGGCTGGGCCGAAGCATAGACCACCGCCCATCAACAAAAATTCAATTGCCGGATGAAAATAGTTTGCTGCCGGAATGCGTGTCGCAGCGCAGTTGAAAAGCGGAAATTTATCATAGAATTAGCCCCGGTAATGGTTGCTTTATGGTAAGGAGAGATGCATCCTGCAGTTCCGCAAACGGGTAAGGAAGGCGCATGAAATCGGGTCGCTACATTGGGGTGATGTCGGGCACCAGTCTGGACGGGGTAGATGTCGTGCTGGCCGCCATCGATGAGAACATGGTGGCGCAGCAGGCCAGCCTTACTGCCATCCCATCCCGCTGGCGCTGCGACAGCAGGTCCTGGCGATTTGTCAGGGGCAGCCGCTGACGCTCTCGCAGCTGGGTCAGCTGGATACCCGGCTGGGCCAGCTGTTTGCGGATGCCGTTCTGGCGTTGATGCAGCAGCAGGCGCTGGAGGCCAGCGATATCGTGGCGATTGGCTGCCACGGCCAAACGGTCTGGCATGAGCCGTCGGCGAATTGCACCGCATACGCTGCAAATAGGCGATAACAACCAGATTGCTGCCGCGTACTGGCGTCACGGTGGTCGGCGATTTTCGTCGTCGCGATATGGCGCTGGGCGGACAGGGCGCACCGCTGGTTCCGGCTTTTCACCAGGCGCTGCTGGCGCATCAGGTTGAACGGCGGATGGTGCTCAATATTGGCGGCATCGCCAATCTGTCGCTGCTGATCCCCGGTCAGCCGGTCCGCGGCTATGATACCGGGCCGGGTAATATGCTGATGGATGCCTGGATCTGGCGCCACAAAGGGCCAGCCGTATGATAAAGACGCTCAGTGGGCAAGCGAAGGGAAAGTGGTGCTGCCGTTGCTGCAAAATATGCTCAGCGATCCTTACTTCGCGGCAATACCGGCACCGAAAAGCACCGGGCGCGAATACTTCAACTTTGGCTGGCTTGAGCGCCAGCTGGCGCTGTTCCCGGCGCTGGCCCCGCAGGATGTCCAGGCAACGCTGACCGAACTGACGGCGGTGACCATTTCCGAACAGGTACTGCTCAGCGGCGGTTGTGAACGTCTGCTGGTGTGCGGCGGCGGCAGCCGCAATCCGCTGTTGATGGCGCGTCTGGCCGCGCTGCTGCCGGGCACCGAAGTGTCCACGACCGATGAGGCCGGGATCAGCGGTGATGATATGGAAGCGCTGGCCTTTGCCTGGCTGGCGTGGCGCACCCTCGCCGGGCTGCCGGGCAATCTGCCGTCGGTGACCGGCGCGCGCGAAATGAGCGTGCTGGGTGCCATCTATCCCGCCAATCCCCACGCCAGAATCAGTGGTATGATGGGCGTTAACTGAATTTTAGTGTGGCGTTCGTCGTTAGAATGGGTGAAGGGGGGGGATTTTGCAAACAATGAAGAACTGATGATCGTGCTGGCCGGCACCCTGACCTTACTCAGCGGCTGTGGTATCTGGGTGCAGCGTCTACAACCGTCGCACCTTGCGCGCATGCAGAGACGTTACATTACCAGTGTGGCACGCTGAAAAACCGCTGACCGTGACTCTGG
Organism: Enterobacterales bacterium; assembly: GCA_039593635.1. Classification (GTDB taxonomy): domain Bacteria; phylum Pseudomonadota; class Gammaproteobacteria; order Enterobacterales; family Enterobacteriaceae; genus Enterobacter. The sequence goes on from JBCNOW010000027.1 coordinate 194,596, forward strand.
ACAACGCGAAGCAGCAGGTAAGCTTTATTCTGGACGGCAAACCACTCACGCTGACCCAGACGGTGTCTGCCTCCGGCGCGCGCTACACCGATGGCATCTATGTTTTCTGGTCAAAAGGCAATGGCGCGACTTTGTATAAACGCGAACGATAACATCGTGCTGAATGATTGGTCGTTAACTGCAGAACGCGTTGGAATTTTTTAGGGCCTCGGGCGCACAGTAAGAGAGAACCGGGATACCAGCATGAGCGACAGTGACAGCTTTGCAGCAAATTGCGCATCTGCGCCGTGAATACACCAAAGGCGGCCTGCGCCGCCAGGATCTTCCCGCTGAACCCCTCTGGTGCTCTTTGAACGCTGGCTGAAACAGGCCTGCGATGCGAAGCTGGCCGACCCCACGGCCATGGTCGTCGCGACGGTGGATGAAAACGGTCAGCCGTATCAGCGCATCGTGCTGCTCAAGCATTATGACGAGAAAGGGCTGGTGTTCTACACCAACCTGGGCAGCCGTAAAGCGCACCATCTGGAAAACAATCCGCGCATCAGCCTGCTGTTCCCCTGGCACATGCTGGAACGTCAGGTGATGGTCACCGGCAAAGCGGAACGCTTTCGACGCTGGAAGTGGTGAAGTACTTCCACAGCCGCCCGCGCGACAGCCAGATTGGTGCCTGGGTGTCAAAACAGTCCAGCCGGATCTCCGCCCGCGGCGTGCTGGAAAGCAAATTCCTTGAGCTGAAGCAGAAGTTCCAGCAGGGGCGAAATTCCGCTGCCCAGCTTCTGGGGCGGTTTCCGCGTCCCGATTGAGCAGATGGAGTTCTGGCAGGGCGGCGAACATCGCCTGCACGACCGCTTTTTATACCAGCGCGAGAATGGCGGCTGGAAAATCGACAGACTGGCACCGTAAATCTGCGAAATTTTTTTGCTTTAAGCGCTGGCGCACGGCTCGTCGGCGCTTTATGCTATCTGCCCTCATTTTTTCGCATCCGCAGTAGCGAAAAGTCGTGTACCGGCAAAGGTGCAGTCGTTTATACATGGAGAATTTGATGGCAAGCAGTAACTTGATTAAACAATTGCAAGAGCGGGGCCTCGTGGCCCAGGTGACGGACGAGGAAGCGTTAGCAGAGCGACTGGCGCAAGGCCCGATCGCGCTCTATTGCGGCTTCGATCCCACCGCTGACAGCTTGCATTTGGGGCATCTTGTTCCATTGTTATGCCTGAAACGCTTCCAGATGGCGGGCCACAAGCCTGTGGCCCTGGTGGGCGGCGCGACCGGTCTGATTGGCGACCCAAGCTTTAAAGCCGCCGAGCGTAAACTGAACACCGAAGATACCGTGCAGGAGTGGGTGGATAAGATCCGCAAACAGGTTGCACCGTTCCTCGACTTCGACTGTGGTGATAACTCCGCCATTGCGGCCAACAACTACGACTGGTTTGGCAGCATGAACGTGCTGACCTTCCTGCGCGATATCGGCAAGCACTTCTCTGTTAACCAGATGATTAACAAAGAAGCGGTGAAACAGCGTCTGAACCGTGACGATCAGGGTATCTCCTTTACCGAGTTCTCCTACAACCTGCTGCAGGGTTATGACTTTGCCTGCCTGAACAAGCTGCACGGCGTGGCGCTGCAGATTGGCGGTTCTGACCAGTGGGGTAACATCACCTCCGGTATCGACCTGACCCGTCGTCTGCATCAGAACCAGGTGTTTGGCCTGACCGTTCCGCTGATCACCAAAGCGGACGGCACCAAATTCGGTAAAACCGAAGGCGGCGCGGTATGGCTGGATCCGAAGAAAACCAGCCCGTACAAATTCTACCAGTTCTGGATCAACACCGCGGACGCCGATGTTTATCGCTTCCTGAAGTTCTTCACCTTTATGGACATTGAAGAGATCAACGCGCTGGAAGAAGAAGACAAGAACAGCGGTAAAGCACCGCGCGCACAGTATGTGCTGGCGGATGAAGTGACCAAACTGGTTCACGGCGAAGAAGGTCTGGCCGCGGCAAAACGCATTACCGCAAGCCTGTTCAACGGTACCCTGAGCGATCTGAGCGAAGCGGACTTCGAACAGCTGGCGCAGGATGGCGTGCCGATGGTTGAGATGGAGAAAGGGGCCGATCTGATGCAGGCGCTGGTGGACTCTGAGCTGCAGCCGTCCCGCGGCCAGGCGCGTAAAACCATCGCCTCCAACGCGATCACCATCAACGGTGAAAAACAGGCTGACCCGGAATACACCTTCCTTTCGCCGACAGCGATCGCCTGTTTGGTCGCTACACGCTGCTGCGTCGCGGTAAGAAAAACTACTGCCTGGTCTGCTGGAAATAAGTGTTCAAGGGCGTGGGATGCTCCACGCCCTTTTTTTTGGCAGGTCAGTACAGGGCAAAAATGAAGAACATCCTCGCCATTCAGTCCCACGTTGTTTTTGGACATGCTGGCAACAGCGCGGCGGAATTCCCGATGCGCCGCCTCGGCGCCAACGTCTGGCCGCTCAATACCGTGCAGTTTTCTAACCACACCCAGTACGGCAAATGGACCGGCTGCGTGATGCCGCCTTCGCATCTCACCGAGATTGTGCAGGGCATTGCCGATATCGACCAGCTCAAAGCGCTGTGACGCCGTGCTGAGCGGCTATCTCGGCTCGGCGGAGCAGGGGGAACATATCCTCGGTATCGTGCGTCAGGTGAAAGCGGCAAATCCGGCCGCAAAATATTTCTGCGACCCGGTGATGGGCCATCCGGAAAAAGGCTGCATCGTGGCGCCGGGCGTAGCGGAGTTCCACTGCGCCATGCGTTGCCGGCCAGCGATATCATTGCGCCAAACCTGATTGAGCTGGAGATCCTCTGCGAGCATGCGGTTAATAGCGTAGAAGAGGCGGTACGCGCGTCTCGCGAACTGATTGCGCAGGGGCCGCAAATTGTGCTGGTGAAACATCTGGCGCGCGCAGGACTGGCGCGTAGCGACCGTTTTGAGATGCTGCTGGTGACCGCCGATCAGGATGCTGGCACATCAGCCGTCCGCTGGTGGATTTTGGCGTGCGTCAGCCGGTGGGGGTGGGCGATGTGACCAGCGGGCTGTTGCTGGTGAAACTGCTGCAGGGCGCATCGCTGCGGGATGCGCTGGAGCATGTAACGGCGGCGGTGTATGAAATTATGCTGACCACCCACGAGATGGGCGAGTATGAACTGCAACTGGTGGCGGCGCAGGATGCGATTGCGCAACCCACGCAGCACTTCGCGGCAGAACAGCTGTAATCGCTGCTAATTAACAGGCCGGCCAGCACGCCGGCCTGTGGCGTCAGACCAGACCTTCAGCCTTCAGTGCGGCCTGAACCGCCGGCCGCGCGGCCACCCGCGCAAACCATGCCTCCAGCGCGCTCAAACCTTCCAGATTCAGTTTGATGGCTTTTGCCCAGCGCGTAACCACAAACAGATAGACATCGGCGACGGTGAAGCGTAACCCCATCAGCCACTGTTTATCCTGCAGCGCGTCGTTAACGCGCTGAAATTTCTGCTCCAGCTGTGCACGCACTATAGCTTTGTACTCTTCCGGCGTATCCGGACGGAACAGCGGGGAAAAGGTTTTGTGCAATTCGCTGCTGATGTAGCTCAGCCACTCCAGCGTGTGGTAGCGCGTCAGGCTGCCGGTCGGTGCCAGCAGATTGCGATCCGGCTTGAGATCCGCCAGATACTGCACAATCGCCACGCCTTCCGTCAGTATGCTGCCGTCATCAAACTGCAGCGCGGGAACCTGTCCTTTGGGGTTTATCTGCCAGTAATCTTCTCCGCGCTCGGTGACTTTCTTCTGCAGATCGACATTGACCTGCGTAAAATCCAGCCCGCATTCGCGCGCAACGATATGCGGCGAGAGCGAACAGGCACCGGGCTTACAATAGAGTTTCATCATGGCCTCTCCTGATGAGTTGTTGTGATGACAGCAGCATAAAACTGCCAGAAATTTTTACCAGTGACAGCGATCAGGAATTGCGGGCGGGCGCGGGAAATTCAGCGGCCGCCTGCAGTCGCGGCGGCAGTGCCGTGAGCGCGAAATCCCAGAAACAGCGTACCTTGGGCGCCATGTTTTTCACCCGCTGCGCCACCAGATGCACCGGCAGCGGTGCCGGCTCCCACTCGCTCAGCAGGCGGATCAGCGTGCCTGCCTGCAGTTCATCTATCACCTGATAAGACAACAGACGGCCAATGCCCTGGCCACTGCGCAATGCATCCAGTTGGCTGGCGATATCATTGACGCGCAGGCGTGGGGTGATGCGCACACGCAGGTCGTGCGCGAAGCGCCACTCACGGGTATGGCGCACGCCGGCCACCAGCGCATGCATGCTGAGCTCAGCCGGATGGGCCGGGATTCCTGCCTGGCGAAGGTAGCCCGGGCTGGCGACCAGCATCGAGCGTACGCTGCCGACGTTGCGCGCCACCATCGACGAATCCTGCAGCTCGCCAATGCGCACCGCAATATCCAGCCCGTTTTCAATCAGGTCCTGATAGCTGTCGCTTAGAATCAGTTCGATTTGCATTTCCGGATGCTGTTGCAGAAAGGCATTGACCAGCGGCATCACGTGGCGACGGCCACACATCACCGGGGCGGTGATGCGCAGCAGGCCGTGCAGTCCGCTGTGGTGGGCGCTGTCGAGCGCGCTCTGGTAATCGTTAAGCAAGCGCTGCGCCTGCTCAAACAGCTGCCAGCCGCTCTCGGTGGGAGCCAGCTGGCGCGTGGTGCGTTCAATCAGGGTGGTGCCGAAACGTGCTTCCAGCGCATTCAGCGTGCGGGTAATGACCGGCGGCGAACGCTGCAATACGCGCGCCGCGCCAGCCAGGCTGCCCTGCTGAATCACCGCAACAAACACCTGCAGCTCGTCAAATCTGTCCATGAGCCATTCCCGATCTCAGCCGTGCAAGGCGAGCATAAAAAGCGTGTTGCTTAAACTACAGCGGAAAGCAGGGGTTGTGAAGGGGGATAAAAAAAGCCGGGCTTAGCCCGGCTCAGAAACGATTACTGGTTAGCGCTGGCGCGCTTCAGTTCTGCCTGCGCGTCATCCTGCGTCATGCGGTTGAGCAGCGGGGCGGTAATCAGCATCAGCAGCGCGATTACGCCAGTGGCGATACCAATCTGCTGGAACACCTGGCTATACACGGCCAGTGAGGCGTGTGGATCGGTGACGTTTTCCGGCACCGCCATCAGGTTCGCTACCTTACCGGCAATCATCGCGGCGCCAGCGGTGGTGAGGAACCAGGAGCCCATAATGAAGCCCATCAGACGCTGTGGCACCAGCTGCGCAACCATCGCCAGGCCCAGACCGGAGATCATCAGCTCACCGATACTCTGCAGCGCGTAGCTCAGAATCAGCCAGTTCACCGAAACGATACCCGCCTGGTTCGCGAATTTCGCGCCAAACGGCAGCACCAGGAACGCTGCAGAGCACAGCACCATGCCAATGGCAAACTTGTGCGGCATCGGCAGCTTATCGCCAATCTTGTTATAGACTGCCGCCAGAATCGGGCTGGCCACCATGATCCAGAACGGGTTGAGCGCCTGAAACTGTTCCGGCTCGAAGGTGATACCGAGAATCGCGTGCTCGACGTTACGGATGGCGAAGAAGTTCAGCGAGGTTGGCATCTGCATGTACAGCACGAAGAACACAATGGCTTCGACCATCAGCAGGAATGCAACGATCATTTTGCGGCGTGCCGCACCGTGCAGCGCAAAGGCTTCTTTGGCAAACACCAGCACGATACCGATCGCGATCACGCCCAGCGTCATGCGGGCAATGCTCTGATGATGCAGCAGCCAGGTGGCCAGTGCGATCAGCGCAACCACGCCGACAAGGGTCATCAGCAGCTTACCGACCTGCAGCGGCGCAAAGTCTGGTTTGGAGCCGTAATTCTTCACCAGGCGCTGGCAGAACAGGAAGTTCAGCAGGGTGATCACCAGGCCCACCACCGACAGCGAAAACGCCGCGCCCCAGCCATATTTGGCCGCCAGCCACGGAGTCAGCATCATGGAGAACAGCGAACCGATGTTGATCGACATGTAGAACATGGTGAAGGCACCGTCGATGCGCGGATCGTCTTTCTCGTAGCAGGTCGACAGCAGTGAAGAAGGGTTAGCCTTGAACAGCCCGCTACCCACGGCGATGGTCGCCATGCCCACATACACCATGGTGGTGTCATGACCGGAGAAGGCAATCATCGCATAGCCCAGCGCCAGCACAATGACGCCGAGAATAATCACGCGTTTGGTGCCGAGCACTTTGTCGCCCAGCCAGCCGCCAATGGCAACCAGGCCGTAAACCAGTGCGCTGAACGAAGTGAACAGGGTGATGGAGTCCGCTTCGGACATCCCCAGCTGTTTCACCAGATAGACCGCCATGATGGCTTGCAGACCGTAGTAGCCAAAACGCTCCCACAGTTCGATGGAGAAGATCAAATAGAACGCTTTCGGCTGACGGAAGGCGTTAAGGCTTACCGCCTCATCAGTGTGTTTGTTTGCAGTTGACACGTATACCTCAGTTTATACATCGCCTGTTTTACAACAGGAATTAAGTCTGCGTCGGGCTGGGTAATCCCGCGCAACATTGTTATTAGAAAGGAAAAACGGCGCCTAATTTGGCTGAATCAGGCCAACAGGGCAAGCATTTTCTGCACGCTGAAATACTTGTTACAGGCAGGGTTATAACCAGGATAATAACTTGTAAATCAGTGTTAAATATCACTGCGTGACATTATAGCAGGATAATTGTTCTAGTTGCAGATCGGTTGATGGATTTTCCTGAGATAAACTGCTTTTCCTGCTCCGGGCAGGACATAATATTATCCAGCCCATTAAGCTGGATGATTCCCCTGATTTTTGCCGAAGAAGTAAGCGCAATTGTCTGATTGTTGAGCACAATACGCAGCTGACGGTTCGCCGCAGGCTAATTTGTTGATCCTGCGCACAAAATTATCAATTAATTAGAAATGTAAAAAAAGAAAACGATTGCCGCTCTCCCGTTTGCCGACAATTTCACCACTTAATCGCGGCTTTCATTGTATAAGCTCTGCAACGCCCCCGGCGGCAGCGTCCTGTTGCGTCAGGCAGGGGGAGGAGGGATAGCCGATCGCCAGCCCTTAGACAGCCTGAAGAAATTGCTGTAACCTCGTTTTTTCCCTGCAAGGAACTCATCATGAAGCAGTCCGTTCGTGTCGCTCTCGTGGGCGATTACCGTGCCAGTGCTGTCGCGCACCAGGCTATTCCTCCTGCTGTTCAGCTTGCCGCAACCTCTCTCTCACTTAACGTAACCGCCGACTGGATCGCGACGCCGGAAATCGATCTGCCGCGTCTGCACGACTATGATGCCGTCTGGGTAGTGCCTGGCAGTCCCTTCCTGAATGATGCCGGCGTGTTCGACGTCATTCGCTGGGCGCGCGAAAGCGGTAAACCCTTTTTAGGCTCGTGCGCTGGCTTTCAGTATGCGGTGGTGGAATACGCGCGCAACGTGCTGGGCTGGGAGGATGCTGGCCATGCCGAGACCGACCCTGACGCGCGCTGGGTGATTGCGCCACTGGCCTGCTCGCTGGTTGAGCAGCGCGGTGAGGTCACGTTTGAGCCGGGTTCGCGTATTGCTCAGGCCTACGGCGCGCTGCAGAGTAACGAAGGCTATCACTGCAACTTTGGCGTTAACGCTGAGTTCAGCGAGGCGCTGGCCACGCGCAATTTGCGTATTACCTCATGGGATCTGGAGGGGGACGTGCGCGGGGTAGAGCTGACCGATCATCCGTTCTTTGTCGCCACGCTGTTCCAGTCTGAACGCGCCGCGTTACAAAACCGGCTGTCGCCGCTGGTCGTGGCGTGGCTGCAGGCGGCGCGATAACGGTTAATAAGCAATCTACGGCGCGCAGGGTCGCGCCGTTACCGATCAGTCGGTCTTTTCCGTGAACTCACACAAATCTTCAATAATGCAGGAGCCGCAGCGCGGCTTTCGGGCTATGCAGGTGTAACGACCGTGCAGAATCAGCCAGTGATGGCAGTCAACCTTAAATTCGGCCGGAACCACTTTTAGCAGCTTCTCTTCTACCTGCTCGACATTTTTACCCGGCGCAAAGTTGGTCCGGTTAGAGACGCGGAAAATATGGGTATCCACGGCGATGGTCGGCCAGCCAAACGCGGTATTGAGTACCACGTTCGCGGTTTTGCGCCCGACGCCCGGCAAGGCTTCCAGCGCCGCGCGGTCTTCCGGCACCTCGCCTCCGTGCTGTTCCAGCAGGATCCGGCAGGTCTTAATGACGTTCTCCGCTTTGCTGTTAAACAGGCCAATGGTTTTGATATACGGCTTTAACGCCCTCCACGCCCAGCTCCAGCATCGCCGCTGGCGTATTGGCCACCGGATAGAGCAGGGCGGTGGCTTTATTGACGCTCACATCGGTCGCCTGCGCAGAGAGCAGCACCGCGATCAGCAGCTCAAACGGGGAGGTAAAATTCAGCTCCGTCGTCGGATGCGGGTTCTCGTCCCGCAGACGGGTCAGGATCGCAATGCGCTTTTCTTTATTCATGAAGCCTTCTCGGGTTTCGCCCTGCGGCGCGGTAGCAGCAGCGTCCAGCTGACGTGCGGCGCGCTGCTTCATTTTCTCATCAATCAGGTATTTTACCGCCAGCATCATGCCAAGGCCAATAAACGCGCCCGGCGGCAGCATCGCCAGCAGGAACGGCGTATCGGTATGGAACACTTCAATGCGCAGCACTTTGGCCCAGTCGCCCAGCAGCGGGCATCTGCGCCGTCGAACAGCGTCCCGTTGCCAAGAATTTCACGCATGGAGCCCAGGACGAACATGGCGGCAGGTGGCGCCCATGCCGATGGAAAAACCATCCAGCGCGGAAATGGCCGGGCTGTTTTTCGCCGCGAAGGCTTCAGCGCGGCCAACCACGATGCAGTTGGTGACGATCAGCGGAATAAAGATCCCCAGCGACTGGTACAGGCCAAACGCGTAGGCGTTGATCAGCATCTGCACGACGCTCACCACCGACGCGATGATCATCACGTAAATCGGAATACGGATCTCCGACGGCGTCCAGCGGCGCAAAGCGGAAATGGAGAGGTTGGTCAGGGTCAGTACCAGCGTGGTTGCCAGGCCCAGACCCAGCGCGTTGGTGGCGGTGGATGTCACCGCCAGCAGCGGACAGAGCCCCAGAAGCTGCACCAGCGCGGAGTTGTTCTTCCACAGCCCCTGGACAATGACCTCTTTAACCTGGCTCATGATGTCTCCTCACAGGCCGGAAGATTGTTGATCTGCGCGGGCAGCGTTTCAGCATACAGCCCGGCTCGTTTTACGGCGTTCACCACGGCGCGCGGCGTAATGGTGGCGCCGGTGAACTGGTCAAACTCGCCGCCATCTTTCTTCACCGCAAACGCGGTGTCATCTTCACCGTGGATCACTTTACCGGCAAAGTGCAAAATCCAGTCGCTCAGCCGGGTTTCAATTTTATCGCCCAGGCCCGGCGTTTCATGGTGTTCCGTCACGCGGGTGCCCAGTACGGGGTGCCGTGAAAATCGCTGCCGACCAGCAGCTGAATGGCGCCAGAATAGCCGTCGGGGGCCGTGGCTTCCATTACTGCGCCCACCGGTTTATCTCCTTTGCGGGCCATATACAGACGATGCGGTTGCCTTTGCCAAGCTGCGTCGCGTCTACCACAAAGCAGCTTTTCTGCAGGTCATTATCGTAGAAATCGGACGGGATCACCTGATCGAACAGCGCCTTTTGCTGCTGCAGCGCGGCCTGTTCTTCAATGGTCGTTTTGGTCAGCGTATTGACCAGCGCCGTCAGCCCGGTCAGGACCGCGGCGAAACACTGCCAGCGTGACGCCGTGTTTTTGCATCGTTTTTAGCATGGCGAAACCCTTAGCGATGGCCGTACACGCGGGGGCGCGTGTAGTAGTCAATGAGCGGAACGGTGATATTGGCAAGCAGCACGGCAAAGGCCACGCCGTCCGGGTAGCCGCCAAAGCTGCGAATCAGCCACACCAGCAGGCCGGCCAGCGCGCCGAAGATCAGGCGGCCGCGGTTGGTGGTTGAGGCCGTAACCGGATCGGTCAGGATAAAGAAGGCACCCAGCATGGTCGCGCCGGAGAGCAGATGCATCTGCGGGCTGGCCAGCGATTCAGGAGAGAAGAGCCAGCCCAGCGTGGCGCAGACCGCCAGCGTCAGCAGGAAGCTCACCGGAATATGCCAGCGAATGGCTTTCTGCTGCAGCAGGAACAGGCCGCCCAGCAGATACGCCAGGTTGACCCACTGCCAGCCCGCGCCCGCCAGCACGCCGCTGTAGATCGGCGACTTCATGGTCTGCTCAACGCTGTGCCCGGCATGCAGGGCGGTTTTAAAGGTATCGAGCGGCGTGGCCTGGCTGATGCCATCCACGCCCATACGCAGCGTGCGTTCATATCAGCCCCCCGCGTATGGCCGGTAAAGATCACGTGCAGGGCATCCATAAAGCCCGGAACCGTGGCCGCAATCTCGTGCGGCGGCAGCCAGCTGGTCATCTGCACCGGGAAGGAGATCAGCAGTACCACGTAGCCGATCATCGCCGGATTAAACGGGTTATGGCCCAGCCCGCCATACAGCTGTTTGGCAATAATCACGGCAAACACGGTACCGAGCACCACCATCCACCACGGCGCAAACGGCGGAATACTGATGGCCAGCAGCAGGCCGGTCAGCAGCGCGGAGTTATCGGCCAGCATGCGGGACTACCGGCGCGTGACGCAGGCGCAGAATCACGCCCTCGGTGATCCATGCGGTAGCGACTGCCAGCAGCACCTGGAACAGGGTTCCCCAGCCGAAAAACCAGCACTGAACGGCAATGCCCGGCAGCGCGGCCAGGCAGACCAGCATCATGATGCGCGAGGTCTGACGCTGGTTATGGGTGTAAGGGGAACTTGCGATTCTGAAAACCATTTAATCCTCGTCGTTAAAGGCTTGCTGCTGCGCTTTACGCGCTTTGGCACGGGCGACCGCGGCGGCAACCGCCGCTTTGCGTGGGTCGGCGGAGTCAGGAGAGGCAGCAGCCTCCACTTCAGGGGATGCGGCGGGCGCGTCGGCTGTCTGCTGCGCTGCGGCCGCGGCTTTCTTCGCTTTGGCGCGGGCAATCGCGGCTTCAACGGCGGCTTTACGCGGATCGACCTCAGCTGCGGGCGTTTCCGCTGCCGGTTCAGCGTCGGCCGGCGTCTGCTGCGGCCGCGCTTTCTGCGCTTTGGCGCGGGCAATTGCCGCTTCAACGGCGGCTTTACGCGGATCGACCGCAGCCGCTGGCGTTCTCCGCTGCCGGTTCAGCGTCGGCCGGCGTCTGCGCGGCCGCGCTTTCTTCGCTTTGGCGCGGGCAATTGCCGCTTCAACCGCCGCTTTGCGCGGATCGACCTCAGCCGCTGGCGTTTCCGCTGCCGGCTCAGCGTCGGCCGGCGTCTGCGCCGCCGCCGCTTTCTTCGCTTTGGCGCGCGCAATAGCCGCTTCGACCGCCGCTTTGCGCGGATCGCTTTCTGCGGTCGTGGTGTCAGCGGCTGGCTGTGCCGGCGCGGCCACTTTTTTCGCTTTAGCACGCGCAATGGCGGCTTCCACGGCGGCCTTGCGCGGGTCAATGGCCTGGCGGCTTAGCGGTTCGGTTTCAGCCTGCTTCTCGGCCTGCTGCGCCAGCGCCTGCGCATGGCGCGCTTCGCGTTCGGCCGCTTCCTGTTCCGGCGTCTTCGCCTGACGCGCTTTCACGCGCCCGGTTGCCGCTTCCAGCTCGGCTTTATCGCTGCGCGCAACCCGCTGTTTGGCCTGCTTATGGCGCGCTTGCCGGGCCATTTTTTCGCGCTCAAGACGCGCCTGACGCGCTTCAAAGCGGGCTTTGGCTTCGGCGGCGCGTTTTTCTTCCATGGAGATGGCATAAATTTCGGCCTTCTCCTGGCGGAAATACTGCACCAGCGGAATGTTGCTTGGACAGACCCAGGCGCAGGCGCCGCATTCGATGCAGTCGGCCAGGTTATGGGCTTGCGCTTTATCGTGCAGTCTGGCCTTGCTGTACCAGTACAGCTGCTGCGGGAGCAGATCCGCCGGGCAGGCATCGGCACAGGCGCTGCAGCGGATGCAGCCTTTTTCTTCCTGCTGCTTCACCCATCTCGCTGGCGGAAGGGGCCAGCAGACAGTTGGTGATTTTCACTACCGGGACATCGAGCCACGGCAGGGTAAAGCCCATCAGCGGGCCGCCCATGATCACCATCTGGTCGCTGGACCGGGCCAGAAAATCCGGCCTGTTCCAGCAGATGGCGCACCGGCGTACCCAGACGCGCCCAGACGTTGCCCGGACGGGAGACGGCCTCGCCGGTCAGCGTCACCACGCGTTCGGTCAGCGGCTCGCCGTCAATCACCGCGCGCTTCACGGCGTAGGCGGTGCCGACGTTTTGCATCAGTACGCCGATATCCGAAGAGCGTCCGCCGTGCGGCACCTGCTTTCCGGTGAGGATTTGCGTCAGCTGTTTTGCGCCGCCAGAAGGGTATTTGGTCGGAATGACGCGCAGCGGCGATATCGTGGCTACCGGCCAGCACCGGCAGCGCAGCATTGAGATGGCCTGCGGTTTATTGTCTTCAATACCAATCAGCACTGCTCGCGGCTGCAGAATGTGGGCGAGGATGCGGATGCCTTCCACCACCTGCGCGGCACAATCCTGCATCAGGCGGTCGTCAGCGGTGATGTACGGCTCGCACTCGGCGGCGTTGATAATCAGCGTCTGAATTTTATCGCCACCGCCGCGCAGTTTGACGCCGGTCGGGAAGCCCGCGCCGCCGAGGCCCGCAACGCCGTACTGATGAATACGCTCGATAAGCGCTTCGCGACTCTGGCTGCGGTAGTCGCTCCAGCCGTCACGGTCAATCCAGCGATCTTCGCCGTCGGCTTCAATAATCACGCTCAGCTCCGACAGGGCGGACGGATGCGCCACCGTATGAGGGGCGATCGCCACCACTTTACCGGATGTGGGGGCGTGAACCGGCAGCATACGTCCGCGGCCAAAGGTCAGCGGCTGGCCGCGAAGGACCGTATCGCCTTCTTTCACACACAGCTCGCCCTCAGCGCCAATATGCTGCTTCAGCGGCATGACGAAACGGGTCGCCAGCGGAATTTGACGCAGCGGCGTGCCGTTGGACTGGGTTTTCATCTCCGGCGGATGGATCCCGCCGTCAAAGTCCCAAATCTTCTCTTTTCTGAAAGCAGAAAATAACTTAAGCATGTTGTTCCACAGGAATATTGCGAACCGGAATGGTTTGAAGATCCCACTTCCAGCTTTCGGTAGTCGTTTCAACCGGGCGCAGCTCAATACATTGCGTCGGGCAGGGCGCCACGCAGAGGTTACAGCCGGTGCACAGATCCGCCACCACGGTGTGCATGGCGCGGGTCGCGCCGACAATGGCGTCAACCGGACAGGCCTGAATACATTTGGTGCAGCCAATGCAGTTCGCTTCGTCGATCACGGCGAGGGCGCGAACCGGCTCCTGCACCTCCGCATCGCCATCAACCGGCTGCGGATCAACGTTAAGCAGGGCGGCAATTTTCAGCATTACCGCTTCGCCACCGGGCGCACAGCGGTTAATTTTTTCACCCTGAATCCCCACCGCTTCTGCGTAGGGGCGGCAGCCCGGGTAGCCGCACTGCCCGCACTGGCTTTGCGGCAGAAGCTCATCAATTTTTTCAACAACAGGATCGTCCTCTACCGCGAAACGGCGGGAGGCGTAGCCCAGGATAAGGCCAAACACCAACCCCAGGACGCTGATAGAGGCGATGGCAATCCAGATAGCACTCATTACAACTTCACCAGACCACTAAAGCCCATAAAGGCCAGAGACATTAAACCCGCGGTGACCAGCGCAATGGCGTTTCCGCGGAATGGCGCAGGGATATCCGCTGCCGCCAGACGTTCGCGAATCGGCAGCGAACAGCACCATCACCAGCGAGAAACCGACGGCGGCGGAAAAACCGTACAGCGCCGACTGCATGAAGTTATGCCCAAGGTTGATGTTCAGCAGCGCCACGCCGAGCACCGCGCAGTTGGTGGTGATCAGCGGCAGGAAGATACCCAGCAGGCGATAGAGCGCCGGGCTGGTTTTGCGCACCACCATTTCGGTAAATTGCACCACAACCGCAATAACCAGAATAAAGGCCAGCGTACGGAGATAGACTAAACCCAGCGGGATGAGGATCCAGGTGATTCATCAACCACGCGCAGATGGACGCCAGCGTCATGACGAAGGTCGTCGCCAGCCCCATGCCCATCGCCGTTTCCAGCTTTTTGGACACGCCCATAAACGGGCACAGGCCAAGGAACTTCACCAGAACGAAGTTGTTAACCAGCACGGTGCCGACAAAGAGCAGTAAGTAATCGGTCATTATTTAGCCTGGAAGCCGAAAGGCGTTTATTATCCGGAATTGAGAGGTGCATCTCAACCTTTGCGCGATTCGTGCGCTGGCTGAGAGCACTCAGAATTAAATTCCTGACGAAAAGAGCGTCATCAGGGCTGAATAAAGGTCTGTTTTACCCGCTGTGAGCGTTTGAAGTAGGGCACAAAGACTGCCGCCGAGAGCAGGGCCAGCAGCAGTGTCTGGATCGCTTTCCCATCGGCCACCGGCGTAAAAGCGAAGGTTTTCAGCGCCAGCAATACGGTCATCAGCAGCCAGAGAATGTAGTGACGTGGCAGACGGCGCGAACGCTGACAAAAGATCCAGCACACCCAGATGCTGTACAGCCACACCGCGGCGGCGGTGAGTAAAGACACCAGCCACTGCGTCATTAAAATACTGGCGTGAGAAAACAGCGTGGTGCGCAGTTCCGTGTCAAACAGCGGCCGCAGATAGAGCGCCACCACCAGCGCGCTGGTCAGCATCGTCATAATCAGCCAGGCCAGCGGCAGCAGCAGCCAGCCGGCAATACGCGGCGGGTTTACCGATTCGGACATGTTGTTCATCCTGATGTAAGAAAAAAGACGAGGCAGAGCGTACCATGTCCAAACGGGTCACGCCCGATTCGGACAGCGCACCAGGGGCAGAAACAGGGATAAGCGCGCTTTACACCACGTAGCGCCAGACGGATTTCGGCACACAGCCGAGGTCATACAGACGGCCACCTGAGGCGAGTTCAGCACGGCGGTGATCGGCGGCGCGGTACATATTGATGATCTCGTTATCATCAGTGAGCGAATAATTGAGGTGATCGTAGAGTTTTTCCAGACTCTCAAGATTATTCACTTTACGAAATTTCAGCAGGTAATCGAGCGCAGTCATGATTGCCATAAAAGATAAAGAACGGGGAAGTGCTCAAGTATAGGGAGCACGCGGCCAGAGTCCAGACACCGCGGTTAAAAAAATTCAAAATTCAGACAACGTGCGCTAATTCGCTCATCAAAAGGGACTTTTTTACGCTTTTATCTTTTTTAACGCGCATTTTTCTGCGCGTCAGGCCCGTTTTTGGCCCCGTTAACCGGGGGCTGGTGAGAAAATTTAACAGCTGCCTTAAACGGTATTCCAGACGCTATTTTTCGCACTTTTGTTGCGCTTATTTTGAAACGCAGCAGGCGCGAAAAAGCGATTTATCTGTAACGGGTGACGCACAAGGGTGCAGCTGTGATGAAACGTCAAATCGCAAGTGTGCGAATTATCACAAAACAGAACATTGCCTGCTGCGCGCATGAATAACCATTCTTTACGTGTCCGTTGTAATCGTTTCCAGTGCCTGCGGTCATAACCGCTTCTGTTTATTACAGTTATTTAACCTCCGCTGACATAAAGTTCAGGCGTTTTGTCCATAAGCTGAGTCGGCTGTCTGACACGCTGATACGCGTAACCCCTTTAATTCATTCTGTTTTGTGAGGTGTGTCGCGCTTGTTTTAGCGCAATTGCGCCAGGCTTGAAGCGCGTTTGTACCCCTACAGCACACTCCCTTCAGAGGAATGAAAATTATGTGGAAACGTTTACTCTTGACCACCATGGTCAGCGCCGCACTCAGCACATCGGTTCTGGCTGCCGAAATGACGGTGGGCTTCTCGCAGGTCGGCTCTGAATCCGGCTGGCGTGCGGCAGAAACCAACGTTGCGAAAAGCGAAGCTCAAAAACGCGGTATCACCCTGAAAATCGCCGATGGTCAGCAAAAACAGGAGAACCAGATCAAAGCCGTGCGCTCGTTTATCGCTCAGGGCGTGGATGCCATCTTTATTGCGCCAGTGGTGGCGACCGGCTGGGAACCGGTCCTGAAAGAAGCGAAAGACGCCGAAATCCCGGTCTTCCTGCTCGACCGTTCCATCGATGTTAAAGACAAATCGCTCTATATGACCACCGTGACCGCCAACAACGTGCTTGAAGGCCAGCTGATTGGCGACTGGCTGGTGAAAACCGTCGATGGCAAGCCGTGTAACGTCGTTGAACTGCAGGGCACCGTCGGTGCCAGCGTGGCCATCGACCGTAAGAAAGGGTTTGCCGAAGCCATCGCCAAAGCGCCAAACATCAAGATTATCCGCTCGCAGTCCGGCGACTTTACCCGCAGTAAGGGTAAAGAGGTGATGGAGAGCTTCATCAAGGCTGAAAACAACGGCAAAAACATCTGCATGGTTTACGCCCACAACGATGACATGGCGATCGGCGCGATTCAGGCGATTAAAGAAGCGGGCCTGAAACCGGGCAAAGATATCCTCACCGGCTCTATCGACGGCGTGCCGGACATCTATAAAGCGATGATCGACGGCGAAGCCAACGCCAGCGTGGAGCTGACGCCGAACATGGCGGGCCCGGCGTTCGACGCGCTGGAGAAATTCAAAGAAAGACGGCACGCTGCCGCCGAAGATGACCATTACCAAATCCACGCTCTACCTGCCGGATACGGCGAAAGAGGAGTTGGAGAAGAAGAAAAATATGGGTTACTGATCCCCGCAACCGCCCTTCGGGGCGGTTTTTATGACGTAAGCGAGGCAGAATCTGATGAGCAGCTACGATGAAACACCCCTGCTGAGCCTCAAGGGCTTGAGCAAATTCTTTCCCGGCGTAAAAGCGCTGGATAACGTGTCGATTTCAGCCTGCCGCGCGGCGAGATCATGGCGCTGCTGGGCGAGAACGGCGCGGGGAAATCAACGCTGATTAAAGCGCTGACCGGCGTTTATCACGCGGATCGCGGCACCATCTGCCTGAAGGGCTGGCGGTAATTGCGCCGCAAAATACCGCCCATGCCCAGCAGCTGGGCATCGGGACGGTTTACCAGGAAGTGAACCTGCTGCCGAATATGTCGGTGGCGGATAACCTGTTTATTGGCCGCGAGCCGCGCCGCTTTGGCCTGCTGCGCCGCAAAGAGATGGAAAGGCGCGCGACGAAGCTGATGGCATCTTACGGCTTCTCGCTCGATGTGACGCGAGCCGCTGAACCGCTTTTCCGTGGCGATGCAGCAGATCGTCGCCATCTGTCGCGCGATCGATCTCTCGGCAAAGGTGCTGATCCTCGATGAACCCACCGCCAGCCTCGATACCCAGGAAGTGGAGATGCTGTTTACCCTGATGCGCCAGCTGCGCGATCAGGGCGTGAGCCTGATCTTCGTCACGCACTTCCTCGATCAGGTGTATGGGAGTGAGCGATCGCATTACCGTGCTGCGCAACGGCAGCTTTGTCGGCTGCCGCGAAACCGCGTGAGCTGCCGCAGATTGAGCTGGTGAAAATGATGCTGGGCCGCGAGCTGGAAACTAACGCCCTTCAGCGCGCAGGGCGTACGCTGCTGAGCGATAAGCCGGTCGCGGCGTTCAGCGATTACGGCAAGAAAGGCGTCATCGCGCCGTTTAACCTGGAGGTGCGGCCCGGTGAAATTGTCGGCCTGGCGGGGCTGTTAGGCTCCGGGCGCACCGAAACCGCCGAGGTGATCTTCGGGATCAAGCCGCGCCGACAGCGGCAGCGCGATGATCAAAGGCAAACCGCAAACCCTGCGATCGCCGCATCAGGCCTCGTGTCTGGGCGTGGGCTTCTGCCCGGAAGATCGGAAAACGGACGGCATTATTGCCGCGGCCTCGGTGCGGGAAAATATCATTCTGGCGCTGCAGGCGCAGCGCGGCTGGCTGCGGCCGATCCCACGTAAAGAGCAAAACGCGATTGCCGAGCGTTTTATCCGCCAGCTGGGTATCCGCACCCCGAGCGCGGAACAGCCGATTGAGTTTCTCTCCGGCGGCAACCAGCAGAAGGTGCTGCTCTCGCGCTGGCTGCTGACCAAACCTCAGTTCCTGATCCTCGATGAGCCGACGCGCGGTATCGACGTGGGCGCGCACGCCGAAATCATCCGGCTGATCGAAACCCTGTGCGCCGACGGGCTGGCGCTGCTGGTCATTTCCTCTGAACTGGAAGAGCTGGTGGGCTATGCCGATCGCGTCATTATCATGCGCGATCGCAAACAGGTGGCAGAGATCCCGCTGGATAAGCTGTCCGTTCCGGCAATCATGAATGCCATCGCGGCGTAAGGAGCAGATCGGATGCTTGAATCGCCTATGGCACGTACTGTGGGCTTCGCAAACCGGAGCGGCGGAAGCGCCGCTTCAGCTGGCCGACCGGCACGCCGCAGATCGTCGCGCTGCTGCTGGTGCTGCTGGTCGATAGCCTGGTCGCACCGCATTTCTTCCAGATCATCGTGCAGGATGGCCGCCTGTTCGGCAGCCCGATCGACATTCTAAACCGCGCTGCGCCCGTGGCGCTGCTGGCGATTGGTATGACGCTGGTGATCGCCACCGGCGGGATCGATCTTTCCGTTGGCGCGGTGATGGCGATTGCCGGCGCGACGGCGGCCTCGCTGACCGTGGCCGGGCACAGCCTGCCGGTGGTATGCTGCTGGCCGCGCTGGGCACCGGGGTGCTGGCCGGACTGTGGAACGGCATTCTGGTGGCGGTGCTGAAGATCCAGCCGTTTGTTGCCACGCTGATTCTGATGGTGGCCGGGCGCGGCGTGGCGCAGCTGATCACCTCCGGGACAGATCGTCACCTTTAACTCGCCGAGCCTGGCGTGGATCGGCAGCGGCAACTTCGCTGTGGCTGCTCCCGGCACCGGTGATGGATTATCGCCCTGCTGGTGGCCGTGTTGGTCTTTGGCTCTTCACCCGCAAAACGGCGCTCGGCATGTTCATTGAAGCGGTGGGGATCAACATTCGCGCGGCGCGCAACGCCGGGGTGATACGCGCCGGCTGGTGGTGATGCTGACCTACGTGTTGAGCGGCGTGTGTGCCGCCATCGCCGGGGTGATCGTCGCGGCGGATATTCGCGGGGCCGATGCCAACAACGCCGGGCTGTGGCTGGAGCTGGACGCGATTCTGGCGGTGGTGATTGGCGGCGGGTCGCTGATGGGCGGGCGTTTTAACCTGCTGCTCTCGGTGATTGGCGCGCTGATTATTCAGGGCATGAACACCGGGATCCTGCTTTCCGGTTTCCAGCCGGAACTCAACCAGGTGGTAAAAGCGGTGGTCGTGCTGTGCGTGCTGATCGTCCAGTCGCCGCGCTTTATCGCCATCATTAAGGGGATCCGTGGCCATGATAAAACGTAATTTACCGTTAATGATCACGCTGGGCGTGTTTGTGCTGGGTTATCTCTACTGCCTCACCCAGTTTCCCGGTTTTGCCTCGACGCGTGTGATTTGCAATATCCTGACGGATAACGCCTTTCTAGGCATCATCGCCGTCGGTATGACCTTTGTGATCCTCTCCGGCGGGATCGATCTCTCCGTCGGCTCGGTGATCGCCTTCACCGGCGTGTTCCTGGCAAAAGCGAGGCATCGGCTTCTGGGGCATCTCGCCGCTGGTGGCCTTTCCGCTGGTGCTGGCGATGGGCTGCGCGTTTGGCGCCTTTATGGGGCTGCTGATCGACGCGTTAAAAATCCCGGCCTTTATCATTACCCTCGCGGGGATGTTCTTCCTGCGCGGGCTGCAGCTATCTGGTGTCGGAGGAGTCGATTCCGATTAACCATCCGGTGTATGACACGCTCTCCAGCCTGGCGTGGAAAATCCCCGGCGGCGGCCGCCTGAGCGCGATGGGGCTGCTGATGCTGGGCGTGGTGGTGATTGGCATTTTCCTCGCCCACCGCACCCGGTTCGGCAATCAGGTTTACGCCATTGGCGGCAACGCGACGTCGGCCAACCTGATGGGGATCTCGACCCGCGGCACCACCATTCGCATCTATATGCTCTCGACCGGGCTGGCGACGCTGGCGGGCATCGTCTTCTCGATTTATACCCAGGCGGGCTACGCGCTGGCGGGCGTAGGCGTGGAGCTGGATGCCATTGCCTCGGTGGTCATCGGCGGCACGCTGCTCAGCGGCGGCGTGGGTACGGTGCTGGGAACGCTGTTTGGCGTGGCGATTCAGGGGCTGATCCAGACCTATATTAACTTCGACGGCACGCTCAGCTCGTGGTGGACGAAAATCGCCATCGGCATTCTGCTGTTTATTTTTATCGCGCTGCAGCGTGGGCTGACGGTGCTGTGGGACCGCCAGCAGAACGCGCCGGTTAAGCGTTTAACGTCTTAGTCGTCATCGCATGTGTGTGTTAAAAGGTGCGCAAACTGGCGCACCTTTTTTTATGCACAGATTCGTGGATGTTGGGTGGGGTTGCTGTTTTAGCGCTCAGAGTCGTGAAAGTTTGGTGGGTTTGCTGTTAATTGGGTGCCCGGCCCCATTAAGGCCAGCCCGATCGCAAAGAAACCCCGCATCCATGCCGATCGGCCGCGCCATCCCTGGCGCGGACGCTTTGCTATTCGGGCTGGCCTTGATGGGACAGTTAAGTTGTTCATCGCTGTCATTAATGCGCTGCGCGGCGTTTAAATCTGACCACTCGCAGCACACGGGTATGAAGGAAATAAAGGCGGGCAGTGGCGTAAAGCGTACGCCGCAGGGATGCGGCGACCGGGGCGACAGGGAGGTATTCACGCCGGCTTTACGTAACGCCTGCCTTTGTTGACTGGCGCGCACGTTTTAAGCCAAAAAAAAGCCGCGATACACTCGCGGCTTACTTCAATTTTCAGGCTATTACCGTTTCAGGCGGTAGTACGCGTCGTTCCAGCGCAGCGCATCTTTGAAGGCCGGCAGGCGCGTCTCGTCATCAATCACCAGCACTTCAATGCCGTGCAGTTCGCCGTACAGGTACATGTCCTCTACATCCAGCGCCTGGCTGAACACCGTATGGTGTGCGCCGCCCGCCAGGATCCACGCTTCAGAAGCGGTGGCCAGCGACGGCTGCGCGCGCCACAGCGCACGTGCCACCGGCAGCTTCGGCAGCGCCTGCGGCTGTTCAATGGTATCGACCACGTTGACCAGCAGACGGAAGCGGTCGCCCATGTCGATGACGCTGGCGTTCACCGCGCGACCCGCCGGCGTCGAGAAAATCAGACGCGCCGGATCGGCTTTACCGCCAATGCCGAGGAACTGCACATCAATCAGCGGCTTCTCCTCTTTGGCGATCGACGGGCACACTTCCAGCATGTGCGAGCCCAGTACCAGCTCGTTGCCCGGCGCGAAGTGGTAGGTGTAATCCTCCATAAACGAGGTGCCGCCGGCGCGCGTGCCGGCCTGCACTTTCAGGATGTGCAGCAGCGCGGCGGTTTTCCAGTCGCCTTCACCAGCGAAGCCGTAGCCCTGAGCCATCAGGCGCTGAACCGCCAGACCGGGCAGCTGGGTCATACCGTGCAGCGTCTGGAAATTGGTGGTAAAGGCTTTACAGCCTTCGCTATCGAGGAAGCGCTTCAGGCCCAGCTCAATGCGTGCGGCATCCAGCACATTCTGCCGCTTGTCGCCGTTTACAGACGCCGCTGCGCTGAACAGATACTGGCTCTCGTATTCGTCGACCAGCGCGTTGACATCACCGTCGCTGACGCTGTTCACCACCTCAACCAGATCGCCGACGCCCCAGCCGTTAACCGCATAGCCAAACTGAATCTGCGCTGCCACTTTATCGCCTTCGGTGACCGCCACTTCGCGCATATTGTCACCGAAGCGCGCCACTTTCAGCTGCTGGCTGGCCTGCTTCGCCAGGGCGGCATTGATCCAGCGCGCAATACGCTGCTGGCTGGTTTTATCCTGCCAGTGACCGGTCACTACGCTGTGCTGCAGACCCATGCGCGCGCCAATGAAGCCGAACTCACGGCCGCCGTGCGCGGTCTGGTTCAGGTTCATGAAGTCCATGTCCATGCTGTCCCACGGAATTTCCGCATTGAACTGGGTGTGAAACTGCAGCAGCGGTTTATGCAAAATACTCAGTCCGCCAATCCACATTTTTGCCGGCGAAAAGGTATGCAGCCAGGTAATGATACCGACGCACTGGCTGTCGTGATTGGCCTCGCGGCACAGCGCCAGCGCTTCATCCGGTGATTTCACCAGCGGCTTCAGCTCAAGCGGCACCGGCAGCGTACCGGCCTGGTTCAGGCCGTCCATCACCTGGCGCGCATGCTGCTCAACCTGGCGCAGGGTTTCCGCTCCGTAGAGATGCTGTGTACCAATCACAAACCAGACTTTCTGTTCCATTCATCGCTCCTTTACTTAGCGGATGCGGCGCGCGCGGCGTACTGCGGTTCAGCCGCCTGGCACCAGTGTTGATAACGTTGATAAAGCTGCTGATAAGTCGCCACGCGCGCGCTGTCCGGCTGCAGGGTGACGGCAATCGGACTGGCCATCACCTGCTGCGCCGCCGGCACATCGGGGTAAACGCTGGCGGCAACGGCGGCAAAAATCGCCGCGCCCAGCGCGCAGCACTCATCGGAAGCGACAATGTCCAGCGGCCGGTTCATCACATCGCAGCAGGCCTGCATGATGGCAGGGGATTTGCGCGCAATGCCGCCGAGCGTCAGGATGTTCTGCACCGGAATCTGCTGCTGCTCGAAGCACTCCATGATGGCGCGTGCGCCAAAGGCGGTGGCGGCAATCAGGCCACCGAACAGCGCCGGCGCATCGGTGCCGAGGTTGAGGTCGGTAATCACGCCTTTCAGGCGCTGGTTGGCGTCCGGCGTGCGGCGACCGTTAAACCAGTCCAGCACCACCGGCAGGTGATCGAGTTGCGGATTTGCCGCCCAGGCGTCGGTCAGCTGGCGGATCAGATCCTGCTGCAGCGCGGCCAGCTGCGGCTGTAATTCAGGATGGCGCTGCGCCGCCTGCTGCAAAGGCCAGCCGAGCAGGCGACTGAACCAGGCATAGATGTCGCCGAACGCCGATTGTCCGGCTTCACAGCCGATGGCGCCCGGCATCACGCTGCCGTCGACCTGACCGCAGATGCCTTTGATCGCGCGATCGCCCACCTGTTCGCTGTCGGCGATCAGGATGTCGCAGGTCGAGGTGCCGATGACTTTCACCAGCGTGTACGGCTGTGCGCCCGCGCCAACCGCGCCCATGTGGCAGTCAAAGGCGCCACCGGACAGCACCACCTGTTCTGACAGGCCAAGACGCTGCGCCCATTCGCCCGACAGCGTGCCGACCGGCACATCGGCGGTAAAGGTATCGCTGAACAGCGGCGAATCGAGCTGTTCCACCAGCATGGGATCGAGCGCGCGAAAGAACGCCGCCGGCGGTAAACCCTGCCACTCCGGATGCCACAATGATTTGTGCCCGGCGGCGCAGCGTCCGCGCCGCAGTTCGGCCGGTGCGGTGGTGCCGCTCAGCAGCGCGGGCACCCAGTCGCACAGCTCTACCCACGAAACCGCCGCCTCTCGCACCGCGGCATCGGCACGCGACACGTGCAAAATTTTGGCCCAGAACCATTCGGAGGAGTAAACGCCGCCGATGTAGCGGGTATAGTCGGTGAACTGGCCGCTGCGGCACAGGCGGTTGATCTCTTCGGCTTCTTCTATGGCGGTGTGATCTTTCCACAGCACAAACATGGCGTTGGGATTGCTGGCGAATTCCGGACGCAGCGCGAGGACGTTGCCGTCGCGATCGATGGGGGCCGGCGTCGAGCCGGTAGAATCGACGCCAATACCCACCACCGCGGCGCGCTGCGCCGGACTTAACGCCTGCACCACGCTGACGATGGCTTGTTCCAGCGCATCAATATAATCCTGAGGATGATGACGAAAGCGGTTTGCGTGTGCATCGCAGAATTCACCCTTTGCCCAGCGCGGATAGTTGACCACCGCCTTTTCCAGCTCTTTACCGCTGTGGCACTCCACGGCCAGCGCCCGTACCGAGTCACTGCCGAAATCCAGCCCAATTGTTATGGCACCCGCGCTCATCGGGATTCTCCTGTGTGAGTTGTCTCGCTCTATCCTGGAATGGGGCGCGGGCGGCGGTTAGTCACCAGCGGCTGAGAATATGCACTTTTCTGTCATCGGCGGGGTTGTGTGATCGACAGCAAAAGTTAATGTCCGGTTAATTTTGCTGAATATATGGAGAATTTAGTCATCGTTTTGGGATGTGATACCGCTCTACATTTTTCCGCGCTTTTCCCGCTACAACTAGCCCAGCGTTTGCACAGCCTTTGTACAACCTTTGAGCTAACGCGCTGATTTTGCGCTGTACCCGAACGTGAAATCTGATTGGTAGCGTTTACACCGATTCGTTGATAACAGCGATAAAACACCATTGTGCCGGAGAGCATCATGCACAAATTTACTAAAGCGCTGGCGGCCATCGGTCTGGCTGCCGTTATGTCACAATCCGCTATCGCTGAGACTTTAAAACTCGGTTTTCTGGTAAAACAGCCGGAAGAACCCTGGTTCCAGACCGAGTGGAAATTCGCCGATAAGGCCGGCAAAGATTTAGGTTTTGAAGTGATTAAAATCGCCGTGCCGGACGGTGAAAAAACGCTGAACGCCATCGATAGCCTGGCGGCCAGCGGCGCGAAAGGCTTTGTTATCTGTACCCCGGATCCCAAACTGGGCTCAGCGATTGTCGCCAAAGCGCGCGGCTACGACATGAAAGTCATTGCGGTGGACGATCAGTTCGTCAACGCCAAAGGCAAACCGATGGACACCGTGCCGCTGGTCATGATGGCGGCGACCAAAATCGGCGAGCGTCAGGGTCAGGAACTCTATAAAGAGATGCAAAAACGCGGCTGGGATGTGAAAGAGACCGCCGTGATGGCGATTACCGCGGACGAGCTGGACACGGCGCGCCGCCGCACCACTGGTTCAATGGACGCGCTGAAAGCGGCCGGCTTCCCGGAAAAACAGATCTACAAAGTGCCGACCAAATCCAACGATATCCCGGGTGCCTTTGATGCCGCTAACTCCCTGCTGGTCCAGCATCCGGAAGTGAAACACTGGCTGGTGGTCGGCATGAACGACAACACCGTGCTGGGCGGCGTGCGCGCGACGGAAGGCCAGGGCTTCAAAGCGCCGGACGTCATCGGTATCGGCATCAACGGCGTGGATGCGGTGAGCGAGCTGTCGAAAGCGCAGGCCAACCGGCTTCTACGGCTCTCTGCTGCCAAGCCCGGACGTGCACGGCTATAAATCCAGCGAAATGCTCTACAACTGGGTGACCAAAGGGGCATGAACCGCCGAAATTTACAGAAGTGACCGACGTGGTGCTGATCACCCGCGACAACTTCAAAGAGGAGCTGGCGAAAAAAGGACTGTGTAAGTCGGTTATAAGCCGTCCTCAATGTGATGTTAATTAACAGGCAGCCGGCATAGTTCGTGCTGTAGCAAGGCGGCAGGCACGTTTATCCCCGGGAGCTTACTGAAGTCAGTGACCGGGGTAAATGTGTGCAGCCAACGCCGCTACGGTGCGAAATATGGAGGCTCGGGTTATGCAACAGTCTGATCCGTATCTCTCTTTTCGCGGCATCGGGAAAACCTTCCCCGGTGTTAACGCGCTGACCGATATCAGCTTCGACTGCTATGCCGGCCAGGTGCACGCCCTGATGGGGGAAAACGGCGCGGGAAAATCCACGCTGTTGAAAATCCTCAGCGGCAGCTATCAACCCAGCGGCGGCGAAATCCGCGGTCAAGAGGCCATGGCGAAGTGAGCTTCGGCGGATACCACTGCGGCGCTCAATGCCGGGGTGGCGATCATCTATCAGGAGCTGCACCTGATCCCTGAGATGACCGTGGCGGAAAACATCTATCTTGGCCAGCTTCCGCACAAAAGCGGCGTGGTGAATCGTTCGCTACTTAATTATGAAGCGGGGCTGCAGCTTAAACACCTTGGTCTGGACGTCGATCCCCAGACGCCGCTGAAATACCTCTCCATCGGCCAGTGGCAGATGGTTGAAATTGCCAAGGCGCTGGCGCGTAACGCCAGAATCATCGCCTTTGATGAACCCACCAGTTCGCTCTCCGCGCGTGAAATCGAAAACCTGTTCCGCGTGATCCGCGAGCTGCGTAAGGAGGGCCGGATGATTTTGTATGTCTCGCACCGCATGGAAGAGATTTTTGCCCTGAGCGATGCCATCACCGTGTTTAAAGATGGGCGCTACGTGCGCACCTTTACCGATATGCAGCGGGCAGGATAACCATGACCAGCTGGTGCAGGCGATGGTCGGACGCGATCTGGGGGATATCTATGGCTACGCGCCACGTGAGCTGGGCCCCGAGCGCCTGCGGCTGGACAAGGTTAAAGCGCCAGGCGTGCGGACGCCGAT
This sequence comes from Enterobacterales bacterium, assembly GCA_039593635.1. GTDB lineage: Bacteria > Pseudomonadota > Gammaproteobacteria > Enterobacterales > Enterobacteriaceae > Enterobacter. The sequence goes on from JBCNOW010000027.1 coordinate 221,165, forward strand.
CTCGTTATCCGTGCGCAGCGGTGAAATCGTCGGGCTGTTTGGTCTGGTGGGGGCCGGGCGCAGCGAGCTGATGAAAGGACTGTTTGGCGGTACCCGCATTACCGAAGGGCAGGTCTCCATTGACGGCGAGCGGGTCGATATCCAGAAACCTGCCCATGCCATCCGGGCCGGCATGATGCTCTGCCCGGAAGACCGCAAAGCGGAAGGCATCATTCCGGTGCATTCGGTGCGCGACAACATCAATATCTGCGCCCGCCGCCAGTAAGTTTATTCGCGCCGGTTGCCTGATCAACGACGGCTGGGAGGCGAGAAACGCCGACCACCATATTCGCTCGCTGAACATCAAAACGCCGGGTCCGGAACAGCTGATCATGAATCTCTCCGGTGGCAACCAGCAGAAGGCAATTCTGGGCCGCTGGCTGTCGGAGGATATGAAGGTCATTTTGCTGGACGAGCCGACGCGCGGCATTGATGTGGGGGCAAAACACGAGATTTACAACGTGATTTATGAGCTGGCAAAACGCGGCGTGGCGGTGCTGTTCGCCTCCAGCGATCTGCCTGAGGTGCTGGGCGTTGCCGACCGCATTGTGGTGATGCGTGAAGGTGAAATCGCCGGTGAATTGCTTCATGAACAGGCGAATGAACAACAGGCGTTGAGCCTCGCCATGCCGAAAACCACTCAAGCGGCCGCCGTGGCCTGAGGTAAAGGAGAGTAATGATGGCTTCCTCTTAACTACGTCCTACGCCATCCGGAGCGCCGAAGTCGGCTTTCAGTTTTGGGCGCATCTGGGATCAGTACGGCATGCTGGTGGTCTTTGCCGCTGCTCTTTATCGCCTGCGCGATCTTTGTGCCTAATTTTGCCACCTTCATTAATATGAAAGGGCTGGGGCTGGCGATCTCCATGTCCGGCATGGTGGCCTGCGGCATGCTCTTCTGTCTGGCCTCCGGCGATTTTGACCTGTCGGTGGCCTCGGTGATTGCCTGTGCTGGCGTCACCACCGCCGTGGTGATCAACATGACCGAAAGCCTGTGGATTGGCGTTTTTGCCGGTCTGCTGCTCGGCGTGGTCAGCGGCTTGGTTAACGGCTTTGTGATTGCGCGCCTGAAGATTAACGCCCTGATCACCACGCTTGCGACGATGCAGATTGTGCGCGGTCTGGCCTATATCATCTCCGACGGTAAAGCGGTGGGGATTGAAGACGAGCGCTTCTTCACCCTGGGCTACGCCAACTGGCTGGGCCTGCCGGCGCCTATCTGGCTGACGGTGGCCTGCCTGATCCTGTTCGGCTTCCTGCTGAACCGCACCACCTTTGGCCGCAATACGCTGGCGATTGGCGGTAATGAGGAAGCGGCGCGTCTGGCGGGGGTGCCGGTGGTGCGCACGAAGATTATTATCTTTGTGCTCTCCGGTCTGGTCTCCGCGGCGGCCGGGATTATTCTGGCCTCGCGTATGACCAGCGGCCAGCCGATGACCTCTATCGGCTATGAGCTGATCGTCATCTCAGCCTGCGTTTTGGGGGGCGTTTCCCTCAAGGGCGGCATCGGAAAAATCTCATATGTGGTGGCCGGTATCCTGATTTTGGGCACCGTGGAGAACGCCATGAACCTGCTGAATATTTCGCCATTCTCGCAGTATGTGGTGCGTGGTCTGATCCTGCTGGCGGCCGTGATTTTCGACCGTTACAAGCAAAAGAGCAGAACCGCTTGATCCCGCGGGCGCAGCCGCAACGCTGCGCCCTGACATCACGCGAACCGGGAGATCCTTATGTACCACCGCGAAGCGCCGAGTGAGCAGCAAAATCCCTTACTGCCGGGCTATCCGTTTAACGCCTGGCTGGTGGCAGGACTGACGCCGATCAACGCCGGCGATCAGCTCGATTTTTTTATCGATCGCCCGCACGGCATGAAAGGTTACATCCTCAATCTGACCATCAAAGGTCAGGGACGGGTCTTTGACGGCGAGTCAGCTTTTGACTGCGAGCCAGGCGACCTGCTGCTGTTTCAGCCGAAAACGCCGCACTACTATGGCCGCGCGCCGGACAGTCCGTGCTGGCATCATCGCTGGGTCTATTTCCGTCCACGCGCCTACTGGACCGACTGGCTGCAGTGGCAGGATCAGAACCAGGGCGTTGGCCGGCTGCGGTTGCCGGAAGCGCTGCGCGCCGAATTTGACCGCCTGTTTGCCAGCATCGAACAGACGCACAACTCCGGGCGTCGCTTTGCCGAAGAGCTGGCGATGAACCTGCTGGAGCGCCTGCTGCTGCGCGCGGTGGAAGAGGATCCGCGCAGCCATCAGCAAATTCGCGACCCGCGCGTGATTGAAGCCTGCCAGTACGTCACCAATCATCTGGCCAGCGAGGTGAAAATCGAGGAAGTGGCGCGCCACGTCTGTCTGTCGCCGTCGCGTCTGGCCCACCTGTTCCGCGAGCAGATGGGAATCAACCTGTTACGCTGGCGCGAAGATCAGCGGGTGATCCGCGCCAAGCTGCTGTTGCAAACCACTCAGGAACCGATCGCCTCGGTGGGGCGCGAGGTCGGCTACGACGACCAGCTCTACTTCTCGCGCGTGTTCCGCAAGCGGGTGGGCGTCAGTCCGAGCGATTTCCGCCGCCGCAGTCAGGATGCGCACGACGCGCTGGTGGCCCAGGAGAGCTGGCAACCGGCACGGAGTGCGATCTCCTGAGCTTTCAGGTGATTCCGCCTTGTTCTTACTGACTGATTCGTCTTAAATCAGTCAGGTCACGAACAAGAGGAATGAGAATGAGCGATAAACTACGTGTCGGCCTTATCGGCTACGGATATGCCAGCAAAACGTTTCATGCGCCGCTGATAGCCGGTACGCCGGGCGTGGCGCTGGCGGCGATCTCCAGCAGCGATGCCACTAAAGTCCACGCTGACTGGCCGTCGGTGCCGGTTGTCTCTGATCCCCACGCTCTGTTCAATGACCCGACGATGGATTTAATTGTTATCCCCACGCCGAACGACACCCATTTCCCGCTGGCGAAAGCGGCGCTGGAAGCCGGTAAGCACGTGGTGGTCGATAAACCCTTTACCGTGACGCTGTCACAGGCGCGTGAGCTGGATGCGCTGGCAAAAAGCCTGGGAAGGGTGCTGTCCGTGTTCCATAACCGCCGCTGGGACAGCGATTTTCTGACGGTAAAAACGCTGCTCAGCGAGGGCACGCTAGGGGAGATCCTCTTTTTTGAATCGCACTTTGACCGTTTCCGTCCGCAGGTGCGAAACCGCTGGCGCGAACAGGACGGCCCGGGCAGCGGCATCTGGTACGATTTAGCCCCGCATCTGCTGGACCAGGCCGTTGAATCTGTTTGGTCTGCCGGTGAGCATGACGGTCGACCTGGCTCAGCTCAGGCCCGGCGCACAAACAACCGATTACTTCCACGCGGTGCTGAGTTACCCGCAGCGGCGGGTTGTGCTGCACGGCACGATGGTCGCGGCTGCGGAATCGGCCCGTTATATCATTCACGGCACGCGCGGCAGCTACGTGAAGTTCGGCCTCGATCCGCAGGAAGACCGTCTGAAAAACGGTGAACGTCTGCCGCAGGAAGACTGGGGCTATGATATGCGCGACGGCGTCGCTGACGCGGGCAGAGGGCGACGTGATGGTGAAGAAAGAGCTGCTGACGATGCCGGGTAACTATCCGGCCTATTATGCGGCCATCCGCGAGCGCGATTGCCGGTAACGGGGAAAACCCGGTTCCGGCCAGCCAGGCGATTCAGATTATGGAGCTGATTGAGCTGGGGATTGAATCTGCGAAAAAACATGCGCCAGACGCTGTCCCTGGCATAATTTTTGTAAGCCGGTCGGCGTTATCGCCAGCCGATCAACAAGGAGCGCAATCTGCGCTCCTTTTTTATGGCTTATGCCGCCACGCGCTGGCGCAGCGCGGCTTTCTCCGCCTCGGTTAGGAAGGCGATTTCCAGCCCATTCACCTGCGCCTGGCGGATCTCGGCGGGGCTCAGGCCCGCCTGCGGTGCAGCGACCTTGTACTCGTGGATGATATCCACGCCCTGTACCGCCGGATCGTCCGTGTTGAGGGAGGCCAGCACGCCGTGCTCCAGGAACGTTTTCAGCGGATGCTGCGCCAGCGAGGCCACGGTGCTGGTCTGAATGTTCGACGTCAGGCAGGATTCAATGCCGATACGCTGCTCCGCCAGGAAATCCATCAGGGCGCGATCTTCAACCGCTTTCACACCGTGGCCGATACGCTCGGCGCCCAGCTCGCGGATGGCCTGCCAGATGCTTTCCGGGCCGGCTGCTTCACCCGCATGCACGGTAATGCGCCAGCCGGCATCGCGCGCGCGGTTGAAGTGGGAGAGGAACAGGCTGCCCGGGAAGCCCAGTTCGTCACCGGCCAGGTCGACGGCGGTGATGGCGTCGCGATGCGCCAGCAGCGCTTCCAGCTCCTGCAGGCAGGCGGCTTCGCCGAAGGTACGGCTCATGATGCCAATCAGACGGGCCTGCACATCGAACGCCATACTTTTGCACCCTTCGCGGACACCTTCAATCACGGCTTCCACCACGCCTGCAACCGGCAGGCTGTGGGTCATCGCCATGTAGCCCGGCGAGAAGCGCAGCTCGACGTAATGCAGGCCGGCCGTTGCGCGGCATCTTCGATGTTCTCAAACGCCACGCGGCGACAGGCATCCAGCGAGGCCAGCATCTTTCACGCCCCAGTCGAGCTTTGCTCAGGAAGCTGACCAGGTCCGGTTCATTGGAGGTCACCTGTACGTGAGGGATCAGCGTTTCAAGCGTCTGAGCAGGAAGCGTTAAATTGAACTGGCGGCCAAGATCGAGGATGGTTTGGGCACGAATGTTACCGTCAAGGTGACGATGAATATCAGTTAAAGGCAGGCGTGTATCAATCATGGTCGCACTCTTTTCTGGTTAAAGTGCGCCATATTATAAAAACAAAACGGGGTAAAAAGCTATTTGCGCAAGGGAATATTCCGTTGCGCAAATTAATTACAGGAGCGTGTTAATCCCGGCGATGAGGCGTTGAACCCCTTGCTCCAGCTTGCTGCGCGGGCAGCCCGCATTTAAGCGCACGAAGCCATTTCCCTCTTTCCCGTAGGTATATCCCGGCATGATGGCAACTTTTTGCTGCTCGATCAGCACTTTTTGCAGCGCCCGATCGTCAATGTTCAGTGGGCGCAGATCGATCCAGGCCAGATAGGTCGCGTCCGGTGCCTGCCAGTTCAGTTTCGGAAAAGCGCGGTTTACTTCCTGCGCAATATACGACAAATTCCCTTCGAGATAACCCCGCAGGGCATCCAGCCACGGCTCCCCCTGCTGGTAGGCGGCGATATGCGCCGTCAGCGCCAGCACGGAAGGGGAAGAGAGCCCGTCCCGTCCTTTTAGCGCGCTGAGATAGCCGTTACGGCTCTCTTCATCGCCGATCAGGCCGTAAGCCCCCGTCAGCGCCGGAATGTTAAAGCTTTTGGAGCCGGAGGTCAGAAGCGCCCATTTGCCCCGCGCCACGGCGTTCCACGGCGTGTGACGATGTTCTCCCCACACCATGTCCATATGGATTTCATCGCTGATAACCGCCACGTCATAGCGTGCGCACAGTTCCGCCATGTGCGTCAGCTCATCCCGCGTCCAGACCTTGCCGGTCGGGTTCTGCGGGCTGCACAGCAACAAAATTTTGTTTTCCGGTTTCGCCAGCGCCGCTTCGAGGGCCGCCATATTGCCCTGCCAGCCTGCAGCCTGCTTTTCCATCTCAACCGCCACAACACGACGCGCGTTACCCTCTATGGCTTTATAAAACGCATCGTAAGCCGGGGTGTGCACCACCACGCCGTCGCCGGGGGTTGACCAGAGGCGTATCAGTTCAGAGACCATGTAGATGACGGACGGACCATAAACCACGCTTTCAGTATCAATCCGGCTGTTAAAACGCTGCTGGAACCAGTGCGCGACGGCGGCGAGAAACTCGTCGTTTTTCCAGCGGCTATAGCCAAACACGCCGTGATGAATGCGCTGCTGCAGCGCGTCGATTATGCAGGGGGCGGTGGCGAAATCCATATCTGAGATGGTGAAGGGCAGCAAATCCGCCGCGCCAAAGCGGTCGGCGACGTAGTCCCACTGCGTACACCAGGTGCCGTGGCGATCCACGACGCTGAATCAAAATCAAACATGCCTGGCATCAGGTCTTATCGTGCCCCGGGCACCGTTGCGCGCATCAGGGTGGCCAGCTCATCCTTCACTGACTGAACCTGCGGGCCGATAACCACCTGCAAATTGTGCTGGTTTAACTGTACCACGCCGATGGCCCGGTTGGCTTTCAGGGCGTTGGTATCCACTTTTGCACATATCCGCCACCGACAGGCGCAGGCGGGTAATGCAGTTATCCAGTGAGGTGATGTTATCCGCACCGCCCAGCGCCGCCAGAATGGCTGGGGTGTTATAGCCGGATTTGCCCACCGGACCGGCTAACCGCCTGCTCAACGCTGGTGGCCGTTTCGGCATCGCGGCCCGGCGTTTTCAGGTTAAAGCGGGTGATGGCGAAGCGGAAGATCCCGTAGTACACCGACGAACCAGATTGCCGCCACGACCGGCACCAGATACCACTTGGTGGACAGACCGTGCAGGATGCCGAACACCACGAAGTCAATCACGTTACCGTCGGTGTTGCCGATGGTGACGCCCAGCACCGCCATCACGGTGAAGCCCAGACCGGTCAGCAGCGCGTGGATGAGATACAGCACCGGCGCGACAAACAGGAACAGGAATTCGATAGGCTCGGTGGTGCCGCCGACCACGCAGGCAATCACGCCGGAAATCAGCAGGCCTTTAATTTTATGACGGTTTTCCGGGCGCGCGCAGTGGTACATCGCCAGCGCGGCGCCCGGCAGGCCGCCGAGGAAGGCCGGCATTTTGCCCTGAGACAGGAAGCGGGTGGCGCTTTCGGAGAAGCCGTGGGTGGTCGGGCAGCTCAGCTGCGCCTGGAAGATGGTCAGCGCGCCGCTCACGTCGTGACCGCACACCTCCATGGTGCCGCCCGCTTCGGTGAAGCGAATCAGCGCCACCAGAATATGCTGCAGGCCAAACGGCAGCAGCAGACGTTCGCCGGTGCCGAAGATCATCGGGCCAAAATCGCCCGCGCCGTTGATGATGCGGCCAATGCCGTTGATGCCCAGCGCAAAGACCGGCCAGATCAGCGGAATGATCAGGCCGAACAGACCCATGACCACGAGGGTGATAATCGGCACAAAGCGGGTGCCGCCGAAGAATGCCAGGGCATCCGGCAGGCGGATATTGTGGAAGCGCTCGTGCAGCATCCAGATAATGACCCCCGCGATCACCGCCCCGAGGATCCCGGTATCGATGGACTGAATGCCAATCACGCTCTGGATGTTGTTGGCTTTCAGCACGGCAGCATCGGTGGTCGGCAGAATGCCTTTGGCGGTCAGCCAGAAGTTAACCGCGAGGTTCATCACCGCGTAGCCCACAAACCCGGCAAACGCCGCGACGCCTTTGTTCTCGCGGGCCAGGCCCAGCGGGATGGCGATGCAGAACATCACGGGCAGGAAGCTAAAGGCAAAGGAGCCGACTTTACTCATCCAGATAAAGATCGCCTGCAGCACGGGGGTACCGAGGAACGGGATCAGCGTGATGACGTCTTTACTGCTGAGCGAACTGCCGATCCCGAGCATGATCCCGCAGAACGAGAGGAGCGCCACGGGCAGCATAAAGGTTTTACCCAGTTGCTGGAAAAACTCCCACAGCGATATTTTGGGTTGCGCTGTCGCAGGCATAAAACGTCTCCTTCCTGGCTAAAAAGTAACAAGCGGGTAAAGTGGTGGAGGAAGATAAAACGTTTTATCACGGCTTTTTGTGGTGATAATCACAAAGCGTGACGAGCATCAGGCTTTATTTTTATGCGAATCAGTGTAACGTTTTACCTCTTTGAATTTTCCGGCAACGAAAAGCGTCACACTATGTCCCAGCAGAAAATCACCATCCATGATGTCGCGCAGGCCGCTGGCGTATCGGTCAGCACGGTATCGCTGGTGCTGTCCGGCAAAGGGCGTATTTCACCCGCCACCGCCGCGCGGGTGAATCAGGCGATTGAGCAACTCGGCTATGTGCGTAACCGCTCGGCCTCCATGCTGCGCGGCGGTGAGAGCGGGGTGATTGGCCTGATCGTGCGCGATCTCAGCCAGCCCTTTTATGCAGCAATGACGGCGGGACTGAGCGAGGTGCTGGAGCAGCAGGGCAAAGTGCTGGTGCTGACGCAGAGTGGTCAGCACGGCCAGCATCTGCAGCGCTGTTTTGATTCGCTGGCGGCGCAGGGCGCCGATGGCATTGTGCTGGGCGGTGCGGTGGCGCAGGCGGAATCGCTGCGGCTGCAGGCGCAGGAGCAAAATATTGCGCTGATCTGCGCCGCGCGCGCCAGCAGTCTGGAAAAAGTCGATTCGCTGCGTCCGGATAACAGCCAGGCGGCGCGGATGGCCACCGAGTATCTGATCAAACAGGGACATCAGCGCATTGCCTGGGTGGGCGGTCTGGGTTCCTCACTGACGCGCGCCGAACGTATCGGCGGCTATTGCGCCACGCTGCTGCAGTACGGTTTGCCGTTTCGCCCGGACTGGATTATCGAATGTGACGATCGCCAGCAGAGCGTCTCCGCGCTGACGCAGGCGCTGCTGCATCAGCATCCGCGTATTACCGCTATCCTGGCCCACAATGCCAGCACCACGCTCGGCTGCTATTTCGGCGCGCTGCGCAGCGGCCGCACCCTCGGGGAAGATGCCGTGGACAGTTACTACACCCAGCAGCTGGCGCTGGTCGGCTTCAATGACGATCCGCAGCCTGAGCTGAACGATCCGGCGTTGACGTTTGTCAGCAGTGAAGCGCGCATCGTCGGGCGGCGTGCGGCAGAACGCATATTACAGCGCCTGGCGCAGCCACAGGCCGATGTGCAGACGTTAATCGTGCCGCCGCAGCTGGTGCAGGGCCGCTAAGCCTGTCGCCCGCCCGGCGTCAGGTCATCCCTTGCCGCGTTTCTGTTACCGCTGCTTACCGATTGTCAGCCGTCCTGTGATCATCGTTCTGCTTATGCATTGCGGGCCAGCAGAAAATAAAGATTAAACTTCGGCATCAAATCCTGACACGAAATTGTCATAATATGGCCAGCGTTAAATAAAAATCAACGCGTTAGCCATTTTTATAAATTACGCGAATTTTGTATTGATTAATATTCTTTACCGGCCGCGCCTGAATTTTATTCAGGCTGGCTGATGTTATTACCTGTCACAAAATGTGTATTTTCTTATTGTTTAGCGAGGGTTTACTTGCTCGCTGGATTTGTGACTGGCGAGGAATATACTGCCAGTTATGCTTATTTTTCCTGTGCCGGGGCACGTATGAAAATAATCGTAAATGGGAAAGGTTATCCGGAAAAGAGAAATATCATCGTCAACGATTTACACCATTATCTCAATCTGAAATATAAAAATATCTGGTTTTATCGTAACGCCGTCAGGCAGAAAATCAGCAAAGCCAATAAGTTGTTTATTTTCGCGCCGCTACCGTTCTCGGTGCCGGACGATGCACAAATCATCCATCTTTTTAATGAAGTGGCCTGCACGAAAAAACGCTGGATGGCGACATTTGAAACCGAAATTCCGCGCGTGCTGCCGGTGCCGGGCATGGCCAAACTGCATAATCCACAATTGCAGAAACAACTCAAACTGATCGCGGCACCGCAGTGTACGGCGCTGCTGGCTATTTCCGACGCGACGAAAAAGATTCAAATCAAGCTGTTACAGGCGTTTCCGCAGCAGGCTGCAGCCATTTTGCCCAAACTGCATACGCTGCATCCGCCGCAGGCAATTATCTGTGATCGGGTCAGGCCGGTGAATCAGGCGAAGCTGACGTTCAGCTTTGTCGGCAATGAGTTTTATCGTAAAGGTGGGGCGGAAGTGGTGCTGGCTTTTAGCGAGTTGCTGGCAGAAGGCATCATTCACCCCGACAGCGTGCAGGTGAATTTAACGGGCAACCTGAAGCATCGCTATAATATCGCGCACGGCGCGCAGCAGGATGACGCGCAATTTCATCAGCGGATTGAAGACCTGATTAATCAGCAGACAATCTTCAGGCATGAAACATTTTTGCAAAATGATCGGCTGATGAAAATGCTCGAACAGACCGATGTGGGATTATTACCGACCTGGCAGGATACCTACGGCTTTTCAGTGCTGGAAATGCAGGCGTGCGGCTGTCCGGTCATTACCACCAATGTGCGCGCACTGCCGGAAATAAACCCGGCTTCGGCCGGCTGGCTTATTGATTGTCCGTTGAATGATATGTTTGAAATCGCTATCGCTTCAGCGCAGGAGAAACAGGTGATCAGGGCCAGAATTATTGCGCAGCTCAAACAGATCATCACGCAGATGATGGCGCAGCGCGAGGCGATCAGCACCCGCTCGGCGCGGGCGCTGCAAAGAATTAAAGACCAGCACGATCCGGCGCGCTTTCGCGCCAGCCTGGACGCTTTTTATCAGTTAGCTGGCGAGGCCGATCGGGCCTCAGGCGTAAACGCACCAAAGCGAGTGGATATATGACCGGCCGGTTTAGCCGCTTCTCATCAACCCTGGGGGCAGAGCGGCGCTGGCCTGACGGCCAGCGCCAGGTGAGTTAACGTGCTTTCGTCGTCAGATCAAGAAAGGGATGTTTGCCCGCCAGCAGCAGCAAAAACTCATATTCTCCCTGACTGAGCGGGGAGGGTTTTGCGGTGGACTCCTTCATCTGCCAGACGCGCAGGCTGAGGTCGAAGCGCTCCGCGGCAAGCAGTTGTGTCATGCCTACGGCAATACGCAAGTCGCGGACATCGGTTTGAACCGGTACAAGGTGCTGCAATAATTGATGACTCATAAATTTTTCTCTTATTGTGGCCTTTCCCTGGCGGTGTTGTTATGTGCTGCACGCAGCGTCGGTCAGAGGCTGGCAAGGCTGGCCGCAACAGCAGCGGTGCCGGTGCCGGATGTTGTTAACCCGGATTGAGCCCCGGGCGGTGGGCTGTCAGAAAAACGAAAATGGCTGATGACCGCAGAGAGCGTTTCGGTGCGGCCATTCAGGCTGCCGGCAGAGGTGGCGATCTCTTTCACCAGTGCAGCATTCTGCTGCGTGACGCGGTCAAGATCGTTGACTGCCAGCGTCACCTGGGCAATGCCTTTACTCTGTTCGTCTGACGCCAGCGCAATCTGGCCAATCAGCGAGGTGACGGCAGAAACGCTTTGCGTGGCGCTGTCCATGATGGCGCCGGCGCGCTGTGCGGTCTGCGTTCCCTCACCAACGCGCGTCACGGTGCCATTAATCAGCCCTTCGATCTCCTTCGCGGCGCTGGCGCTGCGTTGTGCCAGCGTGCGCACTTCAGCTGCCACCACGGCAAAGCCGCGTCCCTGCTCGCCGGCGCGGGCGGCTTCAACAGCTGCGTTCAATGCCAGAATATTGGTCTGAAACGCGATGCTGTTAACCGTGGCGGTAAACTGGCGGATTTTATCGGCTTCGGCGGCGATATCGGCCATCATCGCTGACACGCTTTTGACCAGCGCTTCGCCGTCGCGCGTGGTGCGCGCCGCATCCTCAGCCAGCTCGCGCGCTTCGCCCGCACTGTGGGCATTTTTCTCTACCGTGGCGCTAAGCTGCTCCATGCTGGCGGAAGTCTGCTCCAGCGCGGCGGCCTGGCGGGTAGTGCGATCGGACAGATCGACATTGCCGCCGGCAATATCCGCTGACTCCTTGCGCAGCACCTCGGTGGTGTCACGCACGGCGCGCACCGTGGTCAGCAGGCTCTGCTGCATCAGCTGCACCAGCGGAATCAGCTGACCCACGCAGTTGCGGCCAAAATCCTGTGGTTCGCGCGTAAGATCGCCAGCGGCGATGCCGCGGAAGTGCTCGCGCAGCGAACCCAGCGGCCTGACCAGATGCGTGACCAGAAAACGGTCACAGAACAGCAGCAGCGCGAGCATCAGCAGTGCAGCAATGCCAAAGGCCATTTGCAGACGCTGGCGATCGGACTGGTCGGCATGGTTATTCGCTGCGATGTCGCGCTGCAGCAACTGCAGGCGCTCAGCCGCAGGCACCGCAAAGTCAGCCGGCGATGCGGTGAGGGCGGTACGCAGCGGCGCCCAGTCGCTATCGACCGGGGCATCGGCCGCTACGGCCGCTTTTGCCGCCGTGGTTCCCGATGCCATCACTAAACTGGCGCGATTGAGAAACAGCAGCTGGCTGGTCAGGGTGGCGTTATGCAGTTCGCGCTGATGCATGTCGCGCAGCACCGTGCTGCCATAGATCCCGGCCAGCGCCACAATCAGCAGCGCCGCGACCAGGATGCACTGCACAACCCGGCGAATGGTGAAGTTTTTAAGAAATCGCATGGTGAGTTTCCCCGGTGTCGTTTAAGACACAATGGTGTCGAGCGTTATTATTTATTGTTCGCGATAATATCGCGTACTATGGTTTAGCGTTTTAAGCATGGCAGGGAATTCTGAAAAAGAAAATGAATCGTCGATAAAATATTTCTTTCCGCAAGATGCGTTAAATTAATTTTCATGCTGACGATATCAGCCCGGCCGCAGCATTAAACATGGCGAAAAAGTAAATAATGATTAATCGTTATTTCCGTTTGCTGAAATAGTATTCTCCACGACTTAATAATTTGCATTAAGTCACGCGCGGCTATTTTATTAACCCTATCCGTTAATATCCGCCCGGCGTAACATGTCTGAATAGCATGCCACGCTAACGTGGTCTTTTTTGCCGCGACCCTGACAATTTATAAATTCACACTGTACAGCACCGGGCCAGTAGGACGTCCGGTTGGCGAACCGCCGTGCGGCTCAAGACTGATCGCCAGCGTCGCCTTAACCAGCGACTGCTGTTTCTCAATCGGATACTGCTGCGGCGCACTTCCGGTGACCAGACCGAGTGAAACGGGCGCCTGGCCAGGCGGAATCAGCCACAGTTCCAGACTCTGATCCGCCCTGACCGCGCTGACCTGCAGCGGCGCCAGACTGATCACGTCCTGCCGGCGGCTGGCGCTCACCACCCATTGCTGACTGTGTTGCGCATCGGTCAGTACCGCCAGCGGCGTCATTGCCGGCTCGCGCAGCCAGTATGCCGACAGCGCTAATCCCAGCGCGACACAGGCGGCGGCCAGCCACGGCAGAGTGCGACGCTTTGGCGCAGTGCGTGTTTGCGGTGGCAGGGAAAGCACGATTTTTTTCCATAGCGTTGCCGGCGGCGTGACGGGCGGCTGCGCCAGATCGAGTCCGGCTAACAGCGTTTGCCAGTGCGCCACGCGCGCTGCCAGCGCCGGCTCGGCCTGCAGCCGGCGCTGAAAACGCAGGCGTGCGCTGCCGCGCAGGGTGCCGAGGGCGTATTCTGCAGCCAGGGCTTCGTCTCGCTGCACCTTGTCGCTCATAGTCCTACGCACTCCCGTAAATGTTCCATCCCGCGTCGAATCCAGCTTTTCACCGAGCCCACCGGCTGCTGCAGCCATCCGGCGATGTCCGCATGTGACAAGCCCTGATAGTAGGCCAGCGCGATAGACTGACGCTGCTCACTGCTGAGATGCTTCATACACTGGTGTAAGCGGGCGACCTGCGGATCGCACTGCTCATCAATGCGGGTGTCATCCAGCGCGCTGCTGTGTTCGTCGAGCCAGGTTTCGTCAGTGTTAAATTGTCTGGCATAGCCGCTGCGCAGCCAGTCGATGCAGCGGTTACGCACAATGTGCGTCATCCAGGTCAGCGGCGAACTTAGCGCACTGTTAAATGACGCGGCGTTGTGCCAGATGGTGATATAGCACTCGTGCAGAATCTCTTCCGCCCACGCCCGCTGGCGTAACATGCGCAGCGCTACCGCAAACAGATGCGGGGAAGTCAGCCGGTACAGCTGTTCAAAAGCCAGGCGATCGCTCTTCGCGACCGCCTGTATTAAGGCTATTTGTTGCTCAGCCTGAGACGCGTCCATAATACTCCTGGCGGGTTTATTTAACCTTACCGAGTATAGACAGTTATTCAGGCATCAAAACAGTATCAATAACATCAATCACGCCATTTTTCTGGTTAACATCATAAGTGCTGATATTCGCCACATTACCCTGACCATCTTTCAGCTGAATATTGTGCGGACCGTTGTTCATAATCCACAGCGGCTGACCATTCACCGTTTTCAATTCGGCTTTACCGCCACCCTGTTTAATTTTTTGCTCCAGCGCTTTCATATCATATTTACCGGCGACCACATGGTAGGTCAGCACGCTGGTGAGTTTGGCTTTGTTTTCCGGTTTGAGAAGTGCATCAACGGTGCCGGCAGGCAGTTTGGCAAAGGCGGCGTTAGTCGGCGCAAACACCGTAAACGGGCCTTTGCCCTGTAAGGTATCGACCAGACCCGCGGCTTTAACGGCGGCGACCAGCGTAGTGTGGTCCTTCGAGTTCAGGGCGTTTTCAATAATGTTTTTTTGTGGATACATTGCCGCGCCGCCTACCATCACCGAATCGGCGTGCATGGCCGCCATCGCAGCGTTCGCGCCAAGCAGGGCGGCAGACAGGACGGCATAACTGATTAACTTTTTCATCATATATCCTCATTGAAGGAGCAGAAGGGTGCTCACAAAGGGATATACGTACGGTGCGGCTGAACGGATGCAGAAAAGGGTGAAATTTTTTTGCCGGGGGAAAACGGCAGCCCGGAGCGGGCTGCCGCGGGGATTACTCTGGCATGCCTTCGCTGGTTGGCGCGCCTAACATGTAGCGCGACAGGAACTGCTCCAGCGTCATTTTGTCGCCATTCATGGTGACCTGACCATTAGCGTATTGCAGGCTGGTGGTGATGTTATCGTCCTGCTGCTGCGTCAGACGGAACATCTGGCCCATCGCCGCCAGACCTTTCACCTGCTGATCGGCCAGCTTCTGCGCATCATCACCCTGATAACCTTCCGCCAGCCCGACGTGACGCATCACTTCGGTCGCCATCGGCATATTGATGCTCAGCTTGCCGTCGAGCGTTTTCAGCACGCGATCCACGGCGGCACCCAGACTCTGCGGTTCACCGGTGACGGTCGCTGGATCGTTGAAACCGACGTTAAGGTTAAACGTGCTCTCGCCCTTGTCATTTTTCCAGCTCAGCGGCGCGACGCTCACGGTCGGCGAACCTTTCAGCAGGGTCGGCAGGTTATTTCTCAGGATGGTCTGCACGCTGGCCTGGTAGCGGATAGGATCGTCCACCACGCCAGGCTGGTTCAGCAGATCCTGCATCTGCGCATTGTACTGGTCAGAGAAGGTTTTCACCGCCTGAGCATCAAACTGCGCAAATTTCATCGCCAGTTTGGCTTTGCCGAACGGCTGTTTTTGCAGGCTGATGCTATCAACCTGATAATCAATCTGGCCGCCAATCTTGCCGTCTTTGTTGTCGAACGAGGACTTCCCGTCCAGCTTCTCCAGCGTCAGGCCTTCCTGACCGTTGATGCTGGCGTCGAGCTTATCCAGCGTGATGGTCTGGTCGCCGACGCGCACGCCTTCCGGACTCAGGTGGGTGTCACCGCCCAGTTTCAGACCGTTAAGGGTAAACAGCACCGGTTGCTGCAGCTGGTTTTTGCTGGTGACGGCGATGCTCGAGAAGTCGCCCTGCAGACTGACTTTGTCGCCTTTGCTGTCCGCGCTGACGTTGAGCGTGCCGCCGTTGGTGGCGAGGCGATCACCGGTCTGCGCATTGCTGTAATCCACCGGCAGCAGGTGCAGCGCGGTATCGGTCGCGCCGCTGTACCCGACGCGGGTATCGGCATTAACCAGCGATTTGCCCTGGGTCAGTTCAAACAGTTTCTTCACCGCATCGGTGTTTTCCAGTTCGGTGTGCACCGAGGCCATACTGGGGATCAGGTTGCCGCGCTTCAGCTGAGCAAACGGGAAAGGACCGTGGTCGATGGTTTCGTTGAGCACGATGCTTTGGCCCGGCTTCAGCAACGGATTGTCTTCGGTCTGCGAACTGGCCTGAATCACCAGTTTGGTTTTGCTGCTGAATACGCCACGCTGGTAATCCTGATAGCTGAGCGTCAGACGGCTATTCGGCGCGTACGCGTTAATCTGGCTGTTGGCATTTTGCAGCATCTCATCCATGTGGCTTTCCAGCTGTTTACCGGTAAACCACGCTGCGCCAGTCCAGATTACGCCGAGCGCCACAATCACACCTACGGCAACCTTGGTCTTTTTCATCGCTGAGTCGTCCTTATCCTTGCGTGCGCATACCGTTGGGCCGCGCGACGGGTGAAGAAAAACGCCCGCAGGCGTTTTTTAATTAATAGTTTGAAATAATAGCAGTTAATGCTGCAGGCGTCAGCCGCCTCACGTCAGCGCGTTGTACACCCGCGCCAGACGACCGGTCCCCGCCGCGCTCACCGGCGACTCGCTGGCTGCGACAAAGCAGGATTCGCCCGGTTGCAGTACCAGCTGCTGTCCGGCCTTTTCAATCACCGCCTGGCCTTCAATGCAGAACAGCAGGGCGGCACTGTGCTGTGCCAGCGTTTGCGGCGTGGCCGAAAGCGTATGGATGGCGAAGGCAAAATCCTCTACCGGAATCGGGAAGTTGAGGCTGTCGCCCTGTGTCTGCGGCTGTGTGAGCAGCGTCGCCGCCGGTTTGGCCTCGAACTTCAGGTTGGCCAGCAGTTCCGAAATATCAATGAATTTCGGCGTCAGGCCGGCGCGCAGCACGTTATCCGAATTGGCCATCACTTCCAGCGCCACGCCTTTCAGATAGGCATGCGGCGTTTCGGCGAACAGGAACATCGCCTCACCCGGTTGCAGGGTGATGACATTCAGCAGCAGCGGTGAGAACAGGCCATTATCGTCCGGATAGTCGCTGGCGATGGTTTTAACGGTCTGCCACGGCTCGCCTTCGCGCGCGTTCAGCGCGGATTTCAGTACGCCGAGCGCGCGGGTTTTGCTCTCGTCTTTCAGCGACAGCAGGGTAGCGAACAGTTTAGCCAGCGCGGCTTCGCTGGCGTTTTCGAGGAAATGGGCGATCTGCGGATGCGCGCCCGCGACCGGCTCCAGCAGCGAGACAATCTCAGGCAGTTCGCGAAAGCCGTTCATCGCCTGGAACGGCGTCAGGGCATAGACCAGCTCGGGCTTGTGGTTAGCATCTTTATAGTTGCGCTCGGCTGCGCTGAGCGGAATGCCCGCCGCGTTTTCACGCGCGAAACCGGCTTCTGCGGCGGTTTTACTGGGATGCACCTGAATCGATAACGGCTGATCGGCGCACAGCACTTTAAACAGAAACGGCAGCTCACCGAAACGCTGCGCTACCGCAGCGCCCAGCGTCGCGACCTGATCGTCATTGATCACGTCACGCAGCGAACGGGTGACGCCATTCACTTCAACGGTAGAGGGGCTTTTCGGGTGCGCGCCCATCCATAATTCCGCCATCGGCAATCCCTGCGGGTTTTCGATGCCGTAGAGTTCGGTCAGCGCGGTTTTGCTGCCCCATGCATAATTTTGCAGCGAATTGTTCAATTTTTGCATCGTTTACCCTTAATAACGGTAAGTAAATAAGCGTATTAAAGCAGAAAGTGCCATAGAAAATACACGAACAAGTGCAATAAACGCGATGGGCTCGCATAATGTTAATTTCTTGTATGTGACAATCTTGCTCGCTCTAAGGCGTCGCGGGAAGACGACTTAGGCGGAAACCTCAAAATCTGAGCTAAGGAGACGTAGTCATGGCAGCCAACCGCATTGAAAAAGATTCAATGGGTCCGATCGAAGTTCCGGCAGATAAGTTGTGGGGCGCGCAAACGCAGCGTTCGCTGGAGCACTTCCGTATCTCCACCGAGAAGATGCCCGTGGCGCTGGTGCACGCGCTGGCGCTGACCAAGCGCGCCGCCGCCCAGGTTAACCGCGATCTGGGGCTGCTGCCGGCTGAACGGGCCGGGGCGATTATCGACGCCGCTGACGAGGTGCTGGGCGACCAGCACAGCGACGAGTTCCCGCTGGCCATCTGGCAGACCGGCTCCGGCACCCAGACCAACATGAACATGAATGAAGTGCTGGCGAACCGCGCCAGCGAACTGCTGGGCGGCGAGCGCGGCATGTCGCGCAAGGTGCATCCGAACGATGACGTCAACAAGAGCCAGAGCTCCAACGATGTGTTCCCGACGGCGATGCACGTTGCCGCGGTGATTGCGCTGCGCGAACAGCTGATCCCGCAAATTGAGGTGCTGAAAAATACCCTGAGCGAAAAGTCCGCCGCGTTTAAAGACATCGTCAAAATTGGCCGTACCCACCTGCAGGACGCCACGCCGCTGACGCTCGGCCAGGAGATTTCCGGCTGGGTTGCCATGCTGGAGCACAATCTGAAGCACATCGAACACAGTATTCCGCACGTCGCCGAGCTGGCGCTGGGCGGCACGGCGGTCGGTACCGGCCTGAATACCCATCCGGAATATGCGGTGCGCGTGGCGAAAGCGCTGGCCGACCTGACGCAGCAACCCTTTGTCACTGCGCCCAACAAGTTTGAAGCGCTGGCGACCTGCGATGCGCTGGTGCATGCGCACGGCGCGCTGAAAGGGCTGGCGGCATCGCTGATGAAAATCGCCAACGACGTGCGCTGGCTGGCCTCCGGCCCGCGCTGCGGCATCGGCGAAATCAGCATTCCGGAAAATGAGCCGGGTAGCTCGATCATGCCGGGCAAAGTCAACCCGACGCAGTGCGAAGCGATGACCATGCTGTGCTGCCAGGTGATGGGCAACGACGTGGCCGTCAACATGGGCGGTGCATCCGGCAACTTCGAGCTGAACGTCTACCGGCCGATGGTGATCCACAACTTCCTGCAGTCGGTACGGCTGCTGGCCGACGGCATGGACAGCTTCAACCACCATTGCGCGGTGGGCATTGAGCCCAACCGCGAGCGCATCGACCAGCTGCTCAACGAGTCGCTGATGCTGGTGACCGCGCTGAATACCCATATCGGCTACGACAAAGCGGCGGAGATCGCCAAGAAGGCGCACAAAGAGGGGCTGACGCTGAAAGCCTCGGCGCTGCAGCTCGGCTACCTGACCGAAGCGCAGTTTGACGAATGGGTGCGGCCGGAAGAGATGGTTGGCAGCATGAAGCAATAGCTTTACTGCCGGACACTACAGCGCGACCTGTCGCGCTGTTTTTTTTGCCTTACAGACGGTCACTCCATAAATGCAGCCGCGGGATGATCAGATGCAGCGGCTGCGCCAGCGGCTTGTAACGGTGCGTGATGTTTTCAGCATCGTAATCCAGCAGTTCACCCAGCGTCGGCACCTGCGTACGATCGCGGCACAGCACCAGCAGCGGCGAAGGGCAGGCCAGCTGCAGCTGTTTTTTCTCGCTGGCGCGCCACAGCCGCGCGATAGGTTGCACTTTAACCGGCCGCTTGATCTTCAGTTGCGCGCCGTCCGGCAATGACCGCACCCGCTCCAGCTCCTGCTGCACTTTCTCTGCCCACTGTTCGCGCGTCCACGGCGCCTGCGCGCGGTTCGCCTTCAGGCTGCGCTCCAGCTGCCCGACGATAGCCTCGCGCGTCACCTTCTTGATGATGTTTTTATTCGCCCAGCCAAAACGCAGCGTATCCGGCGCCTGCAGTAGCGTGACGCTGCGGTAGGCGTTGAGCGTGATCAGGCCACGCAGATGCTGGTGCACAAACTCAAAACGCGCCTCGCTCGGCAGGCCGGAGTCGACGGTGATCAATTGCTCCAGCCGCTGTTTAAGGGTGTTGATGGTCGTGACCTGCTGCTCCAGTCGCTGGCTGGCCGCCTCATCCGCCTCAATGCAGAGGGCACCAGGCAGACGCACCGCCGCTTTGGTGCTGAGTTTTTCTGACTGATGCTGCATAAACAGGCGACAATAGTGGGCGAGGGCCAGTTCGCGCGCGCGTTTACCGAGATGCTGGGTTACCGCGATGCGGTTGATTTCATCATGCTCTTTGCCTTTCTCGATCTCCGGCAGGCTGAATACGCGCGCCAGCAACAGCGGCTGCTGTTCAACCGACGCCCGCAGTGCAGTAAGTTCGCGCTCCAGCGTATTCACGCATTCGTGTAAATCAGCCACCAAATCGTAGCGAGCCATTACAGTTCTCCATAGTTACAACATACCAAAGGGTGGCACTGAATGACGCGGCGAGCAAGCAGGTATACTAGTTACAACATACTATAACAAAATTTATCCATCCGATCGCTGAAACCCCGGCGTGGAATTTGGCTCGACAGGGCGTGCGGGCATTTTTCCTGCCGGATGAACATGTTATAACCGTGATTTACCTGTTAACGGATATTAGCTGTGGAGTATCAGCCAAAACCGGGCGCGCCCGCTATCGTCACGCTCGGCGCCGTGCAGATCCTGTCGTGGGGCGGATCGTTTTATCTGATGGCCGTGATGGCTAACCCGATCATCGCGGAAACCGGCTGGTCGCAGCAGTGGGTGTATGGCGCACTTTCGCTTGGCATTCTGGTCTCCGGCCTGCTGGCACCGCTGTGCGGCCGACTGATTGCCCGCGCACAGGGTCGCCGGCTGCTGGCGGCGAGCGGGGC
This sequence comes from Enterobacterales bacterium, assembly GCA_039593635.1. Taxonomy (GTDB): domain Bacteria; phylum Pseudomonadota; class Gammaproteobacteria; order Enterobacterales; family Enterobacteriaceae; genus Enterobacter. Next base: position 241,745 of record JBCNOW010000027.1, read on the forward strand.
GGTGATGGCGCTCGGGCTGGTGATCATGGCGCTGAGCCACAATTTGCCGCTGTTACTGTTCGCCTGGCTGATTATCGGCGCGGGCATGGCGATGGGCCTGTATGACGCGCTGTTCGCCACGCTGGGCACCTTATATGGCGGCCAGGCGCGTGGCGCGATTACCGGTATTACGCTGATTTCAGGATTCTGCACCTCGCTGGTGTGGCCCGGCATCGCGCTGCTGATCCACTGGCTGGAGTGGCGCGGCGCCTGTCTGGCCATTGCCGCGCTGCTGTGTCTGGCGGTGCTGCCGGCTTACCTGTATGCGCTGCCGGCGCCGCGCACACCATCGATGCCAAAAACCAGGCAACAGCATACCGCACAGAATTCACTGGCTCCCACGCTGTTCTGGCTGCTGTGCAGCATTTTTACCCTTGCGTCGGTGATCATGACGGCGATATCGGTGCAGCTGATTACTCTGCTGCAGGCGAGCGGGCATTCGCTGAGCGCCGCGCTGGCGATCAGCACGCTGCTGGGGCCGTGCCAGGTGGCGTCGCGCATTGTCGATATGGCGTTTAAGCGCGGCCATCCCATCTGGACCACTTTCTTCTCAGTCGGGCTGGTGGCGCTGGGATTACTGCTGCTGGCCTGTTATCCCGCGTGGGCGCTGGTAAGTATGGTGCTGTACGGTGCAGGAAATGGCTTGCGGGCTATCGTGCGCGGTACGCTGCCGCTGGCGATGGTAAAACCGGAAGAGTACGCCATTGTGGTTGGCCGCATGGCGCGACCGGCGCTGATTGGTCAGGCGCTCACGCCGCTGATTGGCGGCTATATTTTCCAGCATTCCGGCGCGCAGGCTACGCTGTGGCTGTTATGCGGGCTGGCGCTCATCAACGTGCTTTTGGTGGTGGTGCTGAAGCGGAAATTGCCGGCAGGCGCTCCGGAATCCGCAGGTTGAAATCGCCACTGACGGCTAACGGGCAGAGATGGCCGCTGCTGCGCTTTAGTGGCGATCCGTCAGATATTGCAGCAGGCAACACAACGCGCTTAACAGCAGAGTGCAGCCAGCCGAGACAACGAAAGGCAGCGGTGCCATTCGTGCGCATTGCCATAAGGTTGGCGCGTTCAGGCAGCTGGTTGCCGCCGTGATGATGCCCACCGTCAGCGGGAGAACGGTCAGCAATAATGCGCCGACGACCGGGGATAATACAGACATTATTTCGCGCCTCGAAAATAGTAACGGCGCGCATTTTGTGCAAAAAATAGCAAGGGAATCATGACCCGGATCAATATTATCCCCTTCAGAAGACGGTTTATCGACCCTGACGCAGCCCCCTTCGCCGGTGTGTTTTTGTTTCTTACTCAGAAACAACAGCTTGTCAGAGGCTGGGTTGCGCACACGGCGCGACACCCGTGCAGAAATCATCGTCCCCTTGTCACAACGTCCTTTGCCAGCCCGCAGCTACAGCGGTGGGGGCAAAAAAGTGACACATCGCGCATATTGTTGCGCAAGGCTCAGAGTGCTAAAGCGGCCAGCGGCATGTCATACTGGTATCTTTTTATTTAAATTCAATATATTAAGTCGATATCAAGGCGGGTAATAGCGCAGGTTAGTCACGGGTGGAAAGCATTTTCGGTATTCTAAAAAGCAACAGTGTTTGTTATATTGTTGTTTATTGATTATTCACCTCTGCGGTGCCAAAAAGAACAAGATTCACCGCAACCCAGGAAACAGAAATGTTAGATTACCGCTTCCCGACAGCTTTGCAGATGGTTCTCAGCGTAGCGATGGCGGAGCAATTGGGTGAACGTTCGACAAGTGCGATTCTGGCCTACGGCCTGGAAGCGAACCCGAGCTTCATCCGCAAATTGATGGTTCCACTCACGCGCGACGGCATTATCGTCTCAACGCTTGGCCGCAACGGCTCGATTCATCTTGGTCGTCCGGCGGAAGAGATCACCCTGCGCGATATCTACCTTTCGGTCATCGAAGACAAAAAACTGTGGGCGTCGCGCCCCGATGTCGCACCGCGCTGCGTGGTCAGCGCCAACCCGTGCTGGTACTTTAAATCGATTTCGCGGAGCAAGCGGAAGAGGCGTCGCTTAGAGGTGCTGGATAACCCGCCATACCGTGGCAAGCGCGCTGGACGAGGTCAAAAAAGCCGATACCAGCGGCTGCGATCCGCTGCCTGACCTCGAAATCGCCGAACTCTGCAAAAAAGACCGCTAACCTCCCGTGCGCATCGCTGATGCGCACCTTTCCATTCCGCTTCTGCATGCGCAATCTACCCCTGTAAATCCTGTGAAATCACGCTGCTGTGCTCTGGCGCAGAGGCGCGCTGTTGCTGTGTAACATCGTCATGCTGCGCCAGGCAAAAAAAATCCGGGCACGGTGGCCCGGATGGGTTTTACTCCTCAGCGTTTACACCGTCTGCGTTTCCACCGTTGGCTGCTGCTTGCGCGTGACGAACTTACGCAGCGTCACGTAGAACACCGGCGTCAGGAACAGGCCAAACAGCGTTACCCCCAGCATCCCGGAGAACACCGTGATCCCGGTGACGCCACGCACTTCTGCACCCGCGCCGTGGCCGAGGATCAGCGGCACGGTCCCGGCGATAAAGGCGATGGAGGTCATCACGATCGGGCGCAGACGCAGGCGGCAGGCTTCCAGCGCGCGCCTCCACGATGCCTTTGCCCTGCATTTCCAGCTCGCGGGCGAACTCCACGATCAGGATCGCGTTCTTACACGCCAGCCCCATCAGCACCACCAGCCCGACCTGCACGAACACGTTGTTATCGCCGCCGGTCAGCCAGACGCCGAACAGCGCGGACAGCATCGTCATCGGCACGATCAGGATCACCGCCAGCGGCAGCGTCCAGCTCTCATACAGCGCCGCCAGCACCAGGAACGCCAGCAGCACCGCGACCGGGAAGACGATCAGCGCGGTGTTGCCCTGGGTGGCCTGCTGGTAGCTCAGGTCGGTCCATTCGATAGTTCATCCCGTTCGGCAGCATCTGCTTAGACATCGCCTCCAGCTGCGCCATCGCCTGCGCGGACGAGAGCACGCGCGGATCGGCATCGCCGATCAGGTCCGCCGCCGGATAGCCGTTGTAGCGGATCACCGGGTCCGGCCCGTAGGTGGTCGTGATATTCACCATGCTGCCAATCGGCACCATCTCGCCCTGATTGTTACGGGTGCGCAGATTCGCAATATCCTCCACGCTGTCGCGGAACTGCCCGTCGGCCTGCGCCATCACGCGCCAGGTACGGCCGAACTGGTTGAAGTCGTTCACGTACAGACGAGCCCAGATAGGTCTGCAGCGTCCCGAACAGATCGGTCAGCGACACGCCCTGCGCTTTGGCCTTATCGCGGTCGACCTGCACGTCCAGCTGCGGCACGTTGGCCTGGTAGGTGGAGATCGGGAAATGCATTCCCGGCGTCTGCATAATCGCACCGGACATGGTGTTCACCGCGTTTTGCAGCGCACCGTAGCCCAGACCCGCGCGATCCTGGATGTACAGGCGAATAGCCCGACCCCTGGCCCAGGCCCAGGATCGGCGGCGGCAGGATGGAGAAACCAAAGCCCTGCTGGATTTGCGCGATTTTCGCGTTGATCTCCGCGTTAATTTCCGCCGCAGTGCGGTTTGCGCTGGTCGAACGGCTTCAGGCCGAAGAAGACCGTCCCGGTATTCGGCGTGTTGGTGAACTGCAGCGCATTCAGGCCCGGGAAGGCGACCGCGTAATCCACGCCTTCGGTGTTCATGCCGATTTCGCTCATTTTGCGGATCACCGCATCGGTGCGGGCCAGCGAAGAGCCTTCCGGCATCTTCACGCCGCCAATCAGGTACAGCTTGTCCTGCGTCGGAATAAACCCGCCGGGCACGGCTTTAAACATGACGCCGGCACCGGCCAGCAGCAGCACGTAGACCCCAAACACCGCACCGCGTCGGCGCAGGGTTTTGCCGACCAGCCCCTGATAGCCGTTTGAGCTGCGGTGGAAGAAGCGGTTGAACGGACGGAACATCCAGCCGAACAGGCGATCGATCAGCCGGGTCGGCAGGTCCTTCGGCGCGCCGTGCGCCTTCAGCAGGAGCGCCGCCAGCGCCGGCGAGAGCGTCAGCGAGTTGATCGCCGAGATCACCGTGGAGATCGCGATGGTCACCGCAAACTGCTTGTAGAACTGACCGGTGACGCCGGAGAGGAACGCCATCGGCACGAACACCGCGCACAGCACCAGCGCGATCGCGATGATCGGCCCGGAGACCTCGCGCATGCGCCTGGTGCGCTGCCGCCAGCGGCGTCAAGCCCCTCCTCGATGTTGCGCTCGACGTTCTCCACCACCACGATGGCGTCGTCCACCACGATGCCGATGGCCAGCACCAGCCCGAACAGCCTCAGCGTGTTGAGCGAGAAGCCCAGCAGATAGAGCACCGCTGAAGGTGCCGACCACCGACACCGGCACCGCGATCAGCGGGATGATCGAGGCGCGCCAGGTCTGCAGGAACAGGATCACCACCAGCACCACCAGCACCACGGCTTCCAGCAGGGTGTGCACCACCGCGCGGATGGAGTCGCGCACGAAGACCGTCGGGTCGTAAGGCGCCGCCCACTTCATGTCTTCCGGGAAGCGGCGTTGACAGCTCGGCCATTTTCGCGCGCACCGCGTTAGACAGATCGATGGCGTTCGCCCCCGGCGACTGGAAGATACCAATCCCGACCGCGTCTTTGTTGTTCAGCTGCGAACGCAGCGCATAGCTGCCGGAGCCCATCTCGATGCGCGCCACGTCGCGCAGGCGCACCAGCGAGCCGTCCTCGGCGGTTTTCAGGATGATGTTGCCAAACTCCTCTTCGGTATGCAGACGGCCCTGGGCGTTAATCGAGATCAGGAAATCGCTCTCTTTCGGCAGCGGCTCGGCGCCCAGCTGCCCGGCGGAGACCTGCACGTTCTGCTCCTGCATGGCGGTGACCACGTCGGAGGCGGTCAGGCCGCGCGCCGCCACCTTGTTCGGGTCCAGCCAGACGCGCATCGCGTAGTCGCCGGCGCCGAAAATCTGGATCTGGCCGACGCCGGGCAGGCGCGCCAGCTCGTCCTTCACCTTCAGCGTGGCGTAGTTGCGCATGTAGAGCGAATCGTACTTGCCGTTGGGCGAGAACAGATGCACCACCAGCGTCAGCGTCGGCGACTGCTTCTGGGTGGTAATGCCCAGACGCCGCACGTCTTCCGGCAGACGCGCTTCGGCCTGTGCCACGCGGTTTTGCACCTGAACCTGCGCCTGATCGGGGTCGGTACCCGGGCGGAAGGTGACGGTGGTCACCAGCACGCCGTCGGAGCCGGCGACGGACTTCATGTACATCATGTTCTCGACGCCGTTGATCGCCTCTTCCAGCGGCGTCGCCACGGTCTCGGCAATCACTTTCGGGTTGGCGCCCGGGTACTCCGCGCGCACCTGCACGCTTGGCGGCACGACATCAGGGTATTCGCTCACCGGCAGCAGCGGGATGGCGATTAACCCTGTGATAAAAATCAGAATCGACAGGACGGCAGCAAAGATCGGCCTGTCGATGAAAAAGCGGGAAAAGTCCATGGGTTGGATTCTCAGGTCAAGGGATCAGTTGAGGGCGCTGGTGGCGGTCATGGCAACGGTTTTGGCGTTCACCGGCATACCCGGCATAAACACTTTTTGTAAACCCTCGACGATGACTTTATCGCCAGGGTTCAGCCCCTGCTGCACGATGCGTAGCCCGTCTGCCAGACGTCCCGGTGTGATATCGCGACGCTGTGCTTTGCCTTCTTTATCAACCACGTAAACATACTTGCGATCCTGATCGGTCAGCACCGCTTTGTCGTCGACAAGCGTGGCTTTGAATTCCGCGCTGCCCGGCAGGCGTACGCGGGCAAAGAGTCCCGGCGTGAACTGACGCTGCGCGTTATCCAGCAGCGCGCGCATGCGGATGGTGCCGGTACTCGGCGTGAGCTGATTATCCAGAAAATCCACTTTGCCCTGATGGGGATAGCCCTCCTCGCCGGCCAGGCCAATCTCAACCGGCAGCGCCGTGTGGTGGCTGGACGCCCCCTGCCCGCTGCGCGCCAGGTTTTGATAGTGAAGATAGGTTGACTCATCCACGTCAAAGTAGACGTAAACCGTCTTCTGCGAGACCAGCGTGGTGAGCACGCTGGCGCTGTCGCCGGCGGTGACCAGGTTACCGCTGGTGATCAACGCCCGGCTGGCGCGGCCATCGATAGGCGCGGTCACTTTGGTAAAGTCGAGGTTCAGCTGCGCGGCATCGACCGCCGCCTGGGCGGCGCGAATGTCGGCCTGTGCCTGGACTGGCGGCCGAACGGCGCTGCTCCCACTCTTCGCGGGAGACCAGGTGGGTATTGATCAGTTTATCGGTACGGTTAGCCTCGCTTCGCGCCAGGCTGGCCTGCGTTTTGGCTCTTGCCAGCGTCCGCCTGCGCCTGCTCCAGCGCGGCGCGATAGGTTCGGTCATCAATCGTGAACAGCACCTCGCCCTTTTTCACCTCCTGGCCGTCGGTGATAATTCACTTTATCGATGTAGCCGGAGACGCGGGGGCGCAGCTGCACGCTTTCCACCGCTTCAATCCGGCCGTTAAAGCTATCCCACTGGCTGACTTTTTGTTGCACCACCTGCGCGACACTCACTTCGGGCGGAGGCGGCGGCTCATTTTGCGCCACACCGCGATCACAACCGGCCAGCAGGCTTCCCAGCAACATCACTCCTGACAGGCTTACGGCCCGACGAACCCCATATGTTTGCAGATGCATTGTTGTTATTCCGCGTTGGTGAAAAAGAAAGGAGACGTACGAAAAATCTGCAACTTTTAAGATTGCATTAAAACCACAGGAGTGTAGGCTTGGGCGAACTGCATCTGCAAGAATATCTGATACACTTTATGTGCGGTTTTGATCAATTCGTAACAGGTAGCGAAAGCCCCTACGGCGAGTGCGGCATTTAATGCAATAATAAAACTTGCATTAAATGCGATAGTCAGTCACCCTTAAAGTGTAATTGCAACTGATACTGATACTGTTCGCCATGGCGACGGGAGAGAATGGGATGATGAGCGACGCTTTTATTCACGATCTGATCGACTGGATTGATAACAACATTGAAGCACGTCTGGATCTGGACACCGTAGCGGGGCGCGCCGGCTATTCGAAGTGGCACCTGCAGCGTATGTTCAAAGAGCACACCGGCTATCCGCTGGGTGAGTACATCCGGGCTAAGAAGCTGAAAAAATCGGCCGACCGCCTGACAACCACCAACGAACCGATCCTCAACGTAGCCATTTCGCTGGGCTTCGATTCACAGCAGTCGTTTAACCGCAGCTTCAAGCGCCAGTATGGCGTGGCACCGGGCGCATGGCGTCGTCACGCCGCGCACACCCCGAGCGCGATGCAGCAGTAAACCTCCGCCAGGGCCAGCCATGCTGGCCCGCGTTTTTCCCCGCCTGAAACCTGCTATTATCGGCGTCCTGCTTTTCAGGATGTCACTATGTCGAAAAAACTCTGGATTGGATTACTGTTTGCGCTGGTGGTTTGCTGGATCGGGCTGAAGCCCCATCTGAGCGGTACTGCACCAGAAAAACAGACGGATATTGCGCAACTGACCGATGTACATCGCGTGGCGCGCTGGCTACAGCAGCATCACCGTTTGCCTGATTTTTATCTCACCAAAAGCGCGGCACGTCGTCAGGGCTGGAACCCGGCGCAGGGTAACCTGTGTGAGGTGTTGCCGGGGCGGGCGATTGGCGGCGATCGCTTCAGTAACCGCGAACGGCGGCTGCCGATGCAGGCGGGGCGCCAGTGGTATGAAGCGGACGTCAATTACGACTGCGGCCACCGCGATGCCGATCGTCTGCTTTACTCTTCTGATGGGCTGATCTTTCTCACCACCGATCACTATCGCAGCTTCACGCCGGTACCCTGACTATGCTGACACTCCATTTTGATTTTCGCACGCTGGAAACGCGCCAGGCCTTTTATCAGGCGCTGGTCGATCAGAGCGGCTGCGGTGAACGTTTTGGCTACAATCTGGATGCGCTGTGGGACTGGCTAACCGGCGGCATGGCGCTGCCGGCAACGCTGCATTTGCAGCATGTCGCCGAGGTCAGCGCCAGTGCGGAGTTTGCCCCGGTGCTGGCGCTGCTGGAAGAGGCGGCGCAGCAGCTGGCGGGTGAGCTGCGCCTGATTACTCACTGACTACGCGTGCAGCGGCAGCAGCATAATCGCCAGCGTCTGGCGTGCGCTGGCCGGCAAATCGCCGCCGCCGGTGTAGCCGTTATTCTCGACGATCAGCGAATTTAACCCCACCAGCCAGTCATAAATATAATAGGCGGTGTGATTAGCCGGCGCGGCAGACAGCCGCGTCAGACGCTGGCCTGAAGAAAAGCTGACGCTGGGCGCCGGCGGGCGGGCGAAAATCGGGCTGCCGCGATTGACGCGACTCTGCGGCCGTTCACGTTCATCCCGCTGCAGGAAGCCGAGCCAGGCGACAAAGTCACCCAGCACCGTCATGGCACGCGACACCTGGCGATCGGTGCGCGCTTCATGGGCACTGGCCTGCGTCTCCGTTTCGTTCAGCGCGCTTTGCAGTTTGCTCAGCACCTGCAGACGGAAGCTGGCGGTGATGAGCTCCTCCACCAGCAGTTCCAGCGTCGGCTTATCAACGTTGAGCAGCGCCAGCAGGCTCTGGCTCTCCGGCAACTGACGCAGGTGCGCCAGCCACAGCGCGAACACCTGCTGAGGAAACTGCTGATCGCGCTGGCCGCTGCTGCTGCGCGGTTCGGCGGTGGTTACCGGCTCATCGTTAAACAGGTCAAACTCAAAACCAATACCAAAATAGCTCTGCTCCACCGCGGCTGCCTGACCGCCGGTGGACGGCGTGCTGCCGTGGCTCTGACTCAGCCACAGCTGGCGCACCGCTTCGCGCGAGGGCTGTAAACGCTCAAGCAGCTCGCCGTGCAGGCCGGTGCGATGCTGTAAACACTTCAGCAGCGTATCGGCGATGGCCTGTTTCCGCGCGGCCTGTTCCGATGTGGCGCTGGCTTCGGTCCACGGCTGCAGACGCTCAACCAGTTTCTGCTGCAGCGTGCTGAGCTGCAGCGCCAGCCGGTCGCGCCGTGCCTCCGGCTGCATCTCATCCTGCAGCCAGCTACTCATGCGGTCGACGCCCGCGCGATCGCGCGCCAGCATTGAGCCCCAGCTCTGGCCAGGCTGACCAATCTGCCGCTGTACCGCTTCATCGACGTTGATTTGCGACTGCTGATAGCGCGCATCGTGCGGCGTAATCGCCCAAATCAGGCGCGGCTTGTCTGCGCTGGCCGTCGCGCTCTGTTGCAGTTGCCACTCGCGCAGCGCGCTGGCGGCGAGATCCGCATCCTGACGCTGGCTGGCGGCGGTACAAATCAGCATTAAATCGATGCCCTGACGGGCGGCATAGAAGCCCGGCAGCAGGGCACGTTTCTGCTCCAGCAGACTGGCGCGCAGCGCATCACGCGCCTGCAGCCTTGCGCGCTCATCCTGCTGATCGCGGTCGGCGGGCGTGCCCGGCGCGGGCAGTTCCAGCATATCGGCTTCGTCATACAGCGCCTGACGCGGCGTCGAACTGAGCGGCAGGGTGATTTCCAGCGTCAGCAGCGCCAGCCAGCCGAGCGGTACCGACTGCGGTTTGCCCACGCGGTTGGCGACAACCGGACACACTTCAATCAATTCGTTCAGGTCGGCGTCATGGCCGATGAGCTTTTCAGCGGGCAGCGAGGCGTCATCCACCAGCAGGCTGAGCGGCGCCAGCACGCGCGGCGCGTGCCGCAGCTGATGGCGCAGATGCAGCAGGCTGCGCAGGGTTTCATTCAGCGCCGGACGCTGCGGCCACAGCAGCGCAAACAGCTGCACGCGGTCGTCCACGTTGAGCCACGGTGCCAGCTCAATCGCCTGCGGCCAGAAATGGCGGTCCAGCACCTCGGCGTGGTCGGGCTGGCGGCGATGCCACGCCCACAGCGTCACCAGCGCGTCGCTGTCGAGGCCGGGCTGCATCTCGCTCTGGCGATGGCGCTGCAGGCGCTGCAGCGCGGCATCAATCGCCGCGCTGTCCGGCTGGGTGCCCGCGCTGGCGCCGGCCAGCATCAGACGAATCAGCTCGGCTTCGCTCAGCAGCGTCATCTCCAGCGGCCACGCACCAGACTGCGCTTCACGCTGATGGCTGAAACGGGTGGCGATGGCAAAATCGAGATTGCCGGGATTGATGTGCTGAAAATAGTTCAGGGTTTTGTCGCCGAGACGGGCGATCAGCTGGCCCTGCGCGTCGCCGACCATTTCACTCAGCAGCCAGGCTTTACCCGCCTGCGACTGACCAAACAGCGCCAGGGTGACCGGCCGCGCCAGCTGTCGCGCCAGCGCGTGGCTTTCAACGCGGGCGCGCCGCAGCTGGAGCCGCAGCGTATCGGCTTCCAGCGCCAGACGCGGCGAGTGCGCCTGGTGGCTCTCCACCCAGTTCAGCGCGCCGTCAACCGTCTCCTGCAGCAGACCCAGGCGTTTAGCAGGTGTCGCCGGCGTGGCTTTTTTGGCAGTTCTCATCGTTTACACACGCTCCCGCTGTCGATCCAGTATTGCGCATTGGCGTTGCCGGTGGCCGACAGCGTATTCAGTTTCAGACTCAGTTGCTCCAGCGGCACGCGCGTGCCATCGTCCATGCGCGCCTCGCTCAGCACCAGCCGCTCCGGGCCGAGGTTATCCGGGCCCGGTTGTACCGCCAGCCTGATGCGCAGCACGCTTTCGCCCGCTACCTGGCGCGCCAGCTGCGGATCGGTAATGCTCAGGCTGTAGAGCGGTGTCGCCGGCCAGCGGTCGTTCTCCAGCTGGCGGAAACCGAGGCAGACGTTACCGCGAATGCGGAAGCTGCTTTTACGGTCCAGCGCGAAGCTGTGGCTGTCGAGATCAATCTCGCTGTAGCACAGATTGTCATCGCTCAGCGTGGCGTTTTCATCCAGCACGCCAAGGTAGCGAATGGTCGAGTAGGGTTCAAAATCGCCGGCGCGGAACCAGAAGCTGCTGAGACGCAGATCGAGTGCCAGCAGACACAGCATGGCACCGACCGCCGCGGTGGATTTCGGGTTGTCAATGCGCCCCTGTTTGTTGAACGGATACCAGTCGCTGGTGTGATACCCCTCCAGCGACAAAATGCGGCTACCCGGCAGCGGCTGCAAATGACGCACCAGCGCCTGAATGCCCGGGAAGCGCGACGGGCGACCGGTCAGCAGCAGCACATCGCACTGATAGAGGGAAACCACTTCGCACATGGCGCGCAGCGCCGGGATGATTGCCATCCGGTGTTGCAGAAACTCAGCATGCAACTGCGCCATGCTCACCACCAGCGGCACGTCAAGCAGATCGAAACGGCTGTCGCCGCCGAGCGCGCGCTGAATCTCTCCGTTGACAAACGCCAGCACGCTGCTGGCTGGCTTCTGCGGCACCAGCTCGCCAAACAGCGCGTTAATTTCGCTGTGGCTGTCGAGCGGATTCCAGTTTTCATAGCGCTCCAGCACCGCCTGCGCCAGCGGAATAAACAGCTGCAGGGTGACCTGCTGGCGCAGCGTGGCCTGACCGTCCATGCGGCTGTCGTGTCCAAACAGCTTGTTCATCAGCGGTTCCGCCAGCGCCAGGCCGGCTTTTTGCAGACTCTGCGTTTGTAGGGCGGGCAGGATCCACAGCGCTGAATCACGTCCAGCAGAATGTCATCGCCCGCCACTTTAAACCCTTCCCGGAACAGCAGCTGCGGGGTGATTTTGACGTTGTTGCCCGGAGCCATCATCCAGCTGATAGTGGGTGATCGCCATATCGGTGGTGCCGCCGCCGATATCGATAGAGGCGACGCGCAGGCTTTTGCCCGGCAGCTCATCCGCTTCGCGCGGGCGATCCGGGCGGGCGAGGGAGGCGAAGAAGGCTTCCGTCTGGCCGGCAAAACGGGAGATCGCTTCGTTATACAGCCAGACCAGTTGACCGCAGCTGGCTTCATCCCACTCCATCTGGATATCCGGCACCGGCACCACGCTTTTTTCCTGCTGCTTGCGGGTGGCAAAATCTTCATCCTGCGGATGCCAGCCCATCGCTTTCCACACCAGCGCGATGGCTTCAAACATGCGGCGACGGAAAATTTCGCGCTCCTGCTTCGGCATGGCCGAGGGCAGGGTCAGGATCAGCATGCGCAGCTGGCGCGGCGGGGCCGGGCTTTGCGGCATACGCAGGCGCTGGGCCACGCTGTTGATCTGCCCCAGCGCCTGCGCCAGCAGCTCGCACAGCATATGGGTCATCAGCGTGCTGCGGCTGTACTGCGGCGAAAAGACCGGCAGGCGCTCATCCTGCGGCAGGGTATACAGCGGCTCACCGTCATCGTTCATCAGGTTCATCAGCGGGAACGCGGTGGCCAGCGGCTCGACGCTGGGTTTTGCCGTTCATCTGGCTAAAGCGCCAGTCCTGCACGACCGGCGTTTCATCCCACAGGTAGCGACGCGGGCTGGAGATGCCGCTGTTGCCTTCGGTTCCGACGCGCTGCATCGCCAGCTTGCGGGCTTCATCACCGACGCGGACAATCGACGGCCAGACAAACGCATCTTCGCGACCGCTCTCCACCGAGAAGTGCTGTTTGCCAAAGCGCGCTTCGGAAAACTCCAGTCGGCTATCGAACAGGGGCTCGTTGTAGACCCGGTGCGGCTGCGACAGATCGCGCACCTGCAGCTCAGCGGTCTGGCGCAGGCCGTTGCTCGCTTCGCCGTGATCTTCCACCATAACGCCGCAGGTGTGGGTGTTGCCCACGTCGAGAATGATATCCACGTTGACCGCCGGCGTTTGCGGTGAGGCCGTCTGGATAGTGAAAATTTCTGCCAGATCGAGCTGTTCGCCGAGCAGGTCCAGCAGGTTGAGCCAGTGCGCCTGATATTCAAATTCGCGCAGCGCCTGGTTCACTTCCTGCTCGCGGCGTGATTCCAGCGCATACACCTGCTGGCTGAACGCCTCGCGCAGCCAGCCGTCAACCCAGGTGTGGTCGAGGAACTCGCCCAGTTCATAGTTGTGCCACGCCAGCGCAAAGCTGACGCCGTTCTGCGCATCGGCTTTGCTCAACCCCAGCTGCTCACCGCCGTCCGCGTCGGCCACCAGGCGCGTATCAAAGGCGAGGGTGATGCGATGGGTATTACCCGCCGCGTCGGGCTGGCTGAGCGGCGCAAGGCGCAGACGCGCCCAGTTATCCGGGCCACCGATAAAACGACGGCCGCTGGAACAGCGCAGCACCGGCAGCGGCAGCCACTGCCCGGCCAGCAGCGTCAGGGAATCGGCCAGCGCGATATCGGTCTCCGGGCGCACTACCTCAGCGGCACCGCCATCCTGCGGATAGAGCAGAAACTTGCCGCTGTTGCCATCAACGTTGAGGCGCAGCAGCGGGCCGTTGGCGGTCTGACGCACAAACTGCCGCCGCGCCTGTAGCGCGGGCAGGCGCAGACCAAAATCAAGAAACTGCACACCGCTGTCTTCGATCAGCGTGATTTTCTGTTTGTCATCAATCAGGGGAGCCAACATGGTTACTTACTCTCACGCTTAATCGTCAACGGGAACACCTGATCGGCGCCATACTGCGCCGTACAGCTGGCAATGCCATCACCGGCTTTGCACACCAGCTCCGGCATGCGATAGCGTGATTTATCGCTGCAGCTGGCAGTATAGCGGCTGCGCACTACCATGGTGCCGGCGCTGGTCATGGCGGCGGTGACATCGGCTTTACAGCGAATATTGTCGCCCTGGGTAATCACTGCGCTGCCTTTACCGTTGCGGATCTGATAGCGCAGGCTCGGCGGCTTGCCGGTCGGCAGATTGGTCTGACGCAGCGTCACGCGCCAGGTACCATTGATAAATTTCACCGAGCCGAGGCGCGCGTCATCGGCCGTCATCACCAGATCGTCCGCTTTGGCCGGTTCGGTATGTTCCGCTACGACCTCCGGCGGTGCCGGTGGGGTAGCCGGTGCCGGCGCAGGCGTCACCGTCGCACTGCTGTGCGGCAGCGTGGCGGCCAGCGTCTGTGCTTTCGCCAGCATCGCCGGGGCCAGCGCGGGCGCGGCGCTGACCACAGGCGCGGTTTCGGTTTCTGCCGGCTGGACCGGCGCGTCGTGTAACCAGAAGGCCACGCCCGCTGCGGCGGCAGCGGCCAGAGGCAGCACCAGCAGCAGCGGGCGCAGTGCGGATTTATTCCGCGCGGGCGCGTCGGCGACCACGCTCAGCGGTGCGGGTTCGGGTGCGGCCTGTGGTTCGGGTTCCGCCAGCCGTTCCGGCTCGGGCTCCGCCACAACGGGGGCCGCAACCGGTTCAGGCGCGGCAGCCCTTTCTGGCTCCGGCGCGGGCACCACCAGCGGCGGCAGTTCTTCATCAAGACTGTCGCGCAGGCAGGCCAGCGCATCATCACGCGTGCGCGCCTGCGGGTCGACAAAGCCCCAGAAGGTGATCACCGGCTTGCCATCCACCAGATAGACGTATTGCTGATCGGGAAACTGCAGCGTCTTTGCCAGCAGCGCCCCAAACAGGCGCATCGCCGGATTGTCGGCATCCCGGGCGCGCAGGCTGAGCGCCTGCAAATCCTGCTGATTAAGGGTGAGCTGTTCCAGCGCCTGACGCTTTTCGCGATCGCTGGCCGCCAGCCAGGATTTCACTTTGCCGCTGAATGGCGCGTACCAGTCAAGGCGGTCACCGCGCTCGTTGGCCTGCGGGATCGCGAGGCAGTTGGCCAGTGTCGTCTGGCGGCGCAAACGTAACGTTTCGCGAATTTGCAGGGCAGAAGCCCAGACCGGCTGGCCGTTCTCCCCCAGTGCCAGTAACGCGTCGAGATTACCGCTGCGCAGAAAAGTTTTTGCCACTCGTTGGGCCCTTATCGGTGGTTATCTGAAGCCAAACATCGGGTGTGATGGGCGATGGTAGTGATCTTAAGCCAAATGCGCCGCAATCAAACGGGGGAAAAAGGGGGGAAAACAGGGCGTTATTCCCCCCACGGTACGCGGGGTGGTGAAATGTTAACCGTTCCGGCGTGGGCTGAGCAGCAAATGGGTGAGGACACCCCCGATCAGGCCCCAGAACGCCGAGCCGACGCCGAGCAGGGAGATGCCGCTGGCGGTGATCAGGAATGCCACGATGGCGCTGTCGCGCTGCGCGGGTTCCGCCAGCGCGCGCTGCAGGCTGCCCGCCAGCGTGGCCAGCAGTGCCAGACCGGCCAGCGTGGCGATCAGTACCGGCGGCAATGCGCTGAGCATCACGGCGATCAGCGCGCCGGTAAAGCCGGTCAGCAGATAGAACACGCCCGCCAGCGCGGAAGCCACCCAGCGGCGCGCCGGGTCCGGATCGACATCATCGCCCATACAGATCGCGGCGGTGATCGCCGCAATACACACCGAAAAGCCACCGAACGGCGACAGCAGCAGCGCGATCAGGCCGGTCCAGCCGGTGAGCGCGGAGACCGGCGGCCGGTAACCATGCGCCTGCAGCGTGGCAATACCGGGCGCATTCTGCGACGCCATGGTCACCAGGAAGTAGGGCAAGCCGACGCCAATCAGCGCGGCAGGATTAAAGTGCGGCATGATAAATTCCGGCACGCTCAGCGTTAGCGCATGAGGCGGAAAGTGAATGGCGCGCTGACCCAGCGCCACCAGTACGCCCGTCACCAGCGCCAGCAGAATGGCATAACGCGGCAGCCAGCGGCGGCCCAGCAACCACACCAGACACATGCTGCCGCACAGGGCAAAATGATCCTGTAAGCCGCTGAAGGTGCCGATGCCAAATCGCAGCAGAATCCCCGCCAGCATCGCGGCCGCCAGCGACTGGGGAATATGGTTCATCAGCCGGGCAAACAGGCCGGTCACGCCGCTCAGCACAATCAGCAGATTGGTCGCGACAAACACCCCGACCACTTCATTCAGCGTCAGACCGTGCACGCTGGTGGCCAGCAGCGCGGCACCTGGCGTCGACCAGGCGGCGAGCACCGGCATCCGCGTCCACAGCGACAGGCCGAGTGACGCCAGCCCCATGCCCACGCCCAGCATTGACAGCCAGCCGCCAATCTGCGCCGGTGAGGCGCCTGCGGCCTGCGCCGCCTGGAAGATCAGCGCCGCGGTGCTGCTGTAGCCGACCAGCACGGCGATCAGGCCGGAAATCAGCATCGGAAAGGAAAAAGCCGGACGAACAGTCGCAGTGGTCATGGAATCACATCCTGTTGTGCGTTATAACGCACATTGTGGCACGCACGGTATGGCGCGCACAAGTGGTACACTGCGCGCCCGCTTTTCAGGAGAATTCATGGAAAATCTGCATCAACATCTCAGCCAGGCGCTGAAGCAGCTGCGTCAGGCCAATGGCTGGAGCCTGACGCTGGCGGCGGCGCGCACCGGCGTGAGTAAAGCCATGCTCGGTCAGATTGAGCGCGGCGAGTCGAGTCCAACGATCGCCACGCTATGGAAAATCGCCACCGGCTTTAATGTGCCGTTCTCGTTTTTTGTGCAGAGCGGGGCGCAGCCGTCGGGCGATGTGGCGACCTTCAGCCAGCCCAATGCACAAATGCAGGTGAAGCCGCTGCTGCCGTATGACGCGCGTTTGCGCTTCGATCTGCTGGAAGTGACGCTGGCGGCGGGCGCGCAAAGCGATTCGTCAGCGCACGAAAGCGGGGTGATTGAGCAGGTGGTGGTGCTGGAAGGTGAGCTGTTGCTGGGCATGGCGGGCAGCTGGCGTCGCCTGCAGGCCGGCGAGGCCAGCCAGTTCGCCGCCGATCAGCCGCACAGCTACCGCAATCCGCTGGCCAGCCCGTTGCGCTTTCATAGCCTGATTCACTATTTGCAGCGCAGCTGAGCGGCGGGATGCGCAATTACAAATTGATACGAAGGCAAACTACACAGTTTACCTGCGTATTTATATACTGCGGTCTCATCAGTAAAGGAGAAGGGCGATGAGCGAGCTGATTAGCGCCGCTGCCGCGTTACGCAGCATCAATGGCAAACTGATGCGCCGCCTGCGTGAATCGGCCCCGCCGGGCGATCTCACCTGGCCGCAGGTTTCCGTGCTGGGGTATCTCGTGCGTGACGGCGCGATGACGGTGACCGAGCTGGCCGCGCGCGAAGGGGTGCGCAGCCAGTCGATGAGTGCCACGGTCGCCAGCCTGCAGACGCTGGGGTTGGTACAGGGCGTGGCCGATGCGCAGGATGGCCGCAAAACCCGTTATCAGCCTACCGCTGCCTGCCTGCAGCTCGTCGCCAGCAATCGCGCCCAGCGTGACGACTGGCTACTGCACAGCATCAGCAGCCTGCTCAGCCCGCAGGAACAGCAAACGCTGCTGGCCGCCATTCCCTTACTGCAACGACTCGCTGACCACTAATTTGAGAGGACTCACCATGGCTGTCACCACGTTAGATGCCCAAACCGCCTTGATTGTCATCGACCTGCAGCACGGCATCGTCCGCCTGCCGGTTACGCCGCGCCATTCGGATGAAGTGATTGCACGCGCCACGCAGCTGACGCAGGCGTTTCGCGCGAAACAGCTGCCGGTGGTGCTGGTGAACGTGGCGGGCGGCGCGCCGGGCCGCAATCAGCAGCCGCGTCACGATGCTGCTCTGCCGGCAGACTGGGCGGTGCTGGTGCCGGAAATGACCCCGCAGCCGGGCGATATCAGCGTAACGAAAAAAACCTGGGGCGCGTTCCACAATACCGATCTGCACCAGCAGCTGCAGCAGCGTGGCGTAACGCAGGTGGTGGTGTGCGGGATTGCCACCAGTATCGGCGTGGAATCCACAGCGCGTCAGGCTTACGAGCTGGGCTACAACGTTACGCTGGCGACCGATGCGATGAGCTGCCTGAACGCCGAAACCCACCACAACAGCATTGAGCGTATCTTCCCGCGCCTCGGTGAAACCGGCACCACTGACGAAATCCTCGCGCTGCTGAACTGATCTTTTCCCTCCAGGGCTGGCGCTGCCGGCCCTTATCTTTGCTGCTCGCTGCCGCGGGTTATTCTGCTGCGCCTCGCTTTCCCTGCCGCCGTTGAGAGTTGGTTGTAACAGCGCTGGTTACTGTCACAGTATGCACAGCAACACGATAACCAATATTTAGCCTGACTTTACGTTTTTATTAACACCAGTGAGCAGCAGGATCGGGTAGAGAAATACAGCGCTATTCTGCTGCAGGGAGGTAGGGATGCTAAAAAAATTAAACGTGCTTTATCTCATCGCCAGCCTGTTTTTTCTGGGCACCGGTATTACCTTAGGTCTGGTGCTGTCACCGTTAATTACCGCGGAAGTAAATGCCACGCAAAAGGAGGTTAATCTGGTGAAACAGCAAGCACTATATAGCGGTGAGTTTGATCGCCATCAGCCGGGCAGTGATGCGCTGTACTGGGCCAGCGGCAAGGTCTATCTCAATGAAAACGTCATCGCCTTTGAGGGGGAAATTGCCCCCGGTCCACACTATAAAATTTACCTCACCAAAACTCAGGCGTTTGATCAGCACTCATTTCTGCAAATAAAACATCAATCGGCGTTAATTGGCGATTTAAATAACTTTGGTGATTTTATTAAATCGCTGCCGGAAGGCATCGATCCGCAGGAATATTGTGCCGTACAAATCTGGAGTGAGCAATTTTCGAAATTTGTCGGCTCAGCGCGTTATCGCACCTGAATAAGGCACCGACGTGCGCCGGTGCCCCATTTAGATTACTGGAAAGCGTAGCTTAGCGTCAGGCCGACGCTGTAATTACGCCCCGGTGCGGGTTCGTAATACCGGCCATTGCTCTCATTAACGATGACCGAGCCGATATAGTGGCGGTCGAGCAGATTATCCACACGGCCAAACAGATCCAGCGTCCAGTTCTGCACCAGCCATTTATAGCCGCTGTTCAGTCCCACCACCGTATACGCCGGCGCTTTGACATCATTCTGGTCGTTGGCCGCAATGTCGCTCAGGTAGCGCAGGTCGCCGCCGGCATACCAGCCTTGCTCCGGCGCGTAGGCCAGTCCGGCGTAAGCCATATTGCGTGCAATACCGGGGATGCGCTTGCCGTCACAGCTGTCGCTGCCGCAGGCGTTACTGCGGTAGCGCGCGTCGAGCAGCGTCCACGCGGCTTTCAGGTGCCAGTCATAGCCAAACTGCTGATCGAGTCCGAGTTCCAGGCCTCGGCGGCGCGTCTCACCGGCGTTTTTGTAGCTGGTGCGGCCTTCGTAACTGCTGTCTGACACGATCTCGTTTTTGGTATCGGTCTGAAACAGCGCAGCGGTCAGCAGGCCGTTGCCGAGGCGTTTTTTGCTGCCGAGCTCCACGGTATTGCTGGTGGCCGGCTGCAGGTTGAGATTGAGCCCGGCCTGATCCGCCGCGCGGTAGGAGAGTTCATTGAGCGTCGGCGTTTCAAAGCCGCGACCAGCGGAAACATAGGCGTTCCAGCCATCATTAATCGCGTATTTGAGCGAGGCCGCAGGCAGCCAGCGGTGATAGCGGCGATTGCCGCTGTCATCCGGATCGCTGGCGGTCACGTAATAGTCGTTAGCATCGAAATTGACCGTGCTGAAGCGCACGCCGGCGTCCAGCGACCAGCGATCGCTCAGCTGCCACGCGGTCTGCAGATAGGGATCGAGGTTCCACATCAGGTTGCGCTCGTTGCGGCGCAGATCACCCTGCACGCCGTAGTCGGTGGCACCATCACTGCGGGTAAAGTTCTGATAGCCTTTGCGTTTCTCGCTCATGGTCTCATAGTCGAGGCCGCCGGTCAGGGTCACCGGCAGCGTCAACAGCGTAGCGCGGTGCGTCCAGCGCGTATCAATGCCCTGGTAGTGGCGCGCCAGTGAAATGACACCACCGGGATAGCCGGCTTTCAGCTGAGTCGCCAGCGGGATGGACTGATACTGGGTGGTTTCGCGCTCACCGGCATAGAGCATCACGCTGAGGTCGTCGTTATCGCTCATCTGGCGCTGGTAGTGCAGACCCGCCTGGGTCTGATCAACGGTTTTGCGCGCGTTGTACAGCGTGACGTTGCTGGCCACCTGGCGCGGATTATCATGCCACTGTGCTGGCGTCAGGCCGCCCGGATCCTGCGCCTCAACGTGAACGCTGTTGAACAGCAGCGTCAGGGTGCTGACATCGTCAATGCGCACGCCAAGCCTGGCATTGCCGAGGTTTTTCTGCGCGGCGCTGTGGTCGCGATAGCCGTGCGTGGTGAAGCGCGAAGCCGACACCGTATAGTCAACATCGCCGGTGTGGCTGCCATCACCGGTGGCACCGCTCGCTTTCACGCTGTTGCGCCAGCTGCCGTAGCTGCCGTACCAGCTGCTGGCTTCCAGCGTAGTCGGCTGCTGGCCGCGCTGGGTTTCCACATTGATGACGCCGCCCGATGCGTTGCCGTACAGCGCGGAAAACGGGCCGCGCAGCACTTCCACGCGATCGATGGAACCGATATCGATATTCGAGGTTTGCCCCTGGCCATCCGGCATGCTGGCCGGAATGCCGTCGACGTACATTCGGATGCCACGTACGCCGAAGGTGGAACGCGATCCAAAGCCGCGCACTGAAATCTGCAGATCCTGCGCATAATTCTGTCGGTTCTGGATTTGCAGACCGGGCACGCTGGTGAGGTTTTCAGACAGGTTAACGCGCGGTGCGGCGTGGCGCATATCGTCGCCGCTGACAACGCTGACCGCCGCCGGGGTATCCAGCTCGGAGAGTCCACTGGCCGCGGGCGCGGCGCTCACCACCAGGGTATTGCTGGCATTGTCCGCCGCTAATAACGGCAGCGGCAGGAGTGCAGGCAGCATCAGCAACGGCGCCTGTCGCAAAAGAGCAATTTTCATTTTAATAAACCGTAAAAAGACGTGAAATGAACCAATCGGGACATTTATCGCGCGTATGTTAATCGTTTTAGCGCGGGTTTGAAAAGCGTTAATAGTAGGGCGGAACCCTGTTAAGTGTGGCGTGAAAAATGTCCTTTCACCGCACCTCTGGCCTGGCTGTCAGCCCCAATTTCTGTCAGTGTGATCGTTTTGCCTGCGGTAAGAAGAAGGAGAAAACATGAATCAGCAACCTGTAGTGGCGGTACTGGGATTAGGCGCGATGGGACACGCATTTGCCGCCAATCTGTTGAAGAAGGGCTTTACCGTGCGCGGCTGGAACCGCACCCGTGCCAAAGGTGAAGATCTGGTGGCCGCAGGCCTGACGCTGAGCGACAGCGCCGCGCAGGCTGTGGAAGGCGCAGACGTGGTGATTGCCATGCTGGCGGACGGCGCTACCACGCGCGCCACGCTAAACCAGGTGAAAAACGCGCTGCAGCAGGGCGCTACCGTGGCGCAGATGGGCACCATCGGTGTTGAAGCGACCGACGCGCTGATCGCCGGGCTGGCGGCCGCACGGCCGGACGTGGTGTTTATTGATGCGCCGGTCTCCGGTACCAAAGCGCCGGCGGAGAACGCGCAGATTCTGGTGATGGCCAGCGGCGACCGGCAGCGTGCCCAGGCGGCGGAGCAGGTGTTTGCCGCAATTGGTAAAGGGACGCAGTGGCTGGGGGCCGCCGGTGCCAGCTCGCGCATGAAGCTGGTGGTGAATAGCTGGCTGATTGGCCTGATGCAGAGTCTTGCCGAAAGCACCCGGCTGGCAGAGCAGTTTGGTTTCACTACCGACGATCTCTGGCAGGTGCTGGAGGGCGGTCCGCTGGCAGCCCCGTACGCCAAAATGAAACTCGGCATGATTGCCAGCGGCGACTTTACGCCGCAGATGCATCTGGTCTGGGCGCTGAAGGATGCGCGGCTGGCGCTGGACGCCGCTGGCGACGCCTCACTGCCGGCGCTGGAAAACATCGTCGATGTCTGGCAGCAGGCGGTCGATGCCGGTTACGGCGAGCAGGATCTGGCGGCGGTTTATCAGTACCTGAAACGCTAAATGAGTCAGCGGCTCGACTTTGACTTCTCTCAGCGTCCGCTGGTGCCGTATGCGCACGATTACGCGCACGGCGATGCGGAGCCGTGGCACTATCACCACTGCGCGCAGCTGATCCATACCCTGAGCGGCGTGGTGAAAGTGGAAACACAACACGGCAGCTGGATTGTGCCGCCCAGCCGCGGCGTGTGGCTGCCGGCCGGCACGCGTCATGCGCTGCACATCGTTGGCAGCGTGGCGGCGCGCACGCTGTTTGTCGATCCGCTGGCGCGCGCCGATCTGCCCGCCAGCTGTCAGGTGGTGCAGATATCGCCGCTGCTGCGGGAGCTGATTGTCAGCGCGCTCACGCTGCCGGAGCATTACGCGTCTGGCAGTCGCGCCGAGCGCATTTACGAGCTGATTCTCGATGAAATTCGCGTGATGGACGTGCTGCCGTTTGGCCTGCCACTGCCACACAGCGACCGGCTGCTGGCGCTGTGCCAGCAGATTCAGCAGGCGCCGGGCGAGAGCTGGACGCTGGCGCGCGCGGCAGCGCAGCTGTGTGTGGCGGAACGCACGCTGGCGCGCCATTTCAGTCGCGAAACCGGTTTGCAGTTTAGCGACTGGCTGCGGCGTGCCCGGCTGAGCGTGGCGCTGACCCGGCTGGCGCAGGGCGATACGGTGCTGGCCGTGGCGCTCGATCTCGGTTATGACAGCCCGAGCGCCTTCAGCGCCATGTTTCGCCGTGTGCTGGGCGTTACGCCAGCGAACTACTTTCCGGCGGCAGAAAAGCGCCCGCCGCGTTAAGCAATGCCTGCAGCGAGGCGCGCGTCACGTCATTATCAATACCCACGCCCCACGCACGCTCGCCACGCGGCGTGATGCAGCTGATATAGCACACCGAACGGCTGTCGCTGCGTTTGCCCAGCGTGTGTTCATGGTAATCCTCAATGGTTACGGCCAGATCGTAGCGCTGACGCAGCGCGGCGACCGCTGCTGACAGCAGTCCGTTGCCGCGCCCTTCCAGGGTCAGCTGCTGCGGGCCCTGCTGCAGGCGCACTTTAATCCGCGTCTCGCCCTGATCATCGCTATGGCTCTCCGCCTGCAGCAGGCGACACCGTGGCTGTTGCAGGCCGTACTGCTGACAGAACAGCTGCCACAGCGCGTGGTGCGTCATCTCCTGGCCGTGAGCATCGGTCTGCTGCTGCACGCAGCGGCTGAAATCCTGCTGCAGGCCGCGCGGCAGTTGCAGGCCGTGATTTTGTTCCAGCAGCCAGGCGGCACCGCCTTTACCGGACTGGCTGTTCACGCGGATCACCGCTTCATAGCTGCAGCCGATGTCCAGCGGATCGAGCGGCAGGTAGGGCATTTGCCATACCACTTCATTACGCGCGCTGCGTTCGGCAAAGCCTTTGCGAATGGCATCCTGATGTGAGCCGGAGAAGGCGGTGAACACCAGTTCGCCGGCGTAAGGATGGCGTGGATGCACCGGCAGCTGGTTACAGCGCGTCACCACTTCCAGCACCTCGCGCATATCGCTAAAGTCCAGCTCAGGCGTCACGCCCTGGGTATAGAGATTCAGCGCCAGCGTCACCAGATCGACGTTGCCGGTGCGCTCGCCGTTACCAAACAGACAGCCTTCAACGCGATCGGCCCCGGCCAGCAGCGCCAGCTCGGCGCAGGCGGTGCCGGTGCCGCGATCGTTATGCGGATGGACACTGATGGCCACCTGCGAGCGCTGGCTGAAGTGGCGACAGAAATACTCGATCTGGTCGGCATACACGTTGGGCGTGTTGACTTCCACCGTGGCGGGCAGATTGATGATCATCGGCCGCTGCGGTCCCGGCTGCCAGATGGCGGCGACCGCTTCACAGATTTCCAGCGCAAATTCCGGCTCGGTAAAGCAGAAGGTTTCCGGCGAGTACTGAAAGGTCCAGTGTGTGGCGGGCTGCGCCGCACAGCGTGCGCGGATTTGCCGCGCGGCGGCGCAGGCCAGCTCGACGATCTCAGCTTTGCTCTGACGAAATACGCGCTCACGGAACAGCGGGGCGGTGGCGTTATACAGATGGACAATCGCCTGCGGCGCGTCACGCAGCGCTGTAAAGGTGCGATCGATTAAATCGCCGCGCGCCTGGGTTAATACCTGAATAGTGACGTCGTGAGGGATGTGCTGCTGTTCAATCAGCAGGCGCACAAAATCAAAATCGGTTTGCGAGGCGGCGGGAAACGCCACTTCAATCTCTTTAAAGCCGCAGCGCAGCAGCAGTTGCCAGAATGCTAATTTGCGCGCGCTGTCCATCGGCGTGGCCAGCGCCTGATTGCCATCACGCAAATCGGTTGAGAGCCAGCGCGGCGTGCGGGTGATCTGGCGAGACGGCCACTGGCGATCCGCCAGATTGATGACAGGCCACGGGCGATATTTTTCAGCAGGTTGAGTCAGCATGGGGGTCTCCTTGAGGTCTGCCTGTAGTCTGCAGTAACCTGCCGGACGCGGCTCACGCATAGCTGACAACCCGGCGTGCAAAACTGACAGCTGCCGCAGCGATACCCGTCAGTTAAACCCTACTGTGCTTCGATCCCGTGTTTTTTCATCATCGCACGCAGCTGATGATAAGTGACGCGCAACAGTTCAGCGGCGCGGCGCTGGTTGTATCGCGCCTGTTGCAGACTGGCTTCGACCAGTGCGCGCTCCTGCTGGTTTTGCCACTGGCGTAAATCCAGCGGCAGCGCCGGCAGGGCGTTTTCACGCTGTTCTGCTTCCGCTTCAGTTACCGCAGGAGCGCTACGTGGCGCAAACGGATTGATGATGATGGTGTCGAGCGCCTGTTCGGTGCTGTGATGACGGTACACCGAGCGCTCCACCACGTTTTTCAGTTCACGCACGTTGCCCGGCCAGCTGTGCTGCAACAGGGTGAGCTGAGCGCGCTCGCTAAAGCCGGGAAACAGCGGCAGGCCGAGCTCGCGGCACATCTGAATGGCAAACTGTTCGGCCAGCAGCATGATATCGCTGCGGCGCTCGCGCAGCGGCGGCAGCTGGACGACATCAAACGCCAGGCGGTCGAGCAGGTCGGCGCGAAATTTATCGTCCGGCGGCGACCATCGCGGGCAGATCGGCGTTGGTGGCGCACACCAGCCGCACGTTAACCTGCAGCGGCTGACTGCCGCCGACGCGTTCCAGTTCGCCATACTCAATGACGCGCAGCAGTTTCTCCTGCACCAGCATCGGCGCGGTGGCCAGCTCATCAAGGAACAGCGTGCCACCATCGGCGCGCTCAAAGCGGCCCGGATGGCGCTTCTGGGCGCCGGTAAAGGCGCCCGCTTCATGGCCGAACAGCTCGGTATCCAGCAGGTTTTCATTCAGCGCGGCGCAGTTGAGCGAAATAAACGGCCCGTCCCAGCGGCCGGAGAGGTAGTGCAGGCGGTTGGCAATCAGCTCTTTACCGGTACCGCGTTCGCCGATAATCAGCACCGGTTTATTGAGCGGCGCCAGGCGCGAAACCTGTTCCAGCACCTCGAGAAAGCTATTGGCCTCGCCGAGCAGATTGTCTTTATATCCGTTTGCCATGATGAAATTCACCACTCCTTAATTAATTTCACTACCTTAACGGATTGCGCCGCTCGTGTAAAAATCAATCACACTCAGTAAAATCAAGAAGATAAAAAAGTTGGCACGCATCTTGTATTAGTTATGGGCGTAAAGACATGACAACCAGAGGAACATCATTATGGGTATTTTTTCTCGTTTTGCCGACATCGTGAACGCCAACATCAACTCGCTGCTGGAGAATGCGGAAGATCCGCAGAAGCTGGTGCGCCTGATGATTCAGGAAATGGAAGACACGCTGGTTGAAGTGCGTTCTACCTCCGCCCGTGCGCTGGCGGAAAAGAAACAGCTGACGCGCCGTATTGAGCAGGCACCGAAGCTCAGCAGGACGAATGGCAGGAAAAAGCTGAACTGGCGCTGCGTAAAGATAAAGAAGATCTGGCCCGTGCGGCGCTGATTGAGAAACAGAAGCTGGCGGACATGATCGCTGCGCTGGAGCATGAAGTGACGCTGGTGGACGACACGCTCACCCGCATGAAAAAAGAGATTGGCGAGCTGGAGAACAAACTCAGCGAAACCCGTGCGCGTCAGCAGGCGCTGACCCTGCGTCACCAGGCGGCTTCCTCTTCCCGCGATGTGCGTCGTCAGCTGGACAGCGGCAAGCTGGATGAGGCAATGGCGCGTTTTGAATCTTTTGAACGTCGTATCGATCAGATGGAAGCGGAAGCGGAAAGCCACAGCATCGGCAAAAGCAAAAATCGCTGGATCAGCAGTTTGCCGACCTGAAAGCCGATGATGAAATCAGCGAGCAGCTGGCGGCGCTGAAAGCCAAAATGAACCGCAGCGAGTGATCGCCCCGGGCCTGCTAACGGGCCCGGATTGCCGGGTGTACTGAAAAAGGAGAGTCACATGAGCGCGCTTTTTCTGGCCATACCCCTGACGATTTTCGTGCTGTTTGTTGCACCGATCTGGTTATGGCTGCACTACAGCAACAAACGCAACGGCGGGACGCTTTCGTCCGGTGACCTGCAGCGCCTGCAGCAGCTGACGCAGGAAGCGCGCCGCATGCGTGACCGGGTCGAAGCGCTGGAAGCGATCCTCGATGCCGAACACCCGAACTGGAGGCAGCCATGATGAACGGACGCAAACTGTGGCGTATTCCGCAGCAGGGCAAAGTGCGCGGCGTGTGTGCCGGGCTGGCCGAGTACCTGGATATTCCGGTGCGACTGCTGCGTGTGATTGTGGTGCTGTCACTGTTTTTCGGTCTGTTTATGATCACTGTGACCGCCTATTTTATCCTTGGCTACGTGCTGGATGAAAAACCGCTGGACGCACCCTCTGAGCGCACACCAACGGCGCGCGAACTGCTGGATGAGCTGGAGAACACGCTCACAGCGGATGAGCGTAACGTACGCGATATTGAGCGTTACGTGACCTCAGAAACCTTCAGCGTACGCAGCCGTTTCCGCCAGATTTAATCCCTGTCGCGGGCCCGTCAGCGGGTCCGCTGCTCTAAGAGAGGCGCTATGCATACGCAACGTTTAACTGCTCTGCGCCGCCGCGCAACGCCTGCGTTGAAGTCGGCGGGAAAATTCATCATCATCAGTGCAGTAACCTATGCGCCCGGCGGCCTGGCCGGCTGGGCAGTGAAATCGGTGGCGCGCCGTCCGCTGCGCCTGTTGCTGGCGGCCGCCCTGGAACCGTTGCTGAGTAAGGCGTTTAACCGCCTGTCGGCACGTTTCATCAGGGAGAGCGATGAAAAGACTGCAAAATGAGTTGATGGGGCTGGTGAACCGCGGCGTTGATCGTCATCTGCGCCTGGCGGTCACCGGCCTGAGCCGC
Source organism: Enterobacterales bacterium (assembly GCA_039593635.1). Classification (GTDB taxonomy): domain Bacteria; phylum Pseudomonadota; class Gammaproteobacteria; order Enterobacterales; family Enterobacteriaceae; genus Enterobacter. The sequence continues at coordinate 269,038 of JBCNOW010000027.1, forward strand.
AGCGGCAAAACGGCGTTTATCACCGCGATGGTTAACCAGTTGCTGAACCTGCACGCCGGCGCGCGCCTGCCGTTGCTCAGCGCGGTGCGGGAAGAGCGTCTGCTGGGCGTTAAGCGCGTCCCCCAGCGCGATTTTGGTATTCCGCGTTTTACCTATGACGAAGGGCTGGCCCAGCTTTACGGCGACCCGCCCGCGTGGCCGACGCCGACGCGCGGCGTCAGTGAAATTCGCCTGGCGCTGCGCTTTCGCTCGAATGAATCGCTGATGCGCCATTTCAAAGATACCTCCACCCTGTACCTGGAAATTGTCGATTATCCCGGCGAATGGCTGCTCGATCTGCCGATGCTGGCGCAGGATTACCTCAGCTGGTCGCGCCAGATGACCGGCTTGTTGCAGGGGCAACGCGCAGAGTGGTCGACGAAATGGCGACAGCTGTGCGAAGGCCTGGATCCGCTGGCGCCCGCCGATGAAAACCGTCTGGCGGCCATTGCTGCCGCCTGGACGGACTATCTGCATCAGTGCAAACAGGAAGGGCTGCACTTCATCCAGCCGGGCCGTTTTGTGTTGCCGGGTGATTTGGCGGGCGCGCCCGCGCTGCAGTTCTTCCCGTGGCCGGACGTGGATGTCGCAGGCGAGTCGAAGCTGGCGCAGGCAGACAGGCCGACACCACGAACGCCGGAATGCTGCGCGAGCGTTACAACTACTACTGTGAAAAGGTGGTGAAAGGTTTTTATAAAAACCACTTTTTACGTTTCGATCGCCAGATTGTGCTGGTGGATTGCCTGCAGCCGCTCAACAGCGGGCCGCAGGCGTTCAACGATATGCGCCTGGCGCTGACGCAACTGATGCAAAGTTTCCACTATGGTCAGCGCACGCTGTTCCGCCGTCTGTTCTCGCCGGTGATCGACAAGCTGCTGTTTGCCGCCACCAAAGCCGATCACGTTACGGTCGATCAGCACGCCAACATGGTGTCGCTGCTGCAGCAGCTGGTGCAGGACGCCTGGCAAAATGCCGCGTTTGAAGGCATCAGCATGGATTGCCTGGGGCTGGCGTCGGTGCAGGCGACGCAAAGCGGCCTGATTGATCTTAACGGCGAGAAAATACCGGCATTGCGCGGGAATCGCCTCAGCGACGGTGAACCGCTGACCGTTTATCCGGGCGAAGTGCCCGCGCGTCTGCCGGGGCAGGCAGGCCTTCTGGCAGAGCCAGGGCTTCCAGTTTGAAGCCTTCCGCCCGCAGCCATGAGCGTCGATCGGCCGTTACCGCACATCCGTCTGGATGCGGCGCTGGAGTTTTTGATTGGAGATAAATTGCGATGACGGAACCGTTAAAACCGCGCATAGACTTTACCGGAACGCTTGGCAGGAGCCTGATGGAGCCGACCCTTCAAGCGGCGCAGACGTTTAGCAGCGACGCGGCGGAACAGGCGGAACTTTGCCCTGGCGCCGCCTGACGCGGAGCCGCTGGAAGAGGGCTCCGGCGGAGGCGGTGGTGGAAGCCGCGCTGCGCCCGAAACGCAGCCTGTGGCGCAAGATGGTCACCGCCGGGCTGGCGCTGTTTGGCGTCAGCGTGGTGGGGCAGGGCGTGCAGTGGGCGATGAACGCCTGGCAAACCCAGGACTGGGTCGCGCTGGGCGGCTGTGCGGCCGGCGCGCTGATCGTGGGCGCGGGCGTCGGGTCGGTTGCCACCGAATGGCGTCGGCTCTGGCGTTTGCGACAGCGCGCGCACGAGCGTGATGTAGCCCGGGATCTGCTGCACAGCCACGGTACCGGCAAAGGCCGCGCCTTCTGCGAAAAGCTGGCGCGCCAGGCCGGCATCGATCAGTCACATCCGGCGCTGCAGCGCTGGTATGCCGCCATCCATGAAACCCAGAATGACCGGGAAGTGGTCACGCTCTATTCCCACATGGTGCAGCCGGTGCTGGATGCGCAGGCGCGGCGCGAAATTAGCCGCTCGGCGGCGGAATCCACGCTGATGATTGCCGTCAGCCCGCTGGCGCTGGTGGATATGGCGTTTATCGCCTGGCGTAACCTGCGGCTGATCAACCGTATCGCGACCCTTTACGGCATTGAGCTGGGCTACTACAGCCGCCTCCGGCTGTTCAAGCTGGTCTTGCTGAATATCGCCTTTGCCGGTGCCAGTGAGAGCTGGTGCGCGAAGTGGGAATGGACTGGATGTCGCAGGATCTGGCGGCGCGTCTCTCCGCCCGTGCCGCGCAGGGCATTGGCGCCGGGCTTGCTGACCGCGCGTCTGGGGATCAAAGCGATGGAAGTGTGCCGACCGCTGCCGTGGATGGCGGAGGATAAACCGCGGCTGGGGGATTTCCGCCGTGAGCTGATCGGTCAGCTTAAAGAAACGCTGGCCAAAAGCGGTGATAAAGCAGGTCAGGCTGCTAAATAATCTCACCTTGTCTGCCTTTCACGCTGCCGATGGCGTGAAAGGTAAAATTATCTGTGCTCAGGGTGTTTTCTGGCGGGATTATTGTTGGTTGTTCCGCTACACTTCTCTTCGTCACCTGCCTCAGAGTGTCAATGTTTTCTTGACAGACACCTTTTCTGCCAGGCGCTGCAAGTTAGCGTATTATCTTTAAGTGAATCAAAACGGTGAATAAGGGTCATCGCCATGCGTCTTGAAGTCTTCTGTGAAGACCGTCTCGGTCTGACCCGCGAGTTACTCGATCTTCTTGTTTTACGTAGCATTGATTTACGTGGCATTGAGATCGATCCTGTCGGGCGAATTTACCTCAATTTTGCCGAAATTGAATTTAACACCTTCAGCAGCCTGATGGCGGAAATCCGCCGTATCGCTGGCGTTACGGATGTACGCACCATCCCCTGGATGCCGTCTGAGCGTGAGCACCTCGCGCTGAGCGCGCTGCTGGAAGCGATGCCTGAGCCGTTCCTCTCCCTGGATCTGAAAAGTAAAGTCGAGCGCGTTAACCACGCGAGCTGCCAGCTTTTCGCGCAGAGCCAGGAGAAGCTCAGCAACCACCACGCCGCGCAGCTGATCCCCGGTTTTAACTTCCAGCGCTGGCTGGACAGCAATCCGCAGAATACGCACAGCGAGCATGTGGTGATAAACGGGCAGAATTTCCTGATGGAGATCACGCCCGGTCTATCTGAAAGGGGAAGGAGACACCCGCGTATTGACCGGTGCGGTGATCATGCTGCGCTCGACGCTGCGCATGGGTCGCCAGCTGCAAAACCTCTCCAGCCAGGATGTCGGCGCGTTCAGCCAGATTATTGCCGTCAGCCCGAAAATGCGTCATGTGGTTGACCAGGCGCGCAAGCTTGCCAGCCTGACCGCGCCGCTGCTGATTACCGGCGATACCGGTACCGGAAAAGATCTGCTGGCGCACGCCTGCCACCTGGCCAGCCCGCGCGCGGCAAAACCGTATCTGGCGCTTAACTGCGCCTCGATCCCGGAAGATGCCGTTGAAAGCGAGCTGTTTGGTCACGCGCCGGAAGGGAAGAAAGGCTTCTTCGAGCAGGCGAACGGCGGCTCCGTGCTGCTGGATGAAATCGGCGAAATGTCGCCGCGTATGCAGGCCAAACTGCTGCGCTTCCTGAACGACGGGACCTTCCGCCGCGTCGGCGAGGATCACGAAGTGCATGTGGATGTGCGCGTGATTTGCGCCACCCAGAAGAACCTGGTGGAGCTGGTGCAGAAAGGGGATGTTCCGCGAGGATCTCTATTATCGTCTGAACGTCCTGACGCTGAATATTCCGCCGCTGCGCGAACGTCCGCAGGACATCATGCCGCTGACGGAGCTGTTTGTGGCCCGCTTTGCCGACGAGCAGGGGGTTCCGCGTCCGAAGCTGTCTGCCGATCTGGGGACGGTGCTGACGCGCTATGGCTGGCCGGGCAACATCCGTCAGCTGAAAAACGCCGTTTATCGCGCGCTCACGCAGCTGGAAGGTTATGAACTGCGCCCGCAGGATATCCTGTTGCCGGATTACGACGCCGGGACGGTGTCGGTGGGCGAAGAGGCGATGGAAGGCTCGCTGGATGATATCACCAGCCGTTTTGAGCGCTCCGTGCTGACTCAGCTGTATCCGCAGCTATCCCAGCACGCGTAAACTGGCAAAACGCCTTGGCGTCTCGCACACCGCGATTGCCAATAAGCTGCGTGAATATGGCCTCGGTCAGAAACGCAGCGAAGGCGAATAATCCGCGTTCTGCATGAACAAGCCGTCTGTGACAGACGGCTTTTTTATCAGCAATAGCCTTACTTCAGCGCGGCCAGTGCCGCTTCATAGTTCGGCTCTTCGGTGATTTCATTGACCAGCTCGCTGAACAGCACCTTATCGTTTTCATCAAGCACCACCACCGCGCGGGCCGCCAGGCCTTTCAGCGGGCCTTCGGCGATCGCTGACGCCGTAGTTTTCAAGAAATTCTGCGCTGCGCAGCGTAGACAGCGTCACTACGTTGCTGAGGCCTTCCGCGCCGCAGAAGCGGGATTGCGCAAACGGCAGATCGGCAGAAATGCACAGCACCACGGTGTTGCTATTTCAGCTTCGCCAGCTGGTTGAATTTGCGCACGGATGCGGCGCACACGCCGGTATCAATGCTCGGGAAAATGTTCAGTACTTTGCGTTTGCCCGCAAACTGAGAAAGGGAGACGTCACAGAGATCTTTCGCCACCAGGGTAAACGGTTTTGCTTGCTCGCCAGCCTGCGGGAAGTGCGCCTGCAACCGGCACCGGGTTGCCCTGAAAATGAACGATTTGTGACATACATATCTTCCTTTTAACGATGAAAGTTAACGTCGTGGCGTTAACCATCCACCAGAACAGGTATAGCGTTTGTTTATGACATAAATTTTAAGGGTTTACGAGCCTAATTCAACGTGGAGCTGCACCAGCACGTTATGACGTCATGGATTTGAGGAGTCAGTATGAGAACAGTGAAAAGTTATCCGGAAGCCTGGCCGCTGCACTCGCCGTTTGTGATTTCGCGCGGCAGCCGCACCGAGGCGCACGTGGTGGTGGTGGAGATTGAGCAGGATGGCCTCAAAGGGATTGGCGAGGCCACGCCCTATGCGCGCTATGGCGAAAGTGAGGCTTCGGTGCTGCAGCAGATTGCTTCACAGCTTGGTGCGTTACAAAACGGCATGACGCGTGCGGCGCTGCAACAGACGTTGCCGGCCGGTGCCGCGCGCAACGCGATTGATTGCGCGCTGTGGGATCTGGAGCGCCAGCAGCAGCGCACCAGCCTGGCGGCGCTGTGTGAAGCGGTGCCGGCACAGGAGATCGTCACGGCGCATACCGTCAGCATTGATACGCCAGAAGCGATGGCCAGCAGCGCGCTGGCGCTGTGGCAGCACGGCGCGCGCCTGCTGAAAATTAAGCTGGATAACCATCTGATCAGCGAGCGGCTGGTGGCGATCCGCAGTGCGGTGCCGGAAGCCACGCTGATTGTCGATGCCAATGAATCCTGGCAGGCAGAAGGGCTGGCGGCGCGCTGCCAGCTGCTGGCGGATTTAGGCAGGTGGCGATGCTGGAGCAGCCGCTGCCGGCCGCGCAGGATGCGGCGCTGGCCCATTTTATCCATCCGCTACCGATCTGTGCGGATGAGAGCTGCCACACGCGCGACAGTCTGGCAGCCCTGCACGGGCGCTACGAGATGGTCAATATCAAGCTCGATAAAACCGGCGGGCTGACCGAAGCGCTGGCGCTGGCCGACGAGGCCGCGCGCGCGCAGGGATTTGCCCTGATGCTGGGCTGTATGTTCTGTACCTCGCGCGCCATTCGCGCGGCGTTACCGTTAACGCCGCAGGCTACGCTTTGCCGATCTCGACGGCCCGACGTGGCTGGCGGTGGATGTGGAACCGGCGCTGCACTTCTCGCACGGCGTGCTTAAGACGACGGCTGCCAGCGCAGCAGGTTGATCATCGCATCAAGATACACCTCGGTGGCTTCGTCCACCGAGATGGCGGGCATTTCGGCGGTGATGCAGGGCAGACTGAGATCGGCGCACCAGCTGCCAAACGAGCCCGGCGTTTCGTAGCCGACGCTGCTCACCAGCGGCAGACCGGTTTGTTCCGCCAGCCAGCTGGCCAGCGGGCTGTGGTGCGGATCTTCAATACAGGCCAGCGGATCGTGCCAGGAGACGACCCAGCGCGGCCGGATACGATGAATCAGCTGGCACAGTGCGGCGGTTTCCGGCTCTGACGCCGGCGCGTTTCCGGTTGAGAGCAGCACATCGCGCGCGTCGGCCACGCTGTTCCAGCGATAGACGGTATCGCCCGCTTGCCAGTTGGCGGCAGGGAAGTTGCGGTTGAGATCGACACCGTTGGCATTGGCGCGCAGCCCGAGCTGGCAGCCATCCGGATTGACCGCCAGAATCACATGATGACGCCGCAATGTGTCCGGCAGCGTGCGCATGGCGGCAGAGAGCGTGGCTACCGCCGCGTTTTCATCGCCGTGGGTGCCGGCGATAATCAGTCCGCTGTCCTCGTCGGCCGCTGGTGCCGGAAACCACAGCAGCGGCGCACCCAGCACCGAATGTCCATACTGTTGCCAGACGGCGTCCAGCTTACCGCGCAGCGGGCGCGGGTGGTGTGTCGACATAACCTTCCTCTCTGTCATGCATCGCGTTCAGCCGCAAAAATTGTGAGCAAATCTTGCCATCCAGCCTCAACATAACGGTAAACAGCAGACGGGGAAATAGCTATTTATCAATCAGCGATTTGCGATAAAGTGCGAAAAGTTGCTGGCGACGCATTGGTTTGGCCGTCGCCCTTTTTTCGGGTCAAGAGTCGTGATGAAACTAACTTTCCGCACCACGCTGGCCGCGCTCATCATCAGCAGCGCTCTCTCATCCGCCTATGCCGCCAGTGTGCCAGCCGGGGCGCAACTGGCCAGCAGTCAGGAAATCGTCCGCCATATCAAAGATGAACCGGCCTCGCTTGATCCGCTCAAAGCAGTCGGTCTGCCGGAGATTCAGGTGCTGCGCGATCTGTTTGAAGGACTGACCAACCAGGATGCACAGGGCAAAATCGTGCCGGGCGTTGCGCAGAGCTGGAGCAGCAATGACAACAAAACCTGGCTGTTTACGCTGCGCAAAGATGCGCGCTGGTCCAGCGGTGAACCGGTGACCGCACAGGATTTTGTCTACAGCTGGCAACGCCTGGTCGATCCTAAAAACAGTTCGCCTTTTGCCTGGTTTGCTGCGCTGAGCGGCATTGAGAATGCTGAAGCCATCACCAAAGGGCAGATGAGCCCGGACAAGCTGGGCGTGGTGGCGACCGATGAGACGCATCTGAAGGTGACATTGTCACGTCCGCTACCGTGGTTCCCCAGCATGGTGGCTAACGTGGCCATGTTCCCGGTGCCGCAAAAGGTCATCGCGCAAAACGGCGATGGCTGGACTGCGCCGGGTAAACTGGTGGGCAATGGCGCTTATCAATTGCAGGAGCGCGTGGTTAACGAAAAGATTGTGCTGGTGCGCAACCCGCACTACTGGGATAACGCCCATTCGGTGCTGACTAAAGTGACCTTTATTCCCATCAATGAAGAATCCAGCGCCACCAAGCGTTACCGCGCCGGGGATATCGATATCACGGAATCCTTCCCGAAAAATATGTACGGCCTGCTGAAAAAAGAGCTGCCGGGGCAGGTGTATACGCCGGATCAGCTTGGCACCTACTACTACGCGTTTAATACCCAGAAAGGGCCGACGGCGGATGTGCGGGTGCGTAAGGCGCTGTCATGGAGCATTGACCGCCGCATTATCGCGGAAAAAGTGCTGGGCACCGGCGAGAAACCGGCCTGGCACTTCACACCGGACGTCACTGCCGGCTTCACGCCGCAGCAGAGCTATCTGCAGCAGCACAGCCAGCAGGAACTGAATGCGCAGGCCAAAGCCCTGCTGACCGCCGCCGGTTACGGCCCGGCTAAACCGCTGCACCTGACGCTGCTGTATAACACCTCTGAAAGTCACCAGAAGATTGCGATTGCGGTGGCCTCGATGTGGAAAAAGAATCTCGGCGTTGACGTGACATTGCAGAACCAGGAGTGGAAAACCTATATCGACAGCCGCAACAGCGGTAATTTCGATGTGATCCGCGCTTCCTGGGTGGGCGATTACAATGAGCCATCGACCTTCCTCAGCCTGCTGACCGCCAGCCACAGCGGCAATATTTCCCGCTTCAGTAACGCGGAATATGATGCGGTGTTGAGTAAGGCCAGCAATGAAACCAGCGTGGCGGCGCGCAATGCCGATTACAACAAAGCCGAGCAGATCATCGCTGACCAGGCGCCGATTGCGCCGATCTACCAGTACACCAACGGGCGGCTGATCAAGCCGTGGGTTAAGGGCTATCCCATCACTAATCCGGAAGACGTTGCCTACAGCCGGGAATTGTGGATTGAGAAGCACTGACGTTGAACCGCCACGGAGGGCGGTGAACGACCCGGTTGCGCTGTCATTTTTACTCACACCCTGGTAATTGCAACTGTCCCGCGCCGCGCTAGACTGTATCGTATTGTTTTTGTTAGTGAGGCGAGTACGTGAACGTCATTGAAGGAAAAGCGCTGCAGGTGTCGGATGCGATTGTCGCCTGCCAGTTCGACGGCAAGGGTGGCGTTATCGCCATTGAAGATAAAGATGTCATCAACTGCGAGCGTCACTGCTGGCTGCATCTGAACTACACCCAGCGGCAGAGCGCTGACTGGTTGCAGCACACGCCGCTGATTCCTGATGCGGTGCGGGATGCGCTGGCCGGTGACAGCATGCGACCGCGCGTGACGCGCCTCGGTGACGGCTTTATGATCGTGCTGCGCAGCGTGAATCATAACGCCGATTCGCGCCCGGACCAGTTGGTGGCGATGCGGGTATTTATTAATGACAAGCTGATTGTTTCTACCCGCCGTCGTAAAGTGTATGCCATCGATGAAGTGCTGACCGATCTGCAAAACGGCAACGGGCCGGTGGACGGCGGCAGCTGGCTGGTGGACGTCTGCGATGCGCTCACCGACCACGCCAGCGAATTCATTGAAGAGATGCACGATAAAATTATCGCGCTGGAAGATGCGCTGATGGACCAGCAGGTCCCGGCGCGCGGAGAGCTGGCGCTGCTGCGTAAACAGCTGATCGTGATGCGCCGCTATATGGCGCCGCAGCGTGATGTCTATGCGCGGCTGGCAAGCGAGAAACTGCCGTGGATGAGCGATGACGATCGCCGCCGCATGCAGGATGTCGCGGACCGGTTGGGGCGCGGACTGGATGACCTCAATGCGGGCGTGGCGCGTACCGGTATTCTGGCGGATGAAGTGGCCTCGCTGCTGGCGGAATCCATGAACCGGCGCACTTACACCATGTCGCTGATGGCGATGATTTTCCTGCCTGCCACGTTTCTCACCGGGCTGTTTGGCGTCAATCTCGGCGGCATTCCCGGTGGCAGCTGGCCGCACGGCTTTACCATGTTCTGCGGGTTGTTACTGGTGATGGTGCTGGGGGTCGCGCTGTGGCTGAAACGCCGCAACTGGCTGTGATGTTATCAGGGGGTTATCTGCAGGTCATGAACGGGTAATTGTGGCGGTGCAGGGGAGAAAAGCGGAAAAAACCTGATCGACATCAATAAGCGCATAGCCCAACCGGGGCAAACTCTCTCCCGCAGGTGAATGCAACGTCAAGCGATGGGCGTTGCGCTCCATATTGTCTTACTTCCTTTTTTGAATTACTGCATAGCACAATTGATTCGTACGACGCCGACTTATCCGCCGGCTTTTTTTTTGCCGTTTGGCTTGCTGCCGCATCCTTTCCTATGCTTAACAGACATTCAGCGAACAGGAGAACGGCATGCGCATGATTCACGCCAGCGAACCTATCCCGACCGATCCGCCACCGATTCCCGAACCCGTGCCGCAACCGCAGCCGATTCCCGAGCCTGAGCCGCCGCACGATCCTGAGTTTCCGCCGATTAGCGATCCTCCACCGCACCGCTAATAAAAAAGGCGCGTTGCCGCAGCGACGCGCCTCTATGTTGCAAAGTCACCGCGTTATTTAATTTCCAGCACGTCGAGGCGAGCGCTCAGGTCCGGCTGATCGTCCTCGTCAGCCTGCCAGCCGACGGGCTGCGCTGGCAGCGATTCGCGATCAAAACCAATGTCCCCGCCGTCAACCACCGCATCACCATGCTTAATGCCTTTGAAATCAAACAGATTAACATCAGCCAGATGTGATGGCACCACGTTCTGCATGGCGCTGAACATGGTTTCGATGCGCCCCGGATAGCGCTTATCCCAGTCACGCAGCATGTCGCCAATCACCTGACGCTGCAGGTTCGGCTGCGAACCACACAGGTTGCACGGAATGATCGGGAACCCTTTCGCTTGAGAGAAACGCTCAATATCTTTTTCGCGGCAGTAGGCCAGCGGGCGGATCACAATGTGTTTGCCGTCATCGCTCATCAGCTTAGGCGGCATGCCTTTCATCTTGCCGCCGTAGAACATGTTCAGGAACAGCGTTTGCAGGATATCGTCGCGGTGATGGCCCAGGGCAATTTTGGTCGCGCCCAGCTCCGTCGCGGTACGGTAGAGAATGCCGCGGCGCAGGCGGGAACAGAGCGAGCAGGTGGTTTTGCCTTCCGGGATCTTCTCTTTCACGATGCCGTAGGTGTTTTCTTCGACGATTTTGTACTCAACGCCCAGCGTATCGAGGTACTCCGGCAGAATGTGTTCCGGGAAGCCCGGCTGTTTCTGGTCAAGGTTGACCGCCACCAGCGAAAAATTCACCGGCGCGCTCTGCTGAAGGTTACGCAGGATCTCCAGCATGGTGTAGCTGTCTTTACCGCCGGACAGGCAAACCATGATGCGGTCGCCTTCTTCAATCATGTTGAAGTCTGCAATGGCTTCGCCCACGTTACGGCGCAGGCGCTTTTGCAGTTTGTTCAGGTTGTATTGCTCTTTTTTATTAACTTCTTGATGTTCAGACATGAATTTCGGTCTCGGTGATCGCTGGTCAGCTGCGGATGTCGCGTTGATGCGGCCCTGGTCAGGCCTGCATTAACCGTGTCCGCGCACGCTGTGGGTCGCTGCGCTGGCCTTTATGGGTGCCGGCTGACCGCAGTCAGCAGGAAAAGTCTGTGGCGTATGGTACGGATTACAGCGCCAAATTCCAGCACGATTTATGGGTTTGCCAGTGATGCGCTCTGTGCGCCGCGCGATCGCGCTCAGAGACCTGTTGCGCTATTCACAATTTTTAGTTTGTCGCGGATTTGGCAAGCGGTACACTGCCTGCTTCCCCAGGGAGGAATAAGCGATGAAAAATGTTGTGTTAAGCATGCTGGCGAAGATTTCACAAATTGATGCCACCACCAAGCAGTTGACCGCGCGCGTTGAGGCTCAGTCGCTGCTGATCGGTGCGCTGGTACTTGCCGTCAGTAAGAAAGGCGGTGTCACTGAAGTTATTGAAAGCGCCAACAAAGCCATCAACATGGTGATTGAGTCAGCCGAGGCTGACGATATGCTTAAGTCGGACGCCGCTATTCTGCTGAGCGAGTTCCAGGATCTGTTGACGATTTCGCGTGCGGTTGACAGCGCCGATGATGTCATCAACCAGCAGGCGCTGGAAGGTATTACCGGTGTGAGCAGCGCCAGCGATGACGACAAAAAGGATCCGTCTTAATCACGCAGCGCCGCAGTCGGCTACCATTGCGCACATTTTGCCAGCGGTAACTGCATATTTATTGATCTGGGTAAAGATTTCTTCTCACTGCGCTGACAGGATGGATTCAGCGCTTTTTTTAGTTTTTAAAGGTGAGGAGAGGAATAATGCAAACGTACGATATGGTGTTTGAGGAGGCGTGCCGGCTGGTGGGGCAATGCTATCTGGAACTGGCGCAGCGCGGTGCCGCTACCGAAAAAGAGGTGCTGGCCAGCGAGTTGCGGAACCTGCAACTGCGCTATCGGGAATTAACCGGCGCGCCCAATCGCGCTGTTGAAATGGCGATTGGACAACTCAAACCCTGCTAACCCAGCCGCCCGGCCTTCAGTGCCGGGCTTTTTATCTTCCCTCCACGGCAGCGGTTAACCCGCCAGCGCCAGCGCAGTCAAACCATTTCCAGCGACTGCACACCTTTGATTTCCATCACTTTGTCATAAATGCTGTGCATAGGAAATCTGCGTGACAACGTCACCTCAACGCTCAGCTCGCACAGGCCGCTCTCTTCGTTACGATTGACTACAGCGATGTGGCCATAGCGCAAATTTTCGCGCTGCAGTACCAGCAACACCAGCGGTACGCTTTTGGCTTTGAGATGGACGATAAGAGTGTGATGGCGGCCAATCAGCCAGTGGCTGATTCGGCGGAACGTTTCCAGCACCACCAGCGCCAGCACCGTGCCGTAAATACCGATTTCGTACATGCCGCTACCGATCACCAGGCCAATCGCGGCGGTCACCCACAGGCCGGCGGCGGTCGTCAGGCCTTTCACAATCTGCTTTTGAATGATGATGGTGCCGGCGCCAAGAAAGCCCATGCCGCTGACCACCTGCGCCGCAATACGGCTGGGATCCAGCGCCACATGGTCGTTAGTCAGCATATCGGCAAAGCCATATTTTGACACCAGCATGAACATGGCGCTGCCAATGCCGACCAGAATGTGGGTGCGCAGGCCCGCTTCTTTAGCGCGCATCTGGCGCTCCAGGCCAATCAGTCCGCCCAGTATTCCGGCTAATGCGATGCGGATGAGCATGTCGGCTAACATCCTTCCTCCTTATTGATTGATGTTTTTTATGAACAGGCAGAGAAAAGAGGCAAAACGCTGCAATCAGGATAATTCTGCTTGCCAACGACGATATTAAATTTTGTAAAAAGCTGTGTCGCCTATCGATCGCGCACCGCTGCTGACATATGCTGGTGCGACTTTTCCGCTCACACTCCCGGAGCCCGACCGATGAAAGCCGCAACTTTACTGCTGGCCGGCGCAGCGCTGTTACTCTCTGCCTGCAGCAGCAACAGCGACAATGAACCGCCGCAACAGGCCACCGCCGCGCACGTGCAGCCGCACGTCGTGATGTCGTCCATGGCAGAAGCCAACTGCAACAGCGCAGGCGGCACGCTGGCGTTCTCGCGTCAGTTAGACGGTTCACGCATCGGGATGTGTCAGCTGGCTAACGGTCGTCGCTGCGACGAACAGGCGCTGATCGGCGGTGCCTGCGCCCGCTAACGCAGGCGCAAAACCTTACGCCTTAACCTGATTCGAACAGGTTTCCCCGCGTGACAGCTGCTGTAAATTGCCCAGCGTGGTTTCTGAAATGCTGATCAGCGCTTCGGCGGTCAGAAACGCCTGATGGCCGGTAAACAGCACGTTATGGCAGGCAGACAGGCGGCGGAACACGTCGTCCTGGATCACATCGTTGGACTTGTCTTCAAAGAACAGATCGCGTTCGTTCTCATACACGTCCATCCCCAGCGCGCCAATTTTCTGGGTTTTCAGCGCTTCGATCGCCGCCTGAGAGTCAACCAGCCCGCCGCGGCTGGTGTTGATGATCATCACGCCATCTTTCATCTGGTCAAACGCCGCCTGGTTAAGCAGGTGGTAGTTTTCCGGCGTCAGCGGGCAGTGCAGGGAGATCACGTCAGACTGCGAGAACAGGGTCGGCAGGTCAACATACTCTCGCCCAGCTCCAGCGCGGCGGCGCTTGGGTACGGATCGAATGCCAGCAGACGCATGCCGAAGCCTTTCAGGATGCGCAGGGCGGCCACGCCGATTTTGCCGGTGCCGATCACGCCCGCGGTTTTGCCGTACATGGTAAAGCCGGTCAGCCCTTCCAGCGAGAAGTTGGCGTCACGGGTGCGCTGATAAGCGCGGTGAATACGACGGTTGAGCGACATCATCATGCCAATCGCGTGTTCCGCCACCGCTTCCGGGGAGTAGGCCGGAACGCGCACCACCTGCAGACCCAGCTCTTTGGCCGCGTCGAGGTCCACGTTATTGAAGCCCGCGCAGCGCAGGGCGATGTACTTCACGCCCTGTTTTTTCAACTCTTCCAGCACCGGACGGCTGCCGTCATCGTTAACGAAAATGCAGACGCCTTCACAGCCGTGCGCCGTTTTGGCGGTTTTTTCGGTCAGCAGAAAGTCGAAAAATTCAAGCTCAAACCCGTAAGCCTCGTTAACATGTTGCAGATACTTTTTGTCGTACTGCTTTGTGCTATATACCGCGAGTTTCATTGTTTCGCTCCTGAAAAATGTTACGTCGGTATCACATCAGGATAACGTTTTCCGCGTCATTTTGCTGTTCTTCAGCCAGACTAAAGCGGTAACGCCTTCATTTGCCGGGCGTAACATGCCATCATCTCTGTCAGGATTGGGTAAAGAACAGGAACGTTAACAGCCATGACGCGGGGCCTCCGTCGACTACTTGCTGCGCTACTGGCGCTGATACTGCTGCTGCTGGGATTGCTGCTGACGCTGACGCACTGGCTGCCGCGGCTGGCAGGTATCTGGCTGCCGGAAAATACCCGCGTCGAGCTACACGGCGCGCCGCACTGGCAGCAGGGCCGGCTGGTATTTCCTGATGTGCGCTATCTGGCCGGTGACTGCCTGCTGGCGCAGGTCGCGGACGTGGGGCTTGGCCGGACGCAACAGCGCTGGCAGCTTGATGCGCGCGAGGTGGCGCTAAACAGCGATTGCCTGCAGGCGCTGCCGCACAGTGCCACGCGCGATGCGCCGCGCAGCCTCGCAGAGTGGCAGCAGATGCTGCCCGGCGCGGATATCCATCTGCAACAGCTCAGTATTTTGCCATGGCAGCAATATGCCGGCCGCTTCGATCTGACTTTAGACAAAGACCTTCAGCAGCTGCGTTATCAGGGCGACAACCTGCGCGTCGCCGCGCGCCTGCAGGGGCAGCAGTTGCACATTGATCAGCTCCAGCTCAGCCATCCTTTACTGCCGCAACCGGTCGAACTGCATGGCAATCTGACGCTGCCAACTTTTGCCGATGGCCTGCCGGTGGCGGGTGAGCTCAGCGGTGCGCTTAACCTGACGCAGTGGCCGCAGCCGCTGGCGCTGACGCTCAACTGGCAGCAGCAGCAGCAGGGCGAACTGGTGGTGCGCCAGCAACAGGAACCACAGCCGTTGTTGCAGTTGCCGTGGCAGGTCGATGCGCAGCAAATCCGCATCACTGCCGGTCACTGGCGCTGGCCATTCGGGTCGCAGCCGCTGTCGGGCGGCGTGGCGCTGACGCTGGATGACTGGCAGCAGGGGCTGGAACAGACGCAGATCCGCGGCCGCTTCAATTTACTGACCGCCGGACGCGGCGGGAAAGGCAACCTGGTACTGAGTGTTGGGCCGGGCAAGCTGAGCCTGACTGACAGCGCACTGCCGTTCCAGTTAACCGGCGAAAGCAAGTTTGCCGACCTGCAGCTGTACGGCACCATTCCCGGACAACTACATGGCATGCTCAGCGATCCGCAGCTCAGCCTGCAGCCGGGCGCACTGCTGCGCCTGCGCGGACGCTTACTCTCGACGCTGGAAGTGGATGAAGCGCGCTGGCCGCTGGCCGGCGTCAGCGTGGCCTCGCGCGGCATCAACGGCCGGTTACAGGCGATTCTCAACGCGCACGACCCCAGTTTCGGCCGCTTCAGGCTGCATCTCGACGGACGCGCCAGCGACTTCTGGCCAGACAGCGGACGCTGGAACTGGCGTTACTGGGGCGAAGGCGTGATGGCGCCGCTTAGCGCAAAATGGGATGTGAAGGGCACCGGTAGCTGGCACGACACCCTGATCAGTCTCGATACGCTGAACACCGGGTTTGATCAGCTGGCGTACGGCATGGTGCAGGTGGATAAGCCGCGCCTGACGCTGACCGCGCCGGTGCGCTGGCAGCGCGATGTGGCACAGCCGGCGTTTAACGGCGGGTTTGCGCTGCGTTCCGGCCAGACCCGCTTTAGCTACGGTGGCTGGCTGCCGCCGTCCGAACTGCATTTCGATGCCAAAGGGCGCGACCCGGGGCATTTTCTGTGGCGCGGTCAGCTGACCGCTGAAGACATCGGACCGCTGCGCGTGCACGGCCGCTGGGACGGCGAGCGGCTGCGCGGCGAAGCCTGGTGGCCGGCGCAGTCGCTCAGTGTCTTTCAGCCGCTGCTGAGCAGCGATCTGAAGATGCGTATCCAGTCTGGCGAGCTGCGCGCGCAGATGGCCTTTTCCGCCGTCAGCGGCCAGGGGTTTGAGGCGGGCGGTTTCTGGGCGGTGAAACAGGGCAGCGTATGGATGCCGGACAGCGAAATCAACGGCATCGATTTTATCCTGCCGTTCCGCCTGAAAGATCATCAGTGGCAGTTGGGGCGCCGCGGGCCGGTGTCGCTGCGCATCGCCGAAGTGAAAAACCAGTTTGCGCTGCAGAACATTACCGCGGATCTGCAGGGCCACTATCCGTGGCAGGAGCGCCAGCCGCTGACGCTCAGCAACGTCAATCTCGATCTGCTCGGCGGGCACGTCAGCATGCCAGCATTGCGTTTACCGCAGCATCAGCCGGCGCGGATTTCGCTGCGTGACATTGATCTCAGCCGGCTGGTGACGGCGCTCAAGCCGAAGCAGTTTGCCATGTCCGGTAAAGTGAATGGCGAATTGCCGCTGTGGGTGAACAATCCGCACTGGCTGATTGAAAAGGGCTGGATCGCTAACAGTGGCCCGCTGACATTCCGCATGGACAAAGACATGGCGGATGCGATTGTCAGCAATAACGTGGCCGCCGGGGCGGCGATGGACTGGCTGCGCTACATGGAGATTGCCCGTTCGTGGGCGACGCTGGATCTGGATAACTTCGGTAACCTGATTCTGCAAAGCGAGGTGAAAGGCACCAGCCAGTTCAGTAACCGCCGCCAGTCCGTCAATCTTAACTACCGTCATCAGGAAAACCTGTTCCAGCTGTGGCGCAGCCTGCGCTTTGGCGATAATTTGCAATCCTGGGTGGAGCAAAACGCCACCCTGCCATCCAACAAGGACCCGAAACCATGAGCCTGAGGGCATTACTGGTGCTGACAGCGGGACTGCCGCTGCTGGGCTGTGTGCCGCGCATCGAAGTCGCCGCACCCAAAGAGCCAATCACCATCAACATGAACGTAAAAATCGAACATGAAATCCACATCAAGGTGGATAAAGACGTCGAAGCGCTGCTGAAGAATCAGAGCGGACTGTTTTGAGGAGAGGCCCGATGAAACGCAAGGGGATAGCGCTGTTGCTGGCGTTTTTGCTGGTGCCGTCGGCCTGGGCACTGACGCTGGATCAGGCGCGCCAGCAGGGGCGCGTGGGCGAAACGCTAAGCGGTTATATCGCCGCTCGTCAGCAGGATGACGAGACGCTGGCGCTGGTTAAGCGCATCAATGAAGGCCGCAGCCAGCAGTATCAGCGCGTGGCGCAGCAGAACAATCTCACCACCGCCGAGGTGGCGCGCATCGCCGGCGAGAAGCTGGTTAACCGTGCCCGCAGCGGCGAATATGTGCGCGGGATTAATGGCCAGTGGGTGCAGAAATAGCTGCTTCCACGACAGCGCAGGCATAAAAAAGCCGGGCACTCAGGCCCGGCAAGACAGATAGCATTGTTTTAATGATGATTACGCAGCAACAATCTGTTTGATGGCGGCTTTCGCATCGGTCTGGCGGCTTTGGTCGCCACTTCCGGACCGTAAGCGATACCTTCAGCGAACACGAAGTTCACGTCGGTGATGCCGATGAAGCCCAGGAACAGGCTCAGGTACGGCGCAACCAGGTCGGTTGGGGTATCTTTATGGATGCCGCCACGGCTGGTCAGAGGATGACCGCACGTTTACCTTTCACCAGACCTTCCGGGCCGTTCTCGGTGTAGCGGAAGGTTACGCCAGCGCGCGCCACCAGGTCGAAGTAGTTCTTCAGCTGGGTAGGGATGTTGAAGTTGTACATTGGGGCGTTGATAACGATAACGTCGTGCGCCTGCAGTTCAGCAATCAGCTCATCGGACAGGGCCAGCGCTTCCTGCTGACGTGGAGACAGCGGTGCATCGCTTGGACGCAGCGCGCCAACCAGCTCGCCGTCCAGCACAGGAATTGGGTTTGCAGCCAGGTCACGCACGGTGATTTGATCTGCGGAATGCTGTTCACGCCACTGTTCAACGAAGTAATCAGACAGCTGACCAGACTGAGAGTACCCTGCCAGAATGCTGGATTTCAAAACTAATACTTTGCTCATGGGTGATTCCTGTTTTTGCATTTGATTGAAGGGGGTTGCCCCGTTGCTTGTTGACACTCTATTCACAATCCTCGTCCCGCAGGGATAGCGCAATATATCGAAGCCTATGTTCGAATTTTTTGAATAAGGCGCTGAAAGTCCGGTCAGGTGAGATGTTCCAATCTGTGCTAAGATGGCGGGCATTAATCGATTGAATCCGCCGGAAAGGTTTTACCCGGCGCAGAGCCGCACTGCCGGCATTAATGCTATGACAGAACAACAAAAAATCATCATCCGTTACGTCACCTCTGGCCTCCTCTGGCCACAGCTCGATTCCCTGATGCTGCGCGATAAACAGCGGTTTGCAGCGCCGTCTGCACGGCGTGAAGAAGGTTAAAAATCCTGATGCACAACAGGCCATTTACCAGGAGATGGCTAAAGAGATTGAACAGGCGGCAGGGAAGGTTGTGCTGCGCGAAGCCGCACGTCCGGCGATTACCTATCCGGAAAACCTGCCCGTCAGCCAGAAGAAACAGGACATCCTTGAGGCCGTGCGCGACCACCAGGTGGTGATTGTCGCGGGTGAAACCGGTTCGGGTAAAACCACCCAGCTGCCGAAAATCTGTATGGAGCTGGGGCGCGGTGTGAAAGGGCTGATTGGCCACACGCAGCCGCGTCGTCTGGCGGCGCGCACCGTGGCGAACCGTATTGCCGAAGAGCTGCAAACGGAGCCGGGCGGCTGCATCGGTTACAAGGTGCGTTTCAGCGACCACGTTAGCGATAACACCATGGTCAAGCTGATGACCGACGGTATTCTGCTGGCGGAAATTCAGCAGGATCGTCTGCTGATGCAGTACGACACCATCATCATTGATGAAGCGCACGAACGCAGCCTGAACATCGACTTCCTGCTCGGTTACCTGAAAGAGCTGCTGCCGCGTCGCCCGGATCTGAAAATCATCATCACCTCCGCGACCATCGACCCGGAACGCTTCTCGAGGCATTTCAACAATGCGCCGATTATCGAGGTGTCCGGCCGCACGTATCCGGTTGAAGTGCGCTATCGCCCGATTGTGGAAGAGGCGGATGATACCGAGCGCGACCAGCTGCAGGCCATTTTCGATGCCGTTGACGAGCTGGGCAACGAAAGCGCGGGCGACATTCTGATCTTCATGAGCGGCGAGCGCGAAATCCGCGATACCGCCGATGCGCTCAGCAAGCGCGACCTGCGCCACACCGAGATCCTGCCGCTTTATGCGCGCCTGTCCAACAGCGAGCAGAACCGCGTCTTCCAGCCGCACAGCGGGCGCCGCATCGTGCTGGCGACCAACGTGGCGGAAACCTCGCTCACCGTGCCGGGCATTAAATATGTGATCGACCCGGGCACGGCGCGCATCAGCCGCTACAGCTACCGCACCAAGGTTCAGCGTCTGCCGATTGAGCCGGTCTCGCAGGCTTCGGCTAACCAGCGTAAAGGCCGCTGCGGCCGCGTGTCGGAAGGGATCTGTATTCGTCTCTATTCCGAAGATGATTTCCTGTCACCCGCCCGGAATTTACCGACCCGGAAATTCTGCGCACCAACCTGGCGTCCGTCATTCTGCAGATGACCGCGCTGGGGCTGGGCGACATCGCCGCGTTCCCGTTCGTCGAAGCGCCGGATAAGCGCAATATTCAGGACGGCGTGCGTCTGCTGGAAGAGCTTGGCGCCATCACCACCGACGAACAGGCCACCGCGATCTATAAACTGACGCCGCTGGGCCGCCAGCTCAGCCAACTGCCGGTCGATCCGCGTCTGGCGCGTATGGTGCTGGAAGCGCAAAAACACGGCTGCGTGCGCGAGGCGATGATCATTACCTCGGCGCTCTCCATTCAGGATCCGCGCGAGCGTCCGATGGACAAACAGCAGGCGTCGGACGAAAAACACCGTCGCTTCCACGACAAAGAGTCCGATTTCCTCGCCTTTGTGAACCTGTGGAACTACCTCGGCGAGCAGCAGAAAGCGCTCTCCTCGAACCAGTTCCGCCGCCAGTGCCGCGTGGATTTCCTCAACTACCTGCGCGTGCGCGAGTGGCAGGATATCTACACCCAGCTGCGCCAGGTGGTGAAAGAGCTGGGTATTCCGGTGAACAGCGAGCCGGCGGAGTACCGCGAAATTCACATCGCGCTGCTGACCGGCCTGTTGTCGCATATCGGGCATGAAAGATGCGGAAAAGCAGGAGTATACCGGCGCGCGCAACGCGCGTTTCTCCATCTTCCCCGGCTCCGGCTTGTTCAAGAAGCCGCCGAAGTGGACCATGGTTGCCGAGCTGGTGGAAACCAGCCGCCTGTGGGGGCGCATTGCCGCGCGTATCGATCCGGAATGGGTGGAGCCGGTGGCGCAGCACCTGCTGAAACGCTCGTACAGTGAACCGCACTGGGAGCGCGCGCAGGGCGCGGTGATGGCGACCGAAAAAGTGACCGTTTACGGCCTGCCGGTGGTCGCCGCGCGTAAGGTCAACTACAGCCAGATCGATCCGGCGCTCAGCCGCGAGCTGTTTATCCGCCATGCGCTGGTGGAGGGCGACTGGCAGACGCGTCACGCCTTCTTCCGTGAAAACCTGAAACTGCGCGCCGAAGTGGAGGAGCTGGAGCACAAATCCCGCCGTCGCGACATTCTGGTGGATGATGAGGCGCTGTTTGAGTTTTACGACCAGCGCATCAGCCACGAGGTGATCTCCGCCCGCCACTTTGACAGCTGGTGGAAAAAGGCCAGCAAAGAGACGCCGGACCTGCTCAACTTTGAAAAGAGCATGCTGATTAAAGAGGGGGCGGAGTCGGTCAGCAAGCTCGACTACCCGAACTTCTGGCATCAGGGCAACCTCAAGCTGCGGCTGACCTATCAGTTTGAGCCGGGTGCCGACGCGGATGGCGTGACCGTTCATATCCCGCTGCCGCTGTTAAACCAGGTGGATGAGAGCGGCTTTGAGTGGCAAATCCCCGGCCTGCGCCGCGAGCTGGTGATTGCGCTCATCAAATCCCTGCCGAAACCGGTGCGCCGTAACTTTGTTCCGGCGCCAAACTATGCCGAAGCGTTTTTTGGGCCGCGTCACGCCGCTGGAGCTGCCGCTGCTGGATGCGCTGGAGCGCGAGTTCCGCCGCATGACCGGCGCCACCATTGACCGCGAAGACTGGAACTGGGATCAGGTGCCCGATCACCTGAAAATCACCTTCCGCGTGGTGGACGATAAAAACAAAAAGCTGCTGGAAGGGCGTTCGCTGAGCGAGCTGAAAGAGGCGCTGAAAGGCAAAGTGCAGGAGACGCTGTCCGCGGTGGCGGATGACGGCATCGAGCAGAGCGGGCTGCATATCTGGAGCTTTGGCCAGCTGCCGGAAAGCTACGAGCAGAAGCGCGGCAACTATAAGGTCAAGGCCTGGCCTGCGCTGGTGGATGAGCGCGACAGCGTGGCGATCAAGCTGTTTGATAACCCGCAGGAACAGCAGCAGATGATGTGGCGCGGGCTGCGCCGCCTGCTGCTGCTGAACATCCCGTCGCCGATCAAGTATCTGCACGAGAAGCTGCCGAACAAGGCCAAGCTGGGGCTCTACTTTAACCCGTACGGCAAAGTGCTGGATCTGATTGACGACTGCATCTCCTGCGGCGTGGACAAGCTGATCCACGAGGCGGGCGGCCCGGTCTGGACGGAAGAGGGCTTTGCTCAGCTGCATGAGAAGGTGCGCGCCGAGCTGAACGACACCGTGGTGGAGATTGCCAAACAGGTCGAGCAGATCCTCACCACCGTGTTCAATATCAACAAGCGCCTGAAGGGGCGCGTGGATATGACCATGGCGCTGGGGCTGTCGGATGTGAAAGCGCAGATGGCGGGGCTGGTGTACCGCGGCTTTGTCACCGGCAATGGCTTCAGCCGTCTGGGCGACACGCTGCGTTATCTGCAGGCGATTGAAAAACGGCTGGAGAAAATGGCCATCGATCCGCACCGCGATCGCGCGCAGATGCTGAAAGTCGAAAGCGTGCAGCAGGCGTGGCAGCAGTGGCTGAACAAGCTGCCGCCGGCGCGCCGCGACGATGAAGATGTGCAGGCGATCCGCTGGATGATCGAGGAGCTGCGCGTCAGCTTCTTTGCCCAGCAGCTCGGTACGCCGTATCCGATTTCGGATAAGCGTATTCTGCAGGCGATGGAGCAGCTGGGCTGACTTATTGCGCCAGCGCTTCCAGCTTGTCTTTAAAGGATGTAACGGCAATGGCGCGGTTATCGGCGCGATAGCGATCGGCCGGTGCCGGTGCCGAGCTCTGTACCGCAATCAGCTGCCACTCGCCGTCGCGCTTCAGCAGCAGCGGTGAACCGCTGTCGCCCGGCAGGGTGTCGCACTGGTGCGACAGCACGGCACGCTGCGCCCAGCCGGTGATCAGGCAATCGCTGTGCGAGTAGAGCGTATCCAGATGGTCAGCGGGATAACCGGCCTGTGTCACTTTGCGGTCGGTGGTTTTCAGCGCGGCGGTTAAATCGCTGCGCGAACCGTCAAACAACGGAATCGGCACGATACCGGACGGCGGATTGTGCAGAATCACCAGGCCGTAATCGTAAGGTGCCGCGTCTGGCGGCACGATCCAGCCTTCACCATCCGCCTGCAGACGCCGCGCCAGCGAAGGCTCTACGCGCGCGTCAATATCATGAATTTCGTAGCGCCAGCCTTTGGCACCCGCCATAAAGCGCAGCGCGACCGGCTTGTCGAATTTGCCCGGGGGCGTCAGTAAGCAGTGTCCGGCCGTCAGCGCCAGATGGGCCGAAATCAACGTGGCACTGCACAAATTGCCGCTTTCCGTCTCTAACTGACCAATGGCATCCCACGGCGCCGCACTGACGTCGGTAATGGCTTTACGATGATCTTTGCCGAAGAACAGGGTCTTAATCTCTTCCGGGCTGGGGCCGTCTTCATCATCGGCATGTGCTGTGAGGTTAAAGCTAAAAAGACCTACAAATAACAGGATAGCCAGGCGCATAGTTCTCTCAATGGCGAGAATAAATAGAGGTTATGGTCATCACGCTTGAGCGATAACTATAGTCGGTGAGCGGTAAAAAAGGGAGAAATATTGGAGTAATCAGCACGCTACAACGACTAGATAAAAAAGCTGGCCGCAATAATGCCGCACAGAATCATGACAATCAGGATAATTTCGAAGCGATAGCGACGCACCATTTTTCGCTACTCCAGTAAATAAACACCCGGCAGAACCGGGTGTTTTCAATCATTAATGCGGTGTTGGCGCGCAAGGCAACCTTATTTAGCAGCTTTTTTCGCTTTGTGGTGCTTTTTAGCAGCCTGAGCTTTCTGAGCAGCAGGTTTGGTTACTTTTTTGTGGTGCTTTTTAGCAGCCTGAGCTTTCTGTGCAGCTGGCTTGGTGGCTTTGTGGTGTTTTTTAGCAGCCTGGGCTTTCTGCTCTAGCAGCTGGTTTGGTGGCTTTTTTGTGGTGCTTTTTAGCGGCCTGGGCTTTCTGCTCTAGCAGCTGGTTTAGCGGCTTTTTTGTGGTGCTTTTTAGCCGCCTGCGCTTTCTGCTCAGCCGCTGGTGCTTTCTTCTCTACTTTCTTGTGCTTTTTGGCAGCCTGCGCTTTCTGAGCAGCGGCTTTTTTGTGGTGAACAGCTTTGTGCTTAGCCGGTGCAGCGGTGGTGGTTGCAGCAGCAGCTGGAGCAGCAGTTGGTTGTCTCAGCAGCGAACGCAGCAGAAGACAGACCCATAGCAGCGGCAACAACCAGAGCTAATACTTTTTTCATGTTCATACCCTCGAATTTGGTTTTTCATTTAACCCCACTGCGGGGCCGTTGAAATAACTATATCCCTGTAAATTCGGGGTTTCCGTGAGTGATTGGTATCGGCGTGTAACGGATATGTACAAGGGGGAGCAGGAAAACCGGGCAGGGCGGGGATAATTGCGGATCACTCTCCGCGGAAAAAACGGCGGCCGGGCAGGCCGCCGCACGAATCAGGCATGACAGATAACGCGTGTTCAGATGTTCACGGAAGTAGCGGATATTCAGATCTTCGCCCGTCGCCTGGGTGATCAGCTGCGACGTGCTGAAGCGGCTGCCGTGCTGCCAGATGTTCTGACGCAGCCAGTCAAACAGGGCCGGTTGCAGTTCGCCCTGCTGAATCAATTCGTCCACCTGCGGAATGGCGCGGTCTTTGCCGCATGGAACAGCTGCGCGGCGTACATCGCGCCCAGCGTGTAGGACGGGAAGTAACCGAACCCGCCGTCGGTCCAGTGGATATCCTGCATGCAGCCGTTGCGGTAGTTGTCTTTGGTGGATTACCCGAGCCAGGCCTGCATTTTTTCATCCCACAGGGCCGGGATATCGTCCACCTCGATCTCGCCGTTGATCAGCGCCCGCTCAATCTCATAGCGCAGCACCACGTGTGCCGGGTAGCTCACTTCGTCCGCATCGACGCGGATATAGCCCGGCTTCACGCGCTGGTTCCAGGCGAATAAAGTTCTCTTCGCTAAACGCCGCCTGGCTGCCAAAGCGGGCGTGCACCGCAGGGGGAGGGAGATGCTT
This sequence comes from Enterobacterales bacterium, assembly GCA_039593635.1. Lineage (GTDB taxonomy): Bacteria > Pseudomonadota > Gammaproteobacteria > Enterobacterales > Enterobacteriaceae > Enterobacter. The sequence continues at coordinate 293,738 of JBCNOW010000027.1, forward strand.
CAGGAAGGCTTCGCTGCGCCCCAGCTGCATCTCAAAGAACAGGCTCTGGGATTCATGGATCGCGGTTGAGCGGGCCAGGGCGATGGGCTGGCCTGCCCACGTGCGCGGCAGGTTTTGTTCATAGCGCGCGTGTCCGGTTTCGTGGATCACGCCAAACAGCGCGCTGAGCAGTTCGTCTTCGTCATAGCGTGTGGTGATGCGCACATCTTCCGGTACGCCGCCGCAGAACGGGTGCGCGCTCACGTCCAGCCGTCCGCTCGTTAAAATCGAAGCCGAGCATCTTCATGGCTTCCAGACCCAGCTCGCGCTGCGTTGCCGTCGGGAAGGGGCCGACCGGCGGGGCAATCGGCGTTGCCTGCTGGCGGGCCACCACGTTTGCCAGCAGATCCGGCAGCCAGGACTTCATATCGCCGAACAGAACGTCCAGACGGGCGCTGGTCATGTCCGGCTCAAAAATATCCAGCAGCGCGTCGTATGGCGTACGCCTTTGGCTTCGGCGCGCAGGCGGGCCTCTTCGCGGCTCAGTTTCACCACTTCTTTCAGGTTGGCGGAAAAGCCCTGCCAGTCGTTGGCGGGACGCTGTGTGCGCCAGGCGTGTTCACATCTGCTGCCCGCCAGCGATTTGGCTTCCACCAGCGATTCCGGCAGCAGCGTCGCCTGCTGGTAGTGGCGCGTCATTTCGCGCAGATTGGCCTGTTCCACATCGTTCAGCGACTCCTGTCCGGCGGCGGCTAACAGCTCGCCGAGGCTTTTATCGGTCAGGATCTGGTGCTGCAGGACGCTCATCTCCGCCAGCGCTTCACCGCGCGCCGGGCTGCCGCCCGGCGGCATGGTGGTTTGCATATCCACGCCGGCAATCGCGCCCAGATGGCCAAAACGCGCCAGGCGCTGAAAGGTGCGGCTAAGTTCCTGATAAGCTGCAGTCATGTAACAAGCTCCTTATGAAGGTAAGCGCGGCGTCACGTCGCGCAGGGGGAGATCAACCGGCCAGCAGAAGCGCACGCAGGCGCCGCCCAGCGGACTGCTCTCAATCGAGACCTGGCCCTGCAGCGCCTGCGCAATAGAGTGCACAATCGCCAGACCGAGGCCGCAGCCGCCGGTGGCGCGATCGCGGCTGGGATCGAGCCGTACGAAAGGCTCGAATACCCGCTGGCGTTCATCCGGCGGAATGCCCGGACCATCATCTTCAACCTGCAGATTGCCGATGGCGCCGTCAAACCACAGGCTGACACGCAGCCGCTGCTGCGCATAGCGCAGGGCGTTATTCACGAGGTTATCCAGCACGCGCTCCATCAGGCGCGTATCTGCCGCGCCAATGTTTTCCAGCTGCGGAATATCCAGCGTAATGTGCGTCTGCGGATTCATGGTCTGCACGTCAGCGATGTGCACGCGCAGCCACTGGGCCAGATCGAAAGATTGCAGATTGAGGTCAACGCGCGGCCGGTCGAGGCGCGCATAGGTCAGCAGCTCCTCAATCAGGCTCTCCAGCTGGCCGACGTCACGGTTCAGCGCCGCGCGACTCTGCCGCGCTGAGGTTTTCACTCATCTCCAGCCGGTAACGCAGCCGGACCAGCGGCGTGCGCAGCTCGTGCGCGATACCGTCAATCAGCTGTTTTTTACTCGCCACCAGCGTATTGATGTTGTCCGCCATCTGGTTGAACGCCACGCCAAGGCTGTGCAGGCTGGAGGTATTTTCAAAATGGGTGCGCACGTCAAGCTCGCCGCGACCAAAACGCTGAGCCGCTTTCTCCAGCCGCTGCATCTCCTGCCAGTGCGGGCGCAACCAGATGAACACCGGCAGCGCCAGCGACATGCCAATAAACGCCAGCAGGGCGATATCAAGGAGGCGCATCTGGTGCAGATAAAACAGGTAAGGAATCGGTCCGACCGACAGCACATAGTGGCTGCGCGGGATGTGCTGCAGGAAGGTGTACTGATCGTCGAGGGCGACGATCTCACCGGCGCGCAGCCGCTTCATGTCGGCTTCGTCCAGCTGATACTTGCTCATCGGTTCGATGTGCAGCTCAAAGGATAAATCGAGATCGAGATTGCGGATGGTTTTGTTCCAGTCGCGCGGCGGGATCTCACGCAGTTCGCTGCGCATCAGAAACAGCGAGCTGGCCATCAGGTCGTTCATCGACTGGCGTCCGGCGCGCTCGGCGGTGAATTTGTACACCAGACCCACCAGCAGCGTCATCACCAGGAAGCAGACGAACAGCAGCAGATAGAACTGAATGAAGAGCTTTCTCATCGTGACACCTGGTTAGGAGCTTCGGGTATCCCAGGCCTGCGGCGCGAACAGATAGCCTTTGTTACGGATGGTTTTGATGCGGAACGGCTCGGTGGCGCTGTCGTACAGTTTCTTGCGCAGGCGTGAAATGGCGACGTCGATGCTGCGATCCATGCCGTCATAGCTCACGCCGCGCAGGGTTTTCAGCAACGCGTCACGGTCGAGAATTTCTCCGGCGTGGCTCGCCAGCTCCCACAGCAGATCAAAATCGGCGGTCGAAAGGGTGATGGGTTCGTCGAACAGGATCACCTGGCGGTTGAGCGCATCAATGGTGAGCGAACCAAACCGCAGCACCTTTTGCGAGCTCTGCACGGCGGGTGCGGCTTCCGGTTTGGCCACGTGCGCCTGGCGCAGATGCAGGCGCAGGCGCGCCAGCAGCACCGCCGGCGGCGTGGTTTTCAGAATATAGTCATTGGCGCCCATCTCCAGCGCCAGAATGTGGTTCATGTCGCTGTCGAGCGAGGTCAGCAGCACAATCGGCCCCTGCCAGTGCGCACGCAAATCGCGGCACAGCGTCATGCCATCTTTGCCCGGCAGCATGATATCCAGTAACACCAGATCCGGATCGGCGGCGAGAATGGTCGCTTCCGCGCGATCGCCGCGCGTCTCAACCAGCACCTCAATATCGTGGCGGCCAAGATAAGCCGCAATCAGTTCGCCGACTTCCGGCTCATCTTCCACATAGACAATTTTGTTCATAATGCTCTGTCATGGCTGAGAATGTCAGCAGCATAGCTTTTCCTGGTCCTGAGCTCTACGCTACCGCACGAATTATCCTTGTCTTACTGGTATGTACACCGTGAAATGTGCCATTATTACCGGCGCGTTCTGGCGCAAGGTTCGGAATCGTACTGAAAACAGGAGGAGTGCGAGGGTGTCTGATAAAGAGCTGGCTTCAGCCGGATACAGTGACCGCATCTGCTTCAACTACAGTGACTTCCTTTCCGCTTCCTGCAAAAAACGCTGGAGCTTTGTCGATGCCATTTACGGCGTGATGCCAATTTTTGGCATGGTGACGCGCAAGTCCGGGCACAGTTTACAGGCCAGCGACGACCATCTGAAAGAATTAGCATTACAAATCATTTCAACCCAGGTCAGCGACGAAATTAACATCGCCCGACTGATCACTCTGGCCGAACAGCAGCACATTAGCCGCTTCGATATTCAGCTGCCTTATCCGCTGTCCGCTGAGCAGCTTGACGCCATCCATCTGGAATACCGCAAGCCACTCAATCTGACACAGCAGAATGATCTGCTGTGCGTTTCTATTCCCTTACAACCGCACTGATTAGCGCGTCAGCTGCCACAGCGCGGGCAGTGAGGCGGCAATTAACAGCACGATGGCGATGCGCTCCAGCGCAAACAGCGGTTGATCGCCGCGGCCACCGCGTCGTGCATACAGGAACACCAGCAGGCCCGGCGCGTAAAGCACCACCGACAGCAGCAGATGCATCGGCCCGGAGGCGTACAGCAACCACAGTCCGTAATAGGCGCTGGCACCGAGACCGGTCAACAGGGCCAGCGGTTTGTGCTGACCACGTACCACTTTGACCAGATACGCACCGACCAGGAAATAGGGCACCAGAATCATCTCTGAGGCGATGGTCAGCAGCGTGTTGTAATCCGAGCCGGTAAGCCAGATCAGCACCAGGCAGACCTGCACGCTGCTGTTGGTCAGCCACAGCGAGGCGGCCGGCGCGCTGTTTTTGCGGTTCTGCCGGGCAATGCTGCGCGGAAACGCACCCTGCTGCGCGGCCAGGAACGGCACTTCCGCCGCCATAATGGTCCAGCTGAGATAGGCGCCGCACACGGAGATAATCAGCCCCGCCGCAATCACCACGTCGCCCCAGCGACCGAGCATTTTCACCATCAGCCCGGCCATCGACGGATTGCGCATTTCCGCCAGTTCCGGACGCGGCACCACACCCAGCGACAGCAGCGTCACCAGCAGATAGACCCGCAGCGCCGCCAGCACCGCCAGCAGCGTGGCGCGCCCGACATCCTTTTTTGTGCCGCGCGCGGGCAGAGACCACCACCGCGCCTTCCACACCGATAAACACCCACAGTGTGATCAGCATGGTGTTTTTCACCTGCTCCCACAGCGGGCAGGCCGAGCGCGATGCCGTCAAAATCAAAACGGAAGCGATCGTAATTAAATGCCAGTAGCGCCAGCACGACAAACAGCAGCAGCGGCACCAGTTTCGCCGAGCGTCGCCAGCAGGTTAATGCTGGCCGCCGTCTGGACGCCGCGCAGCACCAGCCAGTGAACCATCCACAGCAGCACCGACGCGCCGACGATCGACTGCCAGGTGTTGCCATCGCCAAACAGACGCGATCGGGCGTATCGGTAAAGAAACTCAGCGCCGAGAAGACAATCACCAGATAAGAGACGTTAGCAATAACCGCACACAGCCAGTAGCCCCAGGCCGAGCAGAAGCCGATCAGCTCGCCGAACCCTTCGCGGGCGTAGGTGAAAATGCCGCCATCCAGATCCGGGCGAATTCGGGTCAGCAGCAGCATCGCAAAAGCGAGCAGCAGGATTCCGACGCCGGTGATCACCCAGCCGATGAGCAATGCCGCCGGACTGGCAACCGCCGCCATATTCTGCGGCAGGCTAAATACGCCCGCGCCGAGCATGGAGCTCAAAACCAGCGCAGTTAGAGCGCTAAGGCCTAGTTTTTTTTCCATTGCCATTCCTGATCAGCAGAGTGTGCTGGGTAGTAGTTGTTCAGCCAGAGTGTAACGTGGCAATCAGTCCCGTTTAAAACGGAATACCCTGAAAACAGGCGGCAGATTTTACGGAGAGCGAACGGTGAAGGCAATGCAAGACTATGCAGATTTGCACACGGATTATGCAAACGGCAGGGCGACGGGCGCCGCCCTGCGCGGGGATTATTTATACAGATCGGCGCTGATGGTCATGTTGTTGCCGCTCTGGTTCTGCCACTGGCGCGTGATGTGGTAATACTTCGCGCCTTTCTGCGCGGCGCGTTTAGCAACCTGATAGGAGATTTCCGTCATGTTGCCGTAGTTGCCGGTAAACTTGATGCTGTCGAACGGCACCATCTGCGCGGCCGTGATTTTGTTCAGCTCTTCGACTTTGGTGCCGTCAGGCAGTGTGACACTGTAACGCCCGCCGGTAGTGGATTGCGTTTCAAAGAAACGGCCAATACCCACGCCTGGTGCTTGGCGTAGCTGAGGAAGCAACGCCCGGGATTTCCACTTTCTTCGCTTCTTCGCCGCCTTCAGCCAGGGCTGCGCGACCGGCTTCTGAATCGGCCGGAATGGCATCCGGCGGCTCTGCAGAACGCGTTTTTTGGCATCGGCTTTATAGATGAACGCGGTAATCCTCTGGTTGCCACCCTGGTTAGCATCCACCTGACGCACGATATAGAAAGAGGCGGCGCCTTTCTTTTTCGCGGCTTTGGTGATGGCATCGTTCACTTCAGGCTGGCTGCGGTAGAAGCCCTGAACGGTAACGGTATCGTACGGTTCCAGCGCGATAGGCTTCGGCTTTTGGCAGCTCTTTCACGCCGTTGAACATCCGGTATTGCGTGCTTTGCTCCACTTTTGCCGCGTTGGCTTTGTACAGATCGGCGGTCACGCGCTGGTTGCCGCTGTTACCGTTGCTGTCGTTGATGCCCTGCACGTAAAAAGAGGCCGCGCCTTTTTTATCGGCGGCTTTGGATGCGGCGTCGACGGCATCGCCAATGGCATTAAAACGACCGCTAATATTGATGCGTTCGAATGGTTTTAACGCTGCCGCTTGCTCCGGCGTTAACTCTGTGGCTGCAAACGCATTGGCTGTCAGCACGTGGCAGATAAAAGGGCGGACGCCAGGAGGGTGTTCTTAAGCTTCATAAAAATAATCCTTCGCCTTGCGCAAAGACGATAAACTGGTGCTGGTTGTTGTTGTATAACGATTGAGCCGCTGATTATTGCATGTAATAATCGGCCTGTCTCAGCCAATTTATGCGCATAACATTGACAATCCCAGCATTTTATTCATCGGCCTGTCATCTTTCGCTGTTATGGCTTTTTTTTGGTCAGCTTACCGCTTTAACCGGTATCGCTTAGTACCATAATAGTTAACGCATTGTTAAATATAGGTTTTTAAAAACAGTTAATTCGTCATGACACGATTAGGCACAGCAGATTATTTTCCATAATGCCGCAAACCTGGTCGCATCCCGCGGTATTCATCGCTGGCATCTGAATATCTGTGTGAATGTCATAAGTGTGCGTTATGGCGGTAGATCGTCCTGGCGCTATTTTCAGTAGGTTATAGAAAGTTTGTTACTGTTTTATTTCCGGGGTGCATTTTCCGGGGCTCATGTGAAAAAGCTGAAACAGCGTTTCGGCTTTTAAGCATGTGCCCCTTACAGAACCATCATCTAAATCCGATGGAAGGGAAAACTATGCGTATTGGGGTACCAAAAGAACGGTTAGCCAATGAAACCCGCGTTGCGGCGACACCGAAAACGGTGGAGCAACTGCTTAAGCTGGGTTTCAGCGTCGCGGTTGAAAGCGGCGCGGGCAAACTGGCCAGTTTTGATGACGATGCGGTTTTATCTGGCGGCGCAGGTGCCAGGATCAGTCGATGGCCGCAGCGACGTCTGGCAGTCCGACATCGTGCTGAAGGTGAACGCGCCGGAAGAGAGCGAGATTGCGCTGCTGAACCGGGCACGACGCTGGTGAGCTTTATCTGGCCTGCGCAAAACCCTGAGCTGATGGAGAAGCTGGCGGCGCGCGGCGTGACCGTGATGGCGATGGACTCCGTGCCGCGTATTTCGCGCGCGCAGTCGCTGGATGCGCTCAGCTCAATGGCGAACATCGCGGGTTACCGTGCCATTGTTGAAGCCGCCCATGAATTTGGCCGCTTCTTTACCGGTCAGATCACCGCGGCGGGGAAAGTCCCGCCGGCGAAAGTGATGGTGATTGGCGCGGGCGTGGCGGGTCTTGCGGCGATCGGTGCGGCAAACAGCCTGGGCGCTATCGTGCGCGCGTTCGACACCCGTCCGGAAGTGAAGGAGCAGGTTCAGAGTATGGGCGCCGAATTCCTTGAACTGGACTTTCAAGGAAGAAGCGGGCAGCGGTGATGGTTATGCGAAGGTGATGTCCGAAGCCTTTATCAAGGCGGAAATGGAACTCTTCGCCGCGCAGGCGAAAGAGGTCGACATTATTGTCACCACCGCGCTTATCCCGGGTAAACCGGCACCGAAGCTGATCACCCGCTGAGATGGTGGACTCCATGAAGCCGGGCAGCGTGATTGTCGATCTGGCGGCGCAAAACGGCGGTAACTGCGAATATACCGTTGCCGATCAGGTGACCACGACCGCCAACGGCGTGAAGGTGATCGGCTATACCGATCTGCCGGGCCGCCTGCCAACGCAGTCTTCCCAGCTGTACGGCACCAACCTGGTTAACCTGCTGAAGCTGCTCTGCAAAGAGAAAGACGGCAACATCACCGTTGATTTTGATGATGTGGTGGTGCGCGGCGTCACCGTGGTTCGCGAAGGTGAAATCACCTGGCCTGCGCCGCCGATTCAGGTTTCTGCTCAGCCTCAGGCAACGCAGAAAGCGCGGCACAGCCGCAGGCGAAAGCGGCAGCGGAAACCGGCTTCGCCGTGGCGTAAATATGCGCATCATGGCGCTGGCGATCATTCTGTTCGGCTGGCTGGCTGACGTCGCGCCAAAAGAGTTCCTCGGCCACTTTACCGTCTTCGCGCTCTCCTGCGTGGTGGGTTATTACGTGGTGTGGAACGTCTCCCACGCGCTGCATACGCCGCTGATGTCGGTCACCAACGCCATCTCCGGGATTATCGTGGTCGGGGCGTTACTGCAGATTGGCCACGGCGGCTGGATCAGCTTCCTGAGCTTTATCGCGGTGCTGATCGCCAGTATCAATATTTTCGGTGGTTTCACCGTGACTCAGCGCATGCTGAAAATGTTTCGTAAGGGCTAAGGGGTAGCATATGTCTGGAGGATTAGTGACAGCCGCATACATTGTTGCTGCAATCCTGTTTATTTTCAGTCTGGCGGGGCTTTCCAAACACGAAACGTCTCAGCAGGGAAATAACTTTGGTATCGCCGGGATGGCGATTGCGCTGATTGCCACCATCTTCGGGCCGGATACCGGCAACGTGGCGTGGATCCTGGTGGCGATGATCATCGGCGGCGCGATTGGTATTCGCCTGGCGAAGCGCGTTGAAATGACCGAGATGCCGGAGCTGGTGGCGATTCTGCACAGCTTCGTGGGTCTGGCGGCGGTGCTGGTGGGCTTCAACAGCTACCTGTACCACGAACCGGGCATGGAACCGATTCTGGTCAACATTCACCTGACCGAAGTGTTCCTCGGCATCTTCATCGGTGCGGTGACCTTCACCGGTTCCATCGTGGCGTTCGGCAAGCTGCGCGGCAAGATCTCCTCTAAACCGCTGATGCTGCCGAATCGTCACAAGCTGAACCTGGCGGCGCTGGTGGTGTCGTTTGTGCTGCTGGTGGTCTTCGTGCGTACCGAAAGCGTCGGCCTGCAGGTGCTGGCGTTGCTGGTGATGACCATCATCGCGCTGGCGTTCGGCTGGCATCTGGTGGCGTCCATCGGCGGTGCGGATATGCCGGTGGTGGTCTCAATGCTGAACTCCTACTCCGGTTGGGCAGCGGCGGCGGCGGGCTTTATGCTGAGCAACGACCTGCTGATCGTCACCGGTGCGCTGGTGGGTTCTTCCGGTGCGATCCTGTCTTACATCATGTGTAAGGCGATGAACCGCTCCTTCATCAGCGTTATCGCCGGTGGTTTCGGCACTGACGTGGGTCTTCTTCCGGTGCGGATGCGGGCGAAGAAGTGGGTGAGCACCGTGAGATCAGCGCGGAAGATACCGCAGAGATGCTGAAAAACTCGCACTCGGTGATCATCACCCCGGGCTACGGCATGGCGGTGGCGCAGGCGCAGTATCCGGTGGCGGAAATCACCGAGAAGCTGCGCGCGCGCGGCATCAAGGTGCGCTTTGGTATTCACCCGGTGGCCGGGCGTCTGCCGGGCCACATGAACGTGCTGCTGGCGGAAGCGAAAGTGCCTTACGACATCGTGCTGGAAATGGATGAGATCAACGATGATTTCGCCGACACCGACACCGTGCTGGTCATCGGCGCCAACGACACCGTTAACCCGGCGGCACAGGACGATCCGCGTAGCCCAATCGCCGGGATGCCGGTTCTGGAAGTGTGGAAGGCGCAGAACGTCATTGTCTTCAAACGCTCCATGAACACCGGCTATGCCGGGGTTCAGAACCCGCTGTTCTTCAAAGAGAACACCCACATGCTGTTTGGCGATGCTAAAGCCAGCGTGGATGCGATTCTGAAATCACTCTGAGGGTGTAAAGCCCGGAGGCGCAAGCTTACCGGGCCTACCCAACCCGTAGGCCGGGCAAGGCGACGCCGCCATCCGGCAAAAAAAAACCGCCGGTTCCCCGACGGTTTTTTTCATCTTACGGGTTAATCGTCTTCCGGGTCATCCAGCTCAACCGGTGTCTGATACTCATCCGGCTTGATGACCAGCAGGTCGCAGCGCAGATGATCGATCACCTGTTCGGCGGTATTGCCGAGGAACGCGGCAGAAATACCGGTCCGGCCGATGGTGCCCAGCACCACAATCCCGGCCTGCAGATGCTCGGCCAAATCCGGGATCACCTCTTCAGGCAGCCCTTTCTCCACGTGTGTCATGTTCTCATCGATGCTGAATTTCTGGCGCAGCGCTTTCATGGCCAGCAGGTGCTGACCGCGGATCGCGTCGTTGTACACGCTGGGGTCAAATTCCGGCAGTTCGATGGCAATATTGATCGGGGTAACCGGATAAGCGCCCACCAGATGCACCTCGGTGTGGTTGACCTGTTCGGCCAGCTGCATGGTCTCTTTGACCAGCTTTTCATTCAGCGAATTGTGATGCGGTTCCTCGCTGGCGAGGTTTACCGCCACCACGGCTTTGCCGCCTTCAGGCCACGGCTGATCTTTCACCATCCAGACCGGGCACGGGCATTTACGCAGCAAGTGCCAGTCGGTCGGGGTGAAGATCACCGATTCCAGCTTGTCGTGCTGGTGCGCCATCTTCAGCAGCAGATCGTGCCCACCGGCAACCACTTCCTGGATGATGGCTTCGAAGGGGCGGTTATGCCAGACCACTTTGATATCGATAGGCACGCCCGCTTCCAGGTAATACTTCGCCTGTTCGCGGATCCACGCGGTACGCTGGCTGATCACGCCCTGACGCATAGCGGTGCGCTCGTCAGGCGACAGAAGGGTGGTCATCTCGTACGAGAAGTCATAGATCGGCAAAAACGCTTTGATTTTGCCACCAATCCGTTGATGTAAATACACAGCACGTCGTAATGCCGGCTGATCGTCCTGATTAGGATCGATAGCCACCAGCATGTTTTGATACTTGGCCATACAGGTCTCCTTACTACTGTCACCACAGTCTGTAATTAAAAGAGTAACCTATAGACGAGGGGGGGTAAATGGCGCAGGGCAGAAGCGGAAAAGTTGTTGCCGGATCAATAAAATAACATTTATCGACCCGGCAGGCGGTTACGCTGCCACGTTGATCGGTCGTGGCCGGCAAGAACAGCCAGCGCTTCACCGTTTTCGATGGTGATATATTTACCCTTAACCGCCAGCATGCCGCTTTTCTGGAAACGACCCAGCAGACGGCTGATGGTTTCCACGGTCAGGCCCAGGTAGTTACCGATATCGCCACGGGTCATGGTCAGACGGAACTCACGCGGTGAGAAACCACGCTGGGCGAAGCGGCGGGAGAGGTTGTAGATAAACGCCGCCAGACGCTCTTCGGCGTTCTTTTTCGACAGCAGCAGGATCATGTCCTGATCGCCTTTGATCTCACCGCTCATCAGACGCATCATCTGCTGACGCAGGTTCGGCATTTTGCCGGACAGATCGTCCAGCGTTTCAAACGGGATTTCGCAGACCATCGAGGTTTCCAGCGCCTGAGCAAAGCTCGGGTGATGGCGCGCTGCCGATGGCGTCAAAGCCCACCAGATCGCCCGCCAGATGGAAGCCGGTGATCTGCTCATCACCCTGTTCGGTGATGGTGTAGCTTTTGATGGTGCCAGAACGGATAGCATAGAGCGATTTCAGTTCGTCTCCGGCTTTAAACAGCGTCTGCCCTTTCTGAATAGGCTTTTTGCGCTCGATGATATTATCAAGCTGATCCAGTTCATGCTCATTCAGGGTAAACGGGATACAGAGCTGGCTGATGCTGCAATCCTGGCAATGGATAGCACAACCGCCAGACTGAATGCGTCGTATAATTCGCTTTTCCGGGATCATAGGTTTGCTCAAGCCTTAATTGATATTGGTCAATTTTAACATTTTTCTTTGTCATGTGAACTCATCCGAGCAGTAATAATGATCAAAACCGCACAAATGCTGGGTATTCGCGGCTTTGATGTCTGCAAATTACCAGCCGGTTTTTGATCTGGAACGTTTTCTTTCCATATTTACATCCGGACACAACCTGATCCCGCGCAGAAAGTGACGGATGTGATAGCCGATAACCTTTGCTACTATTTTGCTTTCGGGTGGCATGTTGCGCCCGATTCACCACCAGGCGTGAGGAAAACACCATGAACCTTGATGATGAAGACCTTTTCCGCGATGCCATGGGTGATGTAACCCCGTTAAAAGATTGCGCCAACACCCAGTGGCTGCGCGCGCCGTCAACCAAAGCGCCGCGCCAGCAGCCGCATGACGACGCACCGGACAACTTCCTGACGCGCGGCTTCCTTGAGATTATCCCGCGCGACACGCCGCTGGAATACAAAGCCGATGGCATTCAGCAGGGCGTGCTCGATAAGCTGCGGCTGGGCAAATATACGCTGGACGCCAGTCTTAATCTGTTACGCCAGCCGGTGGAGACCTGCCGGCAATCGCTGTTTAGCTTTATGCTGGAAGCGCGCAAACAGGGCCTGCGCAATCTGCTGATTATTCATGGCAAAGGGCGGGATGATGAAGCGCACGCCAATATTGTCCGCAGCTACGTGGCACGCTGGCTGCGGCAATTTGACGACGTTCAGACCTTCTGCAGCGCGCAACCGCAGCACGGTGGCAGCGGTGCAGTTTATGTCGGGCTGCGCAAAACCGATCGCGCGCGCCTCGACAATCGCGAACGCCACGCCAAACGCAGCCGTTAACTGTGAAATTTGCGGATGGTGGCCATCAGCACTTCCGCGCTTAGCGAGAGCGAGTGGCCACTGCGGGTAATAATGCCCACCGGCTCGCCGGGGCCGGGCGATGCGATGGGCAGTGCGCTGAGCGCATTGTGACTTAAATCTTCCTTCACCGCGCCGGATGGTACAAACCACACATAGTCATAACGCAGCGCCAGCTGGCGGGCCAGCGAGGTGGACGAGGTTTCGACACAGTTGCCCGGCAACGAGCAGCCTTGTTCATCCAGCATGTGCTGGGCAATACGCCGCGGCGCGGTGCCTTCAGGCGAAATCACCACCGGCCACTGCATGGCGCGGGAGAGCGTGACGTTGTCACTTAAGAGCGGGTGCTCCGGTCGCACCACCAGCTTGAGCGATTCGAGAAACAGCAATTCGTAGGTCAGGCCGGTCATCATTTCGCTGTCCGCCATACGGCCAATGCCAATATCAAACTCCCCGGCGCGCAGGCCAGCCAGCAGCACATTATTGTGCAGCGTGGCCACCTGTACCGTGGTGTTCGGCTGCTGTTCATGGAAGCGATCCAGAATTTGCGGCAGCATCCCCATGGCGGCGGTGGTGAGGGCGCCAAGGCGGATCACGATTGGGCGTCCGGAAACCGGCGAGTTGAAACTTTGGCCGGCGTGGTTAAGCGCATCCAGTACTTTCACCGCGTGGGTCAGGAACTGTTCTCCCAACGTCGTCAGCTGAGCACCGAGGCGACCGCGCTCAAACAGACGGGCGCCCGCCAGTTCCTCCAGCTCATTCAGCGTCTTAGACAGCGCCGGCTGACTCAGATTCAGGGTTTCCGCCGCGCGGCCCAGCGTGCCCTGTTGCGCGACTGCCACAAAGGTGTGTAAATGGCGCAGACGAATGCGCTGATTAAAGAGATGATTTTTGTCCATAAACGCCAGCGTAATGAGTCAGAGCGGTCAGCGGCAAGTGGCTGACCGGGATTCTGTTAACTTACCTGCAAAATTATATTAACAAAAACGGTCAGCGTGAGAAGTTTTAGTAAGTGGCTGTATTGGTTGGCTTTATAAATAACCGGGTATCCAGGCGCGTTTCAGTACTCAACATTATCAGTCGCTTAGCGGGTAAAATGTTGAATAATTCTCAATTCCACTTAAAAATCCTGCCCGTTATTGTTAACGATGCGCTATCATAAGCGCCGTTTTTTTTTACCAAAACTGATGACCTATTAGTGATAATCCTGCAGGAGTGGTACCGTGACCAGCGCTGAAGCCATTGACGTCCGCCAGCTCATCAACCAGAGCGCGTTAAGCAGCTGGCAGAAGCGTTTGATTGCGCTGTGCTTTGTCGTGGTGGCGCTGGATGGCATGGATATCGCGCTGATGGGCTTTATCGCGCCGACGCTGAAAGCCAGCTGGGGCGTGACCAATCATCAGTTGGGGATGGTGATCAGCGCGGCGCTGATTGGCCTGGCGCTGGGTGCTATGGTGGCTGGACCGCTGGCCGATCGCTACGGCCGCCGCGTGATGATTCTGCTCAGCGTGCTGTTTTTTGGCCTCTGGACGCTGGCGACCGCCATGGCGCAAAACATCGAACAGATGATGCTGTTCCGCTTCCTTACCGGTCTGGGACTGGGAGCGGCGATGCCCAACGTCGGCACGCTGGTGGCTGAATACGCGCCCGAGCGGCGTCGCTCGTTTATTATCACCGTGGTGTTCTGCGGCTTCACCTTTGGCGCGGCCTCCGGCGGTTTTGCCGCCTCGTGGTTGCTGCCGCGCTATGACTGGCATTCGGTGATGCTGATGGGCGGCGTGCTGCCGCTGCTGGTGCTGCCGTTTCTGCTGCGCGGCCTGCCGGAGTCAGTGCGCTTTCTCATCAGCCAGCGCGCGCCTGCTGCGCGCATTCACGCCATTCTGGCGCGCATGCTGCCGGGCAGCGTCCGGCCTGACAGCCATTTTCAAAGCAGTGAACCGCTGGCCGCGCGCCACGGTGCAGTGGCCACCGTCGTCTCACCCCGCTATCTGTTTGGCAGCCTGATGCTGTGGGGCGGTTACTTCATGGGGCTGTTTCTGGTCTACCTGATCGGCAGCTGGCTGCCATCGCTGATTAACACACTGGGCATGTCTGTCACCGAAGCGGCTATCGTCACCGCCATGTATCAGGCGGGCGGCACCGTTGGCTCACTGTTTGCCGGCTGGCTGATGGACCGCATCAACGCCAATCTGGCGCTGGCCATCATTTACTTTTGCGGCGGCATCGCCATCGTGGCGCTCGGGTTTTCCCCGGCGCAGGTCGGGTTGATGAGCGCCATCGCCTTCTGCAGCGGCTTCTGTTTTAACGGTGCCAACACCGGCATGAATGCACTCTCGGCCAGTTACTATCCCACCCATGCCCGCGCGACCGGCTCCAGCTGGATGCACGGCGTTGGCCGCATCGGCGCAATCATCAGCGCCTTCGTCGGCGCTGAGCTGCTGTCCCTCGGCTGGTCGTTTAGTCAGATCTTTCTGCTGCTGGCGCTGCCGGCGGCGCTGACCACGCTGATGCTGATACTGAAATGCCGCTTTGGTGACCGGCCGCGCGCCACCGAGTGACAGGGCGATCACAGTTCCGCGAAAATGTTACCCGCCGCTAAAGGGTTGATCTACAGTAGCAGCAACCCTTTAGCCCAAGGTGATGACCATGGATAACTTTCTCACCCGCGATGCCATCCGCACACTGTTTTCTCAGGCCATGTCGGCCATGTACCAGCAGGAGGTGCCGCAATATGGCACCCTGACGCAGCTGGTTACCGCCGTTAACGAACGCACCTTAGAAGCGCAGCCGGCGCTGAAAAACCGTCTGGCCGCCGCCGATGAGCTGAGCCGGCTCGGCGTGGAGCGTCACGGTGCTATTCGCGTCGGCACTGCCGCAGAGCTCAGCACGCTGCGGCAGATGTTTGCCGTGATGGGGATGGAGCCGGTGGGCTATTACGATCTGTCACAGGCGGGCGTGCCGGTGCACTCTACTGCCTTTCGCCCGGTCAGCGACAGCGCGCTGCGGCGCAATCCCTTCCGCGTTTTCACCTCGCTGCTGCGGCTGGATCTGATCGACGATGCCGCACTGCGCGACAAAGCCGCGGCTATCCTGGCGGCGCGCGACATCTTCACGCCTGGCTGCCGGGCACTGATCGCGCAGCATCAGCAGCAGGGCGGTCTCAATGCTGCCGATGCCGCCCGCTTTGTTCAGGAGGCGCTGGAAACCTTTCGCTGGCATGCGCACACCACGGTGGACAGCGCCACCTACCGCGCGCTGAGCCAGCAGCATCGCCTGATTGCCGACGTCGTGTGCTTCCGCGGCTGCCACATCAATCACCTGACGCCACGCACGCTGGACATCGATCGCGTACAGGCGCTGATGCCTTCGCGCGGCATCGAACCGAAAATCCTGATTGAGGGGCCGCCGCCGCGCGCGGTGCCGATTCTGCTGCGCCAGACCAGCTTCAAAGCGCTGGAAGAGGCGGTGCATTTTAATGATGGCACGCCTGGCACCCATACCGCGCGCTTTGGTGAAATTGAGCAGCGCGGCGCGGCGCTTACGCCTAAAGGCCGCGCGCTGTACGACCGGCTGCTGGCGCAGGCCGGTACCGGCAGCGATAACCAGCAGCATCAGCAGCACCTCAGCGCGGTGTTTCGTGATTTTCCTGATGATGAACAGACGCTGCGCGAGCAGGAGCTGGCGTGGTTCCGCTACCGTCTGACGCCGCAGGGCGAGCATCAGCCGCCGCGCGCCGGGGAAACCGTGGCGCAGCTGCTGGCCGCCGGCCGTTTACAGGCGGAACCGATTGTCTACGAAGATTTTCTGCCGGTGAGCGCGGCCGGCATCTTCCAGTCGAATCTGGGCAACCAGACTCAGGCGCGCAGCGCTGGCAATGCCAGCCGTGCCGATTTTGAAGCCGCGCTCGGTGCCGCCGTGCAGGATGAGATGGTGCTGTATCAGCAGACTCAACAGCGCAGTCTGGCGCGCTGCGGCGTGCAGGAGTAGGGCGTAAAAAAGCGGCCTGAAAAGTGACAGGATCACTTTTACAGGCCGGCTGGTTTTCTTTCTAATGATTATTGCAGGCGTGCGTCGCGCACCAGCGTATATTTTCCGGCACCCAGGAACAGGATGGCCAGCGCGCCCAGCAGGTAAAGCGCTTCCGTTTCCAGCGACCAGGCGCCGACATCGGTGCGATGCCAGAGTGCGCCCATTTTCACCAGCAGCGTTGCGACTACCATGTTAACGGCAATGATAAAGGCCGCCGGGCGCGTCAGCAGGCCAACGATGACCATAATGGGTGCCACAATTTCCCCGATGTAAGCACCGTAAGCGATGAAACCTGGCATGCCTTTGACGCTGAGCAGATGGGCGATCCAGCCGACGCCATGAATCGCCTTAAACTCGCCATGAAACAGCAACAGCCCGCCGAAGGTTAAGCGTAACAGCAATTTACCGAAATCCGGGTGATCGCTCATCCGGGTGAACAGCTGATTGATGCCAGCAAACATCGCGTCTCTCCGTCACGCCAGGTTAACTTGCAACCATAAAACAGAATGCACCGCTGCAGTTAACCAAAAAATTTGATGAAGTTGTTCAATGAATCGGTCGCTTATTCGGCTTAATCTGCAAATGCTTGCAGAACATAGACATTCCACTGAGGCCTGCAAATAATGGAATCAGGCTTTACCAGGAACCCGCAATGAAAAATGAACGACGTCTGAGGATCATGACGGCAGAAGGTGAACTCAGAGGCCTGATGGATGATGAACTGTTTACCTTTAAAGGAATACCTTATGCAGCGCCGCCGGTTGGCGCACTGCGCTGGCGTCCGCCGCAGCCGGTGGTACCGTGGCAAACGCTGCGCGATGCCACCGCGTGGGGCGATGCCAGCTGGCAAAATCGTGATTACTGCGTGGCGGCCGGCGGCGGCGATCCGGGCCGCTTCAGCGAAGATTGCCTCTATCTGAATGTCTGGACGCCGGATGTCGAACCCGCTACGCCGTTACCGGTGATGGTATGGCTGCACGGCGGTGGCTTCAGCATCGGCGCCGGCAGCCTTGATCCCTATCGCGGCAAAGCGCTGGCGGCGCAGGGCGTGGTGGTGGTGACACTCAATTACCGCCTTGGCCATTTCGGCTTTTTCGCGCATCCGGCGCTCGACGCCCAGTATCCGCCGGGCAAGGTGGTCAATAATTTTGCGCTGCTGGATCAGATTGCCGCGCTGCAGTGGATTCAGCGCAACATTCCGGCATTTGGCGGCGATCGCCATAACGTCACGCTGTTTGGCGAATCGTCCGGCGCGCGCAGCGTACTGTCGCTGTGCTGCTCGCCGCTGGCCGAAGGACTGTTTCATAAGGGCATCGTGCAAAGTGCCTACAGCCTGCCGGACGTGCCGCATAAGCAGGCGCAGCAAACCGGCCTGCAGGTGGCAGCGCATTTCAATCTGGCCGCGGATGCCAGTGCGGAGCAGCTGCGCGCACTGCCGGCCGACAGTTTCTGGCCGCTGGAGCGACCGCTGGCGCTGGGGCCGGTGGCCATCAGCGGCGATGCGGTGCTACCCAGACCGATGCTCGACACCTTTATGGCGGGTAAACAGCATCGCGTGCCATTGATGATTGGCAGCAACAGCGATGAAGCCAGCGTGCTGGACTACTTCGGCGTGGATGCCCGCAGCGTGTTACAGCAACTGCGCAGCAAAAGTCGCCTGAGTTATCGCCTGCTGAGGTGGCTGTACGATATCCATGATGACAGCCTGCTGGGGCGCGCGGTGGCGCGCGACATGGCGTTTACCGTCATGCCGCTGCTGGTGGCACAGTCACAGCACAGCATCGGCATGCCTGCGTGGCGTTACTGGTTTGATTATGTGTCAGAAAACGCGCGTCATCTCTATCCGCACGGCACCTGGCACGGCAACGAAATTCCTTATGTCTTCAATACGCTCGCGACGCTGCCGCCGCCGGGTGACTGGCATTACAGCGCCAGCGATATCGCCTTTGCCGGTCGCGTCAGCGCCTGGTGGGTGGCCTTTGCACGGGATGCCAGTGAGTTCAGCCATCGGCTGCGGCTCGACGGAGAACCTGACTGGCCGGTATGGCGGCCAGGGGAAGATTTGACTCTCGCCTTTGGCCACGACGGTAAAGCGGAATCGGTGCTGAAGGCGCGATTTATGCGCGGCCGTCTGCGTCTGTTTCGCCTGATGATGCGCAGCCACGTTAAACTTTAATAAGCCTGCTAATCATGTAAAAACATCAATGTTTTTTTAAGGCAAATTGGCCGCTATCTGCCTGATTTTACGACCGCTCAGCCGCTCCGCGCGGCACCTCATCCTGCAATTAATTAGCTTACAAAACATTTATCTTTTCCCGGTTCGCTGCCGATAAATACCCTAAGCCCTGTTTTATCCGGGCTGCCAGCGTTCACACCAGGGGATTATGTATGGGTATGTTAAAAAACTTCACGATTCGCGCCGTTATGCTGACCATTCTCGGGCTTTTCTGCCTGTTATGGTGTGGCGTAGGGCTGTTCAGCGTCCACTCGCTGAATGCGCTCGGCGAGGGTAACGAGATTGATCGTCAGCTGGTAAACCAGATGACGGCGCTCAGCAAAGGCAACGATCAATATTTCCGCGTGGTCACGCGTCTGTCGCGGGTAATGGAAGGCCGCACCGCCGGTAACGCGCCGACCGCAGAAGCGTTCGCGCCGGTGCAGCAGGCACTGGATAACATGAAACAGCAGTTAAGCCAGTTCAAAGCCATGGCGCCGGGTCCGATGGACAGCGAGACGGTGAACAATGTGATCAGCAGCTGGCAGAAACTGCTGGATGAGGGGATCGCACCACAGGTGGCGCTGGCGCAGCAGGCTTCACTGGATGCATGGCGCGCGCAGGCCAACAATGTCACGCCGCCGCTGAGCCGGGCGTTTGGTGCCAGCGCAGAAGCGTTTAATCAGGCCGCCAGCAGCAAGCTGGATGAGACCCGCGTGACCGTGGATACGCTTACCAGCATGACCAAAGTGATTATTGTGTCGGCGGTGGTGTTCGGCTTATTGATCCTGCTGTTCACCGACCGTTACCTGGTGGCGATGCTGGTGAAACCGCTGGATCGCATCCGTCAGCAGTTCCGCCAGATTGCGCAGGGCGATCTCAGCCAGCCGATGGAAGCGTTTGGCCGCAACTGTGTGGGCCAACTGGTGCCGCTGCTGAGCGCTATGCAGGACAGCCTGCGTGAAGCGGTCAGCACCATCCGCGCGGGCAGGGAGAATATCTGGCGCGGCGCGACGGAAATCTCCAGCGGCAACAACGATCTCTCCTCGCGCACCGAAGAGCAGGCGGCCGCGCTGGAAGAGACCGCGGCCAGCATGGAGCAACTGACCGCCACGGTGAAGCTCAACGCCGACAGCGCACGTCAGGCCAGCGCGCTGGCGGAGACCGCCACCGGCACCGCACAGCCGGGCGGCTCGTCTGGTGGGCGAGGTGGTGACCACCATGCAGCGGCATTTCCGGCAGTTCGAAGAAGATTGCCGAAATCACCAGCGTGATCAACGGCATCGCCTTCCAGACCAACATCCTGGCGCTCAACGCGGCGGTCGAAGCGGCGCGTGCCGGTGAGCAGGGGCGCGGCTTTGCCGTGGTGGCCAGCGAAGTGCGCAACCTGGCGCAACGCAGCGCCGGCGCCGCAAAAGAGATCGCCACGCTGATTGAAGATTCGGTGTCACGCGTTGAAAAGGGCTCGGAGCTGGTCAGCAGCGCTGGCAGCACCATGCATGACATTCTGAAGTCGGTGCAGGATGTGAATGAGATCATGAAGCACATCGCTGCCGCGTCGGAAGAGCAGAGCAAAGGGATTTCGCAGGTCGGCACCGCCGTCACCCAGATGGACGGCGTCACCCAGCAGAACGCCTCGCTGGTGGAGCAGGTGTCGGCGGCGGCCAGCGGCGCTGGAGCGTCAGACCGAAGAGCTGCAGGCGTCGGTGGCGAAGTTCCGCCTGTCCGACAGCGCGCCGCGCGCGCAGGCCGTAGCATCCGCTGCCGCGCCTGCGCTGCGCCGGCCGGTGTTATCTGCCGCCGCAGGCGCTCAGGGTAAACCCGCCAGCAGTGAAGAGTGGGTTTCATTCTGAGGCTGACACAACCACGCCACCAGCTGCGGCAAAAACGGTGGCGCATCTTTTTCCGCCCGCTGTAACAGGCTGTAGCTCGCCCCGGTTGCCACACTCGCGGCAAACGGGGCGATTAACCGCCCATTCGCCAAATCATTCTCCACCAGCGTAATATCCGCCACCGTCACGCCAAATCCCTGAATCGCCGCGCTGATCGCCAAATCCATGGTGGCGAAGTGCTGATTGCGCGCCATCGGCAGCTGCTCCGCCTGGCCGGACAGCCACAGCTGCCAGTCGCGCGTATCGCCGGTCGGATGCAGGAAGGTGAATCTGGCCAGTTCGCTGACATGGCGCGGCGCCGGCACGCTGCTGGCCAGCACCGGCGTCAGGCGCTCGGCAAACAGCGGAATGGCACCGGCAGGCGGCGTGCCGAACACAATTGCCGCATCAAAGTTTTCCAGCTGCGACGCATGATCGAGCGTGGTGGTTAGCGCCACGTGTATGTCAGGCCGCTGCTGCTCCAGCGCCACCAGGCGCGGCACCAGCCAGCGCATGGCGCAGGTCGGGGCTTTCAGCCGAATCGAGGCGTTGCTGCGGCTGGCTTTCTCAGTGGCATTGACCAGCAGATTGAATCCCTGCTGCAGCTCCGGCAGCAGCGCCGCGCCCTGATCGGTGAGATGCAGACCGCGCGCGTGGCGTTCAAACAGGGCAAATCCCAACCAGCTCTCCAGCGCGGCAATTTTGCGGCTCACCGCACCCTGAGTGAGGCACAGTTCGCTGGCGGCGTGCGTCAGGTTGAGATGACGCGCGGTGACCAGAAAGGCGTCAATGGCGTTGAGCGGCAGAGCAGAGCGGGACATAACGGCCTCGAGCTATGATTTTTTATCATGGCTATTATGACAACAATTCGATTGTCGCGACTCAAGCGTCGCGCCGTTGAATAGAAATCTACTTACGATACGTGTTTATGCAACCTGTGGAGCAATGATGACCCTGAACAGCAGCGTGAAGCTCTCCTCCAAACAGCCGGACGTCGGCACCACCATTTTTACCGTGATCGGCCAGCTTTCCGCCCAGCACAAGGCCATTAATCTCTCTCAGGGCGCACCCAATTTCCCGTGCGACCCGCAGCTGGTTGCAGCTGGTCAGCCAGGCGATGCGCGACGGCCATAATCAGTACGCCGCCATGACCGGTTTACCGGCGCTGCGCGAAGCGCTGGCGGAGAAAGTGCACCGCCTGTATGGCCAGCAGTACGATGCCGCCAGCGAAGTGCTGATCACCGCCAGCGCCAGCCAGGGCATCTACATGGCGATTTCGGCGCTGGTGCACCCGGGAGATGAAGTGATCTTCTTTGAGCCGTCCTTTGACAGCTACGCGCCGATTGTGCGGTTGCAGGGCGCGACGCCGATCGCCCTCAAGCTGCAGGTGCCGGATTTTGCCGTTAACTGGGACGAAGTGCGTGCCGCGATCACGCCGCGTACGCGCATGATCATCATCAATACGCCACACAACCCGAGCGGACAGGTGCTGAATGCCGCCGACCTCGACCAGCTGGCGGCCCTGACGCGCAATACCGACATCGTGATTTTGTCTGATGAAGTCTACGAACACATCGTGTTTGACGGCGAGCCGCACCACGGCATGGCCACGCACCCGCAACTGGCGGAGCGTAGCGTGATGGTCTCTTCCTTCGGAAAAACCTATCACGTCACCGGCTGGCGCGTCGGCTATTGCGCTGGCGCCCGCTGCGCTGATGGAGGAGATCGTCAAGGTGCATCAGTTTTTGATGTTCTCTGCCGATACGCCGATGCAGCGCGTTGGCTTCGCGCAGTATCTGCAGAACCCGCAAAACTAGCTGCAGCTGTCGTCGTTTTATCAGCGCAAGCGCGATCTGCTGCAGACGCTGCTGCAGGATTCGCCGTTCAGGCTGTTACCGAGCGCCGGTTCGTTCTTTATGTTGGCCGGCTACGGACATTTCAGCGACGAGAGCGACAGCGAGATGGTGAAACGTCTGATCGTCGATTACGGTGTGGCCACCATTCCGCTGTCGGCGTTTTATACGGACGGCACGGACAATAAATTGATTCGCCTCTCTTTTGCCAAAGATGAGGCGACGTTACGAGCAGGCGCGCAGGCCCTGTGTCGGGTTAAACCACGCTAATTAGGGGAAAAATAATGAAAAAACTGAACGCACTGTTTATCGCACTGGGCATGATCACCTCCGTGCAGGCGCTGGCGCAGGAGAGCCTGCGCTATGGCCTGGAGGCGCAATATCCGCCGTTTGAAAGCCGCAATGCCTCAGGGCGAACTGGAAGGGTTTGACATCGAGCTGGGTAACGCCATCTGTCAGGTCGGCCATTTTGACTGCAAATGGGTTGAGAGCAGCTTTGATGCGCTGATCCCGGCGCTGCAGGCGAAAAAATTTGATGCCATTAACTCGGCGATGAACATCACCGAGGCGCGGGCGAAAAGTATCGACTTCACCAACCCGATCTACCGCATTCCCACCATGTTGATTGTGAAGCAGGGCGAGAAACTCGAGCCGACGGCGGCGTCGCTGAAAGGGAAAACCATCGGCGTGCTGCAGGGCTCAATCCAGGAAACCTACGCCAAAGAGCACTGGGAATCGCAGGGTGTCACGGTGATGTCGTATAAGGATCAGAACCAGGTATACAACGACATGGTCGCTGGCCGTCTTGACGGTACGCTGGTGATGTCCGCCGCCGGTCAGTCTGGTTTCCTCGATAAGCCGCAGGGCAAAGGTTTCGCCTTCGCCGGTAAGCCGGTGGAAGACGACACCATTCTCGGTTCCGGCATTGGTTTCGGTCTGCGCAAAGGCGATAGCAAGCTGAAAGGTGAACTGGATGCGGCCATCGCCAAAGTCCAGGCCGACGGCACCGTGACTAAACTGGCGGCGAAATTCTTCCCGGGCATTGACGTCAGCGTTAGCAAATAAGCGGGTGTCAGCCTGACCGGCAGTCGCCGGTCAGGCAGTTTCAACATTTCTCTGCAACCGCGCTTATCGGGCTGCCAGATAACAGAGCGCTTCCGCCACCTGATACGACTTCACAAATGACGGGATCGGCAGAAATTCAAAGCGCGAGTGGAAGTTGTGCGCGCCGGTGAAGAAGTTCGGCGTGAGTAACCCTTTGGCCGACAGCGCCGCGCCATCGGTGCCGCCGCGCATCGGGATCGGTTTCGGCGTGATGCCCAGCGATTCCATCGCCTCAAACATCAGATCGATGGCCCGCCGGTCTTCGCCAATCGCATTGCTGATGTTGCTGTAGGTATCTTCAATGCTAAAGTCGACCTTCGCCGTCGGGTGCTGGGCGGCAATCAGCGCGGCGACGTCCGCGATCTGCTGCTTGCGGGCGGCAAAGCCGGCTTTCACAATCGAAATCGCGAATCGACGCTTTCAATACCGCCTGGCTGGCATCGGCCTGCATGCCGTTAAACCAGATATAGCCTTCGCGCCCCGCGGTGTGTTCCGGCGTTTGCTGGCGGTCGAAATGGCTGATGAAATCGGTCGCCATCAGCAGCGGGTTCACCAGTACGCCTTTGGCCGACATCGGATGCGCCGTCACGCCGGTGAAGCGGATCTCAGCGGCGGCGCCGCATTAAAGTTCTCGTAGACAATTTCGCCCAGCTCGCAGCAGTCGATGGTCCAGGCAAAATCGACGTCGAAGCGCTTAAGATCCAGCGCCTTTGCACCGTTCAGGCCGATCTCTTCATCCGGCACAAACGCCACCACAATATCGCCGTGCTGATGCTCAGCGGTCAGGTTTTCCAGCAGCGTCATCACCACGGTGACCGCCGCTTTATTATCTGCGCCCAATACGCTGGTTCCGTCGCTGAAAATAATCTCTTCATCCGGATAAGCCAGAATTTCCGGATGCTCCTTCACCCGCAGCCAGATCTCTTTTCTCTTTATTCAGACAGAGATCTTCACCGTTAAAGGTTAATATTTGCGGATGAATATCCGGTGATAATCCCACGTCCACGGTATCAATATGGGTAATAAAGCCGATGCGCGGCGCGCCGGGCACGTTGCCTTTTTTTACCGCCGTCACCGTGGCATACTCATCAATCACGATGTCGTCTAAACCCAGCTGCGCCAGCTCCTGCGCCAGCAGTTCGCGCGCCATGTCGTGCTGGCCCGGCGTTGAGGGCAGAGTTTTGACTTTGGGATCGCTCTGGCTGGTGATCGCGAGATAGCGGAAAAAACGGTGCGTTAATTGTCTGGAAAGCGGCGAGCCCATAGTGTTTTCTTCCTTATTTATTTTTTCGCCACTGGTGTTTTGCCACATGTGCTTATTTTAAATGTTATTTATGAAATGGCAAAAGAATGACCGATGCTGGCTCATTGGAAGTCGAATAAAAAGGAGAAGACGATGAAAATGATGAAAAGCAAACTCACAATGTTAACGCTGGCACTCGCTGCGCTCACGGTCAGTTCCACCGTGGCCGCGAAAACGCTGGTGTATTGCTCCGAAGGGTCGCCGGAAAACTTTAATCCTCAGTTTTACACCTCGGGCACCAGCGTGGACGCCAGCGCCGTGCCGGTCTATAACCGGCTGGTCGATTTCAAACCCGGCACCACGGAGCTGGTGCCGAGCCTGGCGGAGCGCTGGGAGGTGAGCGACGACGGCAAGGTTTATACCTTCCATCTGCGCAAAGGGGTGAAGTTCCAGAGCAATAAATTCTTCACGCCGACCCGCGACTTTAACGCCGACGACGTGATCTTCTCGTTTATGCGCCAGAAGGATGTGAATCATCCGTACCACAACGTCTCTAACGGCAGCTATTCCAACTTCGAAAGCCTGGAGTTTGGTAGCCTGATCACCGCCATTGATAAAGTCGATGACCATACCGTGCGCTTTACCCTGGCGCACCCGGAAGCGCCGTTTGTCGCCGATCTGGCGTGGTATTTTGCCTCGATTCTCTCGGCGGAATATGCCGATGCGATGCTGAAAGCGGGCACGCCGGAGAAGGTGGATATGCAGCCGATCGGCACCGGGCCGTTTAAGCTGGCGCAGTATCAGAAAGATTCCCGCATTCTGTTCACCGCTTTGCCGGACTACTGGCAGGGTAAATCGAAGCTGGACCGGCTGGTGTTTACCATCACCCCGGATGCCTCCGTGCGTTTTGCCAAACTGGAGAAAAACGAATGTCAGGTGATGCCGTTCCCGAACCCGGCGGATCTGCCGCGCATGAAGGCGAACAAAGATATCACCCTGATGAGCAAGGCCGGGCTGAACACCGGTTTCCTGGCGTTTAACACGCACAAAAGCCGCCGCTGGATAACGTGAAGGTGCGCCAGGCGCTGGCGATGGCCATCAATAAACCGGCCATTATTGACGCGGTGTTCCACGGCACCGGCACCGCGGCGAAAAACCTGCTGCCGCCGGGCGTGTGGAGCGCCGACAGCGAACTGAAGGATTACGATTACGATCCGGAAAAAGCCAAAGCGCTGCTGAAAGAGGCCGGCCTGGCCAGCGGCATGAGTATCGACCTGTGGGCGATGCCGGTCCAGCGGCCCTATAACCCGAACGCCAGACGCATGGCGGAGATGATTCAGGCCGACTGGGCGAAGGTGGGCGTGCAAAGCCAAAATCGTCACCTACGAGTGGGGCGAATATCTCAAGCGCGTGAAGGGCGGCGAACATCAGGCCGCGCTGATGGGCTGGACGACGGCCACCGGCGACCCGGATAACTTCTTCGGCCCGCTCTTTACCTGCACCTCGGCAAACGGCGGTTCCAACTCGGCGAAATGGTGCTATAAGCCGTTTGATAACATCATCGCCGAGGCGAAAACCGATAACCGATCACGATAAACGCGTGGCGCTGTACAAAGAGGCGCAGCAGATGATGCATGACCAGATGCCGGCGGTGATGATTGCGCATTCAACGATTTTCGAACCGGTGCGCAAAGAGGTGACAGGCTACGAAATCGATCCGTTTGGCAAGCATATCTTCTGGCAGGTGGATATCACGCCTTAATCGCAGCGGACAGCGCGCTGAGCTGCTGTTGCAGAAAGGTCAGAAACAGAGTCAGGGCGGCGCTACGGGGTCGCCCTGACTGCGTCTGCAGCTGCAGCGTACGCTGGCTCAGCTGATCGATATTGACCGCGCGCATCACCAGACCCTGCTGCTGGGCCTCTTCCGCCAGGGTAAAACTGCTGCAAATGGTCACCGCCAGCGGCGTGCGCAGTAGAAAATGAAACAGGGTGGAGAAGTTGTCGCAGGTCAGCACCGGTTCAATCAGGTGGCCACTCATGTGGCTGGCCAGCTCAAACAGCTGGCGTACCGTGGTGTTTTGCTGCGGTAGCGCCAGCGGATAGTGGCTAAGATCGGCCAGCGCCACCTGCGGCACGCCCGCCAGCGGATGGCTGTCATGCATCACCAGCAACACCGGCGCCGGCCATGAGCCCACCACCTCAACCGCACGTTCCGCGTGCAGGCTAAACTGCAATGCCACGTCGCACTCGCCGCTGCGCAGCAGTTCAGCCACGCCCTGCGCGCTAGCCACCCGGACGTCAAACAGCACGCCGGGATGATCGCGGCGAAAGGCGGCAATCAGCCGGGGCAGCAGGGTAAACGCCAGCCCGTCGGTACAGGCGACACGAATCAGCGTGCGCCGCACCGCCTTCAGGCCTTTGATCTCCGCCAGCGCATACTCCATATCCAGCAGATTTTTGCGCACGTGATGGGCAAAAATCTCGCCGGCCTCGGTCAGCACCATGCCGCGCGCATGACGGGCAAACAGCGTCACGCCCAGCTGCTGCTCCAGCCGCTGAATCTGGCGGCTAATGGCAGAGACCGCCACAAACAGCTGGGCGCTGGCCGCGCTGAGCGAACCGCAATCGGCTACCGCGAGAAAATAACGCATTTCCGTGCTTAACATGCCATGGCCTCCGTCTGTGCCTGCCTCGAAATCGGGCAACGCAGCTTTGCTTTAAAGGCAAATCTTACTCGATAAATTGATAATTGTGGCAAAGCTGCCTTTCCGCAAAGATGAAAAAACAGCAGACCTATAACAGGCAGGGCAAACATGACAGCACAACAGGCGGTTCAGCAGGCCACCGCATATTTCGACAGCGGGGAATTTCAACGTATCCTGGCGCGCCGCGTGGCGTGGCGCACCGAGAGCCAGCGCGACGATCGCGATGCGGCGCTACAGGACTATTTGCAGCAGGAGATTGCGCCGCAACTGCAGGCGCTGGGCTTCACGCTACAGCTCATCGATAACCCACACGCCGCCGGCCGGCCATTCCTCGTGGCGGTGCGCATGGAAGATCCCGCCTTGCCGACCGTGCTGAGCTACGGCCACGGTGATGTGGTATTTGGCGATGATGCACGCTGGGCCGCAGACGGGCTGTCGCCGTGGCAGCTGACCGAAGAGGGCGATGGCAACTGGTATGGGCGTGGTAGCGCCGACAACAAAGGCCAGCACTGCGTGAACCTTGCGGCGCTGGAGCAGGTGTACCAGGCGCGCGGCGGCCGTCTCGGTTTTAACTGCGTATGGCTGTTTGAGATGGGTGAAGAGATGAGCTCGCCGGGGCTGGCGGAGCTGTGTCAGCAGTTAAACAGGCGGAACTGTTGCAGGCCGACCTGTTTATCGCCTCAGATGGCCCGCGCCTCAACGCCGTGCGCCCGACGCTGTTCCTCGGCTCGCGCGGTTGCGGCAAACTTCCGTCTGACCATCAACGCGCGCGCCAAAGCTTACCACTCCGGCAACTGGGGCGGTTTGCTGAGCAACCCCGGCACCCAACTGGCCAACGCCATCGCCACCCTGGTGGACGCAAAGGGCGAGCTCCAGATTGCCGCGCTGAAACGACCCGATTCGCTGACCCCGCAGGTGCGCGCCATTCTCAGCGATATCGAGGTGGGTGGCATGCCAGGCGATCCCGCGATTGACACCAACTGGGGCGAGCCAGGCCTGACGCCTGCCGAACGCCTGTTTGGCTGGAACACGCTGGAAGTGCTGTCGTTTCTCACCGGCAACCCGGCGCGCCCGATGAACGCCATTCCCGGCAGCGCGACGGCGGTCTGCCAGCTGCGTTTTGTTGTTGGCACCGACTGGCAACAACTGGCGCAGCACGTGCTGCGCGCGCATCTCGGCGCAGCACGGCTTTTCCATGGTCACCCTCAGTGAAGTGCGTGGTTCACCAGCAACCCGTCTTGACCCGACCGATCCGCTGGTGCACTGGGTGCTGGACGGCGATGGCGGCAACCAGCGCCAAAAAACCGGCGCTGCTGCCCAACCTCGGCGGCTCCTTGCCAAACGAGGTGTTCGCGGGGATTCTGGGTCTGCCGACGCTGTGGGTGCCACACTCTTATCCGGCCTGTGGCCAGCATGCGCCGGATGAGCATCTGCCGGTCGCCATCGCCCGCGAAGGGCTGCCGATCATGACGCAGTTGTTCTGGGATTTGGGCGAGCAGGGCGCAGTGCTGCTGGCGCGCCACCGTTTACGCCTATGCCGGAGGTGGCGCAATGAGTACGTTGCCTCGAGCCATAGCGCGCCGCTGAGCGGCGTGAAGCCAAACCTGCACAAAACTCTGTTTGCTACCTGTATTGGCAACGCGCTGGAGTGGTTTGATATTGCGGTTTACGGCTTTTTTGCCAGCTATATCGCCCACGTCTTCTTTCCCGACCAGCGACCCGACAGTCTCACTGCTGCTGGCCTTTGGCAGCTTCGGCGTCGCCTTTCTGATCCGCCCGCTGGGCGCGATGGTGCTGGGCACGTATGCCGATCGCCACGGGCGCAAAAAGTCGCTGCTGCTCTCCATCAATTTGATGATGCTCGGCGGCGCGATGATCACGTTTATGCCCGGCTATGCCACGCTGGGCGTTGCCGCACCGCTGTTGATTCTGGTCGCACGGTTGATTCAGGGCTTTTCAGCGGGCGGTGAGTTTGGCAGTTCGACGGCGTTTCTGGTGGAACACTTTCCCGAACGCAAAGCCTTTATCGCCAGCTGGCAGTTTGCCACGCAGGGCGCCAGCACGTTGATGGCCTCCGCGTTTGGTCTGGGGCTGGCGCAGTGGCTGACAACGGAGCAGATTCAGGAGTGGGGCTGGCGAATTCCGTTTGCCTTTGGCCTGCTGATTGGCCCGGTCGGGCTGTGGATCCGCCGTCACGTTCACGAGCCCGGCAGCCTTTGCTCAGCGCAGACACCGGAACCGGCCCATCCGGTGAAACGGCTGTTTGGCCGGCAAAAAGCGACTGATGCTGCTGGCGATTGGCCTGATGGTGATCTCGACGGCGATCAACTATATGCTCAACTACGTGCCGACGTGGGCGACGAAAAACCTGGATCTGCCGGCCTCGGTGGCGTTTACCGCCACGCTGCTGGCCGGGGTGATCCTGACAGTGGTAACGCCAATTGGCGGCCTGCTGGCTGAACGTGTTGGTCGCGTGAAGTTACTGTGGGTCGCACTGGTGCTGATGGCGTTCACCATCTATCCGGCCTTTCGGCTGGTGGTCAATCACACCACGCCGCTGCCACTGGCTGCTTGTGCTGGTAGGCTGGATGGCGCTGCTGAAATCGATTTATTTCTCGACCATTCCGTCGCTGATGGCCGATCTCTTCCCGATATGGACCCGCGCCAGCGGCATGTCCATCAGCTATAACGTGGCGGTAACGGTGTTTGGCGGTTTTGCACCGTTTATTTGTACGCTGTTGATCAGCGCTACCGGCACCAGTCTGGCGCCGGGCTACTACCTGATGGCGATGTCGCTCTTAAGCGGGGTAGCGCTGCTGCGCAGTCAGAAACGGATACGCTAAGTGGCAACCGGTGCGCGCACTGCGCACCGGTGTTTACGCATCAGGCAAACTGCAGATAGGAGACGTGCGTTTGCAGATACTCCTCCAGCCCGTGGCGGCCATCGGCACCGCCGATGCCGGATTTGCGCCAGCCGGCATGGAACCCCTGCATCGCTTCAAAATTTTCGCGGTTAATGTAGGTTTCCCCGAATTTCAGCCGGCGCAGCGCGATCATCGCGGTGTTCAGATCGCGGGTATACAGCGATGAGGTCAGGCCATAGTCGCAGTCGTTAGCCAGCGCGATGGCTTCATCCAGCGTGTTAAAGCGCATCACCGGCAGCACCGGGCCAAAAATTTCCTCACGCATGATCGCCATCTCCTGACGTACCCCGGTGATGATGGTCGGTTCAAAATAAAAGCCACGTTCACCGGCGCGTTTGCCGCCCAGCACCACCTTGCCGCCCTGCGCAACGGCGCTGGCAACCTTTTGCCCGACACGGTCGCACGCGGCTGCGCTAATCAGC
Source organism: Enterobacterales bacterium (assembly GCA_039593635.1). Classification (GTDB taxonomy): domain Bacteria; phylum Pseudomonadota; class Gammaproteobacteria; order Enterobacterales; family Enterobacteriaceae; genus Enterobacter. The sequence goes on from JBCNOW010000027.1 coordinate 324,618, forward strand.
GGCCCCATATCCACATCGGCCTGCTGCGCCGGATCGCCAAATTTCACCTGCCGCATCGCCACGGTCAGGGCACTGATAAAGCGATCGTAAATGCCGTCTTGCACATACACGCGCTCGGCGCAGTTACACACCTGACCGCTGTTAATAATGCGCGAACTGACGATAGCCCTGACGGCCAGATCGAGGTCGGCGTCGTCCATGACAATTGCCGGCGCTTTACCGCCCAACTCCAGCGACACTTTGGTCACATTCGGTGCCGCGGCGGCCATGGTGGCGATGCCGGCGTTGACACTGCCGGTCAGGCTCACTAACCCGACTTTAGGATTGGCGGCCAGTTCCTGTCCCACCTCCGGGCCATAGCCGTAAACGATGTTAATTACCCCGGGCGGCAGGCCGAGGTCGTCGATAATGGCGGCGAACAGGGCGGCGTTGTTCGGGGTGATCTCACTCGGCTTCAGCACGATAGTGTTGCCGGTGATCAGCGCCGGTGCCGCTTTGCGCGCAATCAGGAAGAAGGGAAAATTCCACGGCAGAATGCCGGTGGTCACGCCAATCGCTTTCTTAAACACAAAGATGTTTTCGTTTGGGCGATCGCTGTTGACGATTTCCCCTTCGTAGCGTCGCGCCCATTCCGCCATGTAGTCGAAGTAGTCAGCGGTAAACAGCACTTCGGTTTGCGCCAGCGCCTGGGTTTTGCCGCCCTCCGCGACGAGGGTGGCGCTCAGCTCAGGCTCGCGCTGGCGAATTGCCGTGGCGATGCGGTGCAGCCAGCCGCCGCGCGTCACCGCCGGTAACGCTTCCCAGCCGGGCTGAGCGGCTTCTGCGGCGGCAATGGCTGCCGCCGCCTGCTGTTTGCTGCCCTGGGGCACGCGTGACAGCAGGGTCTCCGTCGCCGGGTTAATCACTTCAATCCAGCTATCGTTATGCGCCTCGACAAACGCGCCATTAATGTAGTGTTGATGATGAAGGGTCATGTGCAGGGGCTCCACGCTCGGTTTTGTTAAACTGATGTGAAGGAAGAGTGAAGCAGATGAACACTGGCGACCTTTTTATCACTGCCAGCACCGGCAGGGCGCTGGCAATAGCGGCAAGAATCACGCGACCGACGCAGCATTCTGCGTCAGTGGACCTTTTCAGGAACCGGGCATCATGGCGCCGCTGGCAATAAACCAGACCAGAAAACTGACACCGGCAACGATAATGGCGATGGGGAACAGCAGACCGATTTTCATATGCATCCTGAGCGTTAGGCGAGCTGGATTAGCGCGCGGTGGGTTTTCATCATACTGAATAGCTGAAATTGTGTCGCGTCATCGACCTGACGCAGATGTTCGCCTTTCTGATACTGAATCTGATGCACATGGCCGAGCTGACGCCACACCACAATGGCTGACGCCAGCAGCGCGCAGTTCTCTTCGCTCTGCACGCAGTCCAGCGTGGCGTAGTGAGTAGTATCTAAGCCATTAATGAACACATTCAGCGCCTCGGGCGGCACGATGGCGCGGATGTCATCCAGCATCACGCGGCTCACCGCCTGCGACAGCACCAGCGTTAACCGTTTGCTCTTCATCTCAATCCCTGGTTCCGATGATTTTTCCCACGTTATACGGATTTAACCCCGTCGGGGGAAGTGCTTCGCGCAGCTTTGTGTGAGTGCCATGTTAAGCGGCGCGCTGGCAACAGAGGAAAAATTGTGCCGATCAACACAACATAAATTAAAAATATGCCGAATAATAAGCAACTTAGAGAACTTATCCGGCATAACAGCGGCAAATGCGAATTTGTGATCCTTATGTTGCATACCCCCCCGATTTTGCCAGTCAGCCTGGCTTTACGGCAACCATCTAAAGGCTGAGTCCACGCAGTGCGCCATAGACTGCCACTAATCGGAAACCGCAGGTGTTTCCGTCTGGCCTCAACCTTACGAAGGAATAACAATGAACAGTGCCATTCTTGCAGGTATCTTCTGGCATCTGGTGGGTGCCGCCAGCGCCGCCTGTTTTTATGCCCCGTTTAAACAGGTTAAAAAATGGTCATGGGAAACCATGTGGTCGGTCGGCGGCGTGATGTCGTGGCTGATTCTGCCCTGGGCAGTCAGTGCTGCGCTGTTACCGAACTTCTGGGCGTACTACAGCAGTTTCAGTTTATCGCAGCTGCTGCCGGTGTTTCTGTTCGGTGCCATGTGGGGCATCGGCAACATCAACTATGGCCTCACCATGCGCTATCTGGGGATGTCGATGGGGATTGGCATCGCCATTGGCATTACGCTGGTGGTGGGGACGCTGATGACGCCGCTGTTGCAGGGCCGATTCGTTGAACTGTTCAGCTCCGCCGGCGGCCGGATGACGCTGCTGGGCGTACTGGTTGCGCTGCTGGGTGTGGCGATTGTGTCGCGCGCCGGGCTGCTAAAGGAACGGGCGCTGGGCATTAACGCCGAAGATTTCAACCTGAAGAAAGGCCTGGTGCTGGCGGTGCTGTGCGGCATCTTCTCGGCGGGCATGTCATTTGCCATGGATGCGGCGAAGCCGATGCACGAAGCCGCTGCGCAGTCTGGGCATCAATCCGCTGTATGTGGCATTGCCGAGTTACGTGGTGATCATGGGCGGCGGCGCGCTGATCAACCTCGCGTACTGCTTTATCCGCCTGGCGGTGAAGCCGGAGCTTTCGCTGCGCCGCGACTTTTCCGTGGCAAAACCGCTGCTGATCGCCAACATCGCCTTCGCCGTGCTGGGGGGAACCATGTGGTATCTGCAGTTCTTCTTTTATGCCTGGGGCCACGCAAAAATTCCGCCGCAGTACGACTACATAAGCTGGATGCTGCACATGAGCTTCTACGTGCTGTGCGGCGGCCTGGTAGGACTGGTGCTGAAGGAGTGGAATATCGGCGGGGCGTCGACCGGTGAGCGTGTTATCGATTGGCTGCGTGGTGATCATTATTGCCGCAAACATTGTCGGCCTCGGTATGGCCGCCTGACCGCGCTTAACATCACACCGCCTGACGCGTCTCTGCGCGCGTCAGGCTTTTTCTTTGTCTGCCATCGGTTCGCGCGGCGACAAAAAACGCTGACGCCACGCGCTGGGCGTTAACCCGGTTTCGCGCGTAAACACCACGGAAAAGTAGTTGCTGTCATCAAACCCGCAGCGCGCCGCCACTTCGCTAATCAGACATGCCTGCGTGCGCAACAGATATTTTGCCTGACACAGCTGCAGCTGACGCAGATAGTGGCCGATGGTCATGCCGGTTTGCTGACGGAACAGCTGTTTCAGCGACCGTTCGCTGAGCTGATTTTGCTGGCAGAAATGGGGCAGATCGAAGGGGCGGCTGATATCGCCGAGCAGCGCCGACATCAGCAGATCGAGCTGTTCGCCCTCCGGCAGCACCCACGGGCGATCGGCGGCATAGCCGTGACGGCGCAATATCAGTGCCAGCTGCAAAAACAGCGCTTCCGACAGCTGAATCGATAGCGAATCGCTTTTGCGACTTTCGCGCTCCAGCTGGCTGATGACGCCGCGCGCCAGCGCCATGCCGCGCGTGGTCAGACGCCAGCTGGCGGGTGTCTCTTCATCCTGTGGCGGCAGCAGCTGCTGCCAGTCGAGCGCCAGGCTGAAGCGATCGCGGCAGTAGAGAATATTGTCTAGCGCCAGGTCGTTGACGCTATCAAAGCTGTGGCAATCACTGTCGCGGATGTAAAACACATCGCCGCAGGTGATCAGCCACGGCCGATCGTTGAGGATATGCAGGCCATTACCGCGCCAGACAATCACAATCTCGCTGAATTCATGCCGGTGCGGTGGGAAAGAGGGCTGCGGCATGCGTTCTGCCACGGCTATGGGCAAATTGCCCGGCACGGGGAAAGAAATCCGCTTTGCGAAGAATCAGTTGGCCTGCCACACACTCACCTCTGCCTTGAACAACCTGAAATTATTAGCGGATTTTTGGCGAAACAGCGGCATGTCAGCCCTCCGGTTACCCCATCTGCTGGCGCGCCATGCGCGGCGCGCAGCCAAATTCCCGGCGGAACAGGGTGGAGAAGTGATTACTGTCACCAAACCCGCACGGATAGGCGATATCCGTGATGCGCATCGTCGCTGTGGCGCAACAGGTGCCGCGCTTGCTGCAATAAACGCAGCCGGTTGAGATAGCGCTGCGGCGTGCTGCCGGTCTGCTGCTTCATCTGGCGATGCAGGGTGCGCAGCGACAAACAGAAGCGATCGGCCAGCGCTTCCCACGCAGACCTCCTCGGCGAAGTGCTCATCCAGCCAGTCCAGCAAGCGGTGCAGGCGGGCATCCTGGTCCTGCGCCTGATCGTTGTGCGCCGCCTCGCGCAGCAGCACCAGCAGCTGCATAAAAGCGCTGTTCCTGCTGCGCCTGACGTTCCAGCGACCAGCTGGCCGGCTGCTTCATCTGCGTCACCAGCTGCAGCGCCTGCGCCATCACTTTATGGTTGACCCGCCAGTGCGAAGGATAGTGGCCGTCCTGCTCCCGCGGCAGCAGCGCCTTCAGGCCGGACAGAAACTGGAACGCCTCCGGCCTGCGATACAGCACATTGGTCAGGCACAGGTTGTCGGTATGCTCATACAGATGCCGATCGTGATCGCGCACAAAACAGACGCAGCCGCCGCTGATAGCCTGAAAGGCTGACCATTGAATACGTGGATGCCCGTGCCCTGTTCCACCATCACAATTTCATGAAAATCATGATGATGCTCCGGAAACGCCGCCTGCGGAAGCCGCGGTTCAATGGCGATCGGGTGTAATCGCCGGCCGGAAAGAAATCCACGCTGTGTAGTACGGTCATCATGCGCCCTCAGTTAACAAAACCGTAACCGAGTCTACGCAGCCGCCTGCCACCTTACCTTGAATTTTGCACCGGGCAGCGCAGGAAAATCTGCCCATTTTTCAAGAAACGACCGGAAAGATCGGGAAATGTGGCAACGGTCACAATGGCTTCTGCCGTTACTGCGAAACTGTGAACTCCCTCACGTTCACCTTTGCTTTCTTGCCAGCGGTGATGACCCGCTGTCAGTGGCGAGAAGGTCGCTCTTTCGCCGCAGGTTTTTTACTCTGTCGCCAATGACTTCACAGGGAGGACTCACCATGACTTTTCGCCATTGTGTGGCCGTCGATTTAGGCGCATCCAGCGGCCGCGTCATGCTGGCCAGCTGGCAGGCTGACCGTCAGCAGCTCAGCCTGCGCGAAATGCACCGTTTCGCCAACCCGCAGCGTGCAAAAGCGCGGCGGTTTTGACTGCTGGGATATTGATGCCCTGGAAGCGGAGATCCGCGCCGGACTGAACAGCAGCTGGATGAGGAGGGCATTGTGCCGGACAGCATCGGCATTGATACCTGGGGCGTGGATCTACGTTTTGCTCGACAGCCACGGCGAACGCGTCGGCCTGCCCGTCTCCGTACCGCGACAGCCGCACCGACGGCCTGATGGCCCAGGCGATGCGTGAACTCGGGAAACCGGCGCTCTATCGCCGCAGCGGCATTCAGTTTCTGCCGTTCAACACGCTGTATCAGCTGCGCGCGCTGGTTGAGCAGCAGCCGGAGCTGGTCAGGCGCAGGTGGCGCACGCGCTGCTGATCCCGGATTACTTAAGCTACCGGCTGACCGGCAACATGAACTGGGAATACACCAACGCCACCACCACCCAACTGGTCAACATCAACACCGGCAACTGGGATCGCGACGCTGCTGGCCTGGGCGGGCGCCGACGCCAGCTGGTTCGGCACGGCCGACCCGTGCAGCCGGGCAATGCCGTCGGTCACTGGATTCGCATCTGCCCGCAGGGCAACGCGATTCCGGTGGTCGCCGTCGCCAGCCACGATACCGCCAGCGCGGTGATCGCCTCGCCGCTGGCCAGCAAAGACGCGGCCTATCTCTCTTCCGGCACCTGGTCGCTGATGGGCTTTGAGAGCAAAACGCCCTACACCAGCGACGCGGCGCTGGCGGCGAATATCACCAACGAAGGCGGTGCGGAAGGGCGCTACCGCGTGCTGAAAAACATCATGGGCCTGTGGCTGCTCCAGCGGGTGCTGAGAGAACAGCACATAAGCGATCTGCCCGCGCTGATTGCCGACACCGAAAAGCGGGAACCGGCCTGTCCGCTTCCTGATCAACCCGAACGACGACCGCTTTATTAATCCCGGCCATATGAGCGCCGAGATCCAGGCCGCCTGCGTCGAAGCGGGCCAGCCGGTGCCGCACAGCCCTGCCGAGCTGGCGCGCTGCATTTTTGACAGCCTCGCCCTGCTCTATGCCGACATGTTCTTGCAGCGAGCTGGCCTAGCCTGCGCGGCGCTACCGCTGCGCCAGCTGCATATCGTCGGCGGCGGCTGCCAGAACCAGCTGCTGAACCAGCTCTGCGCCGATGCCTGCGGCAGCTGCCGGTGGTGGCCGGTCCGGTGGAAGCCTCCACGCTCGGCAACATCGGCATTCAGCTGATGACGCTGGATGAACTTGAGCAACGTCGATGATTTCCGTCCGGTGCTGTCGGCCCACAAATACCCGCTTGACCAACTTTCATCCCGCTGAATCCCAGCCATGCTCTTTGCGGCCCATCGGGCGCGCTTTGCGGCGCAAAGCCGACCTGACTAAGGAGCTTTGCGCATGACCACTCAACTTGAACAAGCCTGGGAACTGGCCAAACAGCGCTTCGCCGCCGTCGGGGTGGATGTCGAAGGAGGCGCTGCGCCAGCTCGACCGTCTGCCCGTCTCCATGCACTGCTGGCAGGGCGATGACGTCGCTCGGTTTCGAGAACCCGGGCGGTTCCCTGACGGGCGGCATTCAGGCGACCGGCAACTATCCGGGCAAAGCGCGCAACGCCACCGAACTGCGTGCCGATCTGGAGCAGGCGCTGAGCCTGATCCCCGGCGCCAAAACGCCTGAACCTGCACGCCATCTACCTCGAGATCCGACGGCCCGGTGGCGCGTGACGCGATCAAACCGGAACACTTCAAGAACTGGGTGGAGTGGGCGAAAAGCGAACAAGCTGGGGCTGGATTTTAACCCTTCCTGCTTCTCGCACCCGCTGAGCGCGGACGGGTTTACCCTCTCCCACGCTAACGATGAGATCCGCCAGTTCTGGATCGACCACGTGCAAAGCCAGCCGCCGCGTCTCGGCCTGGTTTGGCGAACAGCTCGGCACGCCGTCAGTGATGAACATCTGGATCCCGGACGGCATGAAAGATATCACCGTCGACCGCCTGGCGCCGCGCCAGCGTCTGCTGGCCGCGCTGGATGAGGCCATCAGCGAAAAGCTGAATCCGGCGCACCACATCGACGCGGTGGAAAGCAAGCTGTTCGGCATTGGCGCGGAGAGCTACACCGTCGGCTCCAACGAGTTCTACATGGGTTACGCCACCAGCCGCCAGACCGCGCTGTGCCTGGATGCCGGTCACTTCCACCCGACCGAGGTGATCTCCGACAAAATCTCCGCCGCCATGCTCTTTGTGCCGCGCCTGCTGCTGCACGTCAGCCGTCCGGTGCGCTGGGACAGCGACCACGTGGTGCTGCTGGATGACGAAACCCAGGCGATTGCCAGCGAAATCGTCCGCCACGAGCTGTTCGACCGCGTGCACATCGGCCTCGACTTCTTCGACGCCTCCATCAACCGCATCGCCGCGTGGGTGATCGGCACCCGCAATATGAAGAAAGCCCTGCTGCGCGCGCTGCTGGAGCCAGGCGAACCGCTGCGACAGCTGGAAGCGCGAACGGCGATTACACCGCCCGCCTGGCGCTGCTGGAAGAGCAGAAATCCCTGCCGTGGCAGGCCGTATGGGAGATGTATTGCCAGCGCCACGACGCGCCAGCCAGCTGCCAGCTGGCTGGAAGCGAAGTCCGTCACTACGAACAACACGTGCTGCGTCAACGCGGTTAAACCGGAATCGGATTCAGGCCGGATAAGACGCGCCTCCGGCAAGTAATGTTGTTTAGCAAAAATGGGGGGTGGCGGCGGTGTTGTTTTTTTTCGGTGTGGGGGGGGGGATGCAAACAATTCTCTCCGCGTGGTTTGTGCGCGACATGGTTAAAGCCACCAGTGACATGTGGCTGAAAGGCTGGGATGAACGTAACGGCGGCAACGTCAGTCTGCGTCTGTTGCCGGAAGAGGTCAGCGCGTATGCCAGCGATTTTTATCCGGCACCGCGCTGTATTGAACTGAGCAAGCCGGCGCCCGCGCTGGCCAACGACTGGTTTCTGGTGACCGGCTCCGGGAAGTTCTTTCGCAACGTGCAGCTCGATCCGTCAGACAGTCTGGTGCTGCTGCAGGTGGATGACAAAGGGCTGTCGTACAAAATTCACTGGGGGCTCAGCAACGGAGGGCTGCCAACGTCCGAGCTGGCGGCGCACTTTCAGTCACACAGCGTACGCAAGGCACTGAGCCACGGCGCGGACCGGGTGATTATGCACTGTCACGCCACCCACTTCATGGCGCTCAGCTATGTGGTGGATCTGGATGCGGCGCGCTTTACCCGCCTGCTGTGGGAGGGCAGCACCGAGTGCCTGGTGGTGTTCCCGGATGGCGTCGGCATTTTGCCCTGGATGGTACCGGGTACCGATGGCATTGGTCAGGCGACGGCAGAAGCGATGGCCAGCCATAGCCTGGTGATGTGGCCTTTCCACGGAATCTTTGGCGCCGGCCCGACGCTCGACGAAACCTTTGGTCTGATTGATACCGCTGAGAAGTCATCGCAGGTGGTGGTCATGGCGCTGTCGATGGGCGGCATTCGTCAGAGCATCACCACTGAACAGCTGATTGCGCTGGGCGAGCGCTTTAACGTGAAGCCGTGGCCGGCGGCGCTGCAGGCGGAGCGCAGTGATGTTGCGTAAAGCGTTCGTCATGCAAGTCTATGCGCACTGCCATGCAGAGTATCAGCGCCGTCACACGCCAATCTGGCCGGAGCTGGAACGGACGCTGAAAGCGCATGGCGCGCACAACTACGCGATCTGGCTGGATGCTGAACGCAACCTGCTGTTTGCCAGCGTCGAGGTTGAATCCGAAGCGCGCTGGCAGGCCGTGGCGCAAACTGAGGTGTGTCAGCGCTGGTGGGCGTCGATGCGTGATCTGATGCCATCAAATCCCGACAACAGCCCGGTGAGCAAAACACTTCAGCCGATGTTTTTCCTGCCTTAGCCGGCCATGTCAGCAGCGGTGCCGCCAGGGGCGCCGCTGCCTGTGAAACGCACTAGCCGTTGGAGCGCAGCTGCGGATAACGGCGGAAAATGGCGATGCACCAGAACAGTCCCGCCAGGCCAATGATTGCGCCCACGTTGCCCACGTCTGCCATCTGCAGATGCAGACTGACCTGGTTACCGAGTAGCGCGCCTGCGCCAATACCGATGTTATAAATACCGGAAAACAGCGACATGGCGACGTCGGTGGCGTCCGGTGCCAGCGATAGCACGCGCACCTGCATCGCCAGGCCGATCATCATCATTGCCATTCCCCAGATAATACACAGCACGGTAATCGCTGCCGGGCGTACCGCAGCAAACACCAGCAGACCCATACACAAGGTAATCAGCGCAATGGCGGCGATCAGCAGCGCGGACGGGAATTTATTGCCCAGCGTGCTGAACAGAATGCTGCCCAGAATGCCGGCTGAGCCGAACAGCAGAAGTAACAGGGTGGTGAAGTTCTCATCGGCACTGGCCACTACCTGCATAAACGGCTCGATATAGCTGTAAGCGGTGTAGTGCGCGGTCACCACGACGGTGACCAGAATGTACATCGCCACCAGCGCCGGGCGGCGAAACAGCATCGGCACGCTGCTGAGTGAACCGGTGTGCTCACTCGGCAGGCGCGGCAGTATCCGCACCAGCATAATCAGCAGTACCAGCGCTGACAGGCCGATCATACCAAAGGTGGTACGCCAGCCCAGATACTGACCCACAATACGACCAATCGGTACGCCCAGCACCATCGCCAGCGCCGTGCCCGTGGCCAGCATACTCAACGCCTGGGTTTTCTTGCCGGCCGGCGCAACGCGAATCGCCAGCGAGGCGGTGATCGACCAGAACACCGCGTGCGCCAGCGCAATGCCAATGCGCGACAGCACCAGCGACGTGAAATCCCACGCCACGGCCGATAACAGGTGGCTGGCAACAAACAGAATAAACAGGATGGCCAGCAGCAGGCGGCGCTCGACGTTGCGCGTCAGCAGCATTAACGGCAGCGATAACAGCGCCACGACCCAGGCATAGATGGTCAGCATGATACCGACATCAGCGGTTTTCATTGCAAAGCTGCTGGCGATGTCCGACAGCAGGCCAACCGGCACAAATTCGGTGGTATTGAAGACAAAAGCAGCGATAGCCAGCAGCACCACGCGCAGCCAGGCTGTTTTACGGGAAACGGTTGTTGATTGCATTGAATTCAAATCGGCTAAACGACGAGTGAGGGGGCAGGAACGCACCCGGTAAAGTGACCTCGATCACAAATTTCCGCTATTGTGGAGCATTAGTCAGCCGATGAAAACCGTTAACCCGGGTTTTATCACTGAATATTTCTTATCGCGCTGAGCGTGGTAAATAGCCTGCGGTTATGGGGAGTTGTTGCGGCTGCGTGCTGCCGGCCCGCGAGTCTGCCGTACCAGCACAGGCTAAGTCAGCTGTTTCTGTAATAGAAAAATCACTTAGCCGTGCTGAGGGCGGGTATCGTGCGGACGGGTGTGGTTCAGACCAGGATTATCAGAGTCACGCCATATGCTTTAGTGCCACGCTAAAGTTGTGGGTCGGATTTTTTTTTACGCCCACCGGGCAGCAGTGTTCGCAGCCCAACGCAGTGGCGTAAAATTTACGCGCCTGCTGGATTGCGGCCCCGGGCGTGTAAAAAGTCCCCAGAAAACGGCGACCGCCGTCGGAAGGCAGGAACGGACAGCCCTTCGCATGCACCACATGATTGTCGTTATAACCGGCATGCTTATCGACATAATAGTAAAGCTCCATCTGACTACCTCATTGCTGTGTAAAAAATAAGTCTATGTATTATTGGAATAGAACGAATTATAGCGATGAATTGCTATTTTGTTTTAAGTGGTACGGCGCGAATGCCTGATTATTCGAATCCAGCGGAGCAGGCGGGACGCTGAGGTCCCGCGCTAACGATGAAGGGTATTACAGTTTGCGGCCCTGTAAACGCAGGCCAACCAGCAGTGCCAGCACCAGCAGGGCGCTGATAAACAGGGTTACGCCCGGCCAGCCGTAGTGGTGCCAGAACACGCCGCCCAGGGTCCCGGCCACGCTGGAGCCCAGGTAGTAGCTGAACAGATAAAGTGATGATGCCTGGCCTTTGGCGCGGCGCGCGCGCGGGCCAATCCAGCTGCTGGCGACCGAATGGGCGGCAAAGAACCCGGCAGAGAAGAGCAGCATGCCCGGCAAAAATCAGCCACAGCGAACGAGAAGAGCGGTCAGCAGCAGGCCGACCAGCATCATCGCCGTGGAGCCCAGCATCACCGGACCGCGACCAAAGCGGCTGGTCATCGCCCCGGCTTTCGGCGAACTCCACGTACCGGTGAGATACGCCACGGACAGCAGCCCGACCACCGCCTGGCTCAGATGACCACGGCGAGCATCAGGCGATAGCCAATGTAGTTAAACAGCGTGACGAACGCGCCCATCAGCAGAAAGCCTTCAGGAACAGCAGCGGCAACCCTTTGTCGCGCCAGTGCAGGCGGAAGTTGATAAACAGCGTTTTCGGCCGCAGCGAGGTGGGGCGGAAATGGCGCGATTCCGGCAGAATTTTCCAGAACATCAGCGCTGATGCCAGCGCGAAGCAGCCAATGACCGCCAGCGCAATACGCCAGTTAAAGAAGTCGGTAAACACACCGCTGAGTAGACGTCCGCTCATGCCGCCAATCGAGTTCCCGCTGATGTACAGCCCCATGGAGAAGGCGACAAAGCGCGGATGGATCTCTTCGCTGAGGTAGGTCATCCCGACCGCCGCCACGCCGCTGAGCGACAGCCCGATCAGCGCGCGCATCACCAGAATCCCGTGCCAGCTGGTCATCATGGTGGAGAGTAGCGTACAGACCGACGCCAGCATCAGCGCGGTCACCATCACCGGTTTACGCCCAATGGCATCGGACAGCGGGCCGGTAAAGAGCAGGCCCATCGCCAGCATCCCGGTGGAAATCGACAGCGAAATACTGCTGCTGGCAGGCGAGACGCCAAACTCATGTGACAGCACCGGCAGAATCGGCTGAACGCAATAGAGCAGGGCAAAAGTTGCCAGACCGGCGGAGAACAGCGCCAGCGTGACGCGCATAAACTGGGGGGATCCACGTTTAATCCATTCAGTAGCGGTATCGGCGGTAACAGGCTTCGTGGACAAGCTGTCCTCATCAAGCGTCACAGCCTGGGAAGAGCGACTCACAGTACATCCTCAATTCAGCAAATGTCTGAATACTGTAGGAAAGGCTAAATATTTTGTCCAATATATTAATAATCTCAAATGATACGTTTAAGATATGATTATTGAGCTGCGCCATCTGCGCTACTTTATCGCCGTTGCGGAAGAGCTGCATTTTGGCCGCGCCGCGCAGCGGCTGCACATTTCTCAGCCGCCGCTCAGCCAGCAGATTCTTCAACTGGAACAGGCGCTGGATGCGCAGCTGTTCACCCGCACTAATCGCAGCGTACAGCTCACGCCGGCCGGCCAGTCGTTTTTACAGGATGCGCGCGCGGTTTTATTGCAGGTAGAGCAGGCGGCCGGGCGCGCGGCGCGCATTCATCACGGTCAGCAGGGAGAGTTGCGTATTGGCTTTACCTCCTCGGCGCCGTTTACCGGACTGGTGTCGGATGCGCTGTATCACTATCGGCAGCGCTGGCCGGACGTGCATATTCAGATGCAGGAGTACAACACGCGGCAGCAATTGGCACCGCTGCACGAGGGGCGACTCGATCTGGGCGTCATGCGCAATACGCCGCTGCCGGAGGATCTTCAGCACCGCCTGTTGCTGCGTGAACCGCTGTGCGCGGTGGTGCACCACGCGCATCCGCTGGCACAGGCCACGTCAATTAGCATCCGGGCGTTAGCCAGCGAACCTTTTGTTTTCTTTGATGCGCAGGGCGGCACGGCCCTGTACGGTGAAATTCTGGCGCTGCTGCATCGCTACCAAATCAAACCTTACATTACCCAGGAAGTGGGTGAAGCCATGACGATACTCGGCCTGGTGGCAACCGGCCTTGGCGTGTCGATTTTACCCGCCTCGTTTGCCCGCGCGCGACTGGCGGAAGTCGCCTGGATTCCGCTACAGGAAAGCGATGCCATTTCTGAGGTGTGGCTGGTGTGGTCAGCGCTGCGCCAGCCGAGTGCGCAGATGAGCAATATGATGGCGCTGCTGCTGCACCATGCCGAGGAATGAACCCGAGGGTACAGAAAACCGCGTTCTTTGTGTGCGATAAATCACATTTCTAATCAAATATTTGACGCTGCGCGCCAATCTGCATCACCATAGCTGCTGTTTATTTAGAAGCGCGAAAATATCCGGGAGCAGGGCGTGAATCTGGACAGTCAGCCTGGCCATATTGACCAAATAAAACAGACCAATGCCGGTGCAGTGTATCGTCTGATTGACCATTACGGTCCGATTTCGCGGATTGAGCTGTCGAAACGTGCCCAGCTGGCCCCGGCCAGCATCACCAAAATTGTGCGCGAAATGCTGGATGCGCATCTGGTGCAGGAGACCGAGTTTCAGGAGCCGGGCAGTCGCGGACGGCCGGCGATAGGGCTGATCCTCGATACCCTGGCCTGGCACTATCTGGCTGTTCGCCTCCAGCCGGGGTTCATTACCCTGACGCTGCGCGATCTCAGCAGCCGCGCGCTACAGGAAGATCGCCTGCCGCTGCCTGCCAGCGCCGACACGCCGCTACTGCAGACGCTGCAGGAGCTGGTCAACGCCTTTTTCATTCGCCATCAGCAAAAACTTGAGCGTCTCACCGCTATCGCCATTACCCTGCCGGGACTGATCAACGCCGCCTCCGGCGTGGTGCACCGTATGCCGGGCTATGAGGTACAGGATATGCCGCTGGGCGAAACCCTGGCGCAGCGCACCGGGCTGCCGGTATTCGTCCAGCACGATATCTCCGCATGGACGCTGGCAGAGGCGCTGTTTGGTGCCTCGCGGGGTGCGCAGGACGTGATTCAGATTGTCATTGACGAAACGGTGGGCGCCGGGGTGATCAGCGGTGGCCAGCTGCTGCACAAAAGCGGACGCGCGCTGGTGGAGATCGGTCATACGCAGATCGATCCTTACGGCCAGCAGTGTTACTGCGGCAACCATGGCTGTCTGGAAACGGTGGCCAGCACCGGCAGCCTGCTGCAGCTGGCGGCACAGCGTTTATCGTCGCAGCCGGACAGCCAGCTGCACCAGCAGCCGCTGACGCTGGCCTCGCTGTGTGCCGCTGCGCAGCAGGGCGACCGGCTGGCGCGGGACGTTATTGCCGGCGTCGGTCATCATATCGGGCGCATGCTGGCGATGATGGTCAACATCTTTAATCCTCAACAAATTCTTATCGGTTCACCGCTTAACCAGGCGGCGGACGTGCTGTTCCCGGCGGTCAGCAGCACCATTCGCCAGCAGGCCCTGCCGGCGTACAGTCACGCTATCCAGCTAACCCCTGCGGCCTTCAACGATCCCGGCACGCTGGGCGGCGCGGCGCTGATCAAAGACGCGCTCTATAGCGGCCATTTACTGATAAAACTGTTGCAGGGCTAACGCCAGCCCGCCTTAAGTTTGCGCTAACGCAAGCTCTCGCCTGGGACAAATCCTTAAACTGCCTCCTTTGCAGGTTACACATCGCTTTAATGAAGGAGGAGAAAGGTGAAAACGATTTTTGTCACCGGTACCGACACCGCGGTGGGTAAGACCGTGGTTTCCCGCGCACTGTTACAGTGCTTTGCCAAAGCGAATCTGTGTGCCGCTGGCTACAAGCCGGTTGCCAAAAGCGCGCAGCACACGCCGGAAGGGCTCCGTAATAAAGATGCCGTACTGCTGCAGCAGGCATCCGGCCTCACGCTGAACTACAGCGACGTCAATCCTGTGACGCTGGAAGAGGATGAAATCAGCACCAGCCCGGCGCAGCGCATCGATTATCCGTTACTCAATCGCGGGCTGGCTGGCTTACAGGATCGCGCTGCACGTGTGGTGGTGGAAGGCACGGGCGGCTGGCGCAGCCTGATGAACGACTTACGGCCCTTGTCGCAGTGGGTGCAGCAGGCGCAACTGCCGGTGGTGCTGGTGGTGGGCATTAAAGAGGGTTGCATTAGCCACGCTTTACTGACCGCCGAAGCGATTGCTGCCGATGGTCTGACGCTGGCGGGCTGGGTCGCCAATCGTATTAATCCCGGTCTGGCGCACTATGCTGAAATCATTGATGTTCTGCGCGATAAGCTGAACGCGCCGCTGTTGGGTGAATTGCCTTATCTGCCGCGCGCCGAACAGCGTGATTTGAGTGGTTATCTGGATATTACGTTACTCGGGGGTGATGCGCTGCACAGCGAGAGTGCAAAGCCCGCCGCCTGATGAAACAAAATGCGGCATATCGCACGCAGCTGAATCCGGAGTTTCAGGAGCGGCTGCTTTTTTTTATGCAATAAACCTGTTTATATTCAATCATCTGTCCTGAATTTTTCCTGTCCGTTGTCGCCCTGGCGCGTTTCATGCATCAGGCAAACTGATAAATCGTTTGCCGGAGCCCTGCTATGTCGCACCCAGAAGAAGATAAAGGTTTGTTGTACGGGCTGGATGCCCGCATCGGTCCTGCACCGGCGTTCTTTGCCGCCCTGCAGCACGTGCTGGCCAGCGTGGTCGGTATCATCACGCCGCCGCTGATTATCGGTTCCGTGCTGGGGTTACAGGCCTGGATTCCGTATCTCATTAGCATGTCGCTGCTGGTTTCCGGACTCGGTACCTTTCTGCAGGCGCGCCGTTTCTGCGGCATTGGCGCAGGCATGATCTGTCTGCAGGGCACCAGCTTCGCCTTTCTCGGCGTCATTCTCTCTGCGGGGATGACGGTGAAAGCGCAGGGCGGTTCACCGCAGGCGATCCTCGCCATGATCTTTGGCTGCAACCTGGTGGCGGCGCTGATCCCGATGCTGATTAGCCGCTGCATCACACCGCTGCGAAAAGTGCTGACCCCGGTGGTAACCGGTACGGTGATCACCCTGATTGGTATCAGCCTGATAAAAGTCAGTATTACCGACTGGGCGGGCGGGCATAACGCCCGCGATTTTGGTGCGCCGGGTAATCTGGCGCTGGGGGCGCTGACCCTGCTGGTGATTATCGTGCTTAACCGTTCCCACTCGCGCTGGGCGCGACTGGTGGCGGTGGTCGCCGGCATTGGTGCGGGCTGCATCGCGGCGGCGCTGAGCGGTCATCTGCCGCTGAAGCCGATGGCGGAGACGCACTGGCTGGTGCTGCCTTCGCTACTGCATTTTGGCTTTGATTTTAGCTGGACGCTGTTTGTGCCGATTGCGCTGGTCTCGGTGATCTGCGTGATTGAGGCGGTGGGCGATCTGACCGCCAACTGTCTGATTTCACGCCAGCCGCTGGAAGGCGACGGGTTTCAGCGCCGGCTGCAGGGCGGGATTCTGGCCGATGGCCTCAGCTGTCTGCTGGCGGCACTGTTCTCGGCGTTTCCCAATACCACCTTTGCGCAGAACAACGGGGTGATTCAGATGACCGGTGTCGCCAGTCGCTACGTGGGGATGGTGATTGGCCTGATGCTGGTGCTGCTGGGCATCTTCCCGCTGGTCGGCAACCTGCTACAGCAGATTCCGCCGCCGGTGCTGGGCGGGGCAACGCTGGTGATGTTTGGCAGCGTGGTCGCCGCCGGTATTCGCGTGATGACCCAGGCACCGCTGGGGCGGCGTGAGATGCTGATTGTGGCGGTGTCGTTTGGCATTGGCCTCGGGGTGGAAGCGGTTCCGGACGTGCTGAAACAGTTTCCGCCGCTGGTCAGCAACCTGTTTGGTCACGCAGTCACCACCGGCGGGATTCTCGCCATGCTGCTGAACGTGGTGCTGCCGAATGAAGCTAAAACGGTTGCGGCGGTCGGCGCGGTCGAAGAGAGCCACTGACGCACAATTTACCTGGAGAATCGCGCCCTCCGTGGCGCGGTTCGGTCGGGGTTACGGGTTGAGACGACGGCGCGTACGCCCGGAGCTGAGGTACTCCGCAATATAGTCCTGCGAAATCTCGCCGTTATAGCGACCGTCCTCATCCACAATCGGCATCCAGCTGGTGTTGCTTTCATACAGGCCGGGACAGCACCACGCGCAGGTTATCCTCCGCTTTGCCGGTCATGCGGAACGGATGCAGGATGTCGGCGCAGGTGCCGCTGGCGTTGCGCGCTTCGCGACGTTTCACAAAGCCCAGCGGTTTGCCGTGCTCGTCGACCACGGTGACGGCACGAATATCGTTATCATCCATGGTCGCAAAGGCCTCCGGCAGCGGGGTAGTGCCCCGCACCGTGATGGTCGGCTGCTGGTCGGTGACGTCGCCCGCCGGGACCAGCAGCAGGCGCTTCAGCGTGCGGTCCTGACCGACAAACGAGCCGACAAACTCGTTCGCCGGTTTCGCCAGCAGTTCGTCCGGGCTGGCGCACTGCACGATTTTGCCCTGGCGGAACACCGCAATACGGTCGCCCAGCTTCAGGGCTTCGTCGATATCGTGGCTGACCAGCATCACGGTTTTCTTCAGCTTGCGCTGCATCTCGAGGAACTCGTTCTGGATCACCTCGCGGTTGATCGGGTCGACCGCGCCGAACGGCTCATCCATCAGCAGCACCGGCGGATCCGCCGCCAGCGCGCGGATCACGCCGATGCGCTGCTGCTGGCCGCCGGACATCTCGCGCGGGTAGCGTTGCAGGAACTTCTTCGGATCCAGCGCCACCATGCTCATCAGCTCTTCGGCGCGGGTTCCTTACAGCGCGCTTTGTCCCAGCCCAGCATGCGCGGCACGACGGTGATGTTCTCTTCGATGGTCATGTTCGGGAACAGGCCAATCTGCTGGATCACGTAGCCGATGTTGCGGCGCAGGGTGACGGTGTCCATCCGCTGGTGTCCTCGCCGTTGATCAGGATCCGCCCGCTGCTCGGCGGGGATCAGGCGGTTGATCATCTTCAGGGTGGTGGTTTTGCCGCAGCCGGAGGGGCCGAGCAGGACGCACATTTCCCCTTCGGGCACGTTCAGGTTGACGTTATCGACGGCCTTAAATGTCTGGCCGTTCTTCTGTGTAAAGTGTTTGGTGAGGTTTTCCAGTTTTATCATTATCGAATCCCCTTCGGAGTCAGCACCACCTGCAGACGGTGCAGCAGCCAGTCGAGCACAATCGCCAAAAGACAGATCATCAGCGCGCCCGCAATCAGCATGCGAATATCGCTTCCGCCGATGCCGTTGAGCAGCAGCAGGCCCAGGCCGCCGGCGCCGATCACCGCGGCGATGGCCATCACGCCGATGTTCATCACCACGGCGGTGCGGATGCCGCCGAAAATCACCGGCAGCGCCATCGGAATTTCGACCCAGCGCAGGCGTTGCCAGAAGGTCATGCCGATGCCGCGTCCGGCTTCGCGCAGGCCCGGCGGCAGGCTGTCCAGCGCGGTATGGGTGTTGCGCACAATCGGCAGCAGCGAATAGAGGAACACCGCGGTGATCGCGGGCAGGGCGCCAATCCCCTGACCGATCAGCGAAAACAGCGGGATCATCAGGCCGAACAGGGCGATGGACGGAATGGTCAGCACCATGGTGGCAATCCCCAGCACCGGCGTCGCCAGCCACTTGTGGCGGACAATCAGAATGCCCAGCGGCACGCCGACGAGGATCGCCAGGCCCACGGCCAGCAGCACCAGCCACAGATGCTGCAGCGTCAGGGTTAACAGGTAGTCCCAGTTGTCCAGAATGTAGTGAATCGTCTCCATAGCGCCTCCTACAGCAGCTGTTTGCTACGCAGGAAATCGCGGGCGACCTGCTGCGGTGACTGATGGTCGATATCCACCTTCTTGTTCAGCTCGGTGATAACGTCGTTGTTGAGCTGGGCGGAGAGGGTATTCAGCGCCTCTTCCAGCCCCGGGATTGGCCTCCAGCGTGTCCTTACGCACCACCGGGGTGACCGCGTAGCTCGGGAAGAAGCCTTTATCATCTTCCAGCACCTTGAGGTCGAAACCTTTCACGCGCCCGTCGGTGGTGTAGATCAGCCCGGCATCAACAAAGCCGTCGCGCACCGCGTTATAGACCAGGCCGGGGTCCATCTGGCGGATCTGCGGGCGGTCCAGCGCCATCTTATAGGCCTGCTGCAGCGGCTTCATGCCGTCGCTGCGCCCGGCAAATTCCAGATCCAGGCCCAGCAGCCAGTTTTTGTCCGGGTTGGTTTTACGGATCTGCTCAATCTTCGCCACCATCTCCGACATGGTGTTGATGTGTTCCGCCTCGGCGCGCTTGCGCTGCATGGCGAAGGCATAGGTGTTGTTCATGTCGGCGGGTTTGAGCCAGACCAGACCGTGCTTCGCGTCCAGGCGTTTCACCGTCTCGTAAGACTCCTGCGGCGACATGCGCTTGTTGATGTGGTTGAAGATGATCAACGACGTGCCGGTGTACTCCCAGGTCATATCAATCTGCTTGTTGATCATCGCGTTACGGGAGATCACCGTGGCGATATTGGTTTGCTGGCTGCACCTGGAAGCCTTTCTTTTGCAGGTACTGCACGGTCATCGCCGAGAGAATATGCTGCTCGGTAAAGCTTTTGGTCGCCAGAATCACGATGGGGGTGGCGGCGAGCGCGCCGTGACTGAGGGTTAAGGTGGCGGTCAGGGCCAGCGCGGTGCGTTTGACCCAGCGCGCCAGCAGATTAGCAGTGGCCATGATTACATGCTCCTTGTTATTGTTATCGAGCGAGATGGGGGCTCATCACGCGACCCAGCGCCGCCAGCAGGGTGTCGAGGATCAGGGCGAACAGGGCGGTGGCCGCCGCGCCGAGGATCAGCGTCGGGAAGTCGTTCAGGTAAATGCCGGGGAAAATCAGCTCGCCGTAGCTGCTGGCACCAATCAGGAAGGCCAGCGGCGCGGTACCGACGTTAATGGCGGTGGCGATGCGGACCCCGGAGAGCATCACCGGCCAGCGCATTGGGCAGCTCAACCTGGCGCAGGCGCTGCCATTTGGTCATCCCAATCCCGTTCGCCGCTTCAAGCAGCGACGGCGGCACCGAGCACAGCCCGGCGTAGGTATTGCGCACAATCGGCAGCAGCGAGGCGAGGAACAGGGCGATGATGGCGGGCGTATCGCCAATGCCAATCACCACCATCGCCAGCGCCAGCACGGCCAGCGGCGGCAGCGTGTTGCCGACGTTGAAGATTTGCATCACATATTCAGCCCCGCGACGGGCGGCGGGACGGCTGAGCAGGATCCCGCTCGGAATGCCCACCAGCAGGGCGAAGAACATCGAGCAGAACACCAGAATCAGGTGCTGCTGCCCGAGGTAAAGCAGATCCACCTGGCGGTCGCGCAGCGTATCCAGCCCTAATCCCCACACCAGCAGGGCTATCACCACCATGATGGCGAGCAGTGCCAGCCCGGCACGTCGGGCGAGCGATGCGTTGTGCATAGCGTGCGTCTCCCTGATTGAAAAAATCGATTGATTTTATGACGTTATTTTCAGCGTGCCGGCGTTATGCGGTGCAATACACAGACGAAAATCCAGCACGCTGTCAAATTGCAGTTAAAATGACTGCTTCCCGGCTTTTTCACAGTGAAAAACCAGAAACTGCCTTTAGACCTATAGCAACGCTTGATGATCATTGCCAGTTTTCACGGCAAAATCAGGTAGATACAAAAGCAGTAAAACTAAGCGAAACCCGCATGAAATAAGGAGTCGCTCGACAATAAAAAATTTTCATCAAGATAGGTGACATTGTCACAAAGCGGCGCACGCAGAGGAAACTGAGTCGGCGAAATTTCGACTAGCCTTGTAAGAAAAAGGGAGACGTATGACTGAAAGCGCACAATTACAAACGGAACATCGCCACTGGATTCTGATTGCCTGCATGCTGGCGATGTTTATGGCTGCCATTGAGGTCACCATTGTGGCCACGGCCATGCCAACCATCATTGCCGATCTTGGCGGTTTCGCGCAGTTTGGCTGGGTGTTTTCTATTTATCTGCTGACGCAGGCGGTAAGCGTCCCGTTGTACGGCAGACTGGCGGATATCTGGGGCCGCAAACGATTATTTTTCATCGGCGTAACGCTGTTTTTGCTGGGCTCGGTGCTGTGCGGTTTTGCCCATAGTATGATGTGGCTGATTGTGTTTCGTGCCTTTCAGGGCCTGGGGGCCGGGGCGATTATGCCGCTGACCACCACCATCGTGGCGGACATCTATTCGCCGCGCGAGCGCGCCAGCGTGCAGGGCTGGCTCTCCAGCGTCTGGGGCGTCGCGGCCGTCATCGGTCCGCTCAGCGGCGCCTGGCTGGTTCAGCACTTTAACTGGTCGGTGATTTTCTGGGTAAACGTGCCGATTGGTCTGCTCTCCATGCTGCTGCTGGCGCGTTTTCTGCCGGCGCGCGAACAGCATCAGGGCGCAACGCTGAATCTGACCGGCAGCTGCTGGTTGATGATCAGCGTCACCGCACTGCTGGTGGCGCTGTTACAGGCGGAAGCGCTGGGTTTCTGGCTGGTGCCGTTCCTGGCGCTGGCGCTGCTGGCCGGCTGGCGGCTGAAACATCACGAGCAGCGGGCCGATGCGCCGCTGTTTCCGCTGGCGCTGTGGCGCAGCCGCCTGATTGTGGCCGGTAATGCCGGGAACCTGATTATCGGGGCCACCATGATGGGCATCAGCGCGTTTCTGCCGACGTGGATTCAGGGCATTACTGGCGGCACGCCGCTGCAGGCGGGCAGCGCGCTGGCGATGATGTCAATTGGCTGGCCGCTGGCCAGTACGCTCAGCGGGCGCCTGATGCTGATCACCTCGTATCGTTTTACCGCGCAGCTCGGCGCGTTTTTACTGATTGCCGGCAGCGCGCTGTTACTGCTGCTGCGCGCCGACAGCAGCATCATGCAGGCCGGGCTGACGGCGTTTGTTATTGGCACCGGGATGGGCATGACCAGCACCACCTTTCTGGTTTCGGTACAAAATCATGCGCACTATGAAATTCGCGGCATCTGCACCGCCTCAATTATGTTCAGCCGCATGCTGGGATCGGCGATCGGCACGGCGATAATGGGCGCGGTGCTCAATCTCAACCTGTCGCTGCGGCTGCCGCAGGCCAGCGATCCGATGCAGAAAATTATGGCACCGGAGAGCCGTCAGGCGCTGCCGCAGGAGCAGTTACACTTCTGGACCGGGCAGATTGCCAGTTCGCTGCACTGGGTATTTGTGGTGTCATTGCTGATTGCGCTGCTGACGTTGTGGATTGCGTGGCTGATGCCGCGTCAGCGGCCGGAGGCGGAATAAAGCAGGGCGGCCGACCAGCCGCCCGAAGAGATTACTGTGCGGGAGCATCCTGCGAGCTGCCCGCGCTGTCCGGCACGCTGCTATCCGCATCGCGACCGTTTTTCTTGTAAACGATTTTCTGCGTGTCGTTTTCACAGTGGCCAACGACCTGACCGCCTGCCTGATCAACCTGATCGTTCGGCACGATATCCAGCGTAAAATCCGATTCCGCCACGCCATTGTTGATGATCTTTTTGCTGATGTCGGCGCGCACGCTTTCGCAGGACGCCTGCACCGCCAGCGGTAACGCCAGCGCCATTAGCAACACAACTGCATTACGTTTTTTCATCACTCACTCCTTGTTGCGTCATTCCCGTGAAAACTATAGCAGCTGGCGCGCATTACGGCGCCAGCGGACGGCCGGTGCGGCGATCGAGGCAGCGCAGGGTGTTCGGTTCCCAGTACGCATTAAGGTTGTAGCTTTTTTCGCACGCGTCGCGGGTATCAAAGGCCCGGTCTGCCTTGTCGAACTCTTTCTCCACGCGGGTATTTACCTTGTTACGCAGGTTGCGCGTATCGTTCCACTGCTCTTTGCTCTGACGCGCCGCCTCGTTGCTGGCCGCGTTGTTGCCATCTTCAATAATCAGGCGATCCGTCTTAGCGACAGCCAGCGGCGCAGTCAGCAATACGCTGGCGGTCAGCGTGGTAGCCAGCAGGGCGGAAAACAGTTTTTTCATCGTCATTTCCTTTCGTTAACTCCAGCACAGCGCGCAGGGCGGCTGTCACAACACTGTCTGCCAGTATATCATCGCTGCTTCTTTGCTCACCAGCGGTGAGCGGTTTGTTTAACGATCAGAGAGACTTTGTATGCTGGTGAAAACCGCGCTGCTGTTTTTTATCACTGCGATTGCCGAGATCACCGGCTGTTTTCTGCCGTGGCTGTGGCTGAAGCGTGGCATGAGCGCCTGGCTATTGTTACCGGCCGCAGCCAGCCTGGCGCTGTTTGTCTGGCTGCTGACCCTGCATCCGGCAGCCAGCGGCCGGGTATATGCGGCTTATGGCGGCGTGTATGTGTTAACGGCGCTGATCTGGCTGCGGCTGGTCGATGGCGTCAAACTGAGTGCGTGGGATTGGGTGGGTGCGCTGGTGGCGTTCAGCGGCATGCTGATTATCGTTATCGGCTGGGGCAAGGCCTGAACCGGCCGCGCAGGGCGACCCGATGGGCCGCCACGCTAAGCTTGCTTATCCTTTAAACACTTTCAGTCCGGCGGTGGTTTGCGTCACCGGCATCATTTCTACGGTGTTGATGTTGACGTGTTTTGGCAGCGTCGCCACCCACCAGACCGCTTCGGTCACATCTTCCGGCGTCAGCGCGTTGGCGTTTTCGTAGGTTTTATCCGCTTTCGCGTCATCGCCTTTGAAGCGCACGTTCGAGAATTCGGTGCCGCCCACCAGGCCCGGTTCGATATCGGTGACGCGAATGGCGGTGCCGTGCAGATCGGTGCGCAGGTTCAGGCTGAACTGGCGAACAAACGCTTTGGTTGCCCCGTAGACGTTACCGCCCGCGTAAGGCCAGCTCCCGGCGGTCGAGCCGATGTTGATAATGTGACCGCGGTTGCGCTCCACCATGCCCGGCAGCACGGCGCGGGTCATGTACACCAGCCCTTTGTTGTTGGTGTCGATCATGTTTTCCCAGTCTTCAACGCTGGCTTTGTGGGCGGGCTCCATGCCCAGCGCCAGACCGGCATTGTTGACCAGCACGTCGATGGCGCGCCACTCGGCCGGCAGGTTGGCAATCATCTCTTCGATGGCCGCGCGGTTACGCACGTCCAGCTGCGCGGTCAGGATGCTGTCGCCCAGTTCCTCTTTCAGCTCCTGCAGACGCTCCTGACGGCGGCCGGTTGCAATAACCTTGTGTCCGTTGGCGACGAAGCGACGCGTGATGCTTTCACCAAAACCTGCCGTTGCCCCGGTAACTAAAATAATCATCTCACTGTTCCTTATACGATTTCAGGTTCTCTGCCACACCTTAGCATTAACCCCGCAGCGGCGCTCATGAAAAGCGTGAGCGGCGTGTTGCAGAATCTTTCCTGCACGTTTGCGGTGCAGTCCTGCACCATGAGCGAGCCCGATCAGGCACCTTTTCCCGGCGTAAAACGCCAGCGCAATGCGCAAGGGCAATACCATGAACAGGCAATCGGTTACGCATACGATTGCCTGCAATTTTTGCGACGATAATCGCGCTGAAATTGTGTATTTATCTGAATTTAAAGTGATTGTTGGGTGGGCTTGCCTGGCATGCGGTTTGCAATATCTTTGCTATATCTATCTGAAACCTGCATTATACCCTGAAGGAAGCGTCATGTCTGACTCTGTTGTAACCCGTCTGCGCGCCAGTTTTTTTGATTTCCCCGCGCTAGCTGACCAGCCCGATGGCCTCGCCGACCAGGCACGCTATATTGAAGACGGTCTGCTGACGCTGCGCGACGGTAAAGTGGTGAGTCTGGAGCGCTGGCAGCCGGCACATCAACACCTGGAATCAACGCAGGTGATCGATCTGCGCGGCAAGCTGATCCTGCCGGGGTTTGTGGATACCCATATTCACTATCCGCAGACCGAAATGATCGGCGCATTCGGTGAACAGCTGCTGGAGTGGCTCAATCAGTACACTTTTCCGGTCGAGAGCCAGTATCACTGTGCGGCGCACGCGGCGCGCATGTCAGCGTTTTTCCTGCAACAGCTGCTGGCCAACGGCACCACGACTGCGCTGGTGTTTGGTACGGTGCATCCGCAATCGGTAGACGCGCTGTTCAGCGCCGCCGAACAGCTGGAGATGCGGCTGATCGCCGGCAAGGTAATGATGGATCGCCACGCACCGCCGGAACTGACCGAAACGCCGGCGCAAAGTTATCAGCAGACGCGTGAGCTGATTCAGCGCTGGCACCAGCGCGGGCGTCTCGGTTATGCGCTGACGCCGCGCTTTGCGCCGACCTCATCGCCGCAGCTGCTGGAAAAAGTGCAGCAGCTGAAAAACGAGTTTCCCGATACCTGGCTGCATACCCATCTCAGCGAAAATCAGCAGGAGATCGCCTGGGTAAAAACGCTGTTTCCCGCCCATGACGGCTATCTTGATGTGTATCACCAGCATCAGCTCACCGGCAAACGCAGCGTATTTGCCCACTGCCTGCATCTGGAGGATCGCGAATGGCAGTGCCTGCATGACACCGATTCGGCGATGGCCTTTTGTCCGACCTCCAACCTGTTCCTCGGCAGCGGGCTGTTCAATCTTAAACGCCGCTGGCAGCAGCGCGTGCGCATGGGCATGGGCACCGATGTTGGCGCCGGCACTACCTTCAATATGCTGCAGACGCTGGGTGAAGCCTATAAGGTGGGGCAACTGCAGCAGTACAAACTCAGCGCTGCAGAAGCGATTTACCACGCTACGCTGGGCGGCGCCCATGCGCTGGATCTTGATGACAAAATCGGCAACTTCAACCCCGGTAAAGAGGCAGATTTTGTGGTGATCGATCCTGCCGTATCACCACTGCAGCAGCTGCGCATGGCCAACAGCGACGATATCCATCAGCGTTTGTTTGTCCTGATGACGCTGGGTGATGACCGTAACATCGCGCAAACCTGGGTCAACGGTAAGTGCGTGTGGCAGCGGGAAAGCCATACGCACGCGCAAGGTTGTTGCCAGGCGACGAAACTGCCAGGATAAAAGCATCCCGCCGCAGGTGGCTGCGGCGTTGCTGATTATCAGGAGCGATAATGACTTCACGTGCCAATCCGTTTTTTAACGTCAGCCCGTTGCCGTACCAGACACCGCCGTTTGATCTGATCGACGAAGCGCATTTCCTGCCGGCGCTGGAAGCCGGAATCGCCGAAAAGCGCCAGGAAGTGGCGGCCATTGCCAGCAACCCCAAGCCGGCAACCTTTGCCAATACCTATGAAGCGCTGGAGCGCAGCGGTAGCCTGCTAAACCGGGTGTACCCCGTTTTTGCCGCGATGACCTCAGCCAATACCAGCGAGCGGCTCCAGCAGGTTGACGAGCTGATCACCCCGCAGCTGACGGCGCTCAATGACGAAATCTACCTTAACCCGGCGCTGTTTGCGCGGCTCGACAGCGTGTATCAGCAGCGCGGTTCGCAGTGCCCGGATGCCGAAGCGATGCGTCTGGTGGAAGTCACCTGGCAGCGCTTTCAGCTGGCCGGCGCCAGTCTGAGTGAGCGCGATAAAGCGCAACTGCGCGCCTGTAATCAGGAGCTGGCCAGTCTGGGAACGCGTTTCGGTAACCGGCTGCTGGCGGCAACTAACGCCGCCGCTTATACCGTCAGCAGCGCGGCGGCGCTGGACGGCCTGTCGCCGGCGGCGCTGGCACAGGCGAAGGACGCCGCTGAGGCGCGCGGGCTGCACGACGCATGGCTAATCCCTCTGCAAAATACCACCCAGCAGCCGGTACTGCAGTCGCTGACGGTGCGCGCCACGCGCGAAGCGCTGTTTCAGCAGGCGCTGACGCGCAGCGAGCAGGGTGACGACAACGACACGCGCGCCATCGTGTCGCGCATGGCGCAACTGCGTGCGCAGCAGGCCAGTCTGCTGGGCTTTGACAGCTTTGCAGCATGGAGTCTGCAGGATCAGATGGCGAAAACGCCGGAAGCTGCCCAGTCCTTTATGCGCAACATCGTGCCCGCCGCGACGGCGCGCGCCGGGCGTGAAGCGGCGGATATTCAGCAGCTGATCGCCGACCAAAACCACAGCTTCCCGCTGCGCGCCTGGGACTGGAATTACTACGCGGAACAGGTACGCACCGCGCAATACGCGCTGGACGAAGGGCAAATCCGCCCCTATTTTGAGATCAACACTGTACTGGAAAAGGGCGTGTTCTGGTGTGCCAGCCAGCTGTATGGCATTCGCTTTGAACAGCGCCACGATCTGCCGGTCTACCATCCGGACGTCAACGTTTATGAGATTTTCGATGCCGACGGTGCACCGTTAGCGCTGTTCTACACCGATTTCTTCACGCGGGATAACAAGAGCGGTGGCGCATGGATGGGCAATTTCGTCGACCAGTCGACGCTGCTGGAAAGCCGGCCGGTGATTTACAACGTCTGCAATTACAGCAAGCCGCAGCCCGGTCAGCCGGCACTGCTCAGCTGGGATGAGGTGATCACGCTGTTCCATGAGTTTGGCCACACGCTGCACGGCCTGTTCGCCACCCAGCGCTATGCCAGCCTGTCCGGCACCGCCACGCCGCGTGATTTTGTCGAGTTTCCGTCGCAAATCAACGAACACTGGGCCAGTCAGGATCAGGTGTTTGCCCACTATGCGCGCCATTATCAGACCGGTGAAGCGATGCCCGCCGCGCTGCGCGACAAAATGGTGCGCGCCGCGAAATTCAACAAAGGCTATGACATGACCGAACTGCTGGCGGCGGCACTGCTTGATTTGCAGTGGCACTCGCTGTCACCGCACGATAATCCGCAGGATGTCAGCCATTTTGAGCAGCAGGCGCTGGCGGCGGAGAATATTGCCCTGAGTGCCGTGCCGCCGCGCTATCGCTCCAGCTACTTCCGTCATATCTGGGGTGGCGGCTATGCGGCCGGGTATTACGCCTATATCTGGACGCAGATGCTGGCCGACGATGGTTATCAGGCGTTTGTCGAGCGGGGCGGTCTGACACGCGAAAATGGTCAGCGCTTCCGTGAGCAGATTCTGTCGCGCGGTAACAGCAGCGATCTGCAGCATCTTTGGCTGGCCTGGCGCGGTAAAGCGCCGGACATCGGGCCGATGCTGAAACACCGCGGCCTCGACGAGGCATAACGCGCCGTAACCGAAGGGCCAGCCAGCGGTGCAGCTGGCTGGCCTGCACGCTTATCCCAGCGGACCGCCTTCAATGGTGTCACACATGCCGGCCAGCACGCGCTCGCCGGTTTCCTCTTTCAGTCCGGCATACCATTCCGCGGTGACCGCCGCATCTTTGGCGTGGGTGACATCACAACGCTTGCGCGCTTTCAGCACCAAATCACGGGTGCGCGCCACGCGCCGCGCTTCATAGCGCAGCAGCCCGTCCTCAATGCCCAGCGAGTGGGCGGTCAGGGTTTGCGCCAGTACCACCGCATCTTCCATGGCCGCACAGCCGCCCTGACCGATATCCGGCGTGGTGCTGTGTGCCGCATCCCCCAGCAGCGCCACACGTCCTCTGACAAAGCGGCTGAAGGGTTCGATATCATGAATCTCCACGCGATTGGTGGTTTGTGCGTCAATGCTGGCGATCAGCCGCTGGACCGGTTCGGCCCAGCCGGCAAAATAGCCGCGCAGATCGTCTTTCACCGTTGCGCGATCCTGCGCCAGCCCTTTCGGCAGCGGGACATCAAAGAAAAAGTAGAAGCGGTTACCGCTCACCGGCATCAGCGAGACGCGCTTGCCCTCGCCGACAAACGTGGTCCACTGATCGGCGGGCGCGATGCTCTCATCGATGGTGACCAGGCCATTCCAGTTAACGTAGCCTGCGTAGCGGCGCTCGACGTGTTCGCCCAGCACGTGATGGCGAATCACCGAGTGGGTGCCGTCGGCGGCCACCATAAAATCCCCTTCAGCCTGGCTGCCGTCATCAAACCAGGCGGTCACGCCGCTGGCATGCTGCTCCACCCGCACAACGCGTTTGCCAAAGCGGATGCGTTCGCGGCCGTAGCTGTCGATCAGCAGCGCCTGTAACTCTGCGCGTGCGACCGGATAAGGATACTCGCCGACCTGCTGCACCAGCGGTGACAAACTGAAGCGGGTCAGGGTGCTGCCGCTGTGGCCATCGTTGTAAGCCATAAACGCCATATTGCCGCCGAGCGCGCGCAGCTGTGCCTTGAGACCCAGCGCATTGAGGCACTTCACGCCGTTAGGCCAGATAGAGATAGCCGCGCCGACCGGTTTCATCTCTTTCACCGCTTCATACACTGCGGTGCTGAAACCCGCTTTTTCCAGCGCCAGCGCCGCGCTCATGCCGCCGATACCCGCTCCAATCACAATCGCTTTCATTACCGTCTCCTTTACTGTGCACCCTAAGCCATGCAACTTTTGTACCATCTTGCGGGGTCAGGGTGATGGCGAGTTAAAATATTGAAAATAATGATTTATATTCCGGTTGGGTCAGACGCTGCTTCGGCAATGGGCGCAGATGCTGCACCTTAACAGGGCATCATCAGGCGGAAGGTGAACCAAAGGTTTCACGCTGGCAATCATCCGGCCAGCGTTCATACTCTCTACATCCATCCTGCGAGGACTGAATGATGAAATGGATAATGATGTTATGGCTGCTGGGCAGCCTGAGCGCAGCGGCCCAAACGCCGTGGCAGCCGGAGAGAAAAGGGGATTTGCCGCAGCTCACGCCGGTAGCAGCGAAGTGTGATGTCTCTTCCTGTCAGCAGAACTGTTACGTGCAGCAATCACAGTGCAAGAATGACAACGGCGGCGGCTGTGGCTCGCTGGCGCAGATTTGCGTACAAAACTGTGCCAGCCAGTGCCGCTAGAGCGTTTACGGATCGTCTTTGATGCGGCGATCGATGGCGAAGGGAGCGGAGGTCGCTGTGGCAATCAGCGCGGCCGCGCCCGGGTGATCGGGGTTAAACAGCGCATTATCTTCGCCGGTGAGGATGCTGGGCACCGTCATCAGCAGGGGAAAGCCGTTGTGCGGATCGAGAAACGCCGCGCCGATGGCCTGCGTCTCCTCCTGCTGCTGATATTTTTCCCAGCCGGCCGGCAGTTTACTGCTGTCGAGGGCGATGATGTCGGACTCCGGTACCGCCACGGTAAACACCACAAAGCGGCTTTGCTCCAGCAGCGTTTTCCCGGCGTGCACCACCAGTTCCAGCGTCGCCAGCGCTTTTGAGCTGCTGAGGTAAACCGCTTTCATTCCGGGCGGATTCCAGCGGCCACCCCATTTTTCTGCGCCAGCACCGTTAAACGCCTGGCTGGCGTACTCCGCTTTGACAATTCGATAGAACACCCTGACGGGTGCAGCCGGATCCTTCCGTCGTGTCATCAGACAATCACTCCGTGCTCAAGGCGGCCAATCAGCGTCAGTACCGCATCGCAGCCGGCGGGCGTACTGAGCATGTTAATCGGCTGCGCGTTGTCGAGCGCCAGCGCAGGCTGATACATCCAGTGCATCGCCACTTCCGGATCGCCAGCGAACAGCTGGATCACCGCATCCAGCACTTCAAACACCTGATAGATGCGTGCGCCCTGTTCGACCGAGAGCTGCGATCCGGACTTCTCGCGGCGCCGGTAGGTGTTACGGTCAATCGAGACCATTTGCGCGATGTCGATCGGCGTCGCTTTCAGAATCGTGGCGGCGCGTTCGACAATGCCGACATCCATGCCGTCGGTGATCAACTTATGCGCCTTAAGCCGGTTACGCGGCAGCCCCATCTGATCCATAAAAGAGGGGCGGGCGTGCTGAATCAGCGACGGATCAAAGATGCGCGATCCGCTGGTGGGATTAAAAGCCGATGCGGTGGACATCACAACCTCCTGATAATGTTCATGTGAACATTTTTATGCATCAAGTGTACAGCATTTGCCCACCGGTGTCATGGTTTGTTCACGCCTCACCGCCATTAACTGGCGGTGCGCCAGATGTCGCTCATCGCCAGCTCAAGTTTTTTAAACAGCCGGTAGCGTGTGTCATGGAACGCGAAGCGCGCCGCGCGGGGCTGCAGCGCCTCCGGCGCAAGGGTGACCGCCTGCTGCACGGCGGCAGCCAGATTCGGCCACTGACCCACGCCCACGCCCGCACACAGGGCCGCGCCCAGCGCCCCGGTTTCGTGGCAGGTTGCGACGCGAATCGGCATCCCCAGCACATCGGCAAACATTTGCGGCCAGACACTGCTGCGCGTCGCGCCGCCGGAGAGCGTGGCCTGGTTGACCGTAATGCCGGCCGCGCGCAGTCGGTCAATGTGCGCCCGGTGGGCAAAGGTCACGCCTTCGAACAGGGCAAACAGCATGTCAGCGCGCGTATGCCAGCCGCCGAGGCCGTAAAAGCCGGCTTTGGCAGGTTCGGCTTTCCGCCCCGAATAGAGGTAAGGGTGATACAGCGGCAGCTGCGCGTCAGGCCTGACCTGTGCCACGCTGTCGCTGCTGCGCGCCGCGCCCTGGCCGGCGCGGCCATCATCAAATTCACGCAGGAACCAGTCAAGATTGGCGGCAGAAGTGGCGCTGGCCTCGATCGCCATGTAGCGGTCGCGCTCGATGATCGAATTCATAAACACCGGGCGCAGATAATCAGGTTTGTCGACCACCACCTGATTGATGCTCCAGGTACCGGCGACAATGGAGGCCTCACCGCAGTTCACTACGCCCGAGCCGACCGCGCTGGCAACCACGTCAAACATGCCGGCCACCACCGGAATGCCGGCCGGTAAACCGGTGAGCTGTGCCGCGCGGGCCGACACCACGCCGGTAACCTCGCAGGATTCACGCAGTGGTGGCAGCAGGGCGAGCGCCTCTTCGATGCCGTACAGCGCCAGCAATTCACCACTGTAGCCGCGCTGGTGATAATCAATCAGCCCGGCACCGGCGGCATCCGAATAGTCCGCGCTGACGTTGCCGCACAGAAAGTGGGCGATGACATCTTTGGCACACAGCAGATGGCCGATCTGCGCCCAGCGTTCCGGCTGATGCTGACGTGTCCAGCTGATCAGCACCGGCGTGGCGGCGGGCCACGGTTTTTGTAATGACAGCGCGTAAATCTGCTGCGCCGCACCACTGGATTCCAGCGCCTGCACCGTGGCGCTGGCGCGATGATCAATCGACTGGATGCCAAACAGTGGGCGCTGCTGACGATCCAGCGCATACAACCCGTTGCCGTGACCGGCGGCCCCGACGGCAATCACTTCGCTGCCACGCGTGCCGGCTTGCTGCAGGCAGCGACTCACCGCGTTGCTGACGCCGCGCCAGATATCTTCAACTGGCCGTTCAGCAAAGCCTTCCTGCGGCTGATGCGTTTCGCCGGCGCACTCCGCTACCGACAGCACGCGGCCGCTCAGGTCAAACAGTACCGCTTTGATCATGGTGTTTCCGGCATCGATGCCGAGAATCTGGCTCATATCCGACTCCGTTTCAGGCGAAGACGGCGCACCGCTTAAGCGCCGGTGCAGGTCACGCTTAACCCTGCTGGTAGATGTCCAGCGCATCCGCGCCGCTGACACCCTGATGGATAATCGCCATCAGCGCGCTGACCACGCGTGATGGATTATCATGTTGATAAACGTTGCGGCCATATACCATGCCGCTGGCACCCTGCGCCATCAGCGCGGCGCTTTTCGCCAGCACCGCGCCCAGTTCCCCTTTGCCGCCGCCGCGCACCAGCGTCGGACAGCGCGCCGCCTCCACCACACGATGGAAATCCTCTACGTTATCCGTGGGGTCGGCTTTAATGATGTCGGCGCCCAGCTCCCGCGCCAGCCGCACCAGCGGCACGATTTGTCTGACGTCACCGAGCGAGCCGTACGCCGCGCCCTGGCCGGCGGGGGCCATCACCAGCGGCTCCACCATCAGCGGCATGGCATAGCGATCGCAGGCCTGGCGCAGGCGGCCAATGTTCTCCACGCACATGCGAAAAATGCCCGGTTCATCCGGGATCTGATAGAGATTGACCACCACCGCGGCGGCATCCATCTGCAGCGCGGCAAGAATCGGTGCCTCCGGATTGTGCAGCACCGCCCACATCTCGCGGTGGCGCGCCGCGTTATAGGCATTGCCGACGTCGGTGCGCATCACCAGCGCCGGTTTGCGTCCGGCAACGCGCTGCAGCAGATCGGCCTGACCATAATTGACCTGGATCGCATCCGGCTGTGCGGCAATCAGGTTGCGCATCACGCTTTCAATATCTTCCAGCCCCAGCAGAAAATCGGGCTCGTTGGCGATGCCGTGGTCGATCGCCACATCCAGGCACTTGCCGTGGTGAAATAACCGGTTGAGGCGAACTTTAGGGGTGAGTGACATCCTGAATTTCCTCCTGTGAAAACGCGGATGCGAGCGCGTGCAGCCCATGGCGCTGCGCCAGGCTGATTGCGGTGCGCTGCAGATGTTCAGCGCGCTGGCTGTCCTGCCAGCCGAGCGAGTCGGCCAGCAGCTGCGAAATTTCCTGCATGAGCGGCGGCGTTAATTCACCGCAGATAGCCAGCGACGTGCGGCGCACCAGCACATCTTCCAGCTGGCACACCTGTTCATGCTCAATCAGATAGCGCAGTTCGGTGGCGCTGTAACCGGCATGATGCTGCAGCGGCTGTTCGCCGTGCTGCTGAATCTGCTGCAGCAGCGGCAGGGCCCGGCTACCGTAGCGTTTCGCCAGTTGCGTCACGCGTGCCAGCGGAAGGTCATAGTGCTGCGCCAGCGCACTGAGCCAGGCGGGCTGGGCGGACGGCGCCGGAAAATCCCGGCCGCCGCCAATCGGCAGGTCGCTGCTGGAGACGCGACGCTTTTCTCCCAGCAGGCGCAACACGCGGTCGGCGGCCTCCTCCCCGAAGCGGCGGAAGGTAGTCCATTTACCGCCGACCAGACAAAGCGTGCTCCAGGCACGCGCGTGGTCAGGCGGCAGCAGCACCAGCGAATGGTTACGTGAAATCTGACCATTCACTTTGGCCTCGCTGGCCGGCAGCGGGCGCACGCCGCAGAAGGTGTAAACCACTGCGGATGCTGGCACCACGATGTCAGGAAATACAAAGCGCAGCGACTCAAGAATGTAAGCCTGCTCTTCGGCTTCGCACACCACGCCCTCAGGGTCATCAACGCGGATATCGGTGGAGCCCACCAGCACTTTGCCGAACCAGGGAAACATAATGCACACCCGGCCTTCCTGATTTTCGAAATAGACCATTTCACCGTCCAGCATCTGTAACAGCTGGGGATGATCGAGGATCAGATGCGACCCTTTGGTGCCGCCTATCAGTCTGGTCGGTGGTGAATGCACGGCCAGCTGCTGATTCAGCTGGTCGATCCACGCGCCGCCGGCATTCACCAGCACGTGCGGCTGCAGGCTAAAGCGCTCACCGCTCAGCGTATCTTCCAGCAGCACCGTCTCGTCGCTGGCGCTGACCACCCGCAGATAATTGAGCGCCAGCGCCTCCGGGCAGGCGCGTTCCGCATCTTCAATCAGCTCAAACCCGAGTCGCTCCGGCGCGCTGATCCACGCATCGTAATAGCTGGCGCTGTATTTCACCCAGGGCGCGAAGCCAGGCCAGCGATCGCGCGTGGCGGCTTCGTTACGCAGCTGGTGGCGCGGCATAGCGCCATACTGTCGCGTGTAGAGGTCGTACAGGCTCAGACCGGTTTTGATCAGCAGCGCGCCGCGCCGGGTGGGCTTATCGCTCAGGCGCAGGAAACGTCGCGTGGCGTTAACCAGTCCACCGCCGAGATTATCGATCGGTACGGTGGTGCGCAGCGGAAACACATAGTGCGCGGCGTTTTTCAGCAGGCGATCGCGCTCCATCACCGACTCTTTCACCAGGCCAAACTCGCCGGTCTCCAGATAGCGCAGGCCGCCGTGAATCATGCGCGACAGCGCGCCGCTGGCCGCCTGGCACCAGTCACCTTTCTCCACCAGCACCGCAGGAATGCCCTGTAATGCCAGCTCACGAAAAGTACTGATGCCGTTGATACCGCCGCCGACGATCAGCACCGGCAGCGAACTGCGCGCGCGCAGGCGGCTAAGCCGTTGTTCGCGGGTCAAAACCTGTTCCATTGTCAGCTCCTTGCGATGAACGCTTACTTGTCAAAGGTATAGGAGCGGGCGCAGCAAACGGCAAATCAGGTCATACAGGATGTGATTTTGTTCACTACCAATGAGAATTGTCGGGAAGCCTGGCAGGGGTAACGATATACTGCCGGTCAGACATCATGGTTAACCTGCAGGAAAAGGAATTTTCATGTATTCATGGGCCCGATTAAGCGCACTTGCGCTGCTGGTCAGCGGCAGTGCGCTGGCAACGACATCACCAGACAGCATCATCAAACCGCTGATGCAGCAGTATCAGATCCCCGGTATGGCGGTGGCGATTCTGCACGACGGCAAAACCGAATTTTATAACTATGGCGTGGCATCGAAAGAGAGCGGACAGCCGATCAACGAGCAGACGCTGTTTGAAATCGGCTCGCTGAGTAAAACGTTTACCGCCACCTTAGCCAGCTATGCGGCGCAGCAGAACAAACTGAAATTCAGCGACGCGGCCAGCCAGTGGCTGCCGGAACTTAAAGGCAGCGCTTTTGATCGCGTCTCGCTGCTGAATCTGGCGACGCACACCAGCGGCACGCCGCTGTTCGTACCGGATGACGTTACCAATACCCGCGAGCTGATGCGCTGGTACAAACAGTGGCAGCCAGAGGCCCAGCCGGGCACGGTGCGGGTTTATTCCAACCTCGGTATCGGTATGCTCGGCATGATTGCGGCTAAGAGTCTGCATCAGCCATTCATCAGCGCGATGGAAAAGCAGCTGCTGCCGGCGATGGGCATGACGCACAGCTATGTGCAGGTGCCTGCATCGCAGATGGGGCGCTACGCCCAGGGTTATAACAAGCAGGATCGCCCGGTGCGGGTGACGCCAGGCCCGCTGGATGCGGAATCCTATGGCCTGAAATCCACCTCTGCCGATCTGATTCGCTGGCTGGCCATTCAGCTGCAGCAACAGCCGGTCGCGCCCGCATGGCAACAGGCGGTGGCCGCGACGCATCAGGGCTATTACCACACCGAGGCCGCTTTTACTCAGGCGATGATGTGGGAATATTACCCGCTGCCGGTGACTACGCAGCAGCTGGTGGATGGCAACAGCGGCGCGCGCATCATGAAGGGCATGAAAGCCACGCTGATTACGCCGCCGCAGGCTGCGCCGCAGCAGGCGTGGTATAACAAAACCGGCTCCACTAACGGATTCGCCACCTATGCGGTCTTTATTCCGTCGCAGCGGGTTGCGCTGATTATGCTGGCAAATAAGTGGTTCCCGAATGACGATCGGGTGGTGGCTGCGGAAAAAATCATCAGCAACATCGGGAAGGGCGAATGATCACCATCAGAGCGCTGCGCGCAGAAGATTTTATGCCGTGGCTGGCGCTGTGGCAGGGCTATCAGCGCTTTTATCAGACTACCATTGACGATAACACCACCGGCGAGAGCTTCCGCCGCTTGCTGTCCCGCGCGGAACCCATGCACTGTCTGGTGGCCGAGCAGGACGGCGCGATGGTCGGGCTGGTGCATTTTCTTACCCATCGCTCAACCTGGACCCAGGGCGACTACTGCTATTTGCAGGACCTCTACGTCAGCGAGGCCGCGCGCGGTCTGGGCGCCGGCAAGGCGCTGATTCTGGCGGTCTATGAACAGGCAGAGAAGCTCGGCTGTTCGCGCGTTTACTGGCTGACGCAGGCGTCTAATAGCCACGCGCGGGCGCTGTACGATCGGCTGGCGCAACAAACCGACTTTGTGCAGTACCGTCATTTATTCGATCAGCCATAATTTTCCCGGGCTGCCATGGAGGGTGGCCCTCGCGTGCCTGATCAAGGCGCGCTTGCGTTATTCATCCCACCGTTTCGCTCCCTGAACCCTTTCAAACGAAAATCCCTCAGATAAATAACTGTGATCATGCTCGCTATTTTTTGCCTGCGTGCTGTCTTTTTGTTCGCTCGATGTTATGAATGAATATGTAATGTGTTTCGAATGAAACTAAGGCGTAAACAGACGGAGTGCGAGATGAACACCACTTTTACCTCAGAACAACAACCCGACGATTTTAAACAGCATGTGCGCCTGATGAAGCAGGCGCTCAGAGCACAGATTGGCGATGTCGAAGGCCTGTTTGAGCAGGTCAGAAGTAAGATTGTCAGTGAAATCGCGGCCGCGCGCGCCGAAGAGAAGCAGCACGGAACGGCGTGGCCGCAGGTCAGCTTCGCGGATCTGGCCGCCGGTCGCATCAGCGAACAGACCAAAGATCATATCCGCCGCCGCGGCTGCGTGGTGGTGAAGCAAACCTTCAGCCGCGAGCAGGCGCTGGCGTGGGATGCTGACATGCTCAACTACCTCGACGACAATGATTTCGACCGTGTCTATCAGGGGCCGGGCGACAACTTCTTTGGCAACCTCGACGCCTCGCGGCCGGAGATCTACCCCATTTACTGGAGCGATGCGCAGATGTCAGCCCGCCAGAGCGAGGCCATGGCGCAAACCCAGGCGTTCCTCAATCGCCTGTGGAAATTCGAATCCGCCGGTACGCGCTGGTTTGATCCGGACGTGAGCATCATCTATCCGGATCGCATCCGGCGCCGGCTGCCGGGTACCACCTCAAAAGGGCTGGGCGCGCACACCGATTCCGGCGCGCTGGAGCGCTGGCTGTTGCCGGCCTATCAGCAGGTGTTCAGCAAGATCTTTTCTAACCAGTTCGATCAGTACGATCCGTGGGATGCGGCGCACCGCACGGCCGTGCAGGAGTATCAGTCTGGCACCACCACCAAATGTTCGGTGTTCCGCACTTTCCAGGGCTGGACCGCACTCTCTGATATGCAGCCCGGTCAGGGACTGCTGCACGTGGTGCCGGTGCCGGAAGCCATGGCCTATCTGCTGCTGCGTCCGTTACTGAAGGATGTGCCGGAAGAGGAACTGTGCGGCGTGGCGCCGGGCAAAGTGCTGCCGGTATCGGAGCGCTGGCATCCGGAATTAATTGCCGGCCTGTGTTCGATCCCGGCGCTGCAGGCGGGCGATTCGGTGTGGTGGCACTGCGATGTGATTCATGCGGTGGCGCCGGTAGAAAATCAGCAGGGCTGGGGCAACGTGATGTACATTCCCGCCGCGCCGATGTGCGATAAAAACGCCGACTATGCGCAGCAGGTGGCGCAGGCGCTGGCGACCGGTGTCTCGCCGGGCGATTTCCCCAAAGAGGATTACGAAGCCAGCTGGCGCGGCCGTTTTACGCCGCAGGATCTGAATGAAAACGGCCGGCGCAGTCTGGGATTAGCGTGATTTCTGCTAAGCTGGGCAAAAACTTTTTAACAGCAGGCTCTATGAACGCACGTCATCAGCACATTATTCAACTGGTCAGCGAGCGCGGCAGCGTCAGCGTCAATGAACTGGCGCAAACCACCGGCGTTTCGGAGGTGACGGTGCGCCAGGATCTGAACCTGCTGGAGAAGGGCGGCTTTCTGCGCCGCGTGCACGGTTCCGCCGTGGCGCCGGAAAGTGATGACGTAGGCGCGCGCATGCAAACCCGCTTTGCGGTGAAAAAACGCCTGGCGGAGTACGCCGCCGGGCTGGTTAACCCCGGCGAAACGGTGTTTATTGAAGGTGGCAGCACCAATGCGCTGCTGGCGCGAGAGCTCAGCCATCGGCAGGATATCACCATCATCACTGTCAGCCATTACATCGCCGGACTGCTGCGTGAGCAGGGCGGCGATGTGATTATCCTCGGTGGGCTGTTTCAGAAAAGCAGTGAGTCGGTAGTCGGGCCGTTAACGCGGCTGTGCATTCAGCACCTCAACTTCCATAAGGCGTTTATTGGCATTGACGGCTGGGATGAGGCGACCGGTTTCACCAGCCGCGACATGCTGCGCTGCGATGTGGTGAACGCCATCATGGAAAAACCGACGCACACCGTCGCGCTCACCGACTCCTCCAAATTTGGTCAGATTCATCCCTATGCGCTGGCGCCGCTACAGCCGTTTAAGCAGGTGATCACCGACGCGGAACTCGCCGCAGGCTGGCAGCAGCAGCTGCGTGCGCAGTCGCTGCAGCTCAGTCTGGTTTAACCTGATTCATGCGCTGAGTAGCGCCTGCGCGGTCAGCTCGTCGGTGATCAAACCGGTGACGAGTCCGCTGGCCAGCACCGCGCGGATCGCCGCCACTTTGCTCGGTCCGCCGGTCAGCGCCACGATCTCTGCGCGCTGCGCCAGATCCAGCGGCACCGACAGCGTGCGTGCCGTCAGCGAGTTGTGAATCATCTGCCCGTCGGCAGCGAAAAAGTGCCCCAGCAGTTCGCCCACCGCACCGGCTTCCGACAGGGCGCGGATCTCGGCTGCATCGATCATCCCGGCTTCCACCAGCTGGGCGGCTGGTTCCACGGTGCCAATGCCCACCAGCTTCACTTCACTGTGCGCGGCCATGCTAAATACTTCGCTGACACCACGCTGCGCCAGCAGCACATCGCGATCCTCTTCGGTGTTGGCAAAAAACGGTACCGGCATCATGTAGGCCTGCGCACCGGTTTTTTCGGCGATGCGATGCATCACGTCATGCGGATTGAGCGCGTAGTTGCGCGTCAGACAGCCGAGCAGGGAGACAAAGCGCAGGTGCGGCGCGTCGATACGTGCCAGCTGGTGAATCGCTGCCGACAGCGTCCGGCCATGGCCGAGACCCAGCGTGATTGCCGGCGTGGAGGCCAGCAGATTACGCAAATAGTCGGCACCGGCCATGCCCAGCGCGCGCACCGGCAGGCCTTCTTCACCGAGATCGGGTGCCACCTGACAAAAGTTCAGGCCGTAGCGGCTGCGCAACTGCTCTTCCAGCGTCACGCAGGCGACAATCGCGCCGTCGATGGTGACTTTCACCGCGCCTTCGGCCACCATGCGCGCAATCAGCCGATGGGTTTTCACCGACGGCAGGCCGAGCCGTTTGGCTACTTCAGCCTGCGTCAGGCCGCCAACATAGTGCAGCCAGGCCGCCCGCAGGGCCAGAGAGTCATCGCGTTCAGCGGAAGTCGGTGCGGATTTCATCGGGTTGTCCCTGTCTGGTTGAGGGGTGCTGCGGGCTGACGAAAGCCCTCAGCACGGCATGCTCACGCGAGATGCAAATCCTGCACCCCGGTATCAATATGGTCGGCCCAGAACGCCACGCTTTCGGCAATCTCCGCCACCACATTGCTGTCGGTGGGTTCGCGCTCTTTGAAGCTTAGCTCGAGGCAAATCTCGTTATCCTGCGCGCCGCCGCGCGCCAGCGCCTCAAGCAGCGGCTGCGGCTGAATGCGACCGCCGGCATTGTACTGCAATGTAAAGGGCCTGTGCCCGCCTTTATCCATCATGCTCTGCTTTATATGGATGATGGGCGAAAAGCGCGGCACCGCTTCAGCCCACGCGTAAGGATCGTAGTCACGCGGATCGTCAGAGGTGACATCGCCATGATCGATATCCGCCATCATCCACATCGGCAGGGCAAACTGTGCCGCGCTCAGCCGCTGTTGCAGCGCCATACAGGCGGGAATGGTTTCGCCAAATTCGCGCCCGACGCTCATTGGTTCCCAGAAAAGGTAATGCAGACCGGCCGCTTTGGCGTGTTCCGCCACTTCCGCCCAGCAGTCAATGGCGATGGCAATCAGCGCTTCACGCCGCGCCGCATCGTTAAAATCCCGTTGAGTGAAGATGGCAAACTGCGAGCCCACCGCGACGCCGCCCAGTTCCGCGGTGATGTCGGCAAAGGTCTTGAACCAGTCAATGTAGTAGCGACGTACCGCCGCATCCGGATGACCAAAATGGTTGAGGCGGCCATACGGGCCGGTCATGCCGGAGGTGACGCGCACGCCGGTGGCACGCAGCGCCTGCTGCATGCGGCGCGTCATGTGGGTGAGCGTGGCAGCAGGCCAGCCGGGATTGATAAACTCATGCGTCAGCTGCAGATCGCGGATGCGGATCTGCTGAGCCACGGTGTGAATTAAATCGCCGGGATCGGCAAAGCGGTTCACCAGCGGATTGGTATTCAGCGAAAGCGTTAATGGCATGCGGCACCTCTCAGCCAGCGTGGGCGCGCAGCGGCGCGGCAGGGTGGAAAGTCTGTTCGAACCACTGGCTGAACGCGGTGCGCTGTGCAGCGCTCAGGTGCAGCTGATGTTTGGTGCGACGCCAGAGAATATCTTCCGGCTGCTGCGCCCATTCGTACTGCACCAGATAACGTACCTCGGCCTCGTACAGCTGGCCGCCAAAATGCTCACCGAGATCGCTCAGAGAACTGGCGGTGCCCAGCAGCGTGCTCATACGCGCACCGTACAGTCGCGCATAGTGCTTGCGCAGCGGCTGCGGCAGCCACGGCCAGCGCGTTTTGATCTCCTCCAGGAAGCTGTCAAAATCGGCATGGGCGATCTCGCCGCCCGGCAGCGTGGCGCTGCGCGTCCAGTCCGCGCCCATGTTGGGGAAAAACGGCGCCAGCTGCTGCAGCGCATGCTCGGCCAGCTTGCGGAACGTGGTAATTTTGCCGCCGAACACGTGCAGCAGCGGGGCATCCTGTTGATTATCGAGGTCGAACACATAATCCCGCGTTACCGCCGAGGGGTTGCCTTTGCCGTCGTCAAACAGCGGCCGTACGCCGGAGAAGCGGGTAATCACATCGCTGGCGCGCAGCTTAACCTTGAAGTAGCGATTCACCACGTCAATCAGATACTGCTGCTCGCTATCATCCGCACTGACATCTTCCGCTTTGCCCTGCCAGGGAATGTCGGTGGTGCCGATTAACGCTTTATCGCCCTCATAGGGATTGATAAAAATCACCCGCTTGTCGGTGTTTTGCA
Source organism: Enterobacterales bacterium (assembly GCA_039593635.1). GTDB lineage: Bacteria > Pseudomonadota > Gammaproteobacteria > Enterobacterales > Enterobacteriaceae > Enterobacter. The sequence continues at coordinate 366,562 of JBCNOW010000027.1, forward strand.
CCAGATAGGCCTGCTGGCCCTCCCAGAATTTTGGCACGATGAGGTGCGAGCCTTTCACCAGCCGCACGCTGCGCTGGCTTTGCGTATGGCTAACCTGATTGACGATATCCAGCACCCACGGCCCGGCGGCATTTACCAGCGCGCGGGCGAACACCGTGCGCTGCGCGCCGCTGGCCTGATCCTGCAGGGTAATCTGCCATTTGCCCGGCAGACGCTGTGCTGCCACGCAGCGGGTGCGCGGCAGAATGGTGGCGCCGCGCTCGGCGGCATCCAGCGCATTGAGCGTCACCAGCCGGGCATCGTCCACCCAGCAATCGGAATACTCAAAGCCTTTCTGGTAGCTGTCCAGCAGCGGTGCGCCTTCAGGATCGCGCGTCAGATCGAGCACGCGCGTGCCCGGCAGTTTTTTGCGTCCGCCAAGGTGGTCATACAGAAACAGGCCCAGCCGCACCAGCCACGCCGGGCGATCGGACGGGCTGTGCGGCAGCACAAAGCGCATCGGCCAGATAATGTGCGGCGCCGCGTTCAGCAGCACCTCGCGTTCAATCAGCGCCTCGCGCACCAGACGGAATTCGTAGTACTCCAGATAGCGCAGGCCGCCGTGCACCAGTTTACCGGAGCGCGAGGAGGTGCCTGCGGCAAGATCGTCCTTTTCACACATCATCACCGACAGCCCGCGCCCGGCGGCATCGCGCGCGATACCGGCACCGTTAATGCCACCGCCGATCACAAACAGATCCAACGTGTTGTCACTCATGCGTTACTCCTTAAAACTGTTTAATACCTGCCAGGCGGCAGGAAGATCGCGGCGGATCTGCTGATACTGGGGGAACAGCTGCTGGTAGCGCTGCATCAGCGCAGGCGACGGTGCTTCGGCGTCGTCCAGCAGCGGACGCACCCAGCGTTCAACGCACTGCGCCATGTCCGGATACGCGCCAATCGCCACCGCCGCCATCATGGCCGCACCCGCTGCGCCGGCCTCCTCGCGCTGGCTGATGCGTACCGGCGCGCCGATACAGGCTGAGAGGATCTGCCGCAGCGGCTGCGATCGCACCGCACCGCCGGTAAGGCGAATTTCTCCCGGCAGCGTGGCGCCCATCGCCTGATAACAGTCGCGAGCTGCCATGCCGATGCCTTCAATCACGCCGCGCACCAGGTCGCCAAAGTTGTGCTGGTAGTTGAGGCCGGTGAAACTGGCGCGCGCGTCGGCGTTAACAAACGGTCCGCGCTCACCGGCCAGCGAAATGTAAGGATGGAACAGCAGGGTGCCCGGCTGCGCGTCGTTGAGCCAGCGATCGATCTGCTGCACCAGCCGCGCATGATCGGTTTCACAGCCAAAGCTGCTCAGCAGATCGCTGGCCACGTTCAGCAGCCAGTCGAGATTGAGCGTGGAGGCCATGTTGGTTTGTACCTGAGTGACATAACCTGGCCACGGCAGCGGGATCACGTAGCCGGTTTGCGCCGGGTTGAGCCATACCTCGTCAATGGTGACGCTGCGCAGATGCACGCCGGTTGAGCCGACAATCGAACAGGCGGTATTGGCTTCACCGGTGTGCACCCCGGCACCGAGCGCGGTCATCGCCATATCGACATAGCCGAGACACACCGGCGTGCCAGCCAGCAGGCCGGTTTGCCGGGCGGCGTCAGCGGTCAGGCCATGGGTGATTTGCGTACCGTCGATAATTTCCGGCAGCAGGTGGCGCCGGTGGTTAAGCCCCAGCGCGTCAATCACCGTATCGTCATAGCGCTGGTGGCGATAGTTGCCAAAGGTAAAGCTGGCTTCAGATGGGTCGGTGGCGCGCACACCGGTCAGATTGAGATAGAGCCAGTCCTTACAGTGCAATGCCACTTCGGCGCGCGCCAGCAGTTCGGGATAGTGCTGGTCCATGTGCGCCAGCTGCGCACCCTGCTGGCAGGTGTTAAGACCGGTGCCTGTGGCCTGAAAGCGTGCGGCGGCCAGCGGCTGCTGATTAAGTTTTTCCACCGTGGCGGCGGCGCGGGCATCCAGCCAGATCCACGCATCATCCACCGGCTGATTATCAGCACCGACCAGCCAGCTGCCATCGCCCTGGGCGGTCACCGCCACGGCCACCACGCGCGCCGCCAGATTCTCCACCCGATCGCCGAGCTTGTGAATCGCACTGACCGCATCCTGCCAGGTTTGCGTCATTGACTGCTGGGCGGCACCGCCTGCGCTGCGGTAATAGCGATTGCGCGCCGACGCGCACGCCAGCTGGTTACCTTCCAGATCAAACGCCACCGCTTTAACCACCGAGGTGCCGGAATCCAGACCCAGAATGATATCGCCACTCTCCACATACACCTCCGTTCGCTGCTCCCGGTGCGGGAACCCCTGTTTGGTTTATCCGCAGCCTTGTTAATGAGCTGTGATGATTTTGCTAAATACTGTCTTACACTACTTCTCATGGAGATAACATATCTGATGTATTATTTTTCTAAAAAAAGAATAAATTTCACACCGAATGGCGAGTTCGATCACAAAATCAGCGGGGATTGCGGATGCACCTGGACACTGTGAAAGGTTTTTAATGATTGTATTAAAGGGGTTTTTAAACGGATTTGGGGTGATTGCAGGCAAATAAGCGATCCAGATCGCGCTGTGCGAAAAATTGCGCGCCACCTGTTGACAATTTAGTCACAACAGCACAATTCTCATCACACAAGTTATCACATTTATAACATTGCACGACGATGTATATCGTCGCTGTTCACCCTGAGAGGTCACGTTATGTCCGAGGTCTCAATCTTAACGCAGCAGCTGGCACGCAAACGTCGGCGGCGCTACACGCTCAGCGGCGTGGTGATCGTGGCGCTGGTGGCTGCCATGGCGCTGGATACCAAAGTGGTGCGCATCGGTTCGGCGGACGACGCGCGTCAGCAGGGCTTCTCCGCAGACAGCTACGGGCAGAAAACCTTTCCCGGCATCCAGCAGGATGTCGAAGCGCGCGCGGTGGATGCCGCCACGCTGGCGGCCGCACTGAACAGCGATCGGCAGCAGGCGGTGGCCAAATACGGTGTCGGCTCGCCGCTGCCGGTGCTGCCGGTCAAACTGCAGGGCGTGGTGCAGCCGGGGCAGATGGGTGTATTCCCGTTACAGGTCGCCGGTCTGCCAGCGGGCACGCAGCTGCGGTTGCAAACCGGCCCGGCGATCACCGGCACCGATCTGCGTGATGCCAGCGGCAAAATTCAGTTTGGTGATTTTACTAATCAGATCGAATACCAGAACGCCGGGGCGGCGATTAACCGTGCCATGAAAGCGGCGGTGCTGGAGAAACTGGACCGCGACGCGCTGCCGGGCAAAACCGTGCAGGTGGTCGGCGTGTTCCGTCTGCTCAGTCCAACCAACTGGCTGATTACGCCGGTGCGCGTGGAGGTGCAATGAAACCGTTCAACGTCAACCCGGCGCTGCTGAAAGGAGAAGTGATTCTGCAGGCGCGCAACGTCAGCAAAGTATATGGCTCCACCCATGCGCTGAAAGGCGTCAATTTTGAAATCCGCCGCGGCGAAGTCACCACGCTGTTTGGTGAAAACGGCGCCGGTAAATCGACGCTGATGAAAATTCTTTCTGGCGTGATTACGCCAACATCCGGGGAAATTCTGTTAAACGGCGAAGCAAAGGTGTTCCGTTCGGCCACCGAGGCGCGCGACTGTGGTATCTCGATTATTCATCAGGAGCTGAATCTCGCGCCCAACATGAACGTGCGCGACAACATTTTTATGGGGCGGGAAATCATGCGGCCCGGCGGGGTGGATTACGCCGAAGAGGCGCGGCTGACCCGCCATCTGATGGCGGCGCTGGAGGAGGATATTGATCCGCTGACGCCGGTGGAGAACCTGCGTCTCGGGCAGCAGCAGATTGTGGAGATCGCCCGCGCGCTGTCGGTGAATTCACAAATCCTGATCATGGATGAACCGACCTCGGCGCTCAGCGCGGCGGAAGTGGCGGTGCTGTTTCAGGTCATCCGCGATCTGACCAGTCAGGGCGTGGCGATTGTGTATATCTCACACCACCTGGAGGAAGCACTGGAGATCACCGATCGCGCAGTGGTGCTGCGTGACGGCGTGATGACCGCTTATGCCCGGCGCGACGAGATCGACCTCGAATGGATCGTGCGCAACATGGTGGGAGAGCACTTCGACCTCGGTTCACCGCCCGGCGGCTATGCCTTCGGCGGTGACGCGCTGACGGTGCAGGCGTTAACCGTGAAAAGCAAAACCGGCATCCGGCTGGTGGATCAGCTGTCGCTGACGGTGCAGGCCGGCGAGATTGTCTGCATTTATGGCCTGATGGGCGCGGGGCGCACCGAGCTGCTGGAGTGTCTCGCCGGACGGCTGAAGCAGAGCAGCGGGCACATCCTGCTGCAGGATACCGAGATCTCCGCGCTGTCGCTGTCGCAGCGCATCAAAATGGGACTGGCGCTGGTGCCGGAGGATCGCCAGCGCGATGGGCTGGTGCAGACCATGACGGTGGGCGAAAACCTGTCGCTGGCCAGCATCAGCGAGTTTGTGCGCGGGCTGGTGCTGTCAACGCGACGGGAGAAACAGCTGATTAGTGACAGCATTCGTAACGTGACGGTCAAGACTGCCGGCGGTGAGGCGGCTATCGGTTCCCTGTCCGGCGGCAATCAGCAAAAGGTGGTGATCGGCAAGATGCTCGCCACCCGACCCAAAGTGATTTTGCTGGATGAGCCGAGCCGCGGCATCGATATCGGTGCCAAAGCCGAAGTGTTTCGTCTGCTGGCGGAGAATGCCAGCAAAGGGCTGGCGGTGGTTTACACCACCTCGGAAGTGGGCGAGTGCCTGAGTATCGCGCACCGCATCGTGGTGATGAGCAAAGGGCGCATCTCGGCCATCTTCGACGCCAGCGTGAGCAAAGAACGCATTATGGCCGCTTCGGGCGAGTCTCTGGTGGCATGACATGAAAAACGGAGCAAACGGTATGACTGACAGAACTCAAACGCTGGATAGCGCACCGCGGGTGGCGAAACCGGCCAGCGGCAAGCGCCTCAATCTGGCGCGGCTGCTGCTGGAAGGGCGTGCCTTTATCGCGCTGCTGGTGATTATCGCCACTTTCTCCCTGCTATCGCCCAACTACTTTACCGGCGCGAACTTCCTCACCATGGCGTCCCATGTGGCCATCTTCGGTTTGCCGGCGATCGGCATGCTGCTGGTGATCCTTAACGGCGGGATTGATTTGTCAGTCGGCTCGACGCTGGGACTGGCCGGGGTGATGGCCGGCTTTATGATGCAGGGCATCAACCTTGAAGCGCTGGGCGTGGTGCTCTATCTGCCAGTGTGGGCGGTGGCAATTCTGACGCTGGTGCTGGGCGCGCTGGTAGGGCTGGTCAACGGCGTGCTGATTGCGATTTTTCGCGTCCCGGCGTTTGTCGCCACGCTCGGCACCATGTATGTGGCGCGCGGTATCGCGCTGCTGATCACCAACGGTCTGACCTACAACAAACTATCCGGCAGCGAAGCGCTGGGCAATACCGGTTTCGACTGGCTCGGTTTTAACCGCCTGTTCAACATCCCGGTCGGCGTGCTGGTGCTCGGCGCAGTGGCGCTGGCCTGCGGTTTCCTGTTGAGTCGCTCGGCGTTTGGCCGCTGGCTGTATGCCTCGGGCGGTAACGAGCGCGCCGCCGATCTCTCCGGCGTGCCGGTGAAACGCATCAAAATCAGCGTCTACGTGCTGTCGGGTATCTGTGCGGCGATGGCCGGGCTGGTGCTCTCTTCGCAGCTGACCTCCGCCGGTCCGACCGCAGGCACCACCTACGAGCTGACCGCCATTGCTGCGGTGGTGATTGGCGGTGCGGCACTGACCGGAGGACGCGGTAACGTGCGCGGCACGCTGCTGGGCGCGTTCGTGATTGGCTTTCTCTCTGATGGCTTGGTGATTATCGGCGTTTCTGCCTACTGGCAGACGGTGTTCACTGGCGCCGTGATTGTACTGGCGGTATTGCTCAACACCCTGCAATACGGCCGGCGCGGTCGCTAACCCTGTGCGCGCTGGCCGGCTGGCGCGCGAGTAACCGTAAAACAAACCTGTACCCTAATAATAACGGAGCACCTATGTTCACTAAACGTCTGTTTATCGCCGCCGCCGCGATGGCCATCTCCACCTTTGCCTTACCCAGCTGGGCCAACAACGGCCTGATGACCATCATCGTCAACGATCCCTCCAACCCTTACTGGCTGACTGAGGGCCAGGTCGCGCAGAAGGCGGCGGAGAAGCTGGGCTACAGTGCCAAAGTCAGCGCGCACAAAGGGGATACCAACACCGAAAGCCAGCTGATTGATACGGCGATCACCAATAAATCGAAGGCGATCATTCTCGATCCGGCTAACGCCGACGGCTCGATTGGCTCGGTAAAGAAAGCCATCGCCGCCAATATTCCGGTGTTCGTGATCAATGCCGAACTGAACCAGAGCGGGCTGGCTAAAGCGCAGCTGGTGTCGAATAACGCGCAGGGCGCGGCAGTAGGCGCGATGGAGTGGGTGAAGCAGGTGGGTGACAGCGCCAGCTATGTCGAGCTGGTGGGACCGCCGTCGGATAACAACGCCGCCACGCGCGCCAACGGTTTCGATACCGTGCTGTCTCAGTACCCGACGCTGAAGAAAGTCGGCCAGGAAGTGGCGAACTGGGATCGCACCCAGGGCTTCAACAAAATGCAGTCGCTGCTGCAGGCTAATCCGAACATCAAAGGGGTGATCAGCGGTAACGATGAGATGGCGCTGGGTGCTATCGCCGCCCTGAAGGAAGCCGGCAAACTCAGTCAGGTGAAAGTGGGTGGGTTTGACGGTTCACCGGATGCGGTCGACGCGGTTAAAGCCGGTACGCTGGCCTATACCGTGATGCAGCCGGTAGCGCAGTTTGCGCAGAAGGCGGTAGAGCAGGCGGACACCTTCCTCAAAACCGGCAAAACCGGGGTAGCACAGGAGAAGCAGCTGTTTGACTGTATTCTGATCACCAAAGACAACGCCGGTGATTTCGTTTCGCCGTTTGTCCTGAAGCAGTAAGTCAGATTACCGATGGCGGCATTCTGGCCGTCATCGGTTGCCTGCTGCGCGCCTGATTTGCAAAAGAAACGTTTACGCGCTGTAATCAAAGCCGAAACTGCATTTCCGCTTCACTTTCCGGACGAAACATGGCGCATAACCCGCAAGAGACCTCCGCTGGTCACTTCCTGAATGAAACCTTACCGGGCGACAGCCGTCAGGCGCGTCAGCTGGCACGACGCCAGCTCATAGCCGAAGCCGTGATGGCCGAAGGCGCGGTGCGTATCGAAGATATTACTGAGCGTTTCGGGATCAGCCTGATGACCGCCCATCGCGATATTGATGAGATGGTTGAGCGCGGGCTGCTGCATAAATCACGCGGCGTGGTCTCTGCCACACCAACCAGCCTGGTGGAATCCAGCGATCTCTACCGTGCCACGCGCCAGCTGGAAGAGAAGCAGGCGATTGCCGAAGTGGCCGCTGGGTACCTTGAACCCGGCCAGGCGCTGTTTCTTGATGATTCCACCACCGTGCTGCAGATGGCGCGGCTGCTGCCGGCCAAAGCGCCGCTCACGGTGATCACCAATTCGCTGACGTTAATGAATGAATTACGCAACGGTCGCGATATCACTCTGATGGGGCTCGGCGGCCAGTTTCATCACTGGTGTAACGCCTTTATGGGGCGCATGACGCGAGACGAAATCGCCAGCCTGCGCGCCGATGTGTTTTTTGTCAGCATGTCGGCGATTATTGATGATGCGGTGTTTCACCAGTCGGCCGAGACGGTGGAAACCAAGCGCGCGATGTTCGAGGCGGCGCAGAAGCGCATCCTGATGATGGATAACACCAAGTTTGAGCGGCGCGCGCTGCATCGCTTTGCTCACCTGAGCGAGTTTGATGTGGTGATCGTTAATCAGGGCACGCCGGTGCCGGTGCTGCGTCGCCTGCAGGAGTTGGGGGTGAATGTGGTGGTGGCACCAATGAAAACCGGGCAGGGACGCACAGAGGCGTAATGCCCGGTTCGCGCCTTAGCCAAGGCCGATGAAGAAGCCGGCAATGGTGGCGCTCATCAGATTGGAGAGCGTTGCGGCGATCAGCGCGCGCAGGCCCAGCCGCGCGATTTCCGGGGTGCGCTCTGGTGCGACGGCAGAAAAGGCGCCGACCACCACGCCAATCGAACCAAAGTTAGCAAAGCCGCACAGGGCGAACGAGACGATGGCGATGGTTTTGCCGTCGAGCGCGCCCGCCTGATGCAGATAAGGTGAAAAGCTGATGTAGGCGACAAACTCGTTCACCACCAGTTTTTGACCTATCAGGCTGCCCGCCAGCGCCGCATCGTGCCACGCCACACCCATCAGCCACGCCAGCGGGGCCAGCGCGAAGCCGAGTATTCCCTGCAGGCTGATGTCGCCGTGACCAAACCAGCCGCCGATGCCGCCGAGTATGCCGTTGAGCATTGCGATGATACCGACAAACGCCATCACCACCGTCGCCAGACCGGCGGCTATTTTCATCCCGGTAATCGCTCCGCTGGCGGCGGCTTCAATCAGGCTGCGTGCCGGCGTGTCGCTAAACGACAGGTGGGTAAAAGTCACCTGCGACGCTTCCGTTGCCGGACTGAGCAGCCGGGCGAACAGAATGCCGCCAGGAATGGCCATCAGCGAGGCGGCCAGCAGATATTCAATCGGTACCCCCAGCCCGGCATAGCCGAGCATAGTGGAACCGGCTATTGAAGCCATGCCGCTGCAGATGGCGGTGAACAGTTCGTTGCGATTGAGACGGTTGACGAAGGGTTTGACGATGGCCGGGATCTCATTCTGGCCGAGGAAAATGGTGGTGACCGCCACGAAGGATTCGATCTTACTGATGTTGAGCGCGCGCTGAAAGATGCCGCCCAGCAGGCGAATGATGGCGCCCATCACGCCAATGTAGTAGAGCACGCTAACCAGCGCGGTGATAAAGATGATGGCCGGCAGAACGTGAAAAGCAAACACAAAGCCGGCGCCGTTAAACACCTTGTCCATTTGCGGTCCGGCCAGCGCGCCAAACAGAAACGCGCTGCCCGCATCACTGTAAGCCAGCGCCTGATGCACGCCGCTGGCGACTTTTTCCGCCAGCCATTTGCCCGGCGGCAAATAGAGGATCGCGCCGCCGAGGGCAATCTGAATCAGTAACGCGGCACCGGTGGTGCGCAGACTGATGTGCTTTTTATTTACTGACAGCAGAAACGCGATCGCCAGTAATACCACCATACCCAGAACACTTCTCATTATATCCATCATGATATTTCCTGATGTCAGCCTGGTGAGGTTGCATAGCGGTATGGGCGACCACTTTCTGCCCATATTGTGGGGTTAAATGATTAGCGGTACCTGCGCACGCAGTCTTCGACTAAATCCCAGAACCATGCGGTATCCAGCGTGATGCCCACTTTGGTGTTTGCCGGTTTCCCCAGCACGCCCAGCGCATCACACACCGTGCGGCCATAGCAGGGACCGCTGTTAACATCGATTTCGACAAACATCGGCTGAACGTTGAAGGCATCCGGATTGATCAGATAGGCGACACAGGTGGCGTCATGCACCGGGCCGCCCGCCAGACCGTAATTGTCGTGCTGGGTTTTCAGCGTAAAATTCATCATGTCGCTGAACAGCTTTCCGGCCGGGCCGCCGGCCTTTTCCATGCGGGTAATGATGTCCGGCGTGCACACCGTCTGGTGCGTTAAGTCGAGCCCCATCATCACCAGCGGGGCGCCGGCGGTAAATACCACGCGCGCGGCTTCCGGGTCGGCAAAAATATTAAACTCCGCCGACGGGGTAAAATTACCGGTGCCGTAAGCGCCGCCCATCAGCACAATTTCACGGATTTTAGGAATGATTTTCGGCTGCATGCGCATCGCTACCGCAATATTGGTGAGCGGGCCGACCGGCACCAGCGTGATATCCCCGTCGCTGTTCATCAGCGTGTCGATAATAAAGTTCACCGCGTGCTTTGTTTCCGCTTTACGCGTCAGCGGGCCGAACACCGGGCCGTCAAGACCAGTTTCGCCGTGAATATTATCGGCGACGATCTGCTGGCGCATAATCGGCTGCGGCATGCCGGCATAAACTGGCGTGTCAATATTCAGCGTCTGGCAAACGTTCAGGCCATTAACCAGCGTTTTGTCCAGAATTTGATTGCCCGCCACGATACTGATGCCGAGCAGTTCTATCGAAGGATGTTTCGCGGCCAGCATGATGGCGATGGCATCATCATGACCGGGATCACAGTCCAGAATAATTTTACGTGCTGTCATGGTTAACTCCTCAGCTTCTTTATTTATCACCTTAATTTCATTGCAGAAATTTTCCGGTGCGGTAGGGTAGAGGCCTTCACCTTAGCAGCGGCGTGACACGCCAGAGTATGAGAAATCTCATAGTGGACATCGAATGATGAAAGAAATAAATAATGACGCGCTGAAGCAGCAGTTAATAATGGCGTCCGGCTATTGCAATAAATTTTCAGCCGATGTGATCCCGCACACACATTTATTTCATATTCTTGCCGGGGACTATATTGTGCGCGAGGGGGCTCTGCCGGCGTATATGTTTTATCTGGCGCGCGGTCGCACTAAACTGTATGTCACGCTGGCAAACGGCCGTATTTCGCTGGTGGATTTCTTTAATGCGCCCTGTTTTATTGGCGAGATTGAAGTGCTGGATGAAACGCATGCTTCACGCGCGGTACAGGCGATTGAAGCCTGCTGGTGCCTGGCGCTGCCGGTGAAAACCTGCCGCACGCTATTGTTAAATGATGCACAGTTCCTGCGCCACGCCTGTCTCGGCCTGGTGAAAAAGAATTTCCGCAATATTGTCACCTCAACGCGCAATCAGGCGTTTCCGCTGGTTAACCGGCTGGCGGCCTTTATCCTGCTGACCCAGCATGATGGTGTGTATAAAGAGAAGCATACGCAGGTGGCGGAGTACCTTGGCGTGACCTATCGCCACCTGCTGTATGTGTTTGCGCAGTTCAGCGCAGAAGGGGTGCTGCGTAAGCAGCAGGGGGGTTATGCGATCGGTAACCGCGCGGCGCTGATGGCCTTAGCCGAAGAGATGGAGCCCGGCGCAGCGCTGCCGGGTTACTGAGGTTTATGCGCCCTGGTGGGTGGCCGCCAGCACGATTTCCCGCACGCAGACCGACTGCGGCTGTGAATAGGCGTAATCGATGGCGCTGGCCACGTCGTCTGCGCTGAGCACTTTGCCGCCCATTTCGGCTTTCCACGCGTGATAACCTTCCTTAATTGCTTCGCTGGTGGTGTGACTCAACAGCTCGGTTTCAACTGCGCCCGGCGCGATAACGATCACGCGTACATTGTGCGGCGACAGCTCTTCGCGCAGGTTCTCTGACATGCCATGCACAGCGAATTTAGTGCCAACATACACTGCGTGATTAGGAAACGTCTTCCGTCCGGCCACTGAGCTGATATTAATGATCGTGCCCCTTTTACGGTCAATCATGCCTGCGGTGACCGCCTGCACGCCATTGAGCAGGCCTTTCACGTTGACGTCGAACATCTTATCCCATTCGCCGGCATCCTGTTGTTCAATCGCGCCGAGCAGCATCACGCCCGCATTGTTAATCAGCGCATCGACCGGGCCAAATTGCTGCTCAGCATCCTGCACTGCGGTGGTAAATGCGTGGCGATCGGTCACATCAACCGCGCGGCACAGGGCGTTGGGCAGATTCAGTGCCGTCATACGATCGATACGGCGAGCCAGCAGCAGCAGGGCATGTCCACGCGCCGAAAGCAGTTTCGCCGTGGCAAGACCGATACCGGAGCTGGCGCCGGTGATGACGATTAAGGGTTTAACATTCTGCGTCATAATGACTTCCTCATAGATAAAATTAATGGCGAAGCTGAGGCGTGCACTTTAAATCGCGCAGCAATTGGTGAAAAATGGTTTATTTCTTTCGCCGATATAATGATTTTCTATGGATAAGCGACAGCTAAAAGCTTTTATCTGCGTGTTTGAGGAGCGCAACATCACGCGCGCCGCACAGTTACTCAATCTGACGCAGCCCGCGCTCTCGGCCACGATCAAACTGCTGGAAGAGGAGCTGGCCACCACGCTTTTTATCCGCAGGCCGCGCGGCGTGGAGGTCACGGAGGAAGCTCGCGTCCTTTATCCGCAGGCGCGCAAGATGCTCAGCGATATGCAGGCGCTGGTCATACGCTTTCGGCAGCCGTCGGATTGCCTGCCGCTGAAGATTGGCGTCGAAGGGGATGTCGCGCCCGCCCAGCTGGCACAACTGCTGACGGCCATCCGGCAACATTTTCCCACGGTGCTGCTTAACGTCGAGCCCGGTTGCGTGGGCGATATCCGGCTGGCGTGTGAAAGACTGCGCTGCGAAGACGAGCTGTTTATGCCGCTGTTTGAAGAGCACTACGTGCTGGCGTATCCCGCCAGTCATGCGCTAAGTCAGCTGGAGACGCTGACTCATGACCAGTTGCATCCGCTGCCGTGGGTGATGGTGCCGACTGATGAGTCACATCAGCGGCTGCTGCCGTTTTACGGTGCGGGTGCGGCCGCGGCCAACGCCGGCAGCTACGCGCTGGCGCTGGATCTGGCGGAAGCCGGCTTTGGCGTCACCATTGCGCCGGCGCCGCTGGTTGCTGCGCGTCATCGTCTGGCCTGGCGCGCTTTACCCGGTCAGCCGCTGATGCGGCGTGTCGGCATTTGCTATGCGGTTCAGGCGCAGGCCAATCCGGCGGTAGAACGGGTGCTGGCGCACTTCAGCCACGGCGCACCTTTGCGTACATCATGATAGACCCGGTGCGCTGCCGGGCGCACCGGATCAAAGCGGATTAGCGCGGGTTCATCATGTCAAATATGGCGTCAAAATTGCCGTCGCGTTCGGCCCAGCGCCGCGCATGGTCACGCTCCAGCAGCAGTTCGCCGCGCGCGACCGGGCCATTTTCCAGCATCTGCAGAATCTGCGCGATATAGTCGTCCAGCGGCATGGCGCGGGGATCGCTGAGCTGTTGATTACCGGTCAGCGCCGTCTGTAAATACGGCGGCAGCATTTCCAGCACTTCTACCGAGGTATTACGCAGCTGATGACGCAGCGAAACCAGCCAGGAATGCAGAAAGGCTTTGCTGGCGCAGTAGGTGGGAAAACTGGCCAGCGGCAGGAAGGCCAGCGCGGAGCTGGTTGCCATCAGCGTCGCCTGCGGCTTACGGCGCAGCAGCGGCAAAAAAGCGGCGGTGACGCGAATCACACCGAGGATGTTGGTCATCACGATTTGCTCAGCAATATCACTGGTCCATTCGTCCGCCGTCACCGTTTCCGGCTGCGAGATACCGGCGTTGGCGATCAGCACGTTGATATGCGGGAACTGCGCGTGAATCGCCGCGGAACAGCGGGCGAGGGCGGTGGTGTCATTAACATCCAGAGCAAAGCCGGTAATGGCCGGACGCTGGGCGGTGATCTCATCGAGCAGCGCCTGACGTCTGCCGGTGATAATGACGCGGTTACCGCGATCGTGAAAAACCTCGGCCAGTCGGCGGCCAATACCGCTGGTTGCGCCGGTGATGAGCAGGGTGTTGTTGGTCAGTTTCATAGTGTGCCTTGTCAGTCAGAGAATGAAAGGCCACGTGCAGTGATGCACTGCTAGCTATCCCGTGAAACAGGATGCGTAGAAAGCGTGAACGATGCCGTGGCGCTGTTCCGGTTTTCCTCTGCGCAGAGGCCCATTCCGGTTCAGGGCGCGTTGGATGACGGTAACGCCTACGGCAAGTCAGAAGTGAGATGCGCGCTTACTATATAGCGAGCCGGGGAGGGATGTCTATCCTGTCGTCCTGTTCCTGCAGCCTGTGGCGTTTCGTTTTCTGACCATGATCAGTTATGCTGATTTGTATTAAAAATCATAAAGGAATTATAAAGTGCGCACCCGCGATTCGGCTCGTTTGCTTATTATAAATCCTCTTAATCAGGTTTTATTATTCTGGTTTAAGCATAAAAATAATGCCCTGTCAGGCAGAGAATACTGGGCCACACCCGGCGGAGGCGTTGAACCGGGAGAGACTTTTGAACAGGCAGCTATCAGAGAGCTCAGAGAAGAAACAGGCTTTTATGTCGATGATGTGGGTCAGCCGTTAACTAAGCGCATTTTTGAAATGACGCTTCCCAGCGGTGAGGTGGTTTTGGCAAATGAACGATTTTATTTAATTAAAGTTGGAGATGAAGATATTCGTACCAGTGGTTGGACTGAAAATGAAAAGTCAGTCATTGATAGTTATCACTGGTGGGATCTTACTGAGCTGCGAAACACTCGCGACGTCGTTTATCCAACAAATATTGCTGATCTCTGCACATTGCCGGATTAATTACGCAACGTGTCATAGCGTTGAGCGTATGAATCTATCATTGCCGCTTTCAAATGGAATCTTATTGCAGGTGATCAGAGTATGTTCAGTGGAGCCGACACATGCTCAGGAAAGCAAAGTTTGAAGCATGAACTCTGGGTTGAACCTGATGGATGCCAGGCTTTTTGTCTAAAAGGTATTCACGGAAATGCATGCAGAAATTATTCAGGTATTTCAGGATTTTCAGCAGGTAGCCTTAGCGGACAGGTCAGCTTTGACTCTATAATCAAATGGCGCATAATGTATATTATGTTAAATAAGGTGTCTGATCAGGTATCTCAATCCTTCAGTTTCGCCCTTCACGCCTCTTACCTATCCCACCGGTCTGTTTGATTGACACTACTGTGTTATCCTGGTGCGCATCAATGCGCACCCTACAAGTCAGCTTCGCGCTTCGTCGCTTTAATCATGTCTTTAGCTCATCCAAAACGACAACGCTACGCGAAGACTTCCCGGTTATCCCTCAGCGCTTTTGTCAGATTTCACGTAGCGCGATCGGTCTGTTTGCTGGATACCACTCACGAGTAACTCTGGTGCGCATCAATGCGAACCCTGCAATGCCACTCCGCACTGCACAATCGCAGGGTCGCCATTCATGGCGACCGAACCCGGCGCCGTCAGCGGATTGCCACCCTCATTTATCTTTAAAATAATCTTCCGGCATTTGTCCCGGCGGCATGTTGATTACGGCATCATTATCCGGACCTTCATTCTTCATGTAGGTCACTTTGGCAAACTCAGGAATCACTACGTACGGATACGCTGGCCCTTCATCACGGAAACGATGCATATCTTCGATAAATTCATTCTGATAGCAGATGGTTTTTTCCGGATGCTGTCCTTCGCCGGCAATCCACTGCGGGAAAAAGATGGTGCCGTGAATCACCTTGCGGTTGATATCAAACAGCAGACTGACGCAGGTGCCGGTCGGCTCGTGCCAGTCGACTTTATAAATGCCCGGTGCAAACTGCACCGCATTCATGCTTTGATTGGTCACCCAACGGCCACCAACCAATCCCTGATGGATACGATAATCACAGGTCGTCGCGTTGCGCGCGTACCACTCATATTTCCAGCCATTATCATAGGTATAAACGAAATGTGTCCCGACAAACGCAGACAAATCTTTGGAAAATTCATCCGTTATCATGGTGTTATCCATTATTTTACCTCATCAGCAGTTTGTTGAAGCAGGAATAGTAAGTTATAGCGCCTGTGAGAAAACCAGACGGCAAATTAACAAAAAAATCCGCTTCCTGAGCGTGCTGCCGGCTTGACAGCGCCCGTCCCCTGCTCTTTTATCTCCTCTGCACGCCGGGCCAGCTGTCGCTGTTACATTCTGAAGGCGTCGTCTGGTCGTTTTCCTGCTAAATCTCGCTGCAATCTTTGCAACAGCGAGGTCAAACGTTCGGCGATGTAATCGGTAAATTCTGCACGTCCCAGCGTTCTGGCAAATACCTGCTGGGGTATGAAACGGCGCATCTCGTTGTAAAAACGTCCGTCTTTGACGATGTTTTCGATACCAGCCAGTCGTTGTTTTAATAACTTTTCATAGTCAGGAATCCGGTAATCCTCGATTTTTTGCCGAATCCAGCCCACATCATACGCAGCGCCTTGCTGCATCAGCCACGGTAAATCCCAGACATCGCGATAACGAAGATATTTGGTGGTCGCAACCAGAGAAATAAGCTTATCACTCATGATTTCGTCGAGACTTTCACACATCACCAGCGTATCGCTGTAGCCATCCGGCAACACCGGATAATTGCGGCTCAGCGGCAACGGTTTGCGACTGTAAGCGGGAATATTAGCAACTTCGACTTTGATGGGTTGCTTAGGCATATCGCGTTTTTCGGGTGCTGTCGTCACGGAGACCTGCCATTTATCGACCCTAATCTCTTCATAGCCGGGCTGGCGGCGAAGTTCTGCCGGCTCTTTGACCGTAACTTCTAAACCGTAACGCGTGCCGAGATAGTCTTCGATACAGACCTTCATGTTTTTTAAATCTGCACCGGAAAAGTTGATGCCGCCGGCGAAATCCAGATCCTCGCTAAACCGATTGCCGTCATAACATAGCCGCAAAGAGGTACCGCCCTGGAACGTCAGATTTTGCAGCAGACCCGCTTTATCCAGACAGTAAAGGATGTCGTAGTGTAAAAGCTCTTTTTCCACTACGTTACGCATACCCTCGAGTTGCGCTGAAGCCATGACCTTAGAGACCAGTTCAGTGAAACTGACTTTCTGATTCATCGTTCATTTCCGCCTCATCAATCAGATGCGTATTACGCCCCACCCGACGTAAATCGCGCAGTGCGGCTTTTTTGGTTGCCAGGCGCAAAGGTGACTCGCCCAAAATGGTGTCCTGCAAAATTTGTTCAGGCGAACGTTTGGTATGCGTAAATTCGATCACGCCATAAGGCGTAATGTGTTCTTCAGAACGGCCCGTGGTCATAACGGTAAGACGCCCCATCGGGATTTGTGAAATTACACCGTAAGCCGATAACGCCGATTCCAGGCTCAGGTAGCTGTATTCTCCTCTGCGCAACGTCTGTACGATTCTTTCCAGCGTGTAAGCGTCTTTACTTCTCGCATAGGCGTAAACATAGACGCCACGGCTGGCGCGCTGCAGGATGCCGTCCTTCACCAGACGGTTCAGGCCAGCATTGAAAGCCTTGTCACTGTCGTCATAAAAGACTTTGGCTAAATCACGAACAGCAAAGACATAGCGCCCCTGCCTGTCAAACGCGTTAAGCCGCTCGATTGCCGTCATTTTGTTCATAATAAGTCTACGGGAAAACCCTATTTATAGAGTATTCATGTGTACATGATTAGCTCTGCACTTTCAAGTGCACATGAATACCAGCAAAAAGTGGTATTTATGTGCACTTAATCCACCTGCTTCAAATCGGACAAATCTTCGTCGGTGTTACCAAAATCGCATGCCGGTTAAATGCAGGGTTCTGGCGATGCCACCGACGGCGATCAGCGCCAGCACAATGCCCAACCCCGCCATCGCTTCAAATCCAAGGTGCCTGAACAGCAGATAACCGACAACGCAGCCGGAAAGAAATGAGAAGATCGTAACAAGATGAGTAAAAAGCACGGTTCGATGGCCATCGCGATCGGCGGCCTCGCTTTGACTGAAGGATGCGCGCAGCCAGGAGCCTAACGCGATGCCGGCGTCGGTCAGTGTGCCGGTCACGTGCGTGGAGCGAACACGACCGGAAGAAAGCTGGGTCGAGGTTGAGTTGTGGATGCCCATCAGCAAACTCAGCGTAACCAGAATTTCGCCGTTGTTTCGTTCGGAATACCACAGGATTTCTACCAGGGAGGTCAGCAGCAGGAAAATACCCTCGGCCAGCAGCACCAGACAGTAAACGGTGCGCAGATTCCGCTTCAGGCCGTAAGCTACCGTCAAACGCGCCAGCATGGCACCGCAGACAAAAGCAAAAATCAGCACGGCCAGAAACAGCAGATCGTGCAGGTCAGAACCATTCACCTCTGCCGAAATTTGCGAGGTATTGCCGGTCATATGGGAAGGAAAAAAACCAAATGCGCCAAACGCCATGGCGTTGAGGATACCGGCCGTGGTGGCCAGCGTTAACGCCAGCAGGCGGTCTTCGCTGTGAGAGCGGATTTTCTTCTTGCGCAACAGCATAATCTATTCAGCACTCCTTTGAGAGATTCTCGGGTTGGTCGGGTCTCATCCTTATCAAGCATAGCGGCTATGCTCCGAGTCACGGCTAATCCTCTGCTTTTATTACTTTTAAATCCTCCGCTGCCACATCGTGTCGCTGTCATTTTTTTGTCATTTCCACGTCAGCGGATTGTTGGTCCCCGGCGCTTACAGTGGTGCATGAACCCGATTAATTATGAGGACCGATCATGACATTACGCAAAATCACGGCGCTGACGGCGCTGGTAATCTCTGCCCTGAGTGCCGGACTGGCGCACGCCGACAGCGCTGCCGCGCCGCAGGAAGTAAAAAATATTGTGCTGGTCCATGGCCTGTACGCTGATGGATCCAGCTGGGGAAAAGTCATCCCACTGTTGCAGGCGAAAGGTCTGCACGTCACCGCGGTGCAAAACCCAACGACGTCGCTGAATGATGACGTGGCGGCGGTGAAACGCGCGCTGGCACAGCAGAACGGACCGGTGATTCTGGTTGCGCACTCTTATGGCGGCATGGTTATCAGCCAGGCGGGCGATGAACCTGAAGTGAAGGGGCTGGTGTACATCGCAGCGCGCGCGCCGGAGGCCGGTGAAGATTATCCGGCGCTCACCAAAAAGTTCCCTGCAGCACCGGTTGCCGCTGGCCTGAAGTGGCGTGACGACGGTTTCGGGGCGCTCAGTGAACAGGCGTTTATCCACGACTTTGCCGGCGATCTGCCGGAAAGCGAAGCGCGGGCTTATTACGCCGTTCAGCAACCGATGGGTAAAGCCATTACCCAGGCGAAAACCAGCATGGCGGCCTGGCATAGCAAACCGAGCTGGTATGCGGTGTCGATGGAGGATCACACTATCAATCCGGATCTGCAGCGCTTTATGGCGAAACGCATGCATGCGCAGACCATCGAACTCAAGGCCAGCCATGTGTCGCTGATTTCCCAGCCGCAGGCGGTGGCAAATCTGATCATGAAAGCCGCGCACGTACCAGGGTATTGAGCGCACCCTTACCGGGTGCATGTTTGATAGCGGCGCAATTTATTGCGTGATAAATCGCGCCGCTACCAGAGGTGCGCGCCCTGCCTCACGAATGCGCTGGGGCACTCTTCATATCCAGTTCATAAACCACACAGGGCTGGTCGTAATGCTGCTCGATACCGCGATAGCGCATACCCAGCCGCTGCATCACCCGATGGGATGCAAGGTTTTCCGGATGTGCCACCGCCACCAGATAATCCACGCCAATCTGCCCGGTAGCAAACTGCACAATCGCCGTAGCGGCTTCGGTGGCATACCCTTTCCCCTGACTGCTGCGCAACAGTCGCCAGCCAATTTCCAGCGGCGCCTGTTCCTGATGGGCCAGATGCTGCAGACAAGCCGCCCCGACGATGTCATCGCTGCTCTTCTCGCGCAGTGCCCACCAGGAAAAACCATAGCGCTGCCAGCGTTGCTGCACGCGCTCAATGGTCGCCAGCGTCTCGTCCTCGCTCTTCACCTGTCCCTCATTGATATAACGCATGATTTCCGGGTCATCATCCATCGCGCGCAAGCCGGCGAGGTGGCTTAGCGCAAAAGGTTCCAGTCGTAAGCGTTCTGTTTCAATCACTGCCTGCATGATTCCCTCCCCGGGTTGTCCTGATCGCCACAGTTAGTGGGTCTGTAGTTAGCGCATCATCGCCTTTGTGCGCGTCCGTTACCGGCCAGGCTCCTGACATTAACGGACAACATTGCCAGCGTCATCACAATTTCCAATGACCGGCCAGCTTGTAACCTTATCAACCTCGTGACAATATCGCTACATGTATATACATGTATGTTTCGTGACATTTACTACTGACTAACAAGAAAAATCAATGACTAACCACCTTTAGCCGTTCCAGCGAGGAAACTATGTCCGCTCAGATACCTGCCGCAGATTATTCAGGTGCAGAGAAACAGCGCCTGTCAGAAACACGTTCCATTGATTACACCCGCTCAGCGAGCGTCACGGGCATCCGTTCAGCCAGTTCACGTTGTGGTTTGGTGGCAATTTGCAGATTACCGCCATTGTTACCGGTGCGCTGGCGGTGGTGCTGGGTGGCGATGTTGTGTGGTCGATTGTCGGTCTACTGGTGGGACAGATCGTCGGCGCGGCCATCATGTCGCTGCACGCGATTCAGGGCCCGCGACTTGGCCTGCCGCAGATGATCACCAGCCGTATGCAGTTTGGCGTGTTTGGCGCGGTGATCCCGCTGGTGCTGGTGTGCATTATGTATGTGGGCTTCTCGGCCAGCGGCACGGTACTGGCCGGCCAGGCGCTGGCGAAGCTGGTCAACGTCAGCAATGCAGCCGGCATGATCATCTTCAGCGCCATCATCATCGTGATTGCGGTGCTCGGCTATCGGGTGATTCATAAACTCGGCAAAGTGGCCAGCGTCATCGGCGTGCTGGCGTTTGTTTACCTGTTCATCACCCTACTCTCCAGCCACGATTTAGCGGCCGTCTGGCAAAATCAGCACTTCAGCGTTGCCAGTTTTCTGCTGGCGGTATCGCTCTCCTCGTCATGGCAGATTGCGTTTTGCCCTTATGTGTCGGACTACTCGCGCTATCTGCCGGTGGATGTCTCCGCGAAAAAGCTGTTCAGTTCGGTGTTTTTTGGCACCGTGCTGGGCACGCAGGCATCCATGACGCTCGGCGTCATTGTGGCTGCAATTGCGGGTAAAGCGTTCTCCGGTAATGAAGTGGGCTACATCGTCGGGCTGGGCAGCAGCGCCACCATGGCGATGGTTATCTACTTCGCCATCTGTTTTGGCAAAATCACCTTCACCACGCTCAATGCCTACGGCAGCTTTATGTCGCTGACCACCATTGTCTCCGGTTTTCGCCAGCAAACCGCGATCAGCCGTGGCGGACGTATCCTGTTTGTGGTGCTGATGGTCACGATCTCCTGCATCATTGCGCTGCTCAGCGAACCGGCGTTTCTCAAATCATTTACCCACTTCCTGCTGTTCCTGCTGGCCTTTTTTGTGCCGTGGAGCGCCATCAGCCTGACGGATTTTTATCTGATTACCCAAGGGAAAGTCGATGTGCCCGCGCTGTCGCAACCGGATGGCCGCTATGGTCGCTGGAACTGGGCCGGCATTATTATTTACTTCCTCGGAGTGCTGGTACAGCTGCCGTTCATTGATAACCCGCTGCATCATGGTTCCCTGACGTGGATTTTTGCCGGCAACGATGTGTCATGGATCATCGGCTGGTTTGTTACCGCATTGCTGTGGCTGGCCGCACGTCGCTTTGATCGACGCGGGAAACTGGCCGACTCGGTTTACCCTCAGTGACGTTGTCGCATACTAGTGCTGCGGCGCGTGTTTTCGCGCCGCCCTCATCGGCAATATTCTGATAATGTCGTAAACGCTGCGGCACGCTACACTGCTGATCGCCCTTACGAGATTGCAGGAGTCATGGATGCCAGCCTCAGCGCTTTCACTGTTCACCCCGGCCACGCAACAGTGGTTTCGCCGCACTTTCCCGGCGGCGACCCCCGTACAACAGGAAGCCTGGCACGCCATCGCCAGCGGACAACACTGCCTGGTCATTGCCCCAACCGGCTCCGGCAAAACGCTCGCGGCATTTCTGCATGCGATCGACGCGCTGTTTCGCGAGCGCAGCCGTGACGAACCCGTAGCGCGCAGTCATAAGACGCGCATTCTGTATATTTCACCGGTTAAAGCGCTTGCGGCTGACGTGCAGCGTAACCTGGCGCTACCGCTGGCGGGCGTTGCCGCTCAGCGCGCGGAATTAGGTGAGGCGGACATCACGCTGGAGGTCGGCATGCGCTCCGGCGACACGCTCAGCGCCGAACGGGCAAAGCTGCAGCGCCGGCCGCCGGACATCCTGATTACTACCCCGGAATCGCTTTTCCTGCTGCTGACGTCAAAAGCCCGCGAAACGCTGCGCGGCATCTCAACCGTGATTATTGACGAAGTACACGCGGTAGCCGGGAGTAAACGCGGCGCCCATCTGGCGCTCAGCCTGGAACGGCTCGATGTATTGCTAGCGCAGCCTGCTCAGCGCATTGGCCTGTCGGCCACTGTGCGACCGCCAGAAGCGGTGGCGGCTTTCCTCGGTGGCGCGGGCGCTACGCGTATCGTCAACCCGCCGGCGCAGCGGCCGCTGCAGCTGACAATTACTGTGCCGGTAGAGGACATGACGGACATCCAGCAGCGTCCCGATGCGCGCGCCGCGCAGGAGAGCAGCCTCGCCGCCGGTTCCATCTGGCCGCATATTGAAGCCGGCATTCTGGATGAGGTATTGCGCCATCGCGCGACTTTGGTGTTTACCAATTCGCGTGGGCTGGCGGAAAAACTCACCGCACGACTCAACGAACTGTATGCGCGACGAGCCGCGCCGGAACAGGGCGTAACAGAGCCCGCCCTCGCCTATGGCTCTTTTAGCGGTGGAACCGAAAAACGCGCCACGCCTGCTGAAGCGTATATTGCCCGTTCGCATCATGGCTCAGTGTCGAAAGAGCAGCGGCTGGAGATTGAGAACGCCCTGAAAGCCGGCGAACTGCGCTGCGTGGTGGCGACATCCAGTCTTGAACTGGGAATTGACATGGGCGATATCGATCTGGTGATTCAGGTCGGGGCACCGCCTTCGGTGGCCAGCGCGCTGCAGCGTATTGGCCGTGCCGGTCACCAGGTCGGCGGTACGCCGAAAGGCATTATCTGGCCGCGCACGCGCCGCGATCTGGTTGATGCGGCCGTGACGGTGGACGCAATGCTGGCAGGTGAACTGGATGCTATCGCTTTGCCACACAATCCGCTCGATATTCTCGCCCAGCATACGGTGGCGGCGGCGGCCATGGACACCCTGTCCGTCGAGGCGTGGTATCAACAGGTGCGCCGTGCCGATCCGTTCAAAACGTTACCGCGTAACGCCTTCGATGCGGTGCTGGATATGCTGTCTGGCCGCTACCCTTCGGACGAGTTTGCTAACCTGCGCCCGCGCATTATCTGGGATCGACAACAGCAAACCTTAAGCGGTCGCCCGGGCGCGCAGCATCTGGCCGTCACCAGCGGTGGCACCATTCCGGACCGCGGGATGTTCAGCGTGATGCTGCCGGAGGGCGAAGAACAGTCCGGTGCGCGCCGGGTCGGCGAACTTGATGAGGAGATGGTGTATGAGTCGCGGATTAACGACATCATCACGCTTGGCGCCACCTCGTGGCGCATCCAGCAAATTACGCATGATCAGGTGGTAGTGGTGCCGGCACCCGGTCGCTCAGCGCGCCTGCCCTTCTGGCACGGCGACAGTCTCGGGCGTTCGGCGACACTCGGCGAAGCCATTGGCCGCTATTTGCGACATGCCGCCAGCGGGGTGTTGCCCGGCAGCGACAACCTTGACGCCAATGCCCGACACAACATTCGTGCGCTCATCGACGAACAGATTGCCGCCACAGGCCTGGTGCCTGACGATCGCAATTTGCTGATTGAGCGCTGTCGCGATGAAACCGGCGACTGGCGCGTGATTTTGCATTCCCCTTATGGTCAGCGTGTGCATGCGCCATGGGCGCTGGCCATCGCTGAGCGGATTGGCCGCCAGATGGGCCTCGATCCGGCCTTGGTCGCTAGCGATGATGGGATTGTCGCGCGCTTCCCTGACAGCGAAGGCCGGGTGCCAGGCGCTGAACTGTTTTTGTTTGCGCCGGACGAACTCCAGCGACAGGTGACGGCTGCGGTGGGACATTCTGCGCTGTTTGCCGCCCGCTTCCGCGAATGCGCCGCGCGCGCCCTGCTGCTGCCGCGCCGCAATCCCGGTAAACGTTCTCCGCTGTGGCAGCAGCGGCTGCGTGCCGGGCAGCTGCTGGAAGTAGCGCGGCAGTTCGACGATTTCCCGATTTTGATCGAAACCGCGCGTGAATGTCTGCAGGACGTGTATGACCTGCCGGCGCTGCATCAGCTGATGGCGCGGATACAACAGGGCGAGGTTAAGCTGACTGACGTCACCACCGACACGCCCTCGCCGTTTGCTGCGCCGCTGCTGTTTGGCTATGTCGCTGAATTCATGTATGCCAGCGATGCGCCGCAGGCGGAGCGGCGCGCCTCAATGCTGGCGCTC
Organism: Enterobacterales bacterium; assembly: GCA_039593635.1. Lineage (GTDB taxonomy): Bacteria > Pseudomonadota > Gammaproteobacteria > Enterobacterales > Enterobacteriaceae > Enterobacter. The sequence continues at coordinate 390,750 of JBCNOW010000027.1, forward strand.
GACAGCACGCTGCTGAGCGATCTGCTGGGCCAGGTTGAGATGCACGAGCTGCTGGCGCCCGAGGTGGTGGTACGCATTGAGCAGGAGCTTCAGCGCACCGTCCCCGATTATCAGGCCAGCACTCAGGAAGCCGTGGTTGATCTGCTGCGCGAGCTGGGGCCGCTTACTGTGCCGGAAATCACGGCGCGCTACAACGGCGAGGCGGCGCTGATGCCGCTGCTAACCACGCTGCAACAGGCGCAACGCATCATTCAGGTTACGATTGCGGCAGAGGCGCGCTGGGCTGTCGCCGAAGATGGCGTGCGGCTGCGCGACGCGCTGGGCACGGCGCTGCCAGCTGATCTGCCCGCCGGGCTGCTCGCGCCGGTGGCCCGTCCGCTGCATGACTTACTTAATCGCTATCTGCGCACCCACGCTGTCGCCACCAGTCTGCAAATCGCCGCCCGTTTTGGTCTGGGCCGCGCCGTGGTCGACCACACGCTGGAAGAGCTGTGTCAGCAGCAACGCGTACTGAAAGGCGACTTCCTCTCGCCTGCGGTCGATGCGTCAACGCAGTGGGTAGCGGAAAGCGTGTTCCGTCGTCTGCGAGTGCGATCGCTGCAGGCGGCGCGTGAGGCCACCCGACCGGTCGAAGCGCCGGCGTACGTGGCTTTTCTGCTTGAGCGGCAGGGATTGCTGAGCGATGTCGCGGCAGCTGCGGCGCAGGGCGCCTTTGCCGGTATCAACGGCGTGGTGCGGGTGATTGAACAACTGGCTGGCGTGGCGCTGCCGGTTTCGCTGTGGGAAAGCCAGATTTTGCCGGCGCGGGTGCGTGATTATCAGCCAGCGATGCTGGATGAGCTGCTCTCTTCCGGTGAAGTCATCTGGAGTGGCCAGCGGGCACCTGGCGCGCAGGACGGACTGGTCTCCCTGCACCTGAGTGAGTTTGCCAGTGAAACGTTACCGGTGCCTGATGAGGGTAAGAATGTGACGTTGTCACCTTTGCAGCAGGCGATTGTGGCGCAGTTACAGGACGGTGGCGGCTGGTTCGCCCGCGAGCTGCTGCCGCGCGTGATGGCGCAGCCTGAACATGCTGTCGATCCCGGCGAAGTCTTTGCCGCGATGTGGGAACTGGTATGGCGCGGCTATCTGACCATGGATACCTGGGCCGCGCTGCGCCAGCTCAGCACCACCAGCCACACGCCGCGTCCACGCCCGGCCCGTCCTGCGCGCAGTCGCCACAGTCGGGCCAGTTTCGCGGCCAGCCGCAGTGCAGCTGCGCAGCCCTCGCTCAACAGCATGGCCGGACGCTGGTCGCTGATTGTGCGGCAGCCGCTGGCCGATACCGAACGCGCCCTGGCGCTGACTGAAAATATGCTCGACCGCTTTGGCGTGATCACGCGCGGTGCCGCCGTGGCAGAGCAGATTCCCGGCGGCTTTCCGGCGTTGCAGCCGCTCTTGCGCGGTATGGAGGATGCCGGACGGCTGCTGCGCGGCCGCTTTGTTGCTGGTATGGGCGGCGCGCAGTTTGCTGAAAATCCGGCCATCGACCGGCTGCGCCAGCTCGGCAGCGCGCAGGCCACGCACCCGCCGGTGGCGCTGGCGGTGCTGGATCCCGCCAATCCCTTTGGCGTGCAGCTGGCGTGGCCGCTCAGCGTCGGTGGCGTGCGGCCTACCCGCCGCAGCGGCGCACTGGTGGTGATTGGCAATGGGCGCGTTATGTTGTGGCTGCCGCCGGGTGGTAAAGAGCTGTTAACTTTTGGCGACATCTCTGAGGACCAACGTCAGGCCGCCATCGTGGCGCTGGGCCAGGCCTTACGCCGGGAGAAAACCCACAGCTTCATTCTCGAACGGGTGGACGATCAGCCGGCCAGCCAGTCATCGCTGCTACCGGCCCTGAAAGCCACCGGTTTTTCCCGCGTGCCGAAAGGCTACAGCTGGTATGGCTAAGCCTGCAGGCGGTAACGATGCTGCTGCAGGCGTTCGGCCTGACGCGGCGTCGCCACCGGCCAGCTAAGTTGCGGAAACAGGTATAACCGGATGCTGAACAGATGAAACAGCGGCAGCATCAGCGCCTCGTCACGCTGCGCCAGCTGTTCCAGCTGCATCAGCAGCACATCGAGCTCCTCCTGCAAATCCTCATGCGGTGGCGTCTGCAGCGACTTCAGCCTGCGCTTGAGAAACAGTCCCAGCTCGTGAAACATCTGCCCGCTGTCCAGCTGATAACGGCTCAGCAGCGCCTGATGGCGCGCGTAGTAGTCAAAGCTATTGACCCCCAGCCACACTTCGGTCAGCAGCATTCCCGCCGGCGCCATATCGGACTGCGGATCAAGGTGCAGGCGTGGCAGCACCACGTTGACCTTATCCAGCATCAGGCCAATAAAACGCTGGCGTCCCAGCAGCGATGAGCCGTTGCGCTCAATCTCCTTAATAAAGCGCAGCAGTTCACGCAGGCCGTGACGCACGGCGCGGCGCGCAGTCCACGATGGCCGCTTATTGCGCATCAGCGCGGTCAGGATCACCGCAAACAGCACGCCGGCCATCGAAGCAATCGCGTTATTCACCAGCAGCACCAGATCGGGTTTCAGATGATGTCCGAGCCCGATAAAGCCGGGGATCTGAATCGCCACGCTCAGACCGATCATGTTGCTGGCCGGTCGCGCAATCATCAGCCCGAGTAGCAGCAAACCCGGAGCCAGACAGAGGATCAGCGCCTCGAACGAGGTTGCCTGCGGCAGCAGCAGCGCGACATAAATCACGCTGATAAAGATCGCCACGATCACCCCACGAATAAACAGCTTCATTGAGGTCAGCGGCGTATCGAGGCTGGCGAAGAAGGAGCTGAGAATCGCGGCCATTACTGGCGCTGATGCTCCGTCGCGCCAGCCGGTCGCCATCCACAACAGACAGGAGCCAAAGGTGGCGCAAAATGCCGTCAGCGCCGAGAGCCGAATCAGTCCTTTGTCGAAAAAGCGATGCGTGCGTTTACCGCGCGCCAGCGTGGTGTCGCCTGACAGATCGCTTACCAGCCCGCCCACGCTCTGGTAAGCCCCGGCGATACGCACAAAATCCACCAGCCGCTCCAGCAGGCCGGTAAACAGCAGACAGTGTTCGGTAGACAATTCGCCGTTGCGCCACGCCGCATTCAGCCGATCCTGACAAAGGCTCAGTTCCAGCTGAATGCCAATGACATCGCCCACCGCTTCGCCGTCATTCAGCCACAGCAGGAACTGCTGCAGGGTCTGCTCAACCCAGGCAGGAAAGGCAATCTGGCGCGCCGCCAGCCGCTGCAGCCGCATCTCAATCGCCGTCAGCGTGGGGATTAAGTATGAAAGATGCTGATACTGCGTGCTGACCAGGCGAATCAGCCGCCGGGCCGCGTCGCCCTCGTACACGCAATGGGTAATCAGGATCTCGACCTGCTGCGGATTAGTGGCCATACGGGTCAGGATTTCGTCGCGTTCTGGCGATCGGTCAGCGGAAATGCCAGAGAGTAAATCGCGGCACAGCTTGCGCCCGTTGAGATACCACTGGCTGACGCTCTGCTCCAGCAGACTGCGCATCGAGACCGGAAACAACAGCGCGTGCACCAGGCTGCTGCAGACAATGCCTAAAGTAATTTCCTCAATACGCGACAGCACGGTGCTGGTGATACCGAGCGGCGTCGTCACTTCCGGGAAACCCATAATCGCGGCGCTGTAGCCCGCCAGCATAAAAACATAGCTTTTCGGCGTGCGGTCGTGCAGCGACAGATAGAGACACAGGCTCACCCACAGTGAGATACACAGGCTGAACAGCAGCGGATGCGCTACGGTGAGCGGAAAGATAAAAAAGATGAAGACGCCACCGAGCAGCGTGCCGAGCAGGCGGAACAGCGATTTGGAGATGGTGGAGGCCGAATAAAGCTGCGATGCAACAAACACCGTGGTCAGCGCCCAGGCGGGACGATCAACATTCAGTTCAAGAGCCAGATACAATGCCAGAAAGGCGGCCAGACAGGTTTTTACGGCAAAAAAAACGGCGTTTTTCGAAAACCACTGCATGTCACGGAGACCAGAAGGCGCTAAGTGCGGCGTATCCTGCCAGAATCTGGCGGGCACTCATCCCGATAACTACGACAAATTGTTTCGTAATCGAAAACGGTGTTCATACACGCCTGACATCAGGCACAGAATGCTTTAAGGAAACTAATCGAACGCAGCGACTGGCGGGTCGCCGGCGGGATATCTGCGCTGTCACTGCCGCAGAAAGCAGCAATCTGCCTTCAGCGGCAGAAATGTGTCGCAGATCACACTTTACTGCCAGACGATGCTATCCATAAAATAATTTCGCGCAATAAGGCGCAGTTTCCTGCGCCCGATCATTTTAATAGCTGACGATGGTCACCCAGTTCGCGTCCCGGCCGGCTGGCGCCTCGCCCACCCGCTGCAACGCCCCGCTGCGCGCCTCAATCGCGTAGCTGCCAATAACCGCACTCTTCTCACCGCTCACCACCAGCCAGCGGCTATCGGGGCTGATCGCCATGCCGCGCGGCTGTTTCTCCACCGGCCAGCTGCCGATCAGCGTCAGTTTGCCATCCTGCTGGTTAACACGATAACCGCTCACGGTACTGCTGGTGCGCTCGCTGACATACAGAAAACGCCCGTCCGGCGTCAGCTGGATATCCGCTGACCAGATGCGCGGCGTGCTGTCGCTGTAACCCGGCGGCCGTTCACGCCCATGTTGCAGATGATACTGCGCCGCCACCGCGTTAGGCGTTTCCGCCACTTTCACCAGCTCGCCGCTGGTTTCGCGCCGGAACTGGGTAATGATGCCGCCCATTTCACCAATGTTGTACAGATAGCGATTATCCGGCGACAACACCGAGTGGCGCGGACCGTTATCGGCGGCGGTTGCTACCTCCCCCTTGCCGAGGGCGCTCAACGTGCCGTCTGCGCCCAGCCGGAGCTGCAGCACGCGATCGGTGCCAAGATTACCCACATAAGCGTGACGACCGCTGGCATCGACAATCACCGAATGCGCCGCATGACCGGTTTTATAGCTGCCGACCGGCGGCGTAGCGATGGTGCCGCTGGCCGTCAGGCGGTAAACCTGCACCACGTCGCCGTCATATGAGGCCCCCAGCAGAAAGCGTCCCTGACGGTCAGTGCTGATGTAGGGGTAACTGGCCGCAGCCGGCACGGTGTGCCGGTTGTTCAGCTCGCCGCTCTGCGAGTCAATCTGCCAGCTCGCCAGTTGCAGCGGTTTACTGCGAATCGCCGCGTACAGCGTTTTGTGATCCGCACTGAGCGCCATCGGCATCACTTTTCTCCCGGCCTCAGTGTGGCCAAGCAGCTGCAAAGCGCCGCTGCGCGCGTCCAGCGTATAGCGCGCGATGGTGCCGTCGTCGGCGGCGGATACGTACACAAAGGTCTGCGCCAGCAGTGGCGCGCTCACCGTCATTGCCGCCAGCAGCGTAACGGTGCGCAGGCTGTTTATCATGGTGTTCTCCTTGATGAGGGTAATCAGACCCGGTTATACGCAGTAAAGCACGCGCCTGTTATGTGAGATTGCCCGACGTCACCTGGGCACTTCTCCAGCAAGCCAGGCTAATCAGGCAATTAGCGCGCCGGCGAACCTGATGTTTTGTCCAGGTTTGTGCGCGGGCTCACCTGGCGTGGCCGCGATGTGGTGCAGGATTTTGCGGTGATGATTCTGGCTACGGTGGGTATACCACACAACTGGCTGAACACCTGACAGCGCGTCAGGTGTTCAACCGTGTCACAGGTTTTAACCTGCCGATTGCGCGACAGGTGCACAGCTTACTGCAACTTCACGCCTTTGGTTTCTGGCGCTAACCAGACCACCACCATCGCGGCAAGAAAGGCGATCACCGTGGTGGCCAGCCCGGCGGTGAATCCTCCAACGCTGGCCACAAAGCCAATCAGCAGCGGCGCGATAAAGCCGCCCAGGCGCCCGCCGTTATACGCCAGCCCCATCAAAAAGCCGCGTGACTGCGTGTCGCCAATGATCTCGGCGAGGAAAGGACCGGAGCCGGCAAAAATACCGTTTACGCCAAAACCTGCCATAAAGATGGCGACCATCAGAATCAGCGGCTGAGTGGTCGCCAGATACATGCCGACCGCCACCGCACCGATAAATAGGTAGAGCAGAAACATCGGCCTGCGCCCCCACTTATCGGCCAGCAGTGAGAACACCAGGAAGCCAGCAATGGCACCGGTTTGCAGTGCCAGCACAAATTTCAGGCTGTGAAGAAAATCGAGATGCTTAACTTCACGAAGATAGGTTGGCGTCCAGGTGAATACGCCCCAGAACAGGTACTGAATGAAAAAGATAAAGGTAAATGCCAGCAGCAATCCTTTGAGGTTGATTTTGCCGGTACCTGCCGTTTTGTTCTGGCGGTGAGCGCGTTCCTGCTGGCGCGCCAGCCAGACAGGTGATTCAGGCGTGATATAAGCAATGACCATCATGATAAACACCGGCAGTGCGCCAATCATGAAAAGGTAGCGCCAGCCGCCGTTTTCCAGCCCGCCGGTCAGGGCCGTCACCAGCGCCGTCAGGCCAATCGCCAGAATCGCCCCCACCGGTAACCCCATTTGCATCAGCGCGCCACCGCGTGCACGACGCTCCGGACGCCATGTTTCGGCGATCAGTGCCGCTCCTGACGTCCACATGCCGCCCATACCCAGCGCACCGCAGAATCGCAGCGCAGCAAACGCCTGAGGATTGTGGGAGAACGCCAGCAGTCCGGAGAAGAGTGAATAGATGGCGATACAGATGAAGGCCGTTCTGACGCGTCCGATCTTATCGGCAACCAGCCCAAAAAGAATGCCACCAATAATCTGCCCGCCTGCCGTGGTGCTGATAAACACGCCAAGTTCTGTTTTGCTGACATCAAATACCACGCCCAGTACCGGTAGTAACAGCGAGAGCAAAAACGAGTCATAGCTTTCAAACGTCCACCCTAACCCGCCCAGCGCCAGCGTCCTTTTTTCTGCCGATGTATACGAGATCGCTGCAGCGGACTCATCCTGCGCCAGGGGAGGCGCTTCATGCAGTCTTGATTTGATATTCATCCATATTCTCCAGGGAGGATAAGCGATAGCGTGCAGCCGCGGTGCGCCAGAACAGCTGTTCTCTTTCGGTTGGCGAAGCGTGCTCAGCCAGCCTTTTACAGGCATTCCAGAATACGCCGTAGCTGAACATCCCTTTGTCGACCGGGAAGTTGCTGGCAAACATACAGCGCCCGACGCCAAACGCGTCAACCAGGGTTTCAAACTGCGGCCGCCAGGCCTGCGAAAGCGTCTGAGAGTCCGGCGGTATGGCATGCTGGGCGAAGGAGTAGCCCATGACGGTCATGCCGAAACCGCTGATTTTGATGCTCACGTTTGGCAACGCCGCCAGCGCAATGATGGCCTTTTTCCATTCCTGGAAGGTGGCATCCCGTTTGTCGGCATACGGCCCGCTACCGATCGGCCCGCCGCAATGGTCCACAATAATGTGCAGATCGGGTAGCGCCCGTGCCAGCTCAGCGATTTCATCGAGTTGGGTGTGATAAACCCAGACATCCAGCGACAGTCCTTTGCGGGCCAGGCATGCGGCACCGCGCCGGAATGCGGCACTGGCCGCCAGACCGGCGGGCGGCGTCACGGGACTGGATACCACGCGTGGGTCATCGTGCCAGGCCAGCGGATTACGCATCCCGCGTAATCGTCCCCCTGAACGTTCCGTCATGCTTTCAATCACCGGCAGCAGGTCATCGCCAGCCAGCAGGCTGGCACCGCCGACAATCGCTTCACAGCCTGCCGCCGCGCCGTAATGGCCGCTGTCAAACATTGCCGCAACGCCGCTGGCAAACTCCACCTCACCGACGGGTTTGAAGGCCTCCGGTCCGTTACGGCGCAGCATTGAACGGCATTGAATGTAGACGGTGGAGAGTATCCGGTGGCCGGACGTTTCGATATCGTGGCTGAATTCAGGCGCCAGATAACGCCCTGACTGGCGGTCCCATAAGTGATGATGCGCATCGACCATCGGCAGGTCGGGCATCAATGCGGGCTCATGATGCAGTGCCAGCCAATGCTCTCTGACAGGCAGATGCGGTGCGTTAACAATCTCCATAGTATCCCCTCTTAACTGCCTGATTTAAATCAGGTCTGTAACGCTGCTGGCATGCCTCATCGGCTAAGCTATGAGTTGCACCAGATAAAACACAGTTTTACATAGTAAATTGACTATAGATTCACCCCATAACCGATAGCCAGCAAAAAGGGGATGTTAATGATGTAAGTAAGATGTTAATCACAAATGTCCTGCTACACCCTCAGGTTTCATTCCCCGGCAGCAGCGTCACCCTCAATGTGTGTCGCCTCGACCTGACGAACAAGACTACGCCTCTCGGGTTTTAAGCGCTTTCAGGCGCGCCGGAAGCGCCCGCTCTGTCGCTTTGCGATGGTAAGGCGAAAGCTTGCGCCAGCTTTGGGTTTCCCCACGGGTGCGTCCGCATCCCTCGCACCAGCCGGTTTTCGTATCAAATACACAGAGATCAATGCACGGTGATTTTGCGGCCATATCCAGCCTCCTGGGATTTGGATGTCAATGTCGGGGTAATCAGTTGCAGGCGACCCGAAAGCGCCGTAAAGTGAGTTATATACTATACCCCAGTATAGAACATGATCAATCGGAGGCAGTAATGGCCCATACCCTGAGAAATCAGAAAAGCTTACTCACCCGCATTCGACGTATAAAAGGTCAGGCGGCGTCGCTTGAAACCGCCGTCGAATCGGGTGAAGAGTGCCTCAAGGTACTGCAGCAGGTCGCGGCAGTGCGCGGCGCTATTAATGGCCTGATGAGCGAATTGCTTGAAGGCCATATACGCGAACATTTGATGAACGCAGAGGCTACGCCGCAGGCGCGAAGTGAGGATCTGGAAGAGATCGTGGCGGTCATTCGTTCTTACCTGAAATAGAACATCAGGCACCCAGCCGGCTTAATGATAATTATCGGGAATAACGATGCTCTGGCTAATCTCAAAATACGCGTTAACCGCCTTTATGGTGGTACTGATCTCAGAAGCCGCGAAACGCAGCGATCGTCTTGGCGGCCTGCTCGCCGCTTTACCGCTGGTCACCCTGCTGGTGCTTATCTGGATGAAAATAGAAGGACAAACGCAGGAAAAGATTGCCGCTCACGCATGGTATACGTTCTGGTATGTGGTGCCGACACTGCCGATGTTTATCCTGTTTCCGTTTTTTTACCAGCGCGTCGGCTTCTGGCTCACGCTACTGCTCTCCTGCGTGATTACCGTGGTGCTGTTCGCCCTCTGGGCGCTGTTGCTGAAGCGGTTTGGTATCATTCTGATGTAGGCGCAAGCCGCATCAATCATCCATTCCCTGCCCGGTCATTGGCTACACTTGCTGTTTTACCCGCGCAGAAACAAGGAAATGCTATGACTCAACACGCTTCACTCAATCACGCCTGGCTGCTGGCGTCACGCCCGGACGGCGAGCCGGTGAAAGAGAACTTCCGCTTTGTCGAACAACCGCTGCCGCAGGTGCAGGCGGGACAGATGCTGCTGCGCACCCACTATCTGTCGCTCGACCCGTATATGCGTGGCCGCATGGATGACAGCAAATCCTACGCGCCGCCGGCGCAACTCGACCAGCCGATGGTCGGCGGCACCGTATGCCAGGTGGCGGAATCGCAGCATCCGGACTTCAGCGCCGGCGACTGGGTACTGGCGGCCAGCGGCTGGCAGAGCTATGCCCTGTCCGATGGCACTGGCGTGACTAAAATCGGTCATCTGCCCCATCCATCCTGGGCGCTGGGCATTCTGGGTATGCCGGGCTTTACCGCCTACATGGGCCTGATGGATATCGGTCAGCCCAAAGCCGGTGAAACGCTGGTTGTCGCCGCCGCCACCGGACCGGTGGGTGCCACGGTCGGTCAGCTCGGTAAGCTGAATGGCTGCCGCGTCGTCGGCGTGGCCGGCGGTGAGGATAAGTGCCGCTACGCGATTGACACCCTCGGTTTTTCCGCCTGTATCGATCATCATCGTGACGATTTCGCGGAACAGCTGGCGGCCACCTGCCCGGGCGGTATCGACATCTATTTTGAAAACGTCGGCGGCAAAGTATTCGATGCCGTCTTCCCGCTGCTCAACACCGCCGCGCGCGTGCCGGTGTGTGGCCTGGTGTCGGGCTACAGCAGTCGCGAACTGCCACCCGGCCCCGATCGCACGCCGCTGATCATGGGCGGGATTCTGAAACGCCGCATCCGTATGCAGGGCTTCATCATCTTCCAGGATTATGGCGATCGCTATCCGGAATTCCTGCAGGCGATGACGCCGCTGGTCGAGCAACAAAAAGTGTTGTACCGCGAACACATGGTAGAAGGGCTGGAGCATGCGCCGCAGGCGTTTATTGACATGCTGAAAGGCAAAAACTTCGGCAAAACCGTGGTGAAAGTGGCGTAGCCAGCGGTTCTCTCCCCGACTGTAAATCCGGCCTTAGTGTGCGAGCACTAAGGCTTTTTTGCGCTTTGCTTAACCGCTATTGAGATATAAGCCCTCCACGTGCGCATGCGATGATGCCCTCCTCTATCCTCTTCTACCGGAGAAGTCATTATGTCGCTGACCTTAGCCGACTCCGCGGCGCTGCCGCGTAAAGTCAATACGCAACAGACGGAAGCACCGGTGCCATTACCGGCTGGCGCCGCGCATATCATTCGCGACGATGCGGAAGCTATCGCCGTAGCCCATCAGTTGGCGGCCAGCTTCGCGCGCGAGGCGGCACTGCGCGATCGTGAGGGCATTCTGCCCCTCAAAGAGCTGGATGCGTTCTCGCAAAGCGGCCTGTGGGCAATGGCCATCCCCAAAGCCTGGGGCGGAGCGGGCGTGTCGTGGACCACCGTGGCCAGGGTGATCGCCATCATTTCAGCTGCCGATCCGGCGCTCGGTCAGCTGCCGCAAAACCATCTGGCCGGTGTGGCCCATCTGCTGGAAGACGGTAGCGAAGCACAAAAACAGGTACTGCTGAGCGAGGTACTGGCCGGGCTGCGCTGGGGTAACGCCTTCTCGGAGAAGCATGGCCGCACGGTCGCCGATTTTCAGACGCGCTTTCGGCGTGACGGTGATGAGGTGGTGATTAACGGGGAAAAATTTTATGCCACTGGCGCGCTGCTGGCGCATCGAATCCATGCCGTGGCGCTGGACGAGCAGGACCGGGCGCATCTGATTGTGCTCGATCGCGACACGCCGGGCATCAGCGTCATTAATAACTGGTCGGCCTTTGGTCAGCGCACGACGGCTTCCGGTACCGTACTGCTGGAGAATGTCCGCGCCCCGCTGTCGCGCGTTATTCCAACCTGGCAGGCGTTTGAGCGGCCAACCGCTGCCGGGCCGATTTCACAGATCATTCAGGCGGCGGTGGATGTCGGTATTGCGCGCGGCACCATTGAAGACACCCTGCAATTTGTTCGCGAACGCTCGCGGCCGTGGATTGACAGTGGCCAGGCGCGCGCTGCCGATGACCACTTCACGCTGGCGGCAGTCGGTGATTTGAAAATCCGCCTGCACGCTGCCGAAGCGCTGCTGTGGCAGGCCGGAGCAGCGATTGACGCCGCGCTGGCGCAGCCCGATGAGACCAGCGTGGCACGCGCGACCGTGGCCACCGCCGAGGCCAAAGTGCTGACGACGGAGATCGCTCTGCTTGCCGGTAACAAACTGTTTGAGCTGGCTGGCACCCGCGCCACGCTGCAGGAGTTTAATCTGGACCGCCACTGGCGCAACGCGCGCACCCATACGCTGCACGATCCGGTGCGCTGGAAGTATTACCACGTGGGTAATTATTATCTCAACGGCACGCCGCCGCCGCGCCATGCGTGGAGCTAAGGGCGGCGGAAGCGCGTTGCCGGATGGTCAGCTGCCAGGCGCGGCTGACCCGTGAGACGTTCACGCAAGGTTAACGGCTGTGCTGGCTGAGGACGCACCCGCCCGCGCTGGCGCAGCACCGGCATGACCCAGGCAATGAAATCGTTGAAGCTGCCCGGGCTAATAGCCCAGCCCAGATTAAAGCCGTCCACGCCCGATTCTGCCGCAAACTGATCCAGCCGATCGGCAATGGTTTCGCCGCCGCCCACCAGCAACGGATGCAGACCACCGATACCGATGTAGCGTGCTGCCTCACGCAGCGTCCAGCGTTTTTGATCGTCAATTCGCGTCAGGCTGGCCAGCGCCGAACGGCAGGCGTCGGTTTCGCGAAAGGCCAGCGGCATGTCCGGATCCTCCTGCGACCAGTCGATACCGGTCCACGCCGAGAAGAGCGCCAGCGCAGCCTCTTCACTGATGTATTGCTGATAATCCTCAAGTTTGGCCCGGGCGGCATCATCATCCTCGGCCGTGATCACCGTGATGGCTGTGACAAAACGCAGCGACGCCGGATCGCGCCCTTCTGCCACGGCCAGCTGACGAATGCGCTGAATATCGCTGGCAATCGCCTGCGCGGTGACGCCACCGAGGAAAATGACTTCTGCGTTACGGGCAGCAAACTGCGCACCGCGTGCCGAAGTGCCAGCCTGAAACAGCACCGGGGTGCGCTGTGGGCTGGGCTCACTGAGATGTGCATCCGGCACCTGATACCAGCGACCATAATGCTGAATAGCGTGCACTTTTTGCGGATCGCTATACAGGCTGTTGGCTTTATCGCGGCTAACCGCATCTTCCTCCCATGAGCCTTCCCACAGCTTCGCGGTCACATCCAGAAACTCCTGTGCGCGATCGTAACGCTCATCATGCGGCAGCTGCCGGGTCAAACCCAGATTGCGCGCCGCGGAATCAAGCATGGAAGTCACCACGTTCCAGGCGATACGCCCGCGGGTGAGATGATCAAGCGTCGTGAACTTGCGCGCCAGCAAATAAGGATGTTCGTAGGTGGCAGAGACCGTAATACCGAAACCGAGGTGCTGCGTGACGGCTGCCATGGCTGAGACCAGCAGCAGCGGATCGTTCACCGGCATCTGAGCGGCCAGGCGCAACGCCGCGTCCGGCTTGCCCTGCCATACATCCAGTTGTCCCAGCGCATCAGCAATGAACAGCGCATCAAAACCTGCGGTATCAAGCTGCTGCGCGAGGGTCGTCCAGTAATCCAGCTCGGTATAGCGGTGCGCCTGATCCTGGGGATGTCGCCACAATCCGGCAGAGAGATGACCAGGGACATTCATCATGAACGCAAACAGCAAAAACGGTGAAGGCATCCGTTACCCTCCTCAGACAGGGCGACGCGCACGCAGCGCACCCACGGCCAGTACCACAAAGATCAGTGCGCCGGTTGCCACCTGCTGCCAGTAAAAGTTCCAGCCGACCAGCAACAGTCCGTTGGCGATGAAACTCAGCAGCACGACACCCAGCAGCGTACCCGGTACATTCGGGCGGCGCGAAGGCGCGAAGGTCGCGCCAATAAAGCTGGCACCGATGGCATTCAGCAGATAGGCATTGCCCGATAACGGTACCCAGGCTTTGACATTGGCGGCGAGAATTAACCCGACGATGCCGGCGACCAGTGCACTGAATATGAATGCCAGCGCGGTGAGACGTTTGACCGCCACGCCAGAATGATGCGCTACGCTGAGCTGTTCACCCATCATGCGCAGTGCGCGACCGCTGGCGCTGCGGTGCAACAGTTGATACAGCACCAGCGCCACGCCCAGCAACAGCCAGAGCGGTAGTGGAACGCCAAGTAGCGTGCCGTGACCAATAGCGGTAAAACCCGCCGGCAGCGTCTGGCTTAGCAGATAGACCGGCTGCCCACCGTTGGACGACAGTTGCTGTACGCTCTGACCAATAAACAGCGTGCCAAGCGTGGCGAGAAACGGCTCAACGCCGAGTTGTGTCACCAGAAAAGCGTTGAACACGCCTACCAGCAGTGCCGCCGTCAGCGCACCCAACAGCGCCAGCGGCAGCGCGACCTGATGCAGTACCAGCGTCACCAGCACCAGGCAGGCGACATCAATCGCCGTACCGACGGACAGATCGATCGCGCCGATACGCGTGACCAGCGTCATGGCCAGCGCCACAATCGCCAGCGGTGCGACATTATTCAGCAGCACGCTACGAATGTTGGCGACAGTGGCAAACGCGGGCGCGGCGATGATGAAAAACAGCAGCAGCGCAACAAAGGTCAGCACCATCAGGCTGCGCAACAGCCCCGGCACTTTTTTACCGCTCAGGCTCAGTTCAGACATGAGATGCCCTCCCCGCCTGACGGCGCCGCAGTAGCGCGGTCAGCGCCACAACCAGCAGGATGAGCACACCCTCGACGCCGTTAATCCAGTAACTTGAGACGTTAACCAACTGAAAGCCGTTGGCTATCAGACTCAGAAACAGCGCGCTGATCAGTGCACCGCCCAGGGTCGCTACCAGGCGACGCGAAAACACCACGCCGAGCAGCGCGGCGGCAATCACCATCAGCAGATTGTCGTTAGCGCCCGGCGAACTGCCGCTGAGCAGCGCCACCGAGGCAATGGCTGCCAGTGCAGCGCTGAAGCCGCACAGCACATAACTCAGACTTTGATAGCGCGCCACGCTAATGCCCGCCGCGTTGGCGGCCTGCGGATGGCTACCCACCGCCTGCAGGCGCAGGCCAAACGCGGTGAAACGACTGAGCGCGAGTGCACTCAACGCCAGCAGCAGAAATCCCCAGCCGAGCCAGGAAACGCCCAGTGGTCCGCTGGCTATCAGCAGGTTTTGCAGCGCGCTGCTGGCTGAAATCGACGCGTTTCCGCTCAGTACCATCTCCAGTCCCATGGCGATGTTCATGCTGGTCAGCGTCGCCAGCAGGGGCAAAATACCAAGCCAGACAATCGCCAGGGCATTGAATATCCCCACGGCGATGCCGGTGAGCAGCGTGAGCAGCAGCGCATAAGTGACAGAGTGTTGCTCAGCGATCTGCGCCGCGAATACCGCGGCACACAACCCCATATTAGCGGCAATGGATAAATCAATGCCGCCGCTAATCCCCTGAACACCGCCACCGCTTAGCACCAGCGTCAGACCCAGCGCCAGCGTTCCCACCACCGCCGTTTGCTGCAATACATTACCGAGGTTGATCACGCTGAGGAAAATAGGCGACAGCCAGGCAAATACCGCCAGCACCAGTACAATAATCAGCAGCGCGACGTGCTGCAGCCACGGCTGCCCCTGCGGTTTGCCTGCCGCCGTCACCACCGCCGGTTGGCTCAGTTCACTCATAGGATTTGCTCCGTCAATGCGCCCGTGCCGGAAGCCAGGGACAGAATCTCCTGGTGACTGGTGTGCCGGGCGGACAGCGTGGCGACCTGCTCGCCGCGCGCCAGCACAATAATGCGGTCGGCGAGCGTTTGCAGTTCCAGCAGATCGGTGGAAAACAGGATAATCACCGCCCCGGCGGCCGCCAGCTGCTGCAGGGTTTGATAAATGGCGGCCTTGGCGGCAATGTCGACGCCAACCGTGGGCTCATCCAGCAGATAGAGCGTGGCGTGGGTGTTGAGCCATTTCGCCAGCACCGCTTTTTGCTGATTTCCGCCGGACAGCTGACGCAGCGGTGCCAACTGGCCCGGTGTGCGGATCACCAGCTGGCGGATGTTGTCCGCCACTAGCACGGTCTCGGCGGTTGCGGAGACGCCGCCCCAGCGCAGCAGGCGCTGCACGGTCGTCAGGGTGATGTTGTCGCGCAGGCTCACATCGAGCGCGATGCCGTTGGCGCGGCGATCTTCCGGCACCAGCGCGATGCCACGTTTCACCGCGGCATGTGGCGAAGCCGGTACGCCGTGCGTCTCACCTACGCGCAGCGTCCCGCTCACGCCACGTTCCAGACCAAACAGTGCGCTGATTAACGCCTTCCCTCCGGAGCCCAGCAGGCCGGTAATGCCAACGATCTCGCCACGTCGTGCGCTGAAACAAACATTGTGAAAGCGACCCGGCGCGCTCAGGGCGTCTACGGTCAGCACCGGCTCGCCGTCAGGTGGCAGACCGCGCGGTGCAATCGCCTGCTGCGTCTCACCGATCATGGCATTAATCAGCGCCTGCGGAGAAAGGGCGTCGCCGGTAAAATGCGCGACGTCTTTACCATCGCGCAGCACCGTAACCCGCTGGCACAGCGCCTGGATTTCATCGAGATAGTGAGAAACGTAGATCAGTGCGATCCCCTGCTGACGCATACGTTCAATAACGCGAAACAGCGCCTGCACCTCGTGGCGCGCCAGCGCGGCGGTCGGTTCATCCAGTACCACCACGCGCGGCGCGCGCTGTAATACGCGACAGATCTGCACCAGTTGCTGTTCCGCCACACTTAACCCGGCGATCAGCGCATCGGGATCGATCTGCAGATCGAAGTGCTGTTGCAGTAGCTGCCGCGCCTGCTGCCGCATACGCCGGCGATCGATAAACGGTGTGCTGCCAATCCGTGGCTCATTACCGAGCAGCAGCGCTTCCGCCACCGTCAGCGTGCCTGGCAATAGCCGCTCCTGATGAACAATGGCGATGCCCTGCTGTTGTGCCTGAGCCGGACTGGTCAACACCAGTGGCCGGCCTTCCAGCGTCACGCTGCCCTCATCGGCAGCGTGGATGCCGCCCAGCACTTTGATCAGCGTCGATTTTCCGGCTCCGTTATGCCCAATCAGCCCATGCACTTCGCCGGCGTGGACATCAAGCGATACCGCTTGCAGCGCGGGAATGCCGTCAAAAGCTTTACTGATCTGGCGCAGCTGCAGTCGCACTGTCTTATTTATCATCGCTCTGGCCCAGCGTTTGCTGCGCCTGCGCCGCATTCTCTTTGGTGACCAGAATGGCCGGAACATAGGTGGCAGGCGGAAGTGAACGATCGCCGGCAAGGTATTTCGCCACATTTTGTACCGCAGTCTGTCCGATCAGATAAGGTTGCTGCGCCACCACCGCCGCCGCGCTGGATTTCGGATCTTTCACCAGCGAGACCACGTCCGGGCTGCCGTCCACGGCGTAAGTTTTGATTTCACTGCGACCGGCAGCATCAACCGCCTGAGTGGCACCAATCTGCGGTACGTCCCATGCCGCCCAGATAGCCTGTACTGACCCTTGCAGATACTTGTTAAGCAGCTGACTAATCTGCGCATAGGCATCCTGCACGGTATTGGGAATTACGTCGCGCAGTTCGGGCTGAATGATTTTAATTTTCGGATACCATTTCAGCACGGCTTTTAACTGGTCATAGCGCATCGCCACCACCGGCACGCCATAAAAACCATTAAACACCAGAATATTGCCTTCGCCGCGCAGATCATTGACCAGTTTTAATGCCAGCTGCTCGCCAATATAAAAGTTATCGGAGGTCGTGACGTTAATACTGGATGGGCTGGCGGTATCCACGGTAAATAAGGGAATGCCGGCGTCGCGAATTTTTTTCAGCCAGGGTTCCAGCACTGAGGCGGTGCCCAGCGTTTCAATAATGGCATCCGGTTTTTGTGCAATCAGCGTTTGAATTTGCGCGATCTGCTGTGACTCTTTGCGTCCGCCATCCAGCGCGATAGGCGTGCCACCCAGCCGCTTTACTTCATCAATTTGTCCCTGATAGGCTTTCAGATCCCAGTAGTGATCGGTACCGGCCACGGTAATACCGATACGTTTACCGGCCAGTGAGGGAATGGATGCATCAGCGGCGCGAGCGTGCAGCGACAAGCCGGCGAGCAGCGATGCAGAGGCCAGTAATAGTCCGGCCAGGCGGTGTTTATGCATTGTTTATATCCCTGGAAAAGGTTCAGCTAAATAAGGTGAGTGACGCCTGCTATCCGGCGTATAGCTGAAAATTATCACAGTCACTATTTATCCCTAATGCCATTTTCTCCTTTGGATATGCAGCGGATTTGCATATTGATTGCGTGAAAAAGCATGACCGGGCGCAGATATTCTGACGCCCGGTTATAAATAATAAAAACGTGGCTGGAATGAAGGCGTGCGGCGCTAAAGATACGTGATGGTCGCGGGCGCCGCGGGTGTGATTTTAACGCCCTTTTTTCTTGCGTCCCGGCTGGGTAAAGCGCTTGCGGTTAGCGCCCTGACCCGCTTTGTCACTCTGTTTCGGTGCGCTGACGGCCGGTTTTTTCGCGGCGGGCGTCGCCGCTTTCTTCTTCGCCTGTGCCTGCTGCGTTTTTTGATCTTCTGACGACGAATCCTCAATCAGCTTAAACAGGTCGATCAGTTCATCGTCCGTCAGATCGCGCCACTCACCGAGCGGGATACCTTTCAGGCTCACGTTCATGATCCGCGTGCGCTCCAGCTTCGTCACATCATAGCCAAAGTGTTTGGCCATGCGGCGAATCTGCCGGTTCAGTCCCTGCACCAGGATAATACGAAATACAAAGGTCGACTCCCGCTTCACTTTGCATTTTTTCGTCACTGTGCCGAGCATCGGTACGCCCGCCGCCATGCCGGCAATAAACTCATCGGTGATCGGCTTATCCACCGTGACCACGTACTCCTTTTCGTGATTGTTACCGGCGCGCAGGATTTTATTCACCAGATCGCCGTGATTGGTGAGGAAAATCAGCCCCTGCGAGTCTTTATCCAGCCGGCCAATCGGAAACACGCGCTTGCTGTGGTTGACGAAGTCACCAATGTTGTCACGCTCGCCCTCTTCCATGGTGGTGACAATGCCCACCGGCTTGTTGAGGGCGATTAATACCAGATCGTCTTCGTTGCGCGGTTCAATCAACCGCCCGTTGACTTTGACCTCATCCCCGGCGAACACCTGCGCACCGACGCTGGCGCGTTTGCCGTTAATGAAAACGTTGCCTTGTTCGATGTAACGATCGGCGTCACGGCGCGAGCAGATTCCGCTCTCGCTGATGTATTTATTCAGGCGCGTGGATGAGTTGGGCAGCATGGTTCCTCCGAAAAAAAACGGACTATACAGCATGTGCGCGCGTTGCGTAAGGCTGGGTTAAGCGTCCGGTGGCGGTTGTGCTTTGCGGTGTGATATGGCGAAAAAGCGGTACCGGGTGCCATAGCGATTTATGGCACATAAAAATCCCTCCTGTCGGTTAAAATAGCCCGCTCGCCCCTGAGTAAACTCCGGATATTGTGAACATCTCACCGTTAACCAGGCATGAAAATGTACAACGTAAATCATCTTTTCGTCAGCCGGGAAATGAATGTGAAAAAGCTGCTGGCTTACGGTTTCCGCAAGGACGGGCAGGATTACGGCTACCGCTGTGATGTGATGAATAAACAGTTCACCCTGCAGGTAAACATCACTACTCAGGGTGACATTGCCGCCACCATTATCGATAAAGTCACAGGAGAAGATTACATTCTTCACCGTATTACTTCTGCCACCGGTGCCTTTGTGGGACAGGTTCGTGAAGAACATGACGCTATCTTGCTGGATATCGCAGAAAAATGTTTCCCGCAGAAGCATTTCAAAACAACGCAGGCCGATGCGATCGTTCAGCACCTGAAACAGCAGTATCAGACTGAGCTGGAATTCTTATGGCCGCGCTTTCCTGAAAACGCCATCTTTCGCCGCAACGATAATCAAAAGTGGTTCGGCGCGCTGTTGATGATTCACAGCAGCAAGCTGGGCCGACCGGATGATAGCCTGATTGAAATCGTCAATATTAAAGTCTCGCCGCAGACGATCGCTTCGCTGGTCGATGGCGAGGTTTATTTCCCGGGCTACCATATGAACAAAAAGCATTGGGTCACCCTGTGTCTGGATGGATCAGTCCCGACGACCGAGGTTTTGTTGCGCATTGACAACAGTTTTAACCTGGCCGGCTAGCCATCGGCGCGGCACCGTATACCTCTTCGCGGCTGATTTCGCCGCCCCATCCCCGCAGCCGCAACGTCTCGCCCGTCAGTTCCACCACCGCAAAGGGCACGCGCGACGGGCCATCCAGCATCCCCTGCAGGGTTATAAACACGGTATCCGCGCGCCGATGATAGCCGCCGCGATGATCATGGCCGGCAAAACAGGCGCGCACGCCATAGCGGCAGAACAGCGCTGCCAGTTGCGCGCCGTTGAGCAGACTGTGGCTGTAGCCCGGTGCCAGCGGATAATGGCCGAACACCACCACCTGCTGGCCGCAGGTGCGGGCCTCAATAAGCTGCGTTTCCAGCCACGCCAGCTGCGTCGCACCGACCGCGCCATTCCACGGCTGCGCCTGCGGTTGCTGGCGCGCCTGTAAATCAGCCAGCAGTGCGGCCGCGCGCTGGCGATCGTCGCCGTTGTGTTGATTGCAGTACAGGCTGATATCGTTGCCGTCGTAGACAATAAAGCGCCAGCCCGGCAGCTGAAAGGCATAGTAACTTTTTGGCAGCGGCAGCGCGTCATCAAAGTGCTGCGCGATGGTCTGGGCGTCGTGATTCCCCAGCACCACGGCATGCGGATGGAGTAGCCGATCGTAGAGCGGCAGCAGCGTTGCATAGCTGGCCCAGTGGCGATCCACCAGATCGCCGAGCGTAACGACAAAATCCAGCGGCTGCTGATTGAGCGCGGTTATCGCCTGCGGCAGCTTATGCAGCGCATGACGATAGTAGAGATTCGCCGGGACATCCGCCTCAATGTCAGCATATTGCGGATCGGCCAGCAGCCCGAAGCGCAGCGTGCCGTCGAGCGGTGCCGCGCGTAAATCCGGTAACTGATACAGCTCAGCGACATCACCCAGCCGCTGGCGTTGCGCTGCGGTTAGCGCATGGGCATATCCCATCTCTGGCTCTCCTTAGCGAATACCGGCACGCATGAATGACTGAATAAACTGCCGCTGGAACAGCAAAAACAGCAGCAGCAACGGCAAGGTGGTCATCAGCGTTGCTGCCCCAATCAGCGCCCACTGCACGCCCTGCTCCGGCGCGGAAAACAGCTGCAGCCCGACGGTTAACGGACGCACCTGAACCGAGTCGGTGATCACCAGCGGCCAGAGAAAATCGTTCCAGTGGAAGCTGATCGAGACCAGCGCGAACGCCACATAGATTGGCTTTGCCAGCGGAATGTAGATGTGGCGCAGAATGTAAAACCGGCTGGCCCCCTCAACGGTTGCCGCCTCTTCCAGCACCAGCGGAATGCTTTTGAATGTCTGCCGCAGCAGAAAGATGGCGAACGCCGAGGCAAAGTACGGCAGCGCAATGCCGGTCAGGGTATCGCGCAGCCCGAGCGCGCTGATGGTGCGGTAATTATTCAGAATCAGCACATCCGGGCTGATCATCAGCTGCAGCAGAATCAGCGCGAAGAGGAAACCGGAAAATTTCAGGCGGAACCGCACCAGGGCATAAGCGGCCAGCGTGGCCAGCACCAGCTGGACCACCACAATCATCAGCACCAGCAGCGTGGTATTGAGGAAGTAGCGGGCAAACGGTGCCGCGTGCCAGGCATTGATGAAGTTCTCCAGCGTCAGCGGTGCCAGCAGCGAAAAGTGCCCCTGTCCGGCGGCCGGATGAATGGCAATCCACAGCGCCACCAGCATCGGCAAGCTCCACAGCAGCGCGGCCAGCCAAATCAGCAGGTTGAGCGCAAAACCGCCCGGAGAGGATGCAGCTTTCATTGATAATGGGCTCGCTTATCCAGCAGATGAAATTTGATCAACGCAATCGATCCGAGGATCACCAGCAGCACCACCGTCATGGCCGACGCGGCTGGCATGTCCCAGAAACTGAACGCGGTACGATAGATATAAAACAGCAGCAGGCTACTGCTGTTGTTCGGGCCGCCGTTGGTCATGGCAATCACCTGATCGACAATGCGGAAGGCGTTCATCGAGGCGTTGATCAGCACAAACAGCGTGGTTGGCAACAGCAGCGGCCACTGCACGCGGCGGAAAAAGTAACGGCGCGATGCGCCTTCAATGGCGGCGGCTTCGCTGAGGCGCGGATCGATCTGCTGCAGGGCGGCGAGGTAAAAGATCATGAAAAAACCCGCCTCGCGCCATACCGAAACCGCCATCAGGCAGTACAGCGTGGTATCCGGCTCGCCGAGCCAGTTAACCGCCGGTAGCGAAAACCATGCCAGCAGGCTATTCAGGATGCCAAGCTGCGGCGTGTAGAAAAACAGCCACAGGTTGGCGATGGCGATCATCGGCAGCAGCGACGGAATGAAGAAGGCCGCACGCACCAGCGCGTTGCCGCGCAGCCGACGATTGACCGCCAGCGCCATCAGCAGCGCCAGCGTCACCGCCAGCGGAATGGTGATCAGCGCATACAGCAGGTTATTCCACAGCGACTGCATAAAAATGTCGTCATCCAGCAGCGCGCGATAGTTATCCAGCCCGACAAAATGGGCCGGATGCGAAGCGCGCGCGGCGCTAAACAGGCTCTGCCACAGCGTGGCCAGCGCCGGATAATGGGTAAACAGCAGCAGGAAGCTGAGCGCGGGCAGCAGCAGCAAATAGCCGCTGAACTGCAGTGACCACCCGCGCGAGCGCAGCGTGGCGGCGCTGCCAGAGAATGAGCTCATCACGCGGCCATCACTGATAGTTTTTCAGCAGGCGGTCAGCCTGTTTCTGCGCATCGGCCAGCGCCTGGGCCGGGGTTTTGCTCTGCGTCACCGCTGCTTCAATGGCGTGATTGAGCGCGTCCTGAATCTGCACGCTGTTGTAGGTCGAGAGCTCCGGCTGAGCATATTTTAGCTGCTCACGCGCCACCAGTGCCTGAGGCACCTGCTGCACATAGGCTTTCATTGCCGCTGTGTCCCACGCTGCCGGCGAGGTGGCGACATAGCCGGTAGCGATACTCCAGCGCGCGGCCTGTTCCGGTGCGGTGACCCAGCGGATGAAGCGCATCGCCGCCTGCTGCTGCGCCGGTGAAGCGCTTCTGAACACGTACAGGTTGCCGCCACCGGTCGGGCTGCCGCGCTGGGTTTTCTCCGGCAGCATGGCGACGCCAAACGGGAAGGTCGCGTTATCGTGCACGTTGGTCAGGTTACCGGTGGTAGTGACCATCATGGCCGTTTTACCACTGATAAAGTCCTGCGGCGTGGTGCCCCAGGCAATCGCGCCTTTCGGCGAGACTTCCTCTTTCTGGCCGAGGTCGGTCAGCCACTGCAGGGTTTCCACGTTGCCCGGCGTGTTGAAATACACGGCGTTGCCCTTACCGTTATCCAGCCGTCCGCCATTGGTGGCTGCCAGCCCCTGGAAATTCCAGTAGCCGTTCGGCGTGGAAGGGATCTCAATGCCCCACTGGCTGACGCCGCTGGCCTGTTTCAGCGTCAGTTTTTTGCTGAATGCCACCACCTGCTGCCAGGTGGCGGGCGGTGTATTCGGATCGAGGCCGGCTTTCTCAAATGCCTGTTTATTCCAGTACATCACCACGGTTGAGCGCTGAAAAGGCACGCCCCACACTTTGCCCTCAATGCGACGCAGAAAGGCCGGATAGAAGCTGTCGATCCATTTTTTTCCCTCTTCACCCGTGGCTAAATCACTGGCGGCGACAATGGCACCGGCATCCATTAGCGACCAGGCTTCGATATCGCCCATCACCGCCAGCTGCGGCGCGTTGCCACCGCGAAACGCCGTCAGCGCTTTGGTCACGGTGGTGGCGTAATCGCCGGTGTAGACCGGCTGAATGCTGATCTCAGGGTGCTGTTTTTCAAAATCCGCCACCAGGGCTTCCACGGTGTGGCTGACTTTACCGCCGACCGCAATCGGATAGTACATCTGTAATTTCACCGGCTCAGCAGCAAACACTGACGCGGAGGCACACAGCATAACGACACAAGCCAGAGGCGAGAAACGGATCGCAGACATGATTTTCCCTTGAATAAACGACAACGGTTAAACAGCGTATTTTTTCTCAGCGAGCAACATCGGGTGTTCAGCAGCGACACAGCGCTGGCCGCTGGTGGTGGAAAACAGGTATTGCCGGCTGGTGGACCACTGCAGGCCGACCAGGCTGTCATCCGTGAAGCGCTGCAGGCCGGGCACTTTGACGGTCAGTGATTCCGTGATGCCGGGCAACCGACAGACCAGCAGCGTATCCGCGCCCATGTATTCGTAGCTCACTACCCGCGCACTCAGCGCGGCCTGCTGCGGGGCGACCAGCTGGATATCCTCCGCGCGCAGGCCCAGACTCAGCGCCGTTTCGCCGGCATAGCTCAGCAGCGGTGTGCTGAGATGGCTGAGGTAGTGATGCGCGCCTTTGCTGTGCAGTGGCAGGATATTCATTGGCGGTGCGCCAATAAACTGCGCGGCAAAACAGCTCGCCGGCTGGTTGTAGAGCTGGTCTGGCGTGCCGTGCTGCTCAATGCGGCCATCGTTGAGCAGAATGATGTGATCGGCCATGCTCATCGCTTCGGTCTGATCGTGGGTGACGTACAACATGGTGAGCCCGAGCTGCTTTTGCAGCGCGCGGATTTCGCGCCGCATGCTCTGACGCAGTTTGGCATCCAGGTTGGATAACGGCTCATCCATCAGGCACAGCGTATTGTTGGCGATCACCGCCCTGCCCAGCGCCACGCGCTGCTGCTGCCCGCCGGAGAGCTGTGAAGGCAGGCGCGCCAGCAGCGGTTCCAGCTCAAGCAGTGCGCTGACCTGCGCCAGCCGGGCGGCAAACTGTTGCTTATCTTCACCGCGCGCCTTCAGGCCAAACAGCAGATTTTCCCGCACGCTCAGGTGAGGAAACAGCGCGTAAGACTGAAACACCATCGACAGCTTGCGCTGCGCCGGTGGCAGAGGCGTGACGTCGGTGTGATTGAAATAAATGCGGCCGCTGTCGGCCGTTTCCAGCCCGGCGAGGGTGCGCAACAGCGTCGATTTACCGCAGCCTGAAGGCCCCAGCAGTGCGACGAAACTGCCTTGCGCCACGTCGAAGCTGATATCCTGCAGCGCGATTTTATCGCCCCAGGTTTTGGTGATGTGTTGCAGCGAGAGATGGCTCATGCATCCGCAGTCCTGAAATCAGAATGGCGGTAAGCTAGCTGAGGCGGATGAAAGATTTATGGCGCTGACGTGACGGTTGAGTGATGGACGGCGACCTGGCGCAGAATCCCCCTCACCCGGCGCACCCGCAGGCCGCGCCGGGCAGGCGCTTATGCGTTACTGCGACATGCTCAGAATGGTGCGGATGTTTTGCGCCGTGGTGGCAATGATATCGATAGCGCCGGTGCGCAGCGCGCCGAGGATCGCCATGGCTTTGGTGTTTTCAGCGGCAATGGCAATCACGCAGGGAATTTTACGCAGCTCGTCGATACTCAGGCCAATTACCCGGTCGTTCATCACCGTATCCACGTGCTGGCCCTGGGCATTGAAAAAATCATAGCCGGCCACATCACCGGTCACGCCCTGATTGACGCTGGCATCAATGATTTCATGCGGTGTGAACCAGCCGAGCTTCACCATATAGCTGTTTTCGTTCATGTCGCCGATGCCCACCAGTGCCACATCCGCTTTCCGCGCGCGGTCGAGCGTCTCTTTGATGGTGCCGTTTTGCATGAAGGCGTCGCGTAGCGCCCGGTTTTCGACGTAAGCCGGGGCGTACAGGGTTTCGCTGATGCCGCCAAACTTTTTGGCCAGCCGGCGGCTGATGTGGTCCGCGTTGATGGCATCCCCCGGACGATGGGTGCCGCCGATGCCGCTGATAAACAGGCAGTTGCGCGTCGGCACCTGACCGGGATAATCGGCGACGGCCGCCACGTTGCGCCCCTGGCCCACGGCGACAATGGCGTTGTCTTTCAGCGACTGCGCGAGATGCGCCGACACCAGCGCCGCCACCTGACGCCGCTGCTCGTCGCTGTCTGGCGAATCGAGGGCAATCAGCGCGCGCTGCAGATGAGGAAAGCGCGTCTGCAACTGCTGTTCCAGCCGCGTACTGAACACCGGATGGTAGCGCACATTGATCTCGACGATGCCCTCTTCACGCGCGCGTTTCAGCAGTCGCCCCACCTTGATACGGGAAATCCCAAACTTACGCGCAATCTCCTCCTGGGTGATTTCGTCCTGATAGTAGGCGACGGCAATTTCCGTCAGCAGCTCGGAGTCCTGAGAAAGCGTGTTTTTTTCCATCCGTTACCTGTCTTGTATCGTCGTGCGGAGTGCTCAGCAGGGAGTTATATCATTGATGCGACTCGCTTCGCCAGCCAGCAACGCCGCGAGTCGCCGCGGCTGTCACGCTTAACGCTGAATGGCGTCAATTTTCAGCATGCGGGCAATAACCTTATCCAGCTCTTGCTGATCGAAGATCTGTTTCCAGTCCGGTTTGATGATCTTCTCGCGGCCATACTCCATGGCGATCATGCAGGCGTCCGAGAACGGGTTGGTGGCGCGGAAAGCCACCGCCAGCGCAATCTGAATATGGCCGTAAAGCATAGCCTTCGCTGCTTCTTCCGGGACGCCGCTGTGTTTCACCGTTTCATCCAGCGCCTCTTTCATGAAGGCACCGACCATGCAGGCGACGGTTTCGACCAGCGTCGGTTCCAGATACGCCAGTTGCGTCACCGTGACCCAGTGCACCTGATCAACCGGGCCGTACATCACGCTAATCACCTTACTCAGCTCTGCCTTCTGTTCAGCGCTGCCGCTTTCCCAGGCTGCCGCGACGTGCTGAACGGCAGCGACGCCACCAAACGCATCGGCGTGCTCCTCTTTGGTGTAGCGGGCAAGAAACACCGACGGATGGCACGGGTGCGCGACCGCGTATTCGATGCCGTCACGCTGGGCGATCAGGTTGGCGTAGGCCGCGGCCGGATCGAGCGTCAGCAGCACTGCACCGCTTTGCATTTGTGGCACCACGCTTTGCGAGACTTTGCCCAGTACGATATCCGGCACGGCGAGGATCACCACGTCACTCAGCGGCACCACCGACGCGGCATCCGACAGCTCGCGTCCCTGTTCAGTCACCTGCTGCTGCGCCTGCGGTGAATTCTCGCAGTAAAACACCTGATAAGCGCTGTGCTGCAAATTAGCGGAAATACGCATGCCCATTTTGCCGCCTGCGCCGATCACGGTGATGGTTTTCAATGCCTTGCTCATGTTAACGACTCCTGATCTTGTTTACTGCGTAGGAATTCAACGGCGCGGCGGGTCCATTCGGCTTCCCGCGCGCAGGTCTGCGCGGCATCGTCCTGCCACGGCAACCAGTGTTCGATGATTTGGTTGATGTCGCGATCGGCTGGCCGCACGCTGGCGATCAGCCGGTCATAATCCAGCTTCCCTTCGCCCATCGGACAGCCGGCCAGGGTAAAACCGACCCAGCCGGCACGGCGGGTAAAGGCGAAATCTTTGATGTGCAGATTGCCGACGCGCGCAGCGGTATTGGCGATCACCTGCTCCTGCAGCTCCAGTCCGGCGACGCAGTTGGCCGGATCGAGACACACGCACAGCCACGGTGAGAGAAAGCGGTTGATCACCGACATCATCGCCGCGCTGCTGACCTGCTCGTAGGTTTCCAGGCACAGCCGCACCTGCTGGCGGGCAAAATCCGGCAGCACGGCAGCAATCAGATTGGCCGCTTCATCCAGCGATGGCCGGTGATCGGCGGTGTTGAACATTGAGCGCACCACGCGCGCGTCGAGAATAGCGGCGATGTGCAGATAGCGGCGCAGGTGCGCGCTGCCGAGACCACGCGTGCCCAGCTCCAGCGTGATGCCAAGTGCATCCGCCTGCTGACGCAGCGCCAGCAGCTGGTCATCTGACCACTGCTCAATCGCCGGGTAGTCGCAGATCTGGAATACTGACACGTCGAGATCGGCGGTGTGCTGCAGCATCTGCGCCAGCGTGAGCGGCTGTGGTACCTGGGGCGACATGCGCCAGAAAAACGCGTAGGTGCTGAGTCCGATGCGGCTCATGACGGCAGCTCCTCAGCCAGCTTACTGGCTTCCTGCACGATCTGCGCCAGCGCCTGCGGATCGTGGGCAAAGCGGCCGAGGAACAGGCCGTTGACGTGGCCGCCGAGGCGCTGAATCAGACCCGGCCCGGCGCTGCCGCCGTAAATCACCCGCAGCGTGATGCCGTCTGGCGTCGTCAGCTGCTGTAGCCCGCTGCACACCGCGCGGATGTAGCTGTCCGGCGCCGGCTGCGGCGCACCAATTGCCCACTGCGGCTCGTAAGCAAACAACACCTCACCGCTGAGCGCGTGTTGCGCGGTCTCCGCCAGCGCCTCCTGCAGCTGCTGCTGACACAGCGCAATCGCCTGCTCAGGCGTGCCCTGCTGCGGTTCACCGATGCACAGCACCGGGGTCAGGCGATAACGCAGCGCCATCGCCACTTTGGCGGCAATCTGCGTTTTATCTTCATGAAAATGGCGACGGCGTTCGGCGTGGCCGATCTCTGCCAGTGAGCACCCCAGCTCCTGCAGCATGCTGGCGCTGACCTCACCGGTCCAGGCGCCGTTTTCCGCCTGACACACGTCCTGCGCGCCGACGCGCACCGGCGTGCCGGCAAAGATTTCCGTCACCGCCGGGATGGCCGGATAAGCGGGCAGCACAAACAGCCCGACATCACCGCGCTGCACTGCCGGATGCTGCGCCAGCGTCGCAACCTCGCGACACCACGCCAGCGTTTGCTGATAGCCGAAATACATTTTCAGGCTGACGCCAAGCCAGATTTTAGGCTGAGCCATAATTACGCTCCCTGTTCAGATGCACTGTGTTCTTTTAACAGATTGCCAACGGTGTTGACGATCATCGCCAGTGAAACCGCACCGGCGTCCGGCGTGCCAACGCTTTTCTCGGCCAGCGGCCGCGCACGCCCCACTTTCGGTACCAGCTGCGCGGTGGCCTGCGCGGCCTGCTCCGCCACCGCTGCCGCACGTAACCAGGCTTCGGTGAGTGATGCGCCCTGCGCGACCGCAGCGCTTAGCGTGTCGCTAAACGGAACCAGCACGTCAACCATGGTTTTATCACCGACGCGCGCTTTGCCGAAGTGCATAATGCCCTCTTTTGCATCCCGGACGCCGGCAGCGACGCGTGGTGCATCCGCTGCCGCGCTGTCGCCCAGCGCGGTGCCGAGCGCGGTCAGTGCCACGCCCCACAGGGCTCCGGACGTGCCGCCCGCTTTATCCGCCCAGGCATCGGCGGCGCGACACAGCAGACTGCCAGCGCCGGCGCCACGCGCGGCCACCTCACGCGCCTTTTCCACCGCGCCGAGTACGCCGCGCTCCATACCAATGCCGTGATCGCCGTCGCCCGCTACCGCATCAATGTCGCCCAGCTGGCCGGCATGACGCTGAATCATCACCGCCACCGCTTCCAGCAGTTCAAGAACGCGCCGGGCGCTGTGTTGTGATGCAGTGCTGGCCTGCGGTAACGTCTCTTCACTGATCTCTTCGCACTCGGCGGCGCTGAGCGGCTCGGCAATCAGGACGCTGCCTTTGCGGTAGGCTGGCGTATTGGCCGGCGCGCGCCACAGCGTTTCCAGTTCATCATCAAGCCACATCAGCGTCAGCGAGACGCCTGCCATGTTAAAACTGGTGACGAATTCGCCGACATCCGGCTCCACCACCTGCAACTGCGCCGCCGACAGCAGCTGGGCGATGCGGCGATACACCACAAACAGCTCTTCATACTTGACTGAACCAAGACCGTTGAGGATTACCGCCACGCGCTGTCCCGCCACCTGCGCCACATCCGCTGGCCGCTCACTCAGCAGCCGGTCGACAAAGATTTCTGCCAGCTCGTCGGCGCGCGGCACCGCCGTTTCGCTGATGCCCGGCTCACCGTGGATGCCCAGCCCGAGCGCCATGCGCCCTTTCTCTACCTCAAACAGCGGATGCGAAGCGCCCGGCAGCGTACAGCCGGAAAAGGCCACACCGAAGGTGCGGGTGCGATCGTTGGCGTGCTGCGCTTTTTTCAGCACCGTAGCCAGATCGTCACCCGCTTCTGCCGCGGCCGCCGCCACTTTAAACACACACAGATCGCCGGCGACGCCGCGTCGCTTCAGACGCTCATCGTGGCTGGCGCTGGACACATCATCCGTTACCGCCAGCACCTCACAGGCAATACCTTCAGCGCGCAGCCGCTCGCACGCCTGACCAAAATGCAGCACGTCACCGGCATAGTTTCCAAACAGCAACAGCACACCCGCGCCGTTATGCGCCGCGCGCGCGACGTTGTAGATTTGCTGCGCCGACGGCGAAGCGAACAGATTGCCCATTGCCGCCCCGTGCGCCAGGCCCTGGCCGACCAATCCGGCAAAGGCGGGATAGTGACCGGAACCGCCACCGACAATCACCGCCACGGTATCCGGCTGGCTGCGCGTGCTGCGCACCACGCCACCGCTCACCTGGCGTACTTTATCGGCGTTGGCGGCCACAAAGCCTTCGATCAGCTCCGCGGCAAACGCGGATGGCTGGTTAAACAGGTACGTCATGTTTTTGCTCCTGTACGAATGAGGTTGGCTGAGGCTGCACGCGACGGCGATTAAGGAACAGCATCAGCACGGCGGAGAGCAGCATGAAGCCGCCAACCACGAACATCGGTAACACATAACTGTGAGTGGCATCATGCAGTGCGCCGGTGATGTAACCGGCGGAGAAACCCGCCACGTTGCCCAGGGTGTTAATCAGCGCAATCGCCGCCGCTGCCGATGCGCCGGTCAGGAACTGCGTTGGCAGCGTCCAGAAATTGGGCAATGCGGCGAAGATGGCGCTGGCCGTTACGGCGATCACCAGGATGGTGGTAAACGGTGAATCCATGTAGAGCGCCAGCGGTACGCTGACGCCGCCCGCGACCGCAGGAATCGCGATGTGCCAGGTTTTACAGCCACGCCGCGCGGCATCCCGCGACCAGAAAAACATCACGACGGCGGCGATCAGGTACGGCACGCCGGTGATCAGCCCTTTCTGCATCACGTTGAAGGTGGTGCCAAACTGCTGCTGGAAGCCGGCGATAATGGTCGGCAGGAAGAACGCCAGCGCGTACAGGCCGTAAATAAAGCCGAAGTAGATCAGGCACAGCATCCACACGCGGCTGTTGCCCATCACCGAACGCACGCTGTGCGGGTGCTGGCCCTGCTTGTGCTGATGTTCCGCTTCCAGTTCGGCTATCAACCAGTTTTTCTCGTCGTCATTCAGCCACTTCGCCTGACGCGGCGAGTCCACCAGCCAGAACAGCGCCACAACACCGATGAGGATTGCCGGCAGCGACACGCCCATAAACATTACGCGCCAGCCCTCCAGGCCAAACAGGCCGTGCTGCTCAATCAGCGAGGCAGCCAGCGGTGCGCCAAATACCACCGTCAGCGGTTGTGCCAGGTAGAACAGCGAGAGAATTTTGCTGCGGTGGCGCGCCGGCACCCACAGGCTGAGATAAAGGATGGCGCCCGGGAAGAAACCGGCCTCGGCAATCCCCAGCAGCAGGCGCAGCGTATACAGCCCTTCTACACTGCTGACCCAGGTAAACAGCAGCGAGACGATGCCCCAGCTGATCATGATGCGCGCCAGCCAGCGCCGCGCGCCGAACTTATGCAGCGCCAGGTTGCTGGGCACTTCCAGCAGGATGTAACCAATAAAGAAGATGCCGGAGGCGAGACCAAACTGCAGCGCACTGAGGCCGAGGTCCTGCGTCATGCCGTTTGGGCCGGCAAAGGAAATGGCGGTGCGATCGAGGAAGTTGATAAAGAACATCAGCGCCACAAACGGTACCAGGCGCCAGGAGATTTTGCGGATTGCGGTCTGCTCAACCGCGCTGACAGCAGAGTGATTCATAACGCACCTCCGAAACGTGCGCAGTGAGACGGTGTTGGCCAGGCGCAAAACCGGCGCTGGCGACAGACAAAATGCGAGGTAAGAAGCAAATGACACATGTTCGAGTCCTCAATGGGTCTTCTTGTACATGGATAGGGTCATGCGAACAAATGAACACTACACGGATATTTGCTCACTCCTCAAGCGCAGTTGGCGAAAGTGTGACAGTGCGCATGAGATTTGATTTCAGCGACATTTTCAGGATTTTTCGCAGCAGAGCGGCGCTGCGCGATCGTTACATCAGGGGGTGCGCGAGATTTTGACTGGCCTATCGCTAAATCATATGAACAAGTATTGAACATATGTTTGATTTTGTGGCAGGCTATCAGTGAACATCTAATCACCTGACGAACATATGTGCAGGTGTCAGACCCTGTATCACTGGAGAGACGTGATGAAAACTATCGCTATTGGTGCCGATGATGCGGCTATCGATTTGAAAAACATTATTAAAAAGCTGCTGGAAGAGCAGGATTATCAGGTAACTGATTACAGTAACGATGCGCAGAATGACCGCCCGATGTATCCGGACGTGGCGTTTGCGCTGGCTACGGCGGTGCAGCAAAAGCAGTTTGAGCGCGGCATTTTGCTGTGTGGCACCGGCATTGGCGTCGCGATTGTTGCCAATAAAGTGGAAGGCGTGCGCGCCGCGCAGTGCCATGACACCTTCTCCGCCGAGCGCGCGCGCAAAAGTAACAATGCGCAGATCATGACCATGGGCTCACGCGTAATCGGGCCGGAGCTGGCGAAAAACATCGTTAACGCCTGGCTGGCATCCGAGTTTGAAGGTGGCGGTTCGACCGCCAAAGTGGAGAAGATCGGTTACTACGAACAGGTGTCACACGCGAAATAAGGGGTTATCGGACGCTGAGTCGAAAAGCCGGCAGCGCCTGAGTGCGTGACATCGCCAGCGGCACGCTGACACGACTGGCCACTTTCGTGCATGCTAGCCGTGTCATACCCGGTGTTTTAACTGCCGCTTAGCGTACCGCTCAGCACCGCAGGCGCATTCTGCTGCACCAGAAAGGCGACCAGCAGGGCGTCGCGTTCACCGTGGATAGCCGGCAAGGCAGCGCTATCGCTCACCGCATCGCCTTTTAGCAGCCGCACATCCCCGGTGCGTGCAATGCCCTCCAGCACCGTGACCCAGCTGGCATAACCCGGCAAATGCGGCACCTCGATCTGTGCGCCACGATCCAGCCTGACGTCATAGATGTAAACGGCCTGACGCAGCGTCAAAGGTGCCGCGCTGTGCTGCGGACCGGCCAGCAGCGTCCACTGGTTAAGCGCCGCCCCTTCTGCCCGGTACACGCTCTGCACCTGCCCTTCACCGCCGCCGGATGCCGGGCGGATGTACGCCTGCAGCATTTCGCTTTCAATCAGCGGTGCTGACTCTTCATGACGTACCCCACTGCCCGCGTTCACCAGCAGTGCGCGTTTGCCGTTGAGGGCGAGAGTGTCTCCCTCCTCGCGCCGGTACTGCACCGAGCCGCGCCAGACATAGCTGAAAATTTCATCATCCTGATGACGGCGCATCGGTACCACCGCGCCGGGCTTCAGCGTCATCTGGTCGACAATCGCCAGCGCGCCCAGTTGTTCTCCCGGCCGCTGCCGGCGAATGGTAAAGGGACCGTATTCAAACAGCTGGTCACGCTGCGCTTTAATCACGTTCATCAGTGGCTTCCTCAAAAATCAGGTTCTGATGACCATCATAAAGGCTGCAAAATTGCGTAACAGTAGGGCTTTTTGTTGGCTTAAATCAGTGGTTTTGAATGACTTTCGTCCGCGCCTTTAGTCCGCTGCAGTACGAAGCTGAGCGCCAGGTGCGGGCTGGTGAGTGGCCGCTGTGGCACAGGAAAACGCGACGCGGCGCCGGCCATTGACACCTGCGCTAACGCCACCTGAACCGCGCCCTGCTGCTGTCCCTGAGCGACCGCATCGGCAATCAGCGTGTAATAGTCGTCCAGCCGGCCAGCTTTGAATGCGGCCCAGGCATCAGGGATAAGCCTGACTTGCGGACGCTGGTCAGGTGCCAGACTCTCCGGGCAAAACAGCTGGCGCGTACTGTGCAGCGTAGACTCCGCGGCACACAGCACCAGCGCGGGTGCGCCACGGCGATGCACTTCGTCCGCCAGCATACGGTCAGTGCGATAAACCGCACAGCGCTGTTGTGCATCGCGCAGGCTGTCCGCGGCGGCACCTAAGGTTGAGCAGGTAATCAGTATCGCGTCGAACCACGGCGTCAGGCTGAGTAACAGCTGCTCCAGACGCTGCTGCTGGGCCGGCGTCATGCCACCGCTGAGCTCTGCTTCTGCCAGCAGATGTGGCATCACCAGATGGCTGATTTGCTGAGGCGGAATGCCGAGCGACTGTGCGGCGTCATCAAAAATAGCAATATTACTGGCGGCGGTATGCAGGCAGGCAATGGTCACAACGATTCCTTATCGCTTCAGGTTCAGTACGTTGCACTATAGCCGCAATCGGTGACTGAATGCAGCTTTACCGCTGGCTGGCAGGCTTCGTCGGATGCGGTGCGAGGCATTTTTCAACGCCTCGCACCGTGCAACCTTCCTTCAGCCGGTCAGCGCGAAAGGCGAACTCAGAACCACACTTCTGCCTGTACGCCAAAGTTCCAGCTACCGCCAGCGGTAAAGCCCGCGCTGCCGAAATCATCGTTCAGCGCATAGTTGTCCAGCGCTTTAGACCAGTTCATCCAGGTCGCGAACAGCCGAATCTCCGGTCGCACCAGCATGTCGTTGATGTTGCCGACTTTAAATGTTGGCGCAAAGGTCAGCTTGTATACGTCGCCCTTCACCGCGTTGTACGTCGCGATGCTGCCGCCATCCTGATAGCTGCGGCCATTGGGTTTGAGGTCCATATACAGCCACGACGCTTCATATTGCAGCGCAAAGTTTTCCGTAATCGCCTGGGATGCGCGCAGGTTGATGGTTGCCCAGTCATAGCGATCGCCTTTACGGTAGCGATCCTCGCTGTGCTGCGCCAGTAGCGACGGGGCCACTGACCAGCGATCGCTCAGTGGCATCACGCCAAAAGTGGCCAGTCGCAGCGCGCTGGCGTTGCGCGTTAAGTCGCCGTCGCCACCGATCTGCCGGGTTTCTGCGCCCAGCCCTTTCCCCCACTGAATGGCGTGAGTGCTGCTGCCCGGTGCCAGTCCGTAGAAGCGGTTTTTATCGTGCCAGGCCAGCATGGTAAACACGCCGTGCTTTGCCGTATCGTCACTGCGCAGCGCATAGCTGCCGGTGGTCGATGCGCGCCCTTTCAGCTCGTCGTTGCCGTTTGCGCTCATGCCGGTCAGCATCCACTGCCAGTTACCGTAAAACTGGTTAGAGGTCAGCAGCAGGTTTTGCACGTTGTTATCGTCGTAGCGGCTGCTGCCCAGGTCGCCAAAACTGCGGCCATAAATGGAGAAATCGCTGCGCCATTGCTCGTTCCATTGCAGGTTGCTGATGCCGCCACCGGTGCCGCCAAGAAAGACGATATCGGTATCGGTGAAGTGCAGATCAAAATTGTCGCCGTCAAAGCGTTTGCCCGCCCACAGCGAGGCATGTTGCGCGGCGCCCCCAAAGCTGGGCAGATCCCCCATTTCGACATATACCTGGCGGATATTCAGGTTGTTGTCATTATTCTGCACCCACGGGTCCGGACTGGATGAGCCATCTGCCAGCAGCGCTTTGAAATTGGCCCACGAACCATTACTGAACCGGGTTTGGTTATGAAAGCCCAGCTCGATGTAGTGATCTTTTTCATTACCTAACCGGCCAATATGCGCATCGCCGCCGATCGAACTGGCAGGCGAAATAGCAGGTCCGGCACGTCCACCGCGCCCTTTATCATTAACCAGCAGGCCGGAACGGGCGTAGCCGGAAAAGCGGAACGTGTTGGTTGTTCCGGCGCTCGCCTCCTTTTGCTGCTGCTCATCGCGCGCGATTTTCTCTTCCAGCTGGGCCAGACGCTGCTCCAGCGTTAATGACTGTGCCGCTGCACTGCCACCCACCATCATCCCCGCGATAGCCAGCGCCAGGCGCGCGGTTTTAGCCTTATGCATCACCATATTTATCTCTCTTATTATGTCCATTCATTAATTACAACGGGATTGCCTTTGACGCAGCGAGAGCATAAATAAGCGGATTGCGGTTCTTTTTGATCAATATCATTAAATTAAAAAGTGATATTTTACATGAAGTTATAAAATGATTGATTAATTCGAGGTCTGTTTTTACTTAAATGGAAAAATCCTTTGCGACCTGTCTTAAAAGACGGGTGAATTAATTTTTCTTTTCCGATCCCATTCGCAGAATGGCGCTTTTTCCGGCAGGGAAAATCTGCTTAGCCAGCAGCAGAAATAAAAAACAAATTTGCGAGCTGTGCCGCATCGCTTAATGCGGCAACCAGATGAGACGGCGCAATTATTCGGGCAAGCCTGCGCCTCGCTGCTACGCTTAGTGGTTGGATTATCCTTACAAAAGCTGGAGATATTATGAGCAATGACGATCGCAAGCCGACCACCACGGATGCTGGCATTCCGGTAGCCAGCGACGAACATTCTTTGTCCGTCGGTCCTGACGGCCCGCTGATGCTGCACGATCACTACCTGATTGAGCAGATGGCTAACTTCAACCGCGAACGGATTCCAGAGCGTCAGCCGCACGCCAAAGGCAGCGGTGCGTTTGGCTATTTTCAGGTGACAGAAGATGTCAGCCGCTACACCAAAGCGGCGGTATTTCAGCCCGGCACCAAAACTGATGTGGTAATGCGCTTCTCCACCGTGGCCGGCGAGCGTGGCAGCCCGGACACCTGGCGCGATCCGCGCGGCTTCGCGATCAAGTTTTACACCAGCGAAGGCAACTACGACATGGTGGGCAATAACACGCCGGTGTTCTTTATTCGTGACCCGATGAAGTTCCAGCACTTTATCCGTTCGCAGAAGCGCCGTGCCGACAACAATCTGCGCGATAACGATATGCAGTGGGATTTCTGGACGCTGTCGCCAGAGTCGGCGCACCAGGTGACCTGGCTAATGGGCGACCGCGGCATTCCGAAAAGCTGGCGCCACATGAACGGTTACTCCAGCCACACCTATATGTGGGTTAACGCCGCAGGGGAGAAATTCTGGGTTAAATACCACTTCAAAACCGATCAGGGCGTGGAGTTCCTGACGCAGGATAACGCCGATCTGCTGGCCGGCCAGGACGGCGATTACCACACGCGCGATCTGTTCACCGCCATCAAAAATGGTGATTTCCCCAGCTGGACGCTGTACATGCAGATCATGCCGTTCGCCGAGGCGGAAACCTACCGCTTCAACCCGTTTGATCTGACCAAGGTCTGGCCACACAGCGATTATCCGCTGATTAAAGTCGGCAAACTGATGCTCAACCGTAACCCGACCGACAACCATGCGCAGATTGAACAGGCGGCGTTTGAACCAAACAACCTGGTGCCCGGCATTGGCCTGAGCCCGGATAAAATGCTGATTGGCCGGGTGTTTGCCTATGCCGATGCCCACCGCGCCCGTCTTGGCGTTAACTACAAGCAGATTCCGGTCAACGCCCCACAGGCACCGGTGCACAGCTACAGCAAGGATGGCGCGATGCGCATCAATCCGGTCAGCGATCCGGTCTACGCGCCGAACTCGAAAGGCGGTCCGGCGGCGGACGGCGAGCGCTACCCGACGGATTCCACCTGGGAAGCGCACGGCAACATGGTGCGCGCGCCCTACACGCTGCGTCAGGATGATGATGACTTTGGCCAGGCCAATACGCTGGTCAATAAAGTGCTGGATGAGGCGGCACGTGATCGTCTGGTGAATAACGTCAGCGGTCATCTGCTCAACGGCGTGGAGGAGCCAGTGCTGTCGCGCGCGTTTGAGTACTGGCGCAACATCGACCAGACGATTGGCGATCGCATTGCCCAGCGGGTGCAAACCGAGCGCGCCAAGCGTTAATGAGCTGATTTATAAAAATAAAAAAGGCGCCCGCGGGCGCCTTTATTGCATAGACAGGATTATTTCAGACGGAACGCCACCACGCTGTCGCCGGCTTTGGTGCCGAGCGAACCGTGACCGCCTGCGGCAATCACCACGTACTGCTTACCGTCGCTGCCCATGTAAGTGGATGGCGTCGCCTGCGCGCCGGCGCTAAGCTCCTGCTGCCACAGCAGTTCGCCGGTGGTGCTGTCATAGGCGCGAATGAAGTTATCTGCGGTCGCACCGTGGAACACCAGATCGCCGGCCGTCAGCAGTGGCCCGCCGTGCGCCACCATGCCCATCGGGAAGCCAATCGGGAAGCGGCCTGGCAGGAAGCTGGTTTTCAGGTTTTTCGTGGTGCCAACGCGACGCAGCCATTCGGTTTTGCCGGTTTTCAAATCTACGCCGACCATGCGGCCCCACGGCGGTGCAATGCACGGAATGCCGAGACCGGAGGCCAGCTGCTGGATGTGGATGGCGTAATCACCGTGGAAGTTTTCGTTCCAGTAAGGCTGGCCATCTTTGGTGAACAGGCGCTCCGTCGCCGTGGCAGGCGTACGCTTGATCAGGTTGTATTTGTAGGCGAGGCGCACCGGTGCGGCAATCAGCATCTGACGCTGCGGATCAACCGCCACCGATCCCCAGTTAAACACCCCGATATTGCCCGGGAACACCAGCGAGCCGCCTTCTGTGGCTGGCGTCCACGGATTGCCGTCATAGCGCAGGCTGCGGAAATCCATACGGCAGGCCATTTGATCAAACGGCGTGATGCCCCACATTGACTTCTCAGTCAGCGGCTGCGGAATAAAGTTCAGGCTGGATACCGGCTGGGTGGCGGCGAATTTCTCGCCCGGCACGCCGCCTTCCGTCGAAACCTTCACGTCGTTAACCGGATAAACCGGCTGGCCGGTCAGGCGATTGAGTACAAACAGGTTGCCGGTTTTGGTCGGCAGGATCACCACCGGCTGTTTCTGGCCCTGATAATCGATATCGACCAGCGATGGCTGTGACGGATTATCGCGGTCCCACAGATCGTGATGGGAGCTCTGATAGCGCCATTTGAATGCACCGGTCTGCAGATCGAGCGCCACTAACGCATCACGGAATTTCTCTGTATTGCTATTGGCATCGCGCTCGATGCCCAGTTCATCCGGCGAGGCGTTGCCAAACGGCACATACATCAGGCCGTTTTTCAGGTCAGCGCTCAGCGTACCCCAGGCCACCGGCGTATCCTGCGGATAGGTCTGGCCAGCAGCTATCGGCGCGGTATTTTGCGGATTAGCCGGATCAAAGTTCCACACCAGACGACCACTTTGCACATCATAGGCGCGAATTACGCCAGAGGGGTTACCGCTGTTGAAGCCGTTATCCATAACCGAGCCGCCGACAATCACCAGATTGCCCGCGACCAGCGGCGCGGCGGTCTGCATCAACGCGTGTGGACGAACCTCACCCATATTGGCATGCAGATCCACCACTCCGTTGTTGCCAAAATCGGCGCACGGTTTGCCGCTGTCGGCATCCAGCGCAATCAGCCGGGCATCGGTGGTGGCGTTAAAGATGCGCTTGCGGCACATCGCCGGCGTCGCCGCCGTGTCCTGTGCGGCAACCGGTGCGCCCGCGTAATAGCTGACGCCACGGCAGGTCTGATGCTGCTGCAGATAAGAACGATCTTTCGCCGGCGTGTATTTCCACTTCACCGCACCACTCTGCGGATCGAGCGCGTGGACCTCATTGTGCGGCGTACAGAAATAGAGCATGCCGTTGGCTTTCAGCGGCGTGGCTTCGAAGGTGTATTCCGTGGCATCGTTATCCTGACGCAGATCGCCGGTGTGATAGGTCCAGGCCACTTCGAGATTGCGCACGTTCTCTTTGGTGATCTGATTCAGGGCGGAGAAACGCAGGCCGTCGGCGGTGCCGCCGTAGGCGGTCCAGTCAGCGCTCGCGCCCTGCTCGCTGTTTTGTTCACGCGCATTGGTGATGGTGCCGGCCTGCGGCAGTGGATCGTAAAAGCATAATCCAATCACCAGTACAATCATGATGGCCACCGTGCTGCCGAGCAGGCCGTGGAAGCGACGCTGTCCCTGATACAGCGGTTTGACCACCCACGGCATCGCCAGCCACAGGCCGATCACGCCAAACAGATCGCCGCGCGGGATCCACTGCCACTTGTCGAAGCCGACTTCCCAGATCATCCATGCCAGCGTGATCCACATCAGCACCGCATACAGGGTCAGCGCGCTGCGCTGATTGCGGAACAGTAAAATGGCGGTGATCAGTAATCCCACCGCCATCAATGCGTAAAATGCGCTGCCGCCCATCATCAGCAGCTTGCCGCCCATATAGAGCAGCGCAACACCCAGAATCGCCAGCACGAGACTGGTCAGTTTGTTTATCATGCGAATCCCTCAACGCTCATCATTATTAACCACCCCAAACTAAAGACACATAAACTCAACAAAATCTTAACTTACGTAACCGTTAGTTAAAAATCTGCCTGGCGGCGTGTCGTTAGTGCCGCTTATCAATGTAGCTCTGCTCCTTCATGCTGCGCCCCGCTTCGCTCGTAGTGTGAGTGAAATCACGTTTCAATTTTGTTGGAGGAAATTAATCAATCATCAGGAAAATCCGCATTTTTTGATAACGCAGCGTGCGATATGACTAAAGGCGCGACAGGCGTGCTTCCCGGCAGCCTGCAATTTGTCGGCGTACGTATTTCTGGTGAAATTATTTAATTGATTAGTGGCATACAAATGCGATTTGTCCTGGTCATGTCAGAAGCTGATGGTAAAAAAGCAGGCAACGCTGCGCTTTGCTCTAAAAATAGCGTCTGTCCGGCGCAGTGACATTGATAAATGAAATAGCGTATTTATTATTTTGAGAGTTTCCTTAGCCTGTCTGACAAATTAATCGGTGATATACATTATCTGACTGCTCTGCGGCAAAGCCGCTTATAAAAAGAAGGTTATTATGATCAGCGCAGACGCTTTTTATCGCAAATTACGTTTTCCATTTAAACTCACACACGCTGCCATTAAATTTCCCGTGGCCAATGCGCACGCCCGGCAATACCAGGTCCTGTCAGCAGAACAGACCATCGATCTGCTGCTCAGCGATGACCGGCTCTCAGTGTGCCGCTATGGGGATGGGGAACTGGAAATGACGCTATTTAAGAATATTGGCTTTCAGTCTTTTGATGAACGCCTTTCCATTCGCCTGAAAGAGATCATGCGCCGTGGCACGCAGAGCGATAATCGCTGTCTGCTGTGTATGCCTGATGCCTTTCGCGGCACCGGGAATATGCGTTTTGGCTCAGCGCTTTTCTGGTTTTTTCATAAAGCGTTTTTCTTTCGCCACTATGAGCATTTATTAAAGAAAGGCTATCGCTATGGTAATACGTCGGTAACGCGACCTTATCATGATTATAAAGATAAACAGCCGGCGGCACGTATTTTTGCCAAATTTAAACAGCTGTTTCACGATAAAAAAATTCTGATTGTTGAGGGTAGCGGCACGCGCCTTGGTCTCGGGAACGATCTGCTGGATGGCGCACGGCAGATCCGGCGCATTACCACCCTCAACCGTAACGCGTTTTCGGTTTATAACGAGCTATACAGTAATGTTCTGGCGCACGCGCGCGAGTTCGACATGGTATTGATCTCCCTTGGACCGACGGCAACCGTGCTGGCTTACGACCTCAGTCAGCACGGCATTCGCTGCATTGATACCGGCCATATCGATATTGAGTATGAGTGGATGCGCAGCGCGGCACGCACTAAGGTGCAGGTCGCGGGAAAAAATGTGAATGAGGTCGGTTTATTACAGAGTGACGAGCAGCATGAAGCGGATGCGCATTACCGCAGCCAGATTCTGCTGCACGTTGGCTTAGGTCAGGAGCCACTGCGCAGTGCCGCGGTGGTTACGCAGCCGGTAGTGTGATGCAGCGCACCGTAACCGATCGTGCCGGCGATCGGTTTGGTGCAGCACGCTCAGATAGCGACTATTTATTAGCCAGCGCGATGGTTCCCACTGCGGCGGCGCGGGCACTATGGCATAGCGGACACTAATTAGTTAGCAGCCTTAGCAATCTGGCATTACCTTTGCTTAATGATTCCTGTGTTCATTTTCAGGAGTCGCATGATGAAAGCGTCCTCAACCCGCTACACCATTTTCTCGCTGCTGTTTCTCATCGCACTGATTAACTACATCGACCGCGGTGCGCTCTCGTTCGCCGCCAACGCCATCTCGCAGGAATTTCACTTCAGTAAAGTGCAACTCGGTGCTGTGCTGGGCTACTTTGGCTTTGGCTATCTGTTCGGGTCGCTGTGCGGCGGTTTCCTTGCCGATCGGCTGGGCACCAAAAAGGTCTGGCTGATGGCCGGCATTCTGTGGTCGCTGCTGGAGATCGCCACCGCCTGGGCCGGAGAGCTGGGCATGGCGCTGTTTGGCGGCTCGGCGATCATGGGGTTTGCTGCACTGCGCGTGCTGTTTGGCTTCAGCGAAGGGCCGGCCTACGCGTTGATGAACAAAACCATCGCCCACTGGGCACCGGATAACGAACGCGGTTTCGCGCTGGGAATTGGCCTGCTGAGCACCCAGGTGGGCTCGCTGCTGACCGCACCGATTGCCGTCGGACTGCTGCTGCTCACCAACGACTGGCGCATGATGTTTATGCTGCTCGGTGCGTTTTCACTGCTGGCGATGCTGCTGTTCGCCCGCCACTTTACTGATACGCCACAGCAGCATCCGCGTGCCAATGCCGTCGAGCGTCAGCTGATCATTGCCGGGCAACGCCAGCAGGTGCAGGACGAAGGCGCGCTGCCGTGGTGGCGCTTCTTCACCAGCCGCACGCTGGTGTGTAACGCGCTGGGCTATTTCAGTTTCCTCTACATCACCTTTACCCTGGTGACCTGGCTGCCGAAATATCTGCAGGATAATTTCCACTATGAACTGCACTCGCTGTGGTATGTGGCGATGATCCCCTGGAGCGGTGCCTGCCTGACGGTGCTGCTGGGCGGGCGCATCGCCGATCGCCTGCTGGCGCGCTTTAACAATCTGCGGCTGGCGCGCAACCTGTTTGCCGCTGTGACGCTGTGCGCCACCGCCTGCTGCTTTATGGCCATTCCCTGGGTCGGATCTGCTGTCGGGATTATCGCGCTGATGACGCTCGGCAACGCGCTCAATGCGCTGGTGAATAACGTCTACTGGTCGATCGTGATTGACGTGACGCCGAAGGCATCGGTCGGCACCTTCAGCGGCATGACTCTGGCTATCGCCAACCTCGCGTCGATCATTTCACCGATGCTGTGCGGCTGGCTGGCGCAGTACTACGGTTATAACGCCATGTTTACCGTCACCGCCTGTATCGCCTTTGGCAGCATGCTGGCCATGACGCTGCTGCAGCCCGAGAAACGCCTGCAAGCCGATGCGCCGCCAGCCGCCGCGCAGCAGGCCGTGTAAGGGTTATCGCCCGTGCCGCTGGCAGAAGGCGGCGATATCCGGCGACTGAAAATCCGCCAGGTGCGCCATCAGCTTCTCCAGCGGCCAGTTCCACCAGGCAATCGCCTGCAGCTGCGCCGCGATGTCAGCGCTGAAACGGGCGCGAATCGGTTTCGCCGGCACACCGCCGACGATGGTGTAAGGCGGCACATCTTTACTCACCACCGCCCCGGCCGCCAGCACGGCGCCGTCACCGACCGTCACGCCAGGCAGGACAATCACGCCGTGACCGATCCACACATCGTGACCAATGATCACCCGATCGGCACGGCGTCCGGCGAAGAAACCGGCATCGCGCTGCGCGCGGCTGTCGTAATACTCCGGGCAGTAGGTGAAGCGATGCTGTGAGGCGCGATCCATCGGATGATTCGGTGCCCCGATACGCACCTGATTGGCGATGGCCGTGAAGCGGCCAATCTGCGCATCCGCCACGCAGCAGTGTTCCCCAAGGTAGGAAAAATCACCCAGTTCGCTGTATTCCAGATAACTGTGCGCCAGAATTTCACACTGCTGACCAATCTGCGTGTCGCGCAGACGGACGCTGGGATTGATCGCGGTGTGTTGCAGTTTAGCGGGAGGCTGTGTGGCAGAAATCATAAAGCAGGTGCTCCGTTGTGGTCAGATGTCTGGATAAGTGGTTGCCTCAACGCAACCGCGAGCCACAACACTAGAGCGGGAAGATGACAGGAATGCTATCGTGTTGCTCCACCGGGAGATCTTCAGGAGAAAATGGAATGAAAGCGTCCCTGCCGTTATTAGCCTTGCTATTCAGTACCGTCCCCGCCTTTGCCGCCCTGCCGCCCGACATCAAAGCCGGAGAAATTGTGCAGGTCGAACTGGCGCAGCTGCATCCCACTCAGGCCGCCATTGGTTATCGCCAGCTGGATTACAAGCAGCATCGTTATCAGGCCGATCCGGAAAAGCTGTTCGATGACTATTGCGAAAGCATGGGACAAAAAGGGGTGAAAAGTTTCACGCCGCGCTCCACCGTGCGCGATCCGGCCAGTTTCAGCTGTAAGGCGCCGGTCGGCAGCGAACCCGGCCCGATGAAAACCGCGGTGATCGGCCCGGATAATCAACTGTACCTGACTGATGGCCACCACACGTTCAGCAACTTTGCTGACATGGCCGGCCTGTCAACGCCGGTGCAGGTGCGCATTACCGATGATTTCCGCCCGCTGAAAAGCCAGGCTGCTTTCTGGCAGAAAATGGCGGCGGCACATCTGGTGTGGCTGGAGACGCCAAACGGTAAGATCGCCCCCGAAGCACTGCCGCAGGAGCTGGGTCGCCAGCATATGCAGGATGATGAGTATCGTTCGCTGATCTACTTTGTGCGCGATATCGGCTTCGATAAGCCAGACAACCCGC
This sequence comes from Enterobacterales bacterium, assembly GCA_039593635.1. Lineage (GTDB taxonomy): Bacteria > Pseudomonadota > Gammaproteobacteria > Enterobacterales > Enterobacteriaceae > Enterobacter. The sequence goes on from JBCNOW010000027.1 coordinate 435,251, forward strand.
CGCCGTTCCTTGAATTTTTCTGGGGACAGTGGCTGAGCCGGGAACTGCCGCTGAAAGCGTTCAACCTGCGCGACCGCGACGGCTACGCCGCAGCGGTGAAAAAGGTGGCGGAGAAGATGGTGAGCGTGCCGAAGGATACGGTGATTGCGCAGAGTGATAGCGGTCCGCTGACGGCAAAGGCGCTCGGTGCCAGAGACGCGGTGAACCAGAAGGCGCTGCACAAGTTAAGCGCCGATAACGGTAAGCTGAGCTGGGCGTTTAAACGTTAAGCGGGCTGGGTAGTGTTGGGTTTATCCAGGTGCGCATCAATGCGCACCCTACAAAATTACACACTATTGCTGCTGATGCGCAGCAATACCCACCCGACAAAATCACACACCATTGTTGCTGATGCGCAGCAATACGCACCCGACAAAAACACCATAGCATTGTTGCTGGTGCGCGGGCATGCGTTTTGAGCCGTTGTGGCAGGGTCGCCATGGATGGCGACCGAAAACGGCGCTTATACCAGCTCGCTGTTTTTAACATCCGCGGACGGTGCCAGCAGGTTTTGATCGAAGGCGCGCAGCAGCTGGCCGTGGCGAACGCGCTGTGGCCAGTCCGGATTGGCCAGCGCGCTTTTGCCCAGCGCCACATAATCTGCGCCCTGATACAACGCCATGCCGGCGCGTTCGGCATCTGACAGCGACCCGTTGATCACCACCGGCAACTGTGGCGCAGCCTGGCGCGCCAGCTGTAGCAGCGATTCTGCCGCGTCCGCGAACGCTGGCTGCAACGCATCATGCTCGGTCAGGTGCAGATAATCGATACCTGAGTCGGCAAGCAGCGCAAACACCTGGCGCGCTCCGGCAGCGCCCTCCTGCCATTTATGCGTAAAATCATTCACTTTCCCCTGAGAAATCCGCACGCCCAGCGTGACGTTGGCACCGATGCGCTGACGCACCGCGGCGATCACCTCCCGCGTCAGCGTCAGTCTTGCGATAATATCGCCGCCCCAACGGTCGCTGCGCTGGTTGGTGTAATCGGTAAAGAACTGATCGAGCAGATAACCGTTGGCCGCGTGAATTTCAATGCCGTCAAAACCGGCTGCCTCAATGGCACGCGCCGCGCTGTCAGCAAAGGCGTCAATCACCTGCTCAATCTGCGCATCGCTCATGGCGCGCGGCAACGGATAAGCGCCGTGGCCATGGTAAAACCGCAGTTGTTCGCCACGTGGCGGGATCGCCGAAGGCGCCAGCGTATCGCGCCGGTAAATATTGCCCTGCGATATCGCACCGGCGTGCATCAGCTGTGCAATGATTTTGCTGCCGTGCTGGTGCACGCTGTCGGTGATGGCCCGCCAGCCGGCGATCTGCTGGCGATTGACCAGCCCGGCCTGAAAAGCGTAAGTCTGTGACCAGGCTTCATCAATGTAGAGGCCTTCGGTGATTACTGCGCCAAAGCCACCGCGGGCAAAACGCGTGTAGTACTGCTGCATACGCTCGCCCGGGACACCGTCCACGCTGGCGGAGATGCGCGTCATCGGTGCTACCATCAGGCGATTGGTTAAATAGAGGTGGTTAAGCGTACTGCTCTGAAACAGGTGTTTGTCGGACATTTGGCGCTCTGAAATAAATTATCATCAGGAGCCATTATAGTGAGTCGCCATTGTGGCAAAAATGACCGATTATGATACGTCTGCTTAACGGAAACCGTTACAATGAACTCCCGGGATATTGATGTTTTTCTGATGGTGTCGCAAACCCGCAGCCTGACGCAGGCGGCGCGGCGGCTCGGCACCACCACTATGACCGTGTCGCGCCGGCTGGCCTCACTGGAGGAGGATCTCGGCGTACGGCTGCTGCATCGCACCACGCGCGCCATTGCCCTCACCGATGAAGGCGAAGAGTTTCTTCCTTATGCCAGAACGCTGGCCGAGACCGAACAGAGCGCACGCAACCTGTTCGCGCCCGATAAACAGGGGGCCACCGGCCAGCTGCGCATCACCGCGCCTACGGGGTTTGGCCGCCGCACCATCATTCCGCTGCTGCCGTCACTGATGGAGCAAAACCCCGGGCTGCGCGTTGAGTTTCAGCTCAGCGACGATGTCACGGACATTGTCGGGCTGGGCTTTGATGTCGCGATTCGCATCGCCCCGCTGCGCGATTCCCGCCTGGTGGCACACCGTCTGGCCGATAACCCGCGCCGGCTGTGTGCGGCTCCAGGCTATCTGCAACGCTTCGGCACGCCGCGTCATCTGGCGGATCTGCATCAACACCACTGTCTGCGCCTGTCGAATGTGGTGCAGTGGAGTTTTATGGTGGACGGCCATCTCTCCAGCCTGAGCGTTGACGGACGCTTCAGCGGCAGCAATGTCGAAGGGGTGCGTGCGCTGTGCGTGGCCGGCAGCGGCATCGCGCAGCTTTCTGAGTGGGATGTGCGGGAAGAGCTGGCATCCGGCGAACTGGTGGCGCTGGAACTGGAGGACGCGCAGCCGCAGATGCTGGGCGTGTGGGCGCTGTTTCCCACCACGCGCCACCTGCCGGCGCGCGTTAGCGTGTTTGTTGCGGCGCTCAGACAGGCGATGCAACAGCAAAGCCGGCCCGGCGCGTGACGCGGACGTACGAAAAAAGGCGGAGAGGTGAGCTCCGCCTTGTTTCAAGTTCCGGTCAGTGCGCCTGACCGGTCAGTTGCAAAAGGGCAACGATGATTTGCAGGATCACCCGGACCAGGTCCAGGAGTAATCGAACAAGTTCCATCACTTTCCTTCTCCTCTGACAGGAGCGCGCTGTTCAGCTTTCGGGGCCCTGACTCTACCCGCCGACCGCCTAAGCACATCTGTGAGGAGCGCTGAGCGGCACTCATTGTGAAAGCCACAGGCCAGCACCACCTGAAACCTGCCGGGGTTTGACTATCCGCGCCCCTGGAGTCATCAGAAAACAATAAGCATCCGCCGCGCTCAACACCTGTATAACCATACAGTATTTTAGCGAAACTTGAAATCTTTCGCTGCACATTTTATCATTCCTTTTGTGAGGAGTGCTGAGCACCCCGTTCCGAGCGCGGTTACCAGCCGGGTGACGAACATAAAAAAAGGATTTGGCGACCTGGCCAAATCCTTTTTTATTACCTGCGATGGCCCTACTGTGCGGCGCTGATACGCCAGATCGCGTTGCCGGCATCGTCGGCAATCAACACCCCGCCCTGATTATCCGTCGCCAGTCCTACCGGCAAACCGCGTACCTGCTTCTGATCGTCGGTGAGGAATCCTGACACCACCGTCTGCGGTTGCCCGACCGGTTTGCCGTTTTCAAATTTCACCCAAATCACTTTATAGCCGTTGAGCGGCGTGCGGTTCCAGCTGCCGTGTTCACTGATGAAGGCCCCGCCGCGGTACTGCGGCATATTATCCGCGCCATAGAACAGCAGGCCGAGCGGTGCCACGTGTGAGCTCAGCGCATAGTCCGGCTTGATGGCTTTCGCCACCAGATCCGGCCGCTGCGGCTGCGCGCGCTCGTCGACGTGCTGACCAAAGTAGCTGTACGGCCAGCCGTAGAAACCTTTGTCCTGCACGGAGGTCAGGTAATCCGGCACCAGATCCGACCCGATTTCGTCACGCTCGTTGGCGATGGCCCACAGCTTGCCGCTTTGCGGCTCCCACTGCAGACCGGTAGGATTGCGGATGCCGCTGGCATAGATGCGGCTGGCACCGGTTGCGGCGTCCACTTCCCACACCGCCGCGCGGCCATACTCTGCGCCGATACCGTTCTCGGTGATGTTACTGTTGGAGCCGACACCGACGTACAGTTTGCTGCCGTCCGGACTGGCGAGCAGCGCTTTGGTCCAGTGGTGATTCAGCTCACCGCCCGGCAGCGACGTCACCTCTTCCGGCGGCGTACGGATTTCGGTTTCACCGGTCTGGTAAGGGAATTTCACCAGGCTGTCGGCGTTAGCCACATACAGCGTATTGCCAATCAGCTGCATGCCAAACGGCGCGTTGAGGTTTTCGATAAACCGGTGCTGTTCCCACTTGCCGTTTACGTTGCGCAGCAGCGTGATGCGGTTGCCGCCCGGGCCACCTTTGCCGGAAGATTTCTGCACCAGGCTCATGATCAATTCTTTCGGTGCCGTGACCGGGTTTTTCACCCCGTTGGCTTCTGCCACCAGCACGTCGCCATTCGGCAGCACATACAGCTGACGCGGGTGCATCAGGCTGGCCGGGATTTTCTCGATCTTCAGGCCGTCGGCCACTTTTGGTGTCTCGCCCTCTTTCCACGCGGTGCCTTCCGGCACCTGCATCGGCGGCATAAAGAAGTTTTTAGCCTGCGGCAGCTGCGGATCAGGGCCGATTTGCCGTTGCGGATCGAGGTCCGATCCGCTGTCGCAGGCGCTCAGCAGTACTGCAATTCCCAGCGCACTCATAACACGAAATTTCATGGGCGACCTCCCTGTAAACGACGCTCGCGCAGCGCCAGCTGCAGATTCGCTATCAGCAACACCACCACCACCAGGGTGGAGAGCGTCACGCCCATCGGCACCACTGCATAGGCATCGCGGCTGTGAATGAATGCGTTGACGATGGCCAGCACGATTGCCAGCAGCGACAGCCAGAAATGGGTTTTCTCTGCGGCAGGTGCGCCACGGAATAAATGAATCAGGCTGATTAGTCGCGGCACAATCGCCAGCACCAGCCCGATGGCTATCAGCCAGCTGGCGGCTTTGGTCCACATGACGATGAAGGTTTGCAGATAGATAATATCAAACAGCCAGGCAGCAAAGAAAAAGCCCAGCGGCAACGGCTCAAGCAGGGTAAACAGCGTCACGCCAACAACCGAGCGTCCCGAGGTATGGTACATCGCACTCTCCCTATCACAGTTTTTCCAGGCGAGAGCGATCCGGCCAGGCATCGCTTCGCACGCCTGAGAAATATTAGTAAAGATAAAGAGTCATGCGCAGAGCCCGCACAAAAAGTTAACCGTGCCGACGGAACTGGTTCAGTTCCTGCGCGTCGTGGCTGCAGAACAGTTGCACCTCTTGCGGGTGGTGCAGTGACAGTTCACGCAGCCGCTGCTGATTGCTGTGCCAGGCGGCGCGGTCACTGCACATCAGGCGCTGATAGGCGCGCAGGCCAGGCGTACAGTGGCGCTGGCTGTGGTACATTTCACCGCGATAAAACCAGGCGTCGCCGCCATGCAGCAGCCAGCCGCCCTGGTGACGAATCGCCACGCCCGCATGGCCCAGCGTATGTCCCGGCAGCGGCACCAGCAGAATCTCATCGCTGAGATCGTCGACCGCCTTCACCGCATCAAAGCCATACCAGCGCTCGCCGCCGCTGGTGTAACCGCGCCAGCCATCGTGCGCAGTCCACTGCTGCGGGCGAAACCGCTGACGCGCCAGCCAGCTGCTGTCGCCCGCCTGGGTTACGGTATCCAGTTCACGCTGCAGCAGATGAATGCGGGCGGCCGGAAAATCACTGATGCCGCCGGCGTGGTCAAAATCGAGGTGGGTCAGAATAATGTGGCGCACATCCTCCGGGCGAAACCCCAGCAGCTGAATCTGTGCCAGCGCGCTGAGCTGCTCGTTATAGCGAATATTATTTAGCGCGCGGAAAAAGCCCGACAGGCGGCGGTCAGGATGGCGCATATCCTGCGTGCCCAGACCGGTATCCACGAGGATTAAACCGTGACGGTCAGTTTCCAGCAGTAAGCAGTGGCACACCAGTTCAGCAAACGGACCTTTGCTGAAACCATCGAATAACGCGCCACCGAGCGGGCACATGCAGCCACAGTTGAGGTGATGAATTCGCATTGTTCTCCCCCAAAATAAAATGGCGCGAGCGCGCCGTTATTAAATGAATAAATAAAAAGTGATTTAACATATATGTGCCATGATGATGCTAATTGCAAATAAACCAGAATGATTCATTTATCAATTTATTTATTACTCATTTAATTTCAATGCATTGAAATATTGAATGCAGATTTTTAATAAGCAAAAAAAATAACCGCAGCGCAAGGTTATTCACGCTACGGTTATTTAACGCGGTCAATTACCGTTATTGATTAATCAGGCAGCGCGTGCCGCCCACCACAGGCGCAGCTTGAGCCCCCAGCTGCTGGTCCAGCCGCTGCTGGTGCTGACCACCTTGCCCTGATGCAGCACGATGAACGTCGGCGTGGCGCTGATTTGCCAGCGCTGTCCCAGCGCCCCGCTTTCATCATTGACGGCGAATCCCCGTACTCCTTTTTTATCCAGCCAGGTGGCAACGCGCGCATCGCTGCCGGATCGCAGAGCCACGCTGACCACCTGCGTGCCGTGCTGACTGAGCGCGGCTACCGTCGGTGTGGTGAGTTTGCACACGCCACACCAGCTGGCCCAGACGTAAACCAGCACCGGCCGCTGCTGGCTCAGCGTCGCCAGGTTCACCTCGCCCTGCAGCGCGCTGAGCGGCTGCCGGGCCACATCCGCGGGCAGCTGCGGTGCACGCAGCCAGTCCATGGCCAGCAGCAGCGCCGCTGCCATCAGCACCAACAGCACGCCTTCGCGCAGCCAGCGCGTTAACCGGCTCATGGCTTAGCCTGCAGCGCACCTTTCACCGCGGCTTCCAGCTGTGCATAAGGCACTGCCCCGCTGATCAGCTGATTGCCAACCAGCGTGGCGGGCGTACCCTGCACACCCAGCTGCTGCGCCAGCGTCAGGTTAAGGTTGATGGTGTCGAGGCTGGCGGTGCTCGGCGCCGATAAACTGATGCCACTTTTGTCCAGCGCGGCGGCGATGCTGGCTTCATCATGGTTGCCTTTCTTTGCCATCAGCCGTTCATGCAGCTTAAGAAAGTTATTCGGCTGCTGCTCCCACACCGTCAGCGCCAGACGCGCCGAACTGAGCGAGCTTTCAGCGCGGTACGGCAGCGGCTTCAGTACCACCGCCACCTGCGGATAGTTCTGCAGCAGTTTTTCGATATCCGCCTCAAACTTTTTGCAAAAGACGCAGTTGTAGTCGGTGAAATAGACCAGCGTCAGCGCCGGTTTTTTGGCACCGATGCGCGGTGAGCCGGCATCGTTAAACAGCGCCGCGCGGTTTTTCTCTACCATCTGCGCAACCACGTTTTGCTGCTGGCGCGCGGCTTCTTTATCAAATGCGTCAGCGGCTTCTGCCAGAATCGCCGGATTTTGCACCAGGGTTTCGCGAATCAGCTGTTTGATGCGCGCCTCCTGCTCAGGGGTAAATGGCGCGGCGGCCAGGGCGGGTGCTGCCAGTAACATCAGCGAAAGTAACAGGGTTTTTTTCATCATTTTTTTGCCTCAGAGAGTGTTGAAATCACCGCATCACGACTTAATAACGGCGATAAAATCTGGCCGTGCGGCAGTGCCGGGCCATAAATCTGGTTAAAGGGGATCGCTACGCGATCGCGGCGGCGCAGGAACTCGCCGATGGCCGGATCCGGTTGAGTCCAGTCACCGCGCAGCAGCACCACATCCTCTGCGCCGAGGGCGGCACGCACGTCAGGCTGATTCAGCACCCGCGATTTATTCACTTTGCAGGTGATGCACCAGTCAGCGGTGACATCGACAAAGACGCGCTTATCCTGCTCCAGCGCCTGATTGATGGCGGCTTCGGTCAGCGGTTGCCACACCAGCGATTCTTCTTCCGGGGAGAGGCGCGTCAGCAGTAACAGCGCGCCCGCCAGCGTCACGGTAATGAACACCAGACCTGCCTGCGGCATCGCGCGGCGTGCGATTAGCCAGCCCGTCAGCGCCAGCAGCAGGATGGCCGCCAGCAGAATGGCGATGGTGCTGCCCCAGTGGGGAATCAGCAGCGTCACCAGCCACAGCGTTGCCAGCAGCATCAGCAGCCCCAGCAGCGTGCGCAGATGCAGCATCCAGCTCCCCGGACGCGGCAGGCAGCACGCCATACCCGGCAGCGCCGCAACCAGCAGCCACGGCAGACTCATGCCGACACCGAGCGCGACAAACAGCAGCCACAGCTGCGGCAGCGGCGCGGTCAGCGCATAGGCGACGGCGGTGCCAAGAAACGGTGCGCTGCACGGCGTCGCCAGCAGCGTGGCAAAGGCCCCCTGGCCAAAATGTCCTGCCAGACCGGCACCGCCATGCGTCGCCAGCCGGGTAGTCAGGCCGGAAGGCAGGCGGAAATGCAGCAGATCGAACAGACTGGCGCTGAACAGGAACATCACCAACACCATCACCAGCAGAAAGCCGCTGCTCTGAAACTGAATGCCCCAGCCCAGCGCCTGACCGCTGAGCCGTAGCACGGTCATCAGCAGCGCCAGCAGCAGGAAAGAGAACAGAATACCGGCGCTGGACGCGAGAAACTGCTGACGCGTCTGGCGTTGCGTCTGTCCCTGCTGCTGCACCAGACTGCTCAGTTTGATCGCCAGCACCGGCAGCACGCAGGGCATCAGGTTGAGAATCAGCCCGCCGAGCAGCGCCAGCAGCACTACCGACCACAGCGTGGCGTTTCCGGCAGAGGGAGAAAACAGCGGCTGATGACCAAGGGTCAGCTGGCTTTGCTGAGCGATACCGGCGTCAGCGATAACCAGCGACAGCGCTTTACCGCGCAGGTCCGGCGCAGCCTCGCCCCATTCATCGGTCACCGCCACGCGGGCCGTCAGCGTCTCGCCCTGCACGCTGATTTGCGGCGTCGCCAGCATACTGCCCTGCGGATAATCAAAGAACAGTTCCGGCTGCTGCCAGCCCTGCTGACGCTGCGCCCGGATTTGCAGCGTGCCATCAACGAAGCTGGCATCAAGCTGATCGGTCAGCCCGCTGTCAGCCGGGATCTGCCCCATCGCCTGGGCGAAATCACGTGCAAAATCCGGACTGGCGGGCTGCGAGAGATCGAGCTGGAACGGAAAATCCGTCAGGATGCAGACGTCGCTACAGGTGGACAGCGTCAGCGTGCCGGCCAGCGTGCCCTGCGGGGCAGATTCGAGCACGATGGGCAGCGTAACGTTGCCTTTGTAGCCCTGCGTGGTGAGGCCGCTGACGTCAAAGCGCGCTGGCACTGGCCACGACCAGCGGGCGTTGACATCCGGCGTTTGCCAGCGGATTTCCGGCGCGACGCCGCCTTCGCCCGGCGAGCGCCAGTAGGTTTTCCAGCCCGGCTGCAGGCGAATATCCAGCAGCAGTTGCAGGTGATCGCCCTGCGGCGCGGCGCGCAGGCGCACTTCGGCGTGGCTGTTTTGCGCATTGCGCAGCCAGCCGGTATCGGCGGCTTGCACGCTCAGCGCGCAGCTCGCCACGAGGAGCAGCAGGCTCCTGATCAGGAATGTCATAATCGTTTCTCCGGTGAATAACAGGGTTTACGCGGTGGATCGCGTGGTGTTATTCCCGGAAGACGCAGAGCGTGAGATGGCGCCGTCGCAGCGGCACAAACAGCGGTTCACGCCGCCAGACAGTGGCAGACGAGGTCTGGAAGAGCGTGGCGATCAACGCCAGCAGCAGTACGAGGAATGGCAGCGCGGTATCGAGCAGCGGCGCGCTGCCGCTGAGTGACTTAGCGCCCAGCGCACAGGGTTTATCACTGCTGGCACCGTCATCAACGGCGGCGCTGTGAGCAGTAATGCTAACGACAGGCTGGGTCGGGAGATTGAAGCTGCGCTGGACGAGACAAAACGCCAGCACCAGACAAACCAGTGCCAGAATCCATTTTGCGCGTTGGGGCGATATCGTCATGCCACAGCCTCAGAGAAAAGTGCGGCCAGTTTATGCAAAAGCAGCAGAAACACCAACCCCTGCTGTGTAAACTTTTGTCTTTATGCCAGCGGGAGCAGGCTGACTGCAGAGAGGGAGAAATTATTCACGTTGATTAATCAGCAAGCGCCAGCGGCGGCGTTCGCGCAGCAGGCGCTGATGCAGCCGCTGCAGCTGGGGTAACGTGAGCGCCGCGACCGCTTCTGGCGTAAGCACCGGCAGTCCCTGCTGTTTTCGCAGTGCCTCACTGGCGGCGTCGGCGTTCTGGTGTGGCTGGCACTGCGCCAGCAGCGTTGCCTGCCAGCCCCGCAGCGTTTCATCGTTGATGGCGGCGAGTTCACTCACCATGTCGCGCAAAAACGCTTTGCAGTGTTGCAGCAGTGTACGCCAGCCAATGGACGGTGATTGCAGCGCCAGCTGCAGTCCATCCACATCCGCCACGCGCTGGTAGCGCGCTGACACCACATAGCCAATCTGTTGCTCAACCCGCAGGCGCTGAAAGAAGCGTGGTTCGAACATCAGCGCCAGCGCACGCAGCGCCGCGAGGCTGGCATCATCGGCAGCGGGCAGCGGAATAAACAGCAACAAGGCCTGATCGTTCGCCGCACAGCGCAGCGCGCTGACGCCGTGCTGTAGCGCAGCCGCGCGCGCCGGCGTAGGCTGAGTCTGAACCACCTCGCTCAGCCCGTGCGCGGCATGCTGACTGACGCTTTCGCTGTGGCCGCACCAGGCGGCCTGCCATGCAGGATGCGCAGCCGGGGCCAGCAACTGCTGCGGTAGCGCTTCCAGCAACTGACGAATCACAATACTTTGTGCAGCACGGTGCGGTTGCGGCAGCACCGGCGCATTCAGCGCCGCCAGCACGCCAGGCAGCTGCTGCAGCGCGGGCATTGCATCGTCAGGCAGATTAATCACCAGTTGCCAGACGCCCTGCTGCTGTTGCCAGCGTCCGCTGCCACCGGCATGGCGCAGTGCGGCCAGCCGTGGGCGCAGCTGCTGCTGCCAGCTTAGCGCCGCCTCGTCACTCAGGGTGTGATAAAACGCCGGGCGCACCAGCAGCGTTTCCCGCGGCTGCACCGGGTTTGCGCGCAGCAACGGCGCGCAATTTGCCGGGAGTTCCGGCAAATGCAGGACGTCAGCGCAAGGATAAAATGACCAGTTAACCGGCGCGACCGGACCAGCCGCGGTCGGTGGCCATGGCGCGCGCTGCAGGCAGAATCCCTGCGTGGTGTAAGGCGCGGCGGACAGCTGTCGCTGCGTCAGCAGCCGCGTGCACGGTGCCTGTGACAGCGCGGCGATGAAACCGGTAAAATCTGCGGGAACGTCAGCTGACGGCGCCGATCCCAGCGCCCGTCCGCGCAGCTGCGTCAGCGGCGACAGCGCAGCGAAATCCTGCTGTGCCAGTTGCAAATAGTGGCGATGTTGCGCTGGCGTGGCGGCGCGCACCGCACGCAGATGCTGCCAGAAGAGCTGTTCAATGCGTCTTGCCGCCGACGCTGACAGCGCTGGCGCACTGAAGCGCAACGCCAGCCAGCTATGATCGGCGCTCTGCCACAGCCATTCACACTGCAGCGATGCGCACAGTTGCTCGCTGCGCAGCTGCGCCATCAGGCTGCCAGGGGCTTCATCCTGCCAGAAAGCCTCCAGCAATGTGACGTTGTCACGCAAAGCGCTTTCTTCGCCGTTGATAAACAGGCTTAGCCAGAATGACTCTTCATCGGCAAGCTGGATGAGCGTTTCAACTGGCTCCGGCGCGGAAATGGCTGGCAATAAGGAGTGCGCCGCACCGCCTGACTGGTGAACAGCAAACGCCTCGGCCAGCTGCTGTAATTCATCCAGCGATTGCGGTCCGCTCAGCCACAGCTGCTGGTTGGCGGCGACAAAATGCTGCTGATGAAACAGCCGCAGCGCCTGCTGCAGTTCCGTTACGTTGTCACCAAAACACGCTGCACTCCCGACGCGAAAGCGGCGCAGTGCGCCACCGGCCGCGTCGAGCAGCGCTGCTTCACTCAGCGTTTCGGCATGATGCCGCAGCAGTTGATATTCTGCCTCAATGACCGCCGCTTCCTGCGTAATCGCCGTACCGGTTAGCAGTGGCGCAGCCAGCATATCTGCCAGCCTTGCCACGCCCGCCGCCAGCGCCTGCGCCGGCAGCTGGAAGAACCAGGCACTGCGGCTGAGTTGCGTGGTGGCATTCACCTGACCACCCTGTTGCTGCAGCCACGGCATCAGGCGCTCATCGCCGGTAAAGCCAGCGCTGCCGCAAAACAGCAGATGTTCCAGCAGATGCGCCAGGCCGGGCCAGCGATCGGGTTCGTGCAGGCTGCCCGCGCCGACGCGCACCAGCGCTGCGCTTTCCCGCGCGTCGGGCTGGTGCGACAGATGACAGCGCAGACCGTTAGCCAGCGTCAGGCTGCGTTCGCACATCAGGTGACCCGCTGTTTGAAAATCAGCTCAGAGTTGCTGCGGTTGCGGAACTGCAGCTGGGCGATTTTGATATCGCTGCAGCTGGCTTCGCGGCGTGCCTCAAGAATTTTTCCGTGATGCGGCGACTTGGCGCACACCGGGTCGGTGGCGTCGGCATCGCCGGTGAGCATGAAGGCCTGGCAGCGGCAGCCGCCGAAGTCGCTTTCTCCTTCTCGTCGCAGGAGCGGCACGGTTCCGGCATCCAGGCGTCGCCGCGGTAGCGGTTGAAGCCGAACGATTCGTACCAGATGTGCTGCAGGCTGTGCTCGCGCACGTTGGGGAACTGCACCGGCAGTTGCCGCGCGCTGTGACAGGGCAGCGCGGTGCCGTCCGGGGTGACGTCGAGGAATACGCTGCCCCAGCCGCCCATGCAGGCCTTGGGCCGCTCCTCGTAGTAGTCCGGCGTGACGAAGATCAGCTTGCACGGATTGCCTGCGGCGGCCAGGCGCTCGCGGTATTCGGCGGTGAACCGCTTCGGCGCGCTCCAGCTGGTCGCGGGTTGGCAGCAGCCCGGCACGGTTCAGCTGCGGCCCAGCCGTAGAACTGGCAGGTGGCGAGTTCGACGTAATCCGCCTCCAGCTCGATGCACAGCTCGATGATCCGCTCGATGTTGTCGATGTTGTGCCGGTGGGTGACGAAGTTCAGCACCATCGGGTAGCCGTGGGCGTTTTCACCGCGCGGGCCATCGCCAGCTTCTGGGCGAACGCCTTGCGCGAGCCGGCGAGCAGGTTGTTCACTTCTTCGTCGGCGGCCTGGAAGCTGATCTGGATGTGGTCCAGCCCGGCGTCGGCGAAGCGCGTCAGGCGTTTCTCGTCGAGGCCGATGCCGGAGGTGATCAGGTTGGTGTAGAAGCCCAGGCCGCGCGCGGCGTGGATCAGCTCCGGCGAGGTCCTGGCGCAGCAGCGGTTCACCGCCGGAGAAGCCCAGCTGCGGCGCCGCCCATCTCGCGGGCCTGGCGGAACACCTCGATCCATTGTTCGGTGCTCAGCTCTTCGCCGCCCCTCGCGGGCGAAGTCCAGCGGGTTCGAGCAGTACGGGCACTGCAGCGGGCAGCGATAGGTCAGCTCGGCCAGCAGCCAGAGCGGCGCATTCACGCCAGGTTTATTCGGGTTCACGACACTGGATCCACTTCTGTTCAATGGCCGATTGCAGGAAGTCTTTGACGTCATCATCGACGCCGCCCGCCTCCGGAAAACGCGCATTGAGCGTGGCGATAATGGCCGCCACATCCTGCTTGCCGGTCACCAGTTCGAGAATGGCCCCGGCGCTGTCGTTGAGCTTCACCATCCCTTCGGGGTAGAGCAGCACGTGGCAGTCCTGGGCCGGTTCGAACTGCAGGCGGAAGCCCCGGCGCAGCGCCGGCAGGTGCGCAGCGAGGCTCTTTCATGTGATTACACCAGTCTTGTACTGTGCCAGGCGACCTGCTCGCGGGTCACCGTGTGGTACGGCGGGCGCTGCAGTTCGTAGGCCATGCTCATGGCGTCGAGCATGCTCCAGAGCACGTCGAGCTTGAATTGCAGGATATCCAGCATGCGTTCCTGTGCCTCGCGGGTCCGGTCCGATAGTGCTCCAGGGTGATCCGCAGGCCGTGCTCGACGTCGCGGCGCGCCTGGGCCAGGCGACTGCGGAAGTAGTCGTAGCCGGCCGCCTCGATCCACGGATAGTGCTGCGGCCAGCTGTCCAGGCGCGACTGGTGGATCTGCGGGGCGAACAGTTCGGTCAGCGAACTGCTCGCCGCTTCCTGCCAGCTGGCGCGACGGGCGAAGTTGACGTAGGCGTCCACGGCGAAGCGCACGCCGGGCAACACCAGCTCCTCGGACAGCACCTGCTCGCGCTCCAGGCCCACCGCTTCCGCCAGACGCAGCCAGGCCTCGATGCCGCCCTCCTCGCCGGGGGCGCGCCGTCGTGGTCGAGGATGCGCTGGATCCATTCGCGGCGGACGTCGCGGTCCGGACAGTTGGCCAGGATCGCCGCATCCTTCAGCGGGATGTTGACCTGGTAGTAGAAACGGTTCGCCACCCAGCCCTGGATCTGCTCGCGCGTCGCGGCACCGTCGTACATCGCGACATGGTACGGATGGTGGATATGGTAGTAGGCGCCCTTGGCGCGCAGCGCCTGTTCAAAGGCTTCGGGTGACAACGCCTCGGTAATGATCACGATGCGGACTCCTGCAAATGAATCGCCATGCCGTCCCAGCTCACTTCAATGCCCTGCTGCGTCAGGAACTGGCGCTGCGGCGAATGCTCGTTGAGAATCGGATTGGTGTTGTTAATGTGAATCAGAATTTTGCGTCTGGCCGGCAGCGCGGCCAGCAGCGCCATCAGCCCCTGCTCTTCCGCCAGCGCCAGATGGCCCATGGCTTTGCCGGTATTTTTGCCGACGCCGGTGGTCAGCAGCTCATCATCCTGCCACACAGTGCCGTCCATCAGCAGGCAGTCGGCTTTTTGCAGCCACGGCATAATCACCGCATCCGGTTCGCCGAGGCCCGGCGCATACAGCAGCGTCTGCCCGCTGGCGGTGTTTTCGATAAACAGCGCCACGTTATGTCCCGGCAGCGGACGATCGCGATACGGCGAATACGGTGGCGCATTGCTGAGAATTGGAATGGCGGTGAATTGCAGACTGGCGCAGACATCAACGCGAAACGGCTCAAGCGGCGTGAGCGCCCGATGCTGCAGGCCGCCGTTCCAGTGCTGCAGCATGGTAAAAATCGGGAAGCCGCTGGTGAGGTCGGCATGCACTTCCGGCGTGCACCATACCTGATGCGGGCAGCCCTCGCGCAGGCTCAGCAGACCGGTGGTGTGATCGATCTGGCTGTCGGTCAAAATAATGCTGCCAATCGCCGTTCCGCGCAGCACGCCGTGTTTCACCAGTTCCGGTGTCCGGGCGATTTGCTGGCTGATGTCCGGCGAAGCGTTGCACAACACCCAGTCGGTACCGTTATCGCTGACAATGATTGAGGATTGGGTGCGCGCCTGCGCCTGGAGCGTGCCGTTACGCAGCCCGCTGCAGTTGGCGCAGTTACAGTTCCACTGCGGAAAGCCACCGCCAGCCGCCGAACCGAGGACTTTAATAAACATGTGAAGGACCGAAGCAGGAAAAGAAAATGCCCGCACGAACGGCGGGCAGGACGTCTTAGCGGTTGGAGATGTACAGCGTTACTTCCAGGCCCAGACGCAGGTCAACAAACTCAGGTTTTTTCCACATAATATTCTTCCTCATAGTCTTAAAACGCAGAGCAGGCTCTGCTAAAAACATTGCGGCAGAAACAAGGCTTCCGCCAGCAATGGATAACGCGGGGCGATGTTGCGCCAATGTAGCGAGCAGATCAACCCTGATTGCGTAAGGAAATACACTTACGCCTGCCAGATTTGGTGCAATACCCGCTGCCAGTTGCCCCAGGCAAGTTGTTCCAGCAATGCCTGATCATAGTTGAGACTGCGCATCAGCGCATACAGCCGCGGCAAACCGGTGACATCTTCAAGCTCTGCGGGCACGCTGATGCCGTCAAAATCCGACCCCAGCGCGACGTGATCGCTTCCCATAATAGTCATCAGATGCTCACAGTGTTTAACAATTTCGATCAAGCCGCCATCATCGTCGCGCTTACCGTCGGCGCGCAGAAAGGCGTTGCCGAAATTAATGCCGACCACGCCACCGCTATCGCGAATCGCCCGCAGTTGGTCGTCGGTAAGGTTGCGCGGCTGCGCGCACAGCGCGTGCGCATTCGAGTGACTGGCGACCAGCGGCGCGGATGAGAGCCGGGCCGTGTCCCAGAACGCTTTTTCATTCATGTGCGACACGTCGATCATCATGCGCTGCTGATTCGCCAGCGCGATCAGCCGCTCGCCGTCTGCGGTCAGTCCCGGACCGCTATCCGGCGAACCGGGAAACGCGCCGGTGACGCCAGCGCCAAAGCGATTTTCCAGATTCCAGAACGGACCGATGCTGCGCACGCCCGCCTGCCAGAAGGCGGCAAGGTCGGCGCCGTCGCCGTCAAAACCGTCCGCGCCCTCAATGTGCGCCACCATCGCCAGCACGCCGTCGCGCCGGCAGGCGGCGATATCGGCGGTGCTGAGGCACAGGCGCGCCCGGCCATCAGAACGGGCAACCAGCGTTTTCAGAATCTCCAGTTGCTGCCACAGGATCTCCAGCGGCTGCCACGCTTCACCGGCCAGCTGAGGTGCTACTTCGCTGACGTAGCGCTGCGGCGGCACAAACAGCGCAAACAATCCGCCGGCAAAGCCGCCCTGCTGCATGCGCGGAAAATCGAGGTGTCCTTTTTCGATACCGCTAAAGAAGGCAGTGGCCGGATCGTCGCGATGATGCAACCACAGGTTGAGCAACAGGTCATTATGACCATCAAAGGTTTTGATTAACATTGGGTTATCCGCCACGGATTTGATGCCGCCATGCTACGCGCATCCCGCCTGTTCGCCAAATACCGGCGCACAAAGGGTTACTGTTGTGCCACCTGCAGACCGCGATAAAAGGTCGGCTTGACATCGAGTGGCTGAGCAATCAGGCCGTACTTTTGATAAAAGTCGGCGGTTTCCTGCTGCTGTTGTACGGTGTGGTCGTCAATGCTCTGCCAGTGTGACTGACGTCGGGCAAAAGATTTGGCGGCAGCCTCCTGAGGAAAGCCGATGATCTTTGCCAGCCAGGCGGAATACGCCTCAACGTGGCGATTGGCCCAGCGATCAGCGGCCGCCAGCCGGTTAATATAATCCTGCAGCGCCGCACGTTTACTGGCGTCACTCAGTGCCGCATCGGTGGCGGCGAGGAAGCTGTTGCCGCTGGAGAGCCCCACGCCGTTGATCAGCACGCGGCCGGTATGCGTTACTTCTGCCAGCGCGGTGTAAGGATCCCAGGTTGCCCACGCATCGACGGAACCACTAGCCAGCGCAATGCGCGCATCAGCAGGCGTGAGAAAGCGCCAGCTGACTGCTTTATCGCTCAGCCCGGCACTTTCCAGCGCTTTCAGCGCGATAAAATGACCGATCGACCCGCGCCCGGTGGCGATGCGTTTACCGCGCAGATCCCGCGGCGTTTTGATGGGTGAGTCCGGCGCAACCAGCACCGCCAGCCCGGCCGGGGTGGATTTGCTGACGGCCACCGCTTTAACCTGCG
This sequence comes from Enterobacterales bacterium, assembly GCA_039593635.1. Lineage (GTDB taxonomy): Bacteria > Pseudomonadota > Gammaproteobacteria > Enterobacterales > Enterobacteriaceae > Enterobacter. Next base: position 452,536 of record JBCNOW010000027.1, read on the forward strand.
AACCCGCGGCCAGCGAGAACAGCAGCGGCGCATCACCAATAATACCGGCATCAACCGCCCCGGCATTCAGGGCTTCGGCCAGCGGAGCGGCGGCCGGAAATTCCGCCCATTCGATACGGTAGGAGAGATCGTTGAGCTGCTGCGCTGCTTCCAGCTCGGCGCGCATGTTGCCCTTTTGATCGGCAATGCGCAGGGTAACGCCGTGCGCCGCGACGCTGCCGCTGGCCAGTAACAGCATCGTTAAAGTCACTCTTTTCATTATCATTTCTCAGCAGATGAAAAGCTCAGACTACCCTGCGCGTAACAAATGACCGATGCCGATTTCGCATGAGGATTGCCGGAAGTAACATAACGATGCGCGGCTGACGATGGCGCAAAAAAAAAGCCCGCAACACGAGGTGCGGGCAACGTAATACTGGAAGCAATGTGAGCAATGTCGTGCTCTTCTTCGGTAGAGCCACCGTCGAAGCGCAGAAGAATAATAATCATTCCTATTATCATCTGTAAAGCTCTAATTGAGAATTTTTCTCATTTCCACACTAAGGTTGTGCTTACCCCCGTCTCCCGCTGGGTAAAAAAAGCGCAGATGCGCGGCGGATTTGGGGAGTGCGCGTGCTTTGCGATACACTCTCGCTATTGCCCGAGAATCGTTGAGTTCTATGCCAAAATTATTACCCGCGCTGCTGCTTGGTCTCAGCGTCCTGAGTGCCTCTGCGCTCGCCGCGCCCGCGGACTCTATCCGCGACAGCGGCTTCGTTTATTGCGTCAGCGGCCCGGTTGATACCTTCAACCCGCAGAAAGCCAGCAGCGGCCTGATTGTGGATACGCTGGCCGCGCAGCTGTATGACCGCCTGCTTGATGTCGACCCGTACACCTACCGCCTGGTGCCTGAACTGGCGGAAAGCTGGGAAGTGCTGGATAACGGCGCAACCTACCGTTTTCGCCTGCGCGATGATGTTGCGTTTCAGCACACGCCGTGGTTTACCCCCACGCGCAAACTGAACGCCGACGACGTGGTCTTCACCTTCCAGCGCATCTTCAACCGCAACCATCCGTGGCATAACGTCAACGGCGGTAGCTTCCCCTATTTCGACAGCCTGCAGTTTGCCGACACCGTTAAAAGCGTGCGCAAGCTGGACAACCGCACGGTTGAATTTTCGCTGCGCGCCCGGATGCCTCCTTCCTCTGGCATCTGGCCACCCACTATGCGTCCGTCATGTCCGCCGAATACGCGGCGAAGCTGACGAAAAAAGATCGTCAGGAACTGCTCGACCGCCAGCCGGTCGGCACCGGTCCGTTCCAGCTGGCCGAATACCGCGCCGGGCAATATATTCGTCTGCAGCGCAATGAACACTTCTGGCGCGGCACGCCGCTGATGCCGCAGGTGGTGGTCGATCTCGGTTCTGGCGGAACGGGACGGCTCTCGAAACTGCTCACCGGCGAGTGTGACGTGCTGGCCTGGCCTGCCGCCAGCCAGCTCACGATTTTGCGCGACGATCCGCGCCTGCGCCTGACGCTGCGCCCGGGCATGAACATCGCCTATCTGGCCTTTAACACCGATAAACCGCCGCTGGAACAACCCTGCCGTGCGCCACGCGCTGGCGCTGGCAATCAACAACCAGCGCCTGATGCAGTCGATCTACTACGGCACGGCGGAAACCGCAGCCTCAATTTTACCGCGCGCCTCGTGGGCTTACGACGGTGAGGCTAAAATTACGGAATACAATCCGGCAAAAGCGCGTGAACAGCTGAAAGCGCTGGGGCGCTGAAAACCTGACGCTGCAGCTGTGGGTGCCGACCAGCTCCCAGGCGTGGAACCCCAGCCCGCTGAAAACCGCCGAGCTGCTGCAGGCGGATATGGCGCAGGTGGGCGTTAAAGTGATCATCGTACCGGTTGAGGGCCGTTTTCAGGAGGCGCGCCTGATGGACATGAATCACGATTTAACCCTGACAGGCTGGGCCACCGACAGTAACGACCCGGACAGTTTCTTCCGCCCGCTGCTGAGCTGCGCGGCGATAAATTCGCAGACCAACTACGCTCACTGGTGTAACCGGGAGTTTGACGCCGTGCTGCAAAAAGCGCGCTCTTCCCAACAGCTGGCCTCGCGTATTGACGCCTATGATGAAGCGCAGAAGATCCTCGCTCAGGAACTGCCGGTGCTGCCGCTGGCCTCTTCCCTGCGTCTTCAGGCCTATCGCTACGATATTAAAGGCCTGGTGCTGAGTCCGTTCGGCAACGCCTCGTTCGCCGGGGTTTCGCGCGAAAAAGAACAAGAGGTGAAAAAACCATGATTATTTTTACCTTGCGTCGACTCCTGTTGCTGCTGGTGACCCTCTTTTTGCTGACGTTTGTCGGCTTCAGCCTGAGCTATTTCACGCCGCACGCCCCGCTTCAGGGCGCGTCGCTGTGGGATGCCTGGCTGTTCTGGTTTAACGGCCTGCTGCACTGGGATTTCGGCGTGTCCAGCATCAACGGGCAGCTTATCTCCGAGCAGTTGAAAGAGGTGTTCCCGGCCACGATGGAGCTGTGCATTCTGGCCTTCGGCTTTGCCCTGATGGTCGGTATCCCGGTGGGCATGCTGCGCCGGGGTAATGCGCAACAAATGGCAGGATAAATTTATCAGCGCCCTCGCCCTGCTCGGCTTCTCCATCCCGGTGTTCTGGCTGGCGCTGCTGCTGACGCTGTTCTTCTCGCTGACGCTGGGCTGGCTGCCGGTTTCCGGCCGTTTTGACCTGCTCTATACGGTTAAAACGGTGACGGGTTTTGCCATCATTGACGCCTGGCTTTCCGATTCGCCGTGGCGCCATGAGATGATCGTCAGCGCCCTGCGCCATATGGTATTGCCGGTGCTGACGCTGGCGGTTGCGCCGACGACCGAAGTGATCCGCCTGATGCGCCTCAGCACCATCGAGGTGTTTGAGCAGAACTATGTCAAAGCTGCTGCCACGCGCGGATTATCGCGCCTGACCATACTGCGCCGCCACGTCCTGCACAACGCTCTGCCGCCGGTGATCCCGCGTCTTGGGCTGCAGTTCTCCACCATGCTGACGCTGGCCATGATCACCGAGATGGTCTTTAGCTGGCCGGGCCTGGGACGCTGGCTGATTAACGCCATCCGCCAGCAGGATTACGCCGCGATCTCGGCGGGTGTGATGGTGATTGGTTCGCTGGTCATTATTGTCAACGTGTTGTCCGATATTTTGGGTGCGATGGCTAACCCGTTGAAGCATAAGGAATGGTATGCCTTACGATAACGTATACAGTGAAAAGCGCACGCCCGGTGCGCTGCGTACCGTGTGGCGTAAGTTCTATGGCGATACCACGGCAATGATTGGTCTGTACGGCTGTGCCGGGCTGGTATTGCTTTGCCTCTTTGGCGCGTGGTTTGCCCCTTATGGCATCGACCAGCAGTTCCTCGGCTATCAGCTGTTGCCGCCGTCGTGGTCGCGCTACGGCGATGTCTCCTTCTTCCTCGGCACTGACGATCTGGGGCGCGATGTGCTGAGCCGTCTGTTGAGCGGCGCGGCCCCGACGGTGGGCGGTGCGTTTGTGGTGACGCTCGCGGCGACGATCTGCGGACTGGCGCTCGGCATTTTTGCGGGGTCCACCCACGGCCTGCGCTCGGCGGTGCTGAACCACATTCTGGACACGCTGCTGTCGATTCCGTCTCTGCTGCTGGCGATTATCGTGGTGGCCTTTGCTGGCCCGCATCTGTCGCATGCCATGTTCGCCGTCTGGCTGGCTATGCTGTTCCCGCGTCTGGTGCGTCTCGGTTTACAGCATGGTGCATGACGAGCTGGAAAAAGAGTATGTGGTGGCGCTGCCGTCTGGACGGTGCGACGCAACCTTCAATATTCTGTGGTTTGCCGTTCTGCCAAACATCGCTGCCGGGCTGGTCACCGAAATCACCCGCGCGCTGTCGATGGCGATTCTGGACATCGCTGCGCTCGGCTTCCTCGACCTCGGCGCGCAGCTGCCCTCGCCTGAATGGGGCGCGATGCTCGGTGACGCGCTGGAACTGATTTACGTGGCGCCGTGGACGGTGATGCTGCCGGGTGCGGCGATTATGGTAAGCGTGTTGCTGATTAACCTGCTGGGCGACGGTATTCGCCGTGCAATTAATGCGGGGGTGCAATAATGCCGCTTCTTGATATCCGCAACCTCACCATTGAATTCAAAACCGGTGAAGGTTGGGTTAAAGCCGTCGATCGCATCAGCATCTGACCCTCGCCGAGGGCGAAATTCGCGGGCTGGTGGGCGAATCCGGCTCGGGCAAAAGCCTGATCGCCAAAGCCATCTGCGGCGTGGCGAAAGATAACTGGCGCGTCACCGCCGACCGTATGCGGTTTGATGATATCGACCTGCTGCGCCTCTCCCCGCGCGAGCGGCGCCGCAGCTGGTCGGCCATAACGTCTCGATGATTTTCCAGGAGCCGCAATCCTGTCTCGATCCGTCCGAGCGCGTCGGCAAACAGCTGATGCAGAACATTCCCGGCTGGACCTATAAAGGCCGCTGGTGGCAGCGCCTTTCGGCTGGCGCAAACGCCGCGCCATTGAGCTGCTGCACCGCGTCGGGATCAAAGATCACAAAGACGCGATGCGCAGCTTCCCGTATGAGCTGACCGACGGCGAATGTCAGAAAGTGATGATTGCCATCGCGCTGGCTAATCAGCCGCGTCTGCTGATTGCGGATGAGCCGACGAACGCAATGGAGCCCACCACGCAGGCGCAGATTTTCCGCCTGCTGACGCGCCTGAACCAGAACAACAACACCACCATTTTGCTGATCAGCCATGACCTGCAAATGGTCAGCAAATGGGCGGATAAAATTGACGTGATGTACTGCGGACAAACGGTGGAAACCGCGCCCAGCGAAGACCTGATCACCACGCCGCACCACCCGTATACGCAGGCGCTGATCCGCGCCATTCCGGATTTTGGCAGCGCCATGCCGCACAAGAGCCGTCTGAATACCCTGCCCGGGGCGATTCCGCTGCTGGAATCATTGCCGATAGGCTGTCGTCTGGGGCCGCGCTGCCCGTATGCTCAGCGTAAATGTATCGAAACACCGCGCCTGACCGGCGGCGAAAAATCATCTTTACGCCTGTCATTTCCCGCTGAACATGGAGAGAGAGTGAAATGGTCGAAACCTTGCTGGAAGTGCGCAACCTGAGTAAGACCTTTCGCTACCGCACGGGGCTGTTCCATCGTCAGACTGTGGAAGCGGTGAAGCCGCTGAGTTTTACCCTGCGTGAAAAACAGACGCTGGCGATCATTGGCGAGAACGGTTCCGGCAAATCCACGCTGGCGAAAATGCTGGCGGGCATGGTCGAACCCAGCGCTGGTGAAGTGCTGATTGACGATCATCCGCTGCAGCATTTGGCGATTACTCCTTCCGCAGCCAGCGCATCCGCATGATCTTCCAGGATCCCTCGACCTCGCTCAATCCGCGCCAGCGCATTTCGCAGATCCTTGATTTTCCGCTGCGTCTGAATACCGATCTGGAGCCTGAGGCGCGCCGAAAGCGTATCTTTGAAACCCTGCGTATGGTTGGGCTGTTGCCGGATCACGAAAGCTACTACCCGCATATGCTGGCGCCGGGTCAGAAACAGCGTCTGGGCCTGGCGCGCGCGCTGATTCTGCGGCCGAAAGTGATCGTTGCTGACGAAGCGCTTGCCTCGCTGGATATGTCGATGCGTTCGCAGCTGATTAACCTGATGCTGGAGTTGCAGGAAAAACAGGGGATCTCTTATATCTACGTCACCCAGCATCTGGGCATGATGAAGCACATCAGCGACCAGGTGATGGTTATGCACCAGGGCGAAGTCGTCGAGCGCGGCAGCACGGCGGATGTGCTGGCCTCCCCGCTGCACGATTTAACAAAACGGCTGATTGCCGGTCATTTTGGTGAAGCATTAACCGCCGATGCGTGGCGTCAAGACCGTTGATTGCTACGGCCGTAGCGGAAAACGCGGCGCGATTTACCCCATTTGATACAGACGTGCTAGAATCCGCACGTCGTTTAACGACGAGCGCCCCATGAAGAGGGCGCCCGCCAACAACAATGAATATAAGGATTAAAGCTATGGGTTTTCTTTCCGGTAAGCGCATTCTGGTTACTGGCGTTGCCAGCAAACTCTCCATCGCATACGGCATCGCACAGGCAATGCATCGCGAAGGCGCTGAGCTGGCATTCACCTACCAGAACGACAAGCTGAAAGGCCGTGTTGAAGAGTTTGCCGCCCAGCTGGGTTCCAGCATTGTTCTGGAATGTGATGTTGCACAAGACGAGAGCATCGACGCCCTGTTTGCTGAACTGGCAAAAGCCTGGCCGAAATTTGACGGTTTCGTTCACTCCATCGGCTTCGCTCCGGGCGACCAGCTGGACGGCGACTACGTCAACGCGGTAACCCGTGAAGGCTTCAAAATCGCGCACGACATCAGCTCCTACAGCTTCGTGGCGATGGCAAAAGCCTGCCGCGCGATGCTGAACCCGGGCGCCGCGCTGCTGACCCTCTCCTACCTGGGCGCAGAGCGTGCTATCCCGAACTACAACGTTATGGGTCTGGCTAAAGCGTCTCTGGAAGCCAACGTGCGTTACATGGCGAACGCCATGGGCCCGGAAGGCGTGCGTGTTAACGCCATTTCTGCAGGTCCTATCCGTACCCTGGCCGCGTCCGGCATTAAAGATTTCCGTAAAATGCTGGCACACTGCGAAGCGGTTACCCCGATTCGTCGTACCGTTACCATTGAAGACGTGGGCAACTCTGCTGCCTTCCTGTGCTCTGACCTCTCCGCTGGTATCTCCGGTGAAGTGGTTCACGTTGATGGCGGCTTCAACATCGCTGCAATGAACGAGCTGGAAATTAAATAAGTTCTGCGGGCGAGCCAGGTGCTCGCCCTTTTTCTTTTCTCTCCCCGCCTTATAGCCACACGCTATTAATTATTCCCCATCATTCTTTTGCCGTGGACAGCCGTTCAGCGACGATAAGCTAGCCCTTGAGTGGCGATGCGCTTTTCAGATTTGCCCGTTGTGCACTCAGTCCGTTTTTTGCGAAAGGAATGACCATGGAACACCGCCGTTCTCCCGGCCATGACCACTGGTTTTATGAAAGCCAGACTCGCCCGCATACGTCCGCTGCTGCTCCCCTGGTTCCCGAAGCCGCTCATATTGATGACCGTTTTCTGCTCGGCCTGCAGCAGGAAGCCAGCGCCCTGCAGCCGCTGCTGCAGCGCTTCCAGCCAGTGCTACAGGCGGCACGCGACCTGAGCCATACCCTGCTGCCTGATGCGGTCAGCACCTCGCTGACCCACACGCTAACGCTGTACGATCGTCTCAGCACCGCACTCACGGTGGCGCAGGTGGCTGGCGTGCAGCGGTTGTGCAATCACTACTCGGCGCGGCTTAATCCGCTGCCGGGACCGGATTCTTCGCGCGAAAGCAATAATCGCCTGACGCAAATCACGCAGTATGCGCGCCAGCTGGCGATGCAGCCGGAGCTGATTTCCGCCAGCAGCATCAGCGCGCTGGATGCGGTAGGCCTGACTGAACCCGATATCGTTACGCTCAACCAGCTAGTAGGCTACGTCAGCTATCAGGCGCGCGTGGTCGCCGCGCTTCAGGCGATGATGGGCCTGCCGGTGCGCTGGATCCCTGGCGTCACGCCGCCCGCCGACGCCGATGCGGCGCTGTTCAGTCAGGCCGTTGCCTGGCAGCACGCCATCAAGCCGGTTGAGCTACGCTATGCCAGCGCTGACCAGCTGGCGGCGGTGACCTTTTGTCAGGGTATGGCCGGACTCGACGACGCTGTCTGGCTGTTGGTGCACGATGCCCAGGCGCTGTATGGCTGGGCGACGCTGCGTCAGCGGCTTGAGGCTTATGGTGGGGAAGAGGAACAGCTGGCGCAGGCAGTCAGCGCGCGCGTGCTGGGCTGCCGACGCCAGTTCGCGCAGCTGGCGAACGGCTGGCGCACGCGTTTGCTGCACGATGTGGATCAGGCCAGCGATGACAGCCTGACGCAGCAGGTAATCGCGCTGAGCGCCCAGCTTACCCGGCTGCCGGAGCGCTTCAGTGCCGCCCATCTGCAGCCGCTGTTAAATGCGGGCTGGGGCAGCGAGCGCCTGTTCACGCTGATGCAGGCGGTGGCATTTGCCAGCTGGCAGGATCGACTGCTGATGGCGCTGGGCGAAGCGCGCTAATCCGCCAGGTGGCGTCGTGCTTCGTCAAAGAAGTGCTGCGACAGCGGCGACGCCCTGCCCGGCTCAGCAATCACCAGCGCCGCCTGGCGTCCCATCGGCGCGATATCAATCGGCCGGCGCGCCAGATGGTGCAGCATTTCCGGTAGCAGATGGCCGCAGGGCGACACCATGACGCCCAGGCCCACCTGCGCACTCTGAATCAGCTGCATCACCGAGGCGCTTTCCACAATCACCCGCGGCAGCACGCCGGTTTCACGCAGCTGTCCGTCGAGGTAACGCCGGAAATAGCGCGTGGGCTCGGCCAGGCACAGCGGCTGGCTCGCCAGCGTGTACAGCGATAGCCGCTCATGCTGCAGCAGCGCCGGGAAGTGATCGGGATGGAAAATGGCTTCGACACCGCGATCGTTGAGCAGCGCGGTCTGGAAATGCAGTTCCCGCAGTGACGTCAGCTCAAAAAAGCCGATACCGCCGTCCACGGTGTGGCTGTTAAGCGCTTCCAGCAGTTGATCGGCGCTCATGGCGGAAACGCGATAGTCGAGCTGCGGATAGCGCGCTTCCACCGCTTTCAGTAACGCCGGCAGCGCCACGCTGCACTGCGGCATCACGCCCAGCCGCAGCGTGCCGTTGACGCCGTGTTTGAGCGACTCCACTTCCAGCTTCAGTCCCTGATACACCGAAACAATTTCGCGCGCCCACGTCAGCACGCGTTCCCCTTCTGGCGTGAAGCCGTCAAAGTTGTTGCTGCGATTGATCAGCGACAGCCCAAGCTCACGCTCAAGGTTTTTAAGCCGCATCGAGAGCGTGGGCTGGCTGACGAAGCTGGCCTCCGCCGCGCGGCCAAAATGGCGCTCGCGCTCCAGATTGCACAAATAAATCAATTGCTTGATGTCGATTTTCTTATCCACCGTCGAATTTTTATCGCGTTATGGTAACAAAACTCGTCGCGCCCCAACGCGCACTCAGCGAAGAAATTTCTGCGTTGTCAGGCGGATTGCTCAGGCGGATAGCGGGTGATGTATACGCGGAGACGCGGCGGGTCGCCACCGACCGCGCCCCACATGATTAACGGTACCGCCCGGCATCAGGCGACGCCGAGCGCACTTTTCACCTCGTTAGCGATCTTCTCGACCTGCGGCCCGTAGATCACCTGTACATCGTGCTCGCTGACGCGGTTGACGCCGTTGGCACCGGTCGAAAGTAGCGTTTGATCCACCACTTCTTTCATCTCTTTGACCCGCACGCGCAGGCGAGTGAAGCAGCAATCGACGTCCTCTATATTGGCCTCTCCGCCCAGCCCGCTGATGATCACGCGGGTGCGTTCATCCGCCGCCACCTGCAGCGGTTTGGCTTCCTCTTCGGATTCGCGCCCCGGCGTTTCGACCTGCATCCGGGTAATCACCAGGCGAAAGCCCCAGTAATAAACCGGCGCATAAATGGCGCCCAGTACCAGCGTCCACCACCAGTGGGTTTTGCTGCCGCCGAGAATGCCAAACACCAGCAGATCAATCGCGCCGCCCTGAACGTTACCGATCATCAGGTGCAGCATCGACATCAGCATAAATGACAGGCCGGTCAGCAGCGCGTGCATCACGTACAACACCGGTGAGACGAAGATGAAGCAGAACTCCAGCGGTTCGGTGATGCCGGTGGTAAACGAGGTCAGCGCGCCGGCCAGCACCAGCGCTTTGACCCGCTGCTTATGTTCAGGTTTGGCAGTGTGATAGATGGCCAGCGCGGCGGCGGGCAGACCGAACATCATTACCGGGATTTTGCCCTGGGCGAGAAACTGCGTGGCGGTACGCACGGTGTCGTCCGGAATCGCGCCGGGATGGGTCAGCGAGGTGTTGAAAATATTCAGCGCGCCGACGATGGTCTGGCCGTCCACCGTCGCCATGCCGCCAATCGGCGTAAAGCGCACGGTTTCATTGAGGATGTGATGCAGGCCGGTCGGGATCAGCAGGCGCTCGCAGGCGCCGAGCAAAAAGGCACCGTACTGACCGCTTTTACCGATCATCTGACCGACCCACGCGATGCCCTGACCGATGGTTGGCCAGATAAGCGCCAGCAGCACGCCCGTCAGCGGCAGCACCACCACCGTCACGATGGGCACAAAGCGACGCCCGCCAAAAAAGCTGATCGCCGTGGGCAACTGCTGGGTATAGAAGCGGTTGTGCAGCATCACAGTGAGCAGGCCGGCAATCACCCCGCCCAGCACGCTCATGTTGTAGGTAAAAATGCCGAGCATGTCGATGTACTCGGCTGACGTCATCATGGCGCTGGTCTGGTCCATGCCCGCCTGCTGCAGCGCCTCGGGCGTGGTGGTGGCTGCCGTCAGCCCCTTCGCCGCCAGCGTGGCGCTGATCCCCACATTCATGGCGATATAGCCAATCACTGCCGCAAACGCGGCGGTGGGTTTCTCCGCTTTGGCCAGCCCAATCGCGCTGGCGACGGCAAAAAATACCGGCAGGTTGGCAAACAGCGCGCCCGCCACTTTACGAATAAAACCGATGATCAGCTGCGGCACCTGCAAACTGGCAAATGCTTCACCGGTGATCGCCGGATTCTGCAACGCGGCGGCCAGACCGAGAAAAATACCGGCGGCAGCAATGACGGAGATCGGCATCATTAAGGCTTTGCCGAATGCGTGAACCTGACTGGCAAGTTGCTTCATGGAGCGCGCCCTTTTGCTAACGGAAAGAGCAATTATTAGCCACTATTTGGCCGCACACTTACCCGCCGGCGTGCAGCAGCCGAAAATTTATGATGCCGATCACGCTTTCAACCCTGCCGCGCGATAAACGTTAACTATCGCACCATTAAGTCAATCAATTAGACAACTTTTGCCGTCAGTCGCACACTTCTCACCAACAGAAGTCATATTCTGATAACAATTCATAAACAATAAGCCTGCGACTATCATGAAATTTAAAACAGTACGATTCAACCCTACCACGCCGCTGCCGGTGGTCTGGGGCTCTCTGGAAGCCACCACGCGCTTCGTCATTGACAGCAAAGACGCCCTGAAAAATATGCGCAACCTGTTGCGCATGAACAAAGCTCGGGGCTTCGACTGCCCGGGTTGCGCCTGGGGCGATGATAATAAAAGTACCTTCAGTTTCTGCGAAAACGGCGCGAAAGCGGTCACCTGGGAAGCTACCCGCCGCCAGATCGACGCCACGTTTTTTGCGCAACACAGCGTCAGCGCCCTGAACCGCCAGAGTGACTACTTTCTTGAATATCAGGGGCGCCTGACCGAACCGCTGCGCTATAACCCGCAAACCGACCACTACGAACCGATTAGCTGGGACGATGCGCTGGCGATGATCGGCGAACATATCCGGGCGCTGGATAATCCCAACCAGCTTGAGTTGTACACCTCCGGGCGCGCCAGTAATGAAGCCTCTTACCTATATCAGTTGTTTGGCCGCATGGTCGGTACCAACAACTTCCCGGACTGCTCCAATATGTGCCATGAAGCCAGCGGCGCCGGGCTAAAACGTAGCATTGGCGTCGGTAAAGGCACCATTCATCTGGTTGATTTTGATAAAGCGGACGCCATTTTTGTCTTCGGACAAAACCCCGGCACCAACCATCCACGCATGCTGCACAGCCTGCGTCACGCCGCCGATCGCGGCGCCCGAATCGTCACCTTTAACACCCTGCGCGAACGTGGCCTGGAGCGTTTTGCCGATCCGCAAAAACCGCTGGAAGTGGTCACGCCAATGGCGGGAACCATCAGCTCTTCCTACTATCAGCCGAATCTCGGCGGTGATATGGCAGCGGTACGCGGGATCGCCAAAGCGTTGCTGGAAACCCAGCGTCAGCGCCTTGCTAACGGCGAAAGCAGCATCTTCGCGGATGACTTTATTGCTGAGCACACCCAGGGTATCGAAGCGTGGTTTGCGCAAATCGATGCCACCGACTGGCAAATCATTGAGCAGCAATCTGGCCTCAGCCAGCAGCAGTTGCGTGATGCGGCGGCAATATGGCAGACCGCAGAACGGGTGATCTTCACCTGGGCGATGGGCATTACCCAGCACAAACATTCGCTGGATACGGTGCGGGAAATCATTAACCTGCAACTGCTCGGCGGCCATCTGGGTAAACCGGGCGCGGGGCTGTGTCCGGTGCGTGGTCACAGCAATGTGCAGGGCAACCGCACGATGGGGATCGATGAAAAACCGCCGCAGGCACTGCTCGACTGCCCTGGCCGCACATTTTCCTTTTGAACCGCCGCGCGAGCACGGTCACCACACAGTTGAAGCTATTCAGGCGATGCTGCGCGATGAAGTGAAAGTGTTGCTTGCGCTGGGTGGTAATCTTGCCGCCGCCGCGCCGGACACGCCGCTGACCTGCGAAGCGCTGCGCCGCTGCGGGCTAACGGTCTATATCAGCACCAAACTCAACCGCAGCCATTTAATGCCGGGTAAACAGTCGCTTATTCTGCCAACGCTGGGCCGCACCGAAGAGGATGTTCAGGCCTCAGGCCGCCAGTTTGTCACTGTCGAAGACTCCTTCAGCATGGTGCATGCTTCCGAAGGGATCGGCAAACCGCTGGCGGCAACGCAGCGCTCGGAAACAGCGATTGTCGCCGGGATTGCCCATGCGACCTTAGGCACAGCGCAACTCGACTGGCTGGCGCTGGCCGCCGATTACAACCTGATTCGCGACCATATTGCCGCCACGATCCCTGGCTTTCAGAATTTCAATGCCCGTTGCGACGAACCCGGTGGTTTCTGGCTGGGCAATGCGGCGGCGGAGCTGCGTTTCAATACGCCATCCGCGAAGGCGGAATTCAGCGCGGCGGCGCTGCCTGACCTCGCGGTTCCCGCAGCTGGGCAATCACGTTGCGCGCCGTTTGTGTTGCAGACGTTGCGCTCGCACGACCAGTACAACACCACCATTTATGGCCTGGACGATCGTTATCGCGGGGTTTATGGCCAGCGCGATGTGCTGTTTATGCACCCGGCCGATATGGCGTCCCTCGGTTTCAGCGAAGGGCAGCTGGTTGACATTGAAACCCTGTGGAATGACGGTCTGACGCGTCGCGTCGGAGGCTTTCCGCCTGGTCGCCGTACGATATCCCGCGCGGTAACCTTGCCGCCTACTACCCGGAGACCAACCCGCTGGTTCCGCTCTCCCGCTTCGGCGACGGCAGCGGGACGCCCACCTCCAAATCGATCCCGGTGAAGCTGGCGCTGACCGCCGCCGCGCCCACCCAGCGTATCGCCTGAGTTCTGTGCGTTACCAGAAAGTAAAAAGCCGCGTAAAGCGGCTTTTTCGCCTGTTTTAGCCTTGCCGCGCGGACCTGATTCGCGTAAAACTGTCAGCCGCTCTTAGGCCACGAAAATAGATACATTATGTTTCAGGACAACCCGCTGCTAGCGCAGCTTAAACAGCAACTTCATTCCCAGACGCCGCGCGCAGAAGGGGTCGTGAAAGCCACGGAAAAAGGCTTTGGCTTCCTTGAAGTTGACGCGCAGAAAAGCTACTTCATTCCGCCTCCGCAGATGAAGAAAGTGATGCACGGCGACCGCATCTTGGCCGTCATCCACACCGATAAAGACCGCGAGAGCGCCGAGCCGGAAGCACTGATCGAGCCGTTCCTGACCCGCTTTGTGGGCAAGGTGCAGAGAAAAGACGACCGTCTTTCTATCGTGCCGGATCATCCGCTGCTGAAAGACGCCATTCCGTGCCGTGCGGCGCGTGGCGCTGACCATGATTTTAAAGAAGGTGACTGGGCCGTGGCAGAAATGCGCCGTCATCCTCTGAAAGGCGATCGCGGTTTCTATGCTGAACTGACCCAATTTGTTGTCACCTTTGGCGGACGATCACTTCGCGCCGTGGTGGGTCACGCTGGCGCGCCACAATCTTGAGCGCGAAGCGCCGGAAGTGGGCTTTGGCGAGATGCTGGACGAAGGGCTGCAGCGTGGAGATCTCACCGCGCTGGACTTTGTCACCATCGACAGCGCCAGCACCGAAGATATGGACGATGCGCTCTATGTTGAAGAGCGGGCCGAAGGCAAACTGCCGCTGACCGTCGCCATTGCCGACCCGACCGCTTACGTTGCTGCCGGCAGCGAACTCGACCAGCTGGCCTCCAGACGCGCCTTCACCAACTACCTGCCGGGCTTTAACATCCCGATGCTGCCGCGCGAACTGTCTGACGATCTCTGCTCGCTGCGCCCTAACGTCAGGGCGTCCGGCGCTGGCCTGCCGCATCACCATTGCTGCCGGATGGCAGCGATTGAAGACGATATCGAGTTCTTTGCCGCCACCATCGAATCCAAAGCCAAGCTGGTCTACGACGACGTGTCCGACTGGCTGGAAAATACCGGCAGCTGGCAACCGGAAAATGACGCCATCGCCGCAGCAGATTCGTCTGCTGCATCGCCTGTGCCTGACCCGCGGCGAGTGGCGTCAAACCCACGCGCTGGTGTTCAAAGATCGCCCGGATTACCGCTTTGTTCTGGGTGAGAAAGGCGAAGTGCTGGATATCGTGGCCGAACCGCGCCGCATTGCTAACCGCATCGTTGAAGAGGCGATGATCTCCGCCAACATCTGTGCCGCTCGCGTGCTGCGCGACAAGCTGGGCTTCGGTATTTACAACGTGCACACCGGTTTCGACCAGGCGAACGCGGAACAGGCGGCTGGGGTACTGGCTGGTCACGGTATCACGGTTGATCCGCAGGCCATTACCACGCTGGAAGGCTTCTGCAAGCTGCGTCGCCAGCTGGATGCGCAGCCAACCCGGTTTCCTCGACAGCCGCATTCGTCGCTTCCAGAGTTTCGCCGAAATCAGCACCGAACCGGGCCCGCACTTTGGTCTCGGCCTCGAAGCCTACGCGACCTGGACGTCACCGATTCGTAAGTTCGGCGATATGGTTAACCACCGTCTGCTGAAAGCTATCATGCGCGGCGAAACCATTGCGCGTCCTCAGGATGACATGACCCTGATCATGACTGAGCGTCGCCGTCTCAACCGCATGGCCGAACGCGATGTCGGTGACTGGCTGTACGCGCGCTTCCTCGCGCCGTTTGCCGGCACTGACCGTAAATTCAGCGCGGAGATCATCGACGTTTCAGCCGCGGCGGCATGCGCGTGCGCCTGGTGGATAACGGTGCGGTCGCCTTTATCCCTGCCCCGTTCATTCACGCCGTTCGTGACGAACTGGTCTGCTCGCAGGAAAGCGGCACCGTGCAGATCAAAGGTGAAGTGGCCTACCGAGTGACCGATGTGATTGATGTAACCATCGCCGAAGTGCGCATGGAAACCCGCAGCGTGGTGGCCCGTCCGGCCGCCTGAGCATGAAATCGTGCGGGATAACAGCCGTTATCCCGCATTTTTCCCCGCCCGCCTGAACGGTTGTTAAATTTGTTTCCCGCTTCACACTTCTGATTCGATTCCCTGTCGTTAACAATTCATTACATTACTTTTAACTTGTTGTATTCCGATCGCCTTTTTCCCGGTCCCTACAAGGAGTTAACTCATGAACAACGTTAGAACCGGATTGATCTGGTTAGCGGTGGCGTTAATTGGTGCGGCTGCGTTCGCCATGCTGGCGCTCAGTCGCGGCGAGCACGTTAATGCCGTCTGGCTGGTGATCGCCTCCGTCGCCTGCTATAGCATCGCGTATCGCTTCTACAGCCTGTTTATCGCCAGGCGCATTTTTGAGCTGGACGACCGGCGCCGCACGCCGGCAGAGCGCTTCAATGACGGGCTGGACTATGTTCCTACCAACAAATGGGTGCTATTTGGCCACCACTTTGCCGCCATCGCCGGTGCCGGTCCGCTGGTCGGGCCGATCCTGGCGGCGCAGATGGGTTTTCTGCCCGGCACCATCTGGATTCTGGTCGGCGTGATGCTGGCCGGCGCGGTGCAGGATTTTCTGGTGCTGTTTATCTCCACGCGCCGCGACGGTCGTTCGCTGGGTGAGATGGCGCGCCAGGAACTGGGCTCGTTCGCCGGCGTGGTCACCATGCTCGGTGCGCTCGGCGTGATGATCATTATCCTCTCCGCGCTGGCGCTGGTGGTGGTGAAAGCGCTGGCTAACAGTCCGTGGGGGCTGTTTACCATCGCCGCCACCATTCCGATTGCCTTGTTCATGGGCGTGTATATGCGCTTTCTGCGTCCGGGTAAAATCGCCGAAGTGTCGATCATCGGCTTTGTGCTGATGATGGCGGCGATCATTTACGGCGGTGACGTGGCGGCCGATCCGTACTGGGGGCCGATTTTTACCCTGAAAGGCACCGAGCTGACGTGGGTGCTGGTGATCTACGGTTTTGTTGCCTCGTCGCTGCCGGTGTGGCTGCTGCTGGCGCCGCGTGATTACCTCTCCACCTTTTTAAAAATCGGCGTGATCATCGGGCTGGCGGTGGGCATTCTGTTCGCCATGCCGGAACTGAAGATGCCGGCGGTGACGCGCTTTATCGACGGCACGGGCCCGGTGTTCTCCGGCGCGCTGTTCCCGTTCCTGTTTATCACCATCGCCTGCGGCGCGATCTCCGGCTTCCACGCGCTGGTGTCGAGCGGTACCACGCCAAAACTGGTAGAGCGCGAAAGCCATATTCGCTTTATCGGCTATGGCGCCATGCTGATGGAGTCCTTTGTGGCGATCATGGCGCTGATTTGTGCCTCGGTGCTCGATCCGGGCGTCTACTTTGCCATGAACTCACCGGCGGCGCTGATTGGCACCACGGTGGAGAACGCGTCTCAGGTAATTAACGGCTGGGGCTTTGTGGTGACGCCGGAGATGCTGAGCGGTATTGCCGGCGAAGTGGGCGAAAGCACCATTCTCTCCCGCGCCGGTGGCGCACCGACGTTTGCCGTCGGGATGGCGCATATCATCACCGAGGTGTTTAACAGCCGCGCAATGATGGCGTTCTGGTATCACTTCGCCATTCTGTTTGAGGCGCTGTTTATCCTCACCGCCGTGGATGCCGGTACCCGCGCCTGCCGTTTTATGGTGCAGGATCTGGTCGGGACCGTGGTACCTTCGCTGGCTAACAACCGCTCGTGGCTCGGGAACATGGCCGGTACCACCGTGGCGGTGGCGGGCTGGGGGTTCTTCGTGTATCAGGGCGTGGTCGATCCGCTCGGCGGCATCAACACCCTGTGGCCGCTGTTCGGCATCGGTAACCAGATGCTGGCGTCGATGGCGCTGATCCTCGGTACCGTGGTGCTGTTCAAAATGAAAAAGCAGCGTTACGCCTGGGTGACGATTGTGCCTACCGCCTGGCTGTTTATCACCTCCATGACCGCCGGCTGGCAGAAAATTTTCCATGAGAAGCCGTCAATTGGTTTCCTCGCGCAGGCCAGTAAGTTCCGTAAAGGTCTCGATGAGGGCGTGATTATCGCACCGGCGAAAACCGTGGCCGACATGCAAACCATCGTGTTCAGCAACCAGATCAACGCGGCGCTGTGCGGCTTTTTCATGCTGGTCGCAGTTACCATGCTGATTGCGGCGTTCTTCGTGATCCGGCGCGCGCTGCGCAGTTCAGTGCCGACCACCCATGAGTCGGACGTGTCACTGCGTCAGGAGGTGCGCAATGTCTGAGGCCATTTTACGCTGGAAAAAGCCGCACGCGGGCTGGCAAATTCAGCAGTGCTTACCGCTCGCTGCCCGCGCCCCTGCCGCGCCGCGCTCACGCTGGCAGCGTCTGTGGCAGGGATTACAGCAGAGCTTCCGGTTAATGGTGGGCGTGCACGACTATCAAACTTATCTGAAGCATATGCGCGAAAAACATCCGGAACAGACCCCCATGGATGAGCGCGCCTTCCATCGTTACTGCCTGGAGGCGCGTTTTCCCAGCCAGGCGGGCAAACTCGGCAAGTGCCCCTGCTAACCTTTCAGCCCCGGAATCCGGGGCTTTTTCGTGCCATTCTTTAATAAAAACAAAAATATATTCAGTTTGCATCTTGTGCTGGCGCAGGAGGTTGAATACTGTTGCTAAAATAATGAGATACCCCTGCTGCGCATTCCTCCGGAGGAAGTTTCCATGACCGATGAACAAGGGCAAACGTTGCTATATACCTTGTTTGGCACAACCAGCCCTCATTGGCGTTTAACTTCAGATAGCGATGCGCTGCATTTTGCCGAAGATGAAAATGCCAATACCAATATGGCGGTGCCCCTGACGCCGGCTCAGGCCAGTCTGCTGCGTGCCATGACGGTAATTACCTCCAGCATCAACCTGACACTTTCACTGCACGGCTCGCCAGTACCGATGCACTTTGTCGGCCGTAAAGTGAATCAGTCCACCTGGGCCGGTACCGCATCCGCCTGGGGCGATACCTCGTCGGTGGCGCGCGATTTAACCCTTGGCCTCTCCTTCGCCGAACAGGTGGTGTCTGAAGCGAATTCAGTGATCGTCATCCTCGATCAGCGCGGCAACATTCAGCGTTTTAACCGCCTGAGCGAAGAGTACACCGGCCTGAAAGAGCAGGAAGTAATTGGCCGCAATGTGTTTCAGCTGTTTATGACCAAACAGGAAGCGCAGGCGTCGCGCCGCAATATCGCCGGCTTCTTTCGCGACGGCAACTCCTACGAAGTGGAGCGCTGGGTTAAAACCCGAAAAGGTCAGCGACTGTTTCTGTTTCGTAATAAGTTCGTCCATAGCGGTAGCGGAAAAAATGAAATTTTCCTCATCTGTTCCGGAACCGACATCACGGAAGAGCGTCGGGCGCAGGAGCGCTTACGCGTTATGGCCAATACCGACACGGTGACGGGCCTGCCGAATCGCAACGCTATCCATCAGCAAATTAGCCTGGCACTGGAGCTGGCTAACGGCAGCCAGACCGGCGTGGTTTACCTCGATCTCGACAATTTTAAAAAGGTAAACGATGCCTATGGCCATATGTTTGGCGACCAGCTACTGCAGGCGGTGTCGCTGGCGATCCTTAGCTGTCTCGGCAAGGACCAGACGCTGGCGCGCCTCGGCGGTGATGAATTTGTGGTACTGGCTGAGCACACCAGTCAGGCGGCGCTGGAGGCGATGGCCTCACGCATTCTGGAGCGGCTGCGTCAGCCGTTCCGTATCGGGCTGATCGAAGTCTACAGCGGCTGCTCGATTGGTATCGCCCTCGCCCCGCTGCATGGTGAAGATCGCGAAAGTCTGATTCGTAACGCCGATACCGCGATGTACCACGCTAAAGAGAACGGGCGCGGCAAATTCTGCGTGTTCGCCAGCGAGATGAACCAGCGCGTATTTGAATATCTGTGGCTGGATACCAATCTGCGCAAAGCGCTGGAGCAGGATCATCTGGTGGTGCACTATCAGCCGAAGATCGATCGCGACGGTGAAGTGCGCAGTGCCGAGGCGCTGGTGCGCTGGAATTCACCTGAACGCGGCCTGGTGCCGCCTGGCGATTTCATCTCTTACGCGGAAGAGTCCGGACTGATTGTGCCGCTCGGGCGCTGGGTGATGCTGAACGTGCTGCAGCAAATCGTTAAATGGCGCAGCGAAGGCATTTACCTGCGCGTCGCAGTGAACGTTTCCGCCAAACAGCTGATCGACCAGAGCATCTACAGCGACCTGAAACAGGCGCTGAGCGAAGCGGGCATCAGCGAGTGTCCGATAGACATCGAGCTGACGGAAAGCTGCCTGATCGAGAACGAGGCCGGTGCGCTGAAGCTGATGAAACAGTTTCAGGAGTTAGGCGCACAGGTGCATCTGGATGATTTCGGCACGGGCTACTCTTCGCTTTCCCAGCTGGCGCGCGTGCCGATCGATGCGATTAAGCTGGATCAAAGTTTTGTGCGCAATATCAACAAGCAACCGGTATCGCAGTCGCTGGTGCGCGCGATCGTTGCCGTGGCGAAAGCCCTGGATTTACAGGTCATTGCCGAAGGCATCGAAACCAAAGCCGAAGAGAAGTTTGTGCTGACCAACGGTGTCGATGGGCGTCAGGGTTATTATTATGCGAAACCAATGCCCGCAGAGCAGCTCGGGCATTGGCTGGCTAAGCATCCTGCCCGCGTTTAACGTCTTAGCGTACTGCTAACCGGCTTTGCGCAGTGATGCGCTGTGACGATTTTGCAGCTGTACCAGACGTTCCATGTAGGCAATATCTTTCGGTTCCAGCGTGAAAGCATAGTCGACCCAATCCTCAGTAATATCCATCAGTTCTGCCCGTGACAGCTGCAGCACGCGCTGTCGCGCTTTCAGCATGGCACGGACTCCATTCAGTTTTGGCCGCAGCGTATCGATGAAGGTGCGCGTGGTGCGGTAGCTGTCACCGGGCTGGAACACTTTGTCGACCAGACCACGGGTTTCATACCACTCTGCGCTGTGCGACTCCCCTTCACAGATCAGCTCTTCGGCCAGCTTCATCCCGGAGCGGCGGGCCACCAGTGAGTAGCCGCCCATGCCGGGGAACAGGTTGAAGGCAATTTCCGGGAAGCCCATACGCGCACTGTTCTGCGCCAGAATGAAGTGGTGCGCCAGCGCTGCTTCAAAACCGCCGCCTAAGGCACTGCCCTCAATCATCGCCAGCGTCACTGCGCCAGTGTCAAACCCGCGGGCCGCTGAATGGATGCAGTCAACACAGGCGCGGGCGTAGGCGCGCAGTGCTTCACGGCGGTTGTTGCGAATGCATTCGACAAAGAAACGCAAATCGCCCCCGGCGTTAAACATCTGCGGCACCAGCGATCCGGTCACCCAGAAATCAATCGGCAGACCGGAACGCTGGGCGGCGTAGCTCAGGTTCATGATCTCCTCGATTAATTCGTGGTTGAAACTGGGGCGCGGCTGAGCGCGCAGCATCATCCACATGGTGTGTCGACCTTCCTCATAATAGGCGGCTAGCTGGGTGGTTTGGCCGACTTCGGTAAACAGGCGGCAGGTTGGTTGGTTAATTACTGTCATCGTCTCATCCTCTATTTATGTGATGCGTTAAACGCCACATCAGCGTAATGCAGAGTGAGGCCAGACCAAATGAGAGTTTGATTTATAACGTAAAATCCAGAGAGATCCCCGAGCCCCTGCCTGAGGAAAGATTAGCGGGCTTACTTAATGACGGCGCAACAGCCGGCAAGCGTATAAATACGCTTAACGCATAGTGAATAAACGACAGCATCCACAGTCTCTCGTCCGGGCACGCAATCCCCTTAAATAAAAAAGGCACCCGCCGGTGCCTTGAGAAATTATCACGCGCTCAGCCTTGCCCGTACCAGGCGTTCTTCCCGTGCTTGCGCAGATAGTGCAGGTCAAGCAGGGTCTGAGCGATAGGCGGTAGCTCCGCGCGCAGCTGCTCGGTGTGCAGCGCCATGTAGGCCACCTCTTCCAGCACCACCGCACTGTGCACCGCGCTATGTGCGTCTTTACCCCAGGCAAACGGCCCGTGGGAGTTCACCAGCGCAGCAGGAATCGCGCCGGGCTCGATGCTGCGCTGCGCAAAGGTTTCAATGATGACCTGGCCGGTGTGCCATTCATATTCCTGCTCAATCTCTGCCCGTTGCATCGCGCGGGTGCAGGGAATGGTGCCATAGAAATCGTCAGCGTGCGTGGTGCCCCATGCCGGGATGTCCCTGCCCGCCTGTGCCCAGATGGTGGCGTGGCGCGAATGGGTGTGCACGATGCCGCCAATCTCCGGCCACGCCAGATACAGTGCGCGGTGTGTTGCGGTATCCGAAGATGGCCGCAGCTGGCCCTCCACGACATTGCCGCTTTCCAGCTCGACCACCACCATGTCGTCGCGCTGCATCTGCTCATATTTAACGCCCGAGGGTTTGATCACCAGCAGCCCGCGCTCACGGTCTACCGCACTGACATTGCCCCACGTAAAGGTCACCAGGTTGTAACGCGGCAGGTCAAGATTGGCCTCCAGAACCTGCTGTTTCAGCGCTTCCAGCATTGTGTTTTCTCCGCCATACAGTCATCACTGAATTGTGCGGAGCCACCGCTAAAAACGTTATGGAGGGAATGGCTGGATTAGCAGCGGAAAGTGGCTAAAGCGGGCAAAGTGTGGGGTTTGATACGGGATCCGGATGCGGACACCACGTCAGGATTTCAGAGTTTTCTTTCTGCATACACATCCGCTTACGCCTAGAATTATCTCAAGCCTGCGGCGGTACCAAAATGGTCTTTGCCAGCAGCGTGAACAACGCGCGCTAAGGGCTGCGCGCCAGCGTGCAGGCTGAAGGAAAAGCACCGCCTGAGTGCATTGGGCGAACAACTTCAGGGCGTAACATCTATACTTAACGAGTTGCCTCTGAGCAAACCATCAAGGAGATGTCCATGACTACAACAATGAAACGCGTGACGGTTGCCGTGCTGGCAACGACGTTAGTGGTGGCCCTGAGCGGCTGTTCCAACTGGTCAAAACGTGACCGCAACACGGCGATTGGCGCCGGTGCCGGTGCTATTGGTGGATCGGTGCTCACCAACGGCAGCGCGCTGGGTACCGTCGGTGGCGCTGCGGTGGGCGGCATTATTGGCCATCAGGTTGATTAATAATAATATTGTAGCAGGCTACGCAGCGCATCTACGTCACATCGGGCCACCTTGCGTGGCCCGCTTTTATTAACCGCCCGCCAGTTTAACTTTCATGCCTTTGGCTTCCAGCAGCGATTTAATTAAATCGCGTTTATCGCCCTGGATTTCGATTATGCCGTCTTTCACCGCACCGCCGCAGCCACATTTCTTCTTCAGTTCGGCCGCCAGCTTTGCCAGCGCGTCATCATCCAGATCAATGCCGGAGATCAGGCACACGCCTTTTCCTTTACGTCCGCTGGTCTGGCGCTGAATGCGCACAATGCCATCGCCTTTCGGGCGCTCCGCTTTCTCTTTCGCTTGCGTCAATACGCCCGGTTTCGGTGGAGTAAACCAGCGGATTGTCCTGGAGGCCATTACGCCCCCCTTTTAACTGATGCATGTGATTTGCTGCAGCGTCTCCGCCGGTTCGGCAGATTGCGTCACCGGACGCCCAATCACCATGTAATCCACGCCGGCCTGCAGCGCCTGCTCAGGCGTCATAATACGGCGCTGATCGCCAGCCTCGCTGCCCGCCGGACGAATACCCGGCGTGACCAGCTTGAAATCCTTGCCCAGATAACCTGATTTAAAGCGCACGGCTTCCTGCGCAGAGCAGACGACGCCATCAAGACCGCATTCGCGGGTCAGACGCGCCAGACGTTCAGCATGCTCGGCTGGTGACAACGTCACGCCAAGTCCTGTAAGATCGTTTTCGTCCATGCTGGTCAGCACCGTGACCGCAATCAGCAATGGCGCATCGTTGCCAAACGGCAGGAGCGCTTCGCGCGCGGCTGTCATCATTCTCGCCCCGCCGCTGGCATGCACGTTGACCATCCATACACCCAGCTCCGCAGCGGCGGCAACGGCGTGTGCCGTGGTGTTCGGGATATCATGGAATTTGAGATCGAGGAAAACATCGAAACCGCGCTGCTGCAGATCGCGCACGATTTGCGGTCCAAACAGCGTGAACATCTCTTTACCCACTTTCAGACGGCAATCGCGGGGATCGATACCGTCGACAAACGCCAGTGCGCTATTGCGATCATGATAATCGAGCGCAACAACAACAGGAGAATCCGTAATTACGCGGGAAGTGGAGGAAGTAACAGACGTCATGACCAGCCCTTTTCGTCTATGGGCCCGCAGGGCGCGGAACGGATAAACGGCCAGCATTCTACCTGTGCAACCCTGCCACGACAACGTTGCGACGGCGATTGCCTTGCTGATTGACGAGGTGATGCACAGTGCTGATGCGTGGATGATAATTTCTCTATTAGTATGTTGTAACTAAAATGATGCGTTATGAATAATCACCGAACGCGGCCATTACTGCCCGTCGAGGCCGCGAATAGGCTTGATGGTAGACCAGGCCCGGCATGAAGGACAGTGCCAGTAGAGCGTATACGCGGTAAAACCACACTTCTGGCAGCGGTAGCGCGGTTTGCTGCGCACCTGTTCGCCAACCATGTCGCGCAGCACCATCAGGCTCTCTTTGGCGCGCCCTTCTTCTGCATCGTTCAGGTGGTAATCCATCAGCTTATGGAACACGCGCATGGTGGGATGACGCTGCAGCTGACGGGTAATATAAACCTGTGCCGTGTCGCTCCCCTCATGTTGCTCAACCACGTCTGAGAGCATCAGCTCAGCGGTGGCCCCGGTGTTCTCTTCCACGCAGCGACGCAGGAACTGCCACCCACTCTTCCTGCTTGTCCAGCTGCTGATAGCAGGTTTGCAGCATCTCCAGCGTTTCGCTGACCAGCTCTTTGTCCTGGTCAATAACGCGCAGCAGGCTTTCAACGGCTTTGGCGTAGTCGCCCTGCGCCATAAAGACACGCCCCATCATGATGGAGATGCGCGCGCTATTGCGGTCGGCGGCGGCGCCTTTTTTCAACAGCGTCATGGCTTTATCCATGTCGTCGTTGCCCATCTGCTGCAGGGCCAGCTCGCAGTAGAAATGGGCAATTTCAACGCGCTGTTTGCTTATCTTTACCCAGCTTCACCAGACGCTCGGCCGCATCAATGGCTTTCTGCCAGTCGCTGGTGGCCTGATAAATCTGCAGCAACTGCTGCAGCGCGCCGATGCGGAAATCCGTTTCATCCACCAGCTGAGTGAACATGTCTTCGGCGCGATCGTACAACCCCGCCGCCATATAGTCTCGGCCCAGCTGTTGTACGGCCAGCAGACGCTGATCGTAGGTCAGCGAGGCGCTTTCCATCAGGGTCTGGTGGATGCGGATGGCGCGGTCAACTTCGCCGCGCGAGCGGAACAGGTTACCGAGGGTCAGGTGGGCTTCAACGGTCCCGGTATCCTCTTTCAACATATCGAGGAACAGATCTACCGCTTTGTCCTGCTGATTGCTCAGGAGGAAGTTCACCCCCGCAACGTAGTCGCGGGAGAGTCGGTTAGCCTCATCCTGTTTTGTTTGTTGCGCACTTCTGCGGCCCATATACCAGCCATAGGCAGCGGCGACAGGCAAAAGCAGAAACAACAACTCCAGCATTCGATTATTCCTTCACGACCGGCACTGCAGTGGAGGTTTCCGCTATTTCGGAGCCGCAGGCGCAGATTGTTCATTTTGCGCCTGCATACGTTTCAGTTTACGCTGTGCATGCGCCAGCGAAACACGAATGCGCAGCCAGAACAGGCCACAAACCGGCCAGCCCAGCAATGGCAAAGCCGGCAGCAAACAGGCCCGCCAGCAGGCTTGAAACGCGGTATTCGCCCTGCGCCAGCAGATAGTTAAACGTTACCTGCTGATCGTTTTGTGCACCCAATGTGACTGAAATGACAAAAATCGCCAATACCAGTAAGAAAATGAGTAAATATTTCACATTACTTCCCGTTATGTGGTTCATCCGAGTAGAGTATGCCAAAAAAGTGCCGCCGTTGCTGCTTATCCGCGCAGCAGTTAGTGCCCTTTCTGCAAGTACAATCAATCATATGGGGGCAAAGGGAGAAATTACAATCCGTCAGGCGTCGCTTTGCTCCCTTTCGGCGATCTCTTCCTTCTCTTCCGGCGGCGGCGTTAGCGGGCCGCAGAACCGTTCTGCCAGCCAGGTTGCCAGCGTCACCAGCAGCCAGGAGATCAGCGTCGCGACCACCAGATCGCGCGGCCAGTGCATGCCCAGCAGCAAACGGCTGCCCATGACCCCCGTCGCCCAGACAGCAAAATAGCACCACCACCGTGACAACATGCCGGCGCGGCCATAGCAGCCCAATCACCCAGCAGCGCCCAGCTGGCGGCAAACATGGTATGGCCGGAAGGAAACGCAAAGCCCGTCTCTTTTGGCCAGTGCTTTTTTAACCAGGCGGGCAGCTTTGTATCATTGGCAAGCAAGGCGGACACCATTTCGCCGCGCTGCTGCCGTTTCAGTTGATAAAACTGCTGTTCGTTGACGCCGTGGCTGTGCTCCAGCCAGACCACAAAAGGACGCGGCTCCTGCACCTGATCTTTCACCCAGGTTTTCCTCCCCTGACCAGCAAGAATCGCGCCGTTCATGATAATCAACAACAGAATGGCCGGCCGCAGGCGAAAGCGCAGGCACCACAGAAACCAGCCGCTCAGAATCAGGCTGGTCAGCGTGCCCCACGGACTGGTGACGGTTTCGGTGATCCAGAACAGCACGCGCAACAGATGCCCGCTCTGCCCGGGCTGCCACTTCCAGCCGGAAACCCATACGGCCAGTGGCATCAGCAATAATAAAAACGCGCCCAGCGTGGTACGTCTGCGCGATTTAAAACATGTCGTCTCCTTTTTGTTTCGCGAAGCCTCACAGGCGTATTGCATAACTTTAGTTGAAAAAAGAATAACATACCCGTTGCGGCTGGATATGTCGGATCGTGCGTTTAACGTTCATATGCACTGTGACTGCATTAGGCGGCCCTGGTTCAGGTTGTGGCACAATATCGGCAGTTACAGAAGGCCAGACAGGCCCGTGCGTTATCATGATGATAGCGCATCCTCTGATTCTGGAGAATCACATGCAGCTTAAACGTGTGGCAGAAGCCAAACTGCCAACCCCATGGGGCGATTTCCTGATGGTGGGTTTTGAAGAACTGGCAACCGGACAGGATCACGTCGCGCTGGTCTATGGCGACATTTCAGGGCAGACGCCGGTACTGTCCCGCGTCCATTCGGAGTGTCTGACCGGCGATGCGTTGTTCAGCCTGCGCTGTGATTGCGGTTTCCAGCTGGAAGCGGCCCTGACCCATATTGCCGAAGAAGGCCGCGGCGTGCTGCTTTATCACCGTCAGGAAGGGCGTAACATTGGTCTGCTGAATAAAATTCGCGCCTACGCGCTGCAGGACCAGGGCTACGATACGGTGGAAGCCAACCACCAGCTGGGTTTTGCCGCCGATGAACGTGATTTCACCCTGTGCGCCGATATGTTCAAGCTGCTGGGCGTGGATGAAGTGCGCCTGCTGACCAATAACCCGAAAAAAGTGGAAATCCTGACCGAAGCGGGGATCAACATCGTTGAGCGCGTGCCGCTGATTGTCGGCCGTAACCCGAAAAACGCGCACTATCTCGATACCAAAGCCGCCAAAATGGGCCATCTGCTGCCGAAATCGTGACGCGGCAGTGCGCGCACTTGCAAAGCGCTTCAGTGACACACGCTGTCAGCGTCAATGAATAAAGCCGGGCACAAATGCCGGGCTTTTTTTTTCAATCCAGCATCTTACGAATCACATAATGTAAAATGCCGTCGTTCTGGTAGTAGGTCAGCTCGGTTGCGGTATCAATACGACAGCGGCATTCCAGCACCTCGGTTTTCCCGTCTGCCCGCGTTAACGTCACCGGCACCGTTTTGCTACCCGGCTGCAGGTTTTGCAGGCCGCTAATGTCAATCTGCTCTTCCCCGGTCAGGCCCAGCGTTTTGCGCGTCACGCCCTGCGGGAACTCCAGCGGCAGGATCCCCATGCCGATCAGGTTGGAGCGGTGAATACGCTCGAACGATTCGGCGATCACCACGCGCACGCCCAGCAGACGTTGGGACCTTTCGCCGCCCAGTCGCGGCTGGAGCCGGAGCCGTACTCTTTCCCGGCGATCACCGCCAGCGGCGTGCCCTCCTCCTGATATTGCATGGCCGCATCGTAGATCGCCAGCTTCGTTCCTCGCCGCTCGGAAAGTGCCGGGTCATTGCCGCCTCCTCCACGCCGCGGCACCATTTCGTTGCGAATGCGGATGTTGGCGAAGGTGCCGCGCATCATCACTTCATGGTTGCCGCGGCGCGAGCCGTAGGAGTTGAAATCGTTGCGCTCCACGCCGTGCGCTTTGCAGATAACGGCCGGCCGGGCTGTCGGCTTTGATGCTGCCGGCAGGGGAGATGTGGTCGGTGGTCACCGAGTCGCCCAGCATCGCCAGGATGCGCGCGCCACTGATGTCCTGCACCGGCTGCGGCGTTTTTTCGCATCTCATCAAAGAACGGGGACAGCCGGATATAGGTGGAGTCGTCCTGCCAGTCGTAGGTGTCCGGCTGCGGCACCTGGATCGCCTGCCATTTCTCCGGCGTACCTTCGAAGACCTCGGCATACTCTTTGTGGAACATCTCGGTGGAGACCTTCTGGATCGCCTCGGCGATTTCCTTCTGGCTCGGCCAGATGTCCTTCAGGTAGACGAGGCTCATTGCCCTGCTGATCCTGACCGATCGGATCGGTCTGCAGGTTGATCTTCACGTTGCCGGCCAGCGCGTAGGCCACCACCAGCGGCGGCGAGGCCAGCCAGTTGGTTTTCACCAGCGGGTGGATGCGCCCTTCGAAGTTGCGGTTGCCGGAAAGCACGGCGGCGACGGTCAGGTCGGCCTGCTGGATGGCTTTCTCGATCGGCTCCGGCAGCGGGCCGGAGTTGCCGATGCAGGTGGTGCAGCCGTAGCCCACCAGGTCGAAGCCCAGCTCGTCCAGGTAGCGGGTCAGGCCGGCGGCCTTGAAGTAGTCGGTGACCACTTTCGAGCCCGGCGCCAGCGAGCTCTTCACCCAGGGCTTGCGTTGCAGGCCTTTCTCCACCGCCTTCTTCGCCAGCAGGCCGGCGGCCATCATCACGCTGGGGTTGGAGGTGTTGGTGCAGGAGGTGATGGCGGCGATCACCACCGCGCCGTTCTTCAGGCGGTGGGTCTGGCTGGTCGTGCCGGTTTCACTGTCCAGATAGCTGACCGTTTTGTGCGGCTTCTGCGCGTGATTCACTTCCAGCTCGTTACTGGCGTCAAAGGCCGCTGGCGACGTTCTGCCGAGGGCCACGCGGTCCTGCGGGCGCTTCGGTCCGGCGAGGCTGGCCTCGACTTCGCCCATGTCCAGTTGCAGGGTGTCGGTGAAGACCGGCTCGTGGCCCTTTTTGCGCCACAGGCCCTGTTCCTTGCTGTAGGCCTCGACCAGCTTGACCGTGCTTTCCGGACGGCCGGACAGGCGCAGGTAGCCGAGGGTGATCTCGTCCACCGGGAAGAAGCCGCAGGTGGCGCCGTATTCCGGCGCCATGTTGGCGATGGTGGCGCGGTCCGCCAGCGGCAGGTCGGCCAGGCCGTCGCCGTAGAATTCGACGAATTTGCCCACCACCCCCTGCTTGCGCAGCATCTGCGTGACGGTCAGCACCAGGTCGGTGGCGGTGATGCCTTCACGCAGCTTGCCGGTGAGCTTGAAGCCCACCACCTCGGGGATCAGCATCGATACCGGCTGGCCGAGCATGGCGGCTTCCGCCTCGATGCCGCCGACGCCCCAGCCGAGCACGCCGAGGCCGTTGATCATGGTGGTGTGGGAATCGGTGCCGACCAGCGTGTCCGGATAAGCCGTAGGTCTTGCCGTCCTGCGTCCTTCATGCCAGACCGTGCGGCTTTGCCGAGGTATTCCAGGTTGACCTGGTGGCAGATGCCGGTGCCCGGCGGTACCACGCTGAAGTTGTCGAAGGCGTTCTGGCCCCAGCGCAGGAAGGCGTAGCGTTCGTGGTTGCGCTCCATCTCCATGTCGACGTTCTGTTCGAAGGCCGATTCGCTGGCGAACTTGTCGACCATCACCGAGTGGTCGATGACCAGGTCGACCGGCGACAGCGGGTTGATCTTCTGCGGATCGCCGCCGGCCTTGGCCATGGCCTCGCGCATGGCGGCCAGGTCAACCACGGCGGGCACGCCGGTGAAGTCCTGCATCAGGACGCGCGCCGGGCGATAGGCAATTTCTCGGTCGGCATGGGCAGTTTGCTGCCACCCCGCCAGCGCCTGAATATCTTCTGCCGTGACGGAATCTCCATCCTGCCAGCGCAGCAGGTTTTCCAGCAGAACTTTGAGGGACTTGGGTAAACGCGATCGATGTCACCGACCTGCTGAGCGGCTTTCGGCAAGCTGTAGTAATGATATTTTTTTGCCCCTACTTCCAGCGCATCCTGACTCTGCTCACGTAACGTTAACGACATAACTCCTCCTTTTATGGGCTCTTCTGCTAAACCTCAGAGAGTGCAAGGTTTAGCTTAAAGATAGACCACATTTTCGTTAACGTTTTGATAACAACACGAATTGACACACAAAACCGCAACGAAAAATGCCCTGACTAGTGTCAGGGCATTCAGAAAGCGTTAACTGGCAGGATTAGCGAATTACAGGACGGCCCAGACGGCCGCAGCCCAAAAGGCCATTGAGAAGGCATAAACGCTGAGCCATGAAAAAGTTGTGGTATTCATCTGTCACTCCTCCCGGATCGCGGGCAACAAAAAGCCATCGTCTTCAGCGTTGTACTGATGACACCGTTTTTTTAGATGCTGAGTGTTAAAGGACGGGCTTTTAACGTGCCCACCGGAGAGTCCGGTAAAATGCGCGACAGTATGTCTTAATAAGAATTGGACGCAGACTGCGTTATTTAGACTTCGGATCCATGAATGATTCAATAAAGCTGCGCTGCTGCTCACTCAGTTCCCAGGAAGCCGGGATTGCCACTTGCGGTTCAGCAGGCGCTTCTTTGGCTTTGCACACCGGTGCTTTAGGCTGACATGCAGCGACCGGATATTTACGACTGAGTGTATTTGCCCACATGGCTTAACCCCACATACGCCAAATCATTAACGCCACCACTACCCAGAACAGTGCTGAAGCAGCGAAGACAGTCAACCAGGCTTTGCGACGGATGTTACCTGAACGCTCTACCTTGGTGCTTTTAGCCCGGAAGTCCGGTTGTACAGTTAATCTCGTAGTCATAGTTTTTGATAATCACTCTCAATAAAACGATTGATAACAACGATGAAGATTTAGGACGAATCCTAAACTTGTTAAGTCCAAAAATCCAGTTATTTTTATTGAGCACAACGATTAACGCTATTTATCAAAACCGCCAAAATTGATGAGATAAATTTAAGCACGCTGCAAACTATTAATTTAATAGTTACATTGTAAATTTGGCTTAAACCAAAATTAGATCCACTCTAAATTTGAGTTTAATTTAACGAGCCAGTTAAAAAGCCCTTTCTCATCAGCTCTTAACTGGAGTATGGGAATATTCCTGGCAGTCCGCAAAGCGGCAAAGTAAAAATTGTGTACTGATTCGCATTTAATAAATAACAATGAAAAAACATGTGACGCATGTTTCATTTACAAAAAAATAATGGAATTTTTTGAGGTTCTGCTGGTGCTAAGCGGCGGGAAGTGTGCGGGAAGTCGCTGGACTTCCCGCAAAAATAATGAGTTAGGTGATTACCTGAAAGGAAGCTTGATATCGCGGAACATCTCTTCGATATCTTCATTTGAGCGTAATGCCACGGCGGTGTCGACCACGTCACGCGTTAAATGCGGGGCAAAGCGCTGAATAAAATCATACATATAGCTGCGCAGGAAGGTGCTGCGGCGGAAGCCAATTTTGGTGGTGCTATGGCTGAAAATATCATGCGCATCAAGACGCACCAGGTCGGGGTCTGACACCGGATCGACCGCCATGCTGGCGATCACCCCAACCCCAGGCCAAGCCGTACATAGGTCTTAATAACGTCGGCATCGGTTGCGGTAAAGACAATACGCGGCGTTAACCCGGCCCGGTTAAAGGCGGTATCAAGCTCAGAACGCCCGGTGAAGCCAAAGGTGTAGGTCACTAGAGGATACTGCGCCAGCTCTTCAATCGTCACCGACCCTTTGCCCGCCAGCGGGTGATCGGGCGTCACCACAATGGAGCGGTTCCAGTGATAGCACGGCAGCATCACCAGATCGTCATACAGGTGAAGCGCTTCCGTGGCGATGGCAAAATCCGCATTGCCCTTCGACACCGCCTCAGCAATTTGCGTGGGCGAGCCCTGATGCATATGCAGGGAGACGCGCGGATAGCGCTCGATAAAGCCTTTGATCACGCCCGGCAGCGCATAGCGCGCCTGGGTGTGCGTCGTGGCAATATACAGCGAGCCTTTATCCGGCCAGGTATGTTCCCCCGCCACCGATTTAATCGCATCGACTTTGGAGAGGACTTCCCGCGCAATGCGGATAATTTCCTGCCCCGCGGGCGTCACCTGGGTAAGATGCTTACCGCTGCGGGCAAAAATCTGAATACCTAACTCATCTTCCAGCATGCGGACCTGCTTGCTGATGCCCGGTTGCGAGGTATAGAGCCCCTCGGCGGTAGAAGAGACATTAAGGTTGTGATTCACCACCTCAACGATATAACGAAGCTGCTGTAATTTCATGCCAGACCATCCGATTTAGCGCACGCGGTCAATCGCTTAAGACGTGTATCCGCTTGATGGCGTTTAATAATGAGGGAAAGCGAGTCAGCAAAATGCAATAAGCTATAACCACTATATCATTTATAGCCCGACTGTATAGTACGGAACAAAAAATAATAATAAGGTAATGGAAAAAAGGCCCGCGAAGGCTGGCCCTTTTAACAGAGGGAAAGATTATTTCTTGCCTTCAACCCATTTACCATCGACATAGAAGGCGGACCATCCGGTCGCTTTGCCCTCTTTCTCTGCCGCAACGTACTGCTGTTTCGTTTTACGGCTAAAACGCACCACCGTTTTATTGCCTTCCGGATCCTGCTGTGGCGCATCGGCCAGATAACGCAGTTTCTCAGGCAGACGATCGCGGAAAGCGGTACAGCTCTTCCACCAGCGGCGCACGGGTTTCACGCGATTTCGGGAAGGTGTTGGCGGCCAGGAACACGCCGGCAGCACCATCACGCAGCACGAAGTACGCGTCGGATTTCTCGCACGGCAGCTCTGGCAGCGGAACCGGATCTTCCTTCGGCGGCGCCACTTCACCGTTACGCAGAATTTTACGCGTGTTTTTACACTCGTCGTTGGTACAGGCCATGTACTTACCGAAACGCCCCATTTTCAGGTGCATTTCAGAGCCACACTTCTCGCACTCAACGATCGGGCCGTCATAGCCTTTAATGCGGAACTCGCCCTCTTCGATCTCATACCCGTCACAGGTCGGGTTATTACCGCAAACGTGCAGTTTGCGTTTAGGATCGATCAGGTAGCTGTCCATCGCCGTGCCGCATTTCTGGCAGCGGCGTTTGGCGCGCAGGGCGTTGGTTTCCGCATCATCACCTTCCAGCACGTTGAGCACTTCGTTCTCCGGCACCAGGTTAATGGTGGTTTTGCAGCGCTCTTTCGGCGGCAGCGCATAGCCGGAACAGCCCAGGAACACGCCGGTGGTGGCGGTACGGATCCCCATTTTACGGCCGCAGGTCGGGCAGTCGATGCTGGTCAGCACCATCTGGTTCGGCAGCATGCCGCCCTCTTCAGGATCTTTCTCCGCTTTCTCAAGCTGGTTGGTAAAATCGCTGAAGAAGCTGTCGAGAACCTTTTTCCACTCCGCCTTGTGGCTGGCCACCTGGTCGAGGCTGTCTTCCATCTGCGCGGTGAAGTCGTAGTTCATCAGCTCGCGGAAGTTCGCTTCCAGACGATCGGTGACGATCTCACCCATTTTTTCCGCATAGAAACGGCGGTTTTCCACGCGCACGTAACCGCGGTCCTGAATGGTCGAGATGATCGACGCGTAGGTGGACGGACGGCCAATGCCGCGTTTTTCCAGCTCTTTAACCAGCGACGCTTCGCTGAAGCGCGCCGGCGGCTTGGTGAAGTGCTGGCCCGGCAGCAGGGATTTCAGATCCAGCGCGTCGCCTTTGTTCACCGCAGGCAGCGTTCGGTCTTCATCACCTTTACGCAGCGCGGGCATCACTTTCGTCCAGCCGTCGAAACGCAGGATACGGCCGCGCGCTTTCAGGCGGAAATCGCCCGCGCCGACGGTCAGCGTGGTGGAGTCGTACTGCGCCGGCGTCATCTGGCAGGCCACGAACTGACGCCAGATCAGCTGATACAGCTTCTGCGCGTCCGCTTCCATATCCTTCAGCGACTCGGCGGCAACGGTGACATCGGAAGGACGAATCGCTTCGTGCGCTTCCTGGGAATTCTCTTTGCTGGCGTAGGTGTTGGGCGCTTTCCGGCAGGTATTTCTTGCCGAAGTTTTTTCTCGATATAGCCGCGCACCATGTTCACCGCGTCCTGACTCAGGTTGGTCGAGTCGGTACGCATGTAGGTGATGTAACCGGCTTCGTACAGACGCTGGGCCATCATCATGGTCTTTCTTCACGCCGAAGCCCAGGCGGGTGCTCGCCGCCTGCTGCAGGGTGGAGGTGATAAACGGCGCCGAGGGCTTGCTGCTGGTCGGCTTGTCTTCGCGCTCCAGAACCGCGTAACGCGCCTTTTCCAGCAGGGCCACGGCGGCTTCGGTCTGGTCGCGGTTTTCCGGGCGGAACGCTTTGTCGCCCTGATGCGTCACCCTGCAGCGGGCAGCGCACGTTGCGCCTTTCGGCGTTGACAGATCGGCATCAACTTCCCAGAACTCTTCCGGGACGAAGGCTTTAATTTCGCGTTCGCGCTCCACCACCAGACGCACGGCAACCGACTGCACGCGGCCGGCGGACAGGCCGCGGGCAATCTTTCTTCCACAGCAGCGGAGAAACCATGTAGCCCACAACGCGGTCCATAAAGCGGCGCGCCTGCTGGGCGTTCACACGGTCGATATTCAGCTCGCCCGGCTTCTCAAAGGCCTGACGAATCGCATTCTTGGTGATTTCGTTAAACACCACGCGGCTGTAGCGTTTGTCATCGCCGCCGATCACTTCCCGCAGGTGCCAGGCAATGGCTTCCCCTTCGCGGTCAAGGTCGGTTGCGAGATAGATGTGGTCGGCTTTTTCAGCCAGCTGCTTCAGCTCGTTAACGACTTTTTCTTTGCCGGGCAGCACTTCATAGTGTGCATCCCAGTTGTGCCATGGGTTAACACCCATGCGGTTGACAAGCGCGCTACGTTCATCCTTTTTAGGCTTTTTAGCCCCTTTGGTGGAGGTAGAGTCTGCGCTCTTTTTGCTGGCTGAGCCACTGGTCGGCAAATCGCGGATGTGACCAACGCTGGACTTAACCACGTAGTCATTACCCAGATACTTATTGATCGTTTTGGCTTTTGCCGGGGACTCAACGATGACGAGAGCTTTACCCATATTCACCTTTACCTAATTTAATTCTTCCAGGAATACGCCGCACGTTGATTTCCCTTCCGCTGACGACGAGCCAATGATATTGCGACTGCGTCAGGGGATATCAACCCTTTTTGCTTTGTCAACGCCAGAACGGGGACAATCTCTGGTCAGATTGCATCGGCATTTGCAACTTGATGATTAAGAGCGAGTTTTCCGTCTGACGGTATCACACATCCTGGTGTGATCTCCCTGAAAGCTGAATCGCGCACACTCTACCTGATAAAATTCGTTACGCAACTTTATTAGCATGCAAAAGAATAAATTCTCGCCAGTTTCCTGACCTCTGAACGCTGACTTTGCCTGAACGCACTTACAGGGAAAATTTGCCCCCAAAGCGCCCCGGGCGTAGACTATTGTCACTGTCATAAAGGAGGTGGATTATGTCAGCAGAATACGGAACCCACCTATTGACACCAGACGCTACTGGAAATCGCTAATCAGCTCATTCGGGAGCACGATGAAGATACGCTCGCCGGCATTGAAGCCACCGGCGTTGAGCAGCGTAATGGCGTGCTGGTTTTCAGCGGCGAATACTTCCTTGACGAGCAAGGGTTACCGACCCCGAAAAGCACCGCCGTGTTTAATATGTTTAAATACCTGGCGCATCACGCTTTCAGAGAAATATCACCTGGTCGATTAATGCAAAACGCGAGGGGCAGATGCCTCGCGTTTTTGTTTACAGCAGCGGTTTTTGTCCGCGCTGTAGCCAGATTCGAGGAAGCAGCAGGCGGTCCGCGCTTTCCGCCGCACTGTTGGTAAAGCGGTCCATCAGTCGTTTGCGCTGGGTAAAGCGCACGCCTACCAGTTCACGGCCTTCCATCAGGTTGAGCAGCAGGTCATCGCTGGTACCCACTTCATCCACCAGCCCTTTTTCCTGCGCCTGAATGCCGTACCAGTGCTCACCGGTCGCCACCTGTTCAATATCCAGCGCCGGGCGCATCCGATGCACAAAGTCTTTAAACAGATGATGGGTTTCATTCAGATCTTCACGGAATTTCTGACGCCCTTCTTCCGTGTTTTCACCCAGCAGCGTCAGGGTACGTTTGTACTGACCCGCCGTGTGAAGCTCGATATCAATCTCTTTATTTTTCAGGAAGCGGTTAAAGTTAGGGATCTGCGCCACCACGCCGATGGAACCAATGATGGAGAACGGCGCCGCAACAATTTTGTCCGCCACGCAGGCCATCATATAGCCACCGCTCGCCGCGACTTTATCCACCGCCACGGTCAGCGGGATCTCTGCTTCACGCAGGCGCTGTAGCTGCGAGGCGGCCAGCCCGTAACCGTGCACCACCCCGCCGGGGCTTTCAAGCCGCAGCACCACCTGATCCTGCGGCTTTGCCACGGCCAGCACGGCGGTGATCTCTTCGCGCAGCGAGCTGACTTCACGGGCATCCATACTGCCTTTGAAATCGAGCACATAGACGCGTCGGCTTCGCCGCTTCAGTCACACCGGCTTTGGCGTTGCGCTTTTGCGGCTTTGGCTTCCTGTTTATGCTTTTTCTTCTGGCTGCTTCAGCCACACTTTTTGCGCTGACGGCTTCAATCATCGCCAGCGGCAGCTCCTCCTGCATCTCTTTATACTGCTTCGCTCAGGCGGGTAATGCGTAACTCCCCACGCTGACGCTTGCGCTGCGTCAGGTTGACAATCAGAACGG
Organism: Enterobacterales bacterium; assembly: GCA_039593635.1. GTDB lineage: Bacteria > Pseudomonadota > Gammaproteobacteria > Enterobacterales > Enterobacteriaceae > Enterobacter. Next base: position 489,364 of record JBCNOW010000027.1, read on the forward strand.
CAACCACCGCAATGGCAATCACCACCGTCGCGATTTTGGCCAAAAACAACCCATATTGAGAAAGTAATTCCACGCGTTCCACCTTGATTTAACCACGAATCTTTCACGGCAGTGTACAACAGCCCGCCCTGAGTCTTACCCGGCTTTGACCTCTGCCATTCGTCGCCTGAAATCCCCGGCAGGCGTTGCTGTTTAAAAATTTTTAAATTGTTAATTTTACAGTAATGCGTCCTGTAGACTGATTGAATTCCTTGCGCCTAATTCAGGCATAAAGCCAAGAAAGTCAGCGGCTCTGAAGGGGCCTGCAAAGGACATCGCTGTGCATTATCAACCGAAAAGCAACCTGCTGCAGAACCGCATCATTCTTGTCACCGGCGCCAGCGACGGCATTGGTCGCGAAGCCGCCCTGACCTATGCTGCGCTATGGCGCGAGCGTGATTCTGATTGGCCGCAATGCGCAAAACGCTACAGGCAAAGGGGTCGCTGAGGCGATTAATCAGCTCAATAAACAGCCCGCCGCTACGCTGCTGCTGGATCTGGCGCACGCCACACCAGAAAGCTGCCAGCAGCTGGCACAACAGGTTGCCGCGCTGGTCCCACGGCTGGATGGCGTGCTGCATAACGCCGGTTTGCTAGGCGAAGTTCGTGCCCGATGGATGAACAGGATCCGGAGATCTGGCAGCAGGTCATGCAGGTCAACGTCAACGGCACCTTTTTCCTCACGCAGGCCCTGCTTCCTTTATTACTCAAATCCGAGTCCGGTTCTCTGGTGTTCACCTCCTCCAGCGTGGGCCGCGAGGGGCGCGCAAACTGGGGCGCTTATGCCGTGTCAAAATTCGCCACCGAAGGCATGATGCAGGTGCTGGCGGAGGAGTATCAGAACCGCCATCTGCGGGTGAACTGCATTAACCCGGGCGGTACGCGCACCAAAATGCGCGCCAGCGCCTTCCCGACAGGAAGATCAGCCAAAGCTGAAAACCCCGGCAGACATTATGCCGCTCTATCTCTGGCTGATGGGCGATGACAGCCGCCGCAAAACCGGGATGACCTTTGATGCACAGCCGGGCCGCAAACCGGGATTTCGCAATGAGTGAAGAACGTCATCAGCAGCGCCAGCAGCGCCTGAAAGAACAGGTTGATGCCCGCGTCGCCGCCGCGCAGGACGAGCGCGGGATCGTCATCGTGTTTACCGGCAACGGCAAAGGCAAAACCACCGCCGCGTTTGGCACCGCCACGCGCGCCGTCGGCCACGGGCAAAAGGTGGGGGTCATCCAGTTTATTAAAGGCGAATGGCCCAACGGTGAGCGTAATTTGCTGGAGCCGCACGGCGTGGAGTTTCAGGTGATGGCGACCGGGTTTACGTGGGATACGCAGAACCGGGAAACCGATACCGCCGCCTGCCTTGCCGTCTGGGAGCACGCCAAAAGAATGCTGGCTGACCCGGCGCTAAATATGGTGCTGCTGGATGAGATCACCTATATGGTCGCCTACGACTATCTGCCGCTGGAGGACGTGCTGGATGCACTGAAGAACCGTCCCGCCGCATCAGACGGTGATCGTCACGGGGCGCGGGTGTCATCGGGATATTCTGGAGCTGGCAGATACCGTCAGCGAACTGCGTCCGGTCAAACATGCGTTTGATGCAGGCATTCAAAGCGCACAGCAGGGAATCGACTGGTAAAACTGACGCCGCAGGCGCGGCGTCAGGGAGCTTTTTTATCAGGAACCGTTGTTATTACGGCTGCGACGCGGGCGGTTATTGCGTTCACCTGGCTGTGACGTTTCACCGCACGGCGGATCTGGTTCGCCTTCATGCGACGACGATCTTTCTCCACCGCCACTTTAGAGGTGGTTTCTTCCGGCAGGCCAACCAGCTCGCGCAGATAGTTAGTCTGGGTCAGATCCAGCTCGGTCTAGCCCCCGCGCGGCAGGCCTTTTGGCAGCAGAATGTCGCCGTAGCGAACGCGGATCAGGCGGCTAACCTGCACGCCAACCGCTTCCCACAGACGACGCACCTCGCGGTTACGCCCTTCGGTCAGGGTGACGTTGTACCACTGGTTAATGCCTTCACCACCGGTAAATTTGATGGTTTTGAACGCCGCCGGGCCGTCTTCCAGCTGCACGCCGCGCGACAGATCGCGCAGTTTATTCTCATCAACCTGGCCAAACACGCGCACGGCGTATTCACGTTCCACTTCGCGGCTTGGGTGCATCAGACGGTTTGCCAGCTCACCATCGGTGGTGAACAGCAGCAGACCGCAGGTGTTCACGTCCAGACGACCAACGGCAATCCAGCGTGCGCCGCGCAGTTTTGGCAGACGGTCAAACACCGTCGGGCGCCCTTCCGGATCGTTGCGGGTACACAGCTCGCCTTCCGGTTTGTAGTACGCCAGCACGCGACAGATCTTGTTCAGCGGACTCTTTCACGGAGATAAGATGGCCGTCGATACGGATCTTCAGCCCCGGTACGATTTCAACGCGGTCACCCAGCGTGGCGATTTTACCGTCCACACTCACGCGGCCCGCTTCAATAATGGCTTCGATTTCACGGCGTGAACCGTGGCCGGCGCGCGCCAGCACTTTCTGTAACTTCTCGCTCATTGAGCTTCCTCAGGTGTCGCCTTCACAGGCGTCGTGGTAATGAAGAGGTAAGATACCGGCGTTACCAGGTCCCGTATCAGAATCTGTGACCGCTTCGCGCCAGGTGCCAGCGCGGACGGCCGGAGATTTTACACCAGCTACAGTTTCGTTAACACCTTTTCCTTTTCTGCCGATAATAAAGCGCCGGAGATCCGGAGGCTGAAGCAGGCAGCACGGTCATTGATTCAGATTTCTGATTGATTTGCGTAACGAGCGTCAGGATAGCAGGCGCAACCCGCTGAAATTACGTTGTTTTGCCTGAGACCGTTAATTTATTTAATGTTGCGCCGATTAGTGCCGCAATAGATTAAAGAGACTCACCAGTCTGTTACCCGCAGCGTTCCCGGCCATGCCGCAGTTGCGCAAACAGAAAATCGGTTCAAAACACTAAAATCAGCACAAAGAACTGAATAATGGCGTTAGCAAAGTTTATTACAGCCAGCAACCCCAGCCATACAGCGGATTGGCGCTGCAGGTTGGATTAAGTCTGTATTTTCGCTTTTATTTGATAAAGATTAAATATGATGAATTGTTCTGCCGCGAAAACTGTGTAAAATTTAATCCTGAATTCGGCTAAGCAGTATCAGAAATTATTTTAATTACTTTTTATAAGCTTTCAAACAACAAGCCATTAACAAATAATGGTACAGCTGGCCTGATAATATAATCCGGCGCGCTCGGGAAATGGCGCGCTAATCGTTTCACGGATTGAATTTAATTTGTCTGTCGAAAGTCTTCACCAGGGATTTTGCTGACGGACATTAAATGAAGACCGCCATCATGAGAACCTCCCTGCTTTGGCCGGCGCTTGCAGCGCTGGCACTGAGCGGCTGTTCCGTGGGCCATACTGAGTACAGTCGTACGGCGCTGCAGCACGTGGATATGAGCGTGACCGGCATCCCGACGGTACTGGGTTTGGGCATCCTCGGTACAACCATTCCGTTAACGCCGGAATACAGTCTGACTGCCGCGCACGTGGCCAAAACCGCCGTGCAGCGCGTGAAGGCTTATCACCCCTATTGCGACGTCGCAATTATTTATCATAAAAACAGTCCGGATACGCTGGCGAAATTCCGCAGCAGCGCGGTGGGCGAGCCAATTAAAATGTATGGCTATAGTTTTATTTCCGCGATGCCGGTGGAGTCGAGCGGCGTTAATCTGGCGCGCACCGCCATTAATAATCGCTGGAATAAAAAACCCTGTATGGCAATGGCTTCCGATGCCGGTGTCGTTCAGGGGATGTCAGGCGGCGCTGTCTATAATGCCGACCAGACAATCAGCGGAGTGATTGTGGGTTACAGCCATGAAATTGCTAACGTACGCAGCAAAAAAGTCATCTTAAAAGATGTCTCGCTGTACATTCCGTACGGCGATTTCAAACGCTGGCTGGAAGCCAATATCGGCCAGACGCCACAAACAGCGCCTGGCCCGGCGTAATCACAGGAACGGGCGGGTATCGCCTGCCCCTTCACGCACGATGACGGGCGCATCGCTGGTGAGATCGACCACGGTGGTCGGCTGCTGGCCGAGATAACCGCCGTGAATAATCAGCTCCACCACCTTTCTCCAGGCGATCTTTGATCTCTTCCGGATCGGACTCGGTAAACTCGCTGCCCGGCAGCATCAGCGAGGTCGAGAGCATCGGCTCGCCGAGGGTTTCCAGCAGCGCCTGCGCAATCGGGTTCGACGGCACGCGCATGCCGATCGTCTTACGCTTTTCCTGCAGCAGGCGGCGCGGCACCTCTTTCGTCCCTTTCAGGATGAAGGTGTAGTTGCCCGGCGTGTTGTTCTTGATCAGGCGAAACGCCACGTTATCCACATAAGCATAGGTGGACAGCTCAGAGAGATCGCGGCACATCAGGGTAAAGTTATGCCCGTCCGGCAGCTGGCGAATACGGCAAATGCGTTCCATCGCCCCTTTATCTTCAATTTTGCAGCCCAGCGCGTAGCCGGAATCGGTCGGGTAGACAATCACGCCGCCTTTGCGGACGATCTCCACGGCCTGGTTAATCAGACGTGGCTGCGGGTTATCCGGATGGATATAGAAAAACTGACTCATACTTCCCTCTCTTCAATTTGCTGCGGCTGCTCCCAGAGCTGCCAGACCGGCTCAACGCCAGCGGGTAGCCAGAGCTTGCGCCCGAGTTCGATCCACGCGCAGGGCTGATGGAAATCAGAGCCCTGTGACCCAAGCAGGCCAAACTGGCGGGCGTAAGTCGCGAGCTGCGCGCGCTCGTTGGGCGCCTGCTGACACTGGGCGACTTCCATCGCCTCGCCACCGCATTCGGCAAAATGCGCCAGCAGTCTTTTCAGCCATTTAGCAGAAAGATTATACCGCCCCGGATGGGCCAGCACGGCCTTACCGCCAGAATGATGAATCACATCAATAGCTTGTTTTATTGTACACCACTGTGGCGGAACGTATCCGGTTTTCCCGCGCGCCAGATAGTTTTTAAAGACATCCGCCATGGTCGTCGGCTTTACCCACCTCCACCAGAAAACGGGCAAAATGTCCGCGGGTGACCGCCCCGCCGTTCGCCAGCTTTTGCGCACCTTCCAGCGCGCCCGGAATATGCGCCTTTTCCAGGCGCTCGCCGATCATCTCTGCGCGCTGGTTGCGGCGCGTTTTTTGTTCTTGCAAAAAAGCAGTAAGTGCCGGATGTTCTATATCAATGTTCAGGCCAACGATATGAATCTCATGGTTTTCCCAGAGCGTCGAAATTTCGACACCGGCCAGTACCCGATTCAGCGGCAGCGAAGCTGCGGGCAATCTCGCCGCCGCGCTTCGGCAACGCCCGCCGCGGTGTCGTGATCGGTTATCGCCAGCGTGCCGACACGCATTTCAACCGCGCGATGAACCAGGGCTTCGGGCGTCAGCAGGCCATCAGAAGCCTGGGTATGGCTGTGTAAATCATAAATAATCGCGTAGGTGGTATCGCTCAAAGCACTTCCCATATCAGGTTGGAGACATCCGAAACCGCCATGATACCGACTTTGCCACGAAATTCTGAAATCAAGGGTTGACAACACGCCATCGAACTAGTTAACTAGTACGCAAGTTCACACGAGAAAGGTATCTGAAAATGACGGCACATTTCACTCTGCACGGTTGGTGGCGCACTTCCTGATCTTCACGGGCAGTGTCACGCGTCTGCGAAATGCAAACAGATACCCGCCCGCTACCCAGCGGGCTTTTTTTTGAACAGAATAAATGAGAACAACAACATGCAAACAGCCAAACCACATCTTGAACTGTTGCTGACCTGCGAGGCGGCCTATCGCCACAACCCGACCGCGCTGTTTCATCAGGTGTGCGGCGCGCGTCCGGCCACGCTGCTGCTGGAATCTGCGGATATCGACAGCAAGGACGATCTGAAAAGCCTGCTGCTGGTCGACAGCGCGCTGCGCATTACCGCGCTAGGTGACACTGTCACCATTAAGGCGCTCTCTGACAATGGCGCATCGCTGCTGCCGCTGCTGGATGAGGCTCTGCCTGCGGGCATCGACAATGAACGTCACCCGGACCTGCGAATTCTGCATTTCCCGCCGGTGAGCCAGCTGCTGGACGAAGACGCGCGCCTCTGCTCGCTGTCCGTATTTGATGCCTTCCGCCTGCTGCAAAATCTGGTGACCGTGCCGGAAGATGAGCGTGAAGCCATGTTCTTCGGCGGGCTGTTTGCCTACGACCTGGTCGCCGGTTTTGAAGATTTGCCGGAAACCGAGCAGGGCAACCGCTGCCCGGACTACTGTTTCTATCTGGCCGAAACCTTACTGGTGATCGACCACCAGAAACAATACACCCGTATTCAGGCCAGCCTGTTCACGCCTTCTGGCGCTGAGAAAAATCGTCTGGAGCACCGCATTGCCCAGCTGCAGCAGCAAATGACGCAGCGCCGCCTGCGCTGCCGGTGCAGCGCGTCGAGAAGATGACCTGCTGAGGTTAACCAGACAGACGATGAAGTACGGTGCCGTGGTTCGCCAGATGCAAAAGGCGATTCGCGCCGGGGAAATTTTCCAGGTGGTGCCGTCCCGCCGTTTCTCGCTGCCCTGCCCGTCGCCGCTGGCGGCTTACGACGTGCTGAAAAAGAGCAACCCCAGCCCGTACATGTTCTTTATGCAGGACAACGATTTCACGCTGTTCGGCGCCTCGCCGGAAAGCTCGCTGAAATATGACGCCAGCAGCCGCCAGATTGAGATCTACCCGATTGCCGGAACCCGTCCGCGCGGCCGTCGTGCCGATGGCTCGCTGGATCGCGATCTGGACAGCCGCATCGAACTGGAAATGCGTACCGACCATAAAGAGCTCTCCGAACACCTGATGCTGGTTGACCTGGCGCGTAACGATCTGGCACGCATTTGTACCCCTGGCAGCCGCTACGTGGCGGATCTGACCAAAGTTGACCGCTATTCGTTCGTGATGCACCTGGTCTCACGCGTGGTTGGTGAGTTGCGCCACGACCTTGACGTTCTGCACGCCTACCGCGCCTGCATGAACATGGGCACCCTGAGCGGTGCGCCGAAAGTGCGCGCTATGCAGCTGATTGCCGCCGCCGAAGGGCGTCGTCGCGGCAGCTACGGTGGCGCGGTGGGTTACTTCACCGCCCATGGTGACCTCGATACCTGCATCGTGATCCGCTCCGCCTATGTTGAAGACGGTATTGCCACCGTCCAGGCGGGTGCCGGGATTGTTCTTGATTCTGTTCCGCAGTCTGAAGCTGACGAAACGCGCAGTAAAGCCCGTGCGGTCCTTCGCGCCATTGCTACCGCACACCACGCACAGGAGATTTTCTGATGGCTGACATTCTGCTGCTCGATAATATCGACTCCTTTACCTATAACCTGGCAGATCAGCTGCGTGCAAATGGCCACAACGTCGTTATCTACCGCAACCACGTTCCGGCTCAGACCCTGATTGACCGTCTGGCAGACCATGCAAAACCCGGTGCTGATGCTCTCCCCGGGCCCGGGCGCGCCGAGCGAAGCGGGCTGTATGCCGGAGCTGCTGACCCGCATGCGCGGCAAGCTGCCGATTATCGGTATCTGCCTGGGTCACCAGGCGATCGTGGAAGCCTACGGCGGCTACGTCGGCCAGGCGGGCGAAATCCTGCACGGCAAAGCCTCCAGCATTGAACATGACGGCCAGGCGATGTTTGCCGGGCTGCCGAATCCGCTCCCGGTCGCGCGCTACCACTCGCTGGTGGGAAGCAATATCCCTGCGGGGCTGACCATTAATGCCTCGTTTGAAGGCATGGTGATGGCGGTACGTCATGATGCGGATCGCGTCTGCGGTATGCAGTTCCACCCGGAATCGATCCTGACCTCCAACGGCGCGCGCCTGCTGGAACAGACGCTCGACTGGGCGTTACAGAAGCTGGAGCAGACCAACACCCTGCAGCCGATTCTGGAAAAACTGTATCAGGCGCAGACCCTGAGCCAGCAGGAGAGCCACCAGCTCTTCTCCGCCGTGGTTCGCGGCGAGCTGAAGCCTGAACAGCTGGCGGCAGCGCTGGTCAGCATGAAAGTGCGCGGCGAAAGCCCGCAGGAGATCGCCGGTGCCGCCACGGCCCTGCTGGAAAATGCCGCCCCGTTCCCGCGCCCGGACTATCCGTTTGCCGATATCGTCGGCACCGGCGGTGACGGCAGCAACAGTATCAATATCTCCACCGCCAGCGCCTTTGTGGCGGCGGCGTGTGGGCTGAAGGTGGCGAAACACGGTAACCGCAGCGTCTCCAGCCGTTCAGGCTCGTCCGATCTGCTGGCCGCTTTCGGTATCAACCTGGAGATGCCGGCGCAGCGTGCACGGGAAGCGCTGGACGATCTGGGCGTCTGCTTCCTGTTTGCGCCGAAATATCACACCGGTTTCCGCCACGCGATGCCGGTTCGCCAGCAGCTTAAAACCCGCACGCTGTTTAACGTGCTGGGCCCGCTGATCAACCCGGCCCATCCGCCGCTGGCACTGATTGGCGTTTACAGCCCGGAGCTGGTCCTGCCGATTGCCGAAACGCTGCGCGTGCTGGGTTACCAGCGCGCCGCCGTGGTGCACAGCGGCGGAATGGATGAAGTGTCGCTGCACTGCGCCGACGCTGGTGGCCGAGCTGCGCGACGGTGAAATCCTCAGCTACCAGCTTGAAGCCGGCTGACTTTGGCTTAACGCCGTACCATCCCAGGAGGCGCTGGCAGGCGGCACGCCGGAAGAAAACCGTGACATTCTGACGCGCTTATTACAAGGTAAAGGAGAGGCCGCCCATGAGGCCGCCGTGGCTGCCAACGTCGCCATGCTGATGCGTCTGCACGGTGAGGAAGACCTGAAGGCCAACGCTCAAAAAGTTCTGGATGTACTGCGCTCCGGTGCAGCTTACGATCGCGTTACCGCACTTGCGGCAAGAGGGTAAAGAATGCAGACCGTTTTAGCGAAAATCGTTGCCGATAAGGCCATCTGGGTGGAAGCCCGCAAAGCGCAGCAGCCGCTTGCCAGTTTCCAGAACGACGTCGTCCCAAGCAGCCGTCGTTTCTATGACGCCCTGCAGGGGGCACGCGCACCGCCTTTATTCTGGAGTGCAAAAAAGCGTCCCCGTCGAAAGGCGTTATTCGTGACGATTTTGATCCGGCGCGTATCGCCGGCATTTATAAGCATCATGCGTCGGCGATCTCCGTGCTGACGGATGAGAAATATTTCCAGGGCAGCTTCGATTTTCTGCCGATCGTCAGCGCCATCGCGCCGCAGCCGATCCTGTGCAAAGACTTTATTATCGACCCGTATCAGATCTGGCTGGCGCGTCTTTACCAGGCCGATGCCTGCCTGCTGATGCTCTCGGTACTGGACGACGAACAGTATCGCCAGCTTGCTGCCGTGGCGCACAGCCTGAAAATGGGCGTGCTGACCGAAGTGAGTAACGAAGAAGAGCTGGAGCGTGCCATTGCGCTGGAAGCCAAAGTGGTCGGCATCAACAACCGCGATCTGCGCGATCTGTCGATTGACCTGAACCGCACGCGCCAGCTGGCACCGCGTCTGGGTTCTGGCGTCACGGTGATCAGCGAATCCGGCATTAACAGCTACGCCCAGGTGCGCGAGCTGAGCCACTTCGCCAACGGTTTCCTGATTGGCTCCGCGATGATGGAACATGACGATCTCAACGCGGCGGTGCGTCGCGTGCTGCTGGGTGAAAACAAAGTCTGCGGCTTAACCCGCGAACAGGATGCCCAGGCCGCGTATGAGGCTGGGGCGATTTATGGCGGTTTGATCTTTGTTGATGCTTCTCCTCGCACAGTCAATGAGGAACAGGCCCGCAAGGTTATCGCAGCGGCCCCGCTGAGCTATGTTGGCGTGTTCCGCAATGCGGATATCGCGGACGTTGTGGCAAAAGCCGCGACGTTATCCCTGAGTGCCGTTCAGCTCCATGGCGAAGAAGACCAGGCGTATATCAATGCCCTGCGCGATGCGCTGGCACCGCAGGTTCAGATTTGGAAAGCGCAAAGCGTGGGCAGCACCCTGCCCGCACGTAATCTTAACCACGTTGATAAATACGTGCTCGATAACGGCCAGGGCGGCACCGGCCAGCGTTTTGACTGGTCGCTGCTGAACGGCGAAGAGCTGGACAATGTCCTGCTGGCGGGCGGACTAAGCCCGGATAACTGTGTGGAAGCCGCGAAAACCGGCTGTGCAGGCCTCGATTTCAATTCAGGCGTAGAGTCGCAACCGGGTATTAAAGATGCCAGCAAACTGGCCTCGGTTTTCAAAACTCTGCGTGCATATTAAGGAAGAGAAGATGACGACATTACTTAACCCGTATTTTGGTGAGTTCGGCGGGATGTACGTTCCGCAGATCCTGATGCCCGCGCTGCGCCAGCTGGAAGAAGCGTTTGTGAGCGCGCAGAACGATCCGGCGTTTCAGGCGGAGTTTACCGACCTGCTGAAAAACTACGCCGGCCGTCCAACGGCGCTGACCAAATGCCGCAACCTGACCGAAGGCACCAAAACCACGCTGTACCTTAAGCGTGAAGATCTGCTGCACGGCGGCGCGCACAAAACCAACCAGGTGCTGGGCCAGGCGCTGCTGGCAAAACGTATGGGCAAAACCGAAATCATCGCCGAAACCGGCGCGGGTCAGCACGGCGTGGCATCGGCGCTGGCCAGCGCCCTGCTCGGCCTGAAGTGCCGCATCTATATGGGCGCGAAAGACGTTGAGCGTCAGTCGCCGAACGTGTTCCGTATGCGTCTGATGGGTGCAGAAGTGATCCCGGTGCACAGCGGCTCCGCCACGCTGAAAGATGCCTGTAACGAAGCGCTGCGCGACTGGTCCGGCAGCTACGAAACCGCGCACTATATGCTCGGTACCGCCGCGGGCCCGCACCCGTTCCCGACCATTGTGCGTGAATTCCAGCGCATGATCGGTGAAGAGACCAAAGCGCAGATCCTTGAAAAAGAGGGTCGTCTGCCGGATGCGGTGATTGCCTGCGTCGGCGGCGGATCTAACGCCATCGGCATGTTTGCCGATTTTATCGACGAAACCCGCGTTGGTCTGATTGGCGTCGAGCCTGCCGGTCACGGGATTGAAACCGGCGAGCACGGCGCGCCGCTGAAGCATGGCCGCGTGGGGATCTACTTCGGCATGAAAGCGCCGATGATGCAGACCGATGAAGGCCAGATTGAAGAGTCTTACTCCATCTCTGCCGGACTGGATTTCCCGTCCGTCGGGCCGCAGCATGCGTTCCTGAACAGCACCGGGCGCGCGGATTATGTCTCCATTACCGATGATGAAGCGCTGGACGCGTTCAAGACGCTGTGCCGCAGCGAAGGGATCATCCCGGCGCTGGAGTCTTCACACGCGCTGGCGCACGCGCTGAAAATGATGCGCGAAAACCCGGAAAAAGAGCAGCTGCTGGTGGTTAACCTTTCCGGTCGCGGTGACAAAGATATCTTCACCGTTCACGATATTCTGAAAGCACGAGGGGAAATCTGATGGAACGCTACGATAATGCATTTGCTGAACAGCTGAAATCCCGCCAGGAAGGCGCGTTCGTTCCCTTCGTTACCCTGGGCGATCCGTCGCCGGAGCAGTCGCTGAAAATTATCGACGCCCTGATCGAAGCCGGTGCCGATGCGCTGGAGCTGGGGATTCCGTTCTCCGATCCGCTGGCGGATGGCCCGACCATTCAGAACGCCACCCTGCGCGCCTTTGCCGCAGGGCGTGACCCCAACGCAGTGTTTTGAGATGCTGGCGGCGATCCGCCAGAAGCACCCGACCATTCCGATTGGCCTGCTGATGTACGCCAACCTGGTGTTCAACCGCGGTATCGACGAGTTTTACGCCGAGTGCGCGCGGTGGGTGTTGACTCGGTGCTGGTGGCCGACGTGCCGGTTGAAGAGTCTGCGCCGTTCCGCCAGGCGGCGATGCGTCACAATGTTGCGCCGATTTTCATCTGCCCGCCAAACGCGGATGACGAACTGCTGCGCCAGATTGCCTCTTACGGCCGCGGTTATACCTACCTGCTCTCCCGCGCAGGCGTGACCGGTGCCGAAAATAAAGCCGCACTGCCGCTGCATCATCTGGTGGAGAAGCTGGCCGAATACCATGCCGCGCCGCCGCTGCAGGGCTTCGGGATCCTCTCCGGATCAGGTCACTGCGGCAATTGCGGCGAAGGCGGCGGGCGCCATCTCCGGCTCGGCGATCGTGAAAATCATCGAGCGTAATCAGAACGACCCAACGGCGCTGCTCAGCGAACTGCAAACGTTCGTCAGCGATCTCAAAGCGGCTACCCGCTAAGTTGGCACGGCCCTGCACTGGCTGCAGGGCCCTTCTTACTTCCTGCCCCCTTTTTTCTCCCCTGCGACAAACTTTTTCATCGCGCCTGAGTTGCCGAAATGCGAGGCACGGCCCACACTTAAGCGTGCCGTCACGTTACGGTGCACCACCATCTATGACAGGGAGATAACCAATGAAATTGTTCAAAGTCGTTGCGGGTTTTTTAGTGGCTGCAGTGATGGCGCTCACCTTAAGTGCCTGTGCACCAACAGCAACAAAGGAAGGGACCGGCGGTTACATTGATGACACGGTCATTACCACCAAAGTGAAGGCTCAGCTGCTGAATGACGAGGCGCTGAAATCGACAGAAATTAACGTTGAGACCTTCAAAGGGAAAGTACAGCTGAGCGGCTTTGTCAGCTCGCCGCAGATGGCCAACCGTGCGGTTGCGGTAACGCGTAACGTGGCGGGGGTAAAATCCGTCGTCAACAATATGCAGATTAAGTAACTAAACGGGCGACCTGCGGGTCGCCCTTTTTCTTTCTGGTGTAAAAATCAGAAACGGTAGCCCGCGCCAAAGAAGAACACCCACGGATCGATGCGGGTATTGATATTCTGCTGTTCGCCCGCCGCTTTGAATTTCACTTCGGTATCGATGTCCATGTACCACAATGACGCGTTGAGCATCCAGTCGCGGTTGATCTGATAATCCAGCCCGACCTGACCCGCTACGCCCCAGGAGTCTTTCACGCTTAAATCGCTCAGCTGCGCATCCTGCCCGGTCTGGTTGAACTTCGCATCGTAGAAGGTGGTGTAGTTGATCCCGACGCCAACGTAAGGGCGTAGCGCGCTTTGGCTGTCGAAAAAGTAGTACTGCGCCATCAGGGTGGGCGGCAGCTGACGCACGGTAGCGAGGTTGCCGGTCGGGCCAAGTCCCACTTTGTGGCGAAACGGCGTGGCCGCCAGCAGCTCAACGCCGATATTGTCGGTCGCCATCCAGGTAAACGTCAGACCCAGCTGGGTATCATTACTGACGCTGAAGCCGCCCATACCCAGCACATTATCAGAGCCTTCGGTCGGACGAACGGTCGCGCTACCGGCGCGCACAAAAAAATCACCGGCCTGGTGAGCCAGTGCCAGTTGCGGGATCGCCAGCGCCAGCAGCAGCGCGCATTTAGCCAGTTTCATAATCACTCCTTTGCCGGAAAACAGGGTATTGAGGTTAATCGCGGCACAAGATTTACCCCTTTTTTGCGAAAAGATCATCAGCATCAATTCAAATTAATCACTTATAAAACAATGAATTGATTCAGATCAATTTTGCCTTTACAAGCGGACATAAAAATCCTGTTGCCGCCATGACACGGCGTGATTATGTTGCTATTCCCCTTTTGTGATTTTGGTTCGAAGCCTCAGGAGTGGCGGGCGATCAGATGAGCGATTTACTTAACCCCTGTATGACCTGTGGCGCCTGCTGCGCCCATTTTCGCGTTTCTTTTTACTGGGCCGAAGCCGATGACGGCGGTGGCGCGGTGCCGGTTGAACTGACGGAACCCCTGAGCCTGATGATGCGCAACATGCGCGGCACCAACGATCGTGCCCCGCGCTGCGTGGCGCTGCAGGGCGAAATTGGCGGCTGTGTATCCTGTGGTATTTATGCGCAGCGGCCGTCACCGTGCCGGGAGTTTGCCATGTCCGGCGAAAATGGCGTGCCAAATGACGCCTGCGATCGCGCGCGGGCGCGCTATGGTTTACCCGCGCTTTTTCACCCTTCTTTACCTGAGATGACAGAAAGTTATGGGATTCCGGGTGCCAGCCTGCCTGCAGAACATGTACAATCGCCGGGTTAATTAACCCGGTTCCTTCAAGGAGTGTACATGTCTATCACGGCAAGCTCGTTATACCGTGACACAGGAAATTTTCTGCGCCATCAGCTGGTCACCATCGTGCTGATGGCGTTGCTGACCTCGTTTATTACCGTGATTGTTGGCCACGCCCTGACGCCGGGCGAGGATCAGTTATCCCTGCTCAGCCAGACCGACAGCAGCGCCTCATCGCTGTTTGAAATCGTCCAGAACATGTCACCGGATCAGCAACGCATTCTGCTGCGCGCCTCTGCCGCCGGCACTTTTGCTGCCCTGATTGGCAACACGCTGCTGCTGGGCGGCATGCTGTGCCTGCTGCCGATGGTATCCAGTGGACAGCGCGTCAGCGCGCTGCGCGCGATTGGCGCCTCTGCACCGCTGCTGCCGAAACTGCTGGTGCAGACCTTCCTGATCACCCTGCTGGTTCAGCTGGGCTTTATGGTACTGATGGTGCCGGGTGTGATTCTGGCGATTCTGCTGTCGCTGGCGCCGGTGATGCTGGCAAGTGAAAAAATGGGCATTTTCAGTGCGATGCGCGCCAGTATGCGTCTGGCATGGAAGAACATTAAGGTGATCGCCCCGGCGATTATTCTGTGGCTGCTGGCGAAAATTGCGCTGATGTTCTTCTTCTCCTCGCTGACCGTGCTGCCTGCCAATATCGCTTCGGTGGTGCTCAACGCGCTGGGCAACCTGGTATCAGCCATTCTGATTATCTATTTGTACCGGCTGTATATGCTGTTACGTTAAGCGTTACGGCGCCCGCGGCGGCGCCGTAACTCAACGCTCCTGCCCCTGACTGGAAACGCTATGAAGCAGTTACTCGATTTTCTTCCCCTGGTAGTTTTCTTTATTTTCTACAAGCTGTACGACATTTTCGTCGCCTCCGGCGCGCTGGTGGTGGCGACCGGTATCGCGCTGGTGGTCAGCTGGGTGCTGTACCGCAAGCTGGAAAAGATGACTATTTTCACCTTTGTGCTGGTTGCGGTGTTCGGCACCCTGACCTATGTGTTCCACAATGATGAATTCATCAAGTGGAAAGTCACGGTGATTTACTCGCTGTTCGCGCTGGCGCTGCTGTACAGCCAGTGGTTTATGCAGCAACCGCTGATCCAGACCATGCTTGGTAAAGAACTGCAGCTGCCGGGTGCGGTATGGCGTCGGCTGAATATCGCCTGGGCCCTGTTCTTCCTGGCCTGCGGCCTGGCGAATATTTATGTCGCGTTTTGGTTATCCCAGGCGTTTTGGGTTAACTTTAAGGTGTTCGGTCTTACCGGCCTGACCCTGCTGTTTACGCTGTTAAGCGGCCTGTATATCTGGCGACAGATGCCGCAACAAGAACAAAAATAATCGATGCAGCCCGGTCTCCGCCGGGCTTGTCTTCACCTGCAGAAGAACTGAGCAATGGACGAAAAACATAAGTTGCCGCAAGGCGAGATGGTCTCGCGTACCCTGGCGATGCCGGCAGATACCAATGCCAACGGTGATATCTTCGGCGGCTGGCTGATGTCGCAGATGGATATGGGCGGCGCGATACTGGCTAAAGAGATTGCCAAAGGTCGCGTGGTAACGGTGCGCGTGGACGGTATGACCTTCCTCAAGCCCGTCGCCGTCGGCGATGTGGTGAGCTGCTACGCGCGCTGCATCCGCACCGGCAATAGCTCGATGACCATTAACGTGGAAGTGTGGATTAAAAAAGTGTCGTCCGAACCGATCGGCCAGACTTACTGCGCCACCGAAGCGGTGTTTGTTTACGTGGCGGTCGATAACAGCGGGAAATCCCGTCCGCTGCCGGAAGGCCGGGCCAATCTGAGCGATTAAGCGTATAAAAAAAGCGGCCCGGAATGGCCGCTTTTTCTTTGCCTGTCTGACGTTACTCGATGTTCGCGCCACCGTTAATGCGGAACACGATGTTCATCGTCAGCCCTTTGCCCGGCCGTCCTGGCTGATAGCGCCATTTCTTCATCGCCTGCTTCACTTCGCGCTCAAACATGTTGCGCGGCTCGGCAGACAAAATCTCGACGTTATCGACGCGCCCATCGCTGTCCACGTCAAACTTCACCCGCACCCGCCCTTCAACGCGCAGCGCGAACGCACGCGCCGGATACGCCGGCTTGCTGACGCTCATCGCTTTCGGTCCATCCGACACCGTCTGCGTCGGGGCCGGGTTACTCTTCGGTGCCGTAGAGGGGCGCGTTTGCGCGGCTGGCGCGTCCTGTTTAAACGGATTCTCCTGCGGCTTCACCTGCTGGCGCGGCTTCGGCTCTGCCTTTTTCTCCACCTTTGGCTTCGGTTTCGGTTTTGGCTTCGGTTTAGGTTCCGGCTTAGGGATCGGCACCGGCTCGGCTTTTGGTGGCTCTGGCGCGACTTCCGGCTCGGGTTCCGGTTCGGGCGGCGGCGGCGGGGTTACGGCTGCAGGTGCCGGTTCAGGCTGCACTTCGGGGGCCACCATGCTAATGCTGATAGGCTGAGACGCTTTAGGAACCTCAATGGTCTGATGAAATGAAGCATAAAGAATGCCGGCGATTACCGAACCGTGAAGGAGCACGGATAAAATCACGGACACAGGCGTTCGGGTTGGAAAAGGCGTAGTCAACGTCGTCATATCAGTCATGTTCATTGAGTGAAGCGCTGATTTTAAATGCAAATAGCAATCAGTTTCAATAAGCACGCTACTGAAGCCCAAAAGAAAGGCGCTTTTTAACCCTGCCTGCGTTGCAGCGCGCGCCCAGTATCTTTCGTTTGCACTCTGTTTAGCGATCACTTAACGTGTCTCGCAAATTCGGCAAGTCTAACGGGAGTATCCCATCGTGCTTTACGTCATTTATGCGGAAGATACCGCAGATTCACTGGAAAAACGTAACTCTGTGCGCCCGGCACACCTGGCGCGTCTGCAGCTGCTGCAGGATGAGGGGCGTCTGATTGTCGCCGGTCCTCTGCCTGCCGTCGACAGTAATGAGCCGGGCCCGGCTGGTTTCACCGGTTCTGTGATTGTTGCCGAGTTCTCATCGCTGGAAACGGCCCAGTCGTGGGCCAATGACGATCCGTATATCGCCGCTAGCGTGTACGATAAAGTCACGGTTAAACCGTTTAAACGGGTGTTCTGATGCAGTGGCAGCCCCTTCTGTTGTTAGTGCTGGTGCTGCTACTGATTGGTCGTGCGCTGTGGCTGTGGCGCCGTCAGGGCTGGCGTCAGGCGCGCCAGCACATCGTCATGCTGGTGGTACTGGCGGCGGCCCTGCAGATAGTGAATGTTTCACTGGTATTACGCGGCCACTGACGACCGCGTTCATTGCTCAGGTATTCTGCGTGATAAACAGGATGGAGCGGCGCTGCTGCTGCGCTACCTGATGACGAATCGCATGGATGCGCTTATAACGACGTGACTGCCCTTCCAGCCAGCGGGCACGACGGCGATGCGCCTGGCGTAACATTCTCCAGCGGGCCACTTCATTTCTGCTGCGTCTCATCACATCCTCTCTGACTGGCTAAACCCGCGACGCATTATAGTGATCTGGCTAAAAATGCCAAATCGAAACCTTCATCGAAACGTCATCAACGATTAAAGGTTTCGCTGGCGCAGATCAACACGTAAACTTTGCCCATCAAAGCGCGAACGGGACGTCCACTTTATGACCACATTTTATACCCTTATCAGCTGGTTGCTGCTGTTTGGCTACTGGCTGCTGATTGCCGGGGTTACGCTGCGCATCCTGATGAAGCGGCGGGCGGTAACCTCGGCGATGGCCTGGCTGCTGATCATCTATATTCTGCCGCTGGTGGGTATTATTGCCTATCTCTCGTTGGGCGAACTGCATCTCGGTAAACGCCGCGCCGAACGCGCCCGCGCCATGTGGCCCTCGACCGCCAAATGGCTCAACGATCTTAAACAGTGTCGTCACATTTTCGCGACTGAACACAGCGACGTGGCGCGTTCCCTGTTCGAGCTGTGCCGTCATCGTCAGGGTATTGCGGGCGTTAAAGGCAATCAGCTGCAGCTGCTGACATCCAGCGCCGATGATGTGATGCAGGCGCTGATCCGCGATATTCAGCTGGCCCGCCACAATATTGAGATGGTGTTCTACATCTGGCAGCCCGGCGGCATGGCCGATCAGGTGGCGGAATCGCTGATGGCTGCCGCACGACGCGGCGTGCACTGCCGTCTGATGCTGGACTCCGCGGGCAGCGTGGCATTCTTCCGCAGCCCCTGGGCGGGCATGATGCGCAACGCCGGCATCGAGGTGGTCGAGGCGCTGAAGGTTAATCTGCTGCGTGTTTTCCTGCGCCGGATGGATTTTCGCCAGCACCGCAAAATGGTGCTGATCGATAACTATATTGCTTATACCGGCAGCATGAATATGGTCGACCCGCGCTTCTTCAAACAGGACGCCGGCGTCGGCCAGTGGGTGGATCTGATGGCGCGAATGGAGGGCCCGGTTGCCACCGCGATGGGCATCGTCTACTCCTGCGACTGGGAGATTGAAACCGGCAAGCGCATTCTGCCGCCGCCGCCGGATGCCAATATCATGCCGTTTGAGGAGGAGCCAGCGGGCACACCATTCACACCATCGCCTCGGGGCCGGGCTTCCCCGAGGATTTGATTCATCAGGCGCTGCTGACGGCCGTTTACGCGGCGCGTGAGTACCTGATCATGACCACGCCCTACTTCGTACCCAGCGACGACTTGCTGCACGCCATTTGCACGGCGGCGCAGCGCGGTGTTGATGTGAGCATTATTCTGCCGCGCAAAAATGACTCGCTGCTGGTCGGCTGGGCCAGCCGCGCCTTCTTCACTGAACTGCTGGCGGCCGGGGTGAAAATCTATCAGTTTGAAGGCGGGCTGTTGCACACCAAAAGCGTGCTGGTCGACGGTGAGTTAAGCCTGGTGGGCACGGTGAACCTGGATATGCGCAGCCTGTGGCTAAACTTTGAGATCACGCTGGTTATTGATGATGCCGGTTTTGGCGGCGATCTGGCCGCGGTGCAGGACGATTATATCTCCCGTTCGCGGCTGCTGGACGGCGCGCGGTGGGTAAAACGTCCGTTGTGGCAGCGGATTGCCGAACGACTGTTTTACTTCTTTAGTCCGTTGCTGTAAAACGTGCCCAACGGATATTACTCAGGGCAATCATGGAAATGGATCTGAACAATCGCCTGACCGAAGACGAAACGCTCGAACAGGCTTATGACATTTTTCTCGAACTGGCGGCGGATAACCTCGATCCGGCAGACATCATTCTTTTCAACCTGCAATTTGAAGAGCGCGGCGGCGCCGAGCTGTTTGATCCAGCCGAAGACTGGCCGGAGCATGTGGATTTCGATCTCAACCCTGACTTCTTTGCTGAAGTGGTGATCGGGCTCGCTGAAGCCGACGGTGGCGAACTCGATTACCGATATCTTCGCGCGCGTCCTGCTGTGCCGCGAGAAAGATCATAAGCTGTGCCATATTCTGTGGCGCGAATAAGCTGCAGCGCATAAAAAACGCCGGGCACTGCCCGGCGTTTTTTTATGCACCGCATTATAACGGGTCTACTTTCAGGCAGGAAACCGCATGTCGGAAACTGCCTTCCAGAACCGGTCGCGTTTTCGCGCATTCCGGCCCGGCCATCGGGCATCGCGTGCGGAACACGCAGCCTGACGGCGGGTTAATCGGCGACGGCAATTCCCCTTCCAGCAGCTGGATCGTTTTATTCTTTTCCAGATCGGGATCGGGAATCGGCACCGCCGACATCAGCGCTTTGGTGTAAGGGTGCAGCGGGTTGTGGTACACCTCATCGTAGGTACCCAACTCCACGGCGTGGCCCAGATACATCACCAGCACGCGGTCAGAGATGTGTTTCACCACCGCCAGGTCATGCGCGATAAAGATCAGCGACAGCCCCATTTCGCGCTGCAGCTTCTGCAGCAGGTTCACCACCTGCGCCTGAATCGACACGTCCAGCGCGGAAACCGGCTCATCACAGATAATCAGCTTCGGTTCAAGGATCAGCGCACGGGCAATACCAATACGCTGGCACTGGCCGCCGGAGAACTCGTGCGGATAGCGGTTGATGAGGTTCGGCAACAGCCCGACTTTCATCATCATCGCCTTCACGCGATCGCGCACTTCCTGACGCGACATCTTCGGATGATAGGTGCGCAGCGGCTCGGCAATGATCTCACCGATGGTCATACGCGGGTTTAGCGACGCCAGCGGATCCTGGAAAATCATCTGGATATCGCTGCGCACGTCGCGCCACTCTTCCGGGCTTCATGCCCAGCAGATCTTTACCCAGCCAGGCCACTTTGCCGCCGGTGGCTTTCACCAGCCCGATAATGGCACGCGCAAAGGTCGATTTACCGCAGCCGGACTCTCCCACCACGCCCAGGGTTTCCCCTTCGTACAGACGCAGCGTGACGCCATCCACCGCTTTCAGGGTCTTCGGCGGCTGCCAGAACCACTGTTTGCCGTCTTTGATGTCGAAATGCACCTTGAGGTCGGCGATTTCCAGCAGCACTTTGCGTTTCTTCATCTACTGCGTTCATACCAGCTCCTCCTGCGGCTTAAAGCAGGCGCGCAGACGGCCTGGGGCAAACTCTTCCAGCGGCGGAGCGCTGTTACAGATTTCCATCGCATGCGGGCAGCGCGGCTGGAACGGACAGCCTTTCGGCAGACGCAGCAGGTTTGGCGGGTTGCCCGGAATGGTGAGCAGGGATTCCCCTTCCGCATCAAGACGCGGCACCGCGTTCAGCAGGCCAATGGAGTAAGGATGGGCAGGCTGATAGAACACATCGCGCGCTTTGCCATATTCCATGGTGCGCCCGGCATACATCACCAGCACTTTGTCACAGATCCCGGCAACCACGCCGAGGTCGTGGGTGATCATGATAATCGCCGTGTTGAACTCACGCTTCAGCTCGTTCAGCAGGGTCATGATTTGCGCCTGAACGGTCACATCCAGCGCGGTGGTCGGTTCGTCGGCAATCAGCAGCTTTGGCCGGCACAGCAGCGCCATCGCAATCATCACGCGCTGACGCATACCGCCGGAAAACTCGTGCGGGAACATGCGCATGCGCTTGCGCGCTTCCGGCATTTTCACCGCATCCAGCATTTTCACGGACTCTTCAAAGGCTTCGGCTTTGCCCAGGCCTTTGTGCAGCATCAGGACTTCCATCAGCTGCTCGCCGACGCGCATGTACGGGTTCAGCGAGGTCATCGGATCCTGGAAAATCATCGAGATCTGCTCGGCGCGCAGCTTGTTCAGCTCGTGCTCCGGCAGATTGAGGATTTCACGGCCGTTAAATTTCGCCGAACCGCCAATCGCGACCGTTAGCCGCCAGCAGCCCCATCAGCGCAAACGCGGTCTGGGATTTTCCGGAACCGGATTCACCCACGATCCCCAGCGTTTCACCCGCGCGCAGGTTGAAGTTGAGATCGTTGACGGCGGTCACATCCCCGTCCGGCGTTTTGAAGGTGACGCGGAGATCTTTCACATCCAGCAGAAGGTTGCTCCGCTGTTGCGCCTGTGGCGCGGTTGCCGTTTCAATAATTGTCATGACGGCGCTCCTTAACGGTCTTTCGGGTCGAGGGCATCACGCAGGCCATCGCCGATAAAGTTAAAACAGAACAGGGTGACGACCAGGAAACCCGCCGGGTACAGCAGCAGCCACGGTGAAACTTCCATCGAGTTTGCGCCGTCGCTCAGCAGCGCGCCCCAGCTGCTCAGTGGCTCCTGCGTACCCAGCCCCAGGAAGCTGAGGAAGGATTCAAACAGGATCATGCTTGGCACCAGCAGCGAGGCATACACCACCACCACGCCCAGCACGTTAGGCACGATGTGACGCACCACGATATTCCCGGTAGATACGCCCCCGACCTGCGCCGCTTCGATAAACTCTTTGCGTTTGAGGCTCAGCGTCTGGCCGCGCACGATACGCGCCATATCCAGCCAGGAAACCATCCCGATGGCCACGAAGATCAACAGGATGTTCTGGCCAAAGAAGGTCACCAGCAGGATAACGAAGAACATAAACGGGAAGGAGTTCAGGATTTCCAGCAGACGCATCATCACCGAGTCTATTTTGCCGCCGAGGTAGCCGGAGAGCGAGCCGTAAAGCGTCCCCACAATCACCGCCACCAGCGCCGCAGCGATCCCGACCATCAGCGAGATACGGCCACCGATCGCCACGCGCACCAGCAGATCGCGGCCGGATGAATCGGTACCAAAATAGTGGCCGGACTCCATATCCGGCGCGCTGGACATCATGCCCCAGTCGGTATCGAAATAGGTAAATTGCGACAGCATCGGTGCCAGCGTCACAAACAGCGCGATCAGCACCAGAACCACCAGGCTGGCGACCGCCGCGCGGTTATGCATAAAGCGACGGCGCGCGTCCTGCCAGAGGCTACGACCTTCTACTTCCAGTTTTTCACTGAAGTTTTCCAGCGCCTCGCTGTTTTTCTTACTCAACATCATGGCGTGCTCCAGCGTTAGTAACGGATTTTCGGGTCGATAACGGCATACAGCACATCGACGATCGCGTTAAAGAGAATGGTCAGCGCGCCCACAAGGATCGTCAGGCTCAGTACCAGCGAATAGTCACGGTTCAGCGCGCCGTTAACAAACAGCTGACCAATGCCCGGCAGGCCGTAGATGGTTTCGATAACCATTGAACCGGTAATGATGCCGACGAACGCCGGTCCCATGTAGGAGAGCACCGGCAGCAGCGCCGGCTTCAGCGCGTGGCGGAAGATAATCCGGCGCATCGGCAGCCCTTTCGCGCGCGCGGTACGGATGAAGTTTGAGTGCAGCACTTCAATCATCGAACCACGGGTGATACGCGCGATACTGGCGATGTACGCCAGAGATAGTGCCACCATCGGCAAAATCATGAACTTCAGTGCCCCGCCGTTCCAGCCGCCGCCGGGCAGCCATTTCAGCGTGATGGCAAATATCATCACCAGCAATGGCGCGACAACGAAACTGGGTATCACTACCCCGGTCATTGCCACCCCCATTACGGCATAATCCCATTTGGTATTTTGTCTGAGCGCGGCGATAACGCCTGCGGTGACTCCGAGAACGACGGCCAGAATGAATGCTGCAGCACCCAGTTTTGCCGACACCGGGAAGCTGGAGGCCACCAGGTCGTTAACGGAATAGTCTTTATATTTAAATGACGGTCCAAAATCACCGTGCGCCAGCTGCTTCAGATAGTTGAAGTATTGGGTGGTGATGGGATCGTTTAAGTGATACTTCGCCTCGATGTTCGCCATAACTTCCGGCGGCAGCGTGCGTTCACCGGTAAATGGACTTCCCGGCGCGAGACGCATCATAAAGAAGGAAATCGTAATTAGAATAAATAGCGTTGGTATCGCTTCTAAACAGCGACGCAGGATAAATTTCAACATTGCCCGTACCTTCTGGCGTGTGCCTGATGAATGTTACAAAGTACGAAAAAGTGCGGCAAGCCGCAGCACCGCCACTGTCGATAGCCTGATTGCCATTAATGCTTGATAATATACAGGTTTTTAACGGAAATATTATCCAACGGGTCTTTACCGGTATAACCCCCAACCCACGGTTTCACCAGACGGGCGTTCACGTAGTAGTAAACCGGTACGATCGTGCAGAGTCTTTATCGAGCGATCTGCTCTGCTTTCTGAGTAATTCGCGTACAGCTCGCTGCGCGCTTATCGTCAGCGACTTTCACCGCATCGGATGAATCAGCTTGTCGAACGCCGGGCTCTTATAGTGCGCGGTGTTGTTCGAGCTGTCGCTCAGCATGGTGTTCAGGAAGGAGGTCGGTTCGTTATAGTCCGCACACCAGCCTGCACGCGCCACATCAAAGGTGCCCTGATGACGGGTATCGAGGAAGGTTTTCCACTCCTGGTTTTCCAGCTTAACGTTCACGCCCAGGTTCTTCTTCCAGATGGACGCCACGGCAATCGCCAGTTTTTTGTGCAGATCGGACGTGTTGTACAGCAGGTTAAACGTCAGCGGTTTATCTGCGGTATATCCTGCTTCGGCCAGCAGTTTTTTCGCTTCTTCGTTACGTTTTTCCTGTGACCACTTGAACCACTCAGGCTCAACCAGTTTCATGCCATCGGTATACGGCGGGGTGTAGCTGTACGCTGGCAGATCGCCCTGGTTTTTCACTTTGTTCACGATAATATCGCGATCCAGTGCCAGCTTCAGCGCAGTACGAACGCGCACGTCGGTGAACGGTGCTTTCTGGTTGTTGATTTCGTAGTAGTAGGTGCACAGATACGGATCGACGTGAACTTCTTTACGGGATCTCTTTCTTCAGTTTCTGGAACAGTTCAATCGGCATGTTGTTATAGGTCATGTCGATTTCGCCGCTGCGGTAGCGGTTAACGTCGGTCACTTCGGAAGAGATTGGCAGGTAGGTAACCTGATTGATAACGGTTTTCGCGTTATCCCAGTACTGCGGGTTACGCTCCAGCACCATACGTTCGTTGACCACCCAGTCTTTCAGTTTTGTAGGCACCGTTGGTCACGATATTGGCAGGCTGTGTCCATTTTTCACCAAATTTCTCCACGGCGGATTTTGGTACCGGGGAGACGGACGGGTGAACCAGCAGCTTATAGAAGTACGGAACAGGTTCGCTCAACGTCACTTCAAAGGTATTGGCATCGATCGCTTTCACGCCCAGATCGGTGACCGGTTTTTTGCCGGCGATGATGTCATCGATATTGGCGATGTGACCATACTGCAGATAGCTCGCATACGGAGAAGCGGTATTTGGATTCGCCAGACGCTGCCAGCTATAGACGAAATCTTCGGCGGTAACCGGCGTACCGTCGGACCATTTGGCATCTTTACGCAGATGGAAGGTCCAGACTTTGAAATCTTTGTTTTCCCACTTTTCTGCCACGCCCGGTGCCGGGTGGCCGTCTACGTCAGTCACCAGCAAACCTTCGAACAGGTCGCGGTTGACGTTCGACTCAGGAACGCCTTCAATTTTGTGCGGGTCGAGAGACTGCACTTCCGCACCGTTGTTACGTACCAGCGTCTGTTTCTCCGCCAGTTGAACACCTGCAGGAACGTCCGCAGCCATTGCAGCATTCCCTGCCAGCGCGCCGATGGCCGCCAGTACGCCTGCGGCGATCAGGCTTTTTTTCGTGATGTTGTTCATTATTACGCTCCAGTTTTATTATCGTCACCGGGTCGGCTGACCGCCCGGCGTACCCCGTTTCCGGGAGATCTCCGCCTGTCTGTGCGAAGATCACTACCACCCTGCAGGGTTACCACGGTAACGTGACGCCCGACTGTAGCGCCGGATCGTCACATTACTCAATGTTTCTTTATGTAATAGTATTTCAGCGCCAGCATATCCTGCGGATCGTTGCCGCTGAAACCGCCCACCCAAGGCTTGACCAGCCGCACGCTGACCCGGTAGTAAACCGGGATGAGCGGGGAATCCTGATCCAGCTGTTTTTCCGCCTGCTGATAGAGCTGCGCGCGCTGCGCGTCATCCGCGGTGTTGAGCGTTTGCGCCATCAGCGCATCAAATGCGGCGCTGTGATAAAACGCGGTGTTGATGGAGGAGCCACTCAGCAGCAGATTGAGGAAGCTGGATGGCTCGTTGTAATCCGCACACCAGGTGGCGCGCACCACGTCAAACTGTGCCTGATGACGGGTCTCCAGTAGCGTTTTCCACTCCTGATTTTGCAGCGTCACCTGCGCACCGAGATTCTTTTGCCACATTGAGGCAGCCGCAATCGCCTGACGCTTGTTCTGTTCTGAGGTGTTATACAGCAGAGTAAAACGCAGCGGATGCCGGGCATTGAAGCCAGCTTCCGCCAGCAGCTGCTTCGCTGCCGCGTTACGTTGCGCCTGCGTCTGCTGCGCCCACGCTGGCGTATTGAGGGAAATACCGTGAATAAAGGGCGGCGTCAGGCCGTAGGCCGGGATCTGTCCCTGCCCCATAATTTTCTGCGCGATGATGTCGCGGTCGAGCGTTAACTTCAGCGCGCTGCGTACGCGGACGTCGTCAAACGGCGCTTTCTTGTTATTGATTTCGTAATAGAAGGTGCACAGTAGCGGGCTGACTCTTACTTCATCTCCCAGCGCCTGCTGCAGTTTTTTGAACATATCGGGCGGCACCACGCTGTTGGTCATGTCGGTGCCGCCACTGCGATAGCGGTTTATATCGCTATTCTCAGAGGTGAGCGCCAGAAACACGCCTTCGTCCAGCGTGGTATGGGCATTGTCCCAGTAGTGCGGATTACGCTTCACCACGATCTGCTCATTCACCACCCAGTCCGCCAGCGTGTAAGCGCCATTCCCCACGTAGTGCTGCGGCTGTGTCCAGGCATCGCCCCACTGCTCTACCGCCGGACGATACACCGGTTTCATCGAAGTATGAGCCAGCATATCAACAAAATACGGGACCGGTTCAGAGAGCGTAACCTGCAAATGATGGTCGTCCAGCGCTTTCACGCCCAGCTGGGAAGGCGCCGCTTTACCGGCGAGGATGGCATCAATGTTGCTGATGTGCGCAGCCTGCAAATAGCTGGCGTACGGCGAGGCGGTGCGCGGATCGGCCAGACGCTGCCAGCTGTAGACAAAATCCTGCGCGGTGACCGGCTCACCATTGCTCCAGCGGGCGTCTTTACGCAGCGTGAACGTCCAGATGCGGCCCTGCTGATTTTGCCACTGCTGCGCCACGCCGGGCACCAGTTGACCGTTGTTGTCGGTCTCAACCAGTCCTTCCAGCAGATTGCGAATCACATTGGATTCCGGCACGCCCTCGACTTTTTGTGGATCAAGCGAGGACACTTCGCTGCCATTGTTAATAACGATGCGTTGCGTATCCGCTAATGACGTCCCGGCTGGGATCTCAGCGGCCTGACTTTGCGCCAGCGCACTGGAGAGGCAAAGCGCCAGAAACGTGCGCGCTGCCGTTTTCGCTACCATGCTTTTCATCAACCAATATCAACCTTCAACATAAACCTGATAGCAGTAAGCAAGAAGCGTACACATTTGTTGCTAGCAGATAAAAAATTTTGCGGTGAGCCGAAAATTATCAGAAGCGTTGCCCGCACGCCAAAGCTAAACCACAAAAATGTTAGCTGATTCTCTTTTATCACGTTGCCGCGCACAGGAAAAGTGTTAATTCTTGAGCAGAATTATCGATTAATCCACTGATAAACAATGAATTTCAGCCTGATTTGCACGTTAATTATTCGTTAATCAACTAACTTTATAATATTTACGAATATTGCTGCTTTTAATGCTGAAGCCCGGATATTTATTCGGATTTACAGCGCAAGCTATAGAATGATACTGCGGATGATTTACAGAGTAGCGGGATATACTGTGACGATTATCACAGTATTTTGAGGCTCAGGCTGTGTGCGGGATAACACCAGTAGTAAAACTGATGCGGTCGGGCCGATATTAAGCGCGACAAATAAAATCACTATATTGGTGCAATATTTCATTTATTTGCACCATTCTGGTTCACAAAGCGCTTAGCGATAAAAAATAACCGCCGTTAATTCAGTAATCCTGGAAACAGGGCTTTCATTCCGGTCACGACAAATTCAATGCCCAGCGCCATCAGCAGCAGCCCCATGATACGCGTAATGACGTTGATACCGGTTTGTCCCAATACGCGCACCATCAGTGGTGCGGCCCGGAACAATAACCAGCAGCAGAAGGCAAATATCGCAATCGCCAGGGTAAAGCCCAGCAGATTTGGCCAGGCTGTGATAACGCGTGCCCCAGACAATGGTCGAACTGATGGCGCCCGGCCCCGCCATCAGCGGCAGCGCCAGCGGCACCACGCCGATGCTTTCGCGAATCGCCGTTTCTGACTTCTCCTGCTTGTTCTGTTTATCCTCACCCAGCTTGCCGCTGATCATCGACATGGCGATGGTGACCACCAGAATGCCGCCGGCAATGCGGAAAGAGTCAATCGAGATGCCAAACAGATGCAGGATACCGTCGCCAAGGAATAGCGAGGTCCAGAGGATAATCGCCACCGACAGGTTCGCGGTCAGGTTGGTTTTATTGCGCGCCGCCACCGCCTGGTAACTGGTCATGCTGATAAATACCGGAATGATGCCGACCGGGTTAACCAGCGCGAACAAACCCACAAAAAATTTAATGTAGCCAGAAAGATCGAGTAGCGCAGGGGTCACGGTGGGCTCCAGGTGATGGCGAAAAAAATCGCGCTTAATGTAGTGCAAAAGCCTGGCGAAACACCAGAGGCTAACGCAGAAATAAATGCTGCACTTAAAGCACTATCCCAGTTTATTCCGCTACTGTTAGCGCGATGTTATCGGCCTGCAGCGGGTCAGATCGGCTTCTGTAGCTGTCGACGCTAACTTTACTTGCAAAAGTGAGCGCTGAAAGGTGTCAGCTGATAGTTAAATTGATCTGCATCATAAATCGCCTACCCCATCAGGGGTAATCTTAGCCCATCGGAACTCAACCCTGTGACACAGGTCATCCTGGCGGAAAAACCTTTTTAGTAAGCAACGGCACGGGCATCGCCATCCTTAGCTATCCATAAGCGTAACGAGACTATACTTCTGGATTCAGCGCTGGTTTACTAAAAGAGTTTAAACATTATCAGGAGAGCATTATGGCTGTTACTAATGTCGCTGAACTGAACGCCCTCGTCGAGCGCGTTAAAAAAGCCCAGCGTGAATATGCCAATTTCACCCAAGAACAGGTTGATAAAATCTTCCGCGCGGCCGCACTGGCTGCTGCAGATGCTCGAATCCCTCTCGCTAAAATGGCCGTTGCCGAATCCGGCATGGGTATCGTGGAAGATAAAGTGATTAAAAACCACTTCGCTTCCGAGTATATCTACAACGCCTATAAAGATGAGAAAACCTGTGGCGTGCTGTCTGAAGACGACACCTTCGGTACCATCACTATTGCAGAACCTATCGGCATCATTTGCGGTATCGTTCCAACCACTAACCCAACGTCTACTGCTATCTTCAAATCACTGATCAGCCTGAAGACCCGTAACGCAATCATCTTCTCTCCACATCCACGTGCGAAAGACGCGACCAACAAAGCAGCAGACATCGTTCTGCAGGCTGCAATTGCCGCTGGCGCGCCAAAAGATCTGATTGGCTGGATTGACCAACCATCTGTTGAGCTGTCCAACGCGCTGATGCATCACCCGGACATTAACCTGATTCTGGCCACCGGTGGTCCGGGCATGGTTAAAGCGGCATACAGCTCCGGTAAACCAGCTATCGGTGTGGGCGCAGGTAACACCCCGGTGGTTATCGATGAAACCGCCGATATCAAACGTGCTGTCGCGTCTGTACTGATGTCCAAAACCTTCGATAACGGCGTTATCTGTGCATCTGAACAGTCTGTTGTTGTCGTCGATTCCGTGTATGACGCCGTTCGCGAACGTTTCGCCAGCCACGGCGGCTACCTGCTGCAGGGCAAAGAGCTGAAAGCGGTTCAGGACATCATCCTGAAAAATGGCGCGCTGAACGCCGCTATCGTGGGTCAGCCAGCCTATAAAATTGCTGAACTCGCAGGCTTTACCGTTCCGGCAACCACCAAAATCCTGATCGGTGAAGTGAAAGTGGTCGACGAAAGCGAGCCGTTTGCTCACGAAAAACTCTCTCCTACGCTGGCTATGTACCGTGCGAAAGATTTCGAAGACGCGGTAGAGAAAGCGGAGAAACTGGTTGCCATGGGCGGTATCGGTCACACCTCCTGTCTGTACACCGACCAGGATAACCAGCCAGAGCGTGTTGCCTCACTTCGGTCAGAAGATGAAAACCGCACGTATCCTGATCAACACCCCGGCTTCTCAGGGTGGTATCGGTGACCTGTATAACTTTAAACTCGCACCTTCCCTGACTCTGGGTTGTGGTTCCTGGGGTGGTAACTCCATCTCTGAAAACGTTGGTCCAAAACACCTGATCAACAAGAAAACCGTTGCTAAGCGAGCTGAAAACATGTTGTGGCACAAACTTCCGAAATCTATCTACTTCCGCCGTGGCTCTCTGCCAATCGCGCTGGATGAAGTGATTACTGATGGCCACAAACGTGCGCTCATCGTGACTGACCGTTTCCTGTTCAACAACGGCTACGCTGACCAGATCACCTCTGTGCTGAAAGCGGCTGGCGTCGAAACTGAAGTGTTCTTCGAAGTTGAAGCTGACCCAACCCTGAGCGTTGTACGTAAAGGTGCTGAACTGGCGAACTCCTTCAAACCAGATGTGATTATCGCACTGGGTGGTGGTTCCCCAATGGACGCCGCGAAAATCATGTGGGTTATGTACGAGCATCCGGAAACCCACTTCGAAGAACTGGCGCTGCGCTTTATGGACATCCGTAAACGTATCTACAAGTTCCCGAAAATGGGCGTGAAAGCGAAAATGATCGCCGTCACCACCACTTCCGGTACCGGTTCAGAAGTGACGCCGTTTGCGGTAGTAACCGATGATGCAACCGGTCAGAAATACCCACTGGCTGACTATGCGCTGACTCCAGATATGGCTATCGTTGATGCCAACCTGGTGATGGAGATGCCGAAATCACTGTGTGCATTCGGTGGTCTGGATGCCGTCACCCACGCCCTGGAAGCCTACGTTTCTGTACTGGCTTCTGAGTTCTCCGATGGTCAGGCTCTGCAGGCTCTGAAACTGCTGAAAGAAAACCTGCCAGCGTCTTACAACGAAGGCTCGAAAAACCCGGTAGCGCGTGAACGTGTTCACAGTGCAGCAACCATCGCCGGTATCGCTTTTGCGAACGCCTTCCTCGGCGTGTGTCACTCCATGGCGCACAAACTGGGCTCACAGTTCCACATTCCTCACGGTCTGGCGAACGCCCTGTTGATCAGCAACGTTATCCGTTATAACGCGAACGACAACCCAACCAAGCAGACTGCTTTCAGCCAGTACGACCGTCCGCAAGCGCGTCGTCGCTATGCTGAAATCGCTGACCACCTGGGTCTGAGCGCTCCGGGCGACCGTACCGCTGCGAAGATTGAGAAACTGCTGGCATGGCTGGAAAGCCTGAAAGCTGAACTGGGTATTCCAAAATCTATCCGTGAAGCGGGCGTTCAGGAAGCTGACTTCCTCGCGCACGTAGACAAGCTGTCTGAAGATGCATTCGATGACCAGTGTACCGGTGCTAACCCGCGCTACCCACTGATCTCCGAGCTGAAACAGATCCTGCTGGATACCTTCTATGGTCGTGAGTTCTCAGAAGAAGGTAACAGTGTTGCTGCTGAGGGTGAAGCTCAAGCCGTTAAGAGCTGACAAGAAAGCGAAGAAAAGCGCTTAATTGACAGCCTGATGAAAAAACCCGCCTTCGTGGCGGGTTTTTTTATGTCTGACGGCGATATTCAGGCGTGATTTGCTGTTGTCGTGCCGTGAATCGCCGTTAGCGAGCCCGTCAGTTATCGCTTCTTTATAATGCTTACGGCACACCGAGACATAACGTTCATTGCCGCCTATCACCACCTGCTCCCCTTCGCTGAAGGGTTTCCGGCCTGATCCAGACGAAGCACCATGCTGGCTTTGCGTCCGCAGAAACAGATGGTTTTCAGTTCGACCAGTTTATCTGACCAGGCAAGCAAATACTGGCTTCCGGCAAACAGCTCACCGCGGAAGTCAGTACGCAGCCCATAGCACAGGACGGGAATATCCAGCTCATCAACCACTTCAGACAGGGCATGCACCTGTTCACGCGTCAGAAACTGGCTCTCATCCACCAGTACGCAGTGAATCGGCTCTGCTTCGCGTGCTGTTCCGCAATTTCACTTTCCAGGTTGGTCTGCGCGTTATATAAAAAAGCCGGTGACGAAAGACCAATTCGGGAACTCACCTTCCCGGCGCCGAAGCGATCGTCAATTTCAGCGGTATAAACAACGGTACGCATCCCGCGTTCCTGGTAATTGTAGGAGGATTGCAGCAACGCGGTGGATTTCCCGGCATTCATTGCCGAATAGTAGAAATAAAGTTGTGCCATAAATGTCTCTTGTCACTGCCCGAAACTGTTGCGCGTGAGTCTATCATAAAGCTGCTGCACTGTTGCGATGCATTATTTTTATCAACTGCTCAAATTAACGTCATCGTCATAGATCAGCAGCATCGTTATCAACATTTCGCACGTTATGTCAAAGCCGTGATCATGCAGCAATTTTATTCAGTATTATTATCGCTGATGCCCGGGCGAAAGGCGCACAGCGGTATTTATCCCTGCAAAACCTGTGCTATCAAATCTATAAAAAGAATAATAAATAGCGCCTTAAAAAGCTTAACAACATTAACTTTACGTTTTGCTTTTTAATCTGGCTATTGCAGTTATTTTTCACCGCCACTATTATGAGGCGGCAGAACAACTCCATTTATTATATTTTGAGATTAGGACAATGAGCGAAGCACTTAAAATTCTTAATAATATCCGTACATTGCGCGCGCAGGCTCGGGAATGCTCTCTGGAAACACTGGAAGAGATGCTGGAAAAACTTGAGGTTGTGGTGAATGAACGTCGTGAAGAAGAATCTCTTGCCCAGGCGGAAAATGCCGAGCGCAGCCGTAAGCTGGAACAATATCGTGAAATGCTGATGGCAGACGGTATTGATCCAAACGAACTGCTGCAGGCATTAGCTGAAACCAAAGCGCCAGGTAAAGCCAAACGCGCGGCACGTCCGGCGAAGTATGGTTACGTCGACGAGAACGGTGAGAACCGTACCTGGACCGGCCAGGGACGTACGCCAGCCGTGATTAAAAAAGCGATTGAAGAACAAGGTAAACAACTGGACGATTTCCTGCTGTAAGGAACCAGTGCTTCGCAGCATGCCAGCCCTGGCGCTGTGCTCTGTTTTACACCGGGTAAGAAAAAAGGAAGCCGCTGGCTTCCTTTTTTTATCGCGACTTATTGCTGATAGAAGTCGCGGTACCAGTCAACAAAACGCTGCACGCCCTGCTCTACGCTGGTCTGCGGGCGGAAATTTATCGCGTCATACAGCGGCTGGGTGTCTGCACTGGTGCCTAATACATCGCCGGGCTGCATCGGCAGCATATTTTTCTTCGCCTCAATCCCCAGCGCTTTTTCCAGCGACTCAATGTAAGTCATCAGGCTGGTAGGCTGACTATTGCCAATATTGTACACGCGATACGGCGCCGAACTGGTGGCAGGCGAGCCGTTTTCCACCGTCCAGTTTTCATCTGCCTGCGGAATCACGTCCTGCAAACGCACAATCGCTTCGGCAATATCATCAATATAGGTGAAGTCACGTGTCATCTGGCCGCGGTTATACACATCAATCGCGTCACCGGCCAGCATCGCGCGGGTGAACTTAAACAGCGCCATATCCGGACGGCCCCACGGACCATAAACGGTAAAGAAGCGCAATCCGGTGGTAGGTAATTGGTAAAGGTGTGAATAGGTATGCGACATTAATTCGTTGGCTTTTTTCGTCGCAGCATAAAGTGATACCGGATGATCAACCGAATCATCCGTGGAGAACGGCATTTTACGGTTCAGGCCATAAACCGAACTCGATGAAGCATACAGCAGGTGGCCAATCTTATGATGACGGCAACCTTCCAGAATATTTAAGTGACCAATCAGGTTGGCATCAGCGTAGGCGTGCGGATTCTCGATGGAATAGCGAACCCCTGCCTGTGCGCCTAAATGGATCACGCGCGCAAAAGCATGCTGTTCAAACAGGGAAGAAATGGCCTGGCGATCCGCCAGGTCCATTTTAAGGAAAGTAAACGCGGGATGTGCGGTAATCTGGTCGAGGCGCGCCTGTTTCAGGCTGACATCGTAGTAATCATTCAGGTTATCGATACCAACAACCTGGTGACCGGCAGCCAGCAAACGCTGACTAACGTGAAAACCAATAAATCCTGCCGCGCCGGTGACCAGAAAATTCATACATCCCTCATTTATTACACAATTTGAATAGACGCTCCGCGGCCGATTGCATAATAAACGAAACCGCGTTTGCTGATACGCTCCGGATCATACAGGTTACGACCATCAAAAATCACGGGTTGTTTTAACGAGGATTTAATCACGTCGAAATCCGGAGCACGGAAGTTCTGCCACTCGGTGCAGATCACCAGACCATCGGCGCCCTGCAGCGCAGCTTCTTTAGTGCCGCACAGCTTCAGATCGTCACGATGACCGTAGATGCGCTGGGCTTCTTCCATCGCTTCCGGATCAAACGCCTGCACCGTTGCGCCTGCCTGCCACAGTGCTTCCATCAGCACACGGCTTGAGGCTTCACGCATGTCGTCGGTGTTCGGTTTGAACGCCAGCCCCCACAGCGCAAACGTCTTGCCACGCAGATCGTCGCCAAAGTGACGTTTAATAAACGTCGGCAGCTTGTTCTTCTGCGAATCGTTGACGTCTTCTACCGCCTGCAACAGGCGCGGGGTGTAGCCGATTGACTCTGCAGTGCGAATCAGCGCCTGCACGTCTTTCGGGAAGCAGGAACCGCCGTAACCACAGCCCGGATAAATAAAGTGATAACCGATGCGTGAATCAGAACCGATGCCCTGACGTACTTTTTCCACGTCAGCACCCAGGCGTTCCGCAAGGTTGGAAATCTCGTTCATGAAGCTGATTTTGGTCGCCAGCATGCAGTTAGCTGCATATTTGGTCAGCTCTGCACTGCGGATATCCATCAGAATCATGCGATCGTGATTACGGTTAAACGGTTCGTACAGTTCACGCAGCAGTTCGACCACTTCATCATTATCGGTGCCCACCACGATACGTTCCGGACGCATGCAATCGTTAACTGCGGCGCCCTCTTTCAGGAACTCCGGGTTGGAGACCACATCGAACGCAATATTGGCATCACGCTGCTTCAGCGTTTCGCTCATCACCGCGCGCACGCGGTCAGCGGTGCCTACCGGTACGGTAGATTTGTCGATGACGACTTTGTGATCGTTCATGTGCTGCGCAATAGTACGCGCAACCGCAGTCACATATTTCAGGTCGGCAGAGCCATCCTCATCCGGCGGCGTGCCCACAGCAATAAACTGCATTACGCCATGGTTTACGCCCTCTTCTGCGTTGGTACTGAATTTCAGACGCCCCGCTTCATAGTTAGACATAACCAGCGGCGTCAGGCCCGGTTCAAAAATTGGGATGATGCCCTTTTTCAGGCTTTCGACTTTCTTTTCGTCGACATCAATACAGAGAACGTCATGTCCGACTTCGGCCAACACCGCAGCCTGAACCAGACCGACATAGCCGATACCAAATACAGTGACTTTCATTGAATTATCCTGTGCTTAATGAATTACTTTTTGTTGCCTGCAACGCCGTCGAGCCACTGAGCGAAATCTTTGCCCAGCACCGGATGACGCACGCCATATTCAACAAAAGCCTGCATATAACCCAGTTTATTACCGCAGTCGTGGCTCTTGCCTTTCATGTGGTAAGCTTCAACGGTCTCTTTTTCGATCAGCATATCGATGGCATCGGTCAGCTGGATTTCATCCCCGGCTCCCGGAGGCGTTTTCGCCAGCAGAGGCCAGATTTCCGCACTCAGCACGTAACGACCTACTACCGCCAGGTTAGATGGCGCTACGTCGGCTTTTGGCTTCTCAACCACGCCCACCATCGGTACGCTCTCGCCCGGGTCCAGCTTTGCGCCCTTGCAGTCAACCACACCGTAAGCGGTGACATCGGCAACAGGCTCAACCATGATCTGGCTGCTACCGGTTTCGTCGAAGCGCTTGATCATTTCAGCCAGGTTATCCTGGGATAGGTCGGATTCGTATTCATCCAGAATCACGTCTGGCAGAATGACCGCGACTGGCTCATCACCCACCACCGGATGTGCACACATCACGGCGTGGCCCAGGCCTTTAGCCATCCCCTGACGTACCTGCATGATGGTAACGTGTGGCGGGCAGATAGACTGAACTTCTTCCAGCAGCTGACGCTTAACGCGTTTTTCCAGCATGGCTTCCAGTTCGAAACTGGTATCGAAATGGTTTTCGATAGAGTTTTTAGATGAATGCGTAACCAGCACAATTTCAGTAATACCGGCAGCGATACACTCGTTCACGACATACTGGATTAATGGCTTATCAACCAGCGGCAACATCTCTTTAGGAATTGCCTTGGTTGCTGGTAACATCCTGGTCCCCAATCCCGCTACCGGGATTACCGCTTTTCTGACTTTCGAATTTAGGGCAGCCATTCAAATACCTCTCTTAATAGGCCGTTCAAGTTAATACTTGATATGTCGGTTTAAATAACGCGTTGAGTATATCAGCTTAGTGTCAGACGGATTTATCCTGGATGGAGTTAATCCGCGGAATTTAAGACTATTACCCAAGTGTAAAGCTAAGCTTTGGCCCTGTCTTTAACCCGCGGAAAATATAAATCTGAGTGGCTATTCTTCGGACGATAACATCAGGCGAAGCCGGCCGCCGGCTCCCCAGACGTGACATTGCCAGGCATCGGCGCGCTGGCTGATTTGATTAAGATGGGTGCTGCCCATAGTGCCAAGCGGCACACCGTTACTGAGCTGGATTTGCTGAGTATTGATGTGCAGCGTGGCATTCAGACCGGCTGAAACGAGGATCAGATTTTTCAACCGACGATGGTAATAGCCCACCAGCAGCGGGAACTGTCCGTTCAAATTGGCCTGACGCAAAAGCTGATTCACCTGTTTCAGCAGACCATTGAGTTCCGGCAGACGCTGCTTTTGCCCGGACAGTTGCTCCTGCAATAAACCGTTAAACAGCGCACGGAGCAATAATGCAGCCAGTACGCCGTTATCCCCCGCACGGGTTACGTCCAGGCAATAAAACGCGAGATCTTTGTCCGACAGAGGGGCAATATCCAGCACCAGCCCCGGCTGTTCCGCCATGGTGAGTTGACGGTAGTTTATGCGGCAGCTGGCGATGGTTTGCTGGACTGGCGGTTGCAGTTGTTTGAGCAGCTTGGCGGCAGCGAGCGGATCGCGCACCAGGGCATCCCAGTCCTGAAACAGCTGTTCATCTTCTTCCACTTTCGAGGTGAACATCGAAGGATAGAGGCACTCAAACACCGCTTCACGGAAACGTTCCAGGTTTTTTAGCGGCTTGAGCAGCACGTCCTGCACGCCAAGGCGCAGCACGTGGGCAATGTCAGCCATGTTCTGCGTGGCGGAGATGATCAGGATGGGCACGCTATTACCGCG
Source organism: Enterobacterales bacterium (assembly GCA_039593635.1). Classification (GTDB taxonomy): domain Bacteria; phylum Pseudomonadota; class Gammaproteobacteria; order Enterobacterales; family Enterobacteriaceae; genus Enterobacter. The sequence goes on from JBCNOW010000027.1 coordinate 526,770, forward strand.
TGTACGAATTCGCTCGACAAACTCAATACCGCCCATGCGCGGCATTTCCAGATCGCAAATGACCAGGTCCACTGACTGCGCGGCGAGTAAACTCAGGCCGTCGAGTCCGTCGCCCGCTTCGAACGTGCTGGCTCCGAGGCCAGGATAACCATGAATCCAGCAGCGATCGGAAAACGGGCTCGTCTTCAACAATCAGTATCTTTTTGCCGATTAGCGGTTTTTCCATTCTCTCCCCCTGCGTACCAGATATTTCAATAGTGGCATGCAATCGGCCGTATCGCCTGTCAGAATTTGCTGAAGTCACAACCCCCGTGAATGAACAACTGATTATCTGCTACGGACCAGCGGTAATAGTTCATCCATTTTTTTCTCCACGGCGGCCTTGCCCGCTGCAATGGCCTCCTCAGCCCGATGAAAGTCAAGGGTAGAGATTTGCGGACAAAAAGGCTGAATCAGAATATCCGGTGGATCGCCTGCCATACGGTTACGTTTCAGGCGATTTTCCAGAACCTGAATTGACGTTGTCATGATTTCCATCGCGCCTGGAGACTGGCTGGCGCGCCGATGGGTCAACCCCATCAGACGCTGGCGCAGTTTTTTGCCCCAGCTCAGTGCTTCTGCCGCTGCCGCCTCTTCACCGCTCTGCGGCGTGACCGGCATCAGATCCTGCTGCATCAGGTGCGCATCGTGCTGCAAATCAACGGCAATCACGATGTCAGCCCCCAGCGCACGGGTCAGAGAAATGGGCACCGGGTTGACGACCCCACCATCCACCAGCCAGTAGCCGTTGTGAGCGCAACCGGGGGCAATAAGCCCTGGCATACTGCATGAAGCACGCACCGCAAGGTGCATATCCCCTTCGGTCAGCCAGAGCTCGCGTCCGGTGCTGAGGTTGGTCGCCACGGCGCCAAAGCGCTTATCCGCGTCTTCGATGAGCTCGTTAGGGATCAGCTGACGGATATGGTTAAAGACGCGTTCGCCGCGCAGCAGGCCGCCACGCTGCCATGAGAGGTCCATCAGACGCAGCACATCCCAGTAGCGAAAGGCGCGGACCCACGTCTCCATCAACGCCAGACGGCCGTTGACGTAGGCAGAACCCACCAGTGCGCCGATGGAACACCCTGCCACGATATCGACCTCAATACCGGCACGTTCCAGGGCATTAATGACGCCAATATGCGACCAGCCGCGGGCTGCACCTGAGCCCAGCGCCAGTCCAATTTTAACCTTTCTCATTGCCCTTCACCTCGTGATCAACCTGATGCGTAGCTTCACGCTGGCCAGTCGGCTAACATAGTGCTACCAGCGGCGTTTTACGCCATTACGACGCCTTTAATTGTTCTCAGGAAGAGAATCGTGTCTCAACTCTGCCCCTGTGGTAGCGCTCTGGAGTATAGCCTATGTTGCCAGCGATATCTTTCTGGAACGGGCAACAAACGCCACAGCGCGCTGAACAGTTAATGCGCTCGCGTTACACCGCTTTTGTTGATCAAAGACGCCGACTACCTGATAAAAACCTGGCATCCCAGCCAGCGCGTGGCCGGACTGGAGACGCTATTATCCGAAAGTTTCGCCACCACAGAATGGCTTGGCCTGAATGTAACCCGTTGTAATCACGGAAGCCATGAGAATGAAGCCTTCGTGACTTTTTTTGCGCGTTATCTCGAAAAAGGCCGTACCTGCAGCCTGAATGAATGTTCACGCTTTCTTCGCGAGGACAAGCGGGCAATGGTATTATATTGACGGAACGCGCCCACAGTTTGGTCGTAACGATCCCTGCCCTTGTGGTTCAGGTAAAAAATTCAAAAAGTGTTGCGGGCAGTAACTCTGGACAGATGCCCAACAGCTTCACCATTCATCGCTTTGACAGGACTCTGATCGAGATGCAAGCGCAAACCTTACAACGTAAAGTTCTGCGCACCATCTGTCCCGATCAAAAAGGGCTGATCGCACGAATTACCAACATTTGCTACAAGCATGAACTGAATATCGTGCAGAACAACGAGTTCGTTGACCACCGTACCGGTCGCTTCTTCATGCGCACCGAGCTGGAAGGTATTTTCAACGACACCACGCTGCTGGCCGATCTGGACAGCGCGCTGCCGGAAGGTTCCGTGCGTGAGCTGAATCCAGCGGGCCGTCGCCGCATGGTGATTCTGGTGACCAAAGAGGCGCACTGCCTGGGCGATCTGCTGATGAAGAGGCAACTTACGGCGGTCTGGACGTGGAAATCGCCGCCGTTATTGGTAACCACGAAACGCTGCGTACGCTGGTTGAGCGTTTTGATATTCCGTTCGAGCTGGTCAGCCATGAAGGCCATACGCGTGAAGAGCACGACAACCTGATGGCGGATGCCATTGAAGCGCATAACCCGGACTACGTGGTGCTGGCGAAATACATGCGCGTGTTGACGCCTTCCTTCGTGGCGCGTTTCCCGAACAAGATCATCAACATTCACCACTCGTTCCTGCCCGCCTTTATTGGCGCCCGTCCTTACCATCAGGCCTATGAGCGCGGCGTGAAGATCATCGGCGCCACCGCGCACTACGTGAATGACAACCTGGACGAAGGCCCAATCATCATGCAGGACGTGATTCACGTGGATCACACCTATACCGCAGAAGATATGATGCGCGCCGGACGTGACGTCGAGAAGAACGTACTGAGCCGTGCGCTGTATCAGGTGCTGGCGCAGCGCGTCTTTGTTTACGGTAACAGAACGATCATTCTTTAATCTTTCGGAAAATGAATTGATTAGCTTTGCGCCTTTACGGATAAAAAGCAGGCAAACAACTTCATTTCCCTAAAGGAACGCTTTACAGGGGCGTCTCATTTGATATGATGCGCCCCGCTTCCAGCAGGAAGCAGGCCAGTAAAAGCATTACCCCGTGGTGGGGTTCCCGAGCGGCCAAAGGGAGCAGACTGTAAATCTGCCGTCATCGACTTCGAAGGTTCGAATCCTTCCCCCACCACCATCTCACTCACATTCTGCACCTCAATATTTGAGTTACCCCTGGTGGGGTTCCCGAGCGGCCAAAGGGAGCAGACTGTAAATCTGCCGTCATCGACTTCGAAGGTTCGAATCCTTCCCCCACCACCATCTCATGCTGCACTCCTCTTCCAGCCAGTCAATAAAGCCAGTTAATAACACCTGGAGAAGGATGAGAAGCTTCGACCGAAGGTTCGGGTCGAACGCAGTGAGACAACGCGCGTCAGCGCGGCCCGCAGGGTGAGCCGCTTGCGGCGAATAATCATTCTCCCGCCACCCTTTCATGCTGCACTTTTCACCAGACCGACATCTGAATTTACGCGATGCCAGGCCGGCATCAATGGCGCCCCTTATATCCCGATCATTCTCCTCCGGGTATGATGATCCCCGACTGATCATCGGGAAGTTGCTGGTGAGATGGGGGCGCCCCCTGGGCATAAAGCCTGCTTCGTAGATTCATCCCCGGCAACTTAACTCCCGCCTTCAAGACCGGACGGTATCCTGTGCCCCGAGCACGCATCCATAAGGATGGTCATGGCGGTTTCCCTGTGCTGTTAAGGAGAATCTATGCAAACCCGTATGCCTGTCGGCATTGATGTTGCCTCCGGAAAGTTTGATGTGGCCGTCTGGAAAGGCGACACGTCTTACAAAACCAAAGTCTTTCCCAACATCCCTAAGGGCTTTATCGCCCTGAAAAAATGGCTGGAGCCGTTCGGCTGCTGCCATATCTGCATGGAGGCTACCGGCGCGTACAGTGAGCCGCTGGCCACCTTCCTGCACGACGAAGGCTATGATGTCAGCGTGGAAAATCCCGCGCGCATCAGGCGCTTCGGACAGGCGGAGCTGAGCCGTAACAAGACGGATAAAGACGATGCGCGCATGATAGCGCGCTACTGTAAACTGCACGGCCCGTCGCTGTGGCAGCCGGCGCCGCTGAATGAACGCAGGCTGAAGGCGCTGGTGAAGCGCCTGACGAATCTTCAGGAAATGCGGCAGATGGAAGAGAACCGGCTGGAGGTCTCGGATGCGGTGGTGCAGCCCTCAATCCGCGTGGTCATTGCGGCGCTGGATGCGCAGATAGACGAAACGAAGCGGGCAATAAACGACCATATCGACAATGATCCGGGCCTTAAAAAGAACAGGGAACTGCTGGAGTCCATCCCGGGCATCGCGGGCGTGCTGAGCAGCACGATGCTGGCGTATCTGGGGGACATGTCGAGGTTCAGCAGCAGCAAGGCGCTTGTGGCGTGGGTGGGTCTGAATCCGATGCGGCAGGAGTCCGGTGAGTGGAAGGGCAAAAGCAGGATATCGAAGATGGGCAACAGCGCGATGCGCAAGGCCCTGTACATGCCTGCGATAGTGGCGATGAAGTGGAATCCGGCGGTGAGTGCGCTGAAGAAACGGCTGGATGCGGGTAAGAAAACGGGAAAAGTCGTGGTGTGCGCGGCGATGAAGAAGCTGCTGCAGCTGGCTTATGGCGTGCTGAAATCGGGTCGTCCGTTCGATGCCGAAATATGTCTTGCCAGGTAACCGGCAAGACGGTATCTACAGTGATACGGACTCAAGTGTTACCCATGTGACCGGTTTATATTCTCATCGTCCCAGTTGTCACCCGGATTGTAGGGTGCGCATTAATGCGCACCAGAAGGTTCACGCAAACGCCCCTCAGGCTAAACGGCGCCGCCTGCCTTAGCCCGCTCTCCTGCGTCTCCCACCACAAATCACCTGCGTGCTGCCTCTCGCTCTTATCGGCACGCTCTTATGACGCAAGCCATGACTTTTGCCGCAAACCTGGTTACCATCGCCGCAACCTTTTGCGACGAAAAATGGCAGCGAAATGAAATTTGTCTCTTTTAACATCAACGGTTTGCGCGCACGCCCTCATCAGCTGGCGGCGCTGGTTGAACAGCATCAACCGGATGTCATCGGCCTGCAGGAAACTAAAGTGCACGATGATATGTTCCCGCTGGAAGAGGTCAGCAAGCTGGGTTACAACGTGTTTTATCACGGCCAGAAAGGCCATTACGGCGTGGCGCTGTTGACCAAGACGCAGCCGGTGGCAGTTCGACGCGGTTTTCCTGATGACGGCGAAGATTCCCAGCGACGTCTGATCATGGCAGAAATTCCCAGCCCGATTGGCGATATCACCGTCATCAACGGTTACTTCCCGCAGGGGGAAAGCCGTGACCATCCCATCAAGTTCCCGGCCAAAGAGAAGTTTTATCGCGACCTGCAAAGCTATCTTGAGCAGCAACTGGCGGCCGACAAGCCGGTGCTGATCATGGGCGATATGAACATCAGCAGTACCGACCTGGACATTGGTATTGGTGAAGAGAACCGCAAGCGCTGGCTGCGCACCGGCAAATGCTCTTTCCTGCCGGAAGAGCGCGAGTGGATGGACCGGTTGCTGCAGTGGGGACTGGTCGATACGTGGCGTGAGAAAAACCCGGAAACCGCCGATCGCTTCTCGTGGTTCGACTATCGCTCAAAAGGATTTGATGACAACCGCGGTCTGCGCATCGATCTGCTGCTGGCCAGCCCACCGCTGGCTTCACGCTGCATCGACAGCGGCATCGACTACGACATTCGCAGTATGGAAAAGCCGTCCGATCACGCGCCGGTGTGGTCCAGCTTCAAGCTGTAACTGAACAGCGTGGCGCCTGCGCGCCACGCTCGCTTATTTAATGATTTTCCAAATCAGCGGATTGGTACCCAGCACTTTTTCATCACGCGCACACTGCAGCAGTACGCCCTCTGCTTTCACCACGGCGCCTTCGGAGTAGCTGCGGTTTTCATAGATACAGCACTGCAGGCAGTTGTTCTGCTGACGATTCTGCCCCTGCGTCCACACTTCCGGCGGCATATCCACCACCACATCGGTATTGCCCATTCGCGCGGGCTCCGGCTGGCGATTAGCCAGCGCGGCATGGCTGCACAGCAGCAGCCCACTCAGCAACAGCGTTGCGTAACGCATTATTCCGTCTCCTTCGTTTTGCGCCGGGGCGTTTTGCCTTTACTGCGCGTCTTCGCTCCGGTCGCGGCTAATCCACGAAAAGCCTGCAGCGACGGCCTCTGGCGCGCCTGATCGATCAGCTGATAAAGCGTCCCGACCAGCGGCTGCATAAAGTCCTGATAGCGACACTGCTTTTTCGCTGATCTGCGTCAGCACCGACTCCCAGTGCGCCGTCATATCCGGCCGGGCGGCCAGCTCAGGTAGCGAATGAATCAGCGCCCGGCCCGGCTCGGTTGAGTGGATGTAGCGCCCTTTTTTCTCCAGAAAACCGCGCTTAAACAGCAGCTCGATGATCCCCGCGCGGGTCGCTTCCGTACCCAGACCGTCGGTGGCGCGCAGGATCTTTCTTCAGATCTTTATCCTGCACAAAGCGGGCGATCCCGGTCATGGCGGACAGCAGCGTCGCATCGGTGAAGTGGCGCGGCGGCTGGGTCTGTCGTTCCACCACTTCGCCTTTCTCACACAGCAGCTCGTCGTCTTTCGCCACCACCGGCAGCGGCGTGCCGTCGTTCTCCTCGTCACGCTCTTTGTTGCCCAGCAGCGTGCGCCAGCCTGCTTCCGCAAGGAAACGCGCTTTGGCGATAAACTTGCCTTTGGCGATCTCCAGCTCAATCACGCATTTGCGGAACACCGCGTCCGGGCAGAACTGCATCAGATACTGACGGGCGATCAGGTTATAAACCTTCGCTTCGTTATCGGTCAGGTTGACGTTGCTGGCCCGCGCCGTCGGGATAATCGCGTGGTGGGCATCCACTTTTTTGTCATCCCAGCAGCGGTTATGGGTATCCGGGTTGACGACCGGCTGCGGCAGCAGATCCGGCGCATGGACGCCGAATGGCGTTCATCACCGCGTGGCGTCCGGCAAAGTGCTCTTCCGGCAGATAGCGGCTGTCCGAACGCGGATAGGTGATCAGCTTGTGGGTTTCGTAGAGCTTCTGGCAGATGTCCAGCACGTTCTGCGCGCTGAGACCAAAGCGCTTCGCGGCCTCAATCTGCAGAGCAGAAAGGGAAAACGGCAGCGGCGCGGGTTCTGATTCCCGTTTATCGTTATAGCTGGTGACGATAGCGGGCTGGCCGGTAATACGGTTGACCACGTGCTCCGCCAGCGGACGGTGCAGCAGACGCCCCTCTTCATCCTGATACGACTCGCAGGCATCGCTCGGCTGCCAGACGGCGGTAAAGCGCTCCTCTTTCGGCGTGACGATGTGCGCTTTCACTTCAAAGAAATCTTTGGCGACGAAGTTTTCAATCTCTTCATCGCGGCGCACCACCAGCCCCAGCACCGGCGTCTGCACGCGGCCCACGGAGAGCACGCCCTGATAGCCGGCGTTGCGCCCCAGGATCGTGTAGGCGCGGGTCATGTTGATCCCGTACAGCCAGTCGGCGCGCGCGCGGGCCAGCGCGGAGACGCACAGCGGAATAAATTCGCTGTTGGCGCGCAGGCGCGAAATCGCGCGCTCCACCGCCTGCGGGTTGAGGTCGTTAATCAGGCAGCGCTGCACCTGCTGGCGCTTTTCCGGCGCCAGCTCCAGATAGTCCAGCACTTCGTCCACCAGCAGCTGCCCTTCTCGGTCCGGGTCACCCGCGTGGACCACCTCGCTGGCCTCGTGCAGAAAGCGTTTAATGACGTTGAGCTGTTTGGTGACGGACGGGCGCGGCTGCAGGCGCCATTTTTCCGGCACAATCGGCAGATCGTTGAGGTTCCAGCGGGCGTAGCGGCTGTCGTAGACGTCCGGCTGCGCCTGCTCAAGCAGGTGACCGATACACCAGGTGACCACCTGCCCGTTACCGCATTCAATAAAGCCGTCGCCTTTGCGATGCGGCTTGGGCAGCACATCGGCGATGGCGCGGGCCAGACTCGGCTTTTCGGCAATAAACAACCGCATCGAATTAACGGATCTCAATCATCGGTCGGCCACCGCGTGCGGTCACCAGCTCGCCGATCGCCGTCAGGGTGATGCCAAACTCGGCGGCGGTTGCCTGAACCTCGGCTTCGGATTCCGGCGTGCACCGCCAGCAGCAGGCCGCCGGAGGTTTGCGGATCGCACAGCAGGTTGCGCCACCACTCCTCTGGCATTTCACCCATCAGGTGACCGTAGCTGGCGAAGTTGCGCTGGGTACCGCCCGGCACCGCGCCCTGGGCAATGTACTCTTCCACGCCCGGCAGCTTCGGCACGTCCTGATACCAGACCTGCGCCTGCACGCCCGCGCCCTGACAGACTTCAGAGAGGTGCCCCAGCAGGCCAAAACCGGTGACGTCGGTCATCGCCTTCACGCCGTCGATATTGGCGAACGCCGCACCAGCGAGGTTCATCTGGCACATCACTTCCGTTGCCAGCCTTTGTGCTCCGGTTTCAGCAGGGATTTTTTCTCGGCGGTGGTCAGCACGCCAATGCCCAGCGGCTTGGTGAGGAACAGCTTGCAGCCCGCCTGCGCGGTGCTGTTGCGCTTCACGCGCTCGGTCGGCACCACGCCCGTCACGGCCAGGCCGAAGATCGGCTCCGGCGCATCAATAGAGTGACCGCCGGCCAGCGCAATTCCCGCCTGCTGGCAGGCAAAGCGCCCGCCATCAATCACCTCGGCGGGCGATTTCTGGCGCAGGTGGGATGGTGTTGATCGGCCAGCCCAGAATGGCGATCGCCATGATCGGTTTACCGCCCATCGCGAAGATATCGCTGATGGCGTTGGTGGCCGCGATGCGCCCGAAGTCGAACGGGTTGTCGACAATCGGCATAAAGAAGTCAGTGGTGCTGATAATGCTGGTGCCGTTACCTAAGTCATAAACCGCCGCATCGTCACGCGTTTCATTGCCGACAAGCAGGTTCGGGTCGACAAACTTCGCCTGTTCGCTGTGCAGAATGGTCTCCAGCACTTTCGGGGAAATTTTACAACCGCAACCGGCTCCGTGGCTGTATTGCGTTAAACGAATGGTTTGCTCGCTCATGGACGTCTCCTTGTCATCTCAATCGCGCTATGGTAGCCGGCTCCCATTCCATGGTAAAGAGCTGTCGCCGCTAAGCGCGATCTTTCTGAATTCTGCGACTGATGCAATCAGAGTCGTGCAGACAGTTTGCCGCAGAAACCCGCTGCGTTATCAGAAACGGCTGACGAAAGGCGTGGTGTCCGGCACGCTAATGGTGCTGGAGGCTTTAAGCTGTGGGGTGCCGAGATAGAGGAAACCGACAATTTTATCGTGCTCGCCGCAGGCGAATCCGGCCCGCACGGCGGCGCTCTCGGTCAGCGGCCCGGTGCGCCAGATACCGTTAAACCCCTGTGCAACGGCGGCCATTTGCATCGCCATCACCGCACAGCCCGCAGACATTTCCTGCTCCCAGACCGGCACCTTATGGTCGGCCTGGCATTTCGCCACGACGGTGATGATCATCGGGGCGCGGAACGGCGCGTTGCGGGCTTTATCAATCCCCTTCTCATCCTGCCCAGCGGCTGTCGCGCCCTGCTCCAGCAGCTGGCTGAAACGTTCGCGGCCTTCACCTTCAATCACAAAGAAGTGCCACGGCTGCAGCGTGCCGTGATCCGGGGCACGCATACCGGCACGCAGAATGTTCTCCAGCTGCTCACCCGCAGGGGCAGGTTCGGCCAGACGTGACGCGCTACGACGGTTAACAAGCAGTTCGAGTGCATCCATTGGTTAACTCCTTTCTTGAAATTTACTCACAAAATTAACACGACGGCAGATTTTGTTACAGCCTGGCAGGCGATTCCTGCTGACAAGTGGCGGTTGGGTCATTACGATAACCCAACATTACCGTCCAGTGGCGACGGAAACAGTCATTTTCTGGTTAGGGAGAATACATGCGAACCCTTTGGCGAATCTTTGCCGGTTTCTTTAAATGGACGTGGCGACTGCTCAACTTCGTCCGCAACCTGGTGATGAATATCTTCTTCATCCTGCTGGTTCTGGTTTGCGCGGGCATCTGGATGCACTATCAGCAACGCGAATCAGGCGCAGCATTCGACTCGCGGGGCGCTGTTACTCGATATCACCGGCGTGATCGTTGATAAACCGTCCACCAGCAACCGTCTGGGGGTTATCAGCCGACAGCTGTTTGGCGCCACGTCAGACCGCCTGCAGGAAAACTCCCTGTTCGATATCGTCGATACCATTCGTCAGGCCAAAGACGATCGCGTAACATCACCGGGATCGTGCTGGATCTGAAAGATTTTGCCGGCGGCGACCAGCCTTCCATGCAGTACATCGGTAAAGCGCTGCGCGAATTCCGCGACAGCGGCAAACCGGTGATTGCCGTGGGCGACAGCTACAGCCAGGGGCAATATTATCTGGCGAGCTTCGCCAATAAGATCTGGCTTTCGCCGCAGGGCACGGTCGATCTGCACGGCTTTGCCACCAACGGCCTCTACTACAAATCGCTGCTCGACAAGCTGAAGGTCACCACCCACGTCTTCCGCGTCGGCACCTATAAATCTGCCGTTGAGCCGTTTATCCGCGACGATATGTCCCCTGCCGCCCGTGAAGCGGACAGCCGCTGGATTGGCGAGCTGTGGCAGAACTACCTCAGCACCGTTGCCGCTAACCGTCAAATTACCGCCGCAGCAGGTGTTCCCTGGCGCGCGGGGCGTGCTGGACGGCCTGCGTAAGGTTGACGGCGATACCGCGAAATATGCGCTCGACAACAAGCTGGTGGATGCGCTGGGTTCGCGCGCTGCCGCCGATCGCGAGCCCTGGCTAAAAACAGTTTGGCTGGAGCAAAGAGGACAAAAACTACAGCGCCATCAGCATGTATGACTATGCGGCGAAAAAACCGGACGATAGCGGTGACAGCGTTGCCGTGGTCTTCGCCAACGGCGCCATCATGGACGGCCAGGAGAACGCCGGGCAACGTCGGCGGCGACACCACCGCGTCGCAGATCCGCGACGCACGCCTTGATCCCGAAAGTGAAAGCGATTGTTCTGCGCGTCAACAGCCCTGGCGGCAGCGTCAGCGCCTCCGAAGTGATCCGCGCTGAACTGGCCGCGGCGCGTGCCGCCGGCAAGCCGGTGGTGGTATCCATGGGCGGCATGGCGGCGTCTGGCGGCTACTGGATCTCCACGCCGGCCAACTACATCGTCGCTAACCCAAGCACCCTGACCGGCTCGATCGGCATCTTCGGGGTGATCAACACGGTGGAAAACAGCCTGGATTATCTGGGCGTGCATACCGATGGCGTTGCCACGTCGCCGCTGGCGGATGTGTCGATGACCAAATCCCTGCCGCCGGAAGTGTCAGAGATGATGCAGCTGAGCATTGAGAACGGCTATAAGCGCTTTATCACGCTGGTCGCCGACTCGCGTAAGAAGACGCCTGAGCAGATCGACCAGATTGCTCAGGGCCACGTCTGGACCGGGCAGGATGCGAAGAGCAACGGTCTGGTCGACAGCCTGGGCGACTTCGACGATGCGGTGAAGAAAGCCGCCGAACTGGCGAAGCTCAAACAGTGGCATATTGAGTATTATCAGGACGAGCCGTCGTTCTTCGATATGGTGATGGACAGCATGTCCGTCTCCGTGCGCGCCATGCTGCCGGAGGCGCTGCAGGCGTACCTGCCTGCGCCGGTGGCCACGGCTGCGAAAGCGATGAAGGCGGAAAGCGATAAGCTCGCGGCCTTTAACGATCCACAAAGTCGTTACGCGTTTTGCCTGACCTGCGCGAACGTCCGTTAAAAAGCCCGTCCCCTCTTCCCGCGAAGAGGGGATCTTTTTCTTTTGAAGAACAAGAACTCACTACCATGCAGAAGAAATCGATTTATGTAGCCTACACTGGCGGTACCATCGGGATGCAGCGCTCTGAAAACGGCTATATTCCGGTCTCCGGCCACCTGCAGCGTCAGCTTGCGCTGATGCCTGAATTCCACCGTCCGGAAATGCCTGATTTCACCATCCACGAATACGAGCCGCTGATGGACTCCTCCGACATGACGCCGGAAGACTGGCAGCACATTGCGGATGACATTAAAGCGCATTACGACCAGTACGACGGCTTCGTGATCCTGCACGGCACCGACACCATGGCGTTCACCGCTTCGGCACTCTCCTTCATGCTGGAGAACCTGGGCAAGCCGGTGATCGTCACCGGGTCGCAAATTCCGCTGGCCGAGCTGCGCTCTGACGGGCAGATCAACCTGCTGAACTCCCTGTACGTGGCGGCCAACTACCCGATTAACGAAGTGTCGCTGTTCTTCAACAACCGTCTGTATCGCGGCAACCGCACCACCAAAGCCCACGCCGACGGTTTTGATGCCTTCGCCTCACCGAACCTGCAGCCGCTGCTGGAAGCCGGCATTCATATTCGTCGTCTGGGAACGCCGCCGGCACCGAACACCGCTGGCGAGCTGATCGTGCATCCGATCACCCCGCAGCCGATTGGCGTGGTCACCATCTATCCGGGGATCTCCGCCGACGTGGTGCGCAACTTCCTGCGCCAGCCGGTGAAAGCGCTGATTCTGCGCTCCTATGGCGTGGGCAATGCGCCGCAGAACGGCGAGTTCCTGAAAGAGCTGCAGGAAGCCAGCGAGCGCGGAATTGTGGTGGTGAACCTGACCCAGTGCATGTCCGGCAAGGTGAATATGGGCGGCTATGCCACCGGCAACGCGCTGGCGCACGCGGGGGTGATCAGCGGCTTCGATATGACCGTCGAGGCCACGCTGACTAAACTTCACTATTTACTGAGTCAGGATCTGGACATCCAGTCCATTCGCCGCGCCATGATGCAAAACCTGCGCGGCGAACTGACGCCGGACGAATAAGGAGGTCTCATGAAGCAACGCGCCCTGCTACTGGTCGATTTGCAAAATGATTTCTGCGCGGGCGGCGCGCTGGCCGTCGCCGAAGGTGACAGCACCGTTGACGTGGCCAACACGCTGATTGACTGGTGCAAAGCGCGCGGTGAAGCGGTTGTCGCAAGCCAGGACTGGCACCCGGCCAATCACGGCAGCTTTGCCAGCCAGCACAACGTCGAGCCGTTCACTCAGGGTGAACTCGACGGGCTGGCGCAAACCTTCTGGCCGGATCACTGCGTGCAGCAGACGGAAGGCGCGGAGCTGCATCCGCTCCTGAATCAGACAGGCCATTGATGCGGTGTTCCATAAAGGCGAAGATCCGGATATCGACAGCTATAGCGCGTTTTTCGATAACGGGCATCGCCGCAAAACGGCGCTGGACAGCTGGCTGCGCGAGCGCGGCATTACTCAGCTGGTGGTGCTGGGCCTGGCGACCGATTACTGCGTCAAGTTCAGCGTGCTGGATGCGCTGCAACTGGGCTATCACGTTGAGGTGGTGCAGGAAGGCTGCCGGGGCGTCAATCTCAATCCGGACGACAGCGAGATCGCGATCGCGCAGATGCAGGCGCAGGGTGCGGTCATTATCTGAAAATCAGGGCTGGAACTCTCCAGCCCTGCAGCCAGTTAATGCAGGTTGATGCGCGTCACGTCGGACTCGATTCCCCACTCTTCCTTCAGCTGTTTTTTCGACTTCATCACCATCTCGCCGCCTTGGTATCGATGGTCATGTGCTGCGCTTCGTCGTTGTTGCGCGCCTGCCACAGCATCACCAGCTGCAGACTGTTCTCTTTTTGCTCCGGCGTCAGCGCCACGCCGTCTGGCCATTTTCCTAGTTCAACGGCGGTCGCCAGTCGCTGGTAGACTTCCGGCGTCATCGCCGCCAGCATTGCTTCCAGTTCTCATATTGCTTCAAGTAATTTGCTGAATCGTTTTTTCAACCCTTGTCTGGTCGCCGTCTTCATCGTCGGTGAAGCTCAGCGAGGCTGAGTTCACGCAATAACGCTCGCCGGTTGGCTGCGGGCCATCCGGGAAGACATGGCCCAGATGCGCGTCGCAGTTGCCGCAGCGAATTTCGATGCGCTGCATACCGTGCGAGTCGTCATTCAGATAGCGGATCGCGTCATCGCTCACCGGCTCGTAAAAGCTCGGCCAGCCGCAGCCAGAGTCGTACTTGGTTTGGGAGAATTGAAACAGCGGGGCATCGCAGACCAGGCAGTGGTAAACGCCGTCGCGCTTGTTATGCAACAGCGCGCCGGTGAAAGGCGGTTCCGTGCCGTGATTCTGCGTCACGTAAAACTGCATTTCAGTCAGGTGGGCATTTTTTCAGCGTCAGGGTTGCGGTGAATCTTTCGCCATTTGTGACTTCCGGAGTGTCATTCTGTAGAAACAGACATCTTTTAACCCGGATTCTAACAAAACATTAACACCCTTCCGTGGTGCTCTTTTGTTCGTGCGGATGCTTATTGCCGCGAAAAGGCGGACAGCGCAATTTGTGATGACGTTCACATTTTTGCAACAGTCATCCGGACTTTAAAGTCTGCATTCCGGGCGCCTCCAGCCCCATGGGGAGGTGCGCAAGGTAAGGGAAAGCTGCGCAAGTCAGTTTGCGCACCAAACGTTATTCCGGCGCAGGATTGATTTGTCGCAATGATTGACACGATTCCGCTTGACGCTGCGTAAGGTTTTTGTAATTTTACAGCCAACCTTTTATTCACTAACAAATAGCTGGTGGAATATATGACTATCAAAGTAGGTATCAACGGTTTTGGCCGTATCGGTCGCATTGTTTTCCGTGCTGCTCAGAAACGTTCTGACATCGAAATCGTTGGTATCAACGATCTGCTGGACGCTGACTACATGGCGTACATGCTGAAGTATGACTCAACTCACGGTCGTTTCGACGGCACCGTAGAAGTGAAAGACGGCCACCTGGTTGTTAACGGTAAAACCATCCGTGTTACTGCTGAGAAAGACCCGGCTAACCTGAAATGGAACGAAATCGGCGTTGACGTTGTTGCTGAAGCAACCGGTATCTTCCTGACCGACGAAACTGCACGTAAACACATCACTGCGGGCGCGAAGAAAGTGGTTCTGACTGGTCCGTCCAAAGACAACACCCCAATGTTCGTTCGTGGTGCAAACTTCGACAAATATGCTGGCCAGGACATCGTTTCTAACGCATCCTGCACCACCAACTGCCTGGCACCGCTGGCTAAAGTTATCAACGACAACTTCGGCATCATCGAAGGTCTGATGACCACCGTTCACGCAACCACCGCTACTCAGAAAACCGTTGATGGCCCGTCTCACAAAGACTGGCGCGGCGGCCGCGGCGCGGCTCAGAACATCATCCCATCCTCTACCGGTGCTGCTAAAGCTGTAGGTAAAGTACTGCCAGAACTGAACGGCAAACTGACTGGTATGGCGTTCCGCGTTCCAACTCCTAACGTATCCGTTGTTGACCTGACCGTTCGTCTGGAAAAAGCAGCGTCTTACGAAGAAATTAAGAAAGCCATCAAAGCCGCTTCTGAAGGCGCAATGAAAGGCGTTCTGGGTTACACCGAAGACGACGTTGTATCTACCGATTTCAACGGCGAAGTGTGCACTTCCGTGTTCGATGCTAAAGCAGGTATCGCACTGAACGACAACTTCGTGAAACTGGTTTCCTGGTACGACAACGAAACTGGCTACTCTAACAAAGTTCTGGACCTGATCGCTCACATTCTCCAAATAAGTTGAGATGAGAACATGATCTGAAAGAGCGACTTCGGTCGCCCCTTTTTTTTCGATTGGATGAGAGAAGGTTTGACGTTAATGATTACAAAATTCGCTTTTTCACTTCCCGTGGTCGACGCGAAAAAATTACCCCACCTTACCTGTCGCAGCGTCAGATGGGTGAATTGCCGATTCTGGTGATCAGCCATCCGAAAGTGCGCTCCGCCATTGCCCTGCAGGGCGCGCACCTGCTCTCCTGGAAACCGGCCGGTCAGCAGCCCGCCATCTGGCTTAGCGACAAGACGCCGTTTGTCAGCGGCAAAGCCATTCGCGGCGGTGTGCCGGTCTGCTGGCCGTGGTTTGGCCCGGCAAAACAGCAAGGCCTGCCTGCGCACGGTTTTGCCCGCAATCAGCCGTGGACGCTGAAAGCGCATGATGACAACGAAGATGCAAGCGTCGTGGTACTGACTTTTACGCTGCAAAGCAGCGATGCACAAACGAAAAAACTGTGGCCGCACGACTTCACGCTGCTGGCGCGCTTCCGCATTGCTGAACACTGCGAGATTGAGCTGGAAGCCCGGGGCGATTATGAAACCACCGCCGCCCTGCACACCTATTTTCAGGTGGCGGACATTGCGCAGGTTGAAGTTAGCGGGCTCGGCAACAGCTACATCGATAAGGTGCAGGACAATGCCATCGGCAGCGCAGCGGACGGGAAACAAACCTATCCCGAGCGGGTTGATCGCATTCATACCGCAGCGGAAGACTGCAGCGTGATTCACGATCGCGCCGGTAAGCGCCAGATTGAAGTCTATCACCATTATCAAAGTGACGTTGTCACCTGGAATCCTGGCCCGGCACTGTCCTGCAGCATGGCCGATATGCCTAATGATGGTTATAAAACGATGGTGTGCGTGGAGACGGCGCGGATTAACAAGCCGATGAAAAGTGCCGGAGAAACCCCTGCCCGCCTTGGCGTCACGCTGAGAATCCGCAATAAGTAATGCTGAACGGCGCGCACGCGCCGTTTACACCACATCCAGCGCCAGTTTATGCTGCGGCGGCGGAAAGGCGCGATCCAGCAGCGCCAGCTCATCGCTGGTCAGGGTGATATTCAGGGCCGCCGCATTCTCCTGCACGTGCGCCACGCTGCCCGCCTTGGGAATGGCCATTACGCCCGGCTGGCGAATCACCCAGCTCAACAGCAACTGAGCGATGCTGATGCCCTTCTGTTGTGCAATCTGCTGCAGAGTCGCATCGTCAAACAGCGCCTGACGCAGCCGTCCGGCCTGCGCCAGCGGACAGTAAGCCATGACGGGCGTATGGTGCTGCTGACAGAGCGGCAGTAAATCAAATTCAATGCCGCGCGAAGCCAGATGGTACAGCACCTGATTAGTCGCGCAGCCCATCCCTCCGGCTTCACTCCACAGCTCCTGCAGATCGTCGCTATCAAAATTGGAGACGCCCCAGTGGCGGATTTTGCCCTGCTGCTGCAGCGTTTGCATGGCGCGCACGGTCTCTTCCAGCGGTACATTACCGCGCCAGTGCAACAGATAAAGATCGAGATAGTCCGTCTGCAGACGGCGCAGACTGCGCTCACAGGCGTCAATCGCATCGACCTCACCGGCGTTCCACGGGTAAACTTTTGATACCAGCCAGGCTTGATCGCGCCGTCCGCGCAGCGCAGCGCCGACCACCTCTTCCGCGCC
The DNA here is from genome assembly GCA_039593635.1 of Enterobacterales bacterium. Classification (GTDB taxonomy): domain Bacteria; phylum Pseudomonadota; class Gammaproteobacteria; order Enterobacterales; family Enterobacteriaceae; genus Enterobacter. The sequence goes on from JBCNOW010000027.1 coordinate 543,991, forward strand.
GCCTTCGGCATACATCTCAGCGGTATCGATCAGTTTCAGTCCGGCGTCCAGTCCAGCCTGCAGCGCAGCAATTTCCTGCGCCCGCTGTGCCGGATTCTCGCCCATATACCAGGTGCCCTGGCCGATAGCCGGTAACGGCGTATCGTCGTTAAACTGAATCGTCTTCATCTCACCTCCCGTTGCGCCATTACGGGGCGCAATATTGGTGCAGGGTAACAAAAACGCCTCACTATGAGGCGTTCGTGCGGTCATCAGAAGCTGTAGCTGACGCCGGTCCACAGCGTAAACTGACCGTCTTTATCCACCATCGGACTGTCTTTAATTTCACTGGCGAAGCGGGTGTATCGGCCTGACAGGCTGGCGTTCCAGCTCTCGCTTATCTGGTAGCTGGCGTTCATCTCGACGTAAGGCGACCAGCTGTCGTCCGGGTGATAGCGATCAATGCCGGTACGCGCGCTTTCGTGGCCGGAAACGCCGTAGTAATAGCGGTTTTGGTTGGCACTGTTCCACATTGCGCCAATGCCCGGTGTCAGGCTGAACGCGCCGAAATCAAAGCGGTACAGGTAGGTCAGGTCCCAAATCATGCCGTTGCTGTTATTCAGCACATCGCCCAGCAGCGCGGTACGCACAATCCCCCAGTCGGCAACGTGACGATAAGTCGCGCCGGCCATCAGCGTCATGCGACGCTTGTCCAGCCCTTTCATGTCGCCCAGATCGTTATCTTTCGGGTCATACTGCTGCGGCGAGCCCAGCAGCGTTAACGACAGCTGATTCTGCGGGTCTTTCCACAGGTAATAACCGCCCTGCAGGCTGCGGAACCAAAAGTTTTCTCCCTCATAATTGATGACCGGGATCGGCAGATAACGGTCCTGGCCGCCGCGGTACGGCGACTGGGCATAAATAACCGAAGCCCCAAGTGACAGGGGTTCAGCGTAAGTGCTGAACGCCGCAAAATAGCAAGGACACATCAGAGCAAGCGCTTTAAGTTTGAAATGGTTCACAATTTATTCATTCCATTAATATAACAATCACACGCAGAGTCTAACCAAATTTTGCCACTGGTTTAACTTTTAATGTTGATTTCCTTTTTATCCTGTCAGACGCGTCTGAGACGCAGCGCACCTGTTGCCGCAAGGGCGTGACGGCCTTAGCGCTTATGAGACTTTGTTATTGATATATCGCTAAATAAGGAGAAAAGACGGAGCAATTTTTCTGATTGCCTTCTACAGTAAAAGTAAGACGAGAATTTTTTGTACGAGCAGAGTAACCATAAGAATTGTGAATCCCGATAAAAAATCGTCAGGTTGGCATAAGGGTTGCTGTACTCAATAAAGAATATCTTCCGGGAGCTGCAAGAGCATCTTATTACGCTCCTTTACCTGTGCTAAAAAACGAAAGGACGGCATGCCATGAATATATTCGATCACTATCGCCAGCGCTATGAAGCTGCCAAGGACGAAGAGTTCACACTGCAGGAGTTTCTTACCATCTGTCGGCAAGATCGCAGTGCCTATGCCAACGCGGCAGAACGGCTATTGATGGCTATCGGTGAGCCAAACATGGTTGATACTGCCCAGGAGCCACGGCTTTCCCGTCTCTTTTCGAATCGGGTGGTCGCCCGCTATCCGGCGTTTGAAGAGTTCTATGGCATGGAAGATGCCATCGAACAGATCGTCTCCTACCTGAAACATGCCGCCCAGGGTCTGGAAGAGAAGAAACAGATCCTCTATTTACTCGGCCCGGTGGGCGGCGGTAAATCCTCGCTGGCTGAACGGCTGAAAGCGCTGATGCAGCGCGTGCCGATCTATGTGCTGAGCGCCAACGGCGAACGCAGCCCGGTCAACGACCATCCGCTGTGCCTGTTTAATCCGCAGGAAGATGCGCAAGATTCTGGATAAAGAGTACGGCATCCCGCGTCGCTACCTCGGCACCATCATGTCGCCGTGGGCGGCCAAACGCCTGCACGAGTTTGGCGGCGACATCACCCAGTTCCGCGTGGTGAAAGTGTGGCCGTCGATTCTGGAACAGATCGCCATCGCCAAAACCGAACCGGGTGATGAGAACAACCAGGACATCTCGGCGCTGGTGGGCAAGGTCGATATCCGCAAGCTGGAAAACTACGCGCAGAACGACCCGGATGCCTACGGCTATTCGGGCGCGCTGTGCCGGGCCAACCAGGGGATTATGGAATTCGTCGAGATGTTCAAAGCACCGATCAAGGTGCTGCATCCGCTGCTGACCGCGACCCAGGAAGGGAACTACAACGGCACGGAAGGCATTTCCGCCCTGCCGTTTAACGGCATCATCCTGGCCCACTCCAACGAATCGGAATGGGTGACCGCTTCCGTAACAACAAGAACAACGAGGCCTTCCTTGACCGCGTCTACATCGTCAAGGTGCCTTACTGCCTGCGCATCTCCGAAGAGATCAAAATTTACGAAAAACTGCTCAACCACAGTGAGCTGTCGCACGCGCCATGCGCGCCGGGCACGCTGGAAACGCTGGCGCGCTTCTCCATCCTGTCGCGCCTGAAAGAGCCGGAAAACTCCAGCATCTACTCGAAAATGCGCGTCTATGACGGTGAAAGCCTGAAAGATACCGATCCGAAAGCCAAGTCGTACCAGGAATACCGCGACTACGCCGGGGTCGATGAAGGCATGAACGGTCTGTCCACGCGTTTCGCGTTTAAGATCCTCTCCCGCGTGTTTAACTTCGACCATGCGGAAGTGGCGGCCAACCCGGTGCACCTGTTCTACGTGCTGGAGCAGCAGATCGAGCGCGAGCAGTTCCCGCAGGAGCAGGCTGAGACGCTACCTGGAGTTCCTGAAAGGCTACCTGATCCCGAAATACGCCGAGTTCATCGGCAAAGAGATCCAGACGGCCTACCTGGAATCCTACTCCGAATACGGGCAGAACATCTTCGACCGCTATGTCACCTACGCTGACTTCTGGATCCAGGATCAGGAGTACCGCGACCCGGATACCGGCCAGCTGTTTGACCGTGAATCCCTGAACGCGGAGCTGGAAAAGATCGAGAAGCCTGCCGGGATCAGCAACCCGAAAGACTTCCGTAACGAGATCGTCAACTTCGTGCTGCGCGCCCGAGCGCATAACAACGGTCGCAATCCGAACTGGACCAGCTACGAGAAGCTGCGCACGGTCATCGAGAAGAAAATGTTCTCCAACACCGAGGAGCTGCTGCCGGTGATCTCGTTTAACGCCAAAACCTCAACCGACGAGCAGAAGAAACACGACGATTTTGTCGACCGTATGATGGAAAAAGGCTACACCCGCAAGCAGGTTCGCCTGCTCTGCGAATGGTATCTGCGCGTGCGTAAATCGTCTTAATCGACAGCGGTAAGCTACGCGGCATCCACATGCCGCCTGAGGAGGCCGGATCCGTTCCGGCCTGGCTTACATGCGAGTACGGGGGGTATATGACCTGGTTTATTGACCGGCGTCTTAACGGCAAAAACAAAAGCACGGTGAACCGCCAGCGCTTTTTGCGCCGTTATAAAGCGCAAATTAAACAGTCGATCTCCGAGGCCATCAACAAACGCTCGGTGACCGACGTCGACAGCGGCGAGTCTGTCTCCATCCCCACCGATGACATCAGCGAACCGATGTTTCATCAGGGGCGCGGCGGCCTGCGCCATCGCGTGCACCCGGGTAATGACCACTTTGTTCAGAACGACAGAATTGAGCGCCCGCAGGGCGGCGGTGGTGGTTCAGGAAGCGGTCAGGGCCAGGCCAGCCAGGACGGTGAAGGTCAGGATGAGTTCGTCTTCCAGATCTCGAAAGATGAGTATCTCGACCTGCTGTTTGAGGACCTGGCGCTGCCGAACCTGAAAAAAAATCAGCACCGTCAGCTTAATGAGTACAAAACCCACCGCGCGGGCTATACCGCCAACGGCGTGCCCGCCAATATCAGCGTCGTGCGTTCGCTGCAAAATTCGCTGGCGCGCCGCACGGCCATGACGGCAGGCAAACGTCGTGAGCTGCGCGAGCTGGAGAAGCAGCCTGAAGGGTGGAAAACACCGAACCGGCGCAGCTGCTGGAAGAGGAGCGCCTGCGTAAAGAGATTGCGGAGCTGAGGGCGAAGATCGAGCGCGTGCCGTTTATCGACACCTTCGACCTGCGCTACAAGAACTACGAAAAACGCCCTGAACCCTCCAGCCAGGCGGTGATGTTCTGTCTGATGGACGTCTCCGGCTCGATGGACCAGGCCACCAAGGATATGGCGAAGCGTTTTTATATCCTGCTCTATCTGTTCCTGAGCCGAACCTACAAAAACGTGGAAGTGGTCTATATCCGCCACCACACCCAGGCGAAAGAGGTGGATGAACATGAGTTCTTCTACTCGCAGGAGACCGGCGGCACCATCGTCTCCAGCGCGCTGAAGCTGATGGATGAAGTGGTGAAAGAGCGTTATGACCCGGCGCAGTGGAACATCTATGCCGCGCAGGCGTCGGATGGCGATAACTGGGCGGACGACTCACCGCTGTGTCACGAGATCCTGGCGAAGAAAATTCTGCCGGTGGTGCGTTACTACAGCTATATCGAGATCACCCGTCGGGCGCACCAGACCCTGTGGCGGGAGTATGAACATCTGCAGTCGATGTTCGATAACTTCGCCATGCAGCATATCCGCGATCAGGATGATATCTATCCGGTATTTCGGGAGCTTTTCCATAAACAGGTCGCTGAAGCCTGATTTTACCAGCCGGTCACCGACCGGCTTTTTCTTTCCCCCGCCCGGCTTAACCCCTCTGAAAACCCTGCTGTTTTTCTGTGCGGATTTAACCTTCTATGGGATAGCGCGCCACAGAATGAAAAAATGTGCAATTAACCGCTGACAAGCTATTGATAAGGCATTATCTTTTCACCTTGTCTGTGTGAATTGCCCGCAATTTGCTTTTTTACGCCCCGCCGCAGGAGAACGCCGTTGAATGCCAGCATGATTTACAGTTTGTTCATTATTGGTTCCGTGCTGGTCGCAGCAAGCATTCTGGTGAGCTCCTTCTCCTCGCGTCTGGGCATCCCGATCCTGGTGATCTTCCTGGCGCTGGGCATGCTCGCCGGCGTCGACGGCATCGGCGGCATCGCTTTCCGATAACTATCCGATGGCCTACCTGGTGGGCAACCTGGCGCTGGCCGTGATCCTGCTCGACGGCGGCCTGCGCACCCGGGTCTCCAGCTTCCGCGTGGCGCTCTGGCCGGCGCTGTCGCTGGCCACCGTGGGCGTGCTGATGACCGCCGGGCTGACCGGCATCGCGGCAGCCTGGCTGTTCAAGCTGAACTGGATGGAAGGCCTGCTGATCGGCGCCATCGTCGGCTCCACCGACGCCGCGGCGGTGTTCTCCCTGCTGGGCGGCAAAGGTCTCAACGAGCGGGTCACCGCGACCCTGGAAATCGAATCGGGCAGCAACGACCCAATGGCGGTGTTCCTCACCGTTACCCTGATCGACATGCTCGCCAGCGGCCAGACCGGCCTCAGCTGGGGCTTCGCCCTGCACCTGGTGCAGCAGTTCGGTCTCGGCGCCCTGCTCGGTCTGGGCGGCGGCTGGTTGCTGCTGCAACTGATCAACCGCATGCACCTGGCCGGCGGCCTCTACCCGCTGCTGGTGATCAGCGGCGGCCTGCTGGTGTTCGCCCTGGCCAACGCGGTGGACGGCAGCGGCATCCTGGCCATCTACCTGTGTGGCCTGCTGCTGGGCAACCGCCCGATCCGCAGCCGCCACGGCATCCTGCACATGCTCGACGGCATGGCCTGGCTGGCGCAGATCGGCATGTTCCTGGTCCTCGGCCTGCTGGTCACGCCCCACGACCTGTGGCCGATCGCCCTGCCGGCACTGGCCCTGGCGCTGTGGATGATCCTGGTGGCCCGTCCGCTGTCGGTACTGGTCGGGCTGCTGCCGTTCCGCGCCTTCCACGACCGCGAGAAAGCCTTCATCGCCTGGGTCGGCCTGCGCGGCGCGGTGCCGATCATCCTCGCGGTGTTCCCGCTGATGGCCGGGCTGCCGAACGCCCAGCTGTTCTTCAACGTCGCCTTCTTCATCGTCCTGGTCTCGCTGCTGGTGCAGGGCACGTCGCTGGGCTATGCCGCTAAACGGGCTAAGGTGGTGGTACCGCCGACCGCATCGCCCATCAGCCGCGTCGGGCTGGATATCCATCCGGAAAACCCGTGGGAGCAGTTCGTCTACCAGCTCAGCGCCGACAAATGGTGCGTGGGGGCGGCGCTGCGCGATTTGCATATGCCGCGCGAAACGCGCATTGCCGCCCTGTTCCGCGATAACGCGCTGCTGCACCCCAACGGCAATACGCGTCTGAAAGAGGGTGACGTGCTGTGCGTTATCGGCCGCGAGCGCGACCTGCCGGCGCTGGGCAAACTGTTCAGCCAGACGCCGCCGGTGGCGCTGGATCAGCGCTTCTTTGGCGACTTTATCCTTGATGCCGAGGCGCGCCTGCGCGATGTCGCACAGATCTATGGCCTGGAGCTCGATGAAGAGACCAACGATCAGCAGTCGCTCGGCCAGTTGATTATGGGTCTGCTCGGCAGCACGCCGGTGGTAGGAGATCAGGTCGAGTGGAACCAACTGATGTGGACAGTGGCGGAAAAAGAGGATAACCAAATCGTCAAAATCGGGGTGCGCGTGCGGGAAGAGAAGGAATAATCTGAGGCCGTATCGCTCGTAAACTGCGTGTCAGCGTCTATGATCACTATTCCACCCAGCAAACGGGAGAAGATGATGGGACACGTGGTGAAGATTGGTCGTTACGAGATCGTCGATGCAGTAATGGATGTGGAGAAGCTGGATACCGTCGGCATCCCCTGCCATACCAACCCCGGCCTGAGTTATCAGCTCGACGGCTGGGATCATGAAACCAGCGTACCGGCGTGGATTGATGGCGAACCGGTCGATCTGCAGATCGGCCACTATGACAAGCAGCAAGACCGCTGGGTATTGAAAAAACCGGCCTGATATTTTCCTCACCGCCATTCACTTTGACTGGCGGTCATTCCGAAAAGTAGTCTTAAAATAGTCTGTTATTTCTCGGCACCTTTTACTTTTAATATTATTTTTCAAGAGATTAGGCAGTTTATACTTTAATCAAATATTGTTTTTTCAGACTCTTTCCATATTAACTCTGTCAAATAACTCCTGCATACTCTTAAACGTTGCTGCAGCTTTTCGTGACGTAAATCACGTCTCAAACGGCCCTTTCCATGCAGCGCTTATGGCAGCACTGACTCATATCTCGCTGAATATTATTTTATTTCTGCTTTCAGCGGACGACTCCTGAGCGCGTACTTGATTCTGGTCAGGCCATCTTTTACTTAAGAAAAGAGAGCAGGTTTTATGGCAAGTACATTGGTAATGAACGATGCAACCCGCTCGTGGAGCGGACTGCGCAAAAATCTCATCGCGAAAGTGGCACTCAGCTTTTCGGATTTAATTGCACTGAACCTGGCATTATTTTTATCCGCGGCCACCGTCCAGGGTATTTGGGGAGAACTGGACAGTTTTATTCCGCCGCAGCAAATTGAATACCGCTTTGTCGCACAGTTAGGTCTGTCAGTGCTGTGCACAGCCTGGTTCTGGGTGCGTATGCGCCACTACACCTATCGCAAACCGTTCTGGTTTGAGTTGAAAGAAATCGTCAAAACGCTGTTTGTGTTTTCGCTGCTGGATCTGGCGCTGATTGCCTTTTCCAAATGGGACTTCTCGCGCATGGTGTGGGTGTTTAGCTGGACCTATGCCCTGCTGCTGCTGCCGCTAATGCGCGCCGGCGTGAAGCGTGCCATCAACCGCGCTGGTCAGTGGCAAAAAGAGACCATTATCATCGGCTCCGGTAAAAACGCCATGGAAGCCTACGCAGCGCTGCAGAGCGAGGAGATCCTCGGCTATAACGTGCAGGCGTTTATCTCGCTGGACGATGAGCCTCACCAGGAAAGTGTTAACGGCGTGCCGGTTATTACCTGGAAAGACATCAACTGGCAAACCATGGACCGTGACAACACGCAATTTATCGTCGCCACCGAATTTGAACAGCAGGTGGTGCGCGATAAATGGCTGAAGTTTTTGTCCAAGATGAAATGCCGCTCAATTTCGGTTATCCCGACGCTGCGCGGTGTGCCGCTGTATGGCACCGATATGTCGTTTATCTTCAGCCATGAAGTGATGATTCTGCGCGTCAGTAACAACCTGGCGAAACGCTCATCGCGTTTCCTCAAGCGCACTTTCGACGTAGTGGTTGCCTCCCTGCTGCTGCTGTTTCTTGCCCCGGTGTTCGGTCTGCTGTGCTGGATGGTAAAACGCGATGGCGGCAATGCCATTTATGGCCACGAACGCGTCGGTCAGGATGGCGTGAAATTTAAGTGCCTGAAGTTCCGTTCAATGGTGACCAACTCGCAGGAGGTGCTGCAGAATCTGCTGGCCAACAGTGCCGAAGCGCGCGCTGAGTGGGATCGTGATTTCAAACTGAAGAACGATCCGCGCATCACCAAAATCGGTGGCTTCCTGCGTAAAACCAGCCTGGATGAACTGCCCCAGCTGTGGAACGTGATTCGTGGCGAAATGAGTCTGGTGGGACCGCGTCCGGTGATTGAAGCTGAGCTGGAACGCTACGCCGGCGATGTCGACTACTATCTGATGGCCAAACCGGGCATGACCGGTCTGTGGCAGGTCAGCGGGCGTAACGATATCGACTACGACACGCGCGTCTATTTTGACTCCTGGTACGTGAAGAACTGGGCGTTGTGGACCGACATCGCCATTCTGTTCAAAACCGCTGGCGTGGTGCTGCGCCGCGACGGTGCTTACTGATACCCTCGACGCGATGTCTGCGCTGTGCCGGCAGACATCGCCTTTTCGTTTTAGCCCTTTCTTTTTGGCCGCAGACTCATTACCCTTCTCGCCTGTTTAACAGGACGTTACTGGTTCGTAATGCAAAAGTTTACCCTACTTCTTTTGAGCCTGGTGCTGCTGGCACCGCTGGGCATCGATCTCTACCTCCCCACGCTGCCGCAGATTGCCGACGGTCTTAACAGCCCGGTCAGTCTGATCCAGACCACCATTCCGCTGTTTTTGCTGGTGATGGGTATCGGTCAGCTGGTTACTGGTCCGCTGGTGGATAATTTTGGCCGTAAGCCGATCGCGCTGATCGGCCTCGCGCTCTACATCATCGGTAGCGCAGTGGCCGCAACCGCCACCGTCTGGCCGGTGTTCTTCCTGGCGCGCCTGATTCAGGGCTGTGCGGTATGCTGTAGTGCGGTGGTGGCATTTAGCGGCGTGCGCGATCGGCTGAGCGGCGATGCCGCGGCGCGGGCTTATGGTTTCCTCAATGGCGCGCTGAACATCGTGCCAGCGCTGGCACCGCTGCTCGGCGGTATTCTGGCGGAAGCCTATGGCTGGCGTGCGCCCTTCTGGTTCCTGTGCGGCTATGCGCTGGTGATTGCCGTTATTGTGGTGGTCGCACTGCCGGAAACGCGTCCGGCGGACACGCTGCGCGTTAAAGGGCTGCCGCTGGCGCAGTATGCTGCCATCGCCCGGCAGCCGCGCTTTCTCGCTTTCGCCTTTGCCAACGCGGGCGCGCTCGGCATGGTGCTGACCTACGTTTCGCTGGCACCGCACGTGTTGATGACCGAAGGTGGCCTGACGCCGCTGCAATTCTCCTTTGCCTTTGGCGCCAACGGTTTCTGGATCATGCTGGTGAGTGCCTTCGTCAATAAAACCATTCGTAAAGCGGGCCGCCCGTTTTGTCTCGCCATGGGGTTTGTCACCATGCTGCTCGGTGCGCTGCTGCTGGTGGCGGGGATGACGCTGTTTCCTGCGGCCTGGCAAACCCACTGGTCGCTGTACATGATTCCGGTGGCGATCTCGGTGGCCGGCCTGGCCTTCACCGTCGGGCCGGCCACCAGCTATGCGCTGGAGCCGTATCAGCAGCAGGCGGGTGTGGCGGCGGCGCTGCAGGGATTTATTCAGATGGCGGGCGGTGCGGGTGGCAGCCTGGCGATGGTGGCGCTGCCGGTGGCAGAGAAATCAGCGTTAGCGCTGATGATGCTGGTGGGTGCAGCGCTGGCGCTGATCGCCTGGCGCTGCAGTAAGAACATGCGTGGTACAGTTACGGCGCTTAACTAAGCGTGACCGGCACCCGCGGCGCCAGCGCGCACATCAGTTCATAGCCAACCGTTCCCGCCGCGGCCGCCACGTCATCAATTTTGATTTCGTTGCCCCACAGCTCGACCGGAGAACCTATCCCTGCCTGCGGGCATGGCGTGAGGTCAACCGCCAGCATATCCATTGAGACCGTCCCTACCGTGCCCGTGCGAACGCCATCCACCCAGACCGGCGTACCGGTCGGCGCGATGCGCGGGTAGCCGTCGGCATAACCGCCCGCCACGATACCGATACGCTGCTCGCCCTTCGCCCGGTAGCGGCTGCCGTAGCCTACCGTGTCGCCGGTCTTCAGCGTCTGCACGCCGATGATTTCGCTGCGCAGGGTCATAACCGGCTTCAGGCCGCTGTTGGCGATATCCTGCCACTGGCCCCTGAAGGAGACGCGCCGTACAGAACGATCCCCGGACGCACCCAGTTATAGTGCGCTTCAGGATGCCACAGCGTGGCCGCCGAGTTGGACAGCGAGCGCGGGCAATCCAGCCCTTCTGCCGCCTGCTCAATGCGCACCATCGCATCCGCAATGCCGTCCGGTTTTTCCGCATCGGCAAAGTGCGCCATCAGCGTCATTTCGCCCACGTTTTTCAGGGCGCGCAGCTGCTGCCAGACCGTATGGACCCGCTCGGGCTGGAAGCCCAGGCGGTTCATGCCGCTGTTTACCTTGAGATAAATATCCAGCGGCGCGTGCAGCTTCGCATCCTGAATCGCTTTAATCTGCCAGTTGCTGTGCACGCTGGTGGTCAGGCGATACTTATCCAGCAGCGGCAGATCGTCGGCGTGGAAGAACCCCTCCAGCAGCAGAATAGGCCCTTTCCAGCCGCGCTCGCGCAGCAGGATGGCCTCTTCCAGATTGAGTAACGCAAAACCGTCGGTGGCGCTGGCGCCGAGCGCGCTCCAGATACGATCGATACCGTGGCCGTAGGCATTCGCCTTGACGACCGACCAGACGCGCGCACCAGGTGCCGCCCGGCGAACAATTTGCAGGTTTTCCTTCAGGGCCTGCAGATCCAGCTGAGCCAGAACAGGACGGGACATGACAACTCCTTAGTTATGCGCGCCGTGCAGGTGCTGTGGACGCGCAGGGCGTAAACCCCGATTGATAGCGCAGCAGCGACTTAAATCGTCAAACGGAATTGCCGGCGTGCGCCCGGAAATCAGGTCGCTCAGCAGCTGGCCCGATCCGCAGGCCATCGTCCAGCCCAGCGTGCCGTGTCCGGTATTGGTCCACAGGTTTTTGAACGGCGTGCGCCCGACAATCGGCGTGCCGTCCGGCGTCATCGGACGCAGGCCGGTCCAGAACGTCGCCTGCTCAACAAAACCGCCGCGCGGGAAGAGATCGCCCACCACCATCTCCAGCGTTTCACGACGCGGCTGCAGCAGTTCGGTGTTAAAGCCGACAATCTCCGCCATGCCACCGACGCGAATGCGGTTATCAAAGCGGGTAATGGCGATTTTGTAGGTTTCATCCAGAATGGTGGACACCGGCGCGCCGCTCTCCTCTTTCACCGGGATGGTCAGCGAGTAGCCCTTCAGCGGGTAGACCGGAATATCAAGAATGCCTTTCAGCATGGCGGTGGAGTATGAGCCAAACGCCATCACGTAGGCATCCGCTTTGATCACCTCGTCGCCGCACTTCACGCCGTAGATTTTTTTCGCCTTCCGACAGCAATTTATCGACAGAGGTGTTAAAGCGGAACGTCACCCCTGCCTGCTCGCACATCTGCGCCAGACGCTGGGTAAAGAGCTGGCAGTCGCCGGTTTCGTCATTCGGCAGACGCAGGCCGCCGGTCAGCTTGTGCGCCACTTCCGCCAGCGCCGGTTCAACCTGACCCAGCTGGCTGGCTTCCAGCAGCTGGTACGGTACGCCGGCATCTTCCAGCACGGCGATATCGCGGGTGGCGTTTTCATACTGTTGCTCCGTGCGGAACAGCTGCAGCGTGCCGCCCTGACGGCCTTCGTACTCGATACCGGTCGAGGCGCGCAGGGCTTTCAGGCAGTCGCGGCTGTATTCCGCCAGACGCACCATGCGCCCTTTGTTTTCCATGTAGTGGCGGGTGTCGCAGTTGCGCAGCATCTGCCACATCCACTTCAGCTGGAACTGCGTGCCGTCAAGGCTGATGGCCAGCGGCGCGTGGCGCTGGAACATCCATTTGATCGCCTTCAGCGGCACGCCGGGCGCCGCCCACGGGGCCGCATAGCCGGGAGAGATTTGACCGGCGTTTCGCCGCGCTGGTTTCCAGCGCCGGGCCGGACTCACGATCGATAACGGTAACCTCATGTCCCGCCTGACTTAAATACCAGGCGCTGGTTACGCCAACGACACCACTTCCCAGTATGACAACACGCATAGCCACTCCATTATGAGCAAAAGAACAATCATCTAATTACAGATTGATAACCTAGTTGAAAATATTATTCAACATACGACTTTTTTATGGTGACTTACCTCACACGATCATGGGCTCGGGCCAGAATTAGGGTTTTTTGGGCCTTAAGTGTTAACCAGCGATTATTATGAAAGGCGAGCATCTCACTTTTTTCGAAGCGCCGAATATCCATAAACGGGATAATGCGCAATAACAGATAAACATAATTATTGCTACCAGCACGCCTATTATGATGATTTTGTACCAAAAGAATTCGATTGAGTTCCCGCATCGGATAAGCGACAGTGGACTATCATTGAAGTGTTCGCTCAGTTTTTTTTGGGCTGTCTTTCTCAGGATGAAGCCTTAAACGATCGTGACAGAGAGACACTCTTCCTCCGCCCACAACGAGGGCGCGCTAATGGCTACTATTGATTCCCTGAACAAGGACAACACACGTCTGAGCGATGGACCCGACTGGACCTTCGAGCTGCTGGATGTCTACCTCGCCGAAATCGACCGGGTGGCCAAAAGCTTATCGCCTGGATACCTATCCCCATCAGATTGAAGTGATCACCTCCGAGCAGATGATGGACGCCTACTCCAGCGTCGGGATGCCGATCAACTATCCGCACTGGTCGTTTGGTAAGAAATTCATTGAAACGGAGCGGCTCTATAAGCACGGCCAGCAGGGGCTGGCGTATGAGATCGTCATCAACTCCAATCCGTGTATCGCCTATCTGATGGAAGAGAACACCATGACCATGCAGGCGCTGGTGATGGCGCACGCCTGCTACGGGCACAACTCTTTCTTCAAGAATAACTACCTGTTCCGCAGCTGGACCGATGCCAGCTCCATCGTCGATTACCTGATCTTCGCGCGTAAATACATTACCGACTGCGAAGAGCGCTACGGCGTGGACGAGGTGGAGAAACTGCTCGACTCCTGCCACGCGCTGATGAACTACGGCGTGGACCGCTACAAACGTCCGCAGAAAATCTCGCTGCAGGAGGAGAAAGCGCGGCAGAAAAGCCGCGAGGAGTATCTGCAGAGCCAGGTGAATATGCTGTGGCGTACCCTGCCGAAAGCGTGAGGAGGAAAAAACGATCGCCGAAGCGCGTCGCTATCCGTCCGAGCCGCAGGAAAACCTGCTCTATTTTATGGAGAAGAACGCGCCGCTGCTGGAGCCGTGGCAGCGTGAGATCCTGCGCATCGTGCGCAAGGTCAGCCAGTATTTCTACCCGCAGAAACAGACCCAGGTGATGAACGAAGGCTGGGCGACCTTCTGGCACTACACCATTCTCAACCACCTGTACGACGAAGGGAAAGTCACCGAGCGCTTCATGATGGAGTTCCTGCACAGCCATACCAACGTGGTGTTCCAGCCGCCCTACAACAGCCCGTGGTACAGCGGGATCAACCCGTATGCGCTGGGCTTTGCCATGTTCCAGGACATCAAGCGCATCTGCCAGTCGCCGACGGAGGAAGACCGCTACTGGTTCCCGGATATCGCCGGCTCCGACTGGCTGGAAACGCTGCATTTCGCGATGCGCGACTTTAAGGATGAGAGCTTCATCAGCCAGTTTATGTCGCCGAAGATCATGCGTGATTTCCGCTTCTTCACCGTGCTGGACGATGACCGCAATAACTATCTGGAGATCTCGGCGATCCACAACGAGGAGGGCTACCGTGAGATCCGCTCTCGCCTCTCTTCCCAGTACAACCTGAGCAACCTTGAACCCAATATTCAGGTGTGGAACGTGGACCTGCGCGGCGACCGTTCCCTGACGCTGCGCTATATCCCGCATAACCGCGCGCCGCTGGATAAAGGCCGTCGAGAGGTGCTGAAGCACGTGCATCGCCTGTGGGGCTTTGATGTGCAGCTGGAGCAGCAGAATGAAGATGGCAGCGTGGAGCTGCTGGATCGCTGCCCGGCGCGCGGACCGGCGCTTTAAACAAAATCTCCATGCTCAGGGACGAGCATTTATCATCCTGCGTTGTAAGCCCCTAATCTCACAGATAATCCTGCACCAACTTCACAGACAGTCAGTATCCGCTGATGCGGCGGGCTATTCGCAGCGCTGAGGCTTTTACGTTGCGCCAGGAGATTCCCGCGGGGAGGCGGGAATCAGGCCGGGCCGGTCAGGAAGACCGATACCGGCCGGTCCGTCAGGCGCAACGTGAACGCCGAAGGTACCGCGTAAGCGGCGCGAGGAGCAGCCCGGCAGCAGCGGATACTGGCTGTCCGGGACAGGAGCCCGCCAAACCTTAGTGCGCTGTTAGCGCTTACTGCTCAAATCGCCCGGCATGCGTTTTCTGCATACGGTGCCAGATTTCACCGCTGCGGCGGCCGTAGTTACGCACGCTGTCGACGATCTGATCCTGCGTCGGCTGTTTGCCACACAGATCCGCCAGCTGACGATAAAAGTTACGCGCCAGTTCACGCGCTTCCGGATTGGAGAAGTAATGGCGGCCAATGCGGGTGTACAGCCCTTTCATGCCGTTGAGGATCAGGCCGTAAATCGGGTTGCCGGAAGCAAACGCCAGGCCGCGGAACACGTTGTAATCGAGCTCGGCAAAGGCATCGGCGTGATCTTCCTCGCTCAGCGCACTCTCCAGCACTTCACGCGCCTTATCCGGATGCTGGCGGAACGCGCGTACGAATAAAGATCGTCGCGATATTGGTGCGCACGGACAGCAGATTATCAATCAACTGCGGCACGCTTTCGTGGTCGAGACGCGCCAGCGTTTCGAGAATATTCAGCCCCGAGGTTTCCCAGAAATTATTTACTTTCGTGGGTTTACCGTGCTGAATCGTCAACCAGCCATCACGCGCCAGTCGCTGCAGCACTTCACGCAGCGTGGTGCGGGTGACGCCGATCAGTTCAGAGAGTTCGCGTTCAGCCGGAAGAATCGATCCCGGCGGAAAACGACTATTCCAGATGCTTTCAATGATGTACTCTTCCGCGAAACCCGCCGGGCTCTGCGCCTTAATGACCATAGAGCATTTATTTCTCATTGCTTTCTTTGTCGTAATGGCACTCATCATACCAGAGGGGTCATAGCGGAAATAGCCTGCCAGCGGATTAAAAGCGCGCGCTGGCGCAAAATTCAGCAGCTGCGCAGCGAAAAAAGCCGTGGGTTACGCTGCGCTTGCGTGGGCGCTTTTGATACCGTGTGCTAAAAGCCACGATTTTTTGGCGTGGATCAGGGATAAGTCATTTTTATACATGATTTTTTCCGCCTGGCTGGCTGGCACGGGTACGCTTTTGGTTTACACTGCGATGCATTAACGGCTACGGGAAATGATTATGTTGAGATTTTTAAACCAGTGCTCCCGCGGTCGCGGAGCGTGGTTGTTAATGGCCCTGACCGCCTTTGCGCTGGAAATGGTTGCGCTGTGGTTCCAGCACGTAATGGGACTGCAAGCCCTGCGTGCTCTGTATCTATGAGCGCTGCGCGCTGTTCGGCATTATGGGCGCAGGCCTGGTGGGTGCGATTGCGCCTAAAACGCCGCTGCGCTATGCGGCTATCGCAATCTGGCTGTACAGCGCCTGGAAAGGGATTGAGCTCTCCTGGCAGCACACCATGATGCAGCTGCATCCGTCACCGTTTATGACCTGTGATTTCGCCGCCCGCTTCCCGAGCTGGCTGCCGCTGGATAAATGGCTGCCGCAGGTGTTTGTCGCATCCGGTGACTGCTCCGTACGTCAGTGGGAATTCCTGACGCTGGAGATGCCGCAGTGGCTGGTGGGGATTTTTGTCGCCTACTTCGTGGTGGCGCTGCTGGTGCTGATTGCTCAGCCGTTCAAAGCAAAACGTCGCGATCTGTTTGGTCGCTGAGTTCAGTCAAACAAAGTCTCAGACGAAACAGGCAGCCGCGGCTGCCTGTTGCGTTATCAGCCGTTCCGATCCGGGTGGTTCATAATGTGGTCTTCCCAGTCCCGCACCTCAGACTCTTTCACCGCAATGTGGCGCACCGAGATACGCTCGCCGTGCATCGCCGCTTTTGAACCGGTCAGTCAGCGGGTGCCATGTCGGCAGATCTTTCCCTTCCGCCAGCAGGCGATACGCGCAGGTATGCGGCAGCCATTCAAAGGTCGGCAGATTTTCACGGGTTAACTTGATGCAGTCCGGCTCGTACTCGAAGCGGCGCTCGTAATTGCGGCACTGGCAGGTTTTAATGTTCAACTGCTTGCAGGCAACGTTGGTGAAATAGATCTCGTCGGTGTCCTCATCCATCAGCTTATGCAGGCAGCACTGACCGCAGCCGTCGCACAGCGATTCCCACTCCGCGTCGGTCATTTCGTCGAGAGTTTTGCTTTGCCAGAAAGGAATGTCGTTCATCAGGATGTCCACACGTCAAAAGAAAGCGCACCTTATAACGAGTCTGGCACGTTGATGCAAGTTTTGCCGCCCTTTTGGGGGGGAAAATTGGGTTTACAGTACGCGGGTGCTGATACCGTGACCGGCCAGCGACGACTTCCAGCTCATCGCCGCTGAGCGCAGCGGGCCCACGCCTTCCGGCGTACCGGTCAGGATCACATCACCCGGCTTTCAGGGTAAAGAAGCGGCTCATGTAGGCGATCAGCGGCACAATTTTGTGGATCATGTCCGCCGTGGTGCCCTGCTGGCGCACCTCGCCGTTCACTTTCAGGCTGAGCGCGGCGATCCTGCGGATCGTTGGTAAATTCAGCCGCCGGAATAAAACCGGAGATCGGACAGGCGTTATCAAAGCCTTTGGCTTTTTCCCACGGCTGCCCCGCTTTCTTCATTTTGCCCTGCACATCGCGCAGCGTCAGATCCAGCGCCACGCCGTAACCGGCAATCGCTTTCTCGACATGCTCTTCGGTGGCCTGGCGCAGCGTCGCGCCAATCAGCACCGCCAGCTCCACTTCGTGATGCACCGGACCCCAGCCCCTGCGGCAGCGCCAGCGGCTGGCGGATATCGCACAGCGCGGTTTCGGGCTTAATAAACAGCACCGGCTCTTCTCGGCGTGGCGCTGCCCATCTCCTGAATATGCTTTGCATAGTTGCTGCCCACGCAGACCACTTTGCTGACGGGATAATCCAGTAATGCACCCTGCCAGTTATGATGTTGATACATGCTCATCCCCTAATCGGTTGAGTTGTGTTAGGTGCCAGCCGCGCTGGCGAAGATGTCTCATCAGCCGCCGGAACGTGGCAGGCTGCTGAGCACTATATTAGCGGGTTTATCGCGGCGCACGTGACGGAAAGCGGCAAAAGCCGTTCCCCTGTTCATCAGGTCCGCCGCTTAAGACAACGATTATTGCCCCAGGTGGTGTTTTGCGGCCTGTTATATTACGGATATATTTTTACAGATGAATCTGAATTAAACTTTTTTACCCTGTTCGCCTCAAGATGCTGTTTTAATAAATTCTCAGGCGGTGGTGGAAGCTGTAAATAATAGCCCTGCTCGGTTAATGCCGTTTTCACTTTTTCCAGATCGGCATTCACCAGTTTTTTACGGCCGTCCAGCGGCAGCAGCATCGCCAGCTGTGGTCGGCCAAAGCTCTTCATTAATTCTTCCGGCACGCGGGAAAAATCGTCTTTCTTTTCGACATAAAGATAGGTCTGGTCACGGCTTGTACTTCTGTAGATCACACAAAACATGTTTTTACTCTGAATTAATGGGTGGTTGCTTGCCTCAATATACTCCTGACTATAACATGCCTGATACTCTTCGGAATATCGCAGCGAATTTCTGCGGTTAATAGCAAATTGAGTAAGGCCAGGATGTCAAACACGCCCATCGAGCTTAAAGGCAGTAGTTTTACCTTATCAGTGGTACATTTGCATGATGCAAAACCCGAGGTTATTCGTCAGGCGTTAGAAGACAAAATCGCCCAGGCTCCCGCCTTTCTGAAGCACGCCCCTGTTGTTATCAACGTCAGCGGTCTTGAGGCGCCGGTTAACTGGAAACATCTCCAGCAGGCGGTCTCCTCGACCGGGCTGCGCATTGTCGGCATCAGCGGCTGCAAAGATACCGAGCTGAAAGCAGAAATTGACCGTGCGGGGCTGCCGCTTCTGTAATGAAGGCAAAGAGAAGCCCCACGCGCTGATGCGCCCGCGCCGGAGCCGGAAGCGGTCGCGCCGCCGGTCAGCGTAACCGTTACCGCTCTCACAAAAACGCGAATGATTGATGTGCCGGTTCGTTCCGGTCAGCGCATTTATGCACCAAACTGTGATCTGATTGTTACAAGCCACGTCAGCGCTGGCGCAGAGCTGATTGCAGATGGCAATATTCACGTATACGGTATGATGCGTGGACGTGCGCTCGCAGGTGCAAGTGGCGATCGGGACGCACAAATATTTTGTACTCACCTGACGGCGGAACTGGTGTCCATCGCAGGTGAATATTGGCTGAGCGACAAGATCCCAGCCGAATTTTATGGCAAAGCGGCTCGCCTGCGTCTGGCAGACGACGCGTTGACCGTTCAACCGTTGAATTGATCCCTTTTTAACAAGGAATTTCTATGGCACGCATTATTGTTGTTACTTCGGGTAAAGGGGGCGTTGGCAAGACCACCTCCAGCGCGGCCATCGCTACTGGTTTGGCCCAGAAGGGAAAAAAAACCGTCGTTATCGATTTCGATATCGGTCTGCGTAACCTCGACCTCATCATGGGTTGCGAGCGTCGCGTCGTGTATGACTTCGTGAACGTCATTCAGGGCGATGCCACGCTGAACCAGGCGCTGATTAAAGACAAGCGCACCGAGAACCTCTATATTCTCCCGGCCTCTCAGACGCGTGACAAAGACGCCCTGACCCGTGAAGGGGTGGAAAAGGTGCTCGACGAGCTGAAAAAAATGGAGTTCGACTTCATTGTCTGCGACTCCCCTGCCGGCATCGAAACCGGTGCCCTGATGGCGCTCTACTTCGCTGATGAAGCGATTATCACCACCAACCCTGAAGTCTCCTCCGTGCGTGACTCAGACCGTATTCTCGGCATCCTCGCCTCCAAATCCCGTCGTGCGGAAAATGGCGAAGAGCCGATTAAAGAGCACCTGCTGCTGACCCGCTATAACCCGGGTCGCGTGAACGAAAGGTGACATGCTGAGCATGGAAGACGTGCTGGAGATCCTGCGCATTAAACTGGTTGGCGTGATCCCGGAAGATCAGTCCGTGCTGCGCGCGTCTAACCAGGGCGAGCCCGTGATCCTGGATACAATGGCAGATGCCGGTAAAGCGTATGCGGATACCGTTGACCGTCTGCTGGGAGAAGAACGTCCTTTCCGCTTCATTGAAGAAGAGAAGAAAGGTTTCCTCAAACGCCTGTTCGGAGGATAAGTTATGGCATTACTGGACTTTTTTCTCTCGCGGAAAAAGAACACCGCCAACATCGCAAAAGAACGTCTGCAAATTATCGTTGCGGAGCGTCGTCGTAGCGACGCCGAGCCTCACTACCTGCCGCAGCTGCGTAAGGACATCCTGGAAGTGATCTGTAAGTACGTGCAGATTGACCCGGAGATGGTCACCGTACAGCTGGAGCAAAAAGACGGGGATATTTCGATTCTGGAGCTGAACGTGACGCTCCCGGAAGCGGAAGAGTCACGTCCGTAGTTTTTTGATTTTGTAGCCCCGGTAAGTGCAGCGCCACCGGGGAAATATGCCGGGTATATCGCCCGGCATATTTATTATCGTGGATACCCTTCCAGCAGCGTATTCAGGCGATCGGCCATCAATTCCCCGCGCCAGCCCGCCATCAGTTCCGGCACGCCATTCTGCGGTTTTAGCTTCCAGTGCCAGTTCAGCAGCTGGTTAATCTGCCTGCGTGACGCCAGCAGTTCTGCACTCAGTTTGCTTTCCGTTGCGGCATCCTGCACCAGCGCTTTGATATCCTTAAACGCTTTGCGGTAGCCCGGCATATCCATCAGATTCAGCAACGGCTCAGGCAGCGCCTCTTCCGGAAGCTCCTGCGCTTTGGCGACGAGGGCCAGCAGGGCTTTACCGTGGAAGCGGATCTCGCTCCCCGAAAGCCCGATGCTGTCCAGCTCGCCCAGGCTGCCCGGCATATAGCGTGCGACCGCACAGAGATGCTCTTCGCGAACCACGAAGTTAACAGCCAAATCGCGTTCGCGCGCTTTGCGTAAGCGCCAGTCGGCTAACAGTTGGAGGCACGCCAGCTGACGCGTACGCAGCTGCCAGGCGTTGCTGATGTCGCGCCAGGCTTCTTTCGGATCAACCACTTCCTGACGACGCTGCTGTGTCATACGGCACTCGTCCAGCGCGGCTGACAGCCAGCCGGAGGCTTCCGCCTCTTTCATCAGCTGTCCGGCAATCGGCAGCAGGTAAAACACGTCTGCCGCCGCATATTCCAGCTGGCGCTCGGTAAGCGGACGCGCCAGCCAGTCGGTACGGGATTCACTTTTATCCAGCGTCAGGCCCGTGTACTCCTCCACCATGGCGGCAAAGCCCCACGACAGCGGACGACCGCTGAACGCGGCGAGGATCTGCGTATCAATCAGCGGCTGCGGCATGATGCCAAACGTATTCAGAAAGACTTCCAGATCTTCACTGCCTGCGTGCAGGTATTTGGTGACCGCAGTATCAAGCAGCAGGTCACGCATCGGCGTCCAGTCGGTAATGCCGAGCGGGTCAATCAGCGACACGTGTTTGCCGTCGTACATCTGAATCAAACCCAACTGCGGATAATACGTCCGGGTACGGACAAACTCGGTATCCAGGGCGATGGCAGGAAAATCGCGCGTCACTTCGCACAGCGAAGCCAGCTCGTCGTTGGTCGTGATCATCTGGTAATTCAAATCGGATTCTCTTTTGTTTGCGCCCATAAAAAACGCCGGCTTAACCGGCGTCTGGGCGATTAACGTGAAGCTCAGGCCTTATTGTCTACTTTGGCACGGGCTTCGTCACGTAATTCTCGTCGTAATATCTTCCCGACGTTGGATTTCGGGAGCTCGTCGCGGAATTCCACCAGCTTCGGCACTTTATAGCCCGTCAGCTGACGACGACAAAACGTTACCAGCGCTTCCTCGGTGAGAGAAGGATCTTTCTTGACCACAAATATCTTCACCGCTTCACCGCTGCTGCCGGAAGGAACGCCCACCGCCGCCACTTCCAGCACGCCGCTGTGCTGCATCACCACGTCTTCGATTTCGTTCGGGTAGACGTTGAAGCCGGAGACCAGGATCATATCTTTTTTGCGATCGACGATGCGCAGGAAGCCTTCGTCATCCATCACCGCAATATCGCCGGTGTGCAGCCAGCCGTCTTTGAGGATCTCGTCGGTCGCATCAGGGCGCTGCCAGTAACCCAGCATCACCTGAGGCCCTCTGACGCACAGCTCGCCTGGCTCACCGTGCGGCACTTCGTTACCCTCATCATCCACCAGCTTTGCTTCCGTGGATGGCACCGGCAGGCCGATGCTGCCGCTGTGGTAGTCGATATCGTGCGGGTTGACGCTCACCAGCGGCGCGCACTCCGTCAGGCCATAGCCTTCCAGCAGATATTGCCCGGTTAACTTCACCCAGCGCTCGGCCACCGCCTGCTGAACCGGCATGCCGCCGCCCGCAGAGAGATGCAGCGTGGAGAAATCGAGCTGCTGGAACTCTTTGTTGTTGAGCAGCGCGTTGAACAGGGTGTTCACTCCGGTCATGGCGGTGAATGGATATTTCGCCAGCTCCTTCACCAGCCCCGGGATATCGCGCGGGTTGGTGATAAGTACGTTTTGCCCGCCCAGTTCGATAAACAGCAGGCAGTTCATGGTCAGCGCGAAAATGTGATACAGCGGCAGCGCGGTGATCACCAGCTCTTTGCCCGGATGGAGCAGCGGCCCGTAGGTGGCATTGACCTGCTCAAGGTTCGCCAGCATGTTGCGATGTGTAAGCATCGCCCCTTTGGCCACGCCGGTTGTGCCGCCCGTGTATTGCAGGAAGGCCAGGTCTTCTGAGACCACTTCCGGCTTGACGTACTGCATGCGATAGCCCGCATGCAGCGCGCGGCGGAAAGAGATAGCGTCCGGAAGATGGTATTTGGGCACCAGACGTTTGACGTATTTAACGACAAAGTTAACCAGCGTCCCTTTGGCGGTGGAAAGCTGATCGCCCATGCGCGTCAGGATGACGTGCTTCACCTGGGTTTTGTCGACCACTTTTTCCAGGGTATGGGCAAAGTTAGAAACAATCACAATCGCCACCGCCCCGCTGTCGTTCAGCTGGTGTTCCAGCTCGCGCGGCGTATAAAGCGGGTTGACGTTGACGACAATCATCCCGGCACGCAGGATGCCGAACAGCGCCACCGGGTATTGCAGCAGGTTCGGCATCATCAGCGCGACGCGATCCCCTTTTTGCAGCCCAAGCCCTTCCTGCAGATAAGCCGCAAACGCCCGGCTACGCTCCTCCAGCTTACGGAACGTCATCACCTCGCCCATATTCACAAACGCGGGCTGATCGGCGTAACGCCTTGCACCGAGTGTTCAAATAATTCAACCAGGGATTGATAACGGTCAGGATTGATCTCCGCAGGCACATCTGCGGGATAACGGTTAAGCCAAACCTTCTTCAATGCATCACCTCTGAAATGAGTGTTCGTCGTCATCACAGCCCCGATAATAAACAGTTTGTTAACATTATATTAACTCAGCGTACCAGTTTATTAATTGTTCAGATTTCAGGTTGCGAAGCGCGTCACTCTTTTTTTTCGTTTTATCCGTAAAAAAACAGAGACAGCGGCTGAGCCGCTGTCTCTTTCCTAATAATAACAGTAAGTTACTCAGTAACGATCGTCTGTACCTGCGCCGGGCCGCCGGGTTATACCATGCCCCAGCCGGGGTTACTGGGCCCCAATAGCCGTAAGGATGGGGACGTGTCGGCCCCCACATCCACGGATCGATCGGCTGAGGCGGCATCATCACCTGCTGTGTCAGCCGCCAGCGCTTATAGCCGTTCACCTGCATGGTCATAAATTTGTACGGCGTGTTGCCGATTTGTTCCTTGCTCGGTGCCGGTAATCGGTGCCCACCACGGTCACCAGCTGATTATCGAAAATCGACCGGATCGAGGAAGCCATTAACGTCAGCATAAATGCGCCCGCGCGAGGCTTCACCGAGGACGGGCCGCGCGCCGCTATCCAGCGGCACGGTGGCGATCTCCAGACGGGTTTTCCCCTGCTGGTTCTGCACCTCAATCACTTTGCCGCCAAAGCGCGCTTCCTGGCCGACGTACAGCTCAGGCGCATTCATCACCCGAACCAGATCCTGCTGTGGCGTCGGGGCTGCTGCCCTTAATCGCATCAGGAACGGAAACGCAACCGCTCAGTGCTATGGCAACAGCGCCTGCCATAACAGAGCGCCAGACATCCCTTTAGTCTGAACCGCCATGATGCGACTTCTCCTGTTATTTCTCCGTTAGACTGAAGGCGCTTATTGAGTTTCTAGGCGCCTCGCGGCCCGGAAGTTTCTTCCACGCGACGGTGTTTCGCAAATAAACCGGCTCCGCATGTTCAACGGCCACGGTTTTTCCTGCTGCAAGCAGCTGACGGGCAAGCGGCAGCATATCTTCTGCGGCAGGCAGCAGATTTGACCGTGTTGCCGTCCACCAGTCGTGCCCCGGTCGTGCCATGCTCAGCATCTCCGGCCATGCCGGCCAGCCGGTGCCGACCGTCGCCCACTCGCCGGACAGCTGCTTCAGGCGTTCTGTCACCGCTTCCGGCTTGAGCACCGCTTCCGTCTCTTCGCCGTGCCAGACGCCCTGCTCATCGCGGGTGATATTCCGCCCAGTAGACTTCGCCCATGCGGGCATCAATCGCGGCCAGCACGCGGGTTGCGCCGGTCATACGCCAGGCGCCCTGCGCCATCGTGGCCAGCGTGGAGACGCCGATCATCGGCAGATCAGCGCCCAGC
Source organism: Enterobacterales bacterium (assembly GCA_039593635.1). Taxonomy (GTDB): domain Bacteria; phylum Pseudomonadota; class Gammaproteobacteria; order Enterobacterales; family Enterobacteriaceae; genus Enterobacter. The sequence continues at coordinate 568,417 of JBCNOW010000027.1, forward strand.
GCCAGCCCCTGCGCAATACCAATGCCAATGCGTACGCCCGTAAAGCTGCCGGGGCCGCGGCCAAAGGCCAGCGCATCGAGGTCGGTTAGGTGTCAGCGATTGCCCTGGGTTAAAATGGCTTTTACCAGGGGCAGAATACGTTGGGTGTGTTCCCGTGGGCACTCTTCGAAATGGGCAGAAACAGCACCGTCGTTCAACAGAGCAACAGAACAAGCCTCTGTCGCGGTATCAATAGCCAGAATTCGCATTAGTCGTCGCGCTCTCGCAAGGGTCAGTCACAAAATGGCGCGCATCTTAGCACACTCCCCGGGGCAAATTACTCCGCGTTGCTTTGGCGGTCGCACAAAAGTCAACCGCGCGTTTAATATCCCGCGTGCGCGGCGCGGGCGGCAGGCTGGCGAGGAACAGTCGCGCCGTAGGGACGCATCACCAGCCGGTTATCACAAATGACCAGCACGCCGCGATCGTCGATGTCGCGGATCAGACGCCCTACCCCCTGCTTCAGGGTAATGACCGCATCCGGCAGTTGAACCTCGTCGAACGGATCGCCGCCGCGCAGACGGCAGTCCTCCATCCGCGCTTTCAGCAGCGGATCGTCCGGCGAGGTAAACGGCAGCTTATCGATGATCACCAGCGACAGCGTATCGCCGCGCACGTCCACCCCTTCCCAGAAGCTGCTGGTTGCCACCAGCAGGGCGTTACCGGCGCTAACAAACTGCTGGAGCAGCTGGCCTTTGCTGGTTTCGCCCTGCAACAGCACCGGCAGGGTCATGGTGGCGCGGAACTGCTCGGCCAGGTCGCGCATCATGGCGTGTGAGGTGCAGAGCATAAAACAGCGCCCGTTGTTGGCCTCAATCATCGGTTTCAGCATCGCCGCCAGCAGCCGCGCCGCGCCGGGCTGGTTGGGCAGCGGCAGATTGCGCGGCACGCACAGCAGCGCCTGCTTTTCATAATCAAACGGGCTGGGCAGCAGCAGCGATTCCGCCTGCTCAATGCCGAGGCGCTCGGTGAAGTGGTGCAGATCGTCATTGACCGACAGGGTGGCCGAGGTGAAGATCCAGCCTTCCGGGCTTCTGCGCCATCACCTCTTTGAATTTATCCGCCACCGTCAGCGGCGTCAGCGCCAGGGTAAAGTGGCGCGAGGTGCATTCGTACCAGTAGCTGTACCCCGGCTGATTAATCTCTTTCAGCCGTTTGAGCCGCCCGCGATACAGCGTGGCGCGCTCGAAGGCGGCGTCCAGCAGCGCCGAGCGGCCGAGCGACAGCTTCGCCACGTCGTAGCACAGTTCCAGCGCATCATCCAGCAGCAGCAGCGCGCGCTGGATATTGTTGTCCGCCAGCAGCTCGCGCAGGTTGCCGCGATAGCCGGGCTCGCCAAGCTGTCAGGCGGAAATCCTGCGCGCTTTGCGCCAGGCGGTCGGCGCATTTCTGCAGCTGCTGGGTATCTTTTAGTTCGGTGCGGTAGGCAATGGTGAAATCTTTCGCCAGATCCTGAAGCTGGCGGCTGGAGAGCGACTGGCCAAAATACTGGCTGGCGATATCCGGAAGCTGGTGGGCTTCATCGAAGATCATCACGTCCGCCTCCGGGATCAGCTCGCCAAAGCCGCTGTCTTTCACCACCATATCCGCGAGAAACAGGTGATGGTTCACCACCACCACGTCCGCATCCATCGCGGTTTTGCGCGCTTTCACCACAAAGCAGTCTTTATACAGCGGGCAGTCGCTGCCGAGGCAGTTGTCGTTGGTGCTGGTGACCAGCGGCCAGGCCGGGAGAGTCTTCCGCCACGCTCGCGCAGGTGCTGATATCGCCCTCTTCGGTCTGGTTCGCCCAGGCGCGCAGGATAATGACATCGCTCAGGGTTTGTACCGGCAGATCGCCGCCAGCCAGCGCCTGCTGTTCAAGACGTTCCAGGCAGAGGTAGTTGGAGCGCCCTTTCAGCAGTGCCAGGCGCCCTTTGTATTTCAGCGCGTTTGCTACGGTGGGCAGATCGCGGCTGTAGAGCTGATCCTGCAACGCTTTCGAACCGGTGGAAATAATCACCTTTTTTTTCGCGCGCAGCGCCGGCGCAAGGTAAGCATAGGTTTTACCCGTGCCGGTTCCGGCCTCGACCACCAGCGGCTGAGCCTTATCGCTGCGATCGATGGCGCGTAACGGCGTGCGCCATCTGACGCTGAGGCTCACGCGGCTTGAAGCCGGGGATCGCCTGCGCTAATTGACCTTCAGGGGAAAAATCGTCTGCCACGGTGCTCTCTCACTGTATTTTTGCACAGGGATTATGTCAGCCCATTCTCTCCTGTGCCACCCCAAATAGTGACGACGGCGATGGACAATATGGCAGTCTTGCCGCCTGACGATGGAAAATAACGAGGAAACGTTTATGACAATTGTGCGCATTGATGCCGAAGCCCGCTGGTCTGATGTGGTGATCCATAACCAGACGCTCTATTACACCGGCGTGCCGGCTAATCTGGACGCCGATGCGTTCGAACAGACGGCTAATACCCTGGCGCAGATTGATGCCGCGTGCTGGACGCGCGAGGGTTCGGACAAATCACGCAGGATTCTGGATGCGACCATTTTCCTGGCAAACAAAGATGACTTCGCGGCGATGAACAAAGCCTGGGATGCGTGGGTTGTGGCGGGGCACGCGCCTGTACGCTGCACCGTACAGGCCACGCTGATGAATCCGCACTATAAGGTTGAGATTAAGATTATCGCCGCGGTTTAACGCTCGCCGGGCGCTATTCGTCGTCTTCGTCCTCTTCGAAGCGCGCCACGAATCGCTCGCCGGTATGGGTGGCGCGAAGTTCTTCCGCCACCTGGGAAATCGCCTGTCCGCTGCTCATCCCCTGGGACATCAGTTCCTGGATTCGCTCAACCGCTTTCTGCTGCTGTTCGTGGCTCAGAGAAGGTAAACCTGCAAACATCGTCAACTCCTGCTAAATTATTCGCGCTAATTATTTCACGCTGAACAATACCGGTGCCAGCAGCAAAAGAATATGCCAGGCTAATGCGCATGCGCTGCCGCACTGTTTATTCACGTACCTTGCCCTCGCGCTACAGACGCCGCTGATATACTGTTTGCCCGGTTTGCCCGCCTGAGCCATCGTCCGTTTGCGATGCTGCTGCACTCCGGTCATGCGGACCACCCCTATAGCCGCTTTGATATTCTGGTGGCCGATCCGCGGGTGACCACGTGACGACGCGCGGTGACACACCGCCATCGACGATCGGCACCGTGCATCGCTCTAACGGACGATCCGCTGCAGCTGCTGCAGCAGCAGCTTGACGCGCTGGGCTTATCTGCCACACCGGATCCGGATCTGCCCTTTCAGGGCGGCGCGCTGGGCCTGTTTGGCTACGATCTGGGTCGCCGTTTCGAAACGCTGCCGCAGCGTGCGCAGGCGGATATTCCCCTGCCGGATATGGCCGTGGGCCTTTATGACTGGGCGCTGATTGTCGATCACCATCGCCAGACGCTGACGCTGATTGCCCAGCACGACGTGCAGGCGCGTCTGGCCTGGCTTGAGGCGCAGCAGCCTGCCCCAGCCCAGAACCATTTACCCTGACCTCCGGCTGGCGCTCGAACATGACCTCAGCGGAATACGCCGAAAAATTCGCGCGCGTTCAGGCGTATCTGCAAAGCGGCGACTGCTATCAGGTTAACCTCGCCCAGCGTTTTCAGGCGACCTATCGGGGCGATGAGTGGCAGGCCTTTATCCGTCTCAACCGCGCCAACCGGGCGCCGTTCAGCGCGTTCCTTCGTCTGGAACAGGGGGCCGTCCTGAGCCTGTCGCCCGAGCGCTTTATTCATCTCGCCGAGGGCATGATTCAAACCCGCCCGATTAAAGGCACGCTGCCGCGCCTGGCCGATCCGGATGCCGATCGCCGGCAGGCGGAGAAACTCGCCGCAGCCTCGCCGAAAAGATCGCGCCGAAAACCTGATGATTGTCGACCTGATGCGTAACGATATTGGCCGGGTCGCCGAGCCGGGCAGCGTCCGCGTGCCGGAACTGTTCGTCGTCGAGCCTTTCCCGGCGGTGCATCATCTGGTCAGCACCATTACCGGGCCAGACTGCCCGACGCGCGCTCCGCCAGCGATCTGCTGCGCGCCGCGTTCCCGGGCGGCTCCATCACCGGCGCGCCCAAGATTCGCGCCATGGAAATCATCGACGAGCTGGAACCGCACCGCCGCAATGCCTGGTGCGGCAGCATCGGCTATATCAGCCTGTGCGGCACTATGGATACCAGCATTACCATTCGCACGCTGACGGCCTGCGGCGGCAATCTGTACTGCTCTGCGGGCGGCGGCATTGTGGCCGACAGCCAGGTCGAGGCGGAATATCAGGAAACCTTTGATAAGGTCAACCGTATCCTGAAACAACTGGAGAACTGACGGGTGGAGAAAGAGAACCTGACGCTGGATGATTTTCTGTCGCGCTTTCAGCTGTTGCGGCCGCAGGTCAACCGCGAAGCGCTGAATCAGCGCCAGGCGGCGGTGCTGATCCCGGTGGTGCGTCGCGAACAGCCGGGCCTGCTGCTGACCCAGCGCTCCCCGCATATGCGCAAACATGCCGGTCAGGTGGCCTTCCCCGGCGGCGCGGTGGACAGCACCGATGCCTCGCTGATTGCCGCCGCGCTGCGGGAAGCGCAGGAAGAGGTGGCCATCCCTCCTGAGGAGGTGCGAGGTCATCGGCGTGCTGCCGCCGGTCGACAGCGTCACCGGCTTTCAGGTCACGCCCGTGGTCGGCATTATCCCGCCGCCTGCAGTATCACGCCAGCGTCGATGAAGTCTCTGCGGTGTTTGAAATGCCGCTGGAAGAGGCGCTCCGGCTGAGTCGCTATCATCCGCTGGATATCCAGCGCCGGGGGCATGACCATCGGGTCTGGTTGTCCTGGTATCAGCATTATTTTGTCTGGGGCATGACGGCGGGCATTATTCGTGAGCTGGCGCTGCAAATCGGCCTGAAGCCTTGATCCTCCTTTCCGTTTCACCCTTTTGGCCGAAGTTTGCGATCCGCGTTCGCATCCGGCGATTCGCATAACTATTCCATCGTTAACCATTAGTTTAATTCATGTGAATAGTTAAGCCGAGGTCGGTGTTCCCTCTTACACTATGCGCAGTTATAACATCGTTACTGGAACCCCGGTAACCCTGTCAGGAGTGTGAAAGTGATTAGTATATTCGACATGTTCAAAGTGGGGATTGGCCCTTCTTCTTCCCACACTGTTGGCCCGATGAAGGCCGGTAAACAGTTCGTCGATGATCTGGTCGAAAAAGGATTACTGGAAAGCGTTACCCGTGTCGCCGTGGACGTCTACGGCTCACTGTCACTCACGGGTAAAGGCCACCACACCGATATCGCCATCATTATGGGTCTGGCGGGCAATGTGCCGGACACCGTCGATATTGATGCCATCCCGGCATTTATCCGCGACGTGGAAACGCGCGGTCGCCTGCTGCTGGCTAAGGGCCAGCACGAAGTGGATTTCCCGCAGGATGACGGCATGCGTTTTCGCAGCGACAACCTGCCGCTGCATGAAAACGGCATGACCATCCACGCTTGGAGCGGCGAAAAAGAGATCTACAGCAAAACCTACTACTCCATCGGCGGTGGCTTCATCGTTGACGAAGAGCATTTTGGTAAAGAGAGCGCGGGCGACGTCAACGTGCCCTATCCGTTCAAATCGGCCACCGAGATGCTGGGCTATTGCAAAGAGACCGGCCTGTCGCTGTCCGGCATGGTGATGCAGAACGAACTGGCGCTGCACAGCAAAAAAGAGATTGAAGACTATTTTGCCAACGTCTGGCAAACCATGCGCGCCTGTATCGATCGCGGCATGAACACCGAAGGCGTGCTGCCGGGGCCGCTGCGCGTGCCGCGTCGGGCCTCTGCGCTGCGCCGTATGCTGGTGACCACCGACAAACTCTCCAACGACCCGATGAACGTGGTCGACTGGGTGAACATGTTTGCCCTGGCGGTGAACGAAGAGAACGCTGCCGGTGGTCGCGTGGTGACTGCGCCAACCAACGGTGCCTGCGGTATCGTGCCGGCGGTGCTGGCCTATTACGATCACTTTATTGAACCCGTCACGCCGGATATCTATATCCGTTACTTCCTCGCGGCAGGCGCCATTGGCGCGCTGTACAAAATGAACGCCTCCATTTCCGGTGCGGAAGTGGGCTGCCAGGGTGAAGTGGGCGTAGCCTGCTCCATGGCGGCGGCCGGTCTGGCTGAGCTGCTGGGTGCAAGCCCGGAGCAGGTTTGCGTGGCGGCGGAAATCGGCATGGAACATAACCTCGGTCTGACCTGCGACCCGGTCGCCGGCCAGGTGCAGGTGCCGTGCATTGAGCGTAACGCGATTGCCTCCGTCAAAGCGATCAACGCCTCGCGCATGGCGATGCGCCGCACCAGCGAGCCTCGCGTCTCGCTGGATAAGGTGATCGAAACCATGTACGAAACCGGCAAAGACATGAACGCGAAATACCGTGAGACGTCGCGCGGCGGTCTGGCCATCAAGGTGCAGTGCGACTGACCGGCAACGTCGCGTTTCGCTGCTGACAATTGCAGCGATCGGCCATTATTTCTGCAATGGCCTCTACCTCCGCGTTATCAAACCAGATACATTATTTTTGCGCGCGACCTCTACCGGTCGCGCGATTTTTTAGTGCCGCTTTTTTTCTCCAGCCGCGCTAAATTTGGCCGCCGCCATGCCGATAACCTTCACGTTAATTTGGCCTCATTCTTTGTCTTAGCAAGGTGGTTACTGATGCTCCTTCCCCAGCAATTTGTGGGTCAATTTCGCCGTAAGCGCCTGCTTATTGCGTTGGTGATCGCGTCGCTGGTTCTCATTCTTACGCTGACTTTTCGCTACATCGAAGAGAAGTCACGCATTGAGCAGCAGTCCCTTAACTTTGCCACCCGCGCGATTGAACGCTTTGACCGCATGTTTTCGCCGCTGGACGTCTCCGCCAACAACACGCTGGGGCTGGTGGGCGTGCCCTGCACGCAGGTGCGCTACCCGCTGATTGAGAAGATCGCCGCGCTGCAAACCGTGCGCACCGTGCTGCTGGTGCAGGACGATACCATCTACTGTTCGAGTATTTATGGCCCGCGCCACATCTCGTTCAGCCAGACCTATCCCGAGCTGGCGATCAACAACCAGCGCATGATGCTGTCCACCGACGACTACCTGCTAAAAGGTTCGCCGGTGCTGCTGCTGTGGACGCCAAAGTCGCTGGATAACCAGGACGGCCTGCTGCAGATCATCAACATTGAGCTGATGACCAACTATCTGCTGGAGCCGCAGCTGCCGTGGGTGGAACGCGCGATCTTCAACGTAGGCGGACAGAGCCTCGAGTACGGTAATCCGCTGATCGAGCATACCGTGCCGTCCGATGACGAAGTGGCGTACGATCAGGCCTCGCTGCGTTATCCCTACAGCATTACGCTGTACGGTCCCTCTCCGGCGCGGCTGGCGCTCAACACGCTGCCGTCTCAGCTGCCGCTGGCGGTACTGCTGAGCCTGCTGCTGGGCTATATCGTCTGGCTGGCCACCGCCAATCGCATGAGCCTGAGCTGGCAAATCAGCTATGCATCACCGCTAACGAATTTATGGTTTACTGCCAGCCGCTGATCAATGCCCGCAGCGGCGACTGCGATGGTATCGAGCTGCTGCTGCGCTGGCACAATCCGCGTCAGGGCTGGATTGCCCCGGACGTATTTATTCCGCTGGCCGAACGCCAGAATCTGATTGCACCGCTGACGCGCTTTGTGATTGCCAGAGTCGTCGCGGAGTTGCCTAATCTGCCACAGTACCCGGCATTTCATATCGCGATTAACGTCGCGGCCAGCCACTTCCGCGACCGCCTGATTGTTGAGGATTTACAGCGCTACTGGTGGCCCGCCAATCCCCTGCCGAAACTGGTGGTGGAGCTGACCGAGCGCGATGCGCTGCCAGTTATCGACCAGACGGTCGTGGCGCAGCTGCATGAAATTGGCGTGCGGCTGGCGATTGACGATTTCGGCACCGGCCACAGTTCGCTGGCCTATCTGAAGGACCTGAAGCCGGACGTACTGAAAATCGATAAAATTTTTACCGCCGCGATTGGTACTGACGCGATCAACGCCACGGTGACCGATATGGTGATTTCACTGGCGCAGCGGCTGAATATCGCGCTGGTCGCGGAGGGCGTGGAAACCGCCGAGCAGGCGCATTATCTGCGCGAGCGCGGCGTGGATCATCTGCAGGGTTACTACTATGCGCGCCCGATGCCGATTGAGGACTTCCCGCAATGGCTGGCGCAGCATCAGGCGCAGCTGGGCGCCTGATGCCGGACGACATCAGGCGTCGCCCTCCTCCTCGTCATGGTGCGGCTTGTCTTTGGTGACGCGCACCAGATCGATACGGTAATCCGTGGCTTCGATAATCTGGAAGTGCAGCGGTGGCAAATCGATAATCTCGCCCGGCAGCGGCAGCTGCCCCTTCTGCTCAATCACCAGGCCGGCCAGCGACGCGTGATCTTCATCCGGATCGACCAGCTCATGGTGGTCCAGCCCCAGCGTGCTGCGAGAGCGCGTGCAGGTCGGTAGCGCCTTTCACCAGCCAGCCGTCGCCATCGGCCACAATTTCCGGCGTTTCGTCTTCATCCGGGAATTCACCGGCAATCGCTTCCAGCACGTCCAGCGGCGTGACCAGCCCCTGCACCACACCAAACTCGTTGGTGACGATAACAAAGCTACCGCGCGCGCGACGCAATACGCCCAGCAGGTTGATCGGATCCAGCGTTTCCGGCACCACAATCGCCGGCGATGGCGGCCGCGATGGCCGCGACGTCAACGCCCTCTTCCAGCGCCACCAGCATCTCTTTCGCGCGCACCACGCCGATGATCTCATCCAGCTCACCGCGACACACCGGGAACAGGCTGTGCGGTGAAGAGAGCAGCTGATGGCGAATTTCATCAACGCTCAGGCGGGACATCCACCCAGCTGATCTCGCCGCGCGGCGTCATGATGCCGCGCAGCGAACGGGAGGCAGCGAGAGCACGCCGTTAATCATGTAACGCTCTTCTTCCACAAACGCCCCCCTTCCGGCACCGGAACCGTGGGTTACGGTTCTTCGGTATGCGCCGGCTGGTCACGCTGGCGCCCGCCCATCAGACGCAGAATGGCATCCGCCGTACGGGCGCGCAGCGGTTGATTTGACTGCTGCTTGATAAAGTTACGGCGCGCAATCTGGTTGAACAGTTCGATCAGAATCGAGAAGCCAATCGCGGCGTACAGGTAGCCTTTCGGAATATGGAAACCAAAGCCTTCCGCCACCAGGCTCAGACCAATCATCAGCAGGAAGCTCAGACAGAGCACGACCACCGTCGGATGCTGGTTGACGAAGCGCGTCAGCGGTTTCGAGGCCAGCAGCATCACCGCCATGGCAATAACCACCGCCGCCATCATCACCGGCAGATGGTTCACCATACCGACCGCGGTGATCACCGCATCCAGCGAGAAGACCGCATCCAGCACCACAATCTGCAGCACCACCACCCAGAAGCTGGCATAGCCTTTACCGTTGCCCTGATCGTGCTGACGGTTTTCCAGCCGCTCGTGCAGCTCCGTCGTCGCTTTGAACAGCAGGAACATCCCCCCGATCAGCATGATCAAATCGCGGCCGGAGAAGGTGAAATCCATGACGGAGAACAGCGGTTTGGTCAGCGTGACCATCCAGGAGATCACGGACAGCAGGCCCAGGCGCATGACCAGCGCCAGCGACAGACCAATCAGACGCGCTTTATCACGCTGTTTTGGCGGCAGTTTGTCCGCAAGGATGGCGATAAACACCAGGTTATCAATGCCGAGAACGATCTCCAGCACGACCAGCGTGAGCAATCCCACCCAGATTGACGGGTCCATTAAGAATTCCATGACAAGCTCCTGCTAAAGGAATGACAAACGGTGCCCCACTCAGCCTGCGCAAAACAGAAGGCGAGACGAGAGAGCGTTAACGGATGAGGCAACACCGGCAGGTGTCAGAGTGCGCGCTGAGCAGCGCGGGGAACAAGTGAAGCTGACGTCGGTGACGGTCCATATAGTGGGCTGTAGCCCTATACTCCTGAACAATTAAACGGAGGCTAAACATATCAGGACACAATGCATTGTTTTTAGCAAAGATTTACGTTCCTTTGCAAAGAACTGTCGACATTGCGCAAGAAACTGTACCCATAAGATAAATGCCTGTTGTCGCCGGTACGCGCTAAATTACGGATCTTCATCACATAAATTATTTTTTCACTATCTAAAATAATTCGCGGAAGTCTTAGTGCTGTATCGCGGAATGTTTTGGGCCTTTTCCTGATGACTTTCTTCAATTTAGTCCCGGTGCGATTCCACGAATAACAACGGTATTCTCAGTGCTTCTGTCCGGCCATGGTCGTAGGAACGTATTAATGATAATAAAAGGAGGTAGCAAGTGACCATTGCTATTGTCATAGGCACACATGGTTGGGCTGCTGAGCAGCTACTCAAAACGGCAGAGATGCTGTTGGGCGAGCAGGAAAACGTCGGCTGGATCGATTTCGTTCCCGGTGAAAATGCCGAGACGCTGATTGAGAAATACAACGCTCAACTCGGCGAAGCTGGATACCAGCAAAGGCGTGCTGTTTCTCGTCGATACATGGGGCGGCAGTCCGTTTAACGCTGCCAGCCGCATTGTCGTCGATAAAGAGCATTATGAAGTTGTCGCCGGGGTCAACATTCCCATGCTGGTGGAAACCTTTATGGCGCGCGACGACAACCCGAGCTTCGATGAGCTGGTCGCGCTGGCCGTCGAAACCGGCCGCGAAGGGGTGAAAGCCCTGAAGGCGCAGCCGGTTGAAAAACCTGCCCGCGCCTGCAGCGGCAGCGGCGGCACCGAAAGCGGCGGCACCGGCAAAACCGATGGGACCGAACGATTACATGGTTATCGGCCTTGCGCGTATCGATGACCGTTTGATCCACGGCCAGGTGGCCACGCGCTGGACCAAAGAGACCAACGTTCGACGCGCATCATCGTCGTCAGCGACGAAGTGGCCGCCGATACCGTCCGTAAAACCCTTCTGACTCAGGTTGCTCCTCCGGGCGTTACCGCGCACGTGGTGGATGTCGCCAAGATGATCCGCGTTTACAACAACCCGAAATATGCGGGCGAGCGCGTGATGCTCCTGTTTACTAACCCGACAGACGTCGAGCGCATTGTTGAAGGCGGCGTGAAAATCATCCGTTAACATTGGTGGTATGGCTTTCCGTCAGGGCAAAACGCAGGTCAACAACGCGATTTCAGTCGATGCGAAGGATATCGAGGCATTCAACAAGCTGAATGCTCGCGGTATTGAACTGGAAGCCCGTAAGGTTTCCACGGACCCGAAACTGAAAATGATGGATTTGATCGGCAAAGTTGGGAAATAAGCCCGCGCCGGTTTTTCACATAATGCTTATGTAATAGGAGAAGTACAATGGAGATTACCACTCTTCAGATTGTGCTGGTGTTCGTGGTCGCATGTATTGCGGGTATGGAATCCGTACTTGATGAATTTCAGTTCCACCGCCCTCTGGTGGCCTGTACGTTGATTGGTGCCGTTTTGGGTGATATGAAAACCGGTATCATCATCGGCGGTACGCTGGAAATGATCGCCCTGGGCTGGATGAACATCGGTGCGGCGGTTGCGCCCGATGCGGCGCTGGCCTCCATCATCTCAACCGTTCTGGTTATTGCCGGTCATCAGAGCATCGGTGCCGGTATCGCCCTGGCCATCCCGCTGGCCGCAGCGGGCCAGGTGCTGACCATTATCGTTCGTACCATCACCGTTGCCTTCCAGCATGCGGCGGATAAGGCGGCCGAAAACGGCAACCTCACGGCGCTCTCCTGGATCCACGTCTCTTCCCTGTTCCTGCAGGCGATGCGTATCGCTATCCCGGCGGTTATCGTCGCGATCTCTGTCGGCACCAGCGAAGTTCAGGGCATGCTGAATGCGATTCCTGAAGTGGTCACCAGCGGTCTGAACATCGCCGGCGGTATGATCGTGGTGGTCGGTTACGCGATGGTCATCAACATGATGCGCGCAGGCTACCTGATGCCGTTCTTCTACCTCGGCTTCGTCACCGCCGCCTTCACCAACTTCAACCTGGTTGCACTGGGTGTGATTGGTGCCGTGATGGCGATTCTCTACATCCAGCTCAGCCCGAAATATAACCGCGTTGCGGGTGCCCCAGCGCAGGCTGCTGGTAACAACGATCTCGATAACGAACTGGACTAACAGGTGAGCGAAATGGTTGATATGACAAAAACTACCACCGAGAAAAAACTCACTCCGGGTGATATTCGTGGCGTGTTCATCCGTTCTAACCTGTTTCAGGGTTCATGGAACTTCGAACGTATGCAGGCGCTGGGCTTCTGCTTCTCAATGGTGCCGGCGATAAAACGCCTTTACCCTGAGAACAACGAAGCACGCCGTCAGGCGATTAAGCGTCACCTGGAATTCTTCAACACCCATCCTTACGTGGCGGCTCCGGTTCTGGGCGTGACGCTGGCGATGGAAGAGCAGCGTGCGAACGGCGCGGAGATTGACGATGGTGCCATCAACGGTATCAAAGTCGGTCTGATGGGTCCGCTGGCCGGCGTGGGCGACCCGATCTTCTGGGGTACCGTTCGTCCGGTCTTCGCGGCGCTGGGTGCCGGTATCGCGATGAGCGGCAGCCTGCTCGGTCCTCTGCTGTTCTTCATCCTGTTCAACATTGTGGCGTCTGCTGACCCGTTACTACGGCGTGGCGTACGGCTACCGTAAAGGGGTGGACATCGTTAAGGATATGGGCGGCGGCTTCCTGCAGAAACTGACCGAGGGGGCGTCAATCCTCGGCCTGTTTGTGATGGGGGCGCTGGTTAACAAGTGGACGCACGTGAACATCCCGCTGGTGGTTTCGACCATCACCGGTCAGGATGGGCAAACCCGCGGTCACCACCGTGCAGACGATTCTCGACCAGCTGATGCCTGGCCTGGTGCCGCTGCTGTTGACCTTCGCCTGTATGTGGCTGCTGCGTAAGAAAGTGAACCCGCTGTGGATCATCGTTGGCTTCTTCGTCATCGGTATCGCGGGCTACGCTGGTCGGCCTGCTGGGTCTGTAATCTCACCGCCGGGAGTCAGACTCCCGGCGTTTTTTGAACGGCGTGACCTGAGCGCCAACGCTGAGGTCACTTCGGTTGAGGAAGAAGCCTGTATGTCACTGACTGACGCCCTGATTGCCCTGCTGATCGCCGCTCTCGCCCTGTTTGCGATTTACGACGATCTCATCCTGCCCCGCCGCAATGGACCGACCCGACTGCGCGTCACCCTGCGTCGCCGCCATAAAATCGACAGCGGCATCTTTATCGTGCTGCTACTTATTCTGCTGTGGAACAACGTCAGCCATCATGGCCCGCAGCTCACCACCACTTTGCTAATGGTGCTGTGCTTTATGGCTATCTGGCTGTTCTGGATCCGCAGCCCGCGGCTGCTGATGAAAAATGACGGCCTGTTTTTTGCCAGCGTGTGGATCGATTACCGGCGTATTCAGAGTATGAACCTGTCAGAGGATGGCATTCTGGTGATGCAGCTGGAGCAGCGTCGCCTGCTGATAGCGGTGAAACAGCTCGACGACCTGGAGAAAATCTATCATACGCTGGTGGAGGCGCGTTAAACGCGCTGCCACAGCGTCAGGGTGAAATCCGCGTCACAGCTAAAGGTGGCGCTGGAGGCCAGCTGCTGCCACACCGCTTCACGCGCACGCCAGGCAAAGGGGGTCATCTGCAGCAGGCTCACCGCTTCCGCCCCGTTCAGCGTCATTGTGTAGTGAAGGTTTTGCTGATCGATCTGCTCAAATCCCGCATAGTTTTTCTCTTCCGCTGTATGCAGCTGCACTTCGCGATAGATCAACGCCTTAAACTGCTGCAGATGGTGCGGCCCCGGCGTCACCGTCAGTAAATAGCCGCCAGGCCTGATGACGCGGCTCACTTCCTGCTCGTTACAGGGCGCGTAAATGCGCACGATGGCGTCCAGTGAACCATCGGCAAACGGCAGGCGCTGGCTGGAGGCGACACAAAAGTTAACCGCGCGATAGCGCTTTGCCGCCATGCGCACCGCGGCTTTGGCCACATCCAGACCGTACAGCTGGCTGTCGGGCAACGCGGCAGCCAGGGCGGCGGTGTAATAGCCTTCGCCACAGCCGATATCCAGCAGCTGCGCGGGCCGGTTCGTGAGCGGCTGAGCCAGACGTTGCGCCACCCGATCGCGCAGCGGCTGATAGTGTCCGGCATCCAGAAAGGCCCGGCGCGCCTGAAGCATCTCTGCGCTGTCGCCCGGTTCCCGTGAACCTTTGTGCTGCACCGGCAGCAGGTTGACGTACCCCTCTTTCGCCCGATCGAACTGATGACCGGACGCACAGCGATAACTGCTGGCGTGCAGGTGCAAAGCGAGGTGGCAAAGTGGGCAAATCAACGACATAGATAACTCCGGGTTAGCGATTCGCGGCGCAGTTTACCCTGATCATCCGGTAACAGAAAGGATAAAGAAAAGCCCCGCTCATTGAGCAGGGCTTTTAAGATTCGATTCAGCGGTGCATGACACCGAGCCTGAGTGCGAAATCAGATAGCAGTAACGTTAACTGCTGCCGGGCCTTTCTGGCCGTCCTGAATTTCAAACTCAACGTTCTGGCCTTCAGCCAGAGTTTTGAAGCCGTTACCCTGGATTGCAGAGAAGTGTACGAACACGTCTTTGCTGCCGTCAGCAGGAGTAATGAAACCAAAACCTTTAGACTCGTTGAACCACTTAACTTGACCTTTAATCTTTGCCATTTGCAAATTCCTTAGAGTGTTTATATTGCCCGCAGGCAGTCTTACAGAGAAACCAGAGACATTACTGAATGAGGCACTAATTTAAGGTTCGGCAAGGAAGCGGTATTCAACGTCAACGTCTTTACTCGTAACTTCTTTACTGAAGATGCCATACATAAACAGAACTGTACCTCGTTTGACCCACGATTCGTTATCACATATCCGCTAATTAATGGCAAGCCATTTTTAAACAGTGATCGACATGCCGCACATAATTGCCTGAAACCGGCAGCGAAAGGTGGATAACGTTATTGACAGCAACGCCTCAGCGTGTGCAAAAAAAGTCTATGCGTCAGTATAGTTAGCGCCAGACTCGCGTTTCGTCAAGCGCAGCGGTAAACGCTGCCTTTTCACATTTAAACCAAATAAGTTTAGGCAAAAAATATTGCATTAATATGGCACAGATAAGCTATTTCACTGGCCGTTGTGCAATGAGCAACATAAACTGCGCAGCGCTCAAATCTTGTACAATAAATTGCTGGCAGTACAAGTTAAAAATAGTTTTGCACCAAAATCAGGAAAATATAATCGCCGTTGCCCCAAATATAGGCAGACTGCACGCTGGCATTTATCTCATTTTTTTCTAAACACCCAACAATTAAATGTTAAAAAGCGCGGAAGCCGCTGGCATTTAACAAAAATGGCTTAGGATAAATCTTAATCGTAATTCATCAGGCTGCGGCTCTCGCCAATTCGCCATGGGGCAAAAGGCGCATCGACCTCGCCCGCCTGCAGCAATGCTTGCGCCAGCACCGTCGGCGGATCGTCAAGCGATTCGTCCGCCAGCTCAAATACGCCCCAGTGAATGGGAATCGCCAGCGGTCGCCCTATCTGCTGCCAGAGCTGTACCGCCTGATCCGGGTCCATGTGCTGGCCGCGCATGAACCATTTTGGTGCATAGGCACCTATCGGTAACGCAGCCAGATTAAACGGCCCCAGACGCTGCGCGATGGCAGAGAGATTATCGCTGTAGCCGCTATCGCCGGAGAACCAGAAATTGAGCTGCGCATTACGCACTACCCAGCCGCACCACAGCGACCGGTTGCGATCCCAGAAGGTGCGCATGCTCCAGTGGCGCGCGGGAACGGCTGTGAAGCTGATGTCGTCCAGTTGCACCTGCTGCCACCAGTCCAGTTCGGTGACGGTGCGCACGCCACGGCGGCGACACCAGTCGGCCATCCCCAGCGGTACCAGAAAGTGCGCGGCAGGAAAGCGGCGGGCGATGCGTTTCACCGTAGGCCGATCAAGGTGGTCGTAATGGTTATGCGAGATCAGCACATAATCAAGATGCGGCAGCTGCGCCACGCTGAGCGGCGCCGGGGTTTTACGCTGCGGCCCGGCAAACGGCAACGGCGAGGCGCGTGCCGACAGCGCCGGGTCGATCAAAATATAACGCTGATTGAGACGCAGCAGCAGCGCGGCATGGCCCAGCCACCAGACACGGTCATCTTCACCGCTCAGGTCGGCCTGCTGGCACCAGCTAGCGGTAAAGGCCGCATAGCCGGACTGCGGTGGCAGCGGCAGATTCTGCTGCTTACGCTCGCGCCGCCAGCGCTGTAAATCGCCAGGCTGACGCAACTCCTCTTCCGGGTTACGAAAGCCATGCGGCGTATGATGGGCCAGCGAAGCGTCATACCAGGGATTTTGCCAGGCCATGGCCTCTCCGTTGTGTGCTTAACGTTCCGGGATCAGGCGAATAAAGTCGCGCTTATCCCCGGCATCCTGCTCATCCTGCGCTTTTTCGGCCACCGGCTGCGCCTCAGCGATACGGCGCAGCAGCGCGTTCTGTTTCTTTTGCTCTTCCAGCAGCGCTTCCAGCAGCTGAAGCTGTTCACTGGCGCGCACGCTGGCCCGGTTAACAAAAAACCAGGCAATAAAGGCCACAATCACAATGATGGCCAGCACGCCATAGTTAAACAGCGGACCGGTACTGGCGGCTAATTCGTTCATAACTGCATCAATCCTCAAACATCATTCAGGTACATCGCCGCTGATTCTACTCGTTGCGTGCGGAAAAGATATGGTTGCGGAGATAAAGCAGATTATCCCGCCTGCGTGCCGCTTTCAGTTATCTCTGATCGATCCGGCGAGAAAAGCGAGGCATGCTGCTACTATAGAGTTCGCAGCAATGCGGGAACAGCTGCGTTATGTAACACAAGGAGATAAAAATGAAACTACTGATTCGTGCGGTGATGGTGCTGGCAGTCTTGTGGCTGGCGATGCTGTTTACCGGCTACGGCGTGTTAACCGGCAGCAATAAAAACGCAGCCGGGCTGGGCTTACAGTGCAGCTACCTGACCGCGCGCGGCATGATTACCGCACAGTATCTGCACACCGACAGCGGCATTGTTGGCGTTACCGATTGTCCACTGCTGAAGAAAAGCGGCGAAGTGGTCGACAACTAAGTTAAGCCGCCTGCCGGGCTGCGCGTCAGCCCGGCAGGATTCAGAACGGATAGTCGTTATAGCCCATCTGCTCAGAAATCTTACGCGCGGCGGTATGCAGAATAGCCACATACTCATGCAGACGCTCTTCGGAGAAGCGCAGCGTCGGGAAGGAGATGCTCAGGCCCGCAATCACCACGCCAAAGCGGTCAAACACCGGTACCGCCAATACAGCGCAGCCCTTCTTCCTGCTCTTCGTTATCCTCGCCATAGCCCTGTTCACGTACCTTATCGAGCACCGTTAACAGTTCATCCGTGCTGGTGATAGTGCGTTACGCGGTACTGCGACGTTGATATTCCACTTCATCGCAGGATCTGCTTCACCTCTTCACGATCGCGCCACGCCAGCAGCACTTTACCGATAGCGGTACTGTACAGCGGGTTGCGGCGACCAATGCGCGAATACATGCGCAGGTTATACATCGAGTCAATTTTATGGATGTAAACAATGCTGTCTTCATCCAGCGCGCCGAGGTGAATGGTCTCTTTGGTCAGGCGGGAGAGCTCACGCATCTGGATATCCGCGCTGCGGATCAGATCCACGTTTTGCAGCGCGTGGGCGCCAAGTTCAAACAGTTTCAGCGTCAGAGAATATTTTTCAGACTCGCCTTCCTGCGCAACGTAGCCCAGTGATTTCATGGTTTGCAAAAAGCGATAAACGGTGCTTTTCGACATCATCACACGCTGCGACAACTCGGTGATACCAATTTCACGCTCTTCTCCGAGCGCCTGCAGGATGCCAAACACCTTCAGCACGGAAGAAACAGAATCTGGCTGTTTATCCAAATCTGCGGCAATTGCCATTCATCACCCTCCTCATAGAGAGTGTTTTATAAAAATCAGAACCGGTTTTTATTATAAATTCCCGTCATGTTACCTGCAATCAATCCGCGTTTACTTCGTTACAAATTTTTGTCCATTAATGCGGTGATTTCGAGTGCATAAAATTGATTACCCTGAGAATAATTTCACTCTGAGCTTCACTTCTCCCTGTTTTTATGGTCTCCTACCGTGGTCTCGGATGGCCTGCCTTTGCCCCAGCGGTATGGCGCTATCGCTACGATTATTATTGGTATCTCGATGGCCGTCCTTGACGGCGCGATTGCCAACGTTGCCCTGCCCACCATTGCCAGCGATCTGCATGCCTCAGCCCGGCCGAATCGATCTGGATTGTTAACGCCTATCAGATTGCGATCGTGGTTTCCCTGCTCTCGCTCTCTTTTCTGGGCGATATGTTCGGCTACCGTCGGGTCTATCAGGGCGGGCTGGTGGTGTTTACCTTCACCTCGCTGTTCTGCGCCCTTTCGGACTCTTCGCTGCATACGCTGACGCTGGCGCGCGTCGCGCAGGGTTTTGGCGGTGCGGCGCTGATGAGCGTCAATACGGCGCTAATCCGCCTAATTTACCCGCAGCGTCATCTGGGGCGCGGCATGGGGATCAACTCGTTTATTGTCGCGGTCTCATCTGCCGCCGGGCCAACCATTGCGGCCGCCATTCTCTCTGTCGCCTCCTGGCAATGGCTGTTCGCCATCAACGTGCCGCTGGGTATCGTGGCTATCTTCTTTGCCCTGCGCTTTCTGCCGGCTAACGGCCCAAAAAGCAGCATGCCGCGCTTTGACGTGGCAAGTGCGGTGATGAATGCGCTGACCTTTGGCCTGCTGATTACCGCCCTGAGCGGCTTTGCGCAGGGTGAATCAATCTCTGCTGCTTACCGCCGCGGAGCTTGTTGCCCTGCTGGTGATCGGCTTCTTCTTTGTTCGCCGCCAGCTTGCGCTGCCGGTGCCGTTACTGCCGGTCGATCTGCTGCGTATTCCCCTGTTTTCGCTCTCCATCTGCACCTCCATCTGCTCGTTCTGCGCCCAGATGCTGGCGCTGGTTTCTCTGCCCTTTTTCCTGCAAAGCGTAATAGGCCGTTCTGAAGTGGAGACCGGGCTGCTGCTAACGCCGTGGCCGCTGGCGACGATGGTGATGGCACCGCTGGCCGGTTATCTGATAGAACGTGTACATGCCGGTTTGTTGGGTGCGCTGGGGCTGGCGGTGATGGCAGCCGGTCTGTTTGCGCTGGCGCTGCTTCCGTCATCACGCCACGGATCTGGATATCATCTGGCGCATGATCCTGTGCGGTGCCGGTTTTGGCCTGTTCCAGTCGCCCAACAACCACACCATTATCACCTCGGCGCCGCGCCATCGCAGCGGAGGTGCCAGCGGCATGCTGGGGACCGCGCGTCTGCTGGGACAAAGCACCGGTGCGGCGCTGGTGGCCCTGATGTTTAACCTGTTCAACGACAGCGGCACGCATGCCTCGCTGCTGCTGGCCGGGACCCTTGCCACCCTGGCGGCCATCGTCAGCGGGCTGCGCGTGACCCAAAGCCGTCAGCCGGCAGAGTCATAAAAAAGGCGGCCCGGCAGGCTTCGCCCGGTTCATTTCGTCTGACTTCATGGCGTTACTTCAGGTATTCCCCACTGCGCAGCGCTTCAATACGTTTATCCAGCGGCGGGTGAGACATAAACAGCTCGCTCAGCGATTTAGATTTACCGTTGATGCAGAAGGCCATCATGCTGTTCGCTTCCTGCGGCTCGTAGCTGGTTTTCAGACGCTGCAGCGCAGCAATCATCTTCTCACGCCCCACCAGCTTCGCAGAGCCGGCATCCGCGTGGAACTCACGGTGACGGGAGAACCACATGGTGATGATGCTGGCCAGAATACCGAACACCAGTTCCAGCACCATCGATACGGCGAAGTAGATCAGCGGGTTGCCGTTGCTCTCTTCACCTTCATCGCGGTTGCCGCCCATGAAGCCAGCCGCAATCTGCGCCAGGATACGGGAAATAAAGATCACGAAGGTGTTCACCACGCCCTGAATCAGCGTCATGGTCACCATGTCACCGTTGGCGATATGGCTGATTTCGTGAGCGATAACCGCTTCGGCTTCGTCACGGCTCATGTTCTGCAGCAACCCGGTGCTGACGGCAACCAGTGACGCATCACGGCGGGCACCCGTGGCAAAGGCGTTAATATCCGGTGCATGGTAAATGGCAACCTGCGGCATGGCGATGCCCGCCTGCTGAGCCTGCTGTGCCACCGTATTCATCAGCCACCGTTCCATATCGTTACGCGGCTGTTCAATCACCTCACCGCCCACCGATTTCAGCGCCATCCATTTCGACATCAGCAGGGAAATGAACGAGCCACCAAAACCAAACAGCAGCGCCATAATCAACAGACCCTGAACGCTGCTCGACTGAATTCCTGTCAGGCTTAGCACCAGCCCGAAAACCACCATCACCGCCAGGTTGGTGAGCAGGAAGAGCGCGATTCGCATCATAATTTTCTTTTAACCTCAGTTTAACAAAACGCACTATGCGATTACCCACATCGTATGGGTATTGTGGCTATTTTCAAGCATCCGGTAGGCGTAAGTCACCAGAAAGACACAACTTTACACAATTGGAAATCAGCCTGACGGAAGGGAGTGCAGAGCAAAAAAAGACACAGGCACATTGCTGGTGCCTGTGGGATTTCTTGTGCCTGAAGGGGGTTATTTCGCTGGGGCGGGCGGGCTGGCTGGTCTTTTTCCAGATTCGCCAGGTCGAGAGCGATATGCACCGTCTCGTCCAGGTACGGATCCGGCTCCTGGTAATCTTTCGGCAGATCGTCCAGTTTCTTGAGCAGAGGTTTGCCTTCTCGCTTGAAGCGATCGTTGATACGCGCCAGACGCGTTGCATCATCCTCGTTGTTCTCTTTCTCACGCTGAGCGTAGTTCAGAGAAACAATATTCCGCTTATCTTTCAGGGCATTGAAACGCGCAATGTCCTTCATGATGTACTGGAATTCCGGATCTTTCGCGATGCGCTCGTTATGCTCTTTCAGCAGCTGCAGGACCAAACTGCGTCATATCACCGGCTTTCACGTACGTCGCGGCATTGATGCTGTCCCACGGCAACGCGTTATCTTCAAACTTCTCGCCGGTTTCCGTCTCTTCCGTGCCGGTCGGCATCATGATATCCGGCGTCACGCCTTTACGCTGCGTACTGCCGCCGTTAACGCGGTAGAACTTCTGAATGGTGTACTGGACGGAGCCCAGCGCAGGCCATTCCGGACGCAGCATCTGATCGTAAATACGGTTCAGCGAGCGATACTGCTGAACGGTGCCTTTACCGAAGGTCGGTTCGCCGACAATCAGCGCGCGGCCATAATCCTGCATTGCCGCGGCAAAGATTTCAGACGCCGACGCGCTGAAGCGGTCAACCAGCACCACCAGCGGGCCTTTGTAGTAGACCACGCCGTCGTTGTCGCCATCTTCACGCACTTTACCGTTGTTATCGCGCACCTGCACCACCGGGCCAGACGGGATAAACAGGCCAGAGAGCGACACCGCTTCCGTCAGCGCACCGCCGCCGTTGGTGCGCAGATCGATGATCACGCTGCTGACGTTCTGCTTCTCCAGTTTCTGCAGCTGCACTTTCACATCATCGGTCAGCCCCACGTAGAAGCCCGGAATATCCAGGACGCCCACCTTCTCTTTACCGACGGTTTTCACCGACATTTTCACCGCGCGGTCTTCCAGACGGATGCGCTCACGGGTCAGGGTCACGATACGGGTTTTGGTGCCTTTACCGGCTGGCAGAATTTCGAGGCGAACTTTGCTGCCTTTCGGACCTTTGATCAGCGCCACCACATCGTCCAGACGCCAGCCGATGACATCGACCATGTTCTGCCCGGTTTGGCCGACACCCACAATGCGATCGCCAACGCTAATCGCTTTGCTTTTGGATGCCGGGCCACCCGCAACCATGGAGTTGATCACCGTGTAATCATCGTCCATCTGCAGCACCGCGCCAATACCTTCCAGAGACAGGCTCATTTCGGTATTGAACTGTTCGGTGTTGCGCGGTGAGAGATAGTTGGTATGCGGATCGATTTCGTGCGCAAAGGCGGTCATCGCCAGCTGAGAAAACATCTTCGCTGTTGGTCTGCGCCAGGCGACGAATAGCAAATTTGTAACGACGCGTCAGCGTCTCGCGGATCTCTTTCTCATCTTTGCCGGTGAGCTTGAGGCTCAGTTCGTCGTACTTAACCTTGCCGTCCCACAGCGCGTTCAGCTCGGCTTCGCTTTTCGGCCAGGGCGCTTTGCTGCGATCGAGATTGAAGGTGTCGTTGCCGGTGAAGTCCATCGGACGTTCCAGCACTTTCAGCGCGTACTGATAGCGTTCGAAGCGGCGCTTTTGCGACAGGTTGTAGAGATCGTAGAACAGATCCAGCTTGCCTGAACGCAACTCGTCACCCACCTCGGATTTTCGCTTAGCGAACTGCTCGACATCGCTGGCGAGCAAAACGTTATGGCTGTAATCCAGCAAGTTCAGATAGCGGTCAAAGATTTTGGCCGAAAAGGCCTGATCGAGATCGAACTGACGATAGTGCGAGCGGGTAAAGCGAGAGGTTACACGCTCGCTTACCGTCGCGTGCTGCGTCTCTTCCTTGAGTACCGGAATTTGATCAACACGCGTGATATCGTCCACTGCGAAAGCGTGACCTGTTATAGCAAACAGGCCCGCCAGCGCGGTGAGCTTAAAAAAAGTGTTCATGCCAGGCTTGGCCTCCGTTTCAGAACAACAAGTGTTCTGCGCGTACAATCATTGACATACCAGAAGTCAGCTGTACACGAACGCCATCTTTGGTGATTTCCAGTACGGTGGCGTCCATAGCATTGTTACCCGCTTTTACCTTCAGTGCCTGACCCACGCTCAGGGCGTTAATGTCAGAAACCGGCGTATGGCGCGGCTCTTCACGAGGCGCACGTGGGGCTTTTGCTGCTGGTTTGTCTGCACGCGGTTTGCGATCGTTATTATCGTGACGACGCGGCGCAGGGCGTGGTTTACGCTCACGACGAGGCGCTTCTTCCTGGCCGTTTGCCGCGGCGGCTTCGCGTTTTTTCGCCTGCTGTTCTGCACGTTGTGCCTGAACGCGTGCTTTGGCTTCTTCTAGCTGCTTACGCGCGTGCTCTACGTGCTGCTCGTCCAGCTCACCACATGGGTTGCCGTCAAGATCCACACGGGTCGCGCCCGGTTTGATACCGTACAGGTAACGCCAGCTCGAAGTATAAAGACGTAAGGCAGAACGCAGCTGAGTTTTGCTGAGGTTCATTTCCCCCTCAACGCGCGCCACCAGATCCTGAAAAATACCGACTTTCAGGGGACGAGCTTCACCTTCCGCGCTGAAGCACTGCGGGAAACGCTCGGCCAGAAATGCGATAACTTCTTTACTGCTATTCAACTTAGGTTGATTTTCCATGAAATTTCCTGATTACAACGGACGTTGCCAACAAGCGCAGGCATGAACAGGCGTCATTATAATGACGCTATCAGTAAATGCTACGTTATCCGTTGATTATCCTGCGACGCTCCAAAGAATTTTTGATAATCGGTTGCAGCGAGGACGTTTTCCAGATTCGCTGCCAACTCGCGCAGCCCCTGTTCGTCCTCGCTTGTAAAGCGACTGAAGACCGTACTGTCGATATCCAGAACGCCAATAATCTGATTTTTTACCACCAGCGGCAGAACGATTTCTGAATTGCTGGCAGCATCACAGGCAATATGCCCGTCAAACGCATGCACGTCTTCCACGCGCTGAACCTGATTCTCGGCCACCGCGGTACCGCATACGCCGCGCCCTACCGGAATGCGCACGCAGGCCAGTTTGCCCTGAAACGGCCCCAGCACCAGCGTTTCACCTTCCAGGAGATAAAAGCCAGCCCAGTTCACATCGGATAGCCGTTCGAACAGCAATGCGCTAGTATTTGCCAGAGTGGCTAAGAAGCTGGTTTCACCTGCCATCAATGCCTTAAAATCGCGGTTCAGATCCGCGTAGAATTCTGTTTTGTTCATTATTCAATCACTTAGTTGTCTTACAAAATTACCGCATAGCCTATTAAAATAAGCAATAAATGCGCTCATGCTCAAGATGAATCCGTTCATGAGTTAATATAACGTTCAACAATACTTATTTGCGCGCAGCTGATGGCCTTAAAAACAACCAAAATTACGCCAACAAAAAAGATAACTGTCCATACGGTAAGCGAAGCTTTGCCTCGTGCACATTATCAGCGTTGCCCCCAGTGCGATACGCTTTTTATGTTGCCGAAGATGAAATCGCACCAAAGTCGCCTTTTGTCCCCGCTGCGATGCCAAAATTCGCGACGGCCGCGACTGGTCATTAACCCGCCTCGCCGCCATGGCCGTCACCATGCTGCTGCTGATGCCCTTCGCCTGGAGCGAGCCGCTACTGAAGCTCTACCTGCTTGGCGTGCGCATTGATGCCAACGTGCTGCAGGGTGTTCTGGCAGATGACGCGCCAGGGCGATCCGCTCACCGCTGCCATGGTGCTGTTTTGCAGCCGTTGGCGCGCCGCTGGTGCTGGTTGCCGCCATTGCCTATCTGTGGTTTGGCAACATTCTGGGGATGAACCTGCGCCCGGTGTTGCTGATGCTGGAAAAGCTCAAAGAGTGGGTCATGCTGGATATCTATCTGGTGGGCGTGGCGGTGGCATCCATCAAGGTGCAGGACTACGCCTTTCTGCAGCCGGGCGTCGGGCTTTTTGCTTTTATCTGCCTGGTATTGCTCAGCATCCTGACGCTGATCCATCTGAACGTTGAGCAGCTCTGGGAGCGTTTTTACCCTCAGCGCCCTGCCACCCGCCCGGATGAAAACCGCGGGTCTGTCTGGGATGCCACTACACCGGGCTGCCCGACGAGCGCGGACGCTGCCCGCGCTGCCATATTCCGCTTGAGGCTGCGGCGCAACAACAGCCTGCAAAAATGCTGGGCGGCGCTGATTGCCTCTCTGGTGTTTCTGATCCCGGCCAATATGCTGCCGATTTCCATTATTTACGTGAATGGTGCCCGTCAGGAAGATACCATCCTCTCCGGTATTATTTCCCTCGCGCACAGCAACGTTGGGGTGGCGGCCATCGTGTTTATCGCCAGTATTCTGGTGCCGTTTACCAAAGTGGTGGTGATGTTTACCCTGCTGGTCAGCATTCACTTTAAGTGTGAACAAGGTTTACGTACCCGTATTCTGCTTCTGCGATTCGTCACCTGGATTGGCCGCTGGTCGATGCTGGATCTGTTCGTGATTTCGCTGATGATGTCGCTGATCAATCGCGACCAGCTACTTGCTTTTACAATGGGACCCGCGGCTTTTTATTTCGGCTCTGCGGTGATATTGACTATTCTTGCTGTGGAATGGCTGGATAGCCGCTTACTTTGGGATGCACATGAGTCAGGAAACCCCCGCTTCGCCGACTGAAGCGAGAATTAAAACTAAACGCCGCATTTCGCCATTCTGGTTGCTGCCCGTCATCGCCCTGATGATTGCAGGCTGGCTTATCTGGACGAGCTATGAAGATCGCGGCAGTACCATCACCATTGATTTCCAGACCGCCGACGGCATCGTCGCCGGGCGCACCCCCGTTCGTTTTCAGGGGGTGGAAGTCGGTACCGTGCAGGACATATCTCCCTTGGAAAAGGGCTGAATACCGAAGATTCAGGTACGGGGGGCCAGCATCAAATCTGACATGCAGGATGCGCTGCGCAGCGAAACGCAGTTCTGGCTGGTGACGCCGAAAGCCTCTCTGGCGGGCGTCTCCGGGCTGGATGCGCTGGTTGGCGGTAACTATATCGGCATGATGCCGGGTAAAGGCGAACCGCAGGATCACTTTGTCGCGCTGGATACCCAGCCGAAATACCGCCTCAATAACGGCGATCTGATGATCCATCTGCAGGCGCCGGATCTGGGCTCGCTGAACAGCGGTTCGCTGGTCTATTTCCGCAAAATCCCGGTTGGCCGCGTTTATGATTACACCATCAACCCCAACAAACAGGGCGTCACCATCGATGTGCTGATCGAGCGTCGCTTCACCAATCTGGTGAAAAAAGGCAGCCGCTTCTGGAATGTCTCCGGCGTGGACGCCGACGTCAGCCTGAGCGGTGCGAAAGTGAAGCTTGAAAGCCTGGCCGCGCTGGTGAATGGCGCGATTGCCTTTGACTCCCCGGACAGCGGCGAATTCAAGCCCTGCCACGGCCGATGACACGTTCGGTTTATACCCGGACCTGGCGCACAGCCAGCGTGGCGTGATCGTTAAGCTTGTTCTGCCTGATGCAAAGGGACTGAAAGCGGGTTCAACGCCGCTGATGTATCAGGGGCTGGAGGTCGGCCAGCTCACCAAAATGACGCTCAATCCGGGCGGTTCGGTGACCGGCGAAATGACGGTCGATCCGAGCGTGGTCGATCTCCTGCGCGAGAAAACGCGCATCGAAATGCGCAGTCCGAAACTCTCCCTGAACGATACCAGCCTCAGCAGCGCTGCTGACCGGCAATACCTTTGAGCTGATCCCGGGTGAAGGTGAGCCCAGCAACAGCTTCGTCGTTGCCCCGGCGGATAAAGCGCTGCTGCAAAAACCGGGCGTGGTGACGGTTACGCTGAACGCGCCGGAAAGTTACGGCATCGAGGCCGGTCAGCCGCTGATTCTGCACGGCGTGCAGGTCGGTCAGGTGCTGGAGCGTACGCTGTCCGAAAATGGCGTGAGCTTCTCGGCATCGCTATCGATCCGCAATACAGCAACCTGGTCCATGGCGACAGTAAATTCGTGGTGAACAGCCGCGTCGACGTCAAAGTGGGCCTGGACGGCGTGGAGTTTCTCGGTGCCAGCGCCAGCGAATGGGTTAACGGCGGCATCCGCATTTTGCCGGGCGATAAAGGCCCCGTTCGGCGCGACAGCTACCCGCTGTATGCCAACCTGGAGAAAGCGATTGAAAACAGCCTGAGCGATCTGCCGACCACCACGCTGACGCTGAGCGCCGAGACCCTGCCGGACGTTCAGGCCGGCTCGGTGGTGCTCTACCGCAAGTTTGAGGTCGGGGAAGTGATCGCCGTTCGCCCCGCGCGCCGACGCGTTTGATATCGAACTGCATATCAAGCCGGAATATCGCAAGCTGCTGACGCCAAACAGCGTCTTCTGGGCCGAAGGCGGCGCGAAAGTGCAGCTTAACGGCAGCGGGCTGACCGTGCAGGCCTCCCCGCTGTCCCGCGCGCTGCGAGGGGCAATCAGCTTTGATAACCTCAGCGGCGCAGGCGCGAACCTGCGCAAAGGCGATAAGCGCATTCTCTTCCCGTCAGAAACCGCCGCACGTGCCGTGGGCGGGCAGATTACCCTGCATGCCTTTGATGCCGGCAAGCTGGCGGAAGGCATGCCAATCCGCTACCTGGGCATTGATATCGGGCAGATCCAGAAGCTGACGCTGATCACCTCCCGCAACGAGGTGCAGGCCACCGCGGTGCTTTATCCGGAATATGTGCAGACCTTCGCCCGCAACGGGTCACGCTTCTCGGTGGTCACGCCGCAGATTTCGGCCGCAGGCGTTGAGCATCTCGACACCATTCTGCAGCCTTATATCAACGTCGGAGCCCGGGGGCAGGGAAGGCGCGCTGGCGTGCAGCTTTCGAGCTGCAGGAAGCTACCATCACCGACTCGCGCTACCTTGACGGCCTGAGCATCTATGTGGGAGGTACCGCCGGAAGCGGGCTCGCTTGTCGATCGGCACGCCGGTGCTGTTCCGCGGTATTGAAGTGGGTACGGTGACCGGCACTGACGCTGGGCACCCTCTCCGACCGCGTGATGGTGGCGTTGCGCATCAGCGAGCGTTACCAGCATCTGGTGCGTAACAACTCGGTGTTCTGGCTGGCTTCCGGCTATTCGCTGGACTTCGGCCTGACGGGTGGCGTGGTGAAAACCGGCACCTTCAACCAGTTCATTCGCGGCGGTATTGCTTTTGCCACGCCGCCGGGAACGCCGCTGGCGCCGAAAGCGCAGCCGGGCAAACACTTCCTGCTGCTGGAAAGCGAACCGAAAGAGTGGCGCGAATGGGGCACCGCCCTGCCGCGTTAATCTAAGACACGGGCAGCCTGCGGGCTGCCCGACTTATTTGCGCCAGGGATATTGCGCACGGCTGTACCTGAGCCGGGCTCGGCGTTACACTTCGCCCTCACTTTGTTAGTCCGGTAGATATGCCGTGGCTCACTCCGTATTTCTTCCTGAACAATTCCTGGCGCAGATGCGCGCCAGGCCTGGCTCTGTCTGCAGGCCGGAACTCGTTAGACGATTTTATCGCCGCCTGCCAGCGTCCGTTACGCCGGAGTATTCGCGTCAACACGCTGAAAATCAGCGTCGAGGATTTTCTGACGCTGGTGTCGCCCCCTACAGCTGGCAGCTTACGCCGGTTCCGTGGTGTCGAAGAGGGGTTCTGGATCGAGCGCGATGACGAAGACGCCGTGCCGCTGGGCAGTACCGCAGAACATCTGAGCGGTCTGTTTTATATTCAGGAAGCCAGCTCAATGCTGCCGGTTGCTGCGCTGTTTGCCGATGGCAACGCGCCGGATGCCCGCCAAGTGATGGATGTGGCCGCCGCGCCCGGCTCGAAAACCACGCAGATTGCCGCCCGGATGGGTAATCGCGGCGCGATTCTCGCCAATGAGTTTTCCGCCAGCCGCGTGAAGGTGTTGCATGCCAATATCAGCCGCTGCGGTATTCAGCAATGTGGCTCTGACGCATTTCGACGGACGCGTCTTTGGCGCCGCCCTGCCGGAAATGTTTGATGCCATTCTGCTGGATGCGCCCTGCTCCGGCGAAGGGGTGGTGCGTAAAGATCCCGATGCGTTAAAAAACTGGTCGGTGGAGAGCAATCTTGAGATCGCCGCCACGCAGCGCGAGCTGATCGATAGCGCGTTTCACGCCCTGCGTCCGGGCGGCACGCTGGTTTACTCCACCTGTACTTTAAACCGGGATGAAAACGAAGACGTCTGCCTGTGGCTGAAAGCGCAATACCCGGATGCGGTTGAGTTCCTGCCGCTTAACGATCTGTTCGCCTCGGCACAGAAGGCGGTCACGCCGGAAGGTTTCCTGCACGTATTCCCGCAGATTTACGACTGCGAAGGGTTTTTCGTCGCCCGTCTGCGTAAAACTGCCGGCGTGCCGCCATTGCCAGCGCCGACCTACAAACTCGGCAAGCTGCCCTTCTCGCCCGCCAGCCGCAAGCTGGTGGCGGAGGTGGCGCAGGCCGCGCACAAGGTGGGACTGCACTGGGATGAGAGCCTGACACTGTGGCAGCGCGACAAAGAGCTGTGGCTGTTCCCGGCGGCGCTGGAGAGCTGGCCGTTAATCGGCAAAGTCCGTTTCTCGCGCATCGGTCTCCGACTGGCGGAAACCTTCCCGAAAGGGTATCGCTGGCAGCACGAAGCGGTGGTGGCGCTGGCGCAACCGGACAGCGCGCTGGCGTTCGAACTGGACGAAGCGCAGGCGGAAAGCTGGTATCGCGGTCGGGATATTTATCCCGACACGCCGCCCGTGCGCGATGAGGTGATTGTCACTTACCAGGGGCAGCCGCTGGGCCTGGCGAAACGCGTGGGATAGCCGCATGAAAAACAGCTATCCGCGTGAACTGGTGCGCGATGGCCGGCTGTTCCGTTAACAACCATTACTGCAATTGCACCAGCGTCAGCCGGTTGCCAAATACCGCGCCGGTATCAATGTAATGCTGATTCGCGGCGTTAAGCGGCTGCTCCAGCGGCGTATGGCCAAAGTAGAACGCACTGGCGCCGGCGATCGGCTGCGAGCGGCCGCGCTGATGGCGAGCGAGCCGGTCGCGGCTCCAGACGACCTGATGCCAGTCGACATCCTGTCCCAGTGCATAGGCACTGGCAGGATAGTCGGCATGAGCAATGACGATGACGCGCTCCTCGAATTGCAGATGTAATATCAGCGGCAGTTCGGCACAGCGCTTCAGCGCATGACGCGCGGCAATCAGCCGCGCACCGCTCAGCTGCCAGAACCAGTCCCCGCCGTTCATCATCCACAGCATCGGATCGTCGCCCTGCAGCGCATCGAGCGCCATCTGCTCGTGATTACCGCGCACGCAGCGGAACCACGGCTCTTCCAGCAGTTGCAGACAGCCGAGGCTGTCCGGCCCGCGGTCGATTAAATCCCCGACCGATAGCAGCAGATCCTGTTGCCGATCAAAGCCCTGCCGCAGCAGCTGCGCATCAAGCTGCGCGCGGCAGCCGTGCAAATCACCGACCACCCAAATATTGCGCCAGTTATTTGCACGCAGCGTCTGATAAAACATGTAATCTGCCCCGGTTGACTGGAAGTTTAGTAAACCCGGCATAAAGTATAGTCCGGTGAGGGGTAGCCGCGGAGGCATCAGCGTGAGCAGTCGGAAACAGTTTGTTGGCATCCTCGTGATGATTTTTATTGGCAGCCTGCTGCTGCTGGAGTCGCTCGCGCGCCTGGTGCATCTGCTTTTTGTTGGCTGAGCGGTGTTTCATACCGCGCTAAACGCTTACACTCCTTTGCGTCTTATTGAAAGGAGTCGCCATGAGTCAGAATATCTACGATAACCCCGATTTTTTTGCTGGCTACGCCACCCTGCCGCGTTCGGTCAACGGACTGGACGGCGCGCCCGAGTGGCCCGCGCTGCGGGCAATGCTGCCTGAACTGCGTGACCAGCGCGTGCTGGATTTGGGCTGCGGCTACGGCTGGTTTTGTCGTTATGCGCAGCAGCAAGGCGCGCGTGAAGTGCTGGGGCTGGATGTGTCAGAAAAAATGCTGGCGCAGGCCGCTGCCATGACCGATCGGCCAGGCATCACTTACCAGCGCGCTGACCTCGAAACCCTGCAGCTCAGCAGCACTTTTGATGTGGTGTACAGTTCGCTGGCGCTACACTATCTCAGCCATATCGACGCCCTGTTTGCCACGATTTTTCATGCGTTACGTCCCGGCGGCGCGCTGGTGTTTTCATGCGAGCATCCGATTTATACCGCTCCGCGTCAGCAGGAGTGGTTCATCGATGATGCCGGGCAGCGCAGCTGGCCAGTCAATCAGTATCAGCAGGAAGGGGAACGGATCAGCAACTGGTTTGCCGCCGGCGTGAAGAAGCAGCACCGCAAGCTGGCAACCTGGATTAACGCGCTGATTGCCGCCGGTCTGGTGATTGAACGGCTGGATGAGTGGGGTCCGGATGTACAGCAGGTAGCGGAGAATCCGGCGCTGGATGAGGAGCGCGAGCGTCCGATGCTGTTTTTGCTGGCGGCGCGCAGGCCGCTGTAAGGTTTTCAGCAGTGGCTGCATCCTGCAGCCCTGTGAAAATTCCCCCCGGCGCTTATCTCCGGCACTCAATCAAGGTGTTAGCTCTGTAAGGGACGGCACCTACTGTAACGCTTAAGATTATTCCGAACAAGTTAAATGATATTAACTATCATTCTCAACTATTGATCTGGCGCGCTGTTAATGCCCGTTGCGTTTGTGTCGCTTCTGTCTGCTGAATCCCACAGGAGCCCGCATGATCACTGACTACACCTTTAACTATCTGAATGGCCTGGATGTGCACTATCGCTATAAACCGGCCAGTCTGGATAATCAGCATCTGTTGATTGTCATGTCCGGGTTTAACCTGCCCGATCCTACCGTGTATGATTTTACTTTGCTGGAGCACACCCGCGCAGCCGTGTTATGGATCAAAGACGATTTCAACGGTTTGCCAGCGTATTACCTGTGTAACAATCTCCAGTTCAACATCGAGCACGGCGTCAGTCAGCTCATCCGGGCGGTGATTGAGCTAACCCAACCTTCTGATGTGACCATTCTGGGCGCGTCGAAAGGCGGCAGTGCCGCGCTCTACTTCGGTATCCGCCACAACATCAGAAACATTATTACTGCAGTGCCGCAGTTTTTTCTCGGTGACTATGCAAGCCAGATTTGGCCCAGTGTGGGTAAAGCGATGATGGGAGAGATAAGCCCGGCTGCGGTCGCGTTGCTAAATAAATACCTGCCCAATGCCCTGCGACGCGATCGCCAGACGCAGAAAAATATTTATTTGTTTACTGCTCTGGCCGATCATCAGCGCGAGCAGGAAGTGTTACCGCACCTCGGGCTGCTGGAAAAATACAGTAATTTCAATCTGATAGAATCGTCATCACCCTGTATCACGCAACATAATGAGGTGACCCGCTATAACCTCAACCTGATTCTGGCGCTGATATATCAGCTGGAGCAGAATATCACCCCGCGCTGGGGCCATATTCGCAACGGCAGCGGTTGGTAACG
Source organism: Enterobacterales bacterium (assembly GCA_039593635.1). Lineage (GTDB taxonomy): Bacteria > Pseudomonadota > Gammaproteobacteria > Enterobacterales > Enterobacteriaceae > Enterobacter. Next base: position 600,917 of record JBCNOW010000027.1, read on the forward strand.
GCGCAGCTGAGAATCATAGGTTGGCTATGACGAATCCCCGGTTAACGCGTGATTAAAAAGATCGCCAGCATAAAACCGACAAACAAACCGGCAAAGGTCAGCAAACCGGTGCGCGGCGTTTTGGCCTGACCGACAATCGCGCCGATAAAAATGCTCAGAATGGTGAGCGTGCCAATCATCACCCAGAGAAGATATTGTGTATTTGCTGCCATGCGAAATCCTGTTAAGCGGCCATCAATCAATGCGCCCTGTTATACCATTTTTCGCTGTGGCTGGCTGCTGCAAATATCCGCTGTGTTGCGCTCAGCATAACAATGCATCACATGTGACAACGTCACTTGTGTATTATCTCACGCAATGTTATCGCGCTTAATAATTGCGCTAATTGAGCAAATAAAGTCCGGCAACAAGGGTACCGACGGAAATAATATGGAATAGCTCAGTCATGGTAGCAACCTCAATTTAATGCCTGTACGACTCAGTCAAGAACAGCATCTGGCGTTCGTCAAATCATCACCGCCTGCAATAAGCGCAGCCGATGGCATAAATACCAATCGATGCTTAACTGAATACGTACCCATAAGACAGGAGGAAAGCCATGAGCCAGTCTGCATTAGCCACCTACCTTGCGTTAAGCGACGACGACCTCAATGAGATGGGCATCCGTCCGGACACGCTGTTCGAAGCGCAGCCCGACGATAACGGCGCCGCCGGTTACTATTTCAACGTACCGGACACCACGCCGCAGCGCGTGCTGGGGCAGAAACGCTGGTCGCTGGGCGATCGCATCGACATTCCGGCCAGCGTGCTCAATAACGATTCAGCGTAACGGCTCCCGGGATGCGCGATCCTGTGCCAGGCTTAAGTCATTGTGGAATGTTGCAATCAAGAGGGAATGATTATGATGAAAAAAACGGTACTGGCGTCACTGCTGATGGTGTTTAGTCTGGGCGCTATCGCTGAACAGGGCGGCTTTGAGGGCGGTAAAACCCCGCCGCCGCAGAAACAACAGGACGCCGGTTATAAAGGTTCTGAAGACACCGGCCAGACGCATATCGAACAAATTCGGGATTTTCGTCAGGGCGGCTATGTCACGCTGGAAGGCTATATCGTTAAAAAGTTAAGCGGTGATAATTATCAATTCCGCGACAGCACCGGCACCGTGACCATTAAGGCTGCAGCCGATACCTTCAAAGGCAAAACCTATAACGCCGAGGATCAGGTCCGGGTGAGCGGCAAAGTATATGGCCGGGGCGAAAATACCCGCGTCGATGTTGCACGTATCGAAGAACCTTAATGCATTATTGTCCGGTCCGCCGTCGCGTGTGCGGCGGACGTTATCTTTCCATTCGCAGGAAATCATCGCATGAAGAGCCTGTTTGCCAGTCTGTTAATCCTCTCCACCCTGACCGCGCTGGCTGGCTGTCAGCAACCTGAACGGCCAATTGGCCCGGACGGACGCCCTAATGTCCCTGCAGAACAACCGGTGCCCGGGGGTCCAATGAGTAAAGGGCCGGTAGGTCAGCCGCAGGCCTGACCGTTAGCCGCTTCAGCGCTCATAACGGCCTGTCCTGAAAATTTATCGTCTTTATCGCCGCCGGGTATTATTTCCGGCGGCTTTTTTACGTCTGGCTTAATTAACGCCCACCACCATTACCCTGATTAAATTTTCATGGCTAAGCTTGGTTATTACGCTGAACTAAAGGATATGCTGATGCACAGTCTTGATCCACAAATGTTGCTGTTACTCTATTTTGTCCTACCGGTTTGGCTTATTGCTGGTTTTGCCGACTGGCTTTGCCATCGCGCAACCGAAATAGAGCACACCTCCGGCGTTAAAGAGACGTGGATACATATTTTAATGTTTCTGGAGATGGGCATTCCGCTGCTGCTGGCATTATTTCTTGAGGTGAATGCGCTGATTATTGCGCTAATGATCGTGCTGTTTTTTTGTCATGAAGCCACTGCGTTATGGGACGTCAGCTATGCGGTGAAAAGCAGAAAAGTGACGCCGGTCGAACAACACATCCACAGTTTTCTCGAAATGGTGCCGCTGATGGCGCTGCTACTGGTGATCTCCCGTCACTGGCCGCAATTTCTCGCGCTATTTGGGGCCGGCAATGAAGCGCCCCGATTTACTCTAACGCTACGTGCCGATCCGCTGCCGCAGGGTTATATTATTGGCGTACTGTGCGCAATCGTGGTGTTTGAACTGCTGCCTTATCTGGAAGAATATCTGCGTACCCGGCGCGCGAAGAAAAACGCCTCAACGTGAACAGCATAAACCACCGTGCTGAATGGAAATGTGGATGATTGGGGAAGCTATTGATTCCACCACAGCCAATACCCACATGGTAAAAAAACCTCCCGCGGGAGGTTTATCGATTAGATCGGTTTTTGCCCATCGTCTTCAGGCAATCCGGTGCCGGTATCATCATCGTCATCCAGCGGCTCTTCGCCGGGCACCTGCGCATCATCAGGCAGCGGAGTGACATCATCGGGTCGTTCTGACATAAGCACCTCCATACCCCACATTGGGTAATAACTATTTTAGTTGCGTTATCCTTCAGCCCGGCGGGTTTATCACGCATCTGTGAATTAAGCGTAAGAAGTAAATTAGTCAGCGATTTACGCTTTGCTTATCGCCAGGCTTCAGCTAGTAACCATAAAAAAGGCCACCCGAAGGTGACCAATAATAGGGTACTCGCTGCGTTAGTCATCATGTGTGGTTATTAATTTATTTCGCCACATAAATAACACAACTGAATTAATTCGCTTCTTTCATCACATACAACGACGAGGCGATGGCAATCATAATCGACTTACAAAAAATACATTTTGCGCCGAGTGGATTTTGCCTGTTCCTGTCAAAAATGGACTGGCGATATTGAGAGCCCTGACATTGTGGGCATCTCATAGCATTAATTACTGTAATAATCAGAGACCTGTAACGTTAACAGCTGACGGACCTTTAGGGCCGTTTTCTACAGAGAATTCAACTTTCTGACCGTCATCGAGTGAGCGGAAGTCAGTTCCCTGAATGGCAGAGAAATGGACGAAAACGTCTTTGCTGCCGTCTTCCGGAGAAATGAAGCCGAAACCTTTCTCAGCGTTGAACCATTTTACTGTACCGAGCATTTTATTTGACATGTTTATACCTTGATAATGAGCCATATGGCATTAGAGGCTGAACCGCAGCGACACATCAGAACCTGAGATAAAACTCAAAGAGAAAGGCACAGGAAAGGCACTAACACAGATGAGAGATACAAAACGAACTAACTATGGGACTGTCTGCTTATCAGACCGGAGATGCATTAACGCACGTCTGGCGGATAAACACAAGGGCTAAGACATTTTATTAATAAATTTCGGGTGTGACGAAGCGGTGACTGCACCGCGTTTGAATTTTAAGTGGATAGAATTAATCACTATTTTCATCTCTGAAAGCCTCAGGCATTTAAAATAATTATTTTGCTGCTGCCACGACTGCAATTTCGCCAGGTAAAGAGTAAGCCGAAAAAGAGACAAAAAAAACACCAGACACTTTTTATTATCAATTAAATCAATTACTTAATGTGAATTATGGCGACGTTTTGGCTTGCTTCATTTTGCAGAAATAAAATGACAATTAGTCGCACATAACAAAATGTAATATAAATTATGATTTATATTACCTTTAATTATTTAACATATGTTTTGTTTCGTAAAAAGTTATGATAGGCATATTTTTTTATGGATTAAAGAACTTAAAGAAGGTTAAATATGGATTCTAGTTTAATTTCAATTTCAAAAATATTCACAGAACGATTATTACGTATACCTGATTACCAAAGGGGCTACGCTTGGACGGAAAAAGAAGTCTCTGAGTTTTGGAATGACTTAATGTTTCTCGAGCATGATAAGAATCATTATGTAGGAGTTTTGACCTTAGAAGAAGTCCCAGAAGAAAATGTTGACGGTTGGATTGAAGACCATTGGATTATCCGCTCGAAAAGCTACAAACCTTCTTATATTGTTGATGGGCAACAAAGGATAACAACCGTAATACTTTTAATTCAATCAATAATTGAAGAAGTTAAAGGCCGTGGAAACAATGATCAATTAAACTATACTGATCTAATAGATATTCGGAAAAAATTTATTTTTGAAGAGAAGAGTAATACTCATGCTAGGTCTTATATTTTTGGCTATGATAAGGATAATCCAAGTTATGAATATTTAAAGAAGAATATTTTTTTAGAGGAATCACCTAATGCGATGTATATGGAAAGTACTATATACACGCAAAATCTCACGGCAGCTAAAGTTTTCCTTCAAGGAAAGCTGAAGGGTAAATCAATTCCTGATATCGAGTTAATCTATAAAAAATGTACACAGCAGTTACTATTTAATATTTATTCATTAGATGAAGAAATAGATACTTACGTTGCTTTTGAGACGATGAATAACCGTGGCAAGCCTTTATCTCATTTAGAACTATTAAAGAATAGATTAATTTATCTTTCAACAAAAATAGACATCGAAGATTTCCATAAAGCTTCTCTACGACATTCTATAAATGAGTGTTGGAAAGCCATGTACCATTTTTTAGGAAGGGATATGACGAATAGATTGGACGATGATGAATTTTTATATCATCATTCAATTAATTAATTCACCGATTTAGAGATCGGAAAAAATGTCGATGTTAGTGAAGAAGAAAACGTTATAACCATATTTGAAGATATCAAGATAACTAGAAAAGAGTACGACAGATTCATTCGGCTTGATCATCACAGCTACATTGTCGGAAACAGAAGCATCTTACTAGATGATATCTTTTCGGCTAAACCAATCGGTGATCAAACTCGCACGTATGCGATTGATATTAATGTGATAAATAATTACGTTAGCGATTTAAAAAAATCCGTTGAAACTTGGTATTTTATTCACAATCCTAAAAACAGCAATTATGACCCAGATATTGTAATGTGGTTAGAAAGAATTAAAAAACTGCCTGAATGGAGGTCTTCTCGTCTATTAATATTAGAAGTTTTTAATAAGAAAGCTTCTCGAGATGAGATCATAAGCGTTCTCGTCGAAATTGAGAGAGCATTCTTTGTATACACGACTTTCAGTCGAGTTTATTATAGAATGTCAAGTTTTATTCCATTGGCATTGGAATACAAAAGAACTAAAGACCTCAACGCAATTAGTCAAAAAATAAAATCGCATACAGACAAATTACTTAAATCGACCAATAGTAGTTTCGCCGAAAGTTTCGCCGATGGTGATTTTTACACTTGGCAGGGTATTAGATACTTCCTTTATGAATACGAATATCACTTAAAAAATCATTTTCGAGAAAGCCGTGACAAGCTGTCATGGTCTGAATTTGGCGCCAAAGAAAAAGATAAAGACTACCATACTATTGAACATATATTCCCGCAAAAAGCAACCCGGGAATACTGGAAGAAATTATATTCAGCTTATGATTTTAGGCAGAAGAAACAGTTAAGGAATGCCCTGGGGAATTTAGTACCTTTATCAATTGCTAAAAATGCCGCATTATCAAACAAACCATTTCCTGAGAAAAAGGAGAAGTTTGCTCACGGTTGTTACTGTGAAATCTCTCTTACGGCTCACGAAAATTGGACGGCAAAAGAAATTCAAGACAGAACAGTCGAAATGCTTTATTTTTTAGACACACGTTGGCAAATGCATATTTGTCCTACAAGCATGCTAAAAGATAAGCAAAAACGTAATGCTTTTTACCTTAGTGTTGCAAAAATAAATTTCTAATTGAAATGGCTCGTCCTGAGCCATTTCTAAAGACATGCTCCCTAGTTATGGGAGTGCGAAACTTAGGACATCTTAACTATTAAATAAAACACTATAATCCATTGTTACAACGACCTTCCCTGAAATTTCAATTTCGCTAACTTCACAAATAAAACTGAAATTGGAATTAGAAACATTAATTCTATCTTTAGGTAAAATAGTAACATCATAAATATCATATTTACCTCCTACACCCAATAGCCAACGACCATTACTAATACTATGGACGTCCAAATCTACAACCCAAGAAAATAAATCACCATTCACTAACATTGGTGAGATTGGTACTTTTGAAAGAAAATTAAGTTCGCATGACCATCTATCTGAAATAGTTACGGCGAAGAAACTATTCGTATCAAAGGCGTGTATGCCACTGACGCTGGCGCAGATACACCAATCCTAACCAGATTGACGCAATGGAAGATTGTGCCGAAGCGTGCCGTTGATTTGGCCGTTGATGTTAAGGGCGCGTCCGCGCCCTCTTGTGCTGCAGCGCATCCTTGGTCACTCGGATATACGCGTAACCATGCGTTATGCCCACTTCGCGCCTTATCATCTTGAAGACGCTATTCACTGCAATCCATTGGCGATCATGGCCGGCAAAAGTGGCGGCAAAATGGCGGCAAAATGGCGGCGGAGGTTGTCACAGGGTAGAACACGGTGTAATAGGATGGGCAATAACTCGTTGATAAATTAATAAGTTATTGATGTTGAATAGTAAACAAAAAAAGACCCAATACGATTCCTGTATCGGGTCCAGGGAAATGGCTCTTGGGAGAGAGCCGTGCGCTAAAAGTTGGCATTTTTGCAGGCGAGGACGCCTTGCCTTTTAAAGGTAGACCAGCATCGGTGATTTTCCAGCCAGCGGGCTTCGCCGCCGGCAAAAGCTGCCAACTCTGTGATCGGGCTGGCACTAACGGCTGGCAGGCGCAGCGGCAAAAATGTGCGCTACGCCTGATAATGCAGGGATTATTTACCGCACAGCTGCTGGGCGCGATCGACGATCGGCTGCAGGCTCATCTTTTGTCCCGGATGCGCTTTATCGGCGGCAAGGATGGTATCGATGGACTGCAATGTGCCCTGCCCGGCATTGCCGCGCGCCAGCGCTTTATCATTAAGCGGATACTGCAGCAGTGTGCTGGGGTTGATGGCAAACAGCGCGCCATCTTTCTCGCAGGTCAGCATCACCTCTTCGCGGGTGAACGGCCACTTATCTTTGCCAATTTCAAAACGACTGACGGTGATAATCTGCCCGGCGAACGCCTGGCTGCACAACGCCATCAGTAACCCAGCTGGAATCAGTTTCTTCAGCAAAATCTGGACCTCATCTCATCTTTTAACAGATTCAGGCCGGCGAAAGCGTGGCAAACACGCTCACCAGCCCGATAACAATCAACGCCAGCAGCAGCTCGAGCTGCGTCAGGCGAATAAAAAGTTTCGGTGCCCGGCTGGCGGCCAGGCGAAAACGCGGCACCAGCAGATAGCGATTCAGCAGCGCAATCAGCACCATCAGTGCCACCAGCAACGCTTTGCTCACCAGCAGCTCGCTCCACAGCGTGGCGGTCCAGTTGAGCGGCGTACCGGCAATTAGCAGGCTGTTGACCGTGCCGGTAACAATCGCCAGCGCCACGGCCAGATGACCATAGCGTGAAAAGCGCATCATGCTGCGAATGGCATCGGTGCGCCAGGCAATGTTACGCGCCTCGCGCATCAATAGCAGTAGCGGCAGCAGACCACCGGCCCAGAAGGCGGCCGCGATCAGGTGCAGCGCATGATTCCCCTGCTGCAGCAGTCCCGGCATGCCATCGCGCATCGCCGCATGGCCGACGCCCGCCAGTGCCACCAGCTGCAACAGCGCAGTCGCCAGTAACGCCTGCTGGCGCAGATTACCGCGCAGGCGCAGCGCCAGCGTGCTGAGCAGGGCAAACAGGATAACCCAGCGCCACACCGCGCCGAAGCGCGTGCCCAGCACCGCCAGCCAGACGTCAATGCTGGCGATACTGCGCCAGTCGCCGCTCATCAGCCCGGTCTGCGCCGCCAGCATCAACAGCGCACTGAGTAAACTCAGCACGGCGCTGTATCCCATCAGTCGCCGCCAGCGCTGTGTCAGCACCGGTCGGTAGCGCGCCGGCGCCAGCAGCGCGGTATAAAAGGCACTGCCGGTCAGCAGAAACAGCGCCAGAAAATGCAGCACCCGCAGGCCGATCCAGAACGCGCTAAGACTCATTACTTCACGCTGAAGCTGTAGCTACCTTTGGTTTTGTGGCCGTCCACTGACAGCACGTGCCAGTTGACCTGATACTGGCCCGATGCCAGCGGCTGGGCGATCGGCACAATCAGCTGATCGTGCTGTTGCGGATTCAGCTGGGCTTTCTCCAGCGCCACCGGCTGCTGCTGCGCGTTGATCATTTCCACGCCGCTGAATGCCGGTTCAATATCTTCGGTGAATGTCAGGGTGAGTTGCTGCGGCGCGCGCTCCACCACGGCGTTGTCCGCCGGCACCGGGGCTTTCAGGTGGGCATGTGCCAGAGCCAGCTGGCTGAAGCCCAGCGTCGCGCCCGCCAGCAGTAGCGCGATAACGCGCCTGGATGCAGTTTTCATCATCACGTCTTCCCTTTTAACTGCGGCACTGCGCCGCAAATGTGGCAGCAGGATACGCCGCTGCTTTTAGGCTGTCGAGACTTGCGGTGCGATCCAATTCCCTTGATCCAGCAGGGCGAAACCATTATTTTTGCCCCTGTTTATCAGGAGAAAAGCATGAGCCAAAACCTTGCCCTGCTGTCGCAGGAAGAGAAAGACAAAGTAAACGTCGATCTCGCCGCCGCTGGCGTGGCGTTTAAAGAGCGCTATAACATGCCGGTGATCGCCGAGATGGTGGAGCGCGAGCAGCCGGAAGCGCTGCGCGACTGGTTCCGTCAGCGCCTGATGGCCTATCGCCAGGCATCGCTCAGCCTCTCCCGCCTGCCCTACGAACCTAAGCAGAAATAATTTATGTTACGCGTAATCGATACCGAAACCTGTGACCTGCAGGGCGGCGTGGTGGAAGTGGCGTCGGTGGACGTCATTGACGGCAAGATCGTCAATCCGATGAGCCATCTGATCTGCCCCGATCGCCCCATCAGCCGTCAGGCGATGGCGATCCATCGCATCACTGAATCGATGGTGGTGGGCAAGCCGACCATCGAAGAGGCGATTGGCCGCTATCACGGTAGCCCGCACTATGTGGCGCATAACGCCAGCTTTGACCGGCGCATGCTGCCGACGATGCCGGGCGAATGGATCTGCACCATGAAGCTGGCGCGCCGGCTGTGGCCGGGCATCAAATACGGCAATCAGGCGCTGCGCCATAGCCTCAAACTTGAGGTGTCGCCGCCGGATGATCTGCACGCGCACCGCGCGCTGTACGACTGCTATATCACCGCCGCGCTGCTGATCCACATTATGGAAACCTCCGGCTGGAGCGCCAGCGAGATGGTGAGTCGCTGCCAGCCGGCGCCGGTCAGCGACGAAGTGTTCCCGTTTGGTAAATATCGTGGTCAGAGCATCGGCAGCATCGCGCGTAAAGATCCGGGCTATCTGCGCTGGGTACTGGAAAACGTACGTGATTTGCGCGCGCCGCTGCGGCAGACGCTGCGCAAATACGTTAAGGACACTCAGTAATCGCTGCGTGGCGGCAGCGTGCCCTGCGCCAGGGCAATCAGGAAAGTGATACTCCAGCGCCACGCCTTCATAGGATTTAAAACGCCCTGATTTGCCGCCGTGGCCGGAATCCATATCGGTACAGAGTAACAGCAGCGCATCGTTGGTGCGCAGCTCACGCAGCTTTGCCACCCACTTCGCCGGCTCCCAGTACTGCACCTGCGAATCGTGCAGCCCGGTGGTCACCAGCATGTGCGGATACGCCTGCGCCGTCACGTTGTCATACGGGCTGTACTGGCGGATGTAGCGATAGAATTCCGCCTGCTCCGGATTGCCCCACTCTTCAAACTCACCGGTGGTCAGCGGAATGGACTCATCGAGCATGGTCGTGACCACATCGACAAACGGCACCTGAGCGATCACGCCGTGAAACAGCTGCGGCGCCATATTCAGCACGCCGCCCATCAGCAAGCCCCCGGCACTGCCGCCCATCGCGTATAGCTGCTGCGGGTTACCGTAGCCTTTCGCCACCAGCGCTTCAGTGACATCAATGAAGTCGGTGAAGCTGTTCATTTTATGTTGCAGCCGGCCATCGTCATACCACTGCTGGCCCAGCTCGCCGCCGCCGCGCACGTGGGCAATCGCGAAGACGAAGCCGCGCTCGAGCAGGCTGATGCGGCTGGTGCCGAAGCTGGCATCCATGCTGCTGCCATAGGAGCCGTAGCCGTACACCAGCAGCGGATTTTCGCCGCGCTGAAAGTGTTTACGGTGATAAACCAGTGAGACCGGCACTTCCGTGCCGTCGCGCACCGTGATCCACAGGTGTTCACTTTTGTAGTCGGCAGAGTCAAAGCCCGGCACCGGGGTTTGCTTGAGAATGCGCCGCTCGCCGGTCTCCATATCCAGTTCGAACAGCGTATTCGGCGTGGTCATCGACGAGTAGCCGTAGCGCAGCGTGTCACTTTCCGGCGTGGGGTTGTAGGCCAGCCAGGTGACATAGGCCGGATCGTCAAACGCAATACCGTAACTCTCGCCGCTGGCCCAGTTAATCTGGCGCAGAGTATTTACTCCGCGCTGGCGCTCTTCGACCACCAGCCAGTTACGAAACAGCTGGAAATCTTCCATCACTACGTGGTCGCGCGGCGGAATCAGGGTTTGCCAGCGATCTTCAGCCAGCCACGCGCTGCGGTACAGGCCGAAATTTTTGCCGTCGCGGTTGGAGCGAATGAAGAACTGGTGATCATAGTGATCGATGCTGTATTCATGATCGCGCCGCCGCGGACAAAACACCTGCGGCTGTGCGTCCGGATATTCCGCGTCAATCAGCAGAATTTCACTGGTAGTTGTGCTGAACAGCGCGATCAGGATGAAGTGTTCCGAGGTGGTTTTATGCACGCTGAGGTGGAAAGACTCATCCTGCTCTTCATACACCAGCTGATCTTCCGACTGCGGATGCCCCAGTTCGTGACGCCACACCTGATAAGGCAGCAGCGTTTTCGGATGCTTGCGTACGTAGTAGAGGGTGCGTGAGTCGTTGGCCCACGCCACGCTGGAGGACGCGTCGCGCAGCACCTCCGGATACCAGCTGCCGCTGTTGAGATTACGAAAGCGGATGCCGTACTGGCGGCGCGATAAAAAATCTTCCGCCAGCGCCATCACCTGGTTATCCGGGCTGATATCCAGCGTGCCCATGGTGTAAAAGTCACTGTGCGCGGCGCGCTGGTTGCCATCCAGCAGCAGTTGCCACGGCTGGTCGGCGGGCGCATCCACCGGCTGGCGGAAATAGGCCGCGTACTCATTGCCGGCTTCGTAACGGCTCTGGTAGCGATAGCCGCGTTTAACGTACGGTACCGAGTGGTCCTGCGCCGGTAGCCGATCGATGATCTCTTTCAGTACCCGATCCTGCAGCGCATCCTGAGAAGCCATCATCGCTTTACCGTAGCGGTTTTCCGCCTCCAGATAAGCCAGTACCTCGGGATTTTGCCGGTCATCATCACGCAGCCAGAAATAGTTATCGGTGCGCGTTTCGCCGTGTAACGTCATGTGGTGGGGGATTTTTTTCGCTTGCGGCTGATTCATTACAGAGTTTCTCCCTGAAAGACGACATCCTGCAAGCGTGGCACTTCTGGCAGAGGAAGCCAAGCCGGAAACGCACGCGAAGTGTAACCGGAGGCCGCCGCAACCGCCTCCGGCGTGACTCAGGCCGCTTTTTCCGCCGCGATGTCGCGCTGAATACCGTCGCGCACGTCCTGCGGGATTTTCAGCGCATCGCCGAGCGCGGAGAGGTAACTGCGTTCCATGAAATGATCGACATCGATGGCCGCACAGCTAAGGAAATAGAGTTCCAGCGCTTCCTCCTCATTTTTCACGTCGGCGGCCAGCCACTGCGGATCGAGCGGACGGTTCATTGCCTGCTGAATCAGCGCTTCCGCCTGCGCCCCGTAACCTGCCTGATGGATATTCTGCTCGATGGCCGTGCGCTCGCGATCGTCAATGTGCCCGTCGCTTTTCGCAGCAAACACCAGCGCAGTTACCAGTCGCTCCGCGCGCTGGTCGAGCGGCGTCTGCAGCTGGCCAAACGCAGGGTCATCCTGATGGGTTTCACGCACGCGCTGCTTGTATTTATTCCACAGCACCGCGCCTGCCGCCGCCCCGCCGCCGACCAGCAGCGCGGTGCCGCCGTATTTGGTTAACAGCTTGCGCGACGATTTGCTGGCAACCAGCAGCCCCGCCAGGCCACCCAGCGCGCCGGGTGCCAGCATATCGCTCAGGCCGCCTGATTTGCCGTCACCGCCCTTCTTTGCCAGAACCGATTGAATTTGCTGCAGCCAGTTACTCATCGTTTAACTCCTGTTTAAGTTTCCGCTCACTATGCTGCCGCACGCTGTGTCAGTTAACGTCAGAGCTGGCAAAGTATGGCAAAGCCGGACGTGCGCAATGCGTGAGTACGCAAACGTTTTCGTTTATACTGCGCGCGCATTTTGACTGCTAAGGGGAATATTATGACGACGTTTAGGAACCGCGCTGCGTCCTGCGGCGACGCGTGTGATGCTGTTGGGATCGGGTGAACTGGGCAAAGAGGTGGCCATTGAGTGTCAGCGTTTAGGGGTGGAAGTGATTGCCGTAGACCGCTACGCCGATGCCCCGGCCATGCACGTCGCCCATCGCAGCTATGTGATTAACATGCTGGACGGCGATGCCCTGGCGGCGCTGATTGCGCAGGAGAAGCCGCATTTTGTCGTGCCGGAAATCGAAGCCATCGCCACCGAAAAACTGCTGGAGCTGGAAGCACAGGGGCAAAAAGTGGTGCCGACGGCCCGTGCTGCACGTCTGACCATGAACCGCGAAGGCATTCGCCGCCTGGCGGCCGAAGAGCTGGCGTTGCCGACCTCAACCTATCGTTTTGCGGACAGCAAAGCGCGTTTCGTCGCGGCCGCGCACGAGATCGGTTTCCCCTGCATCGTGAAACCGGTGATGAGCTCCTCCGGTAAAGGCCAGAGCTTTATTCGCGACAGCCAGCCAGCTGGATCACGCGTGGGATTACGCGCAGCAGGGCGGCCGCGCGGGTGCCGGTCGGGTGATTGTCGAGGGCGTCGTGAAGTTTGATTTCGAAATCACCCTGCTGACCGTCAGCGCCGTGGACGGCGTCCATTTCTGCGCGCCGATTGGCCACCGTCAGGAAGATGGCGATTACCGCGAATCCTGGCAGCCGCAGCAGATGAGCGCCCTGGCGCTGGAGCGCGCGCAGGAGATCGCCGGTAAAACCGTGGTGAAGCGCTGGGCGGTTACGGCCTGTTCGGCGTGGAGCTGTTTGTTTGCGGCGACGAGGTGATTTTCAGCGAAGTCTCTCCTCGCCCGCACGATACCGGGATGGTGACGCTGATTTCGCAGGATCTCTCTGAGTTCGCGCTGCACGTGCGCGCCTTCCTCGGCCTGCCGATTGGCGGCATTCGCCAGTACGGCCCGGCTGCTTCGGCGGTGATCCTGCCACAGCTCGACCAGCCACAACGTGCCGTTTGATAACGTGGAAGCCGCACTTGGCGCCGGTTTGCAGCTGCGTCTGTTTGGTAAGCCGGAAATTGCGGGGCAGCGTCGTCTGGGTGTGGCGTTGGCGACCGGTGACAGCACCGATGATGCCGTGGCCCGCGCCATTGCCAGCGCCGCAGCCGTGCAGGTTCAGGGCTGATTGCCCGGGTGGTGACGCAGCGCCATCACCACCCGCAAAAATTGACCGCTGCCGCGTAGCAGTTGCGCGGCAGCGCTATTCGCGATCAGCGGGGTGATACTGCTTCGCACCTGCCACCGCCTCGCGCGCCAGCTGCGTAATGCGATCCCAGTCGCCCGCTTCCAGCGCATCCGCCGGCACCAGCCATGAGCCGCCGATGCACAGCACGCTTTTCAGCGCCAGGTAGTCACGGTAGTTGGCCGGAGAGATGCCGCCAGTCGGGCAGAAACGCACCTGAGAGAATGGACCAGCAATCGCCTGCAGCGCTTTGACCGCCACCGTTAGCTTCTGCCGGGAAGAATTTGAACTCTTTCAGACCGTAGTCCATGCCCAGCATCAGTTCTGAAACGGTGCTGATGCCCGGGATCAGCGGCATCGGGCCTTCCGCCGCCGCCTTCAGGAGCGGTTCGGTCAGCCCCGGGCTGATGACAAACTGCGCGCCGGCGTCGGTCACTTCTTTCAGCTGCTGGATATTGATCACCGTGCCGGCACCCACGATCGCTTCCGGGACTTCTTTGATCATCGCCCGCAGCGCATCCATCGCACAGGCGGTGCGCAGGGTCACTTCCAGCACGCGTACGCCACCCGCAACCAGCGCTTTCGCCATCGGCACCGCGTGTTCCAGCTTGTTCACCACAATCACCGGCACAACCGGGCCGGTAGTCAGGATTGCTTCCGCACTCGTTTTCCAGTTTTTCATTACGTTTCCTCAGGAGAGACAACCCGACGCGCGGTCCGGCTGTCAGAAAGAGAGCCCTACCATACAAGATCGGCCGGACGGACGTCTATTGGATATCATCAATTTTTGAAACCGCGGTTCATTTTGGTGATGACCTGTATCCGCTCGCAAGTTGAGCCTGATGCCTGCGTCTGCAGTTTTAACCCAGCACCAGTGAGACAACCGCTAAAACAATTAATAAAAACACCAGTGCACTGACCAGAGCCATACCAGCCACGATGGCATGGAACGTCAGAGTGGCACCTGCGAAAAACAGCGCGCCGTAAACACTCCAGCGGCTCTCTTTGCGCATACCACCAAACGCGGCCAGCAGCAGGGCAATAGCCGCCAGCACGACATCCGTAATGGTAAGCAGCCCATCGATGTCCATCTTGCTGGCTTTCGATGTAGAACTTTGCACGTTCTCCCCTTTTAGTCCGGCAAGAACACCTTTCTTCACTGCGGCAACCTGTTCTGCTACCACCTGCTCAATTGAGGGACGATGTTGGAACGGGCCGAAAGTAAAGTGAACTGCAACCAGCATGAATGCTATGGCCCCCAGCAACATACCGACAGAACTCCATTTATTGCGCAATAGCGTTTCCATACGTTTCCTTAGCATTATCATTTGCGCATCATTGCGCACCATTCTGTAAGGTTGCCATTAATGGCGACCAGGGTTAACCTCGCTGGCTAAAAACAAAACGCCCCTGGCGAACAGCGCAGGGGCGTTATCATAAATCTCTCAGTCAGCGATGCAGGAGCGGTTATTCAAACTCGTTCCAGGAGCGGCCATCGCGGGTGATCATCGCCACCGAGGCGACCGGTCCCCAGGTACCCGCCTGATACGGTTTTGGCGCATCCTGATCGGCAGCCCAGGCTTCGGTGATGGAGTCGACCCATTTCCACGCCTCTTCCACTTCGTCGCGACGCACGAACAGCGCCTGAATACCGCGCATGGTTTCCAGCAGCAGACGCTCGTAAGCATCCGCCAGGTGCGTCTGATTGAAGGTTTCGGAGTAGCTCAGATCCAGCTTGGTGGTCTGCAGGTTGTGCTTATGATCCAGGCCCGGCACTTTGTTGAGGATCTGGATATCCACACCTTCGTCCGGCTGCAGGCGAATGGTCAGCTTGTTCTGCGGCAGCTCCTGCCAGGACTCTTTGAACAGGTTCAGCTCAGGGTTTTTGAAGTAGACCACAACTTCGGAACATTTGGTCGGCAGACGTTTACCGGTGCGCAGGTAGAACGGCACGCCCGCCCAGCGCCAGTCATCGATATCCACGCGGATCGCCACAAAGGTCTCGGTGTTGCTGGTCTTGTTCGCGCCCTCTTCTTCCAGATAGCCCGGCACTTTTTTGCCTTGCGCAAACCCGGCGGTGTACTGGCCGCGCACGGTCTTCTCGCGCACGTTGGAGCGGTCGATGCGGCGCAGCGATTTCAGCACTTTCACTTTGGCGTCGCGGATGCTGTCAGCCGTCAGGTCGGACGGCGGAGACATGGCAATCATGCACAGGATCTGCAGCAGGTGGTTCTGGATCATGTCGCGCATCTGGCCGGCCTGGTCAAAGTAACCCCAGCGGCCTTCGATACCCACCTCTTCCGCCACGGTGATCTCCACGTGGTCGATGGTGCGGTTGTCCCAGTTGTTCACAAACAGGGAGTTGGCAAAGCGCAGCGCCAGCAGGTTCAGTACCGTCTCTTTACCCAGATAGTGGTCGATACGGTAGACCTGGCACTCTTCGAAGAACTCGCCCACCTGGTCGTTGATTTCCCGCGAGGTCGCCAGCGACGTACCCAGCGGCTTCTCCATCACCACGCGCGCCGGTTTGGCGTTCAGTTTCGCTTCGCCCAGACCTTTGCAGATGGCGCCAAAGGTGCTTGGCGGCATGGCGAAATAGTTAATGGTGACGCGGTTTTTCTGATCCAGCATCGCGCCCAGACGGGAAGCGCGAGGCGTCGTTAACGTCCAGGTTGCAGAAATCGAGACGTCCGCTCAGGGTATCCCACAAACTTTCATCAATTTTTTCCTTCATGAAAGTTTCGAGCGCTTCGCGGACGACTTTGGTATAAGCGTCCTTGTCCCAGTCGGCGCGCCCTACCCCCGGATGATACGCGGGTATCCGGATGAATTTGGCCCGCTTTCTCCAGTTGATACAGGGAAGGCAGCAATTTTCGGCGTGCAAGATCGC
Source organism: Enterobacterales bacterium (assembly GCA_039593635.1). GTDB lineage: Bacteria > Pseudomonadota > Gammaproteobacteria > Enterobacterales > Enterobacteriaceae > Enterobacter. Next base: position 617,512 of record JBCNOW010000027.1, read on the forward strand.
CTTTCGCGCCGAAAATGACCAGGTCACATGCCTGGGCTGTTTGCGTTACCGCCATGTCATTCTCCTCAGTTGGATCACCTGGTGCTTCTGCCAGGTATCGTTGTAATTTTATTACAATGCACTGTACTGCTTTTACGTCATTCCGCGACCAGGACAACCATTAGCGGCTTAGCGGTCGGTGGTACGGCGATTTTCCTGCACCGCCGGGTCGCATTTAACGTGTTGCGAAGTGCGCTAACGCGCCTTTTTCTGTTTCGATAGTTTGCGATACAGGGTCATAGCAAAACCCGACATCGATCAAGTAATGAAAAAAAAGCGCGGTTACATTTGTCCGCCGCTGCGTACGTCAGGCTATTAGCAGGGGGGTAATATCGGCATAATTGGCAGCGATTTCACGCACGGGTGAACGCAAAAAAGTGATTGATGGTCATCGGGTTAACAATGAACATGCTGGAAAAAATCCAGTTTCAACTGGAACACCTTAGCAAATCCGAGCGAAAAGTGGCTGAAGTCATTCTGGCCGCGCCCGCTCAGGCGATTCATTCAAGCATCGCCGCTCTGGCTCAGGAAGCGGCGTCAGCGAACCGACGGTGAACCGCTTCTGCCGCAGTCTGGAAACGCGCGGCTTTCCTGATTTTAAACTGCATCTGGCGCAAAGTCTGGCAAACGGCACACCCTATGTTAATCGCAATGTGGATGAAGACGACAGCGTAGATGCCTACACGGCGAAAATATTTGAGTCGGCCATGGCCACCCTCGACCACGTCCGTCAGCCAGTCTGGATATGCAGGTCAGTGGCTCGGGCGGTGCAGGCATTTAGTCACCAGGCGCAAGCGAATTGCGTTCTTCGGTCTTGGCTCGTCGGCGGCCGTGGCGCACGACGCCATGAATAAATTCTTCCGCTTTAACGTACCGGTTATTTATTCCGATGACATTGTGCTGCAACGCATGAGCTGTATGAATTGCAGTGAGGATGACGTGGTGGTACTGATTTCGCATACTGGCCGCACCAAAAGCCAGGTTGAACTGGCGCAGCTGGCGCGTGAAAACGATGCCATGGTGATCGCCCTCACCACCGCCAGGCACGCCGCTGGCGCGCGAGGCGACGCTCGCCATCACGCTGGATGTCCCGGAAGATACCGACATGTATATGCCGATGGTGTCCCGCCTGGCGCAGCTCACCGTCATTGACGTGCTGGCGACCGGTTTTACCTTGCGCCGGGGCGCAAAATTCCGGGATAACTTGAAGCGAGTCAAGGAAGCGCTGAAGGAATCGCGTTTTGATAAAGAATTGCTTATAAAGAGCGATGTTCCCTGATGTTGGATCACGTGCACAGCAACTAATAATTAGACATCAGCGATAATCACAATGTGAGTCGCATCACGGTCCCCTCTTTGCTGCCATATGAGAATGAGGGCCGATTCAATGTTCACGCAACACCAAAGTTGTTTCAGTCAACGGAGTATTACATGTCCAGAAGGCTTCGCAGAACCAAGATCGTAACCACCTTAGGCCCGGCCACCGATCGCGATAATAACCTCGAAAAAATTATCGCCGCTGGCGCCAACGTGGTGCGTATGAACTTCTCTCACGGCACGCCAGAAGACCATAAATTGCGTGCCGATAAAGTGCGTGAGATCGCGGCTAAACTGGGCCGCCACGTCGCCATCCTCGGCGACCTGCAGGGCCCAAAAATTCGCGTATCAACCTTCAAAGAAGGCAAAGTTTTCCTCAATATCGGCGACAAATTCCTGCTGGATGCCAACCTGGGCAAAGGCGAAGGCGACAAAGAGAAAGTCGGTATCGACTATAAAGGCCTGCCGGCTGACGTGGTGCCGGGCGATATCCTGCTGCTCGACGACGGTCGCGTACAGCTGAAGGTGCTGGAAGTTCAGGGGATGAAAGTGTTCACCGAAGTCACCGTCGGCGGCCCGCTCTCCAACAATAAAGGCATCAACAAACTGGGCGGCGGCCTCTCTGCGGAAGCGCTGACCGAGAAAGACAAAGCGGATATCGTTACCGCGGCGCAGATCGGCGTTGACTACCTGGCGGTCTCCTTCCCGCGCTGCGGCGAAGACCTGAACTATGCGCGCCGCCTGGCACGCGATGCAGGCTGCGACGCCAAAATCGTCGCTAAAGTTGAGCGCGCGGAAGCCGTGTGCGATCAGGATGCGATGGACGATGTGATCCTTGCCTCTGACGTGGTGATGGTGGCCCGTGGCGATCTGGGCGTGGAAATCGGCGACCCGGAGCTGGTCGGCATTCAGAAAGCGCTGATTCGTCGTGCACGTCAGCTGAACCGCGCGGTGATCACCGCCACCCAGATGATGGAATCGATGATCACCAACCCGATGCCAACCCGTGCGGAAGTGATGGACGTGGCTAACGCCGTGCTGGACGGTACCGATGCGGTGATGCTCTCTGCGGAAACCGCGGCCGGCCAGTATCCGGCGGAAACCGTGGCCGCAATGGCGCGCGTCTGTCTGGGCGCGGAAAAGATCCCAAGCATCAACGTCTCCAAACACCGTCTGGACATGCAGTTCGACAACGTGGAAGAAGCGATTGCCATGTCCGCGATGTACGCGGCCAACCATCTGAAGGGCGTTACGGCGATCATCACCATGACCGAATCTGGCCGCACCGCGCTGATGACCTCTCGCATCAGCTCCGGCCTGCCGATCTTCGCCATGTCCCGTCACGAGCGTACGCTGAACCTGACGGCGCTCTACCGCGGCGTGACGCCGGTTTACTTCGACAGCACCAATGACGGTGTAGCCGCCGCGCACGATGCCGTAAATCTGCTGCGCGACAAAGGCTACCTGGTGTCCGGCGATATCGTCATCGTGACCCAGGGTGACGTGATGAGCACCATCGGCTCAACCAACACCACCCGCGTACTGAGCGTAGACTGAGTTTTACGCACCTCCTGACAGCGGCTGTAACAACATGGACAAACGCGACTGCCTGGCAGTCGCGTTTTATTTTTCACTGACAAGGAGGCCAGATGGCCCGCTATCAACCCATCAGTCAACTCACCGGGCGCGTGCTGCTGTTTCCGCTCGCGCTGGTGCTGTTTGAGTTCGCGACCTACATCGCCCATGACATGATTCAGCCCGGCATGCTGCTGGTCACCGCCGAGTTTAACGTCGGCCCGGAATGGGTATCCACCTCACTCACTGCCTATCTGATGGGCGGCGTAGTACTGCAGTGGCTGCTCGGTCCGCTGTCGGATAAATATGGCCGGCGTCCGGTGTTGCTGTTCGGCATTCTGTTCTTTGCCGCCGCCTGTGTTCTCACCACCTGGGTGAGCAACATCGAGCAGTTCGTCACGCTGCGCTTTATCCAGGGCATCAGCCTGTGCTTCATTGGCGCAGTAAGCTATGCCGCAGTGCAGGAGGCGTTTGACGAGGCGTTAGCTGTGCGCATGATGGCGCTGATGGCTAACGTGGCGCTGCTGGCACCGCTGGCGGGTCCGCTGGCCGGTGCCGCCTGGCTAACGGTGGGCGAATGGCGCAGCATGTTCTGGCTGTTTGCGGTTTGCAGCCTGCTGGCGTTTGTGGTGCTGTGGCGCATCATGCCGGAAACCGCCGGCGATCGCAGCCACTCCATTGCGTTACCGAACCTGGCGCGCGGCTACGGACGGCTGGCGCGCGATAAGCAGGTGATGTACGGCTCCTTCGCTATCGGCCTGGTGTTCATCCCGATTCTTACCTGGGTGGCGCTGTCGCCGGTGATTCTGATGCATGAAGAGGGCTTATCCCGCCTGCAGTACGCATTGCTGCAATTACCGGTATTTCTGGCGATGATCGCCGGTAACCTGACGCTGGGCAAACTGGCGGGACGCGTGGCCATCGAGCAACCGGTTAAATTTGCCGCCTGGCCGATTCTGCTCGGCCTGAGCATCGCACTGGTGGCGAACCTGCTCAACAGCCACAGTTACCTGCTGCTCACCGCCGGCCTTAGCCTGTATGCGTTTGGTGCCGGGATGGTCAACGCCGGGCTGTACCGGCTGACGCTCTATTCCAGCAGCGAAGGTAAAGGCAGCATCGCCGCGATGCTGGGGATGATCAGCATTCTGACGCTGGCGGCAGGGATTGAAGTGGCAAAAAGCGGTTATTTCAGCGGCGGTACGCCGTGGTTCAGCGCGATCAACTTCGTCGCCGGCGTGTTGTGGTTTGGCCTGGTGACGCTGTTCCTGCGCGAGCGTAAGCGGCGCAGTCGCCTGACAAGCGTCGAATGAGTGATGACGAACCGTGCCGGGCGGCACGGTTCAGCACGCGTTAGCTATTTACGCGGGTACAAATCCTTCCGCGCGTAAGGCTCAATATCCCCTTCTTTACGCGTTTTCAGCAGCTTCAGTATCCACGTGTACTGCTCCGGATGCGGGCCCACCAACATTTCCACCTCTTCATTCATGCGCCGCGCGAGCGTGGTGTCATCGGCAGTCAGCAAATCGTCCATCGGCGGGCGGACCTCAATGCTCCAGCCGGATGCGTTTTGCCGTCATAAACCGGGAACAGCGGGATCACGCGGGCGCGGCAGACTTTCATCAGGCGGCCAATCGCCGGGAGCGTCGCTTTGTAGGTAGCAAAGAAATCGACAAACTCGCTGTGCTCGGCACCGTGGTCCTGATCCGGCAGATAGTAGCCCCAGTAGCCCTGACGCACCGACTGGATAAACGGCTTGATGCCATCGTTGCGCGCATGCAAGCGTCCGCCAAAACGGCGACGCACGGTATTCCAGACAAAATCAAAGACCTTATTGCCTTGATTGTGGAACATGGCCGCCATCTTCTGGCCCTGCGAGGCCATCAGCATCGCCGGAATATCCACGCCCCAGCCGTGCGGCACGAGGAAAATCACTTTCTCGTGATTCTGCTGCAGCGCATTTCGTCGATGATCTCCCGGCCTTTCCAGTCAACGCGCTGGCGCACGTTTTCCGGCCCTTTCAGCGCCAGCTCCGCCATCATCGCCATGGCCTGCGGCGCGGTGGTATACATCGATCAGCAATCTGCTTCGCGCTCGGCATCGCTTTTTTCCGGAAAGCAATAGTAGAGGTTGATCTGCGCACGACGACGCGCACTTTTCGCCAGCTTGCCGGCAAACTTACCCAGCCCGCCCAGCACTGGATCGCGCACCTTGGCCGGCAGCATCGCCATACCGGCCAGCGCACCTATCGCCCAGCCAGCCGCCCCAGTTTTGCGGGTGTGACGGAAAGATTTTTCAAACTCAGGAATGTATTCAATATTATTTTTTTCGGGTTTCCATGCACTCGCCTCTGACAATGACGGCTCAATAATAGTGACGGCAGGTAATTTTGCAATCTTCACAGGCCAGATAGCAAAAAACCGACGAAGAATCCGTCGGTTTTTGCGCGTTTGCCCGGAAATTAACGTTATTTCAGCGTCAGCTGTGGCAGATAACCTCTTTCACCTGCGCCAGATAGTTGCTGCGATCTTTACCTGTCAGCCCTTCGGTGCGCGGCAGTTTCGCCGTCAGCGGGTTCACCGCCTGCTGGTTGATCCACACTTCATAATGCAGATGCGGGCCGGTGGAGCGTCCGGTGTTACCGGAAAGCGCGATGCGATCGCCGCGTTTCACTTTCTGGCCCGGTTTCACCAGCAGCTTTACGCAGGTGCATATAGCGGGTGGTGTAGTGACGACCGTGACGGATCGCGACGTAGTTCCCGGCTGCACCGCTGCGTTTTCGCCATCACCACTTCACCATCGCCGACCGCCAGCACCGGCGTGCCCTGCGGCATCGCAAAGTCTACGCCACGGTGCGGCGCAACGCGCCCGGTAACCGGGTTCAGACGACGCGGGTTGAAGTTTGACGAGACGCGGAACTGTTTCGCCGTCGGGAAGCGCAGGAAGCCCTTCGCAAGCCCGGTACCGCTGCGGTCGTAGAACTTGCCGTCTTCAGCACGAATGGCGTAGTAATCTTTGCCGTCAGAGCGCAGACGCACGCCCAGCAGCTGGCTCTGCTCACGCTTGCCGTCCAGCATCTCGCGGGACATCAGCACGGAAAACTCATCGCCTTTTTTCAGCTTGCGGAAATCCATCTGCCACTGCATGGCTTTGATCACCGCGCTGATTTCAGCGCTGGTCAGGCCGGCATCACGGGCGCTGGCGACAAAGCTGCCGCCCACGGTGCCTTTCATCACGCTGTTCACCCAGTCGCCCTTCTGCATTTCGCTGGTCATTTTGAAACCGTTTGCAGTGCGGCATAGGTGCGGGTTTCGCGGCGGGACATTTCCCAGGTCAAACGCTGCAGATCGCCATCGGCGGTTAACGTCCAGGAGAGCTGTTGCCCGATTTTCAGGTTACGCAGGTCTTTGTCCGCGGCCGGCCAGCTGGCTGATATTGCCCATGTCGATACCGTACTGGTTAAGCACGCTGCTCAGCGTATCGCCGGTGGAAACGGCGTATTCATGGATCCCCGCTTCATTCTCGGTTTTATCGTCCAGCTCATCCTGCGGGATGGCTTCATCTTCCTGAGCCGCCTGATCGATAGGCTCGCTGGCTTCCGGCAGCAAAGAGCGGATTTCGTTCTTCTCAAGCTCGATGGTTTTGATGATCGGGGCGGAACTCGGGTGGTAAACGTAGGGCCGCCAGACGGCGACCGCTAGTGTGAGAACTGTAAGCGACCCCAGCATAACGCGGTGGGGTCGGGGCAGATTGTTAAATGCCAGGGCGACAGAGCGGGCTATCTGTTGCACGTATTCACTTCCTCGTTAATCTCCTTTCAGGCAGCTCGCATACTGGTTCGCCAGTTGGGTGAGGAACTGCGAATAGCTCGCTTTGCTCAACTGGATGTTCGTTCCTAGCGGGTCAAGGGTTCCCATGCGCACGGATGTTCCCCTGGCCACGGCTTCTACGACCGCTGGCCTGAACTGTGGCTCAGCAAAAACGCACGACTGCTTTTTGCTCAACCAACTGTGTTCTGATTTCATGTAAACGCTGCGCACCAGGCTGAATTTCAGGGTTGACGGTAAAGTGCCCCAACGGGGTCAAACCGTAGTGTTTTTCGTAGTAGCCGTAGGCGTCATGAAAAACGAAATACCCTTTTCCTTTCAGCGGTGCGAGCTCGTTACCCACCTGCTTATCGGTTGCGGCTAATTGTGCCTCAAAATCCTTCAGGTTGGCGTCTAGTTTGGCTCGACTTTGCGGCATAAGTTCCACTAATTTGTCGTGGATTGCAACCGCCGACAGCCGCGCTATCTCTGGGGAAAGCCAGAGATGCATGTTGTACTCGCCGTGATGGTGATGAGTATGAGACGGGTCCTGGTTCTCAGAATTGTCTGAGTCATGGTCGTGATCGTGACCGTGCTCATGTTCGTCCTCATCTTCACCACCGCTAATCAATAGCGGTTTTACGCCGGCAAGCCCGGCCATTGTCACACCCGTTTTTAGCCTGGCTGGAATCTGTTTGGCGGACTTCTGCATAAAGGCTTCCATCTCCGGACCAATCCAGACAACTAAGTCCGCGTTTTGTAAGCGTTTTACATCTGATGGACGTAAGGAATAATCATGCTCGGATGCACCATCCGGCAGCAGTACTTCAACCGGGTTTCGTTACGCCATCGGCAATGGCCGATGCGATGAATCCGAGCGGTTTGAGCGAAGCCACCACCGCAGACTGCGCGGAAAACGTGGTGGCGAGGCTTAACGTCGCCGCAGATAAGCGCTGCGAAAAGAAGCGTATTTTTATGTAACATAATGCGACTAATCATCGTGAATGCGTGGAATGTGATATTATAACATTCGTTGACTTCTGCAAGCTTAAATTGACATGACGACACTTGGTTTCTCTCGAAAATATTTCGGTCTCATTTGGCCAGCGCCGCGGTCCTGTCAGGCATCAGCCTGTCGCTGCAGCCCGGCAAAATTCTGACGCTGCTCGGCCCCAATGGCGCAGGTAAATCCACGCTGGTGCGCGTGGTGCTGGGTCTGGTAACACCGGAGCAGCGGCAGCGTCTGATTCCGCGCGAAGAGAGGTTGCGTATCGGCTATGTGCCGCAAAAATTGCACCTCGACGCCACGCTGCCGCTGACGGTCAGCCGCTTTCTGCGTCTGCGCCCCGGCACGCGTAAAGCCGATATTCTCCCGGCGCTGAAACGCGTGCAGGCGGGCCATCTGGTGGACGCACCGCTGCAAAAACTGTCCGGCGGTGAAACGCAGCGCGTTTTGCTGGCCCGCGCGCTGCTCAAGCAGCCCGCAGCTGCTGGTGCTGGATGAGCCAACGCAGGGTGTGGACGTTAATGGCCAGGTCGCGCTCTACGATTTGATCGACCAGCTGCGCCACGAACTGAACTGCGCCGTGCTGATGGTCTCCCACGACCTGCATCTGGTGATGGCGAAAACCGACGAAGTGCTGTGCCTTAACCATCATATCTGCTGTTCCGGCACGCCTGAAGTGGTCTCGCATGCACCCGGAATTTATCTCCATGTTTGGCCCTCGCGGCGCTGAACAGCTGGGTATTTATCGCCATCATCATAATCACCGCCACGATTTACAGGGACGAATTGTTCTGCGCCGGGGAAATGGACACTCATGATTGAACTGTTACTGCCCGGCTGGCTGGCCGGGGTTATGCTTGCCTGCGCCGCCGGTCCGCTCGGCTCGTTTGTGGTATGGCGCAGAATGTCCTATTTCGGCGATACCCTGGCCCACGCCTCTCTGCTGGGCGTGGCTTTTGGTCTGCTGCTGGACGTGAATCCCTTCTACGCGGTGATTGTCGTGACGCTGCTGCCTGGCGCCGGGCTGGTCTGGCTGGAGAAACGCCCGCACCTCGCCATCGATACGCTGCTTGGCATTATGGCGCACAGCGCGCTGTCGCTGGGTCTGGTGGTGGTCAGCCTGATGTCGAACATCCGCGTTGATCTGATGGCCTATCTGTTTGGCGATCTGCTGGCCGTGACGCCGGACGATTTGATCGCTATCGCCATCGGCGTGGCTCGTGCTGGATGGTGATTTCCGGCCTGGCAGTGGCGTAACCTGCTGTCGATGACCATCAGCCCGGAGCTGGCGTTTGTTGACGGCGTGAAGCTGCAGCGGTTAAGCTGCTGCTGATGCTGGTGACGGCGTTAACCATTGGCGTGGCGATGAAATTTGTCGGCGCGCTGATTATTACGTCGCTGCTGATTATTCCTGCCGCCACGGCGCGTCGTTTTGCCCGTACGCCGGAGCAGATGGCCGGCGTGGCCGTGATTATCGGGATGATTGCGGTCACGGGCGGGCTAACCTTCTCGGCGTTCTATGACACCCCTGCGGGGCCGTCGGTGGTGCTGTGTGCGGCGGTGCTGTTTATTTTCAGTATGATGCAAAGAGACCGCTAGTTGGCAGGGCGCTGACGCCTGGTTATGGCTCTTCCGGCCGGTGGGGGGCGTGATGCCGAAATGATTCCAGGCCCGCACCGTCGCCATGCGGCCACGCGGCGTGCGCTGCAGAAAGCCCTGCTGGATCAGATACGGTTCCAGCACATCTTCAATGGTCTCACGCTCTTCCCCGATCGCCGCCGCCAGGTTATCCAGCCCGACCGGGCCGCCAAAGAACTTGTCCAGCACCGCCAGCAGCAGCTTGCGGTCCATATAGTCAAAGCCCTTCAGCATCGACATTCAGCATATCCAGCGCCTGGGCGGCGATCTCCGCCGACATGGTGCCATCTGGCGTTTCACTTCGGCAAAGTCACGCACGCGGCGCAGCAGGCGGTTGGCGATACGCGGCGTCCCGCGCGAACGCCGCGCCACTTCCAACGCGCCCTCTTCGCTCATCTCCAGCCCCATATAGCGGGCGCTGCGGCCGACGATATGCTGCAGATCCGGCACCTGGTAAAACTCCAGACGCTGAACAATCCCAAAGCGGTCGCGCAGCGGAGAGGTTAACGACCCGGCACGGGTGGTTGCGCCAATCAGGGTAAACGGCGGCAGATCGATTTTGATGGAGCGCGCGGCCGGACCTTCACCGATCATGATATCCAGCTGATAATCTTCCATCGCCGGATAGAGCACCTCTTCCACCACCGGAGACAGGCGGTGGATTTCATCGATAAACAGCACGTCGTGCGGTTCAAGGTTGGTCAGCATCGCCGCCAAATCCCCCGCCTTTTCCAGCACCGGGCCGGAGGTGGTGCGCAGATTAACGCCCATTTCATTGGCGACGATATTCGCCAGCGTGGTTTTCCCCAACCCCGGCGGACCAAAAATCAGCAGGTGATCGAGCGCATCGCCGCGCAGTTTTGCCGCCTGGATGAAAATCTCCATCTGGGAACGCACCTGCGGCTGGCCGATATACTCCATCAAGCAGTTTAGGGCGGATCGCGCGATCCACCACGGCTCTCTTCCTCAGTGAATGACTGCCGCCGATACCAGGCGATCTGCTTCAATCATCCTTTACCTCACAATGCAGCGCGCAGCGCTTCACGAATCAGGGTTTCACTGCTGGCATCCGGTTTGGCAATTTTGCTCACCATGCGGCTGGCCTCCTGAGGTTTATAGCCCAGCGCCACCAGCGCGGCAACCGCTTCCTGCTCGGCGTCATCATCAGAGGCATGCGCCCCCGGGGAGGTCAGAACCAAATCGGCCGCCGGGGTGAACAGATCGCCATGCAGACCTTTAAAGCGGTCTTTCATCTCAACAATCAGACGCTCTGCGGTTTTCTTACCGATGCCCGGAAGCTTAATCAGCGCGGCAGGATCTTCGCGCTCAACGGCATTCACAAACTGCTGGGCTGACATACCGGACAAAATCGCCAGCGCCAGCTTCGGCCCGACGCCGTTGGTTTTAATCAGCTCGCGGAACAGGGTGCGTTCCTGCTTGTTGTTGAAGCCGTAGAGCAGCTGAGCATCTTCACGCACCACAAACTGGGTAAAGACAATCGCCTCTTTGCCCGCGTCCGGCAGCTCGTAGAAGCAGGTCATCGGCATATGGACTTCATAGCCCACGCCACCCACTTCCAGCAGCACTAACGGGGGTTGTTTTTCAATGATGATGCCTCTGAGTCTGCCTATCACGTGAGCTCCTGTGTTTGTGCGTCTGAATCTCGCCTCCTGCCACACCGCGCTCAACCGCGCGCCTGCTGGAGGTAAAATGTCGGCTATGTATATCATAAAAAAGGCTGGATAAACATCCAGCCTATTGAATGGCCACGCTTTTGCTAACCTTATCGTAACCTGCCTCGCGCCAGGTTGAGCCGCGACTCGCTCATCTGCATCGCGTTCTGGCTGACGTGGCAGTGGGTAATCGCAATCGCCAGCGCATCGGCGGCATCGGCCTGCGGATTCGCCGGAAGTTTCAGCAGGGTACGCACCATGTGCTGCACCTGGCTTTTCTCCGCGCTACCAATCCCCACCACCGTCTGCTTAACCTGACGGGCCGCGTACTCAAACACCGGCAGATCCTGGTTTACGGCAGCGACAATGGCCACGCCGCGCGCCTGACCCAGCTTTAGCGCCGAATCGGCGTTTTTCGCCATAAAGACCTGCTCGATGGCGAAATAGTCCGGCTGAAACTGGGTGATGATCTCCGTCACGCCCGCGTAAATGAGCTTCAGGCGCGACGGCAAATCGTCCACTTTAGTGCGAATACAGCCACTGCCGAGGTAGGTTAGCTGGCGTCCCACCTGACGGATAACGCCGTAGCCGGTGACGCGCGAGCCGGGGTCAATCCCGAGGATAATCGACATCACGCGTCTCCCGTAAACGGTTTACACGCTCTCATCAGAGAGTCGCTGCAACCTCATCAGAGATTTCACCGTTGTGGTACACTTCCTGCACGTCGTCGCAGTCTTCGAGCATGTCGATCAGACGCAGCAGTTTCGGTGCGGTTTCCGCATCCATGTCCGCTTTGGTAGACGGGATCATCGAGACTTCAGCGTTGTCCGCTTTCAGGCCAGCGGCTTCCAGCGCATCGCGCACGGCGCCCATCTCTTCCCACGCGGTGTAGACGTCGATAGCGCCATCATCATAGGTCACCACGTCTTCCGCACCGGCTTCCAGCGCCGCTTCCATGATGGCATCTTCGTCGCCTTTCTCGAAGGAGATGACGCCTTTTTTGCTGAACAGGTAAGCTACGGAACCGTCAGTGCCCAGGTTGCCACCGGTTTTGGTGAACGCATGGCGCACTTCCGCAACGGTACGGTTACGGTTGTCGGACAGACACTCAACCATTACCGCAGTACCGCCAGGGCCGTAACCTTCATAAATGATGGTTTCCATGTTCGCGTCTTCATCACCGCCGACGCCACGTGCGATAGCACGGTTCAGGGTGTCACGCGTCATGTTGTTGGACAGCGCTTTATCCACCGCCGCGCGCAGACGCGGGTTGGACGCCGGATCGCCGCCGCCCAGACGGGCCGCTGTCACCAGCTCGCGAATGATTTTGGTAAAGATCTTACCGCGCTTGGCATCCTGTGCCGCTTTGCGGTGTTTGGTGTTGGCCCACTTACTATGACCTGCCATAAAAAGTTCTCCGCTTCGGGTGCGCATCTTGCTGGCCTGTTCCCCGGCGTGCGCGCTCCCCGCCCAGTACGCCCGGTGCTGGCGCTGGCGGGCCCTTGCTGCGCGTGCCCTGCCCGGGCGCCGCGCGAAACCGGAAAAATCGCGCCTTTTCAGGCTGCGTTAATTACAAATTCTTCAATCGCCTGCCGGTTGCTCCACGACTTGGTCAGTGCGGCGGCATCCGCCGCATTCACCCAGCGGTAGGTCAGATGTTCGGTAAACACGATCTCCCGTTCGTGGGGGAGCGCGAGACAGAACCACGATTCCGTATTGCGCTCGATGCCCGGCGCATAGCGATGACGTAAATGGCTAAAAATTTCAAACTCCACCGTGCGCTGACAGTCCTTCAGGGTCAGTTGCTCATGCGGCAACATCAATGGCGACCTCTTCCTTTACTTCACGCGCGGCGGCCTGCGGCGCGGTCTCCCCCTCTTCCAGGCTGCCGGTAACCGACTGCCAGAAATCGGGGTCGTCGCGCCGCTGCAACATCAGCACCCGCTTCGTGTCTTCTGCATAAATCACCACCAGGACAGAAACGGGAAGCTTATATGCCATATCAGTTTTTCTCTCCTTTCTTCACCACGTCGATACCCAGCTCAGCCAGCGCGGCCGGGTTGGCAAAGCTTGGCGCTTCGGTCATCAGACACGCTGCCGCGGTGGTTTTCGGGAAGGCAATAACATCACGGATGTTATCGGTGCCGGTCAGCAGCATGGTCAGACGGTCAAGACCGAAGGCCAGACCCGCGTGCGGAGGCGTACCGTATTTCAGCGCATCCAGCAGGAAGCCGAATTTCTCACGCTGCTCCTGCTCGTTGATGCCCAGGATGCCGAACACGGTCTGCTGCATTTCACCGCTGTGAATACGCACGGAACCGCCACCCACTTCGTAGCCGTTAATGACCATATCGTAGGCGTTGGCGACCGCCTCTTCCGGTGCCGCTTTCAGCTCTGCCGCCGTCATCTCTTTTGGCGAGGTGAACGGGTGGTGCATCGCGGTCAGGCCGCCTTCACCGTCGTCTTCAAACATTGGGAAGTCGATAACCCACAGCGGCGCCCATTTAGTTTCGTCGGTCAGGTTCAGGTCTTTGCCGAGTTTCAGACGCAGCGCGCCCATCGCATCCGCAACGACTTTCTTGTTGTCTGCACCGAAGAAGATCATGTCGCCGTCCTGCGCGCCGGTGCGCTCCAGGATCGCTTCCACGATGTCTGCGTTCAGGAATTTCGCGACCGGGCTGGTGATACCTTCCAGACCTTTCGCACGCTCGGTCACTTTAATATAGGCCAGACCTTTCGCGCCGTAGATCTTGATAAAGTTGCCGTAGTCGTCAATCTGCTTACGGCTCAGCGCCGCACCGCCCGGTACGCGCAGGGCCGCCACGCGGCCTTTCGGATCGTTAGCCGGGCCCGCGAATACCGCGAACTCAACGGCTTTCACCAGATCAGCCACGTCCACCAACTCCATCGGGTTACGCAGGTCTGGTTTGTCGGAGCCGTAGCGACGTTCCGCTTCGGCGAAGGTCATAATCGGGAAATCGCCCAGCTCAACGCCTTTCACGTCGTTCCAGAGGCTACGCACCAGCGCTTCCATCACCTCACGCACCTGTTCGGCGGTCATGAAGGAGGTTTCCACGTCGATCTGGGTAAATTCGGGCTGACGGTCAGCGCGCAGGTCTTCGTCGCGGAAGCACTTAACGATTTGATAGTAGCGATCGAAGCCGGACATCATCAGCAGCTGTTTGAACAGCTGTGGAGACTGCGGCAGCGCGTAGAATTTGCCTTTATGAACGCGGGATGGCACCAGGTAATCGCGCGCGCCTTCCGGCGTGGCTTTGGTCAGCATCGGGGTTTCGATATCGAGGAAACCGTGGTCATCCATAAAGCGACGCACCAGGCTGGTGATTTTCGCGCGGGTTTTCAGGCGCTGAGCCATTTCCGGGCGACGCAGATCCAGGTAGCGGTATTTCAGACGCGCTTCTTCAGTGTTGACGTGGTTGGAATCCAGCGGCAGCGCTTCGGCACGGTTGATGATAATCAGATCGGACGCCAGCACTTCGATGGCACCGGTCGCCATGTCTGCGTTGACGTTTTTCTCGTCACGCGCACGCACGGTGCCGGTGACCTGAATGCAGAACTCATTACGCAGCTCAGAGGCCAGCTTCAACGCGCTTCGGCGCGATCCGGATCGAAGAACACCTGAACGATACCTTCGCGGTCGCGCATATCGATAAAGATAAGGCTACCAAGATCACGACGACGGTTGACCCAACCACACAGGGTAACCTGCTGTCCGACGTGGGACTGACGCAGCTGCCCGCAATATTCTGTACGCATGAGATATCCCTTAATTAGCCGCTGCTGCCAGACAGCATCAGGCCGCGTAACCTTCTGAGATGCTGCCGGAAAAAAGGCGGCTATTATACTGGAAAATGGCAGGCAGGATAAGCAGATCCCGCGCAAAGCGGACAAATCGTCAGCGTTTGCCGCGCGATCGGTTCCTGACCGTGGCAAAACCAGGTAACGTACGGCGCATTTTCCGCGCCACAGCAGGCAGGAGCAGTTTTGACACTTCGTATTGGATTACCGCAATGGCAGCACGCCAACTGGAAAGTATTGGGTATCGAAACCCTGGCGGATTACGCCCGGCTGTTCGGCTGCGTCGAAGGCAACACCACGCTTTACGCGCTGCCCAGACCCGAAGTAGTGCAGCGCTGGTATGACATGACTGACGACGCCTTTCGCTTCTGCTTTAAATTTCCTGACACCATCAGCCACAAAGCGGCGCTGAAGAACTGCGATGAGCTGGTGAATGAATTTTTGCGCCTGCTGGATCCGCTCAGCCAGCGCATCGGCCAGTACTGGCTGCAGCTGCCCGCCGCCTTTTCACCGGCGCAGCTGACAGATTTATGGGCGTTTCTCGATCGCCTGCCGCGCAGCTTTCACTATGGCGTTGAAGTGCGCCATGCGGCCTTTTTTGCCAAAGGCGAGGCCGAGCGCGCGCTGAATCGCGGCCTGCATCAGCGCGGGGTTAATCGGGTGATTCTCGACAGCCGTCCGGTGCACGCCTCTGCCTCGCTCAGCCCGGCCGCCGTGCATGCGCGCGCGCAAAAGCCGCGCGTGCCGACGCACGCGGTGCGCACTGCCGGACAGCCGATGGTGCGCTTTATCGGCAGCGACAGCGTGGAGGAGAGCCTGCCGCTGTTTGATGTCTGGCAGCAAAAACTGGCGGACTGGCAGCACGACAGCGACCCGCTGCTGTTTATCCACACGCCGGATATGGGCGCGGTGTTTCCGCTGCTACAGGCGCTGTGGCCGCAGCTGCAACAGCTGGAGCCGACGCTGCGCCCGCTGCCCGCCTGGCCACAGCAATCCAGCCTGTTCTAAACGCAGGGAAACGGGTGCAGCCTGCGGCAGTTTCTGCCAGAATAGCGCCCTTTCCGTTTTCTCTCCGGATAATTCATTATGTCTGACCGCGATACGCTATTCTCCGCGCCCATCGATAAACTGGGCGACTGGACCTTTGACGAGCGCGTGGCTGAAGTCTTTCCCGATATGATTCAGCGCTCGGTGCCGGGTTACTCCAACATCATTTCGATGATTGGCATGCTGGCAGAACGCTTTGTGCAGCCCAATAGCCAGGTTTACGATCTCGGCTGCTCGCTGGGCGCGGCCACGCTGGCGGTGCGCCGCAATATTAAGGCACCGGGTTGCCAGATTATTGCCGTCGATAATTCACCGGCGATGGTGGAACGCTGCCGCCGACACATCGACGCCTTCCGCGCCGCTACGCCGGTGCAGGTGCTGGAAGCGGATATCCGCGATATCCACATCGAAAACGCCTCACTGGTGGTGCTCAACTTTACCCTGCAGTTCCTTGAGCCGGACGCGCGCCTGACGCTGCTGCAGAAAATCGCCGCCGGCCTCAATCCGGGCGGTGCGCTGGTGCTGTCGGAAAAGTTCAGCTTTGAAGATGCCGACGTCGGCGAACTGCTGTTCAACATGCACCACGACTTTAAGCGCGCCAACGGCTACAGCGAGCTGGAGATCAGCCAGAAGCGCAGCATGCTGGAGAACGTGATGCTGACGGACAGCGTGGAAACGCATAAAGCCCGCCTGAAAAGCGCCGGCTTTGCCCATGCCGAATTGTGGTTCCAGTGCTTTAACTTTGGCTCACTGGTGGCGTTGAAATGATTGATTTTGGCCGTTTTTATCAGCAAATCGCCACCGGCCCGCTCGCCAGCTGGCTGGAAGTGTTGCCGGCGCAGGTCGCCGCCTGGCAGCGTGAAAACCTGCACGGACATTTTCGCAACTGGGAGAAGTCGGTCGACAATCTGCCGCTGCTGGTGCCGCAGCAGCTCGATCTGCTGCACAGCGTCAGCGCGCAGCATGACGCGTTAACCGATCGCCAGCGCGCCGGCATCGAAAAGCTGCTGCGTAACCTGATGCCGTGGCGCAAAGGGCCGTTTTCGCTCTACGGCTGCGACATCGACACAGAATGGCGCTCCGACTGGAAGTGGGACCGCGTGCTGCCGCATATCTCTTCGCTGGCCGGTCGAACCGTGCTGGATGTAGGCTGCGGCAGCGGTTATCACATGTGGCGCATGATTGGTGCCGGCGCGCAGCTGGTGGTCGGTATCGATCCGATGCAGCTGTTCCTGTGCCAGTTCGAAGCGGTGCGTAAGCTGCTGGGTGACGATCGCCGTGCGCATCTGCTGCCGCTGGTCATTGAGCAGTTGCCGGCGCTGCAGGCGTTCGATACCGTGTTCTCCATGGGCGTGCTCTATCACCGGCGTTCGCCGCTCGACCATCTGCTGCAACTGAAAAATCAGCTGGTCAGCGACGGCGAACTGGTACTGGAAACGCTGGTGATTGAAGGCGATGAAAACGCGGTGCTGGTGCCGGGTGAACGCTATGCGCAGATGCGCAACGTTTACTTTATTCCGTCTGCGGCGGCGCTGAAAAACTGGCTGGAGAAGTGCGGTTTTGTCGATGTGCGCATCGCCGATTACGCCATCACCTCGGTGGAAGAGCAGCGTCGCACCGACTGGATGACCAGCGAATCGCTGGCGGAGTTCCTCGATCCGCACGACAGCAGCAAAACGATTGAAGGCTATCCCGCCCCGCTGCGTGCCGTGCTGGTGGCGCGCAAACCGTAACGCTTAACGCCGCGACAGCGCCAGCTTCGCGGCGAAACCAATAAACACGCAGCCGGTCAGGCGATCCATCACTTTTAACACTGCCGGACGGCGCAGATGACCGGCAAAGTACTGGCTGCCGCTAATCAATACCGCGTTCCACACTAAGCCTATCACCATGTGGGTGAGCGCCATCAGCGTGCACCACAGTGCCACCGATCCGCCGGCCGGGATAAACTGCGGCAGAAAAGTGACGTAAAAAACCCCGACTTTGGGATTGAGCAGGTTACCGGTCAGGCCACGCGCGAAGCAGGTCAGATAGCGCTCTTCCCGCTTTTGCCCCTGCTGCCCGCTGGCCACCGTGCTGCGCGGGTTAAGCAGCAGTCTGACGCCGAGATACAGCAGGTACACGGCACCGATGCCTTTCAGCAGGTTATAAGCCATTTCCGAAGCCAGCAGCAGCGCGCCTAAGCCCAGCCCGACCGCCACGCCCCACACCAGACAGCCGAGCGTAACGCCCAATGCCGTCGCCGAGGCACGCTGCCAGCCCTGCGCAGCCGCCGAACGCAGCACCAGCGCGGTATCGAAGCCGGGCGTCAGCGTAAGCAGGGTAATGGCGAAAAGGAATGAAATAATCAGTGTCATGATGGGCTCCCGGGTTGTGCACAGAACAGCATACGCGACGGCGCATCAATTGTCCGTTGCCGGACGATCCCAATACTGATATTTGTAGGCCGAACTCAGATGCCGCTCAATGGTGCCTTTGGCAAACACTTCCGTCTCATGCAAATAGCTCAGCGTGCAATTGCCCACCTCGTCCCACAACTGGCACTCATCCACCGACCGCAGAGTGCTGACCGGCGTGGTCGAGGTGCCGTGCAGCCGCAGTTCGCGCAATTGATTATCGTAGCTGTAGGTATCTTTACTGCGCGCGCTGGTGGATGCCACCACCAGCCTCTGCGGATTCCAGCGCCAGGTATTCTCGCCGTTGGTCAGTTCATCGCTGCCACGCGCGATACTTTTTTCCAGCCGGAAGTGTTTATCGTAGCGGTAAGTGGTATCGGTAAAGCCCTCTTTCCCCATGCTGGTAAATTTGTCCGAGGCGCTGATGATGTTGCCGTGTTGCCCCATCTGCCAGCTGATGGTGCCCTGTCGGCTATCCACCACTTCCTCTTTGCCCGCGCGGGTCACTTTAACCAGATAAGCATAGTCAGCCACCCAGCCGCGCTGCACGCGCGCGATATGCTGCTCCATGCTCAGCACCACGTTGCCTTCGCTTTTGTCATAGGTGATGTCAGCCACCATCAGATCGCCGCACTGGTCAAACTGACCGAGCACGCGCTTCTGCGAGTTGACGTCTTTACCAAACTCCCCGGCCACCACCTGGCGCACCGCGCCTTTGGCGTCGCCGCCCAGCATAATCCAGTTGTTGCTGCTGGTGATGTTTTTGCTCAGCGGCGGGCAGGTGCTGCTGGCGGCCAGCGCCGCGCCGGCAACGGGGAACAGCAGAATCACAACAGCATAAGGGAGGGATTTCATCAGCGTTATCCGCGCGTTAAGCCATAGAGTAATCAAAGCATCTTTTTCACCAATGCGCTATTCATGGCGAAGCGGCAGACAAAAAGAACCCCAGCAAGGAACTGGGGTTTGGTACTTGCAAACATCACGTCAGGTTTTCGGCGTGCTGCGCGGCAAAATTGGTACGGGTCAGGCGACCCGGTCAACGCTCATCTGCATCATGCTCTTCATGGCTTCGACGACATCGCCATCGACACAGGAGCGGCTGAATTCATCGGTTTCCGCTTCAGAACACATCGAGACACCGGCTTTACGGTAGCGCATCGGTGACGCGACGGCACGGCTGGCGGAGCTGTGGACTTCCTGCAATCCGCTGTCGAGGAACTTTTGCAGATTGCTGAGGCGCACGCCTGCCCCTGCCATAATGATTGGACCGGTGCTGTATTCATTTAGTTCCCGTAATAATGCAATTCCGGTTTCAGCGCTCTGCTGCTGACCGGAAGTCAGAATGCGGGCGATCCCTAAATCAGTCAGCACCTCCAGCGAACGCTTCGGGCTGTGGCACAAATCAAAGGCGCGATGGAAGGTCACCGCCATGCCGTCGCACAGCGCCATAATCTGCTGCATGCGAACCGTGTCGACGTGCGCATCTTCGTCCAGCATGCCAATCACCAGGCCAGGAAAACCCAGCTCGCGAATGCGCGCCACGTCCGATTTCATCACCTCAAATTCGCGTGCGGTGTAACAAAAATCGCCGCCGCGCGGCCGCACGATCGGGTGGACCGGAATGGTCAGTTCACGTTGTGCGGCTTCCAGCATACCCGCCGAAGGTGTCAGTCCGCCTTCACGTGGAGCACTGCACAGCTCCACGCGATCGGCACCGGACGCCTGCGCAGTCATTGCGCAGTCGATGCCATAGCAACAAATTTCCAGTTTCGTCATACCTTGCTCCTTTTCATGACTGCTGGCTCGGGAGGAGTGCATCAGTTAGTCTGCTCATTCAGACAGTTTACGTGGAAAGCGCACTATGGCATTCGATTTTGATCAAGGGATAGACCGTCGTCACAGCGATAGTTTGAAATGGCACAAATATGGTGATCGCGATGTGCTGCCTTTGTGGGTTGCCGACACCGATTTTCGCTCGCCGCCGTGCATCATTGAGGCCATTAAACAGCGTGCCGACCACGGTGTTTTCGGCTATGGCGCGACGCCGCACGGTTTGATTGATATCACTATTTCCCGCTTAGCCCAGCGCTATGGCTGGCAGATTGAGCCAGAATGGATTGTGTTGCTGCCGGGCGTGGTGAGCGGCCTGAATTTATCGGTCCGGGCATTTACCGAGTCGTCGCAGAGCACCGTGGCACCGACGCCGATTTATCCGCCATTTCGCGCGGCGGCGCGGCTGGCGCAGCGCGCGCAGATCAATCTGCCATTGCAGTTACAGCAGGATCGCTGGGCGATGCAGCTGGATGACAGCCAGATGCAGGGTAACGAGCGCCTGCTCATGCTGTGCAATCCGCAGAATCCGGGCGGCACCGTCTACCGCCGTGATGAGCTGGAGGCGCAGCTGGCCTTTGCCCAACGCCACGATTTGCTGGTGTGCTCTGATGAAATCCATTGTGACCTGCTGTTAACGCCCGGCGTACAGCACATTCCGTTTGCCTCGCTGAGCGAAGACGCAGCCCAGCGCAGCATCACCCTGATTTCGCCGTCTAAAACCTTCAACATCGCCGGGCTGGGTGCGTCCATGGCCATTATCCCTCATCCCGAACTGCGGAAACGCTTTAAGCAGGTGCGTGAAGGCATCGTACCGGGCGTGGATATTCTGGCGCTGGTGGCGGCGGAAGCCGCATGGCGCGACGGTGATGGGTGGCTGGCGGACCAGCTGGTTTACCTGCGCACCAATCGTGACTGGCTGGTGCAGCAGGTGAATG
Source organism: Enterobacterales bacterium (assembly GCA_039593635.1). GTDB lineage: Bacteria > Pseudomonadota > Gammaproteobacteria > Enterobacterales > Enterobacteriaceae > Enterobacter. The sequence continues at coordinate 638,593 of JBCNOW010000027.1, forward strand.
CGCTGCCGGAACTCAGCATGGTCGCGCCAGAGGCCAGCTACCTCGGCTGGATTGACGCCAGCCAGCTGGATGTCGCCAGCCCGGCGCTGTATTTCGAAAAACACGGTCTCGGTTTCTCGCCGGGCCGTGATTTCGGCGACGATCGCTTCGTGCGCTTCAACTTTGGCTGCACGCACGCCACCCTGCAGCAGGCGGTATCGCGCCTGCAGCAGGCGGTGGCAGCGCGGCGCTAAGCCTGTTCGCTGGCAACGATCTCCTCCAGCCGCCACGGATGAAACTTGATGGTAGTCTGCCCGTCCGTCACCGCTAAGGTCGGATTGGGCAGACGTTCATTTTCGCCCTGCGGCGTGCTGGTTTTAAACGCGATGCCCGGCTGCGTCAGCGCCTCGTCTGCCAGCAACGCCATCGCACGCATGCCCAGCGTTTCCGGCTCGCCGCGCAACACAATTTCCACATGCTCCCAGCCTTCATGGCGATACAGCTTCTCACCGGGCCACGGCAGCTCGATCACATCCACCTGCCAGCCCGCAATGCGCAGCGGCTGATGCAGCTTAAACAGGCAGATCGGCCGTCCATTAATCATCGCTTCGGAAAACTGATCGCCGATTTGCAGTAACCCGGCTTTCCAGCGTTCTGCCGTGGCGAACTGGTGACAGCGCACTGCCACGTGGTCCGCCTCATGCTGCGTGAGATCCAGGCCGAGGCGTGCCGCAAAATGTTGCAAAGCCTGTTCAAATCGGGACAGGTCTTGTTTTAAGTCACTCAGTTCTGAAGGAAAATCCAGATTCATACGTTAAATACCTCAAACTCAGTTCAGATCTTTTAATCAATAAAAAAACAGGGCTGCCGCAGCTTTCGCTTGACAAAATGCTCGGATTCATCCGATTTCACGCCAAAAACCTTCAAAAACCGCATAAACCGCCCCTCTCTTTCGGATTAATCGCGTAATCAGGTCCACACGTTACTTTATAAAAGTGCCTTAACCAACTGTTATTATTAACAATAGTTAATACAATGAGATAACTCTTATTTACCCGTCAATCAATTGCAGTAGCTGACCCTTTCTTATAAATTTGGGTTTCACAACTACAAGGAATGGCCCTATGTCTATGCTCATTGTTGTCGCGGTCCTGATAGCCTTGATGGGATTTGCAATTTCCCGCCACTGGAAGGTGCGTGAAGACAAAAGCGTTAAAAATCCCCGTCGCCACCCGCGCCGCCGTTAACCGGCGCGCGGGCCTGCGTCCACCGGCAGCCATAACCGATTGCTGACGCACCCCAACATTTCACGTATACTTCCCCTCTTATTTTTTCCGTCCCGACACGCACGCGGGATGACGACATCGGCTCGCCCTCAGCTGGCGGGCCTTTTCAGCATATGAAGGTATCCCGGTGAATATTCAGGCTCTTCTCTCCGAAAAAGTCAGTCAGGCAATGATTGCGGCAGGCGCGCCTGCCGATTGCGAACCGCAGGTTCGTCAGTCAGCAAAAGTACAGTTTGGCGACTATCAGGCTAACGGTGTGATGGCAGTGGCTAAAAAACTGGGCATGGCGCCGCGACAGCTGGCTGAGCAGGTACTGACGCATCTGGATCTCGCCGGCATTGCCAGCAAAACCGAAATCGCCGGTCCGGGCTTTATCAACATCTTCCTCGAGCCGCCAGTGGCTGGCACAGCAGGCCGCGCAGGCGCTGCAGCTGCCACGCCTGGGCGTCAGCGAAGTGACACCGCAGACCATCGTGATTGACTACTCGGCGCCTAACGTGGCGAAAGAGATGCACGTCGGTCACCTGCGCTCCACCATCATCGGTGATGCCGCAGTGCGCACCCTGGAGTTCCTCGGTCACAACGTGATCCGCGCGAACCACGTGGGTGACTGGGGCACCCAGTTCGGCATGCTGATTGCCTATCTGGAGAAGCAGCAGAACGAGCACCCTGAAGATATGGCGCTGGCGGACCTGGAAGGCTTCTACCGCGAAGCGAAAAGCACTACGACGAAGACGAAGCCTTCGCCGAGCGCGCGCGCGGCTACGTGGTGAAACTGCAGGGCGGCGACGAATACTGCCGCGAGATGTGGCGCAAGCTGGTTGACATCACCATGAGTCAGAACCAGCAGGCCTATGACCGCCTGAACGTCACCCTGACGCGCAAAGATGTGATGGGTGAAAGCCTCTATAACCGACATGCTGCCGGGCATTGTGGCCGATCTGAAAGCGAAAAAGGGCTGGCGGTGACGAGCGAAGGCGCCACCGTGGTCTTCCTTGATGAGTACAAAAACAAGGAAGGTGAACCGATGGGCGTGATCATCCAGAAGAAGGATGGCGGCTATCTCTACACCACCACCGATATCGCCTGCGCCAAATACCGCTATGAAACGCTGCATGCCGATCGCGTGCTGTACTACATCGATTCCCGCCAGCACCAGCATCTGATGCAGGCGTGGACTATCGTGCGCAAAGCCGGTTACGTGCCGGATTCCGTGCCGCTGGAACACCATATGTTCGGCATGATGCTGGGCAAAGATGGCAAGCCATTTAAAACCCGCAGCGGGCGGCACCGTGAAACTTTCCGATCTGCTGGATGAAGCGCTGGAGCGCGCCCGTCGCCTGGTCGGCGAGAAGAACCCGGAGATGAGCGCGGCAGGAGCTGGAAAAACTGGCGAACGCGGTAGGCATCGGCGCGGTGAAATACGCGGATCTGTCCAAAAACCGCACCACCGATTACATCTTCGACTGGGACAACATGCTGGCGTTTGAAGGCAACACCGCGCCGTACATGCAGTATGCCTACACGCGCGTGCTCTCGGTGTTCCGTAAAGCGGGCATTGAGGCAGACAGCCTGTACGGTGATATCATCCTGACTGACGAGCGCGAAGCGCAGCTGGCGGCCCGTCTGCTGCAGTTTGAAGAGACCCTGACCCAGGTTGCGCGCGACGGCACGCCGCACGTGATGTGTGCTTACCTGTACGATCTGGCCGGTCTGTTCTCCGGCTTCTATGAGCACTGCCCGATTCTCTCCGCCGAAGAGGAATAGGTACGCAACAGCCGTCTGAAGCTGGCGCAGCTGACGGCGAAAACCCTGAAGCTGGGGCTGGATACGCTGGGTATCGAAACCGTCGAGCGAATGTAAGCCTAAAAAAACCCGCTGCGGCGGGTTTTTTATTGGCTATTGGCTATTTGCTATTGGTAATTGACCATCACTTCACTGCTCACCACCCGCAGGCCGGGCGGCAACGCGCCCTGCCCCTGAAATCCGAAAGCCAGATGCAACGTTTCATCGGCTGCCACGTTGGCGAGGCCGCGCGTGCTGCCGCTGGCGCCGTCCAGCTCCACGCAGCGCTGACTGGCGCACAGCCGCACCACCAGACCGGATGGCGCCGGGCGGCTCAGCGTGTAGCGCCAGTTCACCACCGAAATAGTCCCTGGAGCCGCCGAGGGCGCTTTAAGCGCCGGCGACAGCAGCCAGTTGCCGCGCACGCCAAGGCTCGGGCCGCTGGCGCTGGCCTGCCACGCACCGCTGGCGGCTTTGCCCGTTAGCGGCAGCGCCAGCAGCGTCGCCAGCAGCCATGAGAGCGTCACGCCGCGCATTATTTTCCTCCAATGGTCGCCGTCATGCGGATATGGCGGTTATCGGACAGCTCCATATTCGACAGCACCACCAGCTGCGGCAGGCTGCGGCGCAGGAAGCGCGACAGCAGCGGACGCAGCGCATGGTTCACCAGCAGCACCGGCGGCGCGCCGGGCATCTCCTGACGCGCCAGCGCGGCCTGGGTCTGCGTCAGCAGGCGATCGGCAAGGCCCGGCTCCAGCCCGCCACCGCCCTGCAGCGCCTGCAGCAGCAGACGTTCCAGGGTGGCGTATCAAGGCCAATCACCTGCACTTCGCCGTTACCCGGGAACCACTGCTGGGTGATCGCGCGGCCCAGCGCCACGCGCACCACCGCGGTCAGCTCGTGCGGATCGCTTTGCAGCGGCGCATGCTCGGCCAGCGTTTCGATAATGGTGCGCATATCGCGGATCGGCACGCGCTCGGCCAGCAGATTCTGCAGCACCTTATGCAGCGTGGTCAGGGTCAGCACGCCCGGCACCAGATCTTCCGTCAGCTTCGGCATCTCCTGGGTGACGCGGTCAAGCAGCTGCTGCGCTTCCTGACGGCCAAACAGCTCGCTGGCGTACTGGCCGATCAGGTGGTTGAGGTGGGTGGCCACCACGGTACTGGCTTCCACCACGGTGTAGCCCTGAATCTGCGCCTGCTCTTTCAGCGCGCTGTCGATCCAGATGGCCGCCAGGCCAAAGGCCGGATCGACCGTCGCTTCACCCGGCAGCGTGCCCGCCGCCGTGCCGGGGTTGATCGCCATCCAGCGGCCCGGATAGGCATCGCCGCTGCCAATCTCGACCCCTTTCATCAGGATGCGGTAGCGCGCGGGCGGCAGATCCATGTTGTCGCGAATATGCACCACCGGCGGCAGGAAGCCCATGTCCTGGGCAAATTTTTTACGGATACTGCGGATACGCCCGAGCAGCTCGCCATCCTGCTGGTGATCCACCATCGGGATCAGGCGATAACCCACTTCCAGACCCAGGGAATCTTCCAGCTGTACATCGTTCCAGGTGGCTTCGACCGTGGCCGGCGTCTCCTGCGTTTTCACCACGCTGGAGGCTTCACTTTGCTTCTTCGGCTGCATTTCGCGCCCGCGCAGCCACCAGGCCAGGCCCAGCAGCGCGGCGGTAAACAGCAGGAAGACAAAGTTCGGCATGCCGGGCACCAGCCCCAGCAGGCCAATCACCGCCCGCCGCCAGCACCATCACGCGCGGATTGGTAAACAGCTGGCCCACCATCTGCTCGCCCACATCCTGGTCGGTGCTGACGCGGGTCACGATCACGCCGGCGGCGGTGGAGATCACCAGCGCCGGGATCTGCGCCACCAGGCCGTCACCGATGGTCAGCAGGGCGTATAGGTTTCCCCGGCGTCGCCGACGGATCATGCCGTGCTGCATCACGCCCACCAGCAGGCCGCCGATCACGTTGATCACCATGATCAGCAGGCCGGCGATGGCATCGCCGCGCACGAACTTACTGGCACCGTCCATCGAACCGTAGAAGTCGGCCTCCTGGGTCACCTCGGTGCGGCGGCGTTTGGCTTCGTCTTCACCGATCAGGCCGGCGTTGAGGTCGGCGTCGATCGCCATCTGCTTGCCGGGCATCCCGTCCAGCACGAAGCGCGCGCCCACTTCGGCGATACGCCCGGCACCCTTGGTGATCACCATAAAGTTGATGATCATGAGGATGACGAACACCACGATACCGATGGCGAAGTTACCGCCCACCAGGAAGTGGCCGAAGGCTTCGACCACCCTGCCCCGCCGCTTCCGCGCCGGTGTGGCCGTCCATCAGGATCACGCGCGTTGAGGCGACGTTCAGCGCCAGGCGCAGCAGGGTGGAGAACAGCAGAATGGTCGGGAACGCGGCGAACTCCAGCGTGCGCTGGGTGAACATCGCCACCAGCAGCACCATGATGGACAGCGCGATGTTGAAGGTAAACAGCAGGTCCAGCATGAACGCCGGCAGCGGCAGTACCATCATCGACAGAATCAGCATGATCAGCACCGGCCCGGCCAGCACCTGCCATTGGGTCGATTTCAGGTTGCCGGGCAGGCGCAACATTGCCACCAGATTAGCCATCAGTGTCCTTCTCGTTCATAAAATCCAGCGCTGCAGGCACCGGAAGATGTTTTGGTTTGTTTGGAATCAGGCGCCGCCTTCAGCGCGCCAGCGTTTCAACTGCCATACCCAGGCCAGCACTTCCGCCACCGCGGCATAGAGCTCGCCGGGGATCTGGCCAATTTCCGCATGGCGATACAGGGCGCGCGCCAGCGGCGGCGCTTCCAGCATCGGGACGCGGTTCTCTTTGGCCAGTTCACGGATGCGCAGGGCAAGTCAGCCCCGCGCCTTTCGCCACCACTTTCGGCGCGCTCATTTTGTTTTCGTCATACTGCAGCGCCACGGAATAGTGGGTCGGGTTGGTGACGATCACGTCGGCCTTCGGCACGTCGGCCATCATGCGGCGGCGGGCGGCGGCACGCTGCATCTGGCGGATGCGCCCTTTCACGTGCGGGTCGCCTTCCTTCTGCTTGTATTCGTCGCGGATATCCTGGCGCGACATGCGCAGTTTTTTGAAGTGGCTGTAGAGCTGCCAGAACACGTCAAAACCCACCATCGGGATAAGGCTCAGCACCACCAGCAGCGCAGCAGATGGCGGTCATCGACAGGCCATGCTGCAGCGCATTCACAGGCGATTCGCTCATCAGGCGCATCATTTCCGGCCAGTGACTCCACAGATACCAGCCAGCCACCAGCGCCACCAGCACCGCTTTGAGGATCGCCTTCAGCAGTTCCGCCCCCGTCTGGGCGGAGAACATTTTCGCAATGCCCGGCAGCGGGTTGAGCTTTTTGAAATCGAATTTGATGGATTTTCCGCTGATGTTGATTCCGCCCAGAATCATCGGCGCGGCGATGGCAACGATCACCAGCCCGGCCATCAGCGGCAGCAGCGCGATCACCGCCTGCATCACCAGGTTGCCGATGTGCGAGACGATAATTTTATCGTCGTTGACCATGCCGTGGTCGAAGCGGAAGCCGGTGGCCACCATGCTGGCCAGCCGTTGCGCCATATTGTGGCCGCCCAGCCAGATGATCAGCAGCCCGGCCAGCAGCATCAGTACCGAAGTCAGCTCGCGCGAACGCGGAATCTGCCCCTCCTGCCGTGCTTTCTCAAGTCGGTGGGGGGTGGGCGATTCTGTTTTGTCCTCGTTGCTCTCTTCAGCCACGACATACCTCAGCTGGCAGGAATTCTGAGCATAGGATGCCAAAACCCTTCGGGTCTAAAGCGCGGATTAAGCGAGAAAAAGATGGGTTTATTTAGCCATAAGTGAAATCAGGACCTGCGCTAACCTGGTGCGGGCCAATCACCAGCGAACGGTTCCGCGACCTTTGCTGCGTAATACGGTTAAGTGGTGGAGCAAGCAAAAGCCGTGCCGGACTGGCTGGGTTAAAGACGTGGCTGCGCCCGGAAATTCCGAAAATCATAAAATTGTTTCGCCGCGCAATCTTTTTTTATCTGAAAAAATAGATAAATCTTATTTACCAATTCCCTTAAGCACCATCAGGGGGCAAATGTCGCGCCGCACACCAGCCGCGCTTGCTTACGCAAATAAATTAATGCAGCTTATCTATCGTCCCAGCCAGAACTATCGCGGCGTGCCGTTAAGGCGTTTTTTCGCCCGGTAGCACGGGATTTGCCGCGGTGCAATGGTTTGAATTCTCAAAAGTCTTAGGTAGACTTAAGTCAGCACTATCTTTCTGTAATTTGACTGTTTTTTAGTGGCCTTCTCACTGCATAATCTGCCCGCCCGCTGAGTGCGTGCCGGATACAACTCTGCAGCGACACTGATGAAAATTTGAGGATCATGGTGAATAAGAGTCTCTTGCTAACGCTGCTGGCGGCTTTAACGCTGGCGGGATGTAAAGCGCCTCCACCGCCCGTGACGGATGACACCCTGGTCACCAGCGAAGTGAACGGCGTAAAACTGGTTCATCGTCATGCAGTGGCAGCACCCGGTGAATTTACCCCGGTGAATGAGAGCTTTCGCGCGCTGTATGCCGCCTCTGTGATGACCCTGCCGGATTACGGCGGCAAAGTGGTCCGTTATCTGGATAACGCCCAAACCTTTGAGGTGCTGGGTCGCGTCGAGCACAACTGGCTGGCGATTGCAGAAGAACCCAGCGGTCAGCTGATTGGCTACGTGCCCCCCAAAGCTGGCGTGGAGAGCAGCCGCTATGATGCCACGCTGCGCAGCGACCGGCCGCGTCCCCGTCGTACTAAACAGGTCTGCGTGGCCGTGGGCGGCGCTAGTAAAGCATGCCGCACCAATGATACCGCGACCTGGATCTTAGACTGATGATGCAATCCGGCGCATATTGCCCGCAGCACACCGCTGCTTTGCGGGCTAACCGTTCCGTTATTGCCAGGATAATCGAGATTTAATGACTCAGGACTCCCTTGCCCGCGATGGCATTGTCGCGGGCAACGATAACCTTTTGCTGAATGCCGCAGCACCGATTCTGAATGCCGTCGTGCGTATACGGCAGGCGGCGACGCACGACGATCCCGCCGGCCTGCGTCAGCTGCTGATTGAAGAGATCCGCCAGTTCGAGCAACGCTGCAAGCAGGCGGGTTTGCCATTTGAGATGATCATCGGTGCACGCTACTGCCTGTGTAGCGTGCTGGACGAAGCGGCGGCGCAAACCCCCTGGGGCACGCGCGGCGTCTGGTCCGGCAACGGCATGCTGGTGACCTTTCATAACGAAAGCTGGGGCGGCGAAAAAGTGTTCCAGCTGCTGTCGCGCGTGTCGCAAAGCCCGCAGCAGCATTTATGGCTGCTGGAAGTGATTCACTACTGCCTGCTGCTGGGCTACGAAGGGCGCTATCGCGGCAGCGACAGCGGACGCGCACAGTGTGAAGGCATCCGTAAACGGCTGGCGCAGCTGATTACGGAAACCCGCCCGGCGACACCACCGCGCGCGCCGCTGGTGGAAGTACATCCGCTGGTCAGCACCCTGACGCGGCCAATGGTGCCACTGTGGGCCTGCGTCACGCTGGCTACGCTCATTGCCTGTCTGATCTACAGCGGGCTCAACTGGCGGCTGGGCAATGCGGCCGAACCGCTGCTGCGCGCCATCTATCAAACCCCGCTGCCGCAAATCATGCCGGGCCGCCGCCCCACCTCACCGCAGGCGCTGCTCGATCTGCATCAGCGTCTTAACGACGTGATTGCCGCAGGCCAGCTGGAAGTGAGCGACGGTGCCTTTGGCAGCAAGGTGATCATCCCTGCGGACAAGCTGTTTGCGCCGGACGGTACGGTGGTAAACCAGGTTGGCCGCGCGCTGCTGGCGCACGTGGCCAGCGCGATGAAGACGGTAAAAGGCACGGTGCTGGTATCGGTCTATACCGATAATCGTCCGGTGGATGGCCGTTTCGCCTCCAGCTATGAATTCTCCTTCGCTCGTGCCCGTGCCGTTACGCAACTGCTGAATACGCAGCTGGCGGACGGTCACAGCGTTAAAGCCGAAGGCCGTGGCGACAGCAATCCGCTCTTACCCAATGACAGCAATGAAAACCGCGCCCGCAATCGCCGGGTGGAGATCACCCTGTTTGCGGCACCGGAAACCCTCGGCAATCATCAGGGAGGCCAGTGATGCGCGCATCACTCCAACATCTGTTAACCCATCGCCTGCTGTGGGGCCTGATTGGCGTCACGGCACTGAGCTGCGTGCTGTGGATGCTCGGTCCGCTGTGGAGCTGGGGCGATACTCGTCCACTGGAGCCGGTATTCCCGCGCCAGCTGGCGGTCGGCCTGCTCTATTTCTGCTGGGTACTGTTCCAGTTTATTCCCGCCATCTGGCGCGGCTGGTTTAACAGCAAGCTGCTCAATCGCCTGCAGGAAATGAGTCACGAAGAAGCGTCCGATCGCCAGGCGACCGAGACGCTGCTGACCCAGCGCTTCAGCGAAGCGGCGCTGCGGCTGAAACGCACCCAGTTTGGTCGCCGGCATCAGAAAAGCTGGCTGGCGCGTTTTCAGAGTCACTATCTGTATCAGCTGCCGTGGTACGTGATGATCGGCGCGCCCGGCGCCGGTAAAACCACCGCGCTGCTGAATGCTGGTCTGGAGTTTCCGTTAACTGACAGCCTCGGCAAAGAGGCGGTACGCGGCGTCGGCGGCACGCGTCACTGCGACTGGTGGTTCACCGACAGCGCAGTTTTAATCGACACCGCGGGCCGTTACGCACTGCAGGAGAGCCAGCGCGCGCGCGACGGCGCCGAGTGGCATAACTTCATAAAACTGCTTAAGCGCTACCGCACGCGCCAGCCAATCAACGGCGTGATCATGACCATCAGCGTGGCCGACCTGCTGACCGATTCCGCCGAGGCACGTCACGCCCAGGCCAGCGCGCTACGCAGCCGCATGGTCGAGCTGCATCAGCAAACCGGCATTCACTTCCCGGTGTATGTGATGGTCACCAAAACCGACCTGCTGAAAGGGTTTATGAGCTTTTACGGCAACCTGAGTAAACCGCAGCGCGATGCCATCTGGGGCTTCACCTTCCCGTGGGAACCGGGCAAGCCGCATAAAGATGACTGGCACCGCAGCTTTAGCGAGCGCTTTCAGCAGCTGGAGCAGCGTCTGCAGCAGCAGCTGGCCGACGTGATGGCTGGCGAGCGCGATCTCACCCAGCGCGCCGACAGCTTCCTGTTCCCGCAGGAATTCAGTTCGCTGCGTCCGTTACTCAACGAATATCTCGACGTGGTGTTTTCCCGCCATCAGGATGAGATTGCCTGGTCGGCGCGCGGCCTGTTCTTCACCAGCGGTACCCAGGAAGGCCTGCCGTTTGACCGCATCATGGGCGAACTCAACCGTAAGCTACAGCTGCCACACACCGGCGAGTCGAGCCTTGCCGCGTGGGACAGCGTTAACCGCAGCAATCCGATTCCGGGTACCAAAGGCCAGAGCTTCTTTATTCGCGACCTTTTAAGCGACCTGGTGTTCCGCGAAAGCGGCCTTGCCGGCAGCAACCGTCACTGGGAGTATCGTAACCGGCTGCTGCACTGGATCGGTTACGGCGCGCTCACCGGCGCGCTGGTGCTGCTCTCCGGTTTGTGGCTCACCAGCTACGTACAGAATCAGCGTTATCTCGATCAGGTCGCGGCGCGTATCGGGCCGATTACCGCGCAAAGTCAGCAGGTTATTCATCAGCCAGCCGATAATATTTTTGATCTGCTACCCTTCTTAAATAACCTGGTGAAACTGCCGCTGTCGGTGCATTTTTCTCTCGACAATCCACCGCTTACCATGCGCGCTGGACTGTATCGCGGTAACCAGGTGAGCGATGCCGCATGGGTGCTTTATCAAAATGCGCTTAAGTCTTTACTGCTGCCGCGCGTGGCCCAGCAAATCACCAACCTGCTGCGTGACGATCCCGGCACCGACAATGACTACAGCCGCAATGCGCTGCGCGCTTATCAGATGCTGTATCAGCCGCGTAACTACGACGGCGAATTTCTGCGCGGCTGGCTGATGCAAAATCTGCAGCGCACGCTGCCGGACAATGTCAGCGCGCGCGATCTGCAGCAGCTTGACTGGCACCTTAGCCAGCTGCTCGATCAGCAGATTCAGTCGTCGCCTTATGCGCGCGACAATGCGCTGATGATGCGTAAGCTTGCGGAAAATCTGAAAAATGCCGGTCAGAATGGCCGTATGCTGGCGGTTGCGCCACACACCGTATCGCAGCGATTGACCGGACACAGTGAGTAATGGTGAGGTAACCATGGCGAGTTACACCGCGCCGGGCTGGTATGGCAAATTACCGGCCACCGGTGATTTTCTGCGCCAGCGGCTCAGTGAAGCCACGGTGACGCCGTGGAGCCACTGGTTTCAACAAGGCTTAATCCACTGGCATCAGCAGGAAGAGGCCAGTACGCAACAGTTTTTACGCGCGCCGGTATGGAATTTTGTCCTGCCGCTATCGCCGCTGCGCCAGCAGGTGCAGCTGGGCTGTCTGCTGCCCTCGTGCGATCGCGTCGGCCGTGCGTGGCCGCTGCTGGCGCTGCACAGCATTCCGCTCAGCGCGTGGCATGCTTCACAGCTGGCGATCTCCGGCGACTGGTATCAGGAACTCGGCGCGCTGCTGTGGCAGGCGGTGCGCGATCGCCACAGCCCGGACGCGCTGGAGACGCAGATTCAACAGCTGGCTCCGCTGCTGCTGCCGGATAAGCAGCGCAGCGACATCATGGATGTGATTGGTTTTGACGATTTGCCCTGCACCCTGAGCTGGCGTGAAGTGGCCGACCGTTTTGATCCCCAACAGCACATTAGCTACTGGTGGAGTAATCGCAGTGACGGCTTTGCCCACGCCACGCATAAACACAGTGGCCCGCTCACCGCGCAACTTTTTTCGTTATTGTTTAACCCGGCGGCGGGTGCCCAGCCGGGACGTAATGGCCTCTATCCACCGATGTTTGAGTAGGCCAGTGCGCTTGCCTTGTTAACGGGATGACTCATGCAATTTACCATTGTGCAGTGCAATACGGATGTGCCCGCCAAAACCGTCGCGTTTAGCCCGCCTGGCGGGACCATTGGCCGCAGCCAGGATAACGACCTGGTGCTGCCCGACGAATCGCGCGCTATTTCGCGCCTGCAGGCGCTGGTGCACCTGTCGCCAGACGGCGAGTGCCGCCTGACCAACCAGGGCAGCGTCACTTCAGTGGTGCTGAACGGCGTGGCGCTACAGCGCGGCTCGCAGGTGCGGCTGCGCCACGGCGATACGCTGCAGATTGGCGAATATGGCCTTGAAGTGTGTGACCCGGCGTGTCAGAACGCACCGCAGGATGATCCACTGGCGTTTTTTGCTGACAGCGCCGCCGATCCGCTGGGTATGCAGCAGGACGAAAGCGTGCCGGAACCGGAAGTCCTGCCGCAGAGTGACAGTCCGCGTCACGAACGCCGCCCGGACGCGCGCCTGGCGATCGATCCGCAAAGCGATGCGCCCGTGATGCCAGCCGTGCTGCCGGGCGCCGATCAGGACAAACTGATCGCCGCGCTGCTGGAAGGTATGGGCCTGAATAATGGTCACCAGACGCCGATCACCGAAGAGCAGATGCGCGTCACCGGCCGTATGCTCAGCCTGTTTTCGCAGGGTACGGTTGCCCTGCTCTCTTCGCGCTCCATCCTCAAGCGCGGCGTGAAAGCCGACATGACGATGATCCTTAACGAAGCCAATAACCCGTTTAAAATTCTGCCTTCCGGCAAAACCGTGCTGATGCAGATGTACCAGAGCCAGATGCCTGGCTTTATGCCACCGGAAGCAGCGGTGCGCGATGCGCTGGTGGATTTACAGGCGCATCAGCTGGGGATGATTGCCGGCATTCGCGCCATCATTGCCGCGATGCTGCAGTCGTTTAATCCGCAGCGTCTGGAAGAGGAAGCGCGCAAAGACGGCGTGCTGCCTAAGATGCCGTTCAGCGGCGGACGTAAAGCGGCGCTGTGGGACTATTTTCTCCGTCACTATCAGCGCACTGCGGGCGAGATTGAAGATGACTTCCACACCCTGTTTGGTGAAGCCTTTCTGCATGCCTACGACATGGAAGTGAATCAGTACAAAGATTCCCAGACGCGGACCGAAGACGCATGAAGATGAAGTTTGCCAGCCGCTGCCAGCAGGGTATGCGTGACGAAAACCAGGATCGCACCGGTGCCGAAGTCGATGAACAGAAAGCCTGTTTTCTGGTATGCGACGGCGTGGCCGGTCTGCCCGGCGGCGATTATGCGGCCCAGCTGGTGCGCGATACCCTGCTGACGCAGCTGCAGCAAAACGACACGTTCACGCCGGAGAGTACACGCGCGGCGATAGAAAAGTGTCAGCAAACGCTGGTCAGCGCCCAGGGGAACAATCCGAATTTTTCGCGCATGAGCACCACCCTTGCCGCCCTGTTTATTGACCGCACAACGCAGCGCGCATGGTGGGCGCACGCCGGTGATAGCCGGGTTTATCACTTCCGCCACGGGGTGCTGCATCAGGTGACGCGTGACCACAGTCTGGCGCAGCAGCTGCGCGAAGCCGGCTATGAAAATACCGGCATTAACAGTAATTTACTTTATAATGCGCTGGGTATTGAGCCGGCCCGACCGGCCACCTTCAGCGAGGTGATTGAGCTGACCGATGGTGACGCATTTCTGGTCTGTACCGACGGTTTCTGGCTCAACCTCACCACCGACGAAATGGAACAGGCACTGCGCATGGTGAACGCCTGCGAAGAGTGGCTGGCATTGATGGAACAGGCCGTAAACCGCAGTGTTAAAAGCGACAATCTCAGCGCTCTGGCAATCTGGATTGGCGAACCGCAGGACGCGACGCTGCTTTATTCCCAGGCTGATGCGGCACGTTTTCTGCCGTCACGTTATTGATTGCAAGGATCATTATGAAACTGTGGTTGCCGGGCGTTGCCGCCCTGTTACTGGCCCTGAATGCGCAGGCGGAAGATTACCGGGTGGTCTACTCGCCCAGCCTGTCGCTGGAAGTCTATATCGATAACGTTGCCAGTAATGCGCCCGACGACTGGTGTAAAGAGACGCTGCCGCTGCGCATCGTGTCCGGTAAAAGCAGCGACACCAGCATTCTTACCAGCTTCCTGCCGCGCGTCGGTACGCTGCTGGCGAACCAGTGCGGCCTGCTGGATGAGATCCCCTGGCAGATGACCAGCAAAGAGGGCAGCGTGCTGGCTAACGGCAGCGCGGCAAAACTGCAGAACTGGCGGCCGATCATCCTCAACGACGCGACCGCCAGCGCCAGTGCAAATACCGCGGCGCCGCTGGATTTATCGCGTCCGGCCGACAGCACGCCGCTGCAGCACTTCGCCCTGCCCGGCGGCTGCCATTTCCGTACCTGGTGGGATGAAAACGGCGGTTCGCTGTTTATTCCTGAGAACCCGCAGCAGCATTGCTCAACCGAGGGCTGGCTGGAAGGTCCGGCGGCGATGACGCTGCTGAGTGACGGCAAAACGCGCAGCCAGACGGTAACCTTCCTGCAGGGTTATCCCATCGCCGATCTTACGCTGACCCGCACGCCGCTGGAGGTGGTGGCGGTGAACAAACAGCGCATGATTGTCACGCGGCCCGATGCCAGCGATAGCTGGCTGGTGCTGCCGTTTGATGCTCAGCAGCACGTCTGGCGCTTCAGCGGTACGCTGCTGATTAAAATGGATAAAAACACCGGCACGGATAGCGAAGCGGTGAAATCGCGGGTTGATAGCTTACGCGGCATCTGGTCGCCGCAGTTTATGCCACAGCAAAAAGTGACTGTGTTACTGATTGACACCCTGCACGCCGATCTGGCCGATCCGGCAATTGGTGCCTGGCGTAACATTAATTAATTAGCGGTTGTTGCCCGCCGTCACCGGCGTGACGGGGCGCTACAGGACGTGTTCAGAGAGCTCACTATGTCGGCAAACGAAAATCATACCCCCAATGCCCTGCCTGCGGGCTACCGGTTTAACGAGTTTGAAATCAAGGAAGTGATCGGCGGCGGCGGCTTTGGCATTGTCTATCGCGCCTGGGATCATCAGCTGGAACGCACCATCGCCATCAAAGAGTACATGCCGGTGTCACTGGCGGTACGCGGTGCGGATCTGGCGCTGGAACTGCGCGGCGAGCGCTTCCAGAAACTGTTTAATGCCGGACGCAACAGCTTTATTCAGGAGGCACGGCTGCTGGCGCGTTTCAATCATCCCGGTCTGCTGCACGTCCTGCGCTTCTGGGAAGAGAACGGCACGGCTTACATGGGCACGCTCTATTACAGCGGCATGACGCTGAAAGAGTGGCAGCTCACCAGCCCGGACAGCATTGACGAAGCGTGGATTCGTCGTCTGTTGCCGCCGCTGTTTGGTGCCATCAACACCATTCACACCGCCGGTTACCTGCATCGTGATATTTCGCTCGATAACATTCAGATTCAGGAAAATCAGCTGCCGGTGCTGCTCGACTTTGGCTCGGCGCGCAAAGAGATTGGCAACCTGTCGGATGAAACCGAGATCATGCTCAAGCCGGGCTTCGCGCCAATTGAGCAGTACAGCGAAGAGGGAGAAGTCGAACAGGGACCCTGGACCGATATCTACGCGCTGGGCGCGGTGCTGCATACGCTGATCACCGGCCACGCGCCGCCGGTCAGCGTGGTGCGCTGCATTGAAGATAACTACCAGCCACTGGTGGAGCGCAAGCCTGAGGGGTATTCGTTGCCGCTGCTGCACGCGATCGACTGCGCGCTGGCGATGAAGCCGGAAGACCGTCCGCAGAGTATTGATGCTTTTGCCCGGCTGATCGATCTGCCGGTGAGCGATGTCGAAGCGCTGGTGACGACCTTCCCGGTGACCGCGGAGAGCCAGCCCGTGCCGGAGCCGGTAGCGGCCGTGCCGGAACCGCAGGTAATGGCGGTTAATCATGCCGCCGCCGCGATTGAACCGGTGACGCCGCGCAATGTGCGCCGTTTGTCGCCTGCCCTGCTCGCCGCCGCTGCCGTGGCGTTGCTTGCCGTGGTGGTCGTAGTGTGGAAAGCCAATCGCCCGAGCGACGCACCGCCGGTGGCGGCCAGCAGCGCCCCGGCGGCGACCCCATCAGCGGGCAGCGCGCCCGCCAGCAGCGCACCAACCATGGCGACGGTTTACCTGCAGTTGCAGGCAGGGGAAAATATCGTGCTGAACGGCGAAGCGAAGGATGTGAAACCCGCCAGCAGCGGTTTCGCCTCGCTGAATCTGGCGGCAGGCAGCTATCGTATTGAAGTGCATCACGGCAGCCTGGTGCGCAGCCAGATGCTGACGATTAACCAGCCGGGCACCTGGCTGATTAATCCGGGTAATTGAGGTTAGCCGCGCGCAGCGCTCTGCTGCAGCGCGCGCACTTCGGCCGCAAGGCGCGTTAACGCCTCTTCCTGCATGCCGCGTTTGCCCAATTCCTGATCGAGGGAGAACAGATACTGCGCGTTGGTGCCGAGCGGCCCGCTGGCGGCAGCAATCAGCGGGGCAATGCACCTGCGTGCGGGTGTCCGCTTCATACAGCGGATGGCGCGGATCCATGATAAACACCAGCGCGTTAACGGTGCGTCCGTCATCCAGCTCCAGCTTACACCAGCTCGGCATATAGCAGCCGGTGATCATCTCGCGCTTCCAGAGCAGCGTCAGCTCCTCTTCGAGCGTGGCATCCGGCAGGCGATACGCCACGCCCGTGGTGCGCCCGCCCTCTTTCAGTGCAAGCATGCGTCCTGGCTGACAGGCAACGCTGCCGCGTCCGGCGGTCAGGCGCAGGCAAAATGCGCGATGCCAGCCCGCAAGCCGTACCCGTCGCCGATTCGGCAAATTCCAGAGCCGGGTTCCACATCAGGGAACCGTAGCCAAAAATCCATACCGGGCCATCATCCGGGCGGCAGGCAAGCGTGGCAGCGAGCGACGCCGCACGTTGTTCAGCTGACCAGAGAAGCGATTCCTCAATAGCACCAAATGCCGTCTTACAATCTGCCTTCATTAAGAAATCACGCGTTAACACTTTACACCTCCGCCACTGCGCTGACCTTCCTGTCGTTATGGCTCCCTGAATCTGCGATTTTACAGGCGGCGCCCATGGCGTCGACTTAAGACAAGACAGTAATGCATTTGCCATAAACGTTTCAAGATTGACCCCGATCACAAAGGGGAAATTATCTGTAAATAGCATCGGCTGCCTGGCAGGATTCTTGAACGAAGCGCGGAGAAGTGTGAAGCGGGCCGCAGTGGCCCGCGCGGGGCTATTTTTTTTGGATGCCATTTATCATCGTCTCCTTTCTCGTAGTCATGTTTTACTGCCGCCCAGGCGACTTTGTGTGCCGTCTCTTCCCGGCTGGCATCATCCCGCCGATCGTCTTTATCTTTGTACTGATCCCAGGCGCTGTTAAACGCCTCTTTATAGATATCCTGCGCATGTGCGGGCAGGACGTTTTGCACGTTATCGGGTAATTCGCGTTTCGTTTTATATGGCATCACTAACCTCTCTGTTTCGGTTACCTAGTATAAGTCTGGAAGAGAACGGCAAAAACGCAAACCTGCTATTTCATACTTCTGCCAGCAAAAAAGGCGGGTAGTGAGGATAAGGCCAGATAATTCAGTTCTGTTCTTACTCCTTTTACGCAGGATAGATGAGAAACACGCAACATTAACCTGCTGATGAAAAGGGTTAATTCGCTGATTAACGCGAATTTCGCTTCATTCAGATTAAAATGACAAAAAGTAAAAACGCGTAAAAAATCTGCGTGAGCAGTGGTGAAAAGTTACACTGCGCTTCGTCAGATGAGTCTATCTATAATTACACAGCATTGCCTGTTTTGTTCTTTTTGCCGATGGAGAAGCACATGACAGCAGCACACGAGGCGGTAAAGACCCGCCACAAGGAGACGTCACTCATTTTCCCGGTTCTGGCACTGGCTGTGCTGCTCTTCTGGGGAAGCAGTCAGTCACTGCCAGTGGTGGTTGGTATCAATATTCTTGCGCTGGTCGGCATTTTAACCAGCGCCTTTAGCGTCGTTCGCCATGCGGACGTACTGGCCCACCGCCTGGGCGAGCCCTACGGCTCGTTAATTCTCAGCCTTTCCGTCGTTATTCTCGAAGTCAGCCTGATTTCCGCGCTCATGGCGACCGGCGATGCCGCGCCAACGCTGATGCGCGACACGCTCTACTCCATCATTATGATTGTGACGGGCGGCCTGGTGGGCTTCTCTCTGCTGCTGGGCGGGCGTAAATTTGCCACCCAGTATATGAACCTGTTCGGCATTAAACAGTATCTGATCGCCCTCTTCCCGCTGGCGATTATCGTGCTGGTCTTCCCGATGGCGCTGCCGGGCGCGAATTTCTCCACCGGTCAGGCGCTGCTGGTCGCGCTGATTTCCGCCGCCATGTACGGCGTGTTCCTGTTGATTCAGACCAAAACGCACCAGAGCCTGTTTGTGTACGAGCATGAAGATGACAGCGACGACGATGACCCGCACCACGGTAAGCCGTCGGCCCACAGCAGCGCGTGGCATACGGTTTGGCTGATCGTGCATCTGATTGCGGTGATCGCGGTCACCAAGATGAACGCCAACCCGCTGGAGACGCTGTTAACCGAGCTGAACGCCCCGGTTGGCCTTTACCGGTTTCCTGGTGGCGCTGCTGATCCTGTCGCCTGAAGGTCTGGGCGCGCTCAAGGCGGTGCTGAACAATCAGGTGCAGCGCGCCATGAACCTGTTCTTCGGCTCGGTGCTGGCGACCATTTCCCTCACCGTACCGGTGGTGACGCTGATTGCCTTTATGACCGGTAACGATCTGCAGTTTGCGCTGGGCGCGCCGGAGATGATTGTGATGGTGGCCTCGCTGCTGCTGTGCCAGATTTCGTTCTCCACTGGCCGCACCAATGTGCTGAACGGCGCAGCGCATATGGCGCTGTTTGTGGCGTATCTGATGACGATTTTGCGTGATGTTGTGGGTCGGGTGACGGTCGCCTTGGCGACCCTCGCGCGGGTGCGCTTCGTGCCAGGGAAACGGCGCCATAAATGGCGCCGACAGCGCGGGTGCGCTTCTGCGCCGGTGCGCGCCAGCGGCGACCGCTGTGGGTGCGCATTATGCGCACCGGATAGAAAAATCCCGCCATGATGCGGGGTTTCTTTTGATTTATTAGTTGCTGGTATCCAGCTCGTCGAAGCTCTTCACCAGATCGTCAATCGCTTTGATCTGCTTCAGGAACGGCTCCAGCTTATCCAGCGGCAGCGCGGATGGACCATCGCATTTCGCGTTATCCGGATCCGGGTGCGCTTCAATGAACAGACCCGCCAGGCCGGTCGCCATACCGGCGCGCGCCAGTTCGGTCACCTGCGCACGACGACCGCCGGACGCGGCGCCAAACGGGTCGCGGCACTGCAGCGCGTGGGTCACGTCGAAGATCACCGGGGCTGGTTAGAGACGTTTTTCATCACGCTGAAGCCCAGCATATCCACAACCAGGTTGTCGTAACCGAAGTTAGCGCCACGGTCGCACAGAATAACTTTGTCGTTACCGCCTTCGATAAACTTATCGACGATATTGCCCATCTGGCCAGGGCTCACGAACTGCGGTTTTTTCACGTTGATCACGGCACCGGTTTTCGCCATCGCTTCCACCAGGTCGGTCTGGCGCGCCAGGAACGCCGGAAGCTGAATAACGTCTACCACGTCGGCCACAGGCTGCGCCTGCCAGCCTCATGCACGTCGGTGATCACTTTCACGCCAAAGGTCTGCTTCAGCTCCTGGAAAATTTTCATCCCCTCTTCCAGGCCCGGGCCGCGGTAAGAGTTGATGGAGGAGCGGTTGGCTTTGTCAAAAGAGGCTTTAAACACGTACGGAATGCCCAGCTTCTGGGTCACGGTCACGTAGTGCTCGCAGATACGCATGGCGAGATCGCGGGATTCCAGCACGTTCATACCGCCAAACAGCACGAACGGCAGGTCGTTTGCCACGTTGATATCACCAATGCTAACCACTTTTTGTTTCATAGGATCGCCTTATTCAGGTGTGAATCGGAATTAAGATTAATGCAGTGTAATTTGTTTGTGCGAGATCGCGTTGATCTGCGCGCGGATCATTTCGCTGATCGGATCTTCCGGACACTGCTCGACGAAATAGCTTAAATCGTTCAGCGCCACATGCTCACAGTCGAGCTGGGCATAAATCAGCCCGCGGTCGCGAATTTCGTACGGATCTTCCGGATTAAACTGCAGCAGCACTTCGCTGGCACGCAGGGCCAGCTCCATCTGACGCTCTTCCATCAGCGCTGACTTCAGCGTATCCAGCAGCTTGCGGATCACTCTGGCCGTTGTCGGCTTCGTCGAGATCTTCGTTAAAGAGCTCGGCCACCGGGCTGATGTTGCCCTTCAGCCAGACGTCCAGCGTATGCTCATCCAGCGTGTCGCCATTAAACGGATTAATGAGCCACATCTCACCGTCCAGCCACTCGGCACGCAGGATCATCTGCGTCGGGAAAATGACCGGCACCAGCGGAATATCCAGCCGGTGCGCAACCCACAGCAAAATAGAGCCCAGCGCAACGGCGCTGCCCTGACGATTTTTTAAGACCTGGTCCAGCCATAATGCGTCAGACAGGCGATACACGCCACGCGTGTCGCAGAAACCCCACTCGCCGTAGAAAAGCTCCAGCAGCTTTTCCAGTTGCCAGTCCTGCGGACGCGCCTGATTGATCTCTTCGCGCGCCAGGCTGACCAGACTCTCCAGCTCATCGTAGACATACTGCGACGTGAAATCGTCGCGAATCATCTCCGAAATCAGGATCATGCCATCGCAGAGCGGCACTTTATTAAATTCGAAATCGGCTAAGGACCTCATGACTTACCCCAGTAACGACTGCGCGTACAACGACGTCCAGACGCGATAAAACCCAAAACGATGTAGATGATAACGCCAAACGGCCTCTCAGTCAGCCATGTGCCTTTATCCGTAAATGGCAGATAGCCCGAATTCATGACCACTGTCCCAGCGTCAGACGGTCGTTGCCGCCGTAGTCGCGACAGGTTTCGACGGCGTGGAAACCCGCGTCAGTGAATAACGCACGCACGGCTTCCCCTTGCGTCCAGCCATGCTCCACCAGCAGCCAGCCGCCGGGCAGGAGGTGTTGTCGTGACGTTGTCACAATGTGTTCCAGATCGGCCAGTCCAGCATTGCCAGCGACCAGCGCCGTCAACGGTTCAAAGCGAACATCGCCCTGCGCCAGGTGCGGGTCGTGTTCGTCGATATAAGGAGGATTACTGACAATCATCCCGAAGGAGCGGCCTGCCAGCGCGCTAAACCAGCTGCTCTGCAGCACCGTCACGTTATGACGTTCGAGACGTGCCACGTTACGCTTCGCCAGCGCCACGGCATCGGGCATCACATCAACGGCCGTGACGTCACAGTCCGGACGTTCGCTGGCCAGCGCCAGCGCAATCGCGCCAGTGCCGGTACCAAGATCGAGGATCTCGCAGGGTTCCGCCGGTAACCGTTCCAGCGCCTGTTCGACCAGACATTCGGTGTCCGGACGCGGGATCAGAGTGGCCGCGGAGACGTAAAGCGGTAATGACCAGAATTCACGCTCCCCGACCAGATGCGCCACCGGCTCGCCAGCTTGACGTCGGGCAAGCAGCGCGGCCAGTTGCGCCTCCTGCTCTGCGGTCAGTTCGGTTTCACCGAAGGCCAGCAGATACGTGCGGGCTTTACCCGTCACATATTCCAGCAAAATTTCGGCGTCGCGCTTCGGGCTTTCACTGTCAGAGAGCGCGCCGGTGGCCTGGCGTAACCAGCTCTGAAAATCCATTATTCCTGCTCGGACAGCGCCGCCAGCTGGTCGGCCTGGTATTCCTGCACGATAGGCTCAATCAGCATATCCAGCTTGCCTTCCATCACTTCATCCAGACGATACAGCGTCAGGTTGATGCGGTGGTCGGTCACGCGCCCCTGCGGGAAGTTGTAGGTGCGGTTACGGTCGCTGCGATCGCCGCTGCCCAGCAGGTTACGACGCGTAGAGGCTTCCGCCTGCTGGCGCTTCGCCATTTCCGCCGCGTGGATGCGCGCACCCAGCACGGACAGCGCTTTGGCTTTGTTTTTGTGCTGCGAACGTTCGTCCTGGCACTCCACCACGATGCCGGTCGGCAGGTGGGTAATACGGATGGCCGAGTCGGTGGTGTTAACGTGCTGACCACCCGCGCCGGAGGAGCGGAAGGTGTCGATGCGCAGATCCGCCGGGTTGATGTCCGGCAGTTCCGCTTCCGGCAGCTCCGGCATCACCGCCACCGTACAGGCGGAGGTGTGAATGCGCCCCTGAGATTCGGTGGCCGGCACGCGCTGCACGCGGTGACCGCCGGATTCAAACTTCAGACGGCCGTACACGCCGTCGCCGCTGATCTTGGCGATAACCTCTTTGTAGCCACCATGTTCGCCTTCGTTGGCGCTCATGATCTCCACGCGCCAGCGGCGCGATTCGGCGTAGCGGCTGTACATGCGGAACAGATCCCCGGCAAACAGCGCCGCTTCGTCACCGCCGGTACCGGCGCGCACTTCCACAAACGCGTTACGCTCGTCGTCCGGATCTTTCGGCAGCAGCAGCACCTGAAGCTGCTGCTCCATCTCTTCGGAACGCGCTTTTGCATCCTGCAGCTCTTCCTGCGCCATCTCGCGCATTTCAGGATCGTCGAGCATCATCTGCGCGGTTTCAATATCTTCCTGAACCTGTTGCCAGTCGGTAAAGCATTTAGACACATCACTCAACTGCGCATATTCACGCGACAGCGCGCGAAAACGTTCCTGGTCCGCAATGGTCCCGGCATCGCCGAGCAGCGCCTGAACTTCTTCATGGCGCTCGTGCAGAGCTTCCAGTTTAGCGACGATAGAAGGCTTCATAGGCGTAAGTGCACCTTGTAATAGAAAATGGGTATAGGGCGCTATTCCAGCCCGAGGCTGTTGCGCAGAATAGTCAGGCGTTCATCATCCCCGTCACGGGCAGCCTGTTGAAGAGATTTGGTTGGGGCATGGATCAGGCGGTTGGTCAGCTTCCACGCCAGATCCTGCATAATCGCCTGCGCGTCGCCGCCCTGTTCCAGGGCCGCTAACGCTTTGGCAGTCAGGTCATCACGCACCTGCTCCGCCTGCCCGCGGTACTCGCGGATGGTCTCGCTGACGCTTTGCGCGCGCAGCCAGGCCATAAACTCACTGGTTTCCTGCTCAACAATGGTTTCCGCCTGCACCGCCGCCGCTTTACGCTGGGCGAGGTTGTGCGAAATGATGCTTTGCAGGTCATCCACGCTGTAGAGATAGGCGTTCGCCAGCTTGCCCACTTCCGGCTCAACATCGCGCGGAACGGCGATATCCACCAGCAGCATAGGCTGATTACGACGCGACTTCAGCGCGCGCTCCACCATCCCTTTACCGATGATCGGCAGCGGGCTGGCGGTCGAGCTGATGATAATGTCCGCCTCTTTCAGGCGTTCATCGATGTCGCTCAGCGCAATCACCTCGGCGCCGACTTCATCCGCCAGCACCTGCGCGCGTTCGCGGGTGCGGTTCGCGATAATCATCTTTTTCACTTTATGCTCGCGCAGATGGCGCGCCACAAGCTCGATGGTTTCGCCCGCGCCTACCAGCATCACGGTGACGGTGGACAGGGATTCGAAGATTTGGCGTGCAAGGGTACAGGCCGCGAAAGCAACAGAAACCGCACTGGCACCAATGTCGGTTTCGGTTCGCACACGCTTCGCCACGGAGAAGGACTTCTGGAACATGCGCTCCAGCTCGCTGGCCTTCAGATGCCCTTTTTGCGAATCCGCAAACGCTTTTTTCACCTGGCCGAGAATCTGCGGCTCGCCCAGCACCAGCGAATCCAGCCCGCTGGCCACGCGCATCAGATGGCTGACCGCATCGTTATCCTGATGCCAGTACAGGCTGTTACGCAGTTCGTCTTCGTTAAGATTGTGGTAGTCGCATAACCAGCGGATCAGCGCTTCGTGCAGGTTATCCTGCTCTTCCACGCTTAAATAAAGCTCGGTACGGTTGCACGTCGAGAGCACCACGCCACCCTGCACCATCGGCTGTGCAAGCAGGCTGTCCAGCGCCAGGTCAAGCGTATCCGGCGAAAACGTAACGCGTTCTCGCAGCGAAACCGGGGCCGTTTTGTGGTTGATGCCGAGTGCTAATAGGGTCATGTTGAGCGGGAGTAGTACCAGCGTTAATAAGGTTAGCAGGACGCATCATACAGGATGCGCGAGATCAATAAAAGAGACCGCCCCTTTCGGAGTAATAGGTTACTCAACGCTTTGAGATAATTTGAACGTAGACGGTAGCAGTGACGGGGCGCTAGCATTAACAGTTATAACTGCAACGTATCTCAAGGATTTGTCCTCATTATGACCCGACTGATTCGCCTGCTGCCGCTGGCGGCACTGGTTCTGACCGCCTGTACCGTCACCCAACCAAAAGGCCCGGGCAAAAGCCCTGACTTCACCGCAGTGGCGTCAGCACCAGCAGGACGTCCGTAATTTGAGCCAGTACCAGACGCGCGGCGCCTTCGCCTATCTCTCCGATGAGCAAAAAGTTTATGCCCGCTTCTTCTGGCAGCAAACGGGGCAGGACAACTACCGCCTGCTGCTGCTGAACCCGCTGGGCAGCACCGAGCTGGAGCTTAACGCCAAACCGGGCGAAGCGCAGATCACCGATAACAAAGGCCAGCACTACTACCGCGACCGATGCCGAAGAGATGATTGGCAAGCTGACCGGGATGCCTATCCCGCTGAACAGCCTGCGCCAGTGGATCCTCGGCCTGCCGGGTGACGCCACCGACTATCACGCTTGACGATCAGTATCGTCTGAGCCAGGTGAACTACACCCAGAACGGCAAGACCTGGAAAGTGGTGTACAGCGCCTATGACAGCAAGAGTAAACCGTCGCTGCCATCGAACATGGAGCTGACCCAGGGCAGCCAGCGCATCAAGCTGAAAATGGACAACTGGATCGTTAAATGATGACCCACTGGCCCTCTCCGGCAAAGCTGAACCTGTTTTTATACATCACCGGCCAGCGTGCTGACGGCTATCACACCCTGCAGACGCTGTTTCAGTTTATCGATTATGGCGACACCCCTTGAGATTCTCGCCGGATAACAGCGGGCAGGATTTGCCTGCTGACGCCGGTCGACGGCGTGGCGCATGAAGACAACCTGATCGTGCGCGCCGCGCGTCTGTTTGCTGAAGCGCCGCAGCGGCGGACACAGGGGCGTCTGCCGCCGCAGGAAGCGGTGCGGATATTCGCGCATCGAGAAGCGTCTGCCGATGGGCGGCGGTCTGGGCGGGGGCTCATCCAATGCCGCGACCGTGCTGGTTGCCCTGAATCATCTCTGGGGCTGCGGGCTGGCGAAGGACGAACTGGCTGCCTTGGGCCTAACGCTGGGCGCGGATGTCCCGGTGTTTGTTCGCGGTCATGCGGCCTTTGCCGAAGGGGTGGGCGAGCAATCCTCTCCCCGGTCAACCCGCCGGAAAAATGGTATCTGGTTGCCCATCCCGGCGTCAGCATTCCGACCCCGGTCATCTTTAAAGATCCTGACCTGAAAAGAAATACCCCGGTACGGTCAATAGAAACGTTATTAAATTGTGAATTCAGCAACGATTGCGAGGATATCGCAAGAAAACGTTTTCGCGAGGTTGATGCGGTGCTTTCCTGGCTGTTAGAATACGCGCCGTCGCGCCTGACTGGTACAGGGGCCTGTGTCTTTGCTGAATTTGACACCGAATCCGCCGCTCGTCAGGTGCTTGAGCAAGCGCCGGATTGGCTGCATGGTTTCGTAGCGCGCGGGATGAACACTTCCCCGCTACAGCAGGCAATTCTGGCGCAGACTGAGTTTCGGTGACAACGTCACCCTGTTCCAGACGTTGCATCGCGCTCTTTAATACACCGCCTGGATAGCATTTGCCTGGCCCGCACAGTTTGCGGCGAACGCTATCCACCACTGGACGCATGCCTGAGGTTCTTCTCGTGCCTGATATGAAGCTTTTTGCTGGTAACGCCACCCCGGAACTAGCACAACGTATTGCCAACCGCCTGTACACTTCCCTCGGCGACGCCGCTGTAGGTCGCTTTAGCGACGGCGAAGTCAGCGTACAAATTAATGAAAACGTACGCGGTGGTGATATTTTCATCATCCAGTCCACTTGTGCTCCCACAAACGACAACCTGATGGAACTGGTTGTCATGGTTGATGCGCTGCGTCGTGCTTCCGCAGGCCGTATCACCGCGGTCATTCCTTATTTCGGCTACGCCCGCCAGGACCGTCGCGTACGTTCTGCCCGTGTGCCAATTACCGCAAAAGTCGTTGCTGACTTCCTTTCCAGCGTTGGCGTTGACCGCGTGTTGACCGTTGACCTGCATGCTGAACAGATTCAGGGCTTCTTCGATGTGCCGGTTGATAACGTGTTCGGTAGCCCGATCCTGCTCGAAGATATGCTGCAACTGAACCTGGACAACCCTATCGTGGTTTCTCCGGACATTGGCGGCGTGGTTCGCGCCCGTGCTATCGCCAAACTGCTGAACGATACCGATATGGCGATCATCGACAAACGCCGTCCGCGCGCTAACGTTTCTCAGGTGATGCACATCATCGGTGACGTGGCTGGCCGCGACTGCGTGCTGGTTGACGACATGATCGATACCGGCGGTACGCTGTGTAAAGCAGCTGAAGCGCTGAAAGAACGTGGTGCCAAGCGCGTGTTCGCTTACGCGACCCACCCGATCTTCTCCGGTAACGCGGTAAACAACCTGCGCAACTCCGTCATTGACGAAGTGGTGGTATGCGATACCATCCCACTGAGCGACGAGATCAAGGCACTGCCAAACGTGCGTACCCTGACCCTGTCCGGGATGCTGGCCGAAGCGATTCGTCGTATCAGCAACGAAGAATCCATCTCTGCAATGTTCGAACACTAATTGTTCGCGAAAAACCGGGCGCCCTGCCCGGTTTTTTATTGCCTGTGCGCAGAGTAACATCCCGATAAAGCCGCTTCCGCCGCCACTATTTGCGCGATAAATGGCCTCAAAATCCGCCAATCTCCCCGCCTTCCACTCTTTTTATCAGACAAGCGCATCCGGGCTTTAGCGGTCCAGTGATTAGTGATATTTTTCACCACACTTTTGCTGAGAACTCCGACCACCATGCCACTCGACATTTATACGTTGTTTATTTGCGAGCTCTACGTGCTGGGGTTTCTGAGCATTATTTTGATTTTTGCCTGGGTCGGGGCGCAGTACGACCGGGTGCTGGGTTTTACCACCCTGACGCTAATACTGACGCTTGCCGCCGTGCTGCTCAGTAGCCTGCGCAGCGCCGGTTTGCACTTTTTGCCGGTGGCAGTCGGGAATGTCATCATGCTGCTGGCCTACGGCACCCTGCTCAACGCCTTTCGTACTTTTTGCCGCCTTCCACTCGGTTTTTGCTGGATCACTGGCGCGCTACTGTGGGCGCTGCTTTGTGCCTTTCCGCAGTTCTATCACGGCCAGCCGAAACGCGTGCTGGTCATGTGCCTGCTGTGCATCATCTTTACCGCCGCGCTGATTCGTCTGCTGTGGCAGGCACGCGCCTCGCTGACCGTCACTTTCTGGCCCGCGCAGATACTGCTGTGGATCCACTTACTGTTCCATCTGGCGCGCATTTTCCTTGACGATGCGGTAGCCACCCCCGTACCGGGCGCCATTGGCGGGTCCGGCTTTTCGGTGTATGTGATTCTGGAGTCGATCCTCTTCGTCATCGGCCTGACATTCACTATCCTGGCGATGGTCAATGAGCGTACGCAGATCGCCCATAAGCTGGCGTCGCTGCACGATCCGCTTACCGGCGTCTGGAACCGGCGCGCATTGTTTGAGGCCGCAGAAAAACTGCTGCTGCGCCACGCACGTATGCCGCAGCCCTATATTTACAGTGCAGTGCTGTTCGACCTCGATCATTTCAAAAGCATTAACGATCGCTATGGCCATCAGCAGGGGGATCGTGTGCTGGTCGATTTTTGTCAGGTGGTGAAAGCGTTAATGCCGGTTGAGGGTCAGTTTGCCCGGCTGGGCGGTGAGGAGTTTGCCGCGTTGCTTCCTGGCGACAGTGAGCAGGCGCAGCGCATATGTGAGCGTATCCGGCTGGCGACACAGCTGTCGCTACCCAACGACATCGGTTATACGGTGAGCATTGGCTTTGCTACTGCCAGCCAGCGGCATCAGGCTTTTCCCGCCCTGCTGGCGCTGGCTGATGAAGCCTTGTATCGCGCTAAAGCCGCCGGACGTAACCGCGTCGAAGGTTATCAGACGCCGCAGGCGGCAATGGCTGAAGCCGGTTAGTGCGTTGAGTGGTGATCGCGACGGCAGCGTTTGTCACCGTAGTGACGCAGCCAGTAGTAGCGGTCTTCTACCCTCTCCCGCCCGCTGACGCGTGCGCCGACCAGCCACAGTAGCGCACCCACGAAAATACTGAACATCGCTCCATGCGCGAGGAACTGTGGCAGGTTGACCGACGGCAGCTGGTTAATGATGGAATAACCCACCCCGAGCACCATGGTTAACAAGCCGAGACACATCAAACCATTACCGACGGTGCGGCAGTGTTGACGTTTCATGATTCACCTCCATCCTTTTCAGCAACGCAGAAAACAGCACGTTTGGTTAACTGGCCATAAGTTTAGGCAATGGCTGGCGGTTAAGATGCGTACAGGATCACACATCCTTCACAATGTCTGACAAAACTTTACCGCCAGCACCTTGATTTCGATAGAAATTGATTAGTCACCTCAGGTCATTAATCTGCCATTACGCCCTTTGTCATCCCCGCCGGCAGGCAGTAAACTATCGCCCTTTCGCAGCGAGACAGGATAAACATCGTGAGCAGCATTAAACTGATTGTGGGGCTGGCCAATCCCGGGGCTGAATACGCGGCAACGCGCCATAACGCTGGCGCCTGGTATGTGGATTTACTTTGCTCGCGCCATAATCAGTCCCTCAAAGAGGAGCCGAAGTTTTTCGGCTACACCGCGCGCCTGTCGCTGGCCGGCGAGGATGTGCGCCTGCTGGTGCCCACCACCTTTATGAACCTGAGCGGCAAAGCGGTGGCGGCGATGGCGACGTTTTATCGCATCAATCCGGATGAGATTCTGGTCGCCCACGATGAGCTGGACCTGCCGCCAGGCGTGGCGAAATTCAAACTGGGCGGCGGGCATGGCGGTCACAACGGCCTGAAAGACATCATCAGCAAGCTGGGTAATAACCCCAATTTTCACCGTTTGCGCGTGGGTATCGGCCATCCGGGCGATAAAAACAAAGTTGTCGGTTTTGTGCTCGGTAAGCCCCCGGTTTCCGAGCAGAAACTGATTGACGAGGCGGTAGACGAAGCGGCGCGCTGCACCGAAATCTGGCTGAAAGACGGCTTAACGAAAGCGACAAACCGCTTACACGCTTTCAAAGCGCAATAATCCGCCCGATACGGCTTTTTCCCGCGCCGCCGCAGGTAATTCTGTGTATAATGGGCGAAGTTATTTACTTTTCATCAGTCGGTTATCGTTAACGGATTGATTATCAAGATATTAAGGTGATTTAGACATGGGATTCAAATGCGGCATCGTCGGCCTGCCCAACGTCGGCAAATCCACCCTGTTCAACGCGCTGACCAAAGCGGGTATCGCAGCGGCGAACTTCCCGTTCTGCACCATCGAGCCGAACACCGGCGTCGTGCCGATGCCGGACCCGCGCCTGGACCAGCTGGCCGAGATCGTCAAGCCCCAGCGCATTCTGCCGACCACCATGGAGTTCGTGGACATCGCCGGCCTGGTGGAGGGCGCGTCCAAAGGTGAAGGCCTGGGCAACCAGTTCCTGACCAACATCCGCGAAACCGACGCCATCGGCCACGTGGTGCGCTGCTTCGAAAACGACAACATCATCCACGTCACCGGCAAAGTGGACCCGGCGGACGACATCGACGTCATCAACACCGAGCTGGCGCTGTCGGACCTCGACACCTGCGAACGTGCCATTCAGCGCGTGCAGAAGAAAGCCAAAGGCGGCGACAAGGACGCGAAAGCGGAACTGGCCGCGCTGGAAAAATGCCTGCCGCAGCTGGAAAACGCCGGCATGCTGCGCTCGCTGGCGCTGGACGCCGATGAGAAAGCAGCGATCCGTTATCTCAGCTTCCTGACGCTGAAGCCGACCATGTACATCGCCAACGTCAACGAAGACGGTTTCGAGAACAACCCGTACCTGGACCAGGTGCGCGGCCATCGCCGAGGCAGAAGGCTCAGTGGTGGTGCCGGTCTGTGCGGCAGTGGAATCCGACATCGCCGAGCTGGAAGACGAAGAGCGTGACGAGTTCATGGCCGAGCTGGGTCTGGAAGAGCCGGGCCTGAACCGCGTGATCCGCGCCGGTTATGCCCTGCTGAACCTGCAGACCTACTTCACCGCCGGCGTGAAGGAAGTGCGCGCCTGGACCATCCCCGTCGGCGCCACCGCGCCGCAGGCCGCCGGCGTGATCCACACCGACTTCGAGAAAGGCTTCATCCGCGCGCAGACCATCGCCTTCGAAGACTTCATCACCGTACAAGGGCGAGCAGGGCGCGAAGGAAGCCGGCAAGATGCGTGCGGAAGGCAAGGAGTACATCGTTAAGGATGGCGATGTGATGAACTTCCTGTTCAACGTCTGATTGGCTTCCAGGGTGTCATGAGGTTCCACTTATCTCATGAACCCGCAAAAAATAAAATCCACGCAATTGCGTGGATTTTTTTATGGCTGAAGCCCTGTCGCCAGGCTAATTATCCGATCCGTTAGTGGCATACAGCGGCCATGACTCAAACAGGTAGCCGTCGAAATCAATGTCGTCCACATCGGAGAACTCCAGCAGCAGCTGCTTGACGTTTTCCAGGTGCTGCCACATCGCCTGTTTCGCGGCGCGCGCGTCTTTCTTGATTAAGGCGGCGAGGATCTTTTTATGATCGTCGAGCCACTTTTTGCGGTAGTTGGTATTGATCAGATGCCGGTGCAGCTGGCTCCACATCACGTTGTCTTCGCGCCACTGCCAGGATTGTTTGAACAGCTCCACCAGCATGCTGTTGTGTGTGGCTTCGGCAATCGCCAGGTGGAAATTGCGGTCGCCGTTTTCGCTGTCGTTCACTGCGCCTGACGCCAGCTCACGCTCTTCCAGCGCCAGCGCCTGGCGCATTTTGATGATGTCTTCACGCGTCGCCTGTAACGCAGCGAATTCGGCGATATTGCTCTCCAGCAGCTGACGGGCCTGCAGCATCTCAAACGGACCGGCCGCATTGCAGGCGGTTTGCGCAGCGGCACGCGGTGCCGGCGTGTCGTTGATCACGTAAATGCCTGCACCACGCCGCACTTCAATCAACCCTTCCAGCTCCAGCATAATCAGCGCCTCACGCACCAGCGTGCGCGTGACGTTCAGCAGCATCGCCAGTTCACGCTCCGGCGGCAACCGCTCGCCAATCGCGTACTGTTTCTGCGTAATCATATTGCGAAGCATCTCGCCCACTTCCTGATAGGGTCGCTGTGCTGAAGCTTGTGGTTTCATAACGCTCTTTTCTGCTGGTTCAGACATTAGGCCGCCAAATTTTCTACCCTGCACTATAACACAGGGCGTGATTTTCACCGTGGGTTAAGGGTGAAGTAGCGTCGGGCGTTATGGAAGCAAATATCCTGCAACATCGCGCCCAGCGCGGCTTCATCGTGCGGCACAATGCCGTCACGCACCCACTCGCCAAACAGATTGCACAGAATGCGGCGGAAGTATTCGTGCCGCGTATATGAGAGAAAACTGCGCGAATCGGTCAGCATGCCAACGAACTGGCTGAGCAGCCCCATCTGCGCCAGCTGCTCCAGTTGCCGCAGCATCCCTTCACGCTGATCGTTGAACCACCAGCCAGAGCCGAACTGCATCTTGCCCGCCATGCCTGCGCCCTGAAAGTTACCCGCCATGGTAGCCAGCACTTCGTTGTCACGCGGATTGAGGCAGTAAAGAATGGTTTTTGGCAGCTGGTCATTGGTGTCCATCGCGTCAAGCAGGCGCGCCAGCGGCCAGGCAACAGGATGATCGCCGATGGAGTCGAAACCGCTGTCCGGGCCGAGCTGACGGAACATGCGCGTGCTGTTATTGCGGATTGCACCGATATGTAACTGCATCGCCCAGCCACGACGGGCATATTCCGCGCCCAGCCACACCAGCACGGCAGTGCTGAACTGCGCAATCTCCAGCTCGCTCAGCGCCGTACCGCTGCGGCGTCTTACGAGAATGCCATCCAGCACGCTGTCGGCAGGCACCGCAGCATAGCGCAGCGTTTCAATGCCGTGGTCGGCGGCACGGCAGCCATGGGCGGAAAAGTGGTCCAGACGGCGCAGTAACGCCACACGCAGCGCATCAAAGCTGTCGATACTGACATCCGCGGCGGCTTCCAGCCGGGTCAGGTAATCGCTGAATCCTTCCAGCTCAATCTTGAACACCCGGTCCGGACGCCAGCTCGGTGCCACCTCAATATCAAAGCTGCTGTCTTCAGCTATCTGACGATGGTACTGCAGGGAGTCGATCGGATCGTCGGTGGTGCCCACCATGCGGACATTCATCTGGCGCATGATGCCGCGCGCGGAAAATTCAGGCGTGGCCAGCTTCTCCGCACACTCATGCCAGATGCGCGGTGCGGTTTCCGGTCCAAACAGCGTGTCAGTGATACCGAACGGCCGGCGCAGCTCCAGATGCGTCCAGTGATAGAGCGGATTGCCAAGCGTTTTCGGCACGGTCTGCGCCCAGGCCAGGTATTTATCGTAATCGCTGGTGGTGTTACCGGTGATCAGTGATTCCTCTACGCCCGCCGCGCGCAATGCGCGCCATTTGTAGTGATCGCCCTCCAGCCAGATTTGCCCGAGGTTGGCAAACTGCCGGTCTTCTGCAATCTCCTGCGGATTGAGGTGGCAGTGGTAATCATAGATCGGCATCTCCGCCGCCACGTCGTGATACAGGCGGCGCGCCACCTCGCTGTGCAACAGAAAATCGTCATCCATAAAACGCTTCATTTGGCCTCCGGATTGAGGGATGCAACCGCGGCTCTGGCACCCTGCTGGCACAGGCGGTCATAGGTGTGTTGCAGGGCGGCAACAAAGGCCGGATTGGCGGGTAAGTCGTCCGCGAAGATCTCGTTAATGCCCAGCAGTGCCTGCACGCGGGCGGGACCTGAAGGGAACTGCTGATTAATCCGCTCAAACTTAGCGACCAGTGGATCAGCCACCGGGTAGCGCTCACCCTTTTCGTCTTCGCCGAGGATATAACGCATCCAGCCCGCGATGCCGAGCAGCAGATGCCGGCAGTCACTGCCGTGGTGCAGATGATAGCGCAGCGAATCCAGCATGCGCTGTGGCAGTTTCTGACTGCCATCGCTGGCAATTTGCGCCGTGCGATGGCGCAGCGACGGATTACTGAAGCGCTCAAGCAGTTGATGCGCATACGCGTTCAGATCGCTGCCTGCCGGCATCGTCAGCGTGGCCCGCTGTTCAGTCAGCATCAGCGACAGCGCGGCCTGACGGTAAGCGGGCAGCTGCATGGTCTCAGCGATAGTTTCACAACCGCCGAGGTAGCCAAGATATGCCAGAAACGAGTGTGTGCCATTCAGCAGACGCAGTTTCATCAACTCGTAGGGGGCGACTTCCGGAACAAATTGCGCACCAACGCGCTGCCAGTCGGGACGTCCCGCCACGAAGTTATCTTCTATCACCCACTGACGAAACGGTTCGCAGGCAACACCGCAGGGATCGGCGATGCCCAGTAGCCCGGTAATCTCGCGCTTCGTCTCTTCCGTCACGGCCGGCACGATGCGGTCAACCATGGTGCAGGGAAATGTAACCTGTTGCTCAATCCATGCCGCCAGCGCCGCATCCTGCCGTTGTGCCAGGCCGATGACCGCAGCCCGCGCGACGTGGCCGTTATCACGCAGATTGTCGCATGACAGCACGGTAAAAGGCGCTAACCCGGCTTCACGCCGCAAGCGCAGCGCCTCAACGATAAAGCCAATGGCGGATTTCGGCTGCCGGGGATGGGCCAGATCGTGCACGATCAGCGGATGGGTGCTGTCCAGTTCCCCGGTTGCGCCATGAGTGCAGTAGCCTTTTTCGGTTACCGTCAGCGAGACGATGGCGGTTTCCGCGCGGGCAAGCGCGTTGAGAATGCCGTCACAACCGTCCAGCGCCGGGTGCAGCGCGGAGTGTACGGAACCAATGATTTTGACGTCATGACGCGTCGCGCCTTGCTCGGTGACGCTGTAGAGCAAATTCTGCGCGCGCAATTGTTCCACCAGCTGTCTGCCGCTGGCCGACATCAGGTTGACCTCGCAAATGCCCCAGTCGCTGTCGCTCATCTCCAGCAGATGGTGCTGATAGAGCGCCTGATGCGCGCGATGAAACGCGCCGCAGCCAATATGCACGATGCGCGGCACCAGCCGCTGCTGCTGCCATGCGGGCCGCGCCACCTTAATGCTGGCGTCGGCAAGGTTGTGTTGCATGTAAACTCCTCAGTGTCCGGCGCGACTGCGCGTCCGCCGGGCAAGCGGTACAGGGCGATCGGCGTCAGAAAAAGGCGCGGTGTATCGCCAGCTCAACGCCACGAATCTCAGCCAGACCTTTCAGCCGGCCAATCGCGGAATAACCCGGATTGGTTTTCTTATGCAGATCGTCCAGCATCTGATGCCCGTGGTCGGGCCGCATCGGGATCAGGTCTTCCTGCCCCGCATTACGACGGCGCTGCTCCTCTTCGGCAATCGCTTTGATCACCGCAAACATATCGACATCGCCGCCAAGGTGCGCGGCTTCGTGGAAAGTTTTGGGGTTGGCTTCACGCCGGGTTGAGCGCAGATGGGCAAAATAGATGCGCGGGCCAAAACGTTTCACCATGCCGGCTAAATCATTTTCCGCCAGCACGCCGTAGGAGCCGGTACACATCGTGAAGCCGTTAGCCGGGCTGTCGATGGTGTCGATCATCCACTGCAGGTCGTCAGCATTGGAGACGATACGCGGCAGGCCGAGGATCGGGCGCGGCGGATCGTCAGGATGTACCGCCATGCGAATACCGACCTCTTCAGCAACCGGAATGATACCGCGCAAGAACGTGGCGAAGTGCTCGCGCAGCCGGGCTTTGTCGATGCCGTCATAACGCGCCAGCTGAGCACGAAACTGCGCCAGCGTATAGCCCTCTTCCGCGCCGGGTAATCCGGCGATGATGTTACGCGTCAGACGCAGCTTGTGCTCTTCGCTCATGCTGGCGAAGCGCGCAGCAGCCTGGGCTATCTCGTCAGTGCTGTAATCATTTTCTGCGCCCTGACGCTGCAGGATATGCAGCTCAAATACCGCAAATTCAATCTGATCGAAGCGCAGCGCTTTCGCGCCATCCGGCAGCTCGAACGCCAGGTCGGTGCGCGTCCAGTCCAGAATCGGCATGAAGTTGTAGCACACGGTGTGGATGCCGCACTGCGCCAGATTGCGCAGCGACTGCTGATAGTTGCTGATCCACTGCTGGCACTGCCCGCTGCCGGTTTTGATCTCCTCATGGATCGGCACACTCTCCACTACCGACCAGACCAGCCCGGCCGCCTCAATCATCGCTTTGCGCTGCAAAATCTCCTCCACTGGCCACACCTCGCCGTTCGGGATGTGATGCAGGGCAGTCACAATGCCGGTAGCGCCCGCCTGTCGGGCATCGGCGAGTGAAACGGGATCGTCAGGGCCATACCAGCGCCAGGTCTGCTTCATGTCGTTCTCTCCTGCGGGCCTGAGCATCACTCTCAAAGCCCTTCCATTTTGGTTGACCAATTTTACAAGCGAAGCGCTTTCTGAGTCGTAAAAAGTGCCTGCGCAGCGTCAAATTCAGCTTTTCACCGACGGAAGTCAACCTGATAAATGATTTTGGTTAACCAGATCACAAATACCGCATCAGGCTGGCGACCACCTGACCTAACTGTGGTTCACTCCCGGCGGATAGGTAAAACAGGACGCATCACGCCACGCCCGGCAATCAAGGGCCAGGGGTTATGCGCTGGCCGGTATGGACTCCACCTCCGGCCAGGCAGTCACAGACGTTGCTCACACATGCTGTTAATAATGAATGGAGAATCCGATGAACCGCAGTTTGAACCCAGGGATTGCCGCAACCGGCACGAAACGCGTCATCCGTCATCTGCGCTGGTACGTGCTGGTGCTGTTCTTACTTGGCGTCACCGTTAACTACATCACCCGTAACTCGCTGGGGATCCTCGCCCCGGAACTGAAAGAGAGCCTCGGGATCACCACCGAGCAGTACTCCTGGATCGTCGGCGCGTTCCAGATCGCCTACACCATTTTCCAGCCCCTGTGCGGCTGGCTGATTGACGTTATCGGCCTGAAGATTGGCTTTATGGTCTGCGCCGGGATCTGGGCGCTGATGTGTATCTTCCACGCGGGCGCCGGAAGCTGGCTGCACCTGGCGATTCTGCGCTTCTTTATGGGGGCCTCTGAGGCCGCCGCCACCCCGGCGAACGCCAAAACCATCGGCGAATGGTTCCCGAAATCAGAGCGCCCCGTTGCCGCCGGCTGGGCGGGCGTGGGCTTCTCCATCGGCGCGATGCTGGCTCCGCCTATCATCTACTTT
This sequence comes from Enterobacterales bacterium, assembly GCA_039593635.1. GTDB lineage: Bacteria > Pseudomonadota > Gammaproteobacteria > Enterobacterales > Enterobacteriaceae > Enterobacter. Next base: position 675,394 of record JBCNOW010000027.1, read on the forward strand.
GCCCACGCCTCGTTCGGCTGGCAGGGCGCGTTTATGTTTACCGGCGTGCTGGCGCTGCTGTGGGTGATCCTGTGGTGGGCGTTTTACCACAACCCGGAGCAGCACCCGAACCTGAGCAAGGACGAGCTGGCGTTTATTCAGCAGGATAACGAACCGCCTGCGGTGAAACTGCCCTTCCTGACCGCGCTGAAAACCGTCTCGAAAAACAAACGCTTCTACGGTATCGCCATTCCGGCCTTTATGGCGGAACCGGCCTGGGCCGTGCTGAGTTTCTGGGTGCCGCTGTATCTGGCCAAAGAGCACGGCATGGATCTGAAGCAGATTGCGATGTTTGCCTGGCTGCCGTTCCTCGCCGCTGACCTCGGCAGCGTGGCGAGCGGCTACCTGACGCGCCTCTATACCCGGCTGGTTTGGCTGCTCCCGCGTGAACTCGGTGGTGGCCAGCTCCGTCACCGGCGCGTTCCTGATGATCTCGCTGGCCGTCGTCGCCATTACCCGCGACCCGTATATCACCATCGTGCTGATCTCCATCGGCGGTTTCGGGCACCAGATCATCTCCTGCATGCTGAGCGCCCTGGTGGTGGAGTCGTTCGATAAAGGCCAGATGGCGACCGTCAACGGCATGCGCGGCTCGGCGGCGTGGATCGCCAGCTTCCTGTTCTCGCTGTTGATCGGTGTGACCGCCGACAAAATCGGCTTTAACCCGCTCTTTATTGCCATGGGCTTCTTTGACCTGATTGGCGCTGTCTTCCTGGTGGCATTTATTGCTGAACGTCGCGCCAAGCGCGCCTGATAGTGGATGTATTGCATATGAAAACCCTGAAAAACTGGACGTTTAGCAGTCGGCAAACCATCTGGAATTGCTGGTCGATAACCAGCACCGCCTGTGCCTGTATGTGCTGGAAGAGAACCTGTTCCGCGTGCTGATCAAGCGCAAAGGCGAGCTGGCGCTGGACCGCACCTGGAGCATCGCGCCGGAAGAAGATGTGCCGTGGGAAGGCCGTCCGCGCGACGATGTGCCGGGTTTCCCCTGCCCGGCCTGGACGCTGACGCAGCAGGATGATGCCGTTACGGTGGCAACCGAACAGCTGCGCGTGACCGTCCACCAGCCGCTGTGGCTGGAGTGGCACTACCGCAATGAGGCGGGCGAATGGCAGCCGCTGGTCGGCGACCGCCCGACCAGCGCCTATCTGCTGAACGCCCACGGCGACGGCGTGGCGCACTACCTCAGCCGCCGCAAGGACGAGCGTTTCTACGGCCTGGGTGAGAAAGCGGGCGATCTGCAGCGCAACGGCAAGCGCTATGAGATGCGCAACCTCGATGCCATGGGGTACAACGCGGCCAGCACCGACCCGCTCTACAAACATATTCCGTTCACCCTCACCCGCCGCGACGACGTGAGCTACGGCCTGTTCTACGACAACCTGAGCAGCTGCTGGCTGGATCTGGGCAACGAAATCGATAACTACCACACCGCCTACCGCCGCTGGCAGGCGGAAGCGGGCGATATCGATTACTACCTTTTTACCGGCAGGCGCGTGCTGGACGTCACCAAAGCCTTTGTGCGCCTGACCGGGAAAACGCTGTTCGGGCCGAAATGGAGCCTGGGCTACAGCGGCTCGACCATGCACTACACCGACGCGCCGGACGCGCAGAACCAGCTGATGAACTTTATTCGCCTGTGCGAAGAGCACGCCATTCCGTGCGACTCGTTCCAGCTCTCCTCCGGCTATACCTCCATCAACGGCAAGCGCTACGTCTTCAACTGGAACTACGACAAAGTGCCGCAGCCGAAGGTGATGAGCCAGGCGTTCCACGACGCGGGGCTGAGGCTGGCGGCCAACATCAAGCCGTGCCTGCTGCAGGACCACCCGCGCTATAACGAAGTGGCGGAGAGCGGCCTGTTCATTCGCGATTCAGAAACCGATGCACCAGAACGTTCCAGCTTCTGGGATGACGAAGGCTCGCACCTCGACTTTACCAACCCGCAGACGGTGAAGTGGTGGCAGGACGGCGTCACCACGCAGCTGCTGGAGATGGGCATCGACTCCACCTGGAACGACAACAACGAGTATGAAGTGTGGGACGGCGAAGCGCGCTGCCATGGCTTCGGCAAGGAGATCGCCATCAAGCACATTCGCCCGGTGATGCCGCTGCTGATGATGCGCGCCTCGCTGGAAGCGCAGCAGCGCTTTGCCCCGGAAAAGCGCCCGTATCTGATCTCCCGCTCCGGCTGCGCCGGGATGCAGCGCTACGTTCAGACCTGGAGCGGCGATAACCGCACCAACTGGGACACGCTGCGCTATAACATCCGCATGGGGCTGGGCATGAGCCTGTCCGGGCTGTTTAACGTCGGTCACGACGTGGGCGGTTTCTCCGGCGATAAACCGGACGCCGAACTGTTCGTGCGCTGGGTGCAGAACGGCGTGATGCATCCGCGCTTTACCATTCACTCCTGGAACGACGATCACACGGTGAACGAGCCGTGGATGTATCCGGCCGTCACGCCTGCGATTCGCGGCGGCCATTGAGCTGCGCTACCGCCTGCTGCCGTATCTCTACACCCTGCTCTGGCAGGCGCACGCCGACGACGAACCGATGCTGCGCCCGACCTTCCTCGACCACGAACACGATGCGCAGACCTTCGAAGAGTGCGATGACTTCCTGCTGGGCCGCGATCTGCTGGTCGCCAGCGTGGTCGAAGCCGGCCAGCGCGAGCGCCGCGTCTGGCTGCCGGATAACGACACCGGCTGGTACGATTTTTACACCCACGCGTGGTATGCGGGCGGCCAGTGGATCGTCCTCTACATGCGCCGCTGGAAAAACTGCCGCTGCTGGTGCGCGCCGGGGCCGGTCTGCCGCTCAGCGAGCGCATCGCTCACGTCGAGCGCCGAAGCAGACGATCCCCGCGAGCTGCAGCTGTTTCCGGTGCAGGGCAAAGGCGTTAGCCCACCTCGGGCTGGGCTGTTTGAAGATGACGGCGAAAGCTGGGGCTATCAGAACGGCAATGCGCTGTGGCTGGAGTGGGAAATGCGCTGCGAAGCCACAGCCATTCACCTTACGTTGCGGCGCAAGGGTGATTATCAGCCGGCATGGCAAACGTTGCAGATTGCCCTGCCCGCCGGTGAACAGCGTGCGCTGTTTATCGATGGTGTCGCCGCAGGCGCTGCGTCAGCCGACGTGACGCTGGCGCAGATTTCCCGCAGCTGATAAAAGCAAGAGCGCACCGATGTCGGGTGCGCCTGCTTAACTTCACCACAGCCCGCTTTTCTCTCCCTCAGCAGCTTGCGCCACCACGATATCTGCCAGTTTCCTGCCCTGACGTTATCGCGCTAATAAATCTATCCGGTTTAATACGCTTATTTCACCGCCCTGCTCACCCGATTAATCCTGGTTGCTTACTAATATAATAGCTGCGCTTAATGCAGGCATAACCGTTTTCTGCTGAGGCGATTGCGTAAAACATGACGACGCACTGGCTAAGCCATCGCAATAATATGCCTCAACACGGAAACGCCGCGGTTTAAGCAATATTCAACTGTGGCGCGCTATTAGTCATTAAGACGACATTAACCGGGTAATTCCCGACTTCTCAAAGGGCCTCTGTGATGAAAAGATTGCTGTTACCGATGATAGCTTTACTTGCCAGCCACGCCACCCTTGCCGCCGACGGTCAAATCACGTTCGTCGGCGCGATTGTTGAACCCTCCTGTGAGTATGCCGTGACGCGCAGCGTCTCGCTGAACTGCACGCGCGAAGGGATTAAAAAGAGCGAAACCCTGCAGGTTAATAGTGCCGCGCGTGAATTACCTTACGCGCTGGGCACCGCGCGCATTATCCGTGAGCGTGGTTTGACTTTTCTGCAGGTAGAATATAATTGATGGTTTTAAGTCTGATTTACTCAGCTGCTCATTATCCTAGTCATTATCACTGCCTGGCAAAGGAATGCTTTATAAAACAGTGTTTCTCTTAACCCATCCTGGCATTTCACTTCCAAAAAAACAGACACCTGATTAATCTGGCATTCAACGCTTCAGTCTGCAGATATTTTTAACTGCACGATGATGGATATAAGATCATTTGCGACATCATGATTTTATATAAATATAGCGCCTGAACCAACAGGCCGGAAGCGCCCCGTCTGATGGCCGCGGCCGGGTATTCAGCTCACGCGCCTGATCGCCCATAGCACATTGACTTCTTTTGTGGCGAAGGTACTTTTCAGGACATGAAGAAAATTTCTGATTATTGTTCCCGACGGCGGCATGCTGTTTGAAGCCGCCGGTATCGCCGACATTCTGATGCAGGCCAACCGGCTGCACCTGCCGGAAGGGCGTTGCCGGCGCCCGCTATCGCATCATCATCGCCACCACGCAGCCGCACCAGGTGATCCACGGCCAGTCCGGTCTGAACCTGCTGGCGGACTATCGTCTGCCGGAGCTGGATCCGCGCGAACCGCTGGACACCATCATCATCACCGGACGCGGCATGAACGAGCAGGAAAGCACCGCGGTGGTGGACTGGCTGCACCTCGCTGCGCCGCATGCCCGGCGGGTAGCCTCTATCTGCGGCGGCGCGATGCTGCTGGCCCAGACCGGGCTTGCTGGACGGTCGTCGCGCCACCACCCACTGGCGGCTGCTGGAGACCATGCAAGCCCGGTATCCGTCTATCCATGTCGAAGGCGGCCCGCTGTACATTCAGGATGGCCCCATCTGGACCTCCGGCGGCGTCAGTTCCGGGTTCGACCTGACCCTGGCGCTGGTGGAGGACGATTACGGTTTCACCCTCGCCCGCGACGTGGCGCAGGATATGGTGATGTATCTGCGTCGTCCCGGCGGCCAGCTGCAGTTCAGCCGCTATAACCTGCAGCAGTCCGGCACATCGGGGCCCATAAGCGAGCTGCAAACCTGGATCCTGCAGAACCTGACGGCCGACCTGTGCGTGGAAAATCTGGCCGAAAAGGTGGCGATGAGCCCGCGCAATTTTACCCGCGTATTTACCCGCGACGCGGGCGTCTCGCCGGCCCGCTACGTGACCGAAGCGCGCCTGGCCGCCGCCCGGCAGCTGCTTGAGCAGACCCGCGATCCCCTTGATCGCATTGCCGAGCAAAGCGGCTTTGGCACCAGCATCAATCTGCGCCGCATCTTTGAGAAACAGCTTCACCTCACGCCCGGCGAATACCGCCAGCGCTTTCACTGCCGCAAAATGGCGTAATGTGATCCTTTTTTGTCATTTACGCCATCCAGCCTCCGACGCCTACAGTGACTCCAGACAACAGAGATAAGGAGTGCATCATGGTTAAGGTCGGTATTAACGGTTTCGGCCGTATCGGACGTAATTTCCTGCGCGCGGCGCTGGGCACCCGGCGACTTGCAGATTGTGGCCATTAACGATCTGACGGACAGCAAAACCCTCGCCCATTTGCTGAAACATGATTCCCTGCTGGGCAAGCTGCCCGCAGCCCCGAAGTCAGCGGCTGGCGACGGCGCGCTGCGGGTTGACGGCAGCGAACGCAGTGGCGGGTGTTTAGCGAGCGCGATCCGGCGAATATCCCGTGGCGCGATGTCGGCGTTGACGTGGTGATTGAAGCCACCGGCTTCTTTACCGAGCGGGAAAAAGCGGCGGTGCATATCACGCACGGCGGCGCAAAGCGCGTCATCATCTCCGCGCCGGGCAAGAATGACGATCTGACGGTTGTGATGGGCGTCAACCACGAGCGCTACGATCCGGCTCAGCACGTGGTCGTGAGCAACGGGAGCTGCACCACGAACGGCCTGGCGCCGGCCGCTCAGGTGCTGCATCAGCAGTTTGGTATTGAGCATGGTCTGATGAACACCACGCACGCCTACACCAACAGCCAGGCGCTGCACGACCAGCCGGAGAAAGATCTGCGCGGCGCGCGCGCGGCGGCGCTGTCGATTGTGCCCTACTCCAGCGGCGCGGCGAAAGCGCTGGGCAAAGTCATTCCGTCACTGGACGGCAAGCTGACCGGGTACTCCCTGCGCGTGCCGGTTCCGGTGGTCTCGATTGTGGATCTAACGGTGACGCTGAGCCGTGACGTGACCGCCGAAGAGGTGAATGACGCGTTCCGTAAAGCCGCCGCCAGCGGGCCGCTGAAAGGCATTCTGGGCTATAGCGATGAACCGCTGGTCTCCAGCGATTATCAGGGCGACCCGCGCTCCTCCATTATCGACGGGCTTTCCACGCTGGTGATTGGCGGGAACATGGTGAAGATCCTGGCGTGGTATGACAACGAGTGGGGCTTCTCTAACCGCCTGGTGGATCTGGCGCGCCTGATGGCACAGCGCGGTCTGTAACCTCCCCGGCGGCGTGCGCCCGACCTGTGCACGCCGCGCTAATGCGCCAGATAGAAGATCAGATGCATACCCGGTGCCTGCTCAATTTGCAGCGAGGTAAAGGTATATGTCTGCATCCTGCCCTCGACATCAATCAGGGTTTTATTGCCCGCGCCGATTTTCCCCACATCATGGTCATTCCACAGCGTGCGAAACCCGGCGCTGCGCGCCAGCAAATCCTCGATCACCACTTCGAATTCCTGCGCCTGATTGCTGGCGGCATACCCGGCGCGAAACGCCGACAGCGTATGGCGCGCCGCCTCTTCCCAGCCATGAATGCGCTGCTGGTAGGCTTCACTGATGAACATCAGCTTGAGCGAGTTGCGATCCGCCGGCGGCAGGGCCGCCCAGTCGACAATCAGCGACTGCGCCGCCGGATTCCAGTAGACAATATCCATATTGGCGCGGCGCACAAATGCCGGATGCGGGTCCAGCGCATCCACCATCGCCCTCACTTCAGGCGGCAATTCATGACTGAAAGGTTGCGAATGTGCGTTACCAAACACCAGCGCTTCAAGATACTCCTGCTCGGTGACAGAGAGCTGTAGCACTTTGCCGATACGCTGCAGCGCGGCGGGCGAAATACTGATGTCGCGGCCCTGCTCGAGCCAGGTGTACCAGCTGACGCTGACCGCCGCCAGCTGTGCCACTTCTTCGCGCCGCAGTCCGCTGACGCGCCGGTTTTGCCGGCTGAAGCCATAGATCTGCGGATCAATACGCGCGCGCTGGCGGGTAAGGAAGTTTTTCACATCTTCACCACGCAATTTGACGGTCTGGGTATGACCTGTAGTCATAGGATAAACCACCCCATTTTTCACTGACTGATTGACATTTACTATCACCGGACAGAGTAAGGGATCTCAGCGGAGTAAAGCAAAGTATGTCAGCAGATTCAGTTTCCGCCGGACGGCAAGCAGTCCGGCACACCCGGGTGAGCCTGATCACCATGCTCACCGGCATGGTGACCCTGATTGTGGTAATGGGTATCGGCCGCTTTTCACTCACGCCGCAGATCCCGCTGATGATCGCCAACGGTCACCTGACGCTCTCCAGCGCTGGTGTGCTGGCAGCGATGAATTACATCGGCTATCTGCTGGGCGCACTGCACGTGAGCCGTATCACCGCCCATCACGCGCGCTACCTGAAGGCCGGTTTGCTGGCCACCGCGCTGGTGACTCTGCTCTCCGGCTTTAGTCATGCCTGGGTGCTGCAGTGCCTGTTCCGTGTGGTGGCGGGTATCGGTGGTGCCTGGGCCCTGATTATCGTCACCTCCTGGACGCAGATGGTGCTGGCACAGCAGCAGGCCCCGCGCATGTCCGCCGCGGTATTTGCCGGCCCGGGGGCCGGCATCACCCTGAGCGGCGTGCTGGCGTGGCTTATCACCCGGTTACAACTGAATGACGATCGCGCCTGGCAATGCTATGGCGTGGTCGCGCTGGCTGGCGTGCTGCTGGTGTGGCGCGCGCTGCCCGCGTCGCTCCCCGCCCGGCAGCGGGAAAGTGCGCCGACGGCTCCGGGTCACGAGGTAAAACGGCTATGGCTGGCCTATACGCTGGCCGGTTTCGGCTACATTTTGCCCGCGACGTTTCTGTCACAAATGGCGCACAGCCTGTTTGCGCAGGGTCAGCTGGCAGCGCTTTTCTGGCCGCTGTTTGGACTCTGCGCAGTGGCTGGTGTGGTGCTGATTATGCTGTTTTCAGCGCGCCTGAATACGCGCCTCAGCCTGGCGTGGGTTATGATCCTGCAGGGGTTGGGCGTGGCCAGCGGCGTGCTCATCCCGGGCGTGAGCGGGCTGCTGATCTCAACGGTGATAGTCGGGCTGGGGTTTCTTTCGATTATGCAGCTGTCGATGCAGCTGGCGCGCGCCGTCTCCAATATCAGCGTGGCAAAAACCGTGGCGATATTGACGTCAGGCTATGCCACTGGCCAGCTGATCGGTCCGCTGATCTCCGCCGCCAGCGTGCAGGTTTTTGCTTCCCTGCACCCCGCGCTGCTGCTGGCTGCTGGCGGACTGGTGCTGGGCGGACTGCTGGTGCTGCGCATCCGCCCGCACTGACGCGCTTACTTCAGTGCCATCGCCTGCTTCAGCGTGAAGAACAGGTCGGTCTGGTCGGTCAGGCCGGTGACATTGGCGGCCTGCGGGCCGTAGGCGGCGATGCGCAACTGGGTGCCGGTGTGCTCCTGGGAGCCTTCCTCGGAGTTGCCGTAGCTGATCGCCAGCGGCGCGCCGTCCTTGGTCGTGAGCAGTTGGGTCAGCCCCGGCGCGGCGGTTTCCGGCGGGATGATCTGGCTGGAGTGGGCGTGGTCGGCGGTGACGATCACCAGGGTCTCGCCATCGGCCTTGGCGAAGGCCAGGGCCTTCTGCACGGCTTCGTCGAGGTCGACGGTCTCGCCGATCTGGCCGCACGGATTCGCGGCGTGGTCCTGCTTGTCGATGGACGCGCCCTCGACCTGCAGGAAGAAGCCGTTCGGATTGTCCTTCAGCAGCTCGATGGCCTTGCTGGTCATTTGCGCCAGGGTCGGGATGTCGGCGGTGCGCTTCGGGTTCGCCTCGCAGCTCACCGCCGGCTGGTTCAGGTTGCCGTGGTAGGTGGCGGTCGGACCGAGCCAGCGCACTGGCATGTTGCCCGGCGCGAACAGGCCGATCAGCGGCTGCTTCTGGTTGGCGCGGCGCACGGCTTTCAGCTCGTCGAGGTTCTCGACGATCCGGTAGCCGCGGGCTTCGGCCTGGGCGCGGAGGGTCTTGCCGGCATAGCGGCCAGCCTTGGCGTTTCCGCGAAGGTCGCGGCGCCGCCGCCGAGAACCACGTCAGGGCGGGTCTTCAGCCACTGCTCGGTGATCGAGCCGGCGCCGCCGTTCTCCAGGGCATTGCTCGGGCACTGCTTGCTGGTGGCCTCGGGACCGTAGCACTTGCGAGCGGTGACGTGGGCGAGCAGGGCGGCGGGGGTGGCGTCCTGCAGCTCGGCGGTGGAGACGTTGCCGGTGGCCTTGCCGTTGAGCTTGGCCAGCTCCAGCAGGTTGCGGTGCGGCTGTTCGTGGATATCCACGCCGATCGCGCCGTTGTACGACTTGACCCCGGTGGTCCAGGCGGTGGCGGAGGCGGCGGAATCGGTCACGTAGTCCGGCAGGCCGCTGTCCTTGTGCAGGGAGTAGTGGGTGTACTGGCCGGTCAGCGGCAGCGCATCGATACCCTTGAAGTAGCCGCCCGCGCCGCGCGCGTAGTTGCGCGCCACGGTGATCTCGGAGTCGCCCATGCCGTCGCCGATCAGCAGGATCACGTTCTTCGCCGTGCTATTGCTCAATGAGGCTTTCAGCGCCTCGGTCTGGTCGCCGCTCAGGCGACGCGCGCCGCCGTGCTGGGTGATATCGCCGGTGGCGGCGCGTTGATAGCTGGCGATCTCTGCCAGCGCGGACGTGGTGGTGAGTGAAGCCAGCAGAGAGAGGGTGAAAAGAGGTAAGCGTTTCATTTATCAGCATCCTTATCCGTAGATATAACCAAATGTTTCCGCCGACAAGTCTGCGACAGTGCGGTGACACTTTTGTGTCAGTTAAGGAATGTTTTGATGACAAAACCGGCAAAGTGGAGAGGCTTAAGGCAATCTGCGCAGAGGTTAAGCGAATAGAAAAAAAGGAGAAAATAGCCCTTGACCCTTATCGCTGAACTCCCTATAGTAGCGCCCCGTTGCCCCAGTGCGGTCAGCAAACAAAATGTGGTGAGGTGTCCGAGTGGCTGAAGGAGCACGCCTGGAAAGTGTGTATACGGCAACGTATCGGGGGTTCGAATCCCCCCCTCACCGCCATAATTAGTAGGACGTTGAGCGGACAAACCCGCATGTAGACTGGATCCAGAGACTACACCGAGACAACGGAACTACAAAAGCAGTACAAAAAAGTGCACGTGAAATGCACGCGCATTTCGGATGCAAACAAAAAGCCTTTGGTTAACGCCAGAGGCTTTTCTGTTTGTGTCCAATTGCTACTGAATATTTCACTCTCTTTCATTAATGACTGAAGGATAGATGATTCCCTCCAGTCACTAACGCTCATCCGAAACGGCCGCTATATCGTCGGCCGGCGATCCTCATAGACTTCTACGACGTTCCACATCTGCACGCCAATCACGCTGATATCTTCCAGCGCCTCCCCTTCATACGTATCGCCGTCTTCACAGATGATGTAGTCCGGCCCAAGCCGGCCGAGATGGCAAATCCCATACGCCTCAAACAGGATGGTGTCACCTGGCTTTGGCCGTACCGACCTGTCGATAATCGCCACGCCATCACACGTCGGCACGTGGAACGTTTCAGACGGCCGCGAAGTGATCAGCACCGGACCACCGGCAGGTCGGAAACTTTTGTGGTATATGCCGGCGAAAGCATCTCGCGCTTCATCGCCCACGTGTTCTGTATACCCTGCCCTGCGAACCATAGATTCCCCTTCCCGCTCAGGTTTAGACCATCCATCACGCGCATCAGCGCCTCGCTGTTGGCCTGTGGTTTGTTTTCATCAAACAGATTCAGCTGCGACACGCCTTCGCTGTAGAAATCGCCCAGCATCACGCCAGCTTTCATGTAGCGGTGTCCTTCAAGCCAGATGCGATCGAGCGCTTCAATGGCTACCCGGATGATGTCGCGCGTGTCGTTGGTTGGCGTGAGCACCTTGCCGGTAGACTGGTTGCCATAGAAAACCTCGCCCACGGCGTGAGGGCTGGTCCGGACGAACACGGCTATCTGTGTGCAATACTGGCGCTCTCCACGCAGCTTACCCGCGGCTCGCGCGGCGAAGGTGCATATGGCTTCGCGCATGTCGTCGTATTTGGTTATCCTGGAGCCGAACGAGCGGGAACAGACAATCTGCTGTTTGGTGGGGGCAAACTCTTCCAGTTGCAGGCATGGCTCCCCGCGCAGTTCTCTGACGGTTCGCTCCAGCACAACGTTGAAGTGTTTGCGGATGGTGTATGTGCTTTGCTCTGACAGGTCTTTCGCGGTCATGATGCCCATGGCGTTTAGCTTCTTGCTGATGCGCCGGCCGACGCCCCATACATCCTCAACCGGAACCAGCGCCATTAGCTTGCGCTGACGGTCGATGTTCGACAGGTCCAGCACGCCGCAGGTCTTCGTCCACTTCTTGGCGGCATGGTTAGCCAGTTTGGCGAGCGTCTTGGTCTGCGCTATCCCTACGCCTACGGTCAGGTGCGTTTCCTGCTTAACGCGCGCCCGGACAGCACGTCCAAAGTCCTCAAGCGGGTGATTGCGCTGCATGCCGTCCAGGCACATAAACGCCTCGTCGATTGAGTAGATTTCCACGGCCGGCGCCATGCTCTCCAGCGTGCTCATCACGCGGTTGCTCATGTCGGCGTAGAGCGCGTAGTTGGAGCTGAACACCTGCACCTTGTGCCGGCGGAATTCATCCTTCAGCTTGAAGTACGGAGCGCCCATGGGTATTTGCAGCGCTTTGGCCTCTGCAGAACGGGCAATGACACAACCGTCGTTGTTGCTCAGCACCACTACCGGCTTTCCCCGCAAATCGGGCCTGAATACCGTTTCGCAACTCGCATAGAACGAGTTCACATCGACCAGGGCAAACATCACACACCGCCATTCGGATTGAAAACCTGAAACAGACGCTCTTCACCGTCTGTTTTGGTGATGTCGCGGAACGTCGTGGTGTGCATCTCGATCCACTTATTGGCCGCCCGCAGCGTGTAATGCCAGTTCATGCGGTCAAGTTCCCTGATGAAGTCGAGTGTGCTGATGGTGTAGCGGCCGGCAGCGTCGCGTTTCACCGCCTGCCGAAAAGCAATCATGATTTCGTAGTCGCGTGGCATGGTCATTTACCTCCGTGATAAATACTGTATGGATAAACAGTAATATCGATCGGTAGAACTGATCAAGCCGCTGCGGTTGGGGTTTTTGTAAAGCCTTTGGTGGGTAAAGAGATTTATTTTTAGTGCTATTGGCCGCCAAAGCCATAAGGCCAAAAATTATTCAGGAATTTACGCAATCTTAACGTTACGCTTTTCCCCACAGACTATGATGAATGGGTAACACAGCAATGCTGCTGCGTTCGAGAGTAGATTACCCTTGTTTTTCAGCCAGGTATGGCTGGATTTAGCCGCTCGACGAGACAATGCCAATACCAGGGATGTTTGGCTCGGAACTGATGCCGCCCGAATATCCGTTCGGGCTTTTTTTCGCCTGCCGCTTGGCTCCATTTCTCGTGACGATCTACCCTGAAATTACCCACCCCGTAGCCTACCTGAGATGGGCGCGGACTACCCATGCCCCGTCGCCGGGGCTTTTTTACTCTGGTTTTGAGGGCCATGTAATATCTGGGGCTCTTGAGGTGTCCACGCGATTCAAAAGCACCCGATACTTTTTCCATGCGGTCAGTTGCGTTTTCTCATCATCCGTTGCCATGCCCAGATCGACCGCATCCTGAAGGATTGAAATCGTCTGGCTGCCTTCCGACATGAGATTAGCCTTTTGCTGCTCTGCCTGTGCCACAAGGTCTTCTTTAGGTACCTCTGGTGCAGGTGGTGGCGTGAAAACACCATCTTTGTAAGTCCAGCCAATACCAGCACCACTATCACCTGCAGCTATTACAGTGGTTCCCTCTGGTGGCACCCAGTCATTTTCGCCATCCCATACTACCGTGTTGATGACGTTTCCATTTTGGTCAACAATTGCGTACGCAGCCATTATGCATATTCCTCAACAATAACTAATCCATCTGCTCCATCAGCGCCGGCGACTGCAGAGCCGTTCTGCCCCAGCGCAGCACCACCACCACCAGAGCCATAATTCATTGCGGGTGAGGGAGATGACGATGTCACGCTCTGCCCACCTGCGCCACCGATTCCAAAGAACGATGCACCACCATCTCCACCTTTGATCAGCCCGGTTGAAAAGCCTGTAACACTTGCCGCCGGAGCGCCGCGGGAATAAAACAATACACTTCCGGAAGGTGCATTTGTGGGGCTTCCTATCTGAGCAACAATGTTGCTATAAGCTGATGCAGCACCACCTACTCCCCCACCTCCGCCTGGCGCACTGATTATGCTTCCAACAGATGTTGCCCCGCCGGCTGTTCCAGTATTTGCGCCTGCAGCACCGCCTTTGCCTTTGGCCCCGACTGTAATAGCCGTGTTGTCAGCAGGAGGGTCAATAAGCGGCGTCTCAGCATAAGAACCAGCAAGCCCACCACCCCCTGCGGAAAACTGGCCTGATCCGGTTGCAGCTGCTCCACCACCGCCACCGCCAGCACCAATTACACGCCATCTGGTTTTTCTTGTGCCTGGAGTTTTTATGTAAGGGGTTGATGCTGAGAAAACCCTAACATTAAGTAATCGGCCCGGAGTCAGCGCAGTCATACTTCCTTTGAGGTTTGCCAAAATGGTTGCCGGGTTTCCATTATCCAACACATCAACGCTGGCTGAATCTGAGATGAATTGTGCAAGGACATACGCCATCACCGTACTTTGCCGCAATGCTTTGTTGATCTGTGCAGATGATGCCTTGCCCGACTGAAATCCGGTCAGCAACGCGGCCAGCGCCTCATAATCAGCCTGACTGGTCACGTTAGCGCCTGCACCAATGCCAAAGGCCTTGAAGTTATTAGTAGCCATTACAGTGTTTTCTCCCAAGCGCCATCATCAAATCCGGCGATGTATTCGTTGTCCATGTCGAAGCCAAAAAAACGGTTACCGACAGATGGGGTTTCAATTGAAGGTGTCTGAATGTCGCCAGCCCAGACGCCGGCAGCTTTAACGGTGAGATATCCCTGCCGAATGGCAGCGATGAGTTCCAGCGAGACCTGGCTGATGTCTTCTTCCGGAAACACCCACACAGAGATGGTCATGTCCTGGTTATCGACAATCTGCATTTTCAGGCCTGAACCTTCCAGTGCGGCCTCAAGGATTGGCGGCAGCGTATCGTTTTGCCCGTTCCAGTTGTTGATCGCTATTTTCGCCTTCAGCACGATGCGGTATGTGTCATCGCTAAGGCTGGTATAACCAGCATCAGGGTCATACGGCCCTTGCCATATGCCCTGATCCCAGCCGAGGCCGTCCGTATCAAACGAGAAATAGACGCCGCTGATAGGCTGTCTGACGATGCGCGTTCGCCCGATCCACTCTCCGAGAATATCCAGTTGCGCACCAACGGCGCTGTCGATGTCAAATGCAGTAACCAGCCCCTGAAGCGCAGTTGAAGCATCTGTAAGTGGCCGAGTTGAGAGGTCAACATGTGCGACGAACCGGGGTTTATCAGCGTGATAGTTGGTGATCAGTTCGGTATATTTGCTCATGAGGTCACCGTCAGCGCTATGTTGGCGGTACTGCAGGATGCTGATTCGTTGAAAGCAATATCGACGTTGGCCGCCGCCACAGCACCCGAGCTTTTGCCAATCTGCAGCGACGAAATGTCGTAATACTTCGCATTACCTCCGCTGACAACACCGAGGTTGGCCGGTGAGTAAACGCGACTCAGAAGCACGTCATCACCAATCAGTAGGCTGTTGATGTAGTCAGCGATCGCCTGCTTGATCTGCTCGCCAATCTGCGTTGTGTAGCCAGTGAAAACATTCAGCGACAACGCGATATAAATCGGCACATCGGTTGAGCGGTAGAAGCTGATTATGTGTGGATTACCGTAAGTGTCGGCTACCGTAACTGATGTGGTGCCGTAGGTGGAGACGCCCTGCCCCTTCTTACCGCGTATTGTCTGTGCAATGACCGTCGCATCACCGCCGTCGACGACCGCAGAGATAGAGTGTGCCGGCAGTCCATTTGAATCAACCGCGCCGGTATCGTTCTCATACAGCTTGTGCCGCGTCACGCCATCAACGTTCGCCAGCGCGCCATCTACTGCATCGAAGGGGGTCAGTGATGGCAGCGCCACGCTCTGACCCTGACGGATGCGCAGATCTGAATCCTTTTCAACAGCGGTACCAACAGTGGCCGCGCTGGCGTTAGTGACTGATGCCCAGCCGCGTGTTGGCGTGTTGATTTGGTTCACAGAGCCAATCACTGCGGCGACAGCACCGGAACTGGCACAGGTAGCCGTGGCAATGACTGAACCGCCAGTGTCGATTGTGACGCTCGCTGGAAGGTCCCAGATGATACCGTTGGCGTCTTTCACCGAGCCGTTCGTGATGGTTGTGCCGGCTGTACCGGTTAGCGTCAGGTCAACAGTGGAGTTGGTGGCCTCTTTGCGCGCAATACCATTAATTTTCACGTTGCGCGTAAGGGCATCAGACATAGCAGTTGAGGGAGAAAACGAGTTGTATACCTGAACTGCAGTGTTGTTAGCATCGTTGATTGCCAGCGCCACCAGAGCCACCATCTGGCCGTCTTTGCTGTCCGGGTCAAGATATGCGTCGGTGCCGTAAATCTGCTGGAAGTAGCTGGTGATGGTGGAGAGTATCATCTGGTAATCAGGCGCACTAATCCCTGAGGCGTTCACCGTAGCGGAGAGCCCCAGCGTGTCGAGATCAAGAGCCATTATGCCTCGCTTGTAACGGTCGTCGTTCCGTAGATAGTGTCGATCGTCGCGCTAAAAATTACGCGGCGAGTGGTGGTATTCAGATCGGTATTGAAAGCCAGGATGGAATTGACGCCCTGCGTCTCAAGGATGCGCTGGCGAATGGCGAGGTTATATGTCTCAGGTTTTTGCTTGCCAAGCACCGACTGAATCCACGGCGTCCCCGTAGTGGTATCGAGAAACCATTGCCCATACCAGAGCAGAAATCGTGTTTTAACCGCCTGCGCAACTGCTTCAGGTGAGTTAATTAGCCAGGTATCATCACCCTGTCCGAAAGTGTAATCACCATCATCATCTTCTCGTCTGTACCGCATTAGTTCACCTTGCCAGAGTTTCCGCTGCCAGTCTGGACGCCGTTATGCGTGTGCTGGTCGCTGATGTCTTTGCCGTTGGATGTAAGCGTGCCGAGGAACTGGATAGCGCCGGTAATCTTCGCCGCGGTGCCCGAGGCAATACTTCCCACCATGCCGCCAGCCCAGGTCAGTAGGCCAGAGATGGTCACCGCCTGGCTGAATTTTGCCAGTGGCGTAGTAACGTTCACTCCGCCTGGTGCCACCAGGTTGATCGCATGGCTGTTTGGATCGAGCTCAATGTATGCAGCACCATCATCGGTACGCATCTGCAGCGTGGTGCTGCTGATATTGCTGATCACGTTCGGCTGTGACATCGGGCCAACGAAAGCAAAGGCATCAGATAAGTCATGCTGACGTGGGTCAACCGGCTCCTGCACTCCTCCGCTCTGCCACCAGAAATCTATACAGCGGTCGGAGAAAACAACCAGGCACTCGTCGCCCGCCTTAACCGGGAACGTGATGGAGCACCCACCACCCCGAGGAAACACCACGGGAACATCTACCAACAATGGCAAGGTTTCAGATATTAAATTTCCTTCCTCATCCGGCTTCGCACCTTTCAACGCAGGCACAACAGTGCACGTATTAGCGATCGGGTCGTAGGATTCGATTATGCCGGGCAGCGAAACGCGCAACATGGAGAAGATGGTGTCTGACAGCACCTTCATAGCCTGCTGTTCACCGCCGGCCAGCGATTGTGGTGATACCGACATGTTTTCTCCAGGCAATAAAAAACCCGCCGATGCGGGTTACTGATCATTTGTCAGGATTACAAATCCCTATATTTCGACTTATGTTACCTATTCGGAATGTTCTTAAGGATAAAGATATGCTGCACACAGTTCATTTTTTATGCCCAGTTACAGTTCAGACAGTTTCATTTTTTCAGCAAGGTTGCCTGCAGGCTATAGGTAATGGGGCAACATCGCTGCAAATACACATTTCAAGCGGTGGAGGAGATTTAATTTCAGGATTTACGGCTTATCACTTTTTAAAATCACTAAGCATCCCAATCGCGACTCACAACATAAGTAACGTTGAGTCAGTAGCAAACGTCATTTTCATGGCAGGGTCAGAGCGTCGAGCCAATCCTGGCTCACGATTCCTACTTCACCCGCTCCACTGGGGATTCAATACTCCAGCCGCCGATCATGCCCGAGTCGCTGAGTGGTCCAAATGTCTCGATAACGATTTCGAGCGTTTTGTTGAGGTTCTTAACCGCGAGACGCAGCGCAACGATGTCGATTGGGGAGCTCTGATTAATTCCGCCACCATACTTGACGCCGAGGCAGCCACCACCAAAGGTATGGCTACATCCGTGGCAGGTGCAACACTGGCTAATTCTGCCGCTAATTGGTGGGTAACCTGCTGACATATTTTATCTCCAATAAAAAACCCGCCGTAGCGGGTTAGTAAAAATGAAGTGCTTAATTTCAGAAAATCAATTTAGCAATAGCCATTGATGCACCGGCAATAGCAATCATGGTAGCTGCCAGCCATTTAGTTTGTGCTGAAATTGACTGATGTACCTCGATTCGAACTGAAGCAATATCTTCTTTGGTGGCATAATTCGATTTCATGACAGCGATATCAGTTCGCATTGCAGCGACATCATCCTCAAGCTGCTTTACTCGTTTTTCAAGCATGTCATCGCCTCCCCCGTTTCCTCCTCCACCTTTTCCGTCTTGGAGGGGTTCTGAATCCCAATACCCTATCAAGTGTCGATTAGATGGAACAGCACTTAGATGCGAATGTTTCATTTTTTATCCCTGACATGCACAAAAAACTGTGTTTTAAGTTCATCTAAAATCTCTTCCGAGGGCTGGCCAGATTCATCCGCACGAAGTAGTTGGACTCTAATCTCATAAAAGCCTGTGTTTTTTACTTCAAAATCATGCATGTGATAGCTTGATAGAAAAACGCCCATATCATCATGATAAATGGATGCTCTCAGATGCCTTACATGACCATTATCGTAAACGGGGCCCGGCTCATCACTATCACCAACCTTGTATAGGTTGATTAACATATAGCTCTTTGGACCAAAAACAATACTAAATCCAACGGTTATTGCTATTGAATTCATTGAATTAAGTTCAAACCCTGAAAAAAAAGGAGATGGAATGCACATTTCCTCTCTTGTCATTTCATCCTTGTAAGCCACAGGATAGGCAAATAGAATTTTATTTTGAGCTTCCATGGTCACACCGCATTAGGCTTGAGTTAAAGCTATTCTACCAGAACTATTTTATCCTCACGCAGTCAAAAGTGCCAAACACTCGCGGCTGATCCATGTTGCTGCGAATCGCCTCGACGTTCAGGATGGCCTTTCCATTACGCTTAACGTAATCCATGCCAAACCAGCCGGGTGCATCGCTGCGTTGCACCAGCCACTGCATTTTCACGTTTTCATAATCGCCGTCGGCCTTTAAGAAAGTGAATTTCTGACTTTCTGGCTTAACCCCATTGATGCGTGCCCAACCATCATTAGCGTCACTTGTGCCAAGCTTAAATGGTCCACATTGTGAGTCTGCTAAGGCTGAGCCAGCAGCGAACAAAGCAAACATGAGAATCCAGCGCATCAGTATGTCCTGTTCAGCGAAGAGTTCGTTTGGAGGTCTGCCGAGCCACGTGCAATACACATCAAATCCATGTACCACGGCTGACCTCTGGTGTCGCCAGTATAATCTATAGCCGATACGATATACACGCCGTCAGCCGCAATACTTGCGGGCTGTTGCAGTGTTCCGTTGACCGAGAGATTGCCGTTTGTATTGGTTTCGCCGGCCCGGCTGGGAAGCGACTTCACCTCATCGGCTGACAGGCTGGCACGGTACACTGACGCCTGGTCGATCTGCACCAGCCCTTTGAGCTGAATATTCGGGTTTATCAGGCACCGCACGTTCACCCCGCCGCCCATCGTCTGCTGCGGCATGCCGATCAAGCCGGTATCGCTGTTAAGCACAATGGCGTTCTGCACATACTTATCAGTTGGCACCATCTGCGCCTGACCGGCGACCAGCTGCCACGTTGCGCCGCACTGCGCAGCCACATTATCCATGATGTCGCGGGATGATTGATAAATGACGCGCCCGCGCGGGAATATTGTGGCCGGCATATCGCCGGTGATCCCCTGCGTTACGCCGTATGGGTTGAAACTGTCCATTGCAGCCGCGTGCACGTCAGCAACCGTGTAGCCGGCGGACAGGGTTTTGGTCACGCTGGCATTCATAAACGCCTGGTGCCCATCAATGGCCTGAATCAGCACCCACGTATCAGTGGGGTTATCGCGCCCGGTAATAGTGAAGCGAATGTCGCCGCTGAATATCTCACCGAAATTTGTGCCGTTTGACTGGCCAACTTCGGCGGCATTGATGTTTTTTACAACGCCAACCTGACTGGCATCAACTGGCTGCGCGATGCCATCGTACCCCGCGATGATTTTTATCTTCGCGAACTCCTGCCCCAGAATGCGCGAAGCCGTATCCTTCGAAAGATTGTAGATCCGCACCATCGCAACACGCGGCCAGCGCGTATCTGTCCAGGCGATGTTAAACACCACCTTGAAGTCACTCAGGCTGATGCCCTTCCCGTTTTCTGAGAGGATCTGCAGCTCAAAGTGGCGCATCCAGTTCTGTGACATGCTTACTCCGTTACCGCCAGCAGGTGGCTGCGAATTCCCAGGTCAGTTTTGGTCGGATAATCCTGCGCCGGGTCATCGCATACCACCGCCAGACCAAAGGCGAGATTGAGGTAGGCGAACTGCGCCAGCAGATTCGCGCCGGTCACCAGCGGGGTGCCCGTTACGATGGCTTTCCCGCTGCTGTCCAGCAAGTCGATAATCCAGCCAGCGTCATCCCGCCATAGCGTCAGAATGGAGTAATTAACGCCGTTAATCGCGGTGGTGAATTGCTGATTATCTGGCGACAGCGGTATCTCGTTAGCCTGCATTATTCCCCCTAAAACAGGTTTGATACCCTGGAAAGAATTGATTCGTTTTGCGGTACCGTGGATTTAACGCCGGCGTTCTGCACGGCAGAAGTGCTGACGCCCTGCGACATGTCTGCCTTGTCAGCCACAGAAATGCTCTGGGTTGAGGTGATCAGCACCTCACGCAGCGTGAGCGTGGCCGCCAGTACGTTCTCAGTGGCTTTGTCGGTAGTTACATCCAGCACGCGGATCAGCATATTGCTGTAAATGCGCTTGCCGGTCGTGACGCTGAACGGCACGCGGCTGCGCTGCAGGTCGATAAGTTCCTGATAGACCTCTTTCGGACTCAGCCCAAGACTAAGCCCGATTGATGATGCATCCAGTAAATCGAGCAGCGAGCCGCCGCCAGCGAAACCAACTTCCATCACTAAATCCGAAGGGCGCCGGAAAGCGTGGTCAGCAACCGGCGCTTTGTCTTCCACCGGATGCTCGGTGATTTCCAGCGTGTCGCTGTGCTTTTCGGTGATCACCACGTCAGGCACTATCATCCCTATCCTGCGACTTTGCAGGGAAAATAGCGTTGATAGAATATCCATTATCGGGGCCCTGTAGACATCGCCTGGCTGAAGCGTGAATTGACCGAGGTTTGCTGGTCAGCAACTGCCTTGCCAGCCTGGCCCGGGTCGCTTACGCCGTAAATGTTGATGTTGGTTTCCTGGCTGATCTGCGCGCCACCAGCCGACGGCATATTGCTCAGAACCCGCGGAATGTAATTGCGCGTTTCCTCGGGCATTAATGCCATACCGTGCTTCTGGACATTGCCTATGCCCCAGTTGTAAGAGGCAAGGGCTTTGCTCAGGTCACCGCCGTTAGCCTTCAGAAGCTGACTGAGATATTTGGCTGCAGCGCCGGCGGATTTCACCGGGTCGAACGATTCATTGCCACGCAGCCCCAGATCTTTAGCCGTTCCCGGCATCAGCTGAAACAGCCCCTGAGCGCCAGCGCCTGACATAGCATTCGGATCACCAGAAGATTCGGCGATAGCCACACTGCGCAGCAGACCTTCAGGCAGCCGATACATCTGCTCAAGATTATTAAGCGTTGGCGCAAGCCAACCCAGCAGAGCCGCGCCATTTTGGGAGGGCTCTGGACGCTTGAAAAACTTATTCCGCGTCCACTCTCCAATGCTGCGCGGATCAAAGCCTGTTTTCGACTTTATCCAGTCAGCCGCACCATTGGCGCTATCAGATACCTGCGGCAGCGCATCTGAATTACTGCCCTGCTGGAGCAGCTCACGACCTACAGCATAAGCATCACTCCACCGCCCATCCCGTATAGCGCTCATCAGCCGGGCGATGCCGTCCAGCATCCGGGCAAGGCTGCCGAGGTTTTGCGTCAGATTGCTCAGGTCCCACTTTGCAGTCCACGTCTTAGGGTCAATATCGAACAGCGCAAAAATGCGGGCTTTCAGTTCATCAATCGCCTTAATGGCGCCGGTAATTTCCGGCTCCCACTTCTTCCAGTCGATGAGGGACTTGCCGCCCTCTTTCCACGTTTTGTAGTCGTCATACAGCGCGATGATGGCAAGGCCAAGAGCAGTTATCATGCCAATCGGAGACATCAGAAACGCGCTGTTCAGCACGCGCCAGGCGAGAACCAATGCGCCGAATGTCTCGATCAGCCGCTGCGTGGACTTATCCAGCGATGCCCACCAATCCATAATGTCAGCGCCGGCCTGAATCAGCCGGTAAACAACCCTGCCGATGACTTCCGCAAGCCAGAGAAGCCCTTTAACGCCGCTGGTGATCACCCCTTCTATTTTGGGGAAGTTGTCGACTATCTGCTTGCGCAGCGTATCGATTGAGCCGGATAAGCCTTCGGCGAGGTTTGAACCGATTTTATCGCGCGCCATGCCAGCCATCTGGCCGAATGTGCGCAGCGACGTCATGAAACGGTTAGAGCTGGCAGCGGCCTGATCCGCATTAAAGCCGATAGCCTTCGCCATCTGCGTATACTGGCCGCTGAACTGACCGAGCCCGCGACGCATTGCCATCAGCGTGTTTTCATCAATGCCCAGCAGCTGCGCATACTGATTCGCGCGGTAATAGGGCATCTGGTTCAGCTTGTCACCTACACCAGTGAAAATCGACGCCATATCCAGCATGTTGCCTTTTGCGTCTCGCGTCTGCACCCTCAGTCGGTTTAGAAAACCTTCCGCGCCGGGACTGCTTCGCATGAAGCGCGCAAGACTCTCCAGCGAACCGCGCGCGGCTTCTGCACTTGAGCCCGCCTGCGCTGCAGCATAACCGATCGCCTGAATACCTGCCGCCGTTGCGCCAGTGCGCTGAGACGACCAGTAAAGCTGGTCAAGGCCGCTGGCAATTTTGGCTGTGTAGGCCAGCACGGATAGCGCGGCCGCTTCCACAGCGGTACCGAGCTGTACAACTTTGGCGGTGGTGCCGGCGACAACCGCATCAAACTTGCGTGCGCCGGCATCGTCAACCTGGAAGCCCAGCGAGACGAGGAAATCTTTAATGGTTTCTGCGTTCATTGGTTGTCCTGTTGCCAGCGGCGGATCCGCGCATCGTTATCTTCTTTGATATCAAGCCAGTCGTTCATTCTGGCTACGTCCGCAAGGTCAACCGTGCCGTCCAGAAGCTTGTCATACGTGATATACCCGGCCTCAACCGGGCGCCTCAGATAATCTTCGCCATCAGGAAGGGAGTCGAGCGTCAGTCCGCTGGAGGGGGCGGCGTCCCGCTGGCGGGGGCTGCGGGCAAAAAATTTCCCAGGTTGTCACCCACCACGCGGCCTACCATCTGCAGCATGTCCATCAGGTTAATATCGTCGAACATCAGCTGATTGCTGTTCATGACCGGCACCCATGCGCTGCCATTTTTACGGGCAATCACTGACAGGCAAGGGAGGATGATCGCGTTGGTATCGTCTTCGGTCATGTCAGCCAGTTTTTCCGCAATTTTCGGCAGGGCCTTTTCCATTACGCCATAAACAGCAAGAGAATCAGAGTTGCCATCAACCTTTGGCGCTGCAGCAGATTTGATACTCTGAATGTCAGGCAGGATGCCGGCGAGAACCGGCAGCAGCTTGCGGGTGACCTTCAGCTGGTCAAAAACGCTCAGCTTACCGGTGCGGTAAGTAACCCCTTTGATTTCAAAATCCATAACTTAAAACTCCCCCAGCACCTGGTCGATTTTGCCGCAGTCGAACACCCATGCCACCGTGTTGCCAACTTTGGCGTTGGTATGATCGGGCTGCTTTTGAAACGCCACACCGCGCGCGGTCGTGATGTCGCCGGAAGCCTTGTTGCGAATAACGATGACATTATTGCCCCACAGTGCAGACGACAGGCTTTGCGCGTTGTACATCAGCGAAAGCTTTTTATTAGTCGGCGAGGTCTTCAGCAGGTTTACGGTGATTGTTCCGCTTTTACCTGCATGAAGGCTGTGCATAAACTCGCCATCTGCCCCGGTGGTCATAGTGTTTTTAGCCTCGCCCATGGCCACAACGATCCCCTCTTCGGAGTTCGCGGAGCCATAACCGAGATCAATGTTTCCGGTCGGCCCCGTAAAAGAAGCGGACACGTCCATAAAGGAATAAGTAGACATTCAGTGCTCCTTAACGAACTACCGTGATAGCCACGGAACCATAATGGACGGCGCCGGCCAGTTTTCCTGCCACCTGAATCGGGATACCTTTACGCGCCTCACGGTCGGTCTGCAGCTGGTTATCAACGGTATCGGCCCAGATGTAATACCCTTTGGTCAGCGTGTCGCCAGTGTTCAACTGGCCGAACGGACCGCCAGTCCACTTGCCCGGCGCGAACAGACCATTACCCACAGCCTTATCCAGCACCAGCTCAACGTTGGCGATACGTGTCGTGGTACCGGCATCGGTTTGGGGAATTTTGGTGGTGCTGGTGTATAGCGTGTTGAAGTCCGCTGTCTGCACTGCGTTCTGCAGCCAGTCGAGGCCGTGGCGCTCGTCGAAGAAATCGCCGTTGCACATAACGCCCTGCTCCAGAATCGCCGTATCGTTCTCGTAGTAGACGTAAACGTTGGCGTTTTTGGCTTCCAGAGCATCCGCCTGGGAGGTGCCCAGGGTTTCGTAGGTCACACCTGGCTCAACCTTGAATTTCAGCGTGATCGTGGTGTTGCTGCCGGTGAAATCGACAGTAAACGCACGACCAAACGCAGAAAGCGCAGCATAGTGGCTGCTGGTCGAATACTGGATAAAGGTGCGGCTGTACTTGGCTGCCTTCAGTTTTGATGACAGGTCGGTCGTGGTTGCGGCCACCAGCGTTTCCGGATCTGCAGTTGTGATGCCGAAGATACGGGAAACCGTCGATGATTCAATCGCAGCGGCCACATTAATCAGTTCAGCGTCTGTCGGGTAATCGGCCTCATCTACAGCCAGGTGCAGACCATACCAGCTGTTAAAGTCCATAATGGCATTTACGGCCTGCAGCAGGCTTTCAGTGCTGACCGATTCTGAACTGGTAAGCGTTTTAGCCCAGCGACCAACGTAAATCACTGTCGGCTGCGGAGACTGTGAAAACCAGATGACCGCAGCCCGATACTCTTCGCTGTCGATGCCAAAATCATCCCCGATGTCATCAGCGCTTGAATAGGCGCGCATGCGTTCACTGATCGGAATGACTGTTGAAGTGCCCAGAATCAGCATAGAGCCGAAGTTTCGGCCTTGTGCTGCACGAGCAGAGAGAGTCATCGTCACGTTTGTGACACGACTTAATGGCAAACCTTTCGCCATGATTATTCTCCGGTTGAGATGCTGACGTTGCCGTCGAGGATGGATTTGATGCCGTACTTGCGGATCACTTTGCGGCGCAAACGGACGGTTACGTCGTAGCGGCGCACCCACTGGTTATTGATTAATTCAGGGAAAGGCGTCACCTGGCTCACATCGAAAAAGGAGAGTTCGAACCTGTTCAGCTCGTCATTGTTCTGCGGTAACTGCATACCGTCGCGAAACAGCGCGGCGATTTGCTGGCCTGACGGACCATAAAATGAGGCCATACATTCCACGATCTCATGGCGCCACATCTCGGTATCGTCATCGGTTTGCAGTACAAACGCTGGCGAGGCATCAGAGGTAAAGCCGATGATGCCGAATCCGCACCAGTCAACGTTTTGCGCGGGGATTGCTGCCTGTACCGGCGTCCAGCGAGGACGGACCATACTGTCCGGTAAACCAGACAGAGCTTTCACCCATCGACTGAGGACGCGCTCGAGCGTTTCGTCGTAAGCCTGCGGTGCGCTAAGAGGCGTCAGATAACCAGGTTGCGTGCTGTCATTGCTCATTAGCGCCACCATCGAATGGCTGCAGTTCACAGTGAGCCTGAACAAAGCCCGCACCATATCGGGGATAAGGATCAACAAACGTCACGCGATAATCCGCGCCGGCGTATTCTACGATGTCAGCGTCAAGCGCAGTTTTCCCGCTAATCAGCCGCGTTTGTGTGATTACCAGGATTGCACCCGCGATTACCTGCCCCGATTCCATGCGTTTTGCCTCAAGTGAGCGGTCTACCGTAACAACGCCGCCGAACTGCTGGCGCGTTTCATCGTTAACGGGAAAGCCGTCGCTATCGACTGACTGAACGCTCCGGCGGTACCAGAGTTCGGTGTCGAGGAATTCAGGCGAGAGAAGCACATCGCTAACATCAAGAGTTGGCATTTTTGTTCCTCACGACATAAGTAATGGCGCGCCGGTACTGGCCGGTGTCAATCAGCGGCTTGTCACCGGTTCGCCCCCTGGCAATGCGTGCATCAATGGTGCGTTCAGCGAGGGGCGTAAATGCTGTGATGGTCATGTACCGCTTCACACCATTCGCCGCCAGCGCGCCGGCGCGGTTCAGTTCCAGATCAGCAGCAGCGGCATTACCGCTCATCGCTGCCTGAGCAGCAGCGCGGAGGTGCGGCACCGTTTGATCCTGAACTGACCGCACACCGGGAACGAGGTGCGGGCGCGCGGGGATGTTCTGCGCGGGAGAGCCGTTTTCGTTGATGTAGCCGATACCGGCATTACCGAACGGAACATCATCACGCTCGCTTCTGTCCTCGGGGATCCCCACCAGCACATCTTTGTCCGCAATGGCTTTAAGTGAGGCCAGAACAGCTGCAGCGTTATCGCTGCGAATGGTGAGACCTGATTTCACAACTGACGACCTCCGGCACCAAACATGATGATGAGTTGCCAGAACTCAGCGCCGTAGCGCGTGTTGTTCCAGAAACCGGCATCCGGATTAAGCGTGGCGCCGGTGTCATAGCTCACGCTGACCTTATCCACCGACTTCGACGCCTGCACACCGTTGGTTGAGCCACCAGCACCACCGACCGCTGCCGCATTGCTGTCAGCCAGCCATAGCGCCATGTAGTGCGCCACGAAAAGCTCGACTAAATACGGGAACATCTTTTTGCCGGTGACCTTCTCGCTCAACATTATGTCAGCCAGGTTCAGGCGAAATTCGACTTGAGGATCGGGATATTTGGTGGCGTCAGCGAACTGCGGAAAGGCGGCGCGAAAATCGGCTATGGTTGGAAGTGACTCATTTTTTGGCATCGGCTCCTGCTCCAGCGGCTTTCAGCTTTTCCAGCTCTTCTTTTAACAATTCCAGTTCCTTATCTTTGGCTGCGATTGATTCGGCCTGATCGCCGTTCAATTTTACCTGGTCCGCCAGCTGAGTTTTCAGGCTGTCGATCTGCGCCAGCAGCTCTTCATCGCTGCCGCTCGTTGTCGCGTTGCCGGTCTGGTCAGAGTGCGCCACTACAAACCAATGGTCTGCGACGTCTTTGTCAACGGTATGGCGCCCGGCCGGGAATGGCGTTTTTTCCCCTTTACCGCTGGTAAAGGTAAACGGCGTGTGTATCAGAATTTCTACCTGTGTTTTCTTTGCCATTTCAGGCTCCTGCTAAGCCCCTTGCGGGGCTGTGTGAAGGTTAAATGCCGTCGGTGTAGGCAATGGTTTCACGGTAAACCGGCTCAACAGCACCGAGCTTGCCGTAATAAGTTACCAACTGATACAGGCCGCGATACTGGATCGGGATACTGCGCAGCGCCACCAGCGGATAACGGACGTACTTTTTATCGTTGGTGTACGCAAGCATGCGGTCTTTCCCGGAAACACCTCGCCCTTTCAGCCATTTGATGGCTTTGATCTCCAGCGGCATGCCGTTGTTGTGGAACGCAATGGTGTTGGTAGACAGATAGGTCAGCAGCGACATGTTGCCCGCTTCAGAGACTTTCCGGCTCGCCAGCAGCGCATACTGCTCTGGTGGTACGCGAAGTTCAGTAGGAACCACCGAATAGGCCGAGGCTTTCCACGCGTCGGTCAGAATTGAGTTGACGCTGTCCAGAATTTCATCATTGGTGGATGCCGCCCAGGTATTCGGCGCGTTATTTGGCGCGACACCGGTCAGGTTCAGAAGGCCTTTCAGATTCAGCGCGCTGTCACCGATGTAAACCTGCTCATCGTTGTCCATCTGCCATTTCAGCTGCATGCCTTCATACTTCTGGGTGTCGATAGGCCGGCCAACCTGCTGAGCTGCCTGCAGCTCAATAACGGTCCAGCCCAGCTCCATGCCCCAGAGGTTCAGCGGATTACCGGCTTTATCAATGTTGACGTTCACGCCTGCGATCGCCGTGGAGTCCTTGCCCACCCAGTTTTTACCGTTCGGGTTAGCTCCGGAGCCGGCGGCGGCGAAGCTGGTATTTGTCCAGCTGGAAATGTCATCGGCGATCGACACGTCTTCGCGCAGCTGAATGTCGCGGGTCCAGGTGTAGCTTACCAGCGGCGCGTTCAGCGTCTGGTCGAGACGCTCGAGCTCGCCAACCAGGAAAGCACCTGTAGAATCAACGGTGCGTTGGTCAAAAGTCTGCATTTTCGATCCTTAAATCTTGTAGGAAATTTCAGCGTTGCCGTCGGCATCGCCCGCACCGGTGAACTGCGCGTTCGGCAGCACAACCGTTTTGCCACTGACTTCGGTGGCGTAAAAACCACCCAGCGGCACATCAATGGTCGAGTCGACGCTCACCACGACATACACCGGCGCGCCTTTGGTGATGCCAGTAGCATCAGAACCGACGCTCACGGTCATGTAGCCGCGTTTGAGCGCATCGCCCGGGAAATTTTTGTCTGCGCCAACCTGGCGGACCAGATCCGGGGTTGAAGTGGTTGGGTACGGACGCACGTAGATGCCCTGAATCACCGCAGCTGTGTCACCATCAGCCAGCGGCACAAACAGACCATTTACAAACTTGCCCGCCAGGCCATAAGCAGTGAACGCGTTGGAAGCGTTAATGATCACCGGCTCGACGGTCAGATCCTGAGGGCGCGAAATAGCACCGGCGATGCCAACCGGCATCCGGTAAAGAATTGAGTTGCTCATGGATTTTCCTTAGCGTTTAGACCAGAAGGCTTTGTTTTGCTCGTTGAGGTCAGCGTTAGAGCTACCGGTTTTGCTGGCAGCATCGGTGGTGCGGCTGGCCTGAGTATTGCGGCCTTTCGCCAGTTCAGAAACAGCGGTAAACGCCATTTCAATATGCGTTTTGGGCAGCTGTTTGATTGCAGCGTCACCGACAATCTGCCGCACCAGCGCCTGATCAGCTGAGGCCAGAACATGGCGCTTAAACGCGGTGGGCTTCATCTTCTGCGAGAGGTCGATACCCGGCATGATGAGTTCAGCGCGGTAAGCCGAATCGCCGGTAGGGGTCGATTCTTCTTCCTTGTCTTCGCCGTCGGCGTCGCCGGTAGGCTCTTTTTTATCCTGCTGATCATCGCTGTCGGTGGTTTTGCCCTCAAGCTTATCGAGGCGCGACAGAATGGCCTGAGCCCAGGCCGGGATCTGTTCTTCGTTATCACCAGTCTTGAGGCCACCCATTTCCGGATCTTTATCCGGCATCGGGTGCTGCGGCGCCAGGTTGATGTTCAGATTGACGCCCTGCGGCAAATCACCGCCTTCATCGCCCGTCTGGGACGACTCGAGCAGCTCATTCATGGTGTCGGTGTCACCTGTTTTCCACGCGCGTTTGATGCGGGTCAGCAGGTTGTTTTTGTTAGTTGCCATCGTGTTTCTGTCTCCAATTGCGCAACGTGATCCGGCCCTGCCATTTGGGACGAGAGCCACATGGTTTCCGGTAATCTGGTACTGCTTTGCCCTGCCGATGGCGGTTTGCTCGTACTCGGCGTCGTAGCCGCACGAAACCTCGCGCAGCCCGTTTTCGATATATGCGATCGCCTCTTCGTCTTTGATAATGAGGTCGGCGATCATCAGGTCAGATTGCTGGCCAGTGCCGCGTCGGACGTTCTGAACGTGACCGACTGCCAGCTCCCGCCAGTTTTCCGGGGCGACAAACATGATGTTGCCGGCATCATCCTCCGGGTGAAGGATGGTGACGGTCATCCCTTCAAACGATGCGAGGGTCTCAGCGCTAAACACTTCGTCCGCGGTGCGTTCGACAACGATTTCGCCGTCCGCATCCGGTTTAAGCTTTGGCAGGTCAAGCGCGCTATACAGCTGCGAACCGATGCGGGCGATCGGCACGTCTTTGCATAGCAGCGAGCCATCGCCGAGCCGATAGCGCGTTTCGCCCAGGCGGCTGTTAAACAGGTATTTCATTGGTCACCTGCAGGCGTAAAAAAGCTGCCTAAGCAGCTCGTTTGATTTTGATGGCGGCAACCCTGACTGGCTTGCCATCTACGGTAATGACGCGGTGCACGCGGTCGCCAGTTGGCAACCGAACCACGTTGGCATGAGGAATGACAACTTCGCAGTAACAGCGGCAATTCGGCAGCGCGCCGGCGTGGCCAGTTAACCCATCCAGCGTTGGCGGCTTGTCCCAGCTGACGAACTTACCTTCCATCTCAGCGTGCGAATGGCGCACATCACCATCCTCAGCGGTGCGCCAGATGTAGCCAGTCGAGCCCAGCGCCAGTGAGCGCGCCTGCGTCAGCGCTGTAGATGCGCGGCCTATCTCGGTGCGCGCTATGAGCCGCGCGCGGGAAGCCGCAACATCACCTGATGCTGCTATCTCTTTAGCGAACGGTTCAGCGCGGCCACCAGCCACCACTGCTTCAATCGCCTTGTTCTGGATGTCGTAGATGCGGTCGGCTGCCTCGAGAGGAAGCGATTTGATGTACTTCACCTGTTCGGCGACGATGCTCTGCATCACCTGGCCAACCGGCGTGTTCATAACGATGTGGCGCAGTTCAGCGCTGATGTACTGGCTGTGCTGCCGCCATTCTTTATCGTTCTGCCGGGCCACCTCCAGCGCAAAATCAGTCGCTACGCGATGGGCCCAGCCATCAATGATGTCGCTGTATCGCTCCAGCGCATCCATTATTTCCAGAACGCTATCGTTTGAACCATCGTAACGGCCATCGACTATGTCGCCCACGGCTCGCGCTATCTTGCGTAGGCTCGTTTGATACCGGATCTCCGCCTGCTTTGACCGGTTCCGGGTCGTCAATCTCTCCGATGCCTGGCGGCGCGTCATCTTCGGCATCTTTGATATCCTCATCGGTGATTGATGCGCCAATGCCGGTGACGTCAGAGGCTTCGCGCAGGTCGGTCATCGCCGCTTTGCGCGACATCAGGCCGGACTGGTATGCGGTGTCGATCGCCGTGACGGTATTCACTGCCACGGTTGAGCGGTCAACGTCCGACATCTGCCACAGCGGGTTAAACTCGAACGTGAAGTCGTCCGGCAGCGGCTGGCCAAGCTCCGATCTGTACATCACGTCAAACAGTTTGCGAAGCGGCTGCCGCAGCCGGCGCTCCTGCTGGGTGCCGATGCCATCATAGTAGTTGGCCAGATCCGCATCTCCGGTCGAGAAACCTTTCGGGGACTGGCCGAACAGGCGCACCAGCGGAATGCCGGTCGCGCCGCTGATCTGCTCGGCGAACTGGCTTATCACGTCGTCCAGGCCGGCGAATGAATACTGGTGGGTTTCAAAAACATCCTCGCCGTCCATGAGCGTGAGGCCTTCATTGCTCTGGAAAAGGCGAATCATGTCCATGTTTTTCAGCAGCGCTTCATATGCCGGGCCACCGAGAGCGATCAGCTCGCGCAACTTCTTCACCTTGTAGGTTCGCAGGTGCGCTTTGTATACCAGCTGCGCGGCGCCCATTGTGGCGCTGTCGAACGCTGTCAGGCGGTCCCAGATGCGCTCAATCACCGACATGCCCCACTCGTTTTCTGTCTGCGCCTGCTGATACGGCAGCGTGACACCATCGAAGCGGATCAGGCGGCTGTGGTGAATACTCCACGCGGGAATCCCGCTGGCCGTTGTCACCACATCGTAACGCTCGGGCTTGCCCAGGTTCGGCCCCATTTCTTTAATGCGGCGCTGCAGGTTTGGGTTAATCATCCAGCGATCGAGCGGCAGAATGCCCTTGAATTTACCTTCGCCGATGGTCTCAAGCCGCAGCGGGGTAAACGGCGCCTGCCCCTCTATCATGATGAAGCCAACAGCACCGCCATACAGGCGTGACCACTTAATCGTGTCGTTGAGGCGATCCCAGATCTCCAGCTCGTCGAACAATGACTCGATGACGCCGCGCGCTTTCGGGTCGATTTCCGATGTTATGCGCACGCCCTTGCGGGTCATATCGTCGGCCACGGCATCAACCGCGGAGCCGATGATCGCCGATGAGCGATATGCCCATTCAATCTGCAGCCGGTTGCGACTGGTGAAGTTGGCGCGGTAAGTAGATGCCGCATGCTGGTTAGGCTGCTGCATACCCACGCGCGCCATAAAGTTGTCGTAACTGTCCGCGGTCGCCTGAGGAGTTCGCGCGGCGCCACCACTATTTTTTCGTGCCATCGTTTCCTCGTTACAGGCGCATCCAGATGTCCAGATCGGTGTTCATTGGCGCGCAGCTAATCATCACGGAGTCAGCCAGGTTCGGCGACTTCGTGCCGTCCGGCTGCTTATCCACGATGATTTTGCCCACTCCGTTGATTGAATAGGTCGGCTGTGACAGCTCGATCACGAGCTTGTCCTTATTCGCCATTTTGCTGCTGATCGAGATGATTTCGTCCGGGTTGAAAGCCATGCCCTCAACTACGGCGCGGTAGGTGTTCTGGAACAGCTTGCGCAGGTACCACCAGCTCTGTGCTTTGGCGTTAGCGAAGAAATCCTTATTCAGGCGCGCCGCCTGGCCATTGTCACCGCGCACCGCTTCATCATCCGGATCGAATACCGCGCCGCTGCCGCGAAACGGCGTTGCCAGAATCATTGGCCGCCGGGCTGCCTTCCGCAGTTCGTTGATGGCGCGCGCGTCGCCGCGAACACCGGCGCCGAGGCCATCTTCATCAAAACGGAACTCCTCGAGGCGGTCCTCTTCACAGTAGCCGAACACCTTTTCCACCGAGCCGTAGATGTCGCTGCCGACGCCGGACCACTCGCGCACGTTTTCCAGCAGGAAGCCGTGACGCGTGGAAAATGCGTTTTTATCGCGGCCTTCATCGGCCACGTCCATCGCGCCCAAGCGTTTGCCGGTGGGCTCAACGCCCAGTTTGATGTGCGCATCGATAGCGGCCTGCACCCAGTCGCTGGGGATCAGCACGCCCTCGGCGGATGCTGCATAGTTGAGGTCCAGTTCCTGAGCTACCACCACAGGGTTGTCGATTTTCTCGCACTCGCGCCGGTACCACTCGTCATCTTTGCGCGGATCACTGCGCCAGTGAAACGTGAATACCGGTATGCGGCCGCCGTGGCGCTTCTGCGCGAAGGGGTTCGCCATACCGTTGACCGACGATAGGTCGATACGGCAGCGGGTCGTCTGCGACAGCGATGCCTCAATCAGCATGGGACGCTGCAGGAACGCTGCCTCATCCACGAAATAAAGTGTGGTGCGGTCACCGCGCCCTATGTTGTCGCCGGCCTCACCCTTCAGAACAGCGCCGGTTGTCGGGAACTCAACGCGCATGTATGGCGCGTGCTTCTTTGCGTTCCAGTCGCCGCGAAACTCAACCGGGAGCATCTCCACGAATTTACGCGCTTTCCAGAACAGCGCTTTCGGGTCGCCGGTGCTGTCGACATACTCCTCTTTGCGGGAGCCGAAGCCGATCACCATTTCTTTGTTGAAAAGGCACATCGCACAGGCCAGACCGATTGAGGTCCAGCTCAGCCCCATTTCGCGGCTTTTCTCGGTGATGCCGTTTTCATGGTTGCCGCGGCGGTCCATTATCCAGTGAATCCACTCCTCCTGCTTTGGGAACAGCAAGAACGGGATAGACACGGGCAGCCCGAAATCGAGGTTTCGCGGGTCGGTGGTGATGCCCCAGTCAATGATGAACTGGGCCGGATCATCACGGTAAAACGTTCGCAGCGCCGGCAGCACTTCAGGGTTAGCGCGGATACGCTGTAGCCGCTCCATTCTCCATTCAAACACCTGCGCATAATCAGGATTCTTGAAATCAAATGGGAAGGGCAATGGCATGTAGACACCTCCACTTGAGATTCATCCTAAAACGCTCCATATTGGAA
Source organism: Enterobacterales bacterium (assembly GCA_039593635.1). Classification (GTDB taxonomy): domain Bacteria; phylum Pseudomonadota; class Gammaproteobacteria; order Enterobacterales; family Enterobacteriaceae; genus Enterobacter. The sequence continues at coordinate 709,107 of JBCNOW010000027.1, forward strand.
ATGCTTAACAAAGGAGATCACATGAGCAATCAATTCGCGGTAGGAGATGTCGTAAAGTTAAAATCGGGCGGTCCAGATATGACCATTAAAAAACTCGATACAACTTATAACACGGACACAAAAAAGTATGTTTGGCTAAAATCTTATACCTGCCAATGGTTTGCAGGAAAAAAACTTGAGTCGGGAAGTTTTCCACATGATTCAGTTGAGCAAGTATGAGTAATTCAAAATTTTCGGCTAAATCGATAGCTGAATGGATGGTTACAGCCCTTCAAAAAGACGGCTGCCTCTATCAGGATGATGTTGTCGATTATTTGGTTAAGAAAAAAGAAGAAGATTTTCTAATCGAAAACAACGATGGAAATCAAGTCCTGAGCAAACCAGTGCTCAACGAGTTTCTCAAATTAACCAAAGATGATGTTGTATGGGTTCGTTCTGACTTCTACTGGCGTTATCGCGTAGCTGAAGACGAACCGGGCCGAAATGCTCGAGGTTGAGCTATAAACAGCAAAGTGTTTTTGGGGCCCTTAGGCCCCTATTTAACATAAGGGACATTACCCGCCCCGCCGTATCAGCCCTCGCGCGAATATCTCGCCGAAACGCTTATTTATTAAGGATTACGACGCTGGCCAGCTGAAAACGGACTGCATAAACGGTGCATAAAACAGGCCCGAAAATGCATAGCCCTAAAACATGACGAAATCGCTGTTTTCAGCAGTTACCCCATCATCTTGCGGTAAAGCTCCGCCGCCTCCTCTGATGATAGCGAAACCTGCTCGGTCTGGATTGGGCCACCCTCAGGGCCGCTTATTTCGGTTTTGCTCTTCAGCATTCCGAGATGTTGGGCGACCATCTTAAGCGCCTCATCCTGATCACGGGTGATGATTTCAAGCCCGAATTTACCCTCTTTGATACCAGCGAACAGCCGGCGCGCAGCGCCAGACGCATCGCGTGTGTCATGAAAAACCGGGCGGCTCAGTCCAAGACCATTACAGCGAGGGCATTCAGGGTTTGGGTCGACAAGCGCATCATAGCCATAACCGCCGGTGTCCACCGGTGGCCGCTGCTTTTTCTCGATCGCCTCCATGCGCTTCTCTTCAAACTCGACCATATCCCGCCACTGATAGTTGTGGCCGAAGCCCCAGCAGTAACGGCAACAATAACGGTGCAGCTCGGTCAGCTGTGTGGCATCGGCGGTCGCTATATCCCACCACCATTGCAACACTGCGTCCTGAGTGATCTGCGTGCGCCGGGCGCGAGCATCCATCGCATCACGCACAGCAGCGGCGACCTTAGCATTTCTTAGCAGCCGTGAAGCGTTGACGTATGCTGTATTGCCCTCCCCTTTATAGCCAGCTCGCTTATATGCTGCTGTCCGGTTCAGGTCGATGAGATACTCCTCAACAAACCGGATCTGCATATCGTTCAGGTCATAGCTGCGCAAATCTATATCGTGCGCATCAGCATGCGCATTTGCGCTAACCATGCGCTGCGCAGACGCACATTTGCGCAGTTGTTCACGCGTAGATTGTTGCGCAGACGGCTTTTTAATGTACCGGCGCGCAGATGAGTAGTTCAGTTCCTGCGCTTCGCACCAGTCTTTGGGGGATATACCGGTTTTGGCATGCTCGGACAGGAACCGTTTCTGAAGGCCTCCCCAGTCCGGTTTTGCCATATTCACTCCAATAAAAAACCACCCGAAGGTGGTTGGCTTTATATGCTTTTGATTTCAGTCTTGAGTTTCTTCGACATAAGGCCCAGAAGCCTTTCGTAAACTGCGCACTCAAGTATCATTTTTGTGGAGACTTCTAAATTATTAAGTACTTTATCTTCACCACGTCTAAATACCTCGTTCACAGATGCCACCTGTATATGAATTGCATCAAGCTCATCACTAAAATTGCTGAAGTAAAGCGCGATCAAAACATCAAGCTCGCCATGGGTAGCATTGTTTATTTTTCCCTCTATGTTTGAATTCATTTCATGCTTTTGGATTGTCCCTTGCAAGAAAGCAATTCTGGAAGAATTAAAAATGAACAATTCTTTTTCCCATTTTTTGAGGAGTTTGAAGGCCTCTTCACCTTTGTTCCTTAGAAAATTTTTTCGCTCCTTTTCGTTCTCATGCTCGATCTGCTTCACCCATCTCTTTTCACTAAATCGGTTGTTGAGGTAAGCGCCACCAAATGCACCAACTAACGCGACTAGAGCAGTAAAAACCGTTGATAAGGTTAACATGAGTGCCTCCTGCAGATTGATAGGCACCCATGTTATCAATTAAGAATTACCTCGATCCATTGTTAGTTAGAGGTATTTTTTTGCCAGAGAGATCAGGTCCGCTTTGGCAGTCTCCCCCAGCTTTACCATACCGTCGCGAACGAAATCAAATGCTGCATCGAAGTCGCGTACCATATTGCCAGCCAACACATTTTCAACTGCTTTGGCAACTGCTGATTGCGGCGCCTGCTCAGCGGCAGGTTCAGCCGGTGTTGCCGATGGCTGCTGCAGGGTGGCCGGCAGTGCGGTTTCAGTCTGCTGTACGGTGGTTCCTGTGTTGGTACTGGCGTCAGTTAATGGCTCAGACATTTGGTTGCTCTCTTCTTTGGGATGGATAAACAGGCTCTTCAGCCATGTCAGGAATTTGTTCATTTTTGCCGTTCCAGTTCGATTTGCCTGATTGCGGCTAACTTGCTGTTTGCAGCCTCTATGGTGTTTAGCAACGGGTCAATCCAGAGAACCGCCTGGCAGTAAGTCAGCGCGCCGGCGGAAGTGGAGTTATCACTGGGCTGGTTAACGTCTCTGGTATCTTTACGCATTGCGCTGGCACGTAAACGGTTCGCGTAGTCGAGCAGCCGGCCAGCGATAGCAGCAGGAACAGGCAGATCACAGGTTTTTTCAGTGACAAGGATTTTTCGGTATTCAATTTCCCTCTCCTCTGAATCGGCCTGGCTGCTTGTTGCGCTTTGCTGCGCTGCTGAGGCAATAGTGTTAAACCGGTTGAACTGGAATGACTGGGTGGCGATTACTGCGCTTTGGGTGGTGCCTTCCTGCGTAAGCTGGGCATTTTGCTGCAACAAAAGCGCTTTCGAGGATGACTGCAGCTTTACCGTGACGCAGAGCGCTATGACCACCAGCAGAAGAACTGCGATGGCAACTGCATCCCATTTGATGCGACTTAATATCATTCATCCAATCCCCAGCAGGTCAGTTCTGATTCCTGGTCCCGACGCACTATCTGGCCATAACACCCGTTCGAACGAATACGGCAGTCTCTGCCCCCGTCAAATATCCAGCTCTTAATCGCTGCACATGCGCCTTTACGGTCACCGGCGTTAAGCTTTCGGTAAAAAGTTGATGGGAAGCATTTGCCTGGCCCAATGTTGTAAGGGCAAAAGGAAGCGATGCCGGCAATCTGCGGCTGCGTAAGTGGGACGCGGACATTGCTTTTAACCCACGCAATGGCCTTTTCTTGCTCTATGCGGTTAACCCTGTCGCACTGCTCAGCGGTCATCTTCATGCCAGGCAAAACGCGAACACCATTCACCGACGTTACACCGCGACAGATGGTCCATATTCCCGATCCATCCTGATAAGCCTGAAGTCTGTTACCTTCCTTTTCATCCAAGAACTGATCGAGAATTGTCGATGCCCCGGCACCTGATAGGATGAGAGCGATTACGGCTTTACTGAGGCGGCTCTTTGTCTGCGGTGATATCGCCATGGCTATTCTCCGCGAACAACAGTCCTGCTTTCATAAGCCGCCTTCTCAATAGCTCTGGTCTGCCGGCGTTGGAAGTAGACGTTTGTGAAGAACGTAGCGATACCGATTACGATACCGCTGATTACTGCAATCTTGTTCCAGTCGAGGTCATGTATCCATTGCGACACGCTGCCTCCACAAACAAGTGTTCCAGATACGCAGTAGCTCACTGCGGAAGCAATTTTGTCAGGCATAATTTTCATATCCACCCCACCATAGGGGACTTGTCCAAATAGGAATTGTCTAAATGTCGAACAGGACAAGCCCGGTTAAGCTTCATCTTGTCGAGAGAGAAGCCCCGCCTTGCGCCGTTGGGTAGCAGCAGAAAATATCCACCTGAGTGCGAATTTTTTTATGCAGAAAAGTCGCCCGCTGCCACACAGGGGAATTCATAAAGTCACGTGGATTAGCAGGGGCGAAAATGAAAAAACCCAGCTCGAAGGCTAGGTTTAGAATATGGTGCCGGTTGCAGGTTTCGAACCCACGACATCCTGATTACAAATCATGCGCTCTTCCATCTGAGCTAAACTGGCGAGTATAAAAAAGGCGCTGCCAATGCAGCGCCTGGTAAATCTTTATCTGCGGTGCCGGGTGCCTCCCGGTGAGATAGCAAACCCGAAAAAGTCCATCCCGTGCGACATATCAAGCCTTAGGCTTATCCGGATTCCACCCCTCCGCATAGGGGGATTCACCGCATTAAGCCTATTATAAATAATAGGAATATTCTTAAGCAAGAGCTCGAATAAAGTTCTATCTGAATCACGAATAAACAAAAAGCCCCATCATAATGACGGGGCTTCCGGCCTGACATGAGAGGAATGATTGGACCAATGAACTGATCACGTCAGGCGACTATTTTTTTTACAAAATCACTTTCCTGATGTCAAGTATACAAAAGCGCCCGCTGCTGATGATGCCGCGGGCGCTTTTATTTATTCACAGTTTATTGCAACTAACCGGTTTCTCTGCTGATGAACAGCACACAGAAATCCCATCATTGGCGAAATATTGGGCCATTTTCGTCACGGCGTCAATACATCTGATTTATCTTAACCCGAAAAAGTGTTTACGCCGCGGTTGCTGGTGACGCGCTGCAGCATCTGATCAGCATGCGATTCTTCCCGGTGGCACTGGATAACCAACAGCTCATAGAACGGTTTAAAGCTGCGGCGCCAGGTGGGCTCGCTGACAGTCATGACGGCAAATCCTACCGCGCGGCGCACCACCTCAGACGGCAGCCGCGCATAGCCCCGCCCTGTACACTTCGGGCAGGTTTTCATAACAGGCACGCCCTGCAGATTGCTCTGCTCTTTATCAAGCACCTGGCCTTTACCGTGGCAGCGGCAGGCGTTGCTGATCACTCCTTTCCCTCCGCAGGAAGAACAAAGCGCCCGGACAACCTCTCGAACAGCGCGTTTAACCTCATAGCTGGACGGAATGACATCCTTCACGCCCCAGCGGATTGAAGTTCTCATAATCTCCCTGGCAACAAATGGCGTGTGCGACTTAGTGCTGAATACTTCGGCCTCCCTGAAGCCGGTGCCATTGCAGCAGGGGCAGGTACGAGTGCTGGCAGCACTGCGCGAATAATCCTGGTACGCGAACGTTGCGAGCAATTGCACCAGTTCACGTTTAGTCTCTTCAGCGAGTTCGGTGATCGCCCGGTAGCGCGCCGACTCTTTAACGCCAAAATCAGTAAGCATCTCCACGGCGCGGTCACTACTCGTTACGCCGTGCTTTGACAGAAACAGCTCAAAACCGAAGCGTGCCTGCGCTTCAGTGAGACCAAAGGATGCCATCACATCCGTAATGGTCAGGCTGTCACTGGCCGTAGCCCGTGGAGAATCGCTTAACTGAGGCGACTTAGGCGCAAAAAATTTAATGGAGTTTTCGAGGTTCATGGTGATTCTCCTGTCGTAATCAGTTGTGGTTCCCGTTCAGGCAATGCTCTCAATGCGTATCTGCCCTCTCTCTCCCCATATTTTGGTGATCCGCGTATCCCACACCGCGCTGTCATCTTCGAACACGGCATCCATCAGCGCCTTATGCAGGTTATCGACGTCTGGTTTTTGCTGGTGCGGCCGCCCGACGTGCTCTGCCCGCTTCTTCTTGCTCCAGCTGTCGGGCATGGGAATAACAAACGTGATCCGGCAGCCGCTTTCAGGCAGCATTACGCCGCGCAGACGCACCTCGTCTTTGAATGCGCGGTAACGCATAACCGCCGGACGCTGCGCCCACCGATCGCGATTCGTCTGCCGGGGCTTGCCCAGCGGCGTGATGTCATACACCTGGTTCAAAAGTCTCTCCTCATAGTGGCCTCGCCGCGCGCCGCGCGTTCGTGTGCAAGCTGAGCGGCTTCCATCTGGTCGATGTCCTGGAAATGGCCGTTGTAAAATTTCTGGAAGGCAACACCCTGCGGCCCATGGCGGTTTTTACCGACGATGATCTCCGCGATGTCTGATGCCGGGCTGTCAGGGTTGTAAACACCGTCGCGATAGATGAACCAGATGCCGTCCGCATCCTGCTCTATGCTTCCGCTGTCGCGCAGATCCGCATTAACCGGGCGCTTATTCGGTCTCTTCTCTACGTCGCGCGACAACTGGCTCAGACAGACAACAGGCGTTTTCAGCTCCATGGCCATCACTTTCAGACCGCGCGAAACTGCGCCAACGGCCAGGTCGTTACGCTCTGCGGTCGGCTTTTCGATGAGCTGCAGATAGTCAGCCATGATGAGCGAAGTGCCGGGATAGCGGTTTTTATGGCGCGTGGCCACTGCGCGGATCTGTTCGATGGTGAGGTTCGTTGCGTCCACCACCCAGACATCGAAGTTTGCCAGGCGCTGAATGCCCATGGAGATGCGGCCCCAGTCCTCGTCGTTGAGGTGGTTCGCTTTGCGCAGCATCGAAACAGATACACTGGAGGCGTTGGCCAGCTGGCGCTCGACAATCTGCTGCCCCTGCATTTCCATGCTGAAGATCAGCACGCCGCGCTTAACCTGCTCGCTACCGAGTGTCACAGAACGATTTGCCACCGCTTCGGAAATCTTCAGTGCCAGCTCGGTTTTCCCCATACCCGGCCGCGCCGCGATGATGATCAGGTCGGTTTCATTCAGGCCGCCGGTAATGTCATCGAGAGGTTCAATGCCGGTTTTCACTGTGTAGGATTCGTCCCCGTCACTGACGCGCTTCTCAAGAACGTCCATATAACCATCGAGCAGCTCGCCGATCCGTTGCGGTACTACTTCATCGGCCGGCCGGTTGATTACGGACAACTGCCGCGTAAACTCCTGGATGCTTTCCAGCGCGCGCTCGCTGTTTACCGCCCGGGTAATGCTGTCGTAGTTCTCTTCCATCAGCCGCGTAAAACTGCGGATGCAGTACATTTCATTGAGTTTTTTAGCGTAACCCTTGATGTTGCGCGCCGTCGGCGTTGATTTGGCGGCTTCCATCACATCAGCAAACGTTCCAGGCTCATCACCCATGGATTCAGCCACCAGCAGCGAGTCGATCATCTTGTGATGGCTCGCATGACGTCGAATCTCCCGGTAAAGCCGCTGATAAAACGGGTGCGAAAACGCCTCAGGATGAACGGTGCTGAGTACGTCCTGTGCATCAGGAGTCAGGCCGCCAATCAGCAATGCGCCACACACACTGGCTTCGACATACAAATCAATCACAGTGTGCCCTCCCGTACCGCGCGCAGTGTTCTTGGCTGCATCAGGTAATCGAAGCTGGCGCGCCAGCCGGTACCATCCGGGCCGCCAAAGTGGAAATCACGCGCATCAGCCATGAACGCGCTGAAATATTTGCGGAACGCCTCAACGTCCTTTTTCGTCATGTGCCCCACCAGCGCGCGGATGGCGTTTTCACGATCGCGGTCAAGTTCTGCAGCGGCCAGCCGGCCTGCGGTGATTTCATTCCACGCATCGACCACAGCAGCGCAGTCGATATCAACGGCGTTCTGGCTCCAGACAGTCGCGTCGGCCAGGTAACCATCGAAGCGGTTCACCCGGCAGATGTTGGCCGGCTTGGCCACGGTACCGTTGCGGCGCTTCCACGTCTGGGCTACCCAGCGGATCACCAGCTGCAGGTCCGCGACGGTGTAGGCATCACGTACACTGCGTTCTGTAAGTAAAACGGCAAAGGCTTCTGAAGAGCGGCAGGCGGAGCCTGTGACCTGGTTGTAATACTCCAGGACCTGTTTTGCCTGTGATAAAACTTCTTCCGAAAACTCCCCCCTGGGGGATTTAGGGGGATCTGTATTTACTGTCTTTGGAATAATGTCTTTGGTGTCCCCCTGTTTTGAGGGATAACGCTCCCCTAAATTGAGGGATTTTTTATCCCCTGATTTGGGGGATTCTCCCTCATTTTGAGGGATACGCCATTCAGAGACGTTTTTATTGGGCCCAAACTGGCGACCCTGCTGGATCAGAATGTTCATTGAAACCAGTTGCAGCTTGGCTTCGTTGCAGCGCTTAACGGGGAGTTTGGCGATACTGGCGATCTGCGAATCGCTGATGCGGTCCATTTTTTTATTCCATCCATAGGTTAGCCGCAGAACAGCAAGCAGCACTTTAAACTGGCGCTTCGTTAAATCGGCACCGGCATATTCTTCCAGCAGCATGTTGGCCAGCCTGGAATACCCATCATCGGTATCGGCCACGCGCTGCTCCTCACGCTCTTTGTGAGCGTTGAAATTGATGATCTCGGCGGTATTACTCATGGCCATCACCCTCGCGCTGCAGCTGCTTAGCATGCTCAAGTGCATCACGAAGGCGCGGCCCGACGCCGGGCGCGTACTGGCGCACAAGCTGATTGCGCACCATGTCTTTATGTACAGTGGTTTCTGCTTGCGGTTTACGGCGTTTCTGTCGCATAATTGACCTCGCTTTCCCAAAGCAACGCTGTATCAGGCTGATCAGTTCCCGCTGTTCAGCCTTCCCCTTCAAACTCCCTGAAATACCTCTCGAAATACCACTTCGGTACGCAGCACTCGTGCGGATAATCCGGGCGCCTGAACAGCACACGCCGTTCCTGTCTGTCGTAACCGAGGACGTGAACAACGATGCCGCGACGATCGCGGTATTTTTTACTGGTCTGAACGAATCTTTCATTCACCCGTTTCCCCGCCCTGTGTGCGGAGATGGTCCAGCATGCCAATCAGGCATTGCGCCAGCTGGCCAGTCTCATCCCCTTTAAAGATCACCATTCCGGCCGGCTGCTCATAGCCTATGGCCGCCAGTAAGCAGCTGGCCTTCTCGACCAGACCGCCGCGGCTTTGCCAGCGGCTCACCTGGGATTTATCAACCCCAAGTTTCTTCGCAACTGCCGTCACCCCCTGAGCGGCGATGCGGCTGACAATCTCGCTTTCGATATCACGCGCTTTGTTGCGTGACGTTGTGTTTGATTCCATTAGTATTTTTCCTTCAATAAGTGTTGATTTATGCAGCTTTAAGTTCTGGCCAGATTCTTTCCCAGTCGGATGGATGGAGATCTTTGCGTGTAACTTTTCCGTTACTTGCTTTCTCGATCAGTACGCATAGCGCCGGGCCAAGCTCATGGTTTTTGCTGAGCGCCTTGCGCAAGTAACCAATTGTGGTACCGCACGAGTCGGCGAAAGAGCGCTGCTCACGGAGCGATAGGGCGTTGAGATAAATTCGTAACTCTTCCATCTCGGGGTTCCTGTTTACCTTGAATTCGGCAAAGTTTACCCACGGGTAACATTTTTATCAATACCCACAGGCCATTTACCACGGGGTAAATAAATTTATGATGTTGTGCATGGATAAATACGAGAAGAGGCGTCTTCGCCTCATGCAGATCAGAGATGACATGTGCGGCGGTAAAGCTGTGGATGTCGCTCGCAGAATCGAAAGAGAACCGTCTTATGTGTCGCGCATGCTCTATGAGGATGGTAAAAAGGGGAAAAAGCGAATCGCTGACGATATGGTAGAAGTCATCGAGAAGGCATTTTCACTTCCCCGCGGCTGGATGGATGGCATCGCTGATAAAGGCCATGGCAACGTTGAGTTTGCAGGGAACCAAAAGGATACGAAGGGATTCCCATTGATTAGTTGGGTAAGCGCTGGCCAGTGGTTAGAAGCCGTTGAGCCTTACAAAATTAACGAAATTGAGGAGTGGCCAGAAACGACTGTTAACGCTGGTCCTCAGTCCTTTTGGCTTTCAGTTAAAGGCGATTCGATGACTTCACCGGTTGGTTTTACTGTGCCGGAGGGAATGATCATACTGGTCGATCCAAGCAAAGAAGCAAAAAGCGGTAAGCTCGTTGTGGCGAAGTTAACGAATGATAACGAGGCTACATTCAAAATGTACGTCGAGGACGCAGGCCGAAAATTTCTTAAACCCCTGAATCCTCAATACCCCATCACAGAGGTCAACGGTAATTGCACCATAATCGGTACTGTTGTTGACGTGAAGTGGCAGCGAATACCGTGACACTATCTTCATAACCCGCGATTAGCGGGTTTTTTTATGCCTGAACAATCTTAAAAGCAAAAAAATAATTACCTGAAATTTCAAACAGGTAAACTTTCACGCGCAAAATGTTTACCCGTAGGTATAGACATGATTTATACCCTGAGGTAATGTTCCCTCCACAGCACGACGCAGACCAACGCAGAGCGCTGACGCTCTTTAACAATCGAACCAGATATCACCGCGCTGGCGGCCGAGAGGCCCGAACTCAGCACCCTGGCATCCCCTGGCTCTACGGGGCTAAGGCATCCCAGGCATGCGGCGGACAGTGTGGTGATTCAGTTTTTTTTGAGCTGCGCCCATAGGCAGCGAGGCAGTCATAGCCGGACGGCTCCGCCGGGACTTAGGCTGATAGCACGCTTCGGGCGCAGCATCAAAACGAACTGACCATTTCAGCGAAAGAGGAAATTGATGATGGATGAAGCATATGAAGCCTACTTCGAAAGCCTGAGTGAAGGCGATGAGGTATTAAGTTTTGACGAGTTTTGCGCAGCATTGGCCCCGTCTCAGCAGGATTAGCGCCTGACCAGGGCAAGCCCGGAGTACCGCAGCTACATGTTGGGCTTAAAAGTAAAGGCGGTGGATAAGCCGGGCATCATCCCGGCACACAACAGGTAAGAGCACTTTCGCCAAGCGGGGCTGAAAACCCGGAGAGTAAAGCCTTGAGGGGTCGCCTGGTTGAAGTTCAGAGTGCTCTGACCGTTGTGGTGAATTGCAGTCCACAGAGACAACCAGAAGATCAGCGCCTGGCGCCACACCCACTAAATGCTGTGTGTAGTCTTTAGCCCCCGCCTCGGGGGCATTTTTTTGACTGCGGATCAGCTAACCGAGGAAATCCCATGCACATCATCCCCAAACTGACGCGGCAGCGCCTCGGCGAACTGCCCATCGGAACGCCGATCCGTATCGGTAACCAGAGCGTGATTTTCAACGGCTGCAGCATTGAGGCGGATTACAAAGGCGTCGATGACACATTCATCAACTTCATTGATGAGGATGGCCAGCACCGGCGGTTCAGCGAGTGGGTAGTTTTGCAGTCCGGTACCGAATTCATCGATTCAGAGCTGTGCGATTACTGCGGCCGCTTCCGGCGCCCCGGTGATACAGCCCTTCGCGTAATCCAGTTCTGGAACCGCACCGAAAACAAAATTTTCTGCGCAGATAGCCAGTGCGCACACCGCTATCAGCAATCAATTCGCGTCCCGGCGAGCCGCCTGGGAGTTAAACGGAGAAACTATTCATGAGCCCCATTGAACGCCTGCAGTTTCGCCACCGCCTGACTGGCGCCGATTTTCACCCGCGCCGCCGCCACTGGCTGGTACCGGTCATTGTAGCCGCGCTTGTCGTAGCAGGGATGTGCGCCGGATGGATGTAGAAACCATTATCCCGACCGATTTCGCTATCAGCGAAGCAATACGCAATCTCGCGATGATCACCGTCCTCGCCATATGCGAACAAAACCACTTAACCCCGGCGGATCTCCAGCAGCTGGCAAACCAGCTTGCGCAGCGCGATGCGAACGCCGACGCCCGAACAGGAGCCCTGAATGTCTGCAGTTATTCGCGTGATCGACACTGAAACCACCAGCTTTGAAGGCGGCGTGTGTGAGATCGCCAGCATCGATATTGTCGATGGCACGCTGTGTAACCCGATGAGCGACTTCGTTAAGCCGCCAGAGCCAATCACTACCGCTGCGATGGCCGTACACCACATCACCGATGCAATGGTCGCCGACGCGCTGCCGATTGATGACGTGATTGGCCGCTATCTGGGCGCATCTGTCTATGTCGCGCACCATGCCGCGTTTGACCGCCCCAAGCTGCCGCAAATCACGGCCCCCTGGATCTGCACGCTCAAGCTGGCGCGGAAGCTCTATCCAGAGCTGGAAAGCCATTCGAACCAGTACCTGCGCTATCACTTCATGCTTGATGTCGAAGTGCCGGAACAACTACACGCGCACCGTGCGCTTTATGACTGTTATGTCACGGCTGCGCTGCTGCTGCGCCTGAACCGTGAAGCACGTTTTACGATCGCCCAGATGCGCGACATCTCCGCGCGCCCTTCCCTGCTGCATGCTATGCGTTTCGGTAAGCACAAGGGCAAAACGTTCGAAGAGATAGCCGCCAAAGATCCCGGCTATCTTCGCTGGGCGCTGGGAAATATGGAACTGGATGAAGACCAGACATTCACCATGCAACATCACTTGCAGCAAGGGGGCTGATATGGGTATCCCGGTCCTTATCCTGGGTGACTCAGGTTCAGGCAAATCGGCCAGCCTGATGCATCTCAATCCCGATCATGGCTTCCTGATCAACCCGGAAAATAAGCGTCTGCCCTTCAAGTCCAGCGGCTGGAAGCCACGCGATTTTGCCGCGAAAACCGGGAATGTTTTCTTCACTGATGTGCCTGGCGATATTGTGCTAATCATCAGCCATGCGCGGCGCGCCGGTAAAAAGTTTGTTGTGGTCGACGATTTCCAATACGTGATGGGCAACCAGTTCATGCGGCGCCGCAGTGAAAAATCGTTCGAGAAGTTCACGGAAATTGGCGGCGGCGCATGGGATGTGATCCGCGCGGCGCAGGCAGCCGAAGATGACCTGATTGTTTATTTCCTCGCGCATACCGAAGAGACGCCCGCCGGCCGGATCAAGATGAAAACCATCGGCAAGATGCTGGACGAGAAAATCACAGTTGAGGGCATGTTCAGCATCGCCCTGCGCACCGGCGTTACGGATGGTCGCTACTACTTCACCACGCAGTCTGATGGCACTGACCCGGTTAAATCGCCGATCGGTCTCTTTGAGCAATTTCAGATAGACAACGACCTGAACGCCGTCGACGCGGCGATCCGGGACTATTACGAACTCAATGACGGAGCTACCGCATAATGCAAAACCCTATCTTCATCTTCGATCCGGACTCAGCAAAAAACTCTGGTCCGGGTGGCGCCACTGAAACCGGCGCGTATACCGGCAACATCCGCACCGCGCTGTTTACCAATGGCCGCGATTCGCAGTCGCAGTCGATTGAGCTTTCAATGGATGCGGATGTGGGCGCCATTAATTACCTGCGCATTTCATTCATTGGCCGTGATGGCGCCCCGCTAAAGGGGGGCACTGCGATGATCAACGCCATCATGGGTCTCACCAGCACCAAACAGCTATTTGCTACTGAGGTTCAGGGCGAGAACGGTCCTGAAATGCATTGCCGCGAGCTGGAGGGGAAGCCTATCGGTTTTGTCCTGCAGAAGGTGCTCTATACAAAAGGCGATGGCGGTGATGGCTATAGATTTGAGATTCGCCAGGCCTTTGGCACAAAGACTCGCAAGACCTACAAAGAAGCGATGGAAAATCTACCCGCTGAAGCGGTTGATAAGCTGCTGGCTACGCTTTCAGATCGGGATGAACGCCAGCCGCGTACCCATAGTGGCATGGCACATACACAGGCAAATCAGCCGCGATCTATGCTGGGAGGTCCGCAGACTGGTGGCACAGGCAATACCTCGCGCCTGGCGCAAAATGCCGGCGGCCGTAGTATGCAGCAGCAACCGCAGCCGGATTTCGACGACGATATTCCGTTTTGATCAAAGTTTGTTATAGAGCCCTCCATTCAAGGGCTCGAAATAGCAATACATCAATCATAATTAAGTATTTTATTTACTTGATCGAGCAATTCTTCATGAGAAGCCTTACTATTAACATGGATATTTAGCTCGGCGCTATCATTTTCCAAAACATAGTCAGAACCTTTTTTATCAACCCAATTAATTAGGCTAGCCAACTGCATGCTGTTGAAATTTTTCAGATTTACTGTGGCATTATTCCCTGACCATCGAACCAAATAATTAGATAGCTTGCCATCAAACGTCTTAACAAACTTTGAAGTTGAGGTGACTTGAGAAGACATTTGCAGTCTAACCAAGCTATTTTTAATAGATTGTATATCTTGGACAAGAGCTTCGTTTGCTGACAATTCATTCAACTGAATGTCTCTCTTATCGAAGGAACCAAAATTCTTCAAGATAGGACTAACGCTTGTAGAACCATCTTTAATATACGCATTGAAAGTCGCAGTGATTTTTTCTGCAAGTTTATGTTGAAACTTATTAATTAGGCCATGTCTTAGATCCTTTGGATAGCCCACATGTTCAATAGTACCAGAATCAAAACAATAATCTGTAACATCATCCTTTATTATAATAACAGGTTTATCGAATGCTATTCGCATACCTAACTCAAACATTACATTGGGATTTCTTGAGCTAACATCGCAGATTACAATGTCATCTTCATTTAAATTGTTAACAATCCTAGAGTGAATGGTAGTAATTTCCCCTCCATCACTGACTATTCTACCTTTACCGATCCCCAATCCCTGAACAGTAGCATCTAAAATACTCATGACGTCATTCCAATGAGTATCTGGATATCCTTCTGTTTTTGCAATAGGCATGACATAACCAACCACAATATCTTTAATGCTTTTCTGCTCAGTATTTTCCTGATTACCTATATTTTTATTAGACTTAGTGCTCAAAACAATTTCCTTTTTGTTAATAGCGTTAGTGGAGAATTAAAATAATCAAAAACTCAGTTTCTTGACACATTCTAACAACAACCGGAAGCTCAACAAAAAATGTATTTATGACATCTATAAAAAAAATCAGAATTCGGTAAAAAAACCTAAAAATCACACTAATGGCTTTACAAAATTTCAAAAATATTTACCAGTGTAAAATAGTAAGCTAATCACAGCCCAATCGTGGAGGAATAACGATTTCATTAATCAGGAGATTGATGTCATAGGCACTCAAGATATCGGCTGCACCCTGTCCAATCTTTGCCACTTCACAGGACACGTATATGACCTCTACAGCGTGGAACGGCACTCTGTTTATGTCAGTATCTAGTGCAGCCTGAGTTCGCGCTGGAGGCGTTGCTGCACGATGCGGCTGAGGCTTACTGCAACGACATATTCGCACCGCTAAAACAGCTGCTGCCAGATTATCGCGAGCGCATCGGTTCGGTTGAAAAAGCGATCGCCGGTAAGTTTGGCCTGCCAGCGCATATGAGCGCTGAGGTGAAAGAAGCTGACCTGATTATGCTGGCAACCGAACGCCGCGACCTCGATTTAGATGACGGCACACCATGGCCGGTTCTCGAAGGTGTAGAACCAGCGGCGTTTCTTCTTTCTCCGCTTAATCCGCGACAGTCGCGCGTTCTCTTTCTGCAGCGTTTTTACGATCTCAACGGGGATAATCATGATTAAAAACCGCGCCCGCGGCGTTCCGGTCGATTCCTGCGCTTTAATGTGGATGCACCACCGGCGTGCAAGCGGCACCCTAATCAAGTTTGACGAGGGCGATTATTACGGTCATTTCAGCCGCAGCGCCGCAAAAAACATAACGCTACCTGCCCGCACGGCCGGCAATGCTGGTAAGGATGGTGTGTGATGGCTGTTATTAATTCTACAGTTTCAGTTGAATGGCTGGATGATTGTCCAAAATGTGGTGGCAAAACTGCAATTGTTTCAGGGAATGGATATAGAACCATTAGCTTACTTAACTCTGGTGACGTAGCTGAATGTGCAGCATGCGGTCATGCCGGAGAAATCGATGCTGACGGGGAAAACGCCTGGGTTGAGTGGGACAATGCAGAGGATGGCAGCCATGAATAATTTCCCGGCTATGACTGAGGCGCAGCGGCGGCAGGAGCTGTTAACCCAGGGATATCTAAAGGGGCTATTTCATTATGACCCTGAAAGTGGCGTGTTCACTCGGTTAAAAACAATGGGAGGTCAGCTGCCTGGCTCTATTGCTGGTTCAATAAACAGCGAAGGATATCGACTTATAAGCATTAAGGGAAAATCTTATAAGGCAGCACGGCTTGCTCACCTGTACATGGAAGGTTCAATGCCAGAAGAGGCTGACCACAAAAACAGGGTGAGACATGACGACCGGTGGGAAAACCTTCGCCAGGCAGATCATGGTCAAAATGGGGCAAACAAAAAGATACAGAGAAACAACACTAGCGGAATCAAATGTGTTTACTGGGACAAGAGACAGAAATTATGGGCCGTGCAGGTAAAGTTCGGGAATAAAAGACGGTTAATTGGACGATTTGATGACATTGAACTCGCCGAATTGATCGCGGCGGAAGCAAGAAATAAAACCTACGGGGCATTCGCATGATGAGTGAAATAGTTTATCAGTATCAGCAGGCCTATGTACCAAACAACGGCAACACCTTTCATTTTTGGGTTGACTGCACAAAAGAAACCCATGATGAAGAGGCCCGTGAGGGTGGAACGGTGAGAACTCTATACACCGCCCCGCCAGCGCCGGTGCTTCGGGTGCAAGAGTTGACAGTTTGGTACGGGGCTATGCCGGAAACCAATGGTAAATCCAACTGGACAGCGATACTGCATCGCAAAGGTGAATGCATTTCGACCGGCATCACCATTGACCGCTCTGAATATCCCGACCGTGTTCGATATGAAGCGGATCGCATGCGATATCTGATTGGCGAGCTTGATATAAAGCCGAGCATTCTGTCCTATGACGGCAGCAAGCATAGCGGATATGTACAACCTGTGCCACCAGCGCCGGTGCTGAGGGTTGCTATTGATTTTAGCGCGCTTGACCGTCTAGCAGGTAAATTCCTGCAAGCGTCGGTAGGGCGTGGCGGAAGAGTATCATCGGCATACGCTGAGTGTGCTCACCTGCTGGCTACGGAAGTGAAATTGCTACGCGCCGCTGGTTATGAGGTGAAATAATTGGCGATGAACATCAGCATGTAATGTGCTAAATATTATGCACACAAATCGTGCTATCCATTTAAAAGGAAAGTTCAAAATGATGATGACACTAACCCTTGTTGATGAAGATTTGCAGCCTCTTAAGAAAATTGAGAAGGAGTTCAGTACTCCTCCGGTGCCAAATGAGAAGATTTCCATCATGCTGGGCGGTGTAGATATGTCGTTCACAGTATTAACGGTGGGTGGCCTGAAAGATGACGGGAAATATAACCCTACTCACGCGACACTGCAGCGCAAGGGAGACTAGGTGTCACACAACTTAGCAGCACGCAGCAGAGAAGAACGCGATAAGGTTAACGTGGATTTAGCCGCGTCTGGCGTTGCGTTCAAAGAGCGCATGAACATGCCGGTTATCCCGCATGAAGTGGAAATGCAGCAGCCGGCAGAGCTTCGGGAATACTTTAAGGAGCGCCTGCAGCACTACCGGAACGTTGCGCTGCAGTTCCCGCGCGGCACTGACCCGATTTATCAGAAGGAGGAAGGTAAGTGAGCATTCAGGTGATGATAGGCATAGCCGAGACAGAAATTATCATTGAGAAGACGCTCGAAGAGATACCCAAAAGTGGTGAGTATCTCACCCTGGAAATTGACGGAAACGATGACCAGTTTGAGGTGGTCGATGTTGACCCCGATAGTGGATTTTCAGGAGAAAATAGGTCATACCGGATTTATGTAAAGCCTGTTAATCCTTAGGAAAAGCCTCTAATAACAACCTGCTCCGGCAGGTTTTTTTACGCCCAAATTCTGGAGAAATACCATGCAAATCGACATTGGCGAAAAGTACGTCCTGACCGCTGACCAGTATCAGTACATCATTCAGGAGAAGAAAACGGTCAAGGAAGGCAAAAATGCAGGCAGCGAATATCTCTCGCTTGTCGGCTATTACCCAAAGCTCAGCCAGGCTATTTCTGCACTGATTCACCTCGATGTTCAGCTGTCTGATGTGCATACGCTGCAGGCGATGGAGCAGCACGTTAACCGCGTGGCTTTACAGTGTGAGCAAGCATTTAAGGAGAGCGCAAATGTGTGACGAAATCGACGCAGCAGCAGAACTGGAATTACTCAACACGCAAATCGCGCTGGCAAATCGGGAGAAGCCTGAGCCGCGGTCGCCGGTATGTCGGAATGCGGACTGCGGTCAGCCATCGCTGGAAGGTAGCAGCTACTGCTGTCGTGAGTGCTGCGAGGACCATGCCCGGGAGCTGTGGGCGCAGCGACACAGAAAGGTGGCATGACGCCTGCAACAGAAAACGCGTTAAGGGCCGTAGCGCGTAAGTGCAGAACGGAAATACTTGCAGCCATTGATGGCAAGCCCAAATCAGAACACGACCGAATCATCACCACCCTTCTTGATAAGTACGCCAAAACAATCAACTGCCTGCCGCCTAATACGTTCCGGTCTAAAGCCTGGCTGGTTCATTACGTGCGTCAGATTGAAAAGGAGATGCGACAGTGAAAGAAATTCCTTCACGTCAAATGGCTGTGGTCGGCACGAATAAAGAGACCGGCGAGCAGGTTTATTTCCGCTCAGCATATTACGCGCCGGGCTTTCATCGGTCCGGAATTAAAGAAGCAATCAGTGGCCGCGCTAAATCACATCGCGGCTATACATGGCGTTATGCAACAAAGAAAGAGCGCGAGCAGCACGCCAGCCACTAATCCCCCACCCAATTAACCTTTATCGCGCTCTGCGTGAGGAGTTGTTATGTCTGAAGTAAATAGTGAGGTGCCATGAATGAGCTGGCTCTTTTCGCAGGCGCTGGCGGAGGAATACTCGGCGGGCACCTCATTGGTTGGCGAACAGTTTGCGCCGTTGAACGTGATGCCTACGCAGCACAGATTCTGGCGCAACGACAAAACGATGGAGCACTCCGATCTTTCCCGATTTGGTCTGATGTGTGCAGCTTTGACGGAGAGCCATGGAGAGGAATTGTTGATGTCGTTTCTGGCGGTTTTCCCTGCCAGGACATCAGCTCTGCAGGGAAAGGAGCCGGAATCGAAGGAAGCCGATCAGGGCTTTGGAAGCAAATGGCAAGAATCATCGGTGAGGTTCGACCCGAATTTGTATTGCTGGAAAACTCACCTCTGCTTGTGGGAAGAGGACTTGCCATGGTCATCGGTGATCTTGCCACGATGGGGTTTGATGCTGAATGGTGTTGTTTATCAGCATCAGATTGCGGAGCGGCCCATAACAGGGACCGAATCTGGCTTGTTGCCTACACCGAGGGCCAGCATGGGAAGTCATGGAATAGCATGGTGCCGAGCGAGAACTGGAGAACACCGATTCAATCTGGAAGATTTCCTGGCATGGAAGCATCTGGAGAGTGGAGAAGAGGAAATGTCTGGCCTGAACGTAAACCCAAATTATGCCGAGTGGCTGATGATGTGGCCTTTGGGGTGGACAGACTTAAAGCCATTGGAAATGGACAGGTTCCTCGAGTGGCAGCAGCAGCATTCAACATCCTGAGCACCAAAAGATGAACACCCTGCCCACCCTGTCACCAGGCGATATCACACTGTGGATCGCCTTTTTTATTGCCCTGATTATTGCGTGGCGATGGCCGCCAAAGGAGTAGAGATGAGTCTTGATGTAATGCCCATTTCAGCATACTGCCAAACCACTGGAGAATCCGAGGAAGCCATTAACAAACGGATACAAAGGAAGGTCTGGAAGATGGGTGTGCACGTATTAAAAGTGGACGGCGTCCGGGAGCGATGGATTGATACAGAAGAGGTGAACCGATGGGCAAGAAGCAGCAAGGATCCGCTTTACCGCGCGGAATAACGATTCGGCGCCATAAGGCTGGAGAAACGCTACAGCTGACATTCACGCTTAATGGCGTTCTGTGCAGGGAGCCGTTATCAGGAATGGAAGTGAATGCGAGAAACATTAAGTATGCCGAGCGGTATCTGGGAGAGATTCAGAACCGCATCGCATCGGGGGATTTTAACTACCCGCAATACTTCCCCCGATCGAAAAAGGCCACTCTGTTTGGTCATCAGAAAAAGAAAAAAACGGTAAAGGACTACCTGGAGGAATATCTGGTTATCAGCGAGAACCGGAACTTGTCACCATCAACATTAGACGGATATCGCAAGTGTCTGCGGGCCCTGAAGGCGCTTCATAAAATTCACGTTACGGAGTTAACGCCGGCAGCGCTCAAAGGATGGGTGTCTAACCAGAAGACGAAGCTGAAGACCATCAGAAACCGGCTGTCGTTTTTGCGAAGCGCCATTCATGAAGCGGTGACGGATGGGCTAATCAGTGATAACCCTGTCGCTCATATCAGCGCAGCGCGTTATTTCTCGGTGGAGCATGGGAACACCGAAGAGTACGAAGTTGATCCGTTTACGCCTTCTGAAATCAGCATTATCTATATGCACTGCCATTTCCCCCAGTGGAAGGCAACTTTTCAGTTTGCCTTCAACACAGGCGTGCGACCTTCGGAGCTCTGCGCGTTGCGGTGGCGGGATATAGACTTTGAAAAGAAAACGGCCTTTGTCCAGAACGCCGTAGTGGAAGGAGTGGAAAAATCTACGAAGACACGCGCAGGCACAAGGAAGATAGATTTGAACGAAGAGGCGATCGCTGCTTTGAATATTCAGAAGCAGTTTACGCAGCTAAAGAGCGAATTCGTTTTCGAAGACCCGCGCACCGGAGAGCCATGGGCTGGTTCTGACGCTATCAGACAAAAGGCATGGCGCATCATCATGCGTGATTCAAAGCTCAGGTACCGAAACCCGTATCAGACACGTCACACCTTCGCAACGATGCACATCAGCTCAGGGGCCAACCTATTCTGGCTGTGCAAGCAAATGGGACATAAAGGCCCGGATATGCTGTTCAGAAACTACGGTTCATACCTGGTTGACTACGATGGGCACCTGTCGAGGCCGACGATCAAAACCGGCAGCGAATAACGGGGTAATTTGCAGAAAAATGCACGTGCAATGCACGTGAAAAAGGATCCTTTTATGAAATCACCTAATATCAATAACTTACAAACAAATAGACGCGGGTTCGAATCCCCCCCTCACCGCCATCATTCAGAGAAGAGCCTGTACGCAAGTACGGGCTTTTTTCTTTTATATTCTCCACGCGTGGGGGGATGAGAATCCCCGACCGGGGTTCGACAACTGGCGCATGCCAGTTGGACAGCGGAGCCTGCGACGCTGCCCGCAGGGTGAGCGAAGTGACAAAACGGCAGGATAGCCGTTTTGCATGGCTGCAAGCCACCCGGAGGGCGAGGCACAGGAATGTGCCGAGTGACATCAATCCCCCCCTCACCGCCATCATTTATATATAGGTGCCCGGTTAACAGCTGGGCATTTTTATTTGTCTGTTATCCAACCGCTTTTGTGCCACAGGACGCATAATCGAAAGATCCCTTTTCGCTGCAATATCGCGTGGGCAGCGGACCGTGTACTCTTACCGGAAATTTTGCAGGGTATCCTTTTCATCCACTGATGTTGTCGCTGAATTAAGAGGGAATGCACTATGACCAGACTGAAAAAGCACCGGCCATGTTCCGGCCATTCTTTTCGCTGCTTAATGAGACGGACGAACCATTGCCTGACGGGAGAGCGTTAACATGGCCGTTCAGTCAAACGTATCCCATATTCTTAACGAACTCGCGCACAACGCCCGGCAGATAGACGAGAGCCAGGCGCAGGCATTGATCGCACATATTCGCAGCGCGAAACACATTTTCCTGCAGGGTGCCGGGCGCAGCGGTATTGCTATCCGCGCGTTCGCTAACCGTCTGTTGCATTTGGGTTTCTCTGTCAGCATGGTCGGTGAAATCTCGTCACCCCACTCCAGACCTGGCGATTTATTGATTATTGGTTCTGGCAGTGGCGAAACCGCGAGCCTGAAAGCGCTGGCGCTGAACGCCGTTGAGCGCGGTGTCGATGTGGCGCTGATTACCCTGAAAGCAGATTCAGGCATCGGCAGACTGGCCAAATGCGTGTTGGTGTTACCCGGCAACGTTAAAACCGATAACGCACGCAGCGCCGGACGATTCTCGCAGCCAATGGGCTCGGCCTTTGAGCAGCTTTGCTTTATCACCTGTGACGCCATGGTGCTTGAAATCATGCATCAGTGCGGTGAAACCAGCGAGAGCATGTTCAGCCGCCATGCGGATTTCGAATAACAGCATAACGCTTTTCCCGAACGTCGCTGATTTATACCCGGCAAATCTGACACCGAAACCCTGTGTGGTGATACGGTATCGCCGCTGATACGGGTGTGCAGGTTAGATAAGTTATTCTGTTTATATTTAAGCGTAATTGATTTCCCTGATGCCGGACTCAGTTATTGATGTGGATAAGGCCACGCATGATCGAGGCCGGTTGATGACAGGATGCCTGTGACGGCCAGCCAGGCGATCACCAGCGCGAAGACAATAATTGCTGTGATTTCAATTGATTTAATCCAATGACGCTTAGCCATAAATACCCCTTCTCAGTTCGGGTGTTTGTACACGCTTCTCTGAAGATAAGATGTTACCGGTAAAGCGCAAGCGTTGATCACATCATGAAACATAAAGCATAGCTTATTGATTATTTGCGGCGCGAAAATTTGGCATAGCCGTTTGCCCGTCTGCTGGCGTCCTGGTACATCCGGGTTTTTCGTGGGGTGAGTGATGTTATCCTTCAGACGCTGCGTGCACCGGGCTGACCGCATCCGTTGCCGCTAACCCATTTTTGTGACGCACAATATCCGCCATGATTGCCAGCGCGATTTCCGCCGGGGTTTTGCTGCCGATATCCAGCCCAACCGGTGCGTGAATGCGCTGCAACTGCGCCGGCGTCAGCTCCGCAATCGCGCTCAGGCGCGCTTTGCGTTTGGCGCTGTTGCGCTGCGAGCCCATCGCACCGAGATAAAATGCCGGCAGATTGACCGCTTCCATCATGGTGAGATCATCAATACGCGCATCATGCGTCAGCGAGAGGATCGCCGTGGCGGCATGACAGCCCTCGCGTTCCAGATACACTGCCGGAAACTGCTGCACCAGTTTGACATCCGGCGCCAGTTCGGCCGCCATATTGCTCAGCACCTCTTCACGGTGTTCACAGACGATGGTTTCGAATCCCAGCGCCAGCGCGAAGTTGGCACAGTAAACGGCGACGCTGGAGAGTCCGGCAAGGATCAGGCGCGGCGCGGCACTCAGGGTCAGAACGATTTCACCGTCAGTGACATGGGTGCGGGCGCGACGGGTATAAGGCGCCGGTTCGAGGGCGTGACACGGCTGCGGCAGCGTCAGGCGTTTGGTGATAGCTCGCGCGCCGGTCAGCGCATCCTCCAGCTGCTGTAAGTAGCCCAGCGTGGCGGCACCGGCAGGCAACCGTTCGACCAGAATATCCAGTACGCCGCCGCACGGCAGCGCGCGGTCAGGCGTGTCGCCCCCCTCACCGTAGCGCACCAGTTGACTGGCGGCAGAGAACGCCTGCTGCTGAACGCGGGTGATAAAATTCTCCTCGACGCAGCCGCCGGAAAGGGAACCGCTATAGCGCCCATCGGCGCGAATCACCATCATCGCGCCCGGCGGGCGCGGCGATGAGCCGTACGTGCTGAGCACGGTACACAGCCACACCGGCTGCGCTTCCGCCCACTGCTGCGCCATCCTTACCACCTGCACATCAAGAGAGTGCATGACTTTCTCCGCTCATCGTTTTCGCCCTTTTCGTCCCGTAAGCATAGCAATGAAAAACCCGGCCGCAGCCGGGTTGAGATTAGCTATTTTTTCAAGGTTAACTGTAAGCATGCAGCGTGCGCTGGCACAGCGCCGAGCGCACGCAGTCCTCTTTGGTGAAGCGTACCACCCCAATCATCTCATCTTCCTCAAAACGTGACATGGCGTCGCTCAGCCCGGATTTTACGCCGGACGGCAGGTCACACTGGGTAATATCGCCGTTGACGATAACCGTCACGTTCTCCCCGAGGCGCGTTAAGAACATCTTCATTTGCGCAGCGGTCACGTTCTGAGCCTCGTCAAGAATGACGACCGCATTTTCAAATGTACGTCCGCGCATATAGGCGAACGGCGCGATTTCCACCTTGCCAATCTCTGGTCGCAGGCAGTACTGCATAAAGGATGCACCCAGTCGCTTCACCAGCACGTCATAGACGGGCCTGAAGTAAGGGGCAAACTTCTCCGAAATGTCTCCGGGCAGGAAGCCGAGATCTTCATCCGCCTGCAGTACCGGACGGGTAACAATAATCCTCTCCACGTCCTTATGGATCAGCGCCTCCGCCGCTTTGGCCGCACTGATCCACGTTTTCCCGCATCCGGCTTCACCGGTTGCAAAGATGAGCTGTTTACTCTCGATAGCATTCAGGTAGTGCGCCTGAGCCTCATTGCGCGCCACAATTGGAGAATTATCACGGCTGTCCCGCGCCATGCCAATTGCTTCTACGCCACTCATCTGCACAAGCGAGGTGACCGATTCTTCTTCACGCTGTTTATGGCTACGTGAGTCCCGTCTCAGCACACGTTTTGCTTCGCGACGAGCTTTGATCACTGCTTTTTGTCTTCCCATGGATAGCACCTTGAGTTGTTGGTATTCATCACACGCGCCAGCTTCGGCACGATTATGCGCACGAACATCAGAGGGTTGGCTTCCTTGTAAGCCATTGCTTGCTTCAGTGAGAAAAGTGTGCAACAACGCCGAAACGCTGCCGCGCACCGGTCTGCACGTCGGTCGAATCAGATTCTTGAGGAAGGGGGGAGAATTTAGTGGTGAGGAAATCGCTGCCGGAGTCTGAGCCTCCGCGCCGGGTGCTGCGGTTGTTGTGTTTACCTTGTCCAGTACAGGACGCAACCATTCGCGATCTCCATAGTGATTCAGCATCACTGCCGGGAACTACCGCTGTCTTATCTTAAGTACATCAGGGTATTTCCGCATATAATGCAACATTATTTTTACTTTACTGCAACTTGAAAACTTGCATGGCGCTGCCTTGAAGCCGGTGCAGTCTTAAATTAGATCTAATATTCAATATATCAGTAAGATAGGTCATATGAGCACTTAACAATAATGTTATCATAGAAAATTCGGACATCACAGCGAGACAAGAGAAATTTAAGGCGGGCTTAACAGCAGCGCCTGGCACCGCGAACGGCGAACAAGCGCTGTACATTAATTAATCAGGCTTCGAGCAACGGCTGCCCCAGATAATGATTTTTGTCCGCGCACGCCGGGCAGGGCAAAGAAATAGCCGCCGCCGATGGGCTTAATGTACTCTTCCAGCGCTTCACCGTTTAATCGCTTCTGCACCGTCAGGAAACCTTTCTCCAGATCGTGCTGATAGCAGACGAACAGCAGCCCCATATCAAGCTGCCCGGAGTTGGTCACGCCCAGCGAATAGCTGTAACCACGGCGCATCATCAGGCTGGACTGCGTCTCTTTGGTGCGCGGGTTAGCAAGGCGAATATGGCTGTCGAGCGCGATAACGTCGCCATCCGGATCGCTCGCATAGTCAGGAACATCATGCTCGTGCTTCATACCCAGCGGTGCCCCGCTCTGCTTGTCGCGGCCGAAAATCGTCTGCTGCTCTTTCAGCGGCGTGCGGTCCCAGAACTCCACGTGGAACTGGATAATCCGCACCGCCTGGTAGCTGCCGCCCACCGCCCACGCCGGTTCGCCCTGATCGGCAGTGACCCACACCACCTCCTTCATAAGCGCACCATCGTGACTGTCCGGGTTGGCCGTACCGTCCTTAAAGCCCAGCAGGTTCACCGGGGTCTCTTTCCCCTTGCTGCGCGCGGCGTGATCGGAGATAAACCCTTCCCGCTTCCAGCGCACGCTCAGCAGATCCGGCGTGTGCTTGATGATATCGCGCAGGGCGTGGATCACCGTATCCTGGGTATTGGCGCAAATCTGCAGGAGCAGGTCGCCGTGGCACAGCGCCGCGTCGAGCGAATCATTCGGGAAAGCGCGTCATTTTTTGCAGCGCTTTCGGCTTCTGCTTTGCCAGCCCATAGCGCCCATCAAACAGCGACTCCCCCACCGACACGGTGATGGTCAGGTTATCCGGCGCGATAAACGCCCCGAGGATACCGGAATCCATCGGCGGCAGGCGCGGATTTGGCGTCTCCGGTGCCGGACCGCCCGCGGTAAGAAACGCAATGCGCGCCGTCAGCAGGCGGAACAGCCGCTCCAGATCGGCTTTATCGCTGGCCAGCGAATCAAAGGCCACCAGCATCATGGAAGCCTGCTGCGGCGTCAGAATGCCCGCCTGATGCTCACCGTAAAACGGCTGCGTCTCCATCCGGGCATCCGGCGACAGCGTGCCGGGTGAGCGCTTTGCGGTTTTGCCGCATGCGCCAACCGGACAGCCACCGGCCAGGGCAAGCGCGCCGCCCAGCGCGCCCTGACCCCTTTAACAAACGACGACGGGAAGGTTCCGCCACGTCGTGCTCGTCATGCTTGTTCATCGTGCTTAGTCCAGACCCAGTACGCCGCGCAGCAGGGAGAGATCTTCCGCCAGGGTGGTAATCGGGCCTTTCAGCGCATTACGGTCAGCGTCGGTCAGCTTGTCGTAGGTTTCAAACCCGTCTTTGGTGCGGTATTTCGCCAGAATGGCGTCCACTTTCTTGAAGTTGGCATCCACTTTCGCCAGCAGCTCGCCGTTCTCTTTCTGCAGCTGAGGACGCAGCAGGTCAACAATTTTCTGCGCGCCGTCGACGTTGGCCTGGAAGTCCCACAGGTCGGTATGGCTGTAGCGATCTTCTTCACCGCTGATTTTGCTGGCGGCCACTTCTTCAATCAGCCCCGCCGCGCCGCCCACCACTTTTGACGGCGGGAAGGCCAGCTCGCTGATGCGCTTTTGCAGCTCCAGCACGTCGCTGTTCAGCTGCTCGGCATACTTCTCCATCCCTTTGGTGGAGTTATCGCCAAACAGGGCTTTTTCCAGACGGTGGAAGCCGGTGAATTTCGGATCGGCCGCCTTTCTGCTCGTAGTCATCTTCACGGGCATCAATGCTGCCGTCAAGGTCAGAGAACAGTTCGGCAATCGGCTCGATGCGCTCGTAGTGCTGGCGGGTTGGCGCATACAGGGATTTCGCTTTTTCGATATCGCCCGCTTTCACCGCGTCGGTAAAGGCTTTGGTGCCCGCCACCAGGTCCGCCGTCTCTTTGGTGACGTAGGCTTTATAGGCGGTGATGGCGTCGCCCAGGCTCAGCAGGGCCGTGCCTTTGCCGGTGCTGGCGGTTTCGCTGTCACCTTTGACGATCAGCTTGCCTTTCGGATTGGTCAGCAGGCCGCAGGTCATGTCATATTCACCCGGCTGCAGGTTGGCGGTCATCTTCTGGCTGAAGCCCGGCGCGATATTTTCGCGCTCTTCCACCACCATCACGCCTTTGAGGATCTCCCACTCCAGCGCTTTCTGGCTGTGGTTCTGAATGATAAACTGGGTTTTCCCGCTGTTAACCGTGAGGGTCATCGGCTCGCACTGCTTATCGTTGACGGTGACCTTCACCTGCGGAATCTCCGCAGCCTGCGCGGTGAAGGCAGAAGCGAACAGCGCGGCAATGCCTGCGCACAATGCACTACGACGAAACTGAATTGCCATGAGTCCTTTCCCTGTTAAATGAAAGTACTGTTGTACGCGCGCCTAAAGCGATAATTTACGGCGCACCGACCGTGCGGCGCTGGGTGCCGGTACGCGGCGGCATTGCAAACAGCACCAGCGCCGGAATCAGATAAATAAAGTACATCGCCACTTCGCTGACGCTCGGCGTTTCCTGGTAGCCGAAAATGCCTTCAAGCAGGGTGCCGGTCAGTGAATGGGTGGAGAGAACGTTGCTGAGATCGAACGCCACGTCCTGGAAGTGGTTCCACAGGCCCGCCTCGTGGAAGGCGCGGATCGCCCCTGCCGCCAGCCCCGCGGCCACCAGCAGAATGAACAGGCTGGTCCATTTGAAGAAGTGCGCCCAGGTTAAGGCGAATGCCGCCCCAGTAGAGCAGGAAGCCCAGCACCACGGCCGTTGCCAGACCCAGCATGGCGCCCAGCGGCGGCCAGATGCCCACATCCTGCTGGGAAATGCCGCCAGCAGGAAGAAGACCGATTCCAGCCCTTCACGCGCCACGGCGAAAAAGACCATCATAATCAGCGCCCAGCCGTGGTGATTCCCCTTCTGCAGGGCGTTATCCACCGCCTGCTCCAGCTGCACCTTCACGTTGCGCGAGACTTTGCGCATCCAGAACACCATCCAGGTGAGGATCACCACCGCAATCACGGCGACGATACCTTCAAACAGCTCCTGCTCTTTCTGCGGGAATTCGCCGGTGGTTTCGTTGATGAGGATACCCAGGCCCAGGCAGAGCGCCGCGGCAAGGAAAACGCCTACCCACATCACGCCGATCCAGCGCCCGCGCTGGGTGCGTTTCAGATAACTGGCGATAAGGCTGACAATCAGGGCCGCTTCGAGGCCTTCACGTAACATAATGAGAAATGGAACAAACATCACCAACCTCTTGAATGTTAAGGAGGGTAAACCTAAGGTAAAAATACGTAAAGTGCGAACGATATCGATTATCATTATCGCGGATGAAAATACAAGTCACCGCGCGAAATTAATTTTGCTTTTGCGGGTCAGGTAGAGATGCGGGAAAGTCAGGGCGGAGTGACAGATTGCGCGATAAATCGTGCGCAGAGGACGAGACATGAAAACTGCGGGGAGCACGGCACTCGCGCTCCCCGCTTTACTCAGACCATCACCGTTATTTGGTGTTGTATTCCGCTTCGGCGGCATCGAAACGCTGCTGCGCTTCAGCCGACGGTTCGCGGCCGGCCAGGCTGAACACCACAATGGCGATGCTGGCGAAGAGGAAGCCCGGGATGATTTCGTACAGGCCCAGCCAGCCGAACTGCTTCCAGACGATCACCGTCACCGCACCGATAATCATCCCGGCCAGCGCGCCGTTGCGGGTCATGCGCTTCCACATCACGGAGAACAGCACCACCGGACCAAAGGCGGCGCCGAAGCCGGCCCAGGCGTAGCTCACCAGGCCCAGCACGCGGTTTTCCGGGTTGGCCGCCAGCGCAGATGGCCACCAGCGCCACCAGCAGCACCATAAAGCGCCCGACCCACACCAGCTCTTTCTGGCTGGCGCCTTTGCGCAGGAAGGCCTTGTAGAGGTCTTCGGTGAGCGCCCTGGAGCAGACCAGCAGCTGGCAGCTCAGGGTGGACATCACCGCGGCCAGGATGGCGGACAGCAGCATGCCGGCAATCCACGGGTTGAACAGGATCTTGGCCAGCTCGATGAACACGCGCTCGGCGTTCTCGCTCACCGCGCCGCAGCCTGCTCCGGGTGCGCCTGGAAGTAGGCGATGCCGAAGAAGCCCACGGCGACGGCGCCCGCCAGGCAGAGGATCATCCAGGTCATGCTGATGCGGCGCGCATGCACGATGGTGTGGTGCGAATCGGCCGCCATAAAGCGCGCCAGAATGTGCGGCTGGCCGAAGTAGCCCAGGCCCCAGCCCATCAGGGAGATCATCGCCGACGAAGTTGAGGCGCCCTTCAGCATGTCGACGTTTTCGATGCTCTTCTGCTTGATCACTTCCAGCGAAGGTCGGCTCGACGCCGCCGACGGCGAAAATCACAATCACCGGGGTCAGGATCAGCGCGAAGATCATCAGGCTGGCCTGCACGGTGTCGGTCCAGCTCACCGCCAGGAAGCCGCCCACGAAGGTGTAGAGGATGGTCGCCGCGGCACCGGCCCACAGGGCGGTTTCGTAGCTCATGCCGAAGGTGCTTTCGAACAGACGCGCACCGGCCACGATGCCGGAGGCACAGTAGATGGTGAAGAACACCAGGATCACCAGCGCCGAGATAATGCGCAGCATGCGGCTGTTGTCTTCGAAGCGGCCGGTGAAGTAGTCCGGCAGGGTCAGGGCGTTGTTGTTTGCTCGGTCTGCACGCGCAGACGGCCGGCCACCAGCTTCCAGTTGAGCCAGGCGCCGACGGTCAGGCCGATGGCGATCCAGCTTTCGGAGATGCCGGAGAGGAAAATCGCGCCCGGCAGCCCCATCAGCAGCCAGCCGCTCATGTCGGAGGCGCCGGCGGACAGCGCGGTCACCATCGGGCCTAAGCTGCGGCCGCCCAGGATGTAGTCGTCAAAGTTCTTCGTTGAACGCCATGCCAAAAACCCTATCAGGATCATGCCAAAAATATAAACGAGAAATGTCACCAGCATCGGTGTGCTAATTGCCATTCAAATTCTCCAATTATTTGAGCGTCGGAGCGACAATCTTGTTTCGGCTGCGTTACCGGAACGGGATAACGTCAGGGCTTTACCGCATCCGTGTATGTGTTTCCGTTGGGCGCGCTATCCTGCCGTATGCGCATCCCGCTGACAAACGATTTAACACTGCATTTACATCAAATTCATCCCTGGTTTGATACGAGTTTCCTATAGGTTGCACTCGCTCACGCTTTTACGGGTTGCACCTGATGTCAGCCAGGATGCGTTTTGTTGCGGTGGGTTGCAACTCTGGCGAGATTCCTTGCAGCAAGGCCTGTGCCGCTTTTTCCCCTAATATCCGTTAACAATCCATTCATTTTTAAGCTTGCAAACCAGGTCACATTTAACACGGTTGCACAAAGTTGCAACATGGTGGATATTTCACGCTATCCACCGCTGAACGCTATTACAGAACAACAGGAGTTTTGGCATGGGGATGACCACCATGGGGGTTAAGCTGGATGACGCAACCCGCGAACGGATTAAGACCGCAGCAACCCGCATTGACCGCACGCCGCACTGGTTAATCAAGCAGGCGATTTTTAACTATCTCGGAAAGGCTGGAGAGCGAAGAAGGCCTGCCGGAGCTGCCTGCACTGCTGACGGGTGCCGCAAGAAAGCGATGACGCGCGATCGCGGCGGTGGAAGAGAGCCACCAGCCGTTCCTCGAATTCGCCGAGCAGATCCTGCCGCAGTCCGTCAGCCGCGCCGCCATTACCGGCGCCTACCGCCGTGCGGAAACCGATGCCGTGCCGATGCTGCTGGAGCAGGCGCGTCTGCCACTGCCGGAAGCCGCTGCCGCAGGGAAGGGCCCATCAGCCTGGCGTATCAGCTGGCCGACAAGCTGCGTAACCAGAAAACCGCCACCGGCCGCGCCGGCATGGTGCAGGGCCTGCTGCAGGAGTTCTCCCTCTCGTCGCAGGAAGGCGTGGCGCTGATGTGTCTGGCGGAAGCGCTGCTGCGTATTCCGGATAAAGCCACCCGCGATGCGCTGATCCGCGACAAAATCAGCAACGGCAACTGGCAGTCACACATTGGCCGCAGCCCGTCGCTGTTCGTTAACGCCGCCACCTGGGGTCTGCTGTTTACCGGCAAACTGGTCTCGACCCACAATGAAGCCAACCTCTCCCGCTCCCTGAACCGTATCATCGGTAAGAGCGGCGAGCCGCTGATCCGCAAAGGCGTGGATATGGCGATGCGTCTGATGGGCGAGCAGTTTGTTACCGGGGAAACCATCGCCGAAGCGCTGGCCAACGCCCGCAAGCTGGAAGATAAAGGGTTCCGCTACTCTTACGACATGCTGGGTGAAGCGGCCCTGACCGCTGCCGACGCGCAGGCCTACATGGTCTCTTACCAGCAGGCGATCCACGCCATCGGTAAAGCCTCTAACGGCCGCGGTATTTATGAAGGTCCGGGCATCTCAATCAAGCTCTCCGCCCTGCACCCGCGCTACAGCCGCGCGCAGTACGACCGGGTGATGGAAGAGCTCTACCCGCGCCTGAAGTCCCTGACCCTGCTGGCGCGCCAGTATGACATCGGCATTAACATCGACGCCGAAGAGGCCGACCGTCTGGAGATCTCTCTCGATCTGCTGGAAAAACTGTGCTTCGAGCCGGAGCTGGCAGGCTGGAACGGCATCGGCTTCGTTATTCAGGCCTACCAGAAGCGCTGCCCGTTCGTGATTGATTACCTGATCGACCTGGCCAGCCGCAGCCGCCGTCGCCTGATGATCCGCCTGGTGAAGGGCGCCTACTGGGACAGCGAAATCAAACGCGCCCAGATGGAAGGCCTGGAAGGCTATCCGGTTTACACCCGCAAGGTGTACACCGACGTCTCCTACCTCGCCTGCGCGCGAAAGCTGCTCGGCGGTGCCGAACCTGATCTACCCGCAGTTCGCCACCCACAACGCCCACACCCTGGCGGCGATCTACCAGCCTGGCCGGGCAAGAACTACTACCCGGGCCAGTACGAGTTCCAGTGCCTGCACGGCATGGGCGAACCGCTGTACGAGCAGGTGGTGGGCAAAGTGGCCGACGGCAAGCTGAACCGCCCGTGCCGCATCTATGCGCCGGTGGGCACCCACGAAACCCTGCTGGCCTACCTGGTGCGTCGCCTGCTGGAAAACGGCGCCAACACCTCCTTCGTTAACCGCATCGCCGACACCACGCTGCCGCTGGACGAGCTGGTGGCCGATCCGGTGCAGGCCGTTGAGAAGATGGCGGCGCAGGAAGGCCAGATTGGCCTGCCGCATCCGAAGATTGCCCTGCCGCGCGAGCTGTATGGCGAGCAGGCCGCGTCAACTCGGCGGGTCTGGATCTGGCCAACGAACACCGCCTGGCGTCGCTCTCCTCCGCCCTGCTCACCAGCGCGCAGCCAGCCGTGGCAGGCTCAGCCGATCATTGATGGCGACGCCTGTGTGCAGACGGCAGCAGCCGCGCGGTGATCAACCCGGCAGAGCCAAAAGACATCGTCGGCTACGTGCGTGAAGCCAGCCGACCTGAAGCGGAGGTCTGCCAGTGCGCTGGATGCCGCGGTCAATGCCGCGCCAATCTGGTTCGCCACCCCGCCGCAGGAGCGTGCCGCCATTCTGGAACGCGCCGCGGTGCTGATGGAAGACCAGATGCAGTCGCTCATCGGCATTCTGGTGCGCGAGGCGGGTAAAACCTTCAGCAACGCCATCGCCGAAGTGCGCGAGGCCGTGGACTTCCTGCACTACTACGCCGGTCAGGTGCGCGACGATTTCGATAACGAAACCCACCGCCCGCTGGGTCCGGTGGTCTGCATCAGCCCGTGGAACTTCCCGCTGGCGATCTTCACCGGCCAGATTGCCGCCGCCCTGGCCGCAGGCAACAGCGTGCTGGCCAAACCGGCCGAGCAAACCCCGCTGATTGCCGCGCAGGCCGTGCACATCCTGCTGGAAGCCGGCGTACCGGCGGGCGTGGTGCAGCTGCTGCCGGGCCGCGGCGAAACCGTGGGTGCGCAGCTGACCGCCGACGACCGCGTGCGTGGCGTGATGTTCACCGGCTCCACCGAAGTGGCCTCCCTGCTGCAGCGCAACATCGCCGCCCGTCTGGATGCGCAGGGCCGTCCGACCCCGCTCATCGCCGAAACCGGCGGCCTGAACGCCATGATCGTCGACTCCTCTGCCCTCACCGAGCAGGTGGTGGTCGATGTGGTGGCCTCCGCCTTCGACAGCGCCGGCCAGCGCTGCTCGGCGCTGCGCGTGCTGTGCCTGCAGGACGACGTGGCCGACCACACGCTGAAGATGCTGCGCGGCGCCATGGCCGAATGCCGCATGGGCAACCCGGGCCGTCTCACCACCGACATCGGCCCGGTGATCGACGCGGAAGCCAAAGCCAACATCGAAAACCACATTCAGGCCATGCGCGCGAAAGGCCGTCCTGTGTTCCAGGCGGTGCGCGAGAATAGCGAAGATGCCCGCGAGTGGCGGACCGGCACCTTTGTGCCGCCAACGCTGATTGAGCTGGCAAGCTTCGACGAGCTGAAAAAAGAGGTCTTCGGCCCGGTGCTGCACGTGGTGCGCTACAGCCGTAACAACCTGCCGCAGCTGATCGAGCAGATCAACGCCTCCGGCTATGGCCTGACGCTCGGCGTGCATACCCGCATCGACGAAACCATCGCGCAGGTCACCGGCAGCGCCAAAGTCGGCAACCTGTACGTTAACCGCAACATGGTTGGCGCGGTGGTGGGCGTGCAGCCGTTCGGCGGCGAAGGCCTCTCCGGCACCGGTCCGAAAGCGGGCGGTCCGCTCTACCTGTACCGTCTGCTGGCGAACCGTCCGGAGAACGCGCTGGGCGTCACCCTGGCGCGTCAGGATGCCGAACGGCCGGTGGACAGCAGCGTGCGCACCACGCTGCTGAGCGCGCATCAGGCATTGCAGAGCTGGGCCGGAAAAACGTCCTGAGCTGCGTGCTGTCGCTCAGCAGTACGGGGAGCTGGCGCAGGCCGGCACGCAGCGTCTGCTGCCGGGGCCAACCGGCGAGCGCAACACCTGGACGCTGATGCCGCGCGAGCGCGTGCTGTGCGTGGCGGATAACGAGCAGGATGCGCTGGTTCAGCTGGCGCGGCGATGCCAACGGGCGGTTGTGAGGTGCTGTGGCCGGAAGATGCGCTGCATCGCGATCTCGCCAAACAGCTGCCGAAAGCGGTCTCGGCCCGCATACGCTTCGCGAAGGCCGATGCCCTGCTGGCGCAGCCGTTTGACGCCGTGATTTACCACGGCGATTCCGATCAGCTGCGCGAGCTGTGCGAGCAGGTTGCGGCCCGCAGCGGGGCGATTGTTTCGGTGCAGGGCTTCGCCCGCGGGGAAACCAACCTGCTGCTGGAGCGCCTGTACGTGGAGCGCTCGCTCAGCGTCAACACCGCGGCCGCCGGGGGTAACGCCAGCCTGATGACCATCGGCTAAGTAAAGCAGGATCGCCATGGATGGCGTAATGGAGATCGGTGAAGGACACCGCAAGTTGCAATAAGGCCGTAGCGGCGCTATTCATTGTGCGATGAATCGCGCCGCTACGAAATGTGCCCTCGTTTTTGTACCACTTTAAAACTTACCAGCGCACATCACGCCACCGACTTACTGCGTTTCAAACCAATCAGCGTCGGGAAAACAAACAGCGACTGCCCCAGCCCGCGGTTGGTCAGCGACCACACCGCCACCGAACACAGCGAACAGATGCCGACAATTGCCAGCGGATAGAAGCACGCCCACAGCAGCGCAAACCACGCCTGCTCAAACAGATGATGGCGCTGCGCAAACAGAATCGCTGACATGCCGAAGAACTCAATAAAAATGCGGTGGATAACGTAGATCTGCAGCGTGTTGCGGCCAATCCAGTTGAAGTAACGCATGCTGAAGTGCGCGTTGAGCCAGCGGCACGCCGCCACGCTCACCAGCACCGCGATGATGCACATGAACAGGCTCTTATCGAGGCCAAAAATCACGTGCAGGCCGGACAGCGCGGCCAGCGCGGCCCACGGCAGAAGGTTCTCGCGGCGCAGTTGACTCAGGCGCAACATCAGCGGGCTCCAGAACGCGCCCAGCAGGAAGAACAGGAAATACTGCGCCACGCTCTGCGGTCCCCAGTAGGGAATGATCTTCTCCACCGCCAGATAATTCAGCACCACCGCCGCCACCAGCAGCGCCACTTTGTGCTGACGGAAGATTTTGGCGCACAGGAAGTAGATCGCCAGACCGTACAGGTACCACGAGGTGCTCATCGCCAGGAAAGTCAGCTTAAGGAACTCCAGCAGCGAACCGGCGTAAGCCGCGTTGAGGTTCTGCGAGATACGCTGGCCGGTGATTTCAGTCGAAATGCCGACAATCGACCACCACTGAATAAAGCCCCACAGCACATAGAGATAGAACAGATTGGTAATGCGGCTGGTAAATACCTGTTTCCACGGCCGGTTGAGAATGCCGTTGGTGGCAAGCAGGCCGGAGACGAAGAAAAAGGCGGGCATGCGCAACGGTGATAACACCGTATTAAACTGCACCCATATTTCCGCCGGAATCCAGCCGGCGCTGAGATATTTAACCGTGCCTTCAAAGCCCGGTAATACGGTGTGATACAGCACCACCAGCAATATGCACACCCCTTTCAGGGTATTCACCCATGCAATATCTTCTTTCATGGCGTTATTCATATTTTTGACTCCTGCTGCGGTGTAGGTCTTAAAGGAGAAGAATGGAAAAACAGGCAGTGAAGCCTTTATGGTTATTCAACGATTATTCAGCAAGCAGCAGGGACTGACTCTAGCGAAACTCCTAAAACTTTTTCGCTGGTCCTGATATAACAATACTTTACAGTACCAGAGATAAATTGACCGCCCGGCGGGTTAGCCGTGAATAGCTGTTATTTAAGCCTTCATGGCATAAATTGACGGTGCGCCGCGCACGTAATGCCGCGTGGAAATTAAGAACATTCCGCAGCGGAGTAAACCAGCATTAATTATATCGCCGGGAAATAAATTTATTAATGCGTCAAAAAGGTAAGCGCGATATTTAATATTTTGCTAGAGGAAAAATAATTCGGGCCAGCGAACCGGCCCGGAGAGATTATTGATTGAGAAACTTGTCGAGAAATTGCCGGGTGCGTGCCTGCTGCGGATTGCTGAACAGCGCTTTCGCCGGGCCCTGCTCCACAATACGCCCCTGATCCATAAAGATGGCCCGGTCGGCGACGTCGCGCGCGAAGCTCATCTCATGGGTCACGATCACCATGGTGCGTTTCTCCTGCGCCAGCGCGCGAATGGTGCTCAGCACCTCGCCCACCAGTTCAGGATCCAGCGCCGAGGTCGGCTCATCGAACAGAATCACATCCGGACGCATCGCCAGCGCGCGGGCAATCGCGACGCGCTGCTGCTGCCCGCCGGAAAGCCGGCGCGGGAAACTCTCTTCCTTACCGTGCAGACCGACCTTCTCCAGCAGCGTGCGCGCGCGCGCAATGGCTTCCGCTTTCGCTTCGCCTTTGACGATCACCGGCCCTTCAATGATGTTCTCCAGCACCGTGCGGTGCGGGAACAGGTTGAAGTTCTGGAACACAAAGCCGACATGCTGGCGCAGCTGCCGCACTTTATCCTTCTGCTTGTGCAGGCCGAGGCTGGCGTCAATGGTGATGTCCCCGACCTGGACCTGGGTGCCGCCTTCCGGCTCTTCCAGCAGGTTAATACTGCGCAGCAGCGTGGTTTTGCCCGAGCCGCTCGGGCCGATGATCGCCACCACTTCGCCGGGCTCGACTTCCAGGTCGATCCCGTGGAGCACCGTTTGGCCGTGGAACTGTTTCACCAGCTGACGGACTTCAATTGCACTCATCTTGCCTCCCGATCCTGACGATTGACGTGCGCTTCCAGCCGAGTTTTGCAGCGCCGACAGCACCGTGGCCATCACCCAGTAGATCAGCGAGGCCGCCAGATACATGGTGAACACTTCCAGCGTGCGCGAGGTGATCAGCTGCGCCTGACGGAACAGCTCCGGCACCTGAATGGTGGCCGCCAGCGAGGTATCTTTCACCAGGCTGATAAAGCTGTTGCTCAGCGGCGGCAGCGCCGCGCGCGCCGCCTGCGGCAGAATCGCGCGGCGCAGCGTCTGCCACGGCGTCATGCCGATACTGGCGGCCGCTTCCCACTGGCCTTTATCAATAGACGAGATGGCGGCGCGCAGGGTTTCCGAGGCATAGGCCGCCGTGTTGAGCGACAGGCCAATCATCGCCGCCGGGATCGGATCCAGCTCGATGCCAAACTGCGGCAGACCGTAGTAGATCATAAAGAGCTGGGCAATCAGCGGCGTACCGCGAAACATCGACATATAAAAGCGCGCCAGCCAGCGCACCGGCCAGGAAGCGTGACAGGCGCATCAGCGCCAGCACGAAGCCGAGCAGCAGGCCGAAGAACATCCCGCCGATACTGAGCTGCAGCGTGAACACCGCGCCTTTCAGCAGGAAAGGTGCTGAATCCAGCACCAGCTGTAAACTTTCCTGCATTATTTCGTGACGTCCGCGCCAAACCACTTCTCAGACAGCTTGCTCAGCGAGCCATCTTTCTGCATGTCGGCGATGGCACCATCAATCGCTTTCAGCAGCGATTCATTGCCTTTGCGCAGCGCCACGCCCGCTTCCAGACGGGAGAACGCCGGGCCAGCCACCGCCATGGTATTGCCGGTTTTCTTCACCAGATCCAGCGCGGCCAGGCGGTCAACCAGAATGGCATCGATACGGCCCCTGAACGCAGATCCTGATATTTGGTCGGGTCATCATCATAGGTACGGATATCCACGCCCTGGACGTTCTCGCGCAGCCACTGTTCGTAGTTGGTGCCCAGACCCACGCCGACTTTCTTGCCGGACAGATCCTCGGCGGCGTTTGGTGATGGAGCCTTCGTTACCTTTCTTCACCAGCGCCTGGATGCCGGAGACGGTGTACGGCGTGGAGAAGTCATACTTCTTCTTGCGCTCGTCGGAGATGGTCACCTGGTTGATCACCACGTCGATACGTTTGGAATCCAGCGAGGCCAGCATACCGTCCCATTTGGTCGGTTTGAGATCCGCTTTCACGCCGAGGTGTTTTGCCAGCTCCTGGGCAAACTCCACTTCGAAACCGGTCAGCTTGCCGTTTTCATCCTGGAAGCTGAACGGCGGATAGGTGCCTTCCAGCCCGACGCGCAGCTCACCTTTGCTCTTGACCTGCGCCAGCAAATCTTCTGCCGCAAAGCTTTTTACGTTCACGCCCGCCACCAGTGCGACCGCCATCATTCCCATCACCAGCTGGCGACGAATCGGAGAGAAAGCCATGTTTACCCCATTATTGTGATGTGTTGTGTGCTTATGGTTAATTAACGCACATTTTGGGCGCGGCGTGCTTTATCTCGCAATAAAGGGTGCCGCTCCGGCATGTGCTCTTTGTAATAACCGCTGGATTATAAACCTTTTTTTGCTGCTGTCTCATACCGAAGGATGATAAGCAAATAACGCCGGTGCGCCGCCGGTATGCACAAACAGCAGCGGCCCTTCCCGGCGGAAACGGTTCTGGCTGATGCCATCGATCAGACCCGCCATCGCTTTGCCGGTGTAGACCGGGTCGAGCATAATGCCCTCCAGCCGCGCCAGCAGGCGCACCGCTTCCATGCCTTCGTCATTGGGTTCGCCGTAGCGCGGCGCAAAATAGTCATCCCACAGGGTTACCGGCGCACGCGCTTCCAGCTCCAGCTGCTGTGCCAGCGCGCTGCGAATGCGCTCCACCACCGGCAGCTGCGCCTCAACCTTGCGCGACACCGTAACGCCCACCAGCTCGCTATTCGGCAGCAGCTGTTCCAGACCGATCGCCAGCCCGGCATGCGTCCCGGCACTGCCCGACGCCACCACCACCGCAGCGAAATCCACCACGCCTTCGCTTTGATGGGCGATCTCCTGCGCGCATTCGACGTAGCCGAGCGCGCCAAGCGCATTCGAGCCGCCCATCGGCACAATGTAAGGCCGGAAGCCCTGCGCTTCCAGCCGTTCTGCCTGCTCTGCCAGCTGCTGCGGCGGATTGTGCAGCGCATCAACCATCACGACCTCGACATCCATCAGGTCCAGCAGCAGGCGGTTGCCGTTGCTCAGGTAGTTGGCGGCGTCGGTGCCAATCGGGTTCTCCAGCAGCGCCACGCATTTCAGGCCCAGACGCGCCGCCACGGCTGCCGTCTGGCGCACGTGGTTGGACTGAATCGCGCCGGCGGTCAGCAGCACATCGGCGCCTTCCCGCAGCGCATCGGCAGCGAGAAACTCCAGTTTACGCAGCTTGTTACCGCCCAGCGCCACCGGCGTGACGTCATCACGTTTAATAAAGATATCGCGTCCGAGGTAATCAGACAGGCGTGGCAAATGTTCTAACGGCGTCGGTGCGCCAAGCAGTTCAAGACGGGGAAACTGGTGCAAAAGATGTAAGGACAATGCAGCCTCCATTCGGGCAATGTGCAGTTATCCCTACAGTGTTGCAGAAGATGAGAAAAGTCGCATCCGGAATTGATCGCGACGCGCCCCGGTTGCTGGCATGCTCACCAGTAACCGGGGTTGAATCACCCTTAGCCGCGCTGCCAGCCTAAGAACTGGTCATATTTGCGCAGTGCAATACGGTAGTTATTGTTGCCCGCATCGGGCAGATCGTTTTGCAGACACTCATGCCAGCTGTTGCCCCGTAACCTTTCTGCCGGGAAATTTTTCGCTTTCAGCATGTCATCAAGACGACGCAGACGCACCACATATTCACGAATGGTACTGTGACTCATCTCGGTCTGCTCAAACAGATATTGTTTGAACGCCATGATATCGAAGTAATTCGGATGGGTATTACAAAAAATATCGCTGCAGAAACGGCACAGCGCCGTCAGTTCCGGCTGGAGTTTCATCCATACCTGATCGTCAATCATCTGGTCCATGCGTGCGATGGCCTCTTTATTGATGATCTGGCCGCGGAACACTAACGCCATACGGTCTAAAACTTTGCCACAGTGTGAACAGTTGCTTTGGCTGTGTTTGTAGTCTTTAAGGTAGCGACTTAACGGTCTGGCTTTAACTTTGGCTCCCATTGCTGAGTCCCCGGTTTTTTTATTTTTGGTTCCCCAGGAACTGAGTCTGTTAGCGCGCTCCCGTCAAACGGGCCCGCAGGCGTTTGATCGCCTGACTGTGCAACTGGCTGACGCGGGATTCCCCCACTTCCAGCACCGCGCCAATCTCTTTCAGGTTCAGTTCTTCCTGGTAGTACAGTGTGAGCACCAATTTTTCGCGTTCAGGCAACGCCTCAATCGCTTCAATCACGCGTTCACGCAGGTTTCCTTCCATTAACTGATGCAACGGGTTGGCTTCCTCATGCCCCTCCGTGACCAGTTCCGCACTGTCGCCGTGTTCTTCCCGATACTCGTCGTACGAGAAAAGCTGGCTGTTATTGGTATCCAGCAGAATCTGCCGGTACTCTTCCAGCGAAACATTCAACCGCTCAGCCACTTCCTGCTCGGTAGCCGCGCGCCCCAACGCTTGCTCTACCTGATGCATAGCGCCGGCCACCTCGCGCGCATTACGACGTACGCTGCGTGGTGCCCAGTCGCGGCTGCGCAGCTCATCCAGCATTGCGCCCCGGATACGCTGCACGGCGTAGGTGGTAAAGGCGGTGCCCTGCAGCGCGTCATAGCGCTCCACGGCATTCAGTAAGCCAATACCACCGGCCTGCAGCAGATCGTCAAGCTCAACGCTGGCTGGCAAACGCACCTGCAGGCGCAGCGCTTCATGCCGCACCAGAGGAACGTAGCGCTGCCAGAGCGAATGTTTATCCATCACGCCATCGGCGGTATAGAGATCGTTCACGTTGACTACCCTGCGTTAATAAAGTTATCGGCATGATTATCCAATTCTGTAGCGGTTTCGATTGGCAGAATAGGCAGGCAAAAGCGAGGTTATTTCAAATTTGTTATGGATGGCGGTGGATCGCACCGCCATTGCGCGCAGGTTCAGCGCAGATTACGCAGCCGCTGCCTTGTGCCAGGCGGGACGGCGTCCCACAGCGCACAGGTTTTGCCCTCAAGCGCCTGATAAAAAGGGCTAATGGACTCGTCGCATTCCAGCGCGGAATTAAACAGCACCTGACCGGTTTCTGCGTCAATGCTAATCATTTTGTTGATAAACAGCCGCTGCAGGTCGCTGCGCAGGAACAGGCCGTTGTCGACGCTGTTATCCGCCAGGAAGCCCTCTTCATTCTCCTGGGTGTCGATATGGCAGGCTTCCACCCACGGCCAGCTGTGGCGCTCGGTTAAGCGCGTGCCGGTAATAATGCAGGCACCATAGCGCGCCTTCACCGCCGCGCTGAACTCCGCCTGGCTGGCGCGCTGGAACACTTTCGCCTTGACGCGCCGCCCCACTTCAGTACCCGGCATTACCGCGCTGGGCATTTTCTGCTGCGGCGTGCTGAGTACCACTAAAAACTGGATCTTGCGCGACAGCGGGAAACAGGGGTGCGCCTGCGGATCGAACAGCTGCCAGTACTCATCCTCTTCGGTCTGACGCATCAGCACCAGCTTGAAACCGCGGCTGTTGAGCAGGTTTTGCGCTTCCGCCGAGCGGGGATCGAGCATCGCGTAGACCCTGGTTTCGCCGATCACTTTCCAGCGTCCGCTTTTACGCGCTTCATCGTTACGACGAAAATAGAGAAACGCCTGCTGGTTTTTAAGGTAATGCTCGAAGCGGCGCAGGTAGTTTTTGCGCTCGTTATCGTCGGAGACGAACAGCAGATCCTCCAGCGGACTGTTCAGCTCCTCCTGCGCAAACAGCGCGCGGATCACCAGATTGCGGTAGCTGGTTGACGGGCTGAGCAACCCGCGGGCGGTGAGCTCCTTCTCCTCCGGATGCTGCTGCGCATAGCGCAGCGCGATCTCATCGAAGGTCAGTTGCTCACCCGGTAACAAGTCATAATTGAAGCGCATAGACACCCCAGAAACAGGAAAAATAGAGCTTAAAAATTGGAATGATTCTGAAGAGGGTTATCGGCAGTTCTCACCCAGGCTGTAACAGGATGGTTACTTTTTTGAGGTTATGATGCGCAAGGGGAAATCGTCTGCCGCGCAAGAGCCCAATTTGATTTAGCTCAGCAGGAATGCCCACGCGCTGCTTTTCTCTCCTTCCGCTTATCCCCGGCAATGCCCGCTTTTTTATCGGTTATTCGCGCCATCAATTATTCCTGCGCGCTCGTATGCTCACAGCATGACTCTGTGGAGAGCAGAGACGCGTAATAAGGAAGGCAATGATGAAAGGTATAGTGCTGGCGGGCGGGACAGGTTCCCGCCTGCATCCTGTAACCTGCGGCGTATCGAAGCAGCTGTTACCGGTTTATGACAAACCGATGATTTACTATCCACTTTCGGTGCTGATGCTGGCAGGCATTCGTGACATCCTGGTGATTACTACCGCTGAAGATCTGGCGGGATTCCAGCGTTTGCTGGGCGACGGCAGCCATTTCGGCGTCAATCTCCAGTTCGCGGTGCAGCCATCGCCCGATGGCCTGGCGCAGGCGTTTATCATCGGTGAGTCTTTTATTGCCGGTGAGCGCTGCGCATTAGTGCTGGGCGATAACATTTTCTTTGGTCAAAGCTTTGGTAAAAAGCTCGAAGATGTGGTCGCGCGACCGCAGGGTGCTACGGTATTTGGCTACCAGGTGATGGACCCTGAGCGCTTCGGCGTGGTGGAATTTGATAAGCAGTTCCGCGCACTGTCCATTGAAGAAAAACCGCTACAGCCAAAATCGAACTATGCCGTCACCGGCCTCTATTTTTACGATAAAAATGTCTGCGCCATGGCGCGGGAAGTTCGCCCTTCTCACCGCGGCGAACTGGAAATTACCACCCTCAATCAGATGTATCTCGACGATGGGTTGCTTAACGTCGAAGTGCTGGGACGTGGCTTTGCCTGGCTCGACACCGGTACCCACGAGAGTTTACTCGAAGCGTCACACTTCATTCATACCATTGAAAAGCGCCAGGGCTTCAAAATTGCCTGTCTGGAAGAGATCGCCTGGCGCAAGCGCTGGATCGGTAGCGAGTCGCTGCTGCAGCGCGCCGCCTATCTCGGCAAAACACAGTATGGTCACTATCTGAAGATGCTGGTGGAGGAGTGAGATGGAGGTCATCACCACGAAAATTGCTGATGTAAAAATTATCCAGCCTAAAGTATTTGGCGATGCCCGCGGCTTCTTCCTCGAAACCTTTGAGAAGCGGCGTTATCAGCAACTGCTGGATATCGACCTGGATTTTGTGCAGGACAACTACTCCCGTTCGGCGCGTAACGTGTTGCGCGGGCTGCATTTTCAGAAAACCCAGCCGCAAGGCAAACTGGTGCGCGTGGTACGCGGCGCGGTGTTTGACGTTGCCGTCGATATCCGTGCGGATTCGCCCACCTTTGGCCAATGGACCGGGCTGGAGCTGTCTGAAGAGAACAAAACCCAGTTGTGGATCCCGCCGGGTCTGGCACACGGTTTTGTGGTGCTCTCCGAGGTCGCTGACTTCGAATATAAATGTACTGATTACTACAACCCACAGGATGAAGCCTGCCTGATGTGGAATGACGCTGAAATTGCGGTGCAATGGCCGGTAGCGACGCCTCTGCTATCGGTAAAAGATCAACAAGGACTCTCCCTGCAGGAGTTAGTGCAATGCGCGTTTTGTTAACCGGTGCTTAT
Organism: Enterobacterales bacterium; assembly: GCA_039593635.1. GTDB lineage: Bacteria > Pseudomonadota > Gammaproteobacteria > Enterobacterales > Enterobacteriaceae > Enterobacter. The sequence goes on from JBCNOW010000027.1 coordinate 753,135, forward strand.
GGCCAGCTTGGCCGTTGTTTACTGGATCGGGTGCCGGCAGAGTGGGTGCTGCTAGCCTGTGGCTCTGCCGAGTTAGATATTACCGACCGCCCGGCGGTGGAACGGGTGGTGAAGAAATTCCGTCCCGATGTGATCATCAATGCCGCCGCATATACCGCGGTCGATAAGGCTGAAACCGACCGTATCCGCGCCATGAAGGTCAACGCCATCGGCCCGGAAAATCTCGCCATCGCCGCTCACCAGCAGGGCGCCCGCTTGATTCATCTCTCCACCGATTACGTGTTTGATGGCAGTAAAAAAACGCCTTATACCGAAAGCGATCTGCCCTGCCCGATTAATTTCTACGGCCTGAGCAAATGGGAGGGTGAGAAACGCGTATTCTCAGTGCTGCCGGACGCCGTAGTGATTCGCACCTCGTGGGTGTTCAGTGAGTACGGTGCAAACTTTGTCAAAACCATGCTGCGGCTGGCAGAAACCCGCAGCGAAATCAGCGTGGTGAACGATCAGTTCGGCTGCCCGACCTATGCCGGCGATCTGGCACAGGCGATTATCACCCTGGCATCCCGCGCGGAAGCCGCCGGCGTTTATCACTACTGTGGCGATGTGGCGGTCAGCTGGTGCGAATTCGCCCAGGCGATTTTTGTGGCCGCGCAGCGGGATGTGCTGGTGAAAGGGATTGGCAGTGCGCAATATCCGATGGCGGCGGCAAGGCCGGTAAATAGCGTACTGAATACCGTGCGGATAGCGGCGCTGGGGGTTGAAGCATCGGACTGGCAAAACCGCGTGCAATCCGCCTGCTTAGCCGGTGATTCAGCCATCGTTCAGCCCGTTCCTGACATCACCGCCCTGCAATAAATATAAAACAAGGCGTCTCAGACGCCTTGTTATTATCCCACCAGAGGTAACGCGCGGCTTGTTAGCTTTTGCTCAGCCAGGCGGTGAATGATTTGCACAATATTGTCAACTTCGGCCAATGCTAAGCCAGGATAGACCGGCAAACATAACACGCGCTGAGACATTTGTTGTGCAATCGGTAAGGCCGCTTCATCAGCGCTAGGTAATCCACGATACATTGGGAAACTGGTGATCAGCGGATAGAAATAACGGCGGGCAATAATGTTGTGCTCACGCAGATGGGCATAAAGCTCATCACGACTCAGCGGAAAATCTTCGGTTACCATCACCGGCAGATAAGAGTAGTTCCATTCAACATCAGCCGGAATATGCGGCAGCGTAATGCCATCGATTTCCGCGAGCAAATCATAGTAGTGCGCCTGAATACGCGCCCGCTCCGCTAATGCCTGGTCGATGTGCTTTAACTGCAGCAGGCCAAAGGCCGATTGCACCTCGTTCATCTTGCCGTTAATGCCGGTCGCCACAATGGTGGTTTCATCTGCAAAGCCAAAATTCTTCAGGTAATCGATGCGCTTTTTGGTTTTAGCATCCGGGCAAATAATTGCGCCACCTTCAATGGTATTGAAAACCTTCGTTGCGTGAAAACTTAAAATCGACAAGTCACCATAATTCAATATGCTGTTGCCGTTTTTACGGACGCCAAAGGCGTGAGCCGCATCGTAAATGACTTTCAGCCCGTACAGGTCAGCGATGCGCTGAATATTCTCCACGTCGCACGGATTGCCGTAGCAGTGCACCGGCATAATGGCTGTGGTTTGCGGTGTAATGGCCTGCTCTATTTTGGAGGCATCGATATTACAGCTTATCGGGTCGATATCGACAAACACCGGGGTTAACCCATTCCACAACAGAGAATGCGAGGTGGCGACAAAAGAATAAGGTGTGGTGATGACTTCACCGGTAATACGCAACGCCTGCAGTGCCGTCAGCAACGCCAGCGTGCCATTGGTAAATAAGCAGAGATGCTCAACACCTAAATAGCGTGCCAGCTCCTGTTCAAGTTGCTGATGGAAGGGCCCGCCGTTGGTCAGGACTTTATTCTGCCAGATCTGTTCAAGGTAAGGCATGAACTCTTCCAGCGGTGGCATAAGCGGGCTGGTTACATACACAGGTTTATTATTCATAATCGTTCACCTCAGCAGAGTGCCTTTTCACACCAACCCACTCTTGAAGGTTATCAGCCGGGTCATTCCCTGCAGAACAGGTATTCGCCTCAGCCAGTGATGAGGCGGTGAATGACCGCAGAGTGTGGTGTTATCCAGATAGATTGAAACTGCATTGACCCGCTGCGGTGCAGCAGGTCAAAAATTAACGCTTCAGCGTCCAGGCTTGTGACCAGCTTTGCAGGTTCTCGCCTTCCAGCATCCAGTCCTGGCGAATTTCCTGCTGCAGCCTGGCGCCCATTTGGGCACTCGCTGCGGGGTCCAGCAGATGCATATTGATGGCGTCCACCCAGTCTTTGTGGCGGTTCTTCACGCGCGTGACGGTTAAATCACCGCGATAACACGCCACATCACTGCAAATCACCGGAATGCCGCAGGCACCATATTCCATCAGGCGCAGATTACTTTTACAGGTGTTGAAAAAGTTATCTTCGACAGGCGCTAACGCCAGGTCGAGATTAAGCGAAGCCAGTTTGGCCGGATAACGCTCAATTTCTACGCCGTGGTGATATTCATGAATAAAAGGCCGCAGCTTTGGCGGGCACATGCCAAAAAACACCCATTCAACGTCATTAGCAAAATGGCGCACTACATCGACAATCATTTCCAGATCGCCGGTATGACTGGAGCCCCCGGCCCAGCCAACGCGTGGTTTTTTTCCCTGATTGCGCAGCGACTGCAGCTTGCCCCACCAGTCATGCGAAAGACGGTTTTTACGCACCACAATATCGTGGTGCATATCCGCGAACGCTTCGGCTAGGGGTTCGGTGGATACGACAAAGCGATCCATATAACTCAGGCTGCGCCGCATCAATTTTTTAACATCGTTGCCAAACTGTGAGCGATGATGATTTTTGAGCGGAATATTGGGCAGGTAGTCGTCGAGCTCATAAATTTTGAACGCCTGCGTATGCTTACTGACTTTCTCCAGCCATTCATGGAACTCGGCGTCAATCCGACGCTGGAAAATCAGGCTATCGGGCGCGAAGCGATTGAGCTCGGCAACATTTATCAGCGTGGAGGATAGTTTGCCATCCACCAGGCCGGCATCGCGCATCGCCTCATAGGGCTTGATGATGCGATAGTAACCACAACCGGCAAAATCAGCCATGAAAGGCATAACCACCGGCAATGGCCGCCACGAAAGCGGACGCCATGTCAGTTCGCTGTCGGAGGACACGCTAAAGTTGATGTTATTGAGCGTCAGGTTGGGGTTATACGCCGGATCCTGGGTCACGATGGCCTGCCATTTCTGCAGCTGACGATCTTCCTCCTGGCTTCGACTCTGCGTGTCGATCGTCAGTTCAGGATTAACCTGCCGCAGCATACGCACGTACGGTGTCCAGACCGTCATTAACCCGGCTTCGCGCACGCGCAGACAGAAGTCGACATCGTCGAAATGCTGCAGCGTCTCATCCAGACCCTCAACGGCGCGAAACACCTCGGTACGCACCATCATCAGATCGCCTGACACCGCGCTGTAGTTCTGGTCGGCTTGCAAACGCGCCATGTGTCCCGCGGTTTCATGGCTCTCACCATAGAACGGCTCACCTACCAGGCCGTTAATCCCCAGCACATAACCGGCGTGGCGTACCTGGCCATTTGCGTAGATTTGCCGGGCGCCAACAATAGCGACTTCCGGACGTTGGGCATGGTTAAGCAGATTTTCCAGCCAGCTGTTATCAAGCATGGCCAAATCGCTACTCAGCAGCAGCAGGTAATCGCCTCTGGCCACAGCGGCGGCGGCATTGACCATTCTGGCGCGATGAAAACCGCCCTCAATCTGCAATGTGCGAATGCGTGCCGGGTCGATCTCAGCGATACCGCGCAGCCATTCGTCCTGGGCGGCACTTCCGCCCTGAGCAGAAACCAGGAGCAATTCATAATTCTGTGAGGCGGTTTTTTCCATCAGTGAGGTGACGCAACTCACCAGGTTCGGGAGGTGATTACTCACCAGAACGATGATGGAAACCGGGGCCGACTGCGGGTGACCATAATGCAGCTGATAAACATTATGTGGGCTCAGGCTGACATCGGCCTGTGCGTAGCCGCGGTGCTGCAGGTGGGTGCGGATGAGGGCGCGCTCTTCATCCACCGGCTGTCGTAATGAGGCGGTCTGCACTAACGGCTCAGCCAGATGCCCAATCACATTAAAAGGCTGGCTTTCGATGGTGCGCAGAATCACGTCCAGTTCAAAACAGCCCGGCCAGTGCGTGGCAAACCCGCCAGTCTGTTGCAAAAATTCGCGGCGGAACAGCCAGTGGCAGGCCATTCTCGATGGGTTACTGAGCAGCAGGTCAAGATTAAAGTCAGGGCGGAAGGATGCGCCAACCGGACGGCCATTGACCGGATACACCTCATCGGCATAAATCAACTGGCAATGACCGACCTCCGGCAGCACCGTTCCCAGCGCCTGCAAACCTGAGGTATACAGCTGACTGCCGGCCCGTAATACTATCAGCCAGTCGAAATGTCCCTCTTCGGTCAGCGTGTTGAGCGCAGCAACTACCTGATTGTCGCGCACATCAATACGCTGCACAGAGGCCGGAATAAACGATTGATACGGTGCCGCCAGCACCACCGGCTGCAGGCTCAGGCCGGCCACAGAGACATCCAGGCTGGCCTGTGTCAGCAGCCACTCGGTCTCAGTCGCGTCGCGAACATCAATCACCACGGCAATACGTGCGACCGGCTGACTGGCAAGATGCTGTGCAATCAGCTGTTGTTCGATGGGCCGCAGTGTGCGTTGACGGAACCACTCGGCAAAATGGCTCTCTACCCGCGCATTCTGCAGCGCCGTTGTCAGGTCAAACGGCTGGAAGTCCTGCTGGCTGCGCAGCGTGGCGTGACGGATCCAGCCCTGCGGCAGCTGCTCATCATACCAGCCCAGTTTTTTGATCTCTTCCGGAAAGCGCTGGTGAGACTGACTGGCTATATTGCCATCGAGGCGCGCTTCCTGACTGGTTTGCTCACGCGAGATACGAATCTGCGCCAGCACCTGCGGTAAATAGACCAGATGACCATGACGTAGCAAGCGCAGGTAAATCACCAGATCGGCAATGAACGGTAGCCCTTCATCGATCAACGCATGCAGCTCGCGCGGTTCGTCCACCAGCTTGCGCAGCGCCGCGCTGCGCACTAAAACGGCACTGGGTTCACCGATAAAGTTGTTCAGGAAATCAGCCTGCCAGCGGGCCATATCCTGACCATGAAAAATCGTGTCTTCTAATACCGGCGATACGCTGTAAATCTCGTCTGCCATCGCTTTACCGACGGAATCAATGCGATTACGTCTGGCTGTCGCCATCACCGCTTGCGGCACCTGCGACAGCGCCGCGACTAATTGCGACACGGCCTGCGGCAGAAGTACATCATCATCATAAAGGAATTTTACGTATTCGCCTTTGGCGCGACGTATTGCCTGACTGAGGTTGGCGATTTCGCCTAATGCGGGATGATGATGCTGGTAATAGATGGGAAATTTACTGTTTACCTGATACGCACTAACAATATCCTCGATTTTTGCATCAGGGCAATCATCGCCAATGATGATTTCACAATGAGGGTAATCCTGTGCTAATGCACTTTTCAGCGCCAGTTCAAACCAGGTGGCTTTATAAGCAGGAATGATTATGCTTACCAGTGCGTTCGCGTTCATTGTCGGTTGTATCCTCAGCCTCGGCGATAACTCACGTCTGTGTGACGTCTCTTTCAGCTCAGAATACGCGGCGCGCCTGGAAACAATCGCGCCATTATCCAGTAAAAAAGCGGTTAATCCCGCCCATAAAAAAGGCCCCCAGTTGGGGGCCTGATCTGCGTAAGAAAGAATTAACGCAGCAGGGACAGCATGGTCTGCGGAACCTGGTTGGCCTGAGCCAGTACGGAAGAACCGGCCTGCTGCAGGATCTGCGCGCGGGACATGTTCGATACTTCGGTCGCGTAATCGGAGTCCTGAATACGGCTACGAGCAGAAGTCAGGTTGCTCACGGTGTTGTTCAGGTTGGTGATGGTGGATTCGAAACGGTTCTGGGATGCACCCAGCAGGCTGCGCTGGGAGTCAACCGCTTTGATTGCCGCATCGATATCTGCCAGTGGCGGGGTGCCGTTGGCGCCGCCAGTGGCATCAACAGTACCGCTCAGTACGTCGAAACCTTCAGCCGCAGTCGCACGTGCGTTGCCGTTAACGGTATCGCCTGAGGTCATCGCTCGGGTGTTCAGCGCGGTGCCGCTGGTGCCGGCTTTCGCCAGGTTGTAACCATCGCTGGAGCTGATCCAGGCTGATGGAGATAGTTTCGCCGTCTTTTGCGCCCACCTGGAAGTTGTAGCTGCTGGTACCGGAACCGGTGTTCAGCACTTTGATGCCGTTGAAGTCGGTCTGGGTGGTAACGCGGTTGACTTCTTCCATACGCTGGTTAACTTCAGCCTGGATGGAGTCGATGTCAGAAGCAGAGTTGGAGCTGTTCTGCGCCTGAACGGTCAGGTCACGGATACGCTGTAAGTTGTTGTTGATTTCGCTCAACGCACCTTCAGCCGTCTGCGACAGGGAGATACCGTCGTTGGCGTTACGGGCAGCAACGGTCAGACCGTTGATGTTGGAAGTAAAGCGGTTAGCAATCGCCTGGCCAGCAGCATCGTCTTTCGCGCTGTTGATACGCAGGCCGGAAGAGAGACGCTCGATCGCAGTACCCAGAGAAGCCTGAGATTTGGTCAGGTTATTCTGAGTAGTCAGCGACAGGGTGTTAGTATTAATAACAGCCATGATAGTTATCCTTCATTGAGAAATTTATATTCCGGCATGGGCCAGCGGCTTCATCACCGTCTAAATTGTTATCGACGCTGTCGCCGAACTCTTTAATGCTTTTTATCTTTTTTTTGTCGTCTTTGCCGGCAAAAAATCCGATGTTAATAATCAGAAAATTAGCAACGAGGCTGTGGCTACCCTCTTCCGGAAATAAAAAAACGGAGCCAGCTGGCTCCGTTGAAGTCTGCGCTTTTGCGATTAACGCAGCAGGGACAGCATGGTCTGCGGAACCTGGTTGGCCTGAGCCAGTACGGAAGAACCGGCCTGCTGCAGGATCTGCGCGCGGGACATGTTCGATACTTCGGTCGCGTAATCGGAGTCCTGAATACGGCTGCGGGCAGACGTCAGGTTGCTCACGGTGTTGTTCAGGTTGGTGATGGTGGATTCGAAACGGTTCTGGGACGCACCCAGCAGGCTGCGCTGTGAGTCAACCGCTTTGATTGCCGCATCGATATCTGCCAGCGGGCTACCGGTAGCTGCACCAGACGCGCCGCCGGTGACTGCGCCTTTCAGTACGTCGAAACCTTCGGCCGCAGTCGCGCGTGCAGTACCGTTGATGGTATCGCCTGAGGTCATCGCACGGGTGTTCAGATCCGTACCGCTGGTGCCGGCTTTCGCCAGGTTGAATTTGTCGCTTGAGCTCAGGCTGATGGAGATGGTTTCGCCGTCTTTTGCGCCAACCTGGAAGTTGTAGCTGCTGGTACCGGAACCGGTGTTCAGCACTTTGATGCCGTTGAAGTCGGTCTGGGTGGTAACGCGGTTAACTTCTTCCATACGCTGGTTAACTTCAGCCTGGATGGAGTCGATGTCAGAAGCAGAGTTGGAGCTGTTCTGCGCCTGAACGGTCAGGTCACGGATACGCTGTAGGTTGTTGTTGATTTCGCTCAACGCGCCTTCAGCCGTCTGCGACAGGGAGATACCGTCGTTGGCGTTACGGGCAGCAACGGTCAGGCCGTTGATGTTGGAAGTAAAGCGGTTAGCAATCGCCTGGCCAGCAGCATCGTCTTTCGCGCTGTTGATACGCAGACCGGAAGAGAGACGCTCGATCGCGGTACCCAGGGAAGCCTGAGACTTGGTCAGGTTGTTCTGAGTCGTCAGCGACAGGGTGTTAGTATTAATAACAGCCATGATAATTATCCTTCATTGAGAAATTTATATTCCGGTATGCGCCAGCGGCTTCATCACCGTCAAAATTGTTATCGACGGGGGTAATAAACTCTTTAGGGATTTTTTTATTTTTTTGCGGTGCCAGGTTTTTAACGCAAATAAAAAAGGCGCCGACAAGCGGCGCCCTTTTTTATTACCGGGTTTGCGATTAACGCAGCAGGGACAGCATGGTCTGCGGAACCTGGTTGGCCTGAGCCAGTACGGAAGAACCAGCCTGCTGCAGGATCTGCGCGCGGGACATGTTCGATACTTCTGTCGCGTAATCGGAGTCCTGAATACGGCTGCGGGCAGACGTCAGGTTGTTCACGGTGTTGTTCAGGTTGGTGATGGTGGATTCGAAACGGTTCTGGGACGCACCCAGCAGGCTGCGCTGTGAGTCAACCGCTTTGATTGCCGCATCGATATCTGCCAGCGGGCTACCGTCGACAGTACCACCGGAGCTTACAGTACCGCTCAGTACGTCGAAACCTTCAGCCGCAGTGGCGCGGGCAGTACCGTTGATGGTCTGACCGGTGGTCTGGAAGGTTGCGCCAGTGGCGTTGTACAGGTTGTAGGAATCCGAAGAATCCAGGCTGATGGAGATGGTTTCGCCGTCTTTTGCGCCAACCTGGAAGTTGTAGCTGCTGGTACCGGAACCGGTGTTCAGCACTTTGATGCCGTTGAAGTCGGTCTGGGTGGTAACGCGGTTAACTTCTTCCATACGCTGGTTAACTTCAGCCTGGATGGAGTCGATGTCAGAAGCAGAGTTGGAGCTGTTCTGCGCCTGAACGGTCAGGTCACGGATACGCTGTAAGTTGTTGTTGATTTCGCTCAACGCGCCTTCAGCCGTCTGCGACAGGGAGATACCGTCGTTGGCGTTACGGGCAGCAACGGTCAGGCCGTTGATGTTGGAAGTAAAGCGGTTAGCAATCGCCTGGCCAGCAGCGTCGTCTTTCGCGCTGTTGATACGCAGACCGGAAGAGAGACGCTCGATCGCAGTACCCAGGGAAGCCTGAGACTTGGTCAGGTTGTTCTGAGTCGTCAGCGACAGGGTGTTAGTATTAATAACAGCCATGATAATTATCCTTCATTGAGAAATTTATATTCCGGTATGCGCCAGCGGCTTCATCACCGTCAAAATTGTTATCGACGGGGGTAATAAACTCTTTAGGGATTTTTTTATTTTTTTGCGGTGCCAGGTTTTTAACGCAAATAAAAAAGGCGCCGACAAGCGGCGCCCTTTTTTATTACCGGGTTTGCGATTAACGCAGCAGGGACAGCATGGTCTGCGGAACCTGGTTGGCCTGAGCCAGTACGGAAGAACCAGCCTGCTGCAGGATCTGCGCGCGGGACATGTTCGATACTTCTGTCGCGTAATCGGAGTCCTGAATACGGCTGCGGGCAGACGTCAGGTTGTTCACGGTGTTGTTCAGGTTGGTGATGGTGGATTCGAAACGGTTCTGGGACGCACCCAGCAGGCTGCGCTGTGAGTCAACCGCTTTGATTGCCGCATCGATATCTGCCAGCGGGCTACCGTCGACAGTACCACCGGAGCTTACAGTACCGCTCAGTACGTCGAAACCTTCAGCCGCAGTGGCGCGGGCAGTACCGTTGATGGTCTGACCGGTGGTCTGGAAGGTTGCGCCAGTGGCGTTGTACAGGTTGTAGGAATCCGAAGAATCCAGGCTGATGGAGATGGTTTCGCCGTCTTTTGCGCCAACCTGGAAGTTGTAGCTGCTGGTACCGGAACCGGTGTTCAGCACTTTGATGCCGTTGAAGTCGGTCTGGGTGGTAACGCGGTTAACTTCTTCCATACGCTGGTTAACTTCAGCCTGGATGGAGTCGATGTCAGAAGCAGAGTTGGAGCTGTTCTGCGCCTGAACGGTCAGGTCACGGATACGCTGTAGGTTGTTGTTGATTTCGCTCAACGCACCTTCAGCCGTCTGCGACAGGGAGATACCGTCGTTGGCGTTACGGGCAGCAACGGTCAGACCGTTGATGTTGGAGGTAAAGCGGTTAGCAATCGCCTGGCCAGCAGCGTCATCTTTCGCGCTGTTGATACGCAGACCGGAAGAGAGACGCTCGATAGCGGTACCCAGAGCGGCCTGAGATTTGGTCAGGTTGTTCTGAGTCGTCAGCGACAGGGTGTTAGTATTAATAACAGCCATGATGTAATTCCTTTAAATAAAAAAGTTATCAGATTCAGGCATCTGCCTACGGCGTTCTTACCGTCTTCCAGGTTATCGACCGTCACTGACCAACCTTTAGAGAAAAACTTTAATTTTTTAAAGCCACAAACTGCCCGCTATTCTTTGGCTTTATTCCGCCATTGCTTTAAAAAAAAACCTCTAATCTTTTCGCAGTCGCTGCCGATAATCCACACAGTGATTGTCTAAAACTGAAGGATGAAGATATGGCAAGTATTAGTTCGCTCGGCGCAGGCACAAGCTTGGATCTGAACACGTTGTATGACAATTTGCAGACAGCTGAACAAACAAAGCTGACGCCAATTACCACTCAGCAGACTTCGTATAAAGCCAAGCTGACAGCCTGGGGAGTGGTGCAAACCTCCCTGACTAAGCTGCAAACTGCTGCTAATGCGCTGAAAGATACGTCAAGCATCGCATCGACAAAAGTATCCAGCACTAACACCGCGTTCACTGCTACGCTGGCCAATGATGCCGCGGCGGGAACTTACTCGGTCGAGGTGTCTTCGCTGGCAGCTTCTCAATCTCTGCTCAGCCCGAAAGTGGCCAGCAAAGATACTGATTTAGGCGACAGCAGCCTGAGTTCTCGTACCATTACGATCACTCAGCCTGGGCAAACGAATCCGATGACCGTGACGCTGAACAGCGATCAAACCAGTCTGTCGGACATTCGCGATGCCATTAACAAACAGCAAGGCAGCGTAACTGCGAGCATTATTAAAGCAGATGACAACAGCTATTACCTGGCACTGACTTCACGTGACAGCGGTACGGCTAACCAGATGACGATCACCACGAATGATACGCAACTGGCACAGTACATCAGCTATGACTCGACGAATACCAGCAGCGCGAGCAACGTGATGACACAGCAGGTTGCTGCGTCTGATGCGAAGCTGAAAATTAACGGGATTGAAATTACCCGTAGCAGCAACACAATTACAGATGCGCCGGAAGGTGTCACGCTGACGCTGAATAAAACCAACGTTGGCAGCCCGGAAACGTTGACGGTAACCAAAGACAACCAGCCGATGACCGACGCGATTCAGGCGTTTGTTGATGCCTACAACTCGCTGCAAACGACCATTGCTAACCAGACCAAATATACAGCAGTGGATCAGGGCAGTGATTCGCAGGACAGCTCGAACGGCGACCTGCTGGGCGACGGTACGCTGCGCAACATTCAGACGCGTCTGCGTTCTATGTTGTCGTCCTCTCAGAGTGACGGAGGAAGCTTCTCCATTCTGTCGCAATTGGGTGTGACTCAGGATACGACCGGTAAGCTGACCGTTGACAGCACCAAACTTAATAAAGCGTTGAATGAAAAGTCAGCGGACGTGATCTCTTTCCTGTCCGGCGACGGTAAAACCACCGGCTTCGCCACGCAGGCAAGCAACCTGCTGGACGATTTTTTAGGTACCGATGGTACCGTGCAGAATGCGACCGACGGGATCAACAAAACCCTGAAACAGCTGTCCGATCAGTATGACCAGGTCAATGATCAGATCACCGCAACCATGGCGCGTTACAAAACACAGTTCACCAGTTTAAGTCAGCTGGTTTCTTCTCTGACGACAACCGGTAACTATTTGACCCAGCAGTTCAATGCTATGAGTGCATAAACCATCAGTTGAGGTTTGACATGTATACGAAATCGGGAACTCAGGCTTATGCCCAGGTCGGCGTGGAAAGCGCCGTTCTGAGTGCCAGCCCACATCAACTCGTGGTGTTGCTTTTTGATGGCGCCTTGAGCGCCATGAAAAAGGCCGCGATCCTGATTGAGCAGGGAGATATTCCCGGTAAAGGACGGGCGCTTTCACAGGCTATAAATATCATTACCAACGGCTTGCGGGCCGGTCTTAATCACGAAGCCGGTGGTGAGATCTCCGCAAATCTGGACAGTCTTTATGACTACATGACCCGCCGTCTGCTGGAAGCCAACCTGCACAACGATCCGGCAGCGATTGCGGAAGTCGAGCGCTTGCTGAGCAACATTGCCGACGCGTGGAAACAAATTGGTCCACACGCCGTTCAGGAAGCGTAACCATGACTTCAGATAGCGACCTGCTGCAGGGGTATCAGCGTTTGCTCAGCCTGAGTAATCAGATGTTGAAACAGGCGCGCCAGGGGCACTGGGATGATTTAGTGGCCAGTGAGGCAGCTTACGTGAGCAGCGTTACGCACGTAGCGCGCGACCGTGATACCTCCGCCCTGCCTGCTGCGCTGCGTGTCCAGTTACGGCCCATGCTGAAGCAGGTGATGGACAATGAGCTTGAGATTAAGCAGTTGATGGCGACCCGCATGGAAGAGCTGCGTTCGCTGGTCCAGCAAACCACGCAGCAACAGAAAGTCACCAACGCTTATGGTCGTTTTTCCAGTCAGGTGCTTTATCCCAGCGATTTATAATCCTATCTGTCAGGGAGACGCTGTTCTCCCTGGATTCTTACCGCCCCCGCCATGCTAAGCGTTTAATTACCCCCTTAAACTGAGCCTTATTACCGCCTTGAATGATGGCAACTGTGGCACATTTAACGCAGACCTTTTCAGCCTTGCCGGCTGTATTCTCTCTTTATAAGGCAACGACATGCTCGATATCGCGGATTTAAAAGTTTTTTTTCAGGAGCCTGAAATACAGCAGCTCATCGATGACACCTGGGATAAGGTCGGTGATGCTCTGGCACAGGCGCAGGCAGAATTACCGGCAGAACTGGCCATGGCGCGCCGTGAGCTCTCTTTCCATAGCCATGTAAAATGCCTGGGTTATCTTTGCTGGTTACTCGAGCATAATAATGTAGCGGGTGACATCATTGAAATCGGCGTGTGGAAAGGGAAATCGACGGCTTTCATGAATGAGATTTGCCAGCATAAACGTCGCATTATCAGCATCGATCCCATGGAGCTGGCAAATCAGGAAAGTGAGCTGCGCTTTTATCACGAAAAGCTGTTTCCCCAGGTTAATCTCATCCGTGGCTACTCTGAATTAAGTATTGAGCGGGTGCAGGCCCTTAATCCGCGTACCGTATTACTGCATATTGACGGCGGACACGAAGGCCGCCATGTATTGCTCGATTTCCTGTTATATTCGCCCACCCTGGTGCAAGGCGGCTTTATCGTCTTTGACGATTATCGCGATCACCAGTATTCACCGCAGGTCGGTCCTGCTGTGGATTTATTACGGGCGGGTGGCTATTTTAATGGGTTCGATGTGATTGGCAGTTTGCCCGGCTTTGAAAACAGCTATTTATTGCAGAAGCGATAACCGTTCCAGCCTGATGAAATGTCCTCTCCCGCAGTCGGGAGAGGAAGAAAAGCATTTCAGCTCTGTCCCTTATTTCTCTGCCGAGACCGGCCTGAGAATCTGCGGCTCAATATCCTGAATCACCGCATCGCCAGGGCGCTTTGCCACTTCGTCCAGCGCCTGCTGGCACTCGACGGTTGGGCGTTCCACTTTACGCAGCGTCAGGCCATCGTAGTGCAGCTCACCGTTCTCCAGCGAGAGCGGCATCACGCGCGCCTGACGGTTAACGTTAACCCAGTCATCATCCAGGCGCGTCAGCTTGCCTGGTTTGGCAATCACCCGCTGCCACTGGCGGCAGTCAAGGGTAGTGCCATCAGCGCTGACGATCAGGCTGGCCATAGCCTCGCTGCTGATCAGCTTGCTCTGCGGCCCCATCGTCTGCCAGTTACCCTGCAGTTCCAGCGGTGCCGGGGTTTTTACCGCTTCGTCATAACTGTTGATTTGCGCACAGCCGCTCAGCGCCAGCGCGGCCAGTACCATCCACTTTTTCATCTTCGGTCCCTACACTCGCATCAATGGCGGCTACGTTATAATGTTTTCCCGGCGTGACGCAAGGTATCTGCGGTGGAATCCCCCTTCTCTTTCTCCGGCGCCCTCAAGCTGTTCAACTCTTCGCCGATAACCTGATGTGAAGTCTAAAGCACCTGCACCCATAACAATATTGACGACTTACTCACCCTGGTTTCGGAGAACGCTGTTATGCGATTGACCCTTCGCGCACGTCTGGCTGCGATTGTCAGCCTGCTGTGCCTGTTACTGATTATTGCTGCCGTCTGGGGAATTATCGGCCTGCGCGCTGCCGATCAGCGCGCGCAAAATGCCTATCAGAACGAGCTGCTTCCGCTGCAATACTCCTCACGCCTGTACCGCATGGTGCAGGAGCAATCCGCTACCCTGTTCGATGCGCTGCGCTACTGGACCGACAGCAGTGAAGTGGAAAAACGCCTGGCGCGCATTGCGCAGTACGGTCAGCAAATCAACGCCGATCGCCATACCTGGCAGCAGCTGGCGTTTGATGCGCAGACCAAACCGCTGAGCCAGCGCTTCCTGACCCATCTCGACGGCTGGCAGGGTGCGCTGCATGAAGCCGGTGAGCTGCTGAAAGGCGGTAACCCGTCCGCCGCACTGGTGGTCATCGAAACCCGCCTGCGCAGCGGCAGCCAGTTGCTGCAGCAGGACATTGACCAGCTGGATGCGCTGATGCGGCAGCATGCGCAGACGGCCTGGCAGCAGGGCAACCGCGACTACCTGCTGGCACGCAATAGCCTGATCGCCATCCTGCTGTTGGGTCTAAGTCTGGCGCTGGTCTCCGGCTGGCTGCTGATCCGCTCGATTAACCGTTCCATCGCCCAGGCGCGCGAACTGGCGGATGCCATTGCCGGCGGCGAGCTCAATCACCGTATCGGTACGGTAACGCGCGATGAGATGGGTGAACTGATGCAGGCGCTGCTGCGCATGGATGTGCGGCTGGCGGAGATCGTGCGCGAGGTGGGCGAAAGTGCCCATGCACTGAGCGATGCGGCACGCCAGATGGCGGATGGCAACGACGACCTGTCGGAGCGCACCCACGCGCAGGCCAGTTCGCTGGAGCAGACTGCGGCCAGTATGGAGCAGATGACCGCCACGGTGAAACACAACGCGGACAACGCCGCGCAGGCCAATGAGCTGGCAAGCGATGTGCGCCATCAGGCCGAGCGCGGCAGCGGTGTACTGCGCGACGCGGTGAGTGCGATGGAGGAGATTGAATCCTCCAGCAAGCGCATCGCGGATATCAACCGCGTGATTGATGAAATCGCCTTCCAGACCAACCTGCTGGCACTGAATGCGGCGGTAGAAGCGGCGCGCGCCGGGGAACAGGGACGCGGCTTCGCGGTAGTGGCGTCAGAGGTGCGACAGCTGGCGCAGCGTTCGGCCGGTGCCGCACAGGAGATCAAGGCGCTGATCGATGCCAGCGTGGGTAAAGTCGAAGCCGGCAGCGCGCTGGTGCAGCGCTCTGGCGAGATGCTCAACGACATCAACCACGGCGTGGCGCGCATGGTGGATATCGTTGGTGAGATCGCTGTGGCCAGCCGCCAGCAATCCAGCGGCATTGAGCAGGTGAACACCGCAGTAATCCAGATGGACGGTGCCACCCAGCAGAATGCATCGCTGGTGCAGCAGGCCAGCGCGGCCAGCCAGACGGTGAGCCAGCATGCCGGTTTGCTGGTGGAAAAAATGGCGTTCTTCCGCCTGCAGCAGCCATAAGGAGCCGCCATGAAGCGTACCATAATTGCGCTGCTGGCCGCGCTGCCGCTGCTCAGCCAGGCCGCCACCACGCTCAATATCGCCACCATTGCCAATGGTGACATGACTATCATGCAGCAGCTGTCGAGCCGTTACGAACAGCAGCATCCGGACGTGAAACTGCAGTGGCACGTGATGGATGATGGCGCCCTGCGCCAGGCGGTGCTGGCAGCCATGAACAGCGGTGACGCAAAATTTGATGTGATTACCGTGGGTACCTATGAAGCGCCGCTGTGGGGTAAAAAAGGCTGGCTGGCGCCGCTTAATAACCTGCCGCCAGAGTATGACAGCGACGATCTGCTGACGCCGGTGCGCAAAGCACTGTCCTGGCAGCAAACGCTGTACGCGCTACCGTTTTACGGGGAAAGCAGCATGACCTATTACCGCAAAGATCTGTTTGCGGCGAAAGGGCTGACCATGCCGGACGATCCCGACTGGACCGACATCAAAAATTTCGCGGCGAAACTCACCGATCCTCAGCACGGTATCTATGGCCTGTGCCTGCGCGGCCAGCCCGGCTGGGGCGATAACGTGGCCCTGCTCACCACCATGGCCAACGCCTATGGTGCGCAGTGGTTTGACGATCGCTGGCAGCCGACGCTGAATTCGCCAGAGTGGCGCGAGGTATTGACCGATTATCTGGCGATGGTGAAACAGGACGGTCCGCCGGATACGGCCAGCAATAGCTTTGGCCAGATCCTGCGTCTTACCGCACAGGGAAAATGCGCGATGTGGATCGACAGTACCGTCGCCGCCGGGCTGCTGATTAACCCGCAGATTTCGCTGGTAGCGGACAAGCTGGCGTTTGCGCCGGCGCCGGGCGGCATTACGCGCAACGGCTCGCACTGGCTGTGGTCGTGGGCGCTTGCGGTACCGGCTAACTCACCGCAGCGCGCTGCCGCCGTGGACTTCATCAGCTGGGCGACCTCGCGGCAGTATATTCAGCAGGTTGCGGATACCGTCGGCTGGGGAGCGGTGCCACCCGGCAGCCGCAACTCCACCTACCAGCAGCCAAACTACCAGCGCCTGGCGCCTTACGCCGCTCAGGTGCGCAGCGCGATTGAATCCGCCACCGTCGATCAACCGACATTGAACACCGTACCTTACACCGGTGTGCAGTACGTCAGTATTGCTGGCTTTGATCAGATGGGTAACGCCGTCGGGCAGAATCTGGCGGCGCTGCTGCAGGGCAAGCTGACGGTGGACCAAACGCTGGAAAAAAATCAGCAGGACGTGACGCGCCTGCAAGCCGCACAGCAGTAAACATTCGGGGTTCCTGACAAGTCGCCGTGTGCGGGTTACACTAACGCGCAATTTGACCGGCAGGAACCCCCGAATGAAAACCCCTGAAGAGTATTACGCCCTGGCCCGCAGCCTGTTTTTCACCGCCCACCCTGATTTTCAGTCCGCGCTGGATGAACTGAGTGAGAGTGATGCGCGCGCCGCCAATATGTCCCTGCGTGAACTGCGCGCGTGGCACGCCGAGCGCATCTATGCCGCGTTTCTGCGTCAGAAGAAGCTCGACGGCATTCTGTTCTCCATCCAGCTGGCGGAACCGGATAAAGCAGTTGCTGCACAAGCGATTGAAACCTATCTGAAATCTCACGCGGAAGCGTTAGGTATGACGTGGGAAGAGTTCTGTATTAAGAACGAGTTATAAGCGATGCACTGATAAAAAGGCGATCGGAGAGAAATTTCCGGGGAAAAAGTTGTACAAGATGGGAAAAGTTGTATAACTTAATACTCACGACGACTGTCGTCGATTGTCCTTGAACGAAAGGTGCTATTGCACCGCCTCTGGAGGTGTTGCTGGATTTCCACCTCCAGAGGTTCGATTTTTTGCGTAGGCCCTCTGCTTTTGCCCGCTTTGTTCCCCTGTCGTTGCATCTTTACGCCGCGCTGTTTCACCCGTATGAAAATAATTGCCGCCATGCCGCTTGTCACTGGTTTTATTTACAGTAATATGACGCTCCCACTTTGATTACTGGAATGCCCTGATGTTTGTGGAGCTGATTTACGACAAGCGCAACGTAGCCGGTTTACCGGGCGCGCGCGAAATGATTTTGCAGGAGCTGGAGAAACGCGTGCAGCGCGTCTTTCCGGATCTGGAGGTGCGGGTTAAGCCGATGGAGCGTAATGCCATCGAAACCGATATGAGTAAAAACGACAAGGCGACGATTGCGCGTATTGTTGAAGAGATGTTCGATGAAGCCGAGATGTGGCTGGTGGCCGATTAGGCCACCAGCTGCCGCGTTTAGCTTTCCTGCTCGCTGTGATTGATGGCGATTTCCAGATCCTGAATCGCCTGATCGATATCATCCAGCAGCTGTCCCTGCTTGTTGATCAGCGCATCGAAACGCGTGGCGTACTCTTTATCCTTATACTCCCCGGCATCAAAGGCCAGCCAGTGGCTGGAAAGCGTCTCAGTGTTGGTCTGCGCATAGTGACGCATCTCTTTTAGCTGTGAGGTGACATCACGCAGGTAGTCAGTTTTGGTTTTGATTGCCTCTGTATCACTCATGCTATTTTCCTTTTTGCTGATAAAGCCAGTTAAAATAACGCCTGAGCAATTAAAGTTAGCAGATAATAGCGAAGCCGCCTGCAGAATTATCTTAACTTAGTCTCCATTCGTGGCTGATTGCGATGAATTGACGTCAGATTTAGCGCTTTTCTTTCGCTACAGACTGTTGCCTTCGCACCTATAATGGCACCCCAGCCCCGATCATCCGGAGAATGCACTGTGTCGACTGAACCTTTCAATCCTGGTTATTACACCGAACATGAGCTGAACAGTTTCGGCTTTAAACACGTCGGCAGGCAGGTCATGGTGGCAAAAAACTGCACCATTATTGGCCTGCACAATATCACCCTTGGCGATCACGTGCGCATCGACGGATTCTCGACCCTCGTGGCTGCCGGCGATGGGTATCTGACGCTTGGCTCCTACATTCATATTGGCGGTTACTGCGCCGTACTGGCGGGTGCCGGTGTGGAAATGGCGGATTTCTCGGGGCTTTCGCAGGGCGTAAAAATCTACTCGAAAAGTGATGACTACAGTGGGGAATTCATGACCAATCCCACCGTGCCTGCCCACCTGACCGGCGTCACCTCGGGGAAAGTGGTGCTGGGCCGACATGTTATCGTCGGTTCGCAATCCATTATTATGCCAGGCCTTAGGCTGGCAGAGGGAACGGCGGTAGGCGCCAATTCACTGATAACGCGCGATACCGAAGCGTGGTCGATCTACTTCGGCTCGCCCGCTAAAAAGATTAATAGCCGGCAGCGAAATCCGCTGGAACTGGAAAGGCAGATCACGCGACCGAACGGGTGATCAGGGCATCCCTGCCCGTCTGAATTACAGATACTTCTTCGCCAGCGCAATCAGTTCATCCTTTGCGGCGCTGCCCAGCTTCAGCACGCCCTGTTCAACAAAGCTGAAAGCCTGGACAAAGTCCTTCACCCCGGCGCTGATATCCTGCGCCACCGCATCACTGGCGGCAGTAGCAGTAACTGGCGCGTCGGGGACAGCAACCGGTGCGGCGGCCTGCGCGTTGCGCACGCCAGGCGTGGCGGCCGCTGAGGCGCCTGCGCTGGCCGAGCCGTTCGCCAGCGTATCCTGCGTTGCCAGCTGCTGATCGAGATCGACCGGAGCATCCGCATGAAACGGTTGCTCAGCGCTGGCTGGCGCTGCCGGTTGCGCGGCTGGCGTTGCGGCTGCCGGCGGCGTTGCTGGCTGGGCAACGCTGTCAGCTGCGCTGTCAGCGGCAGCTGGCGCGCTGGCCGTTTCGTTGGCAAAACTCTCCAGCGGTGACAATTCCTGTTGCGCCGCAGCGCTGGTTGGGTTGATGACAGTTTGATCGCTCATAATTTTCTCCTTATTGCTAAATAAAGACCGCAGTTGATGCAAACGGACTGCGATCCGCTCGGTAATACGCATCAGGTCCTCCTTAGCGCCGCTGCTGTGGCGCGGTTTGCTGCCCGGCCGGCGGCGTGGAGGGCGTTGTGGTGTGGCTGGCGCTGCGCGGCGGCTGAGCATCCAGCTTTTTCTGCAGCTCAACCAGCTGGCTGGTCAGTTCGGCGACCTTTGCTTCGCGTCGATCGGAGATCGCCCGGTACTGCTGGCGAATCTCCTCCACGCGCCGGTTGGCGTCGTTATTGACGTAAAGAAACAGAATGGTCATCGCCACACACAGCAGCGATAACAGCATCAGCAGGCCACCCAGCATCAGATGACGGCGGTGGCTTCGCACCAGCAGTTCACTGTTTATCTGCACCATCGCGGTTCTCCTCCAGAGTGGTGATCAATTGATTAATCTGGCTGCGAAACTTATCGCTGTGCTCGGCTTCGGTGGTCGCCAGCAGGATACCGAGTGCGTTCTTAATCAAACGCAGATCGGTCTCCAGCGATGAGATACGCCGCAGGTTTTTGTCGTGACGGATACGCAGTTCATCGTTTTCCTGGCGCATCAGCGCATGGCTCTCCTTGAGAAGCAGCACCTGCTCTTTGTAGCTGGTGATGATCTCGCCGCCCGCGCGATTGCTGGTAACGATTGACGCGATCCCCGCCATCAGGGGTTTCCAGAACACCGCTGCCGCGCCACCGCCAAGCAGCAGTGCGCCTACGCTGGTGACCAAACTACTCTCCATGCCCTACCTCTCTCACCTGGCGAGGGTTAGCCGGACACCCCGCTGACCTCCCTCGCCAGTATCACGGCCAGCGGCATATTTAAGTTTACTTTAAATAATGATTTTAAGTATACTTAAGACAAGCCTGGAGGAGTTGTCAAGATGATGAAAAAAGAATCTGGTGGTGAGCGCATTCGCCAGCGCCGTAAGGCACTGAAATTAACGCAGCAGGCGCTGGCCAATGGCATTGGCGTGTCGCACGTTGCGGTTTCGCAGTGGGAGAAAGAAGAGACGGTGCCGCGCGGTGAGCATCTGCTGCGGCTGGCGGAGTTGTTGCAGTGTAGCGCGGCGTGGATTATTGATGGCGACGGCAAGCCGTTTGCCAATACGCACGCTTCCCCCGCTCTCACTGCCGTGCCGCTGGTCACGCTGGTGCAGGCCGCGGACTGGCTGAATGAGCAGCGACTGCAGTGGCAGCAGGAGGCTGTCCGCTTTCTTTACAGTGACGAAGCGCTGAGCGACAGTGCGCTGGCGGTTACGCTGGAAGATGACGCCATGAACCCGGCGTATCGCGCCGGCGACCGGTTGATTTTTGATCCGCAACGCGTGCCCCAGCCGGGCGATGTGGTGCTGGCGCGGGTTGACGACGTCGCGATGGTGCGAATTATTCGGATGCACGACGAGCAAATTTTCTCGTTACGGCCGCTGAACGAAGATTTTCCCGTGCAGCAGAGTCAGAAAAGTTCGCTGGAACTGATTGGCACGCTGGTGGAAATGCGGCGGCGCGGCAGCCGCTGAAGCAGCAAAAAACCCGCCACGCGGCGGGTCAAATCCAACAAAAGACTACGGCAAAAATCACAACGTGTCGGTGAGATGATCGACGATCACCCTTCCCTCGGGATCGGTTTGCGTTATACGGTAACTAACGCGATAAGAGCGACGGTTACTCAGTTTATCGAACAGCGCCACGCTGCCCTTTTGCTCACCGTTGGCACCGACAATGTGCCATTCGGTGACATCTTCCTGTCCACGGTTATGCAGGCGTAACAAGCTCTGCTCAACTAAACGATCGCTTTCATCAATCTTCAAATAATCACGCAACATCTTTATCACCTCCGGTTAACCCGGCTAACGATACGCTTTTCATTTATCCTTTCAATCGAATTTATTTATCGTTAACCTCGCTGAACAGCGGTTGAGTAAAAATTCCACCTGAAGTGCCCTGCCAGCCGCTTCGGTTAAGTGGAATTTAATAAAATAGTTAACGATTACGCGTCTCAGCGCTGGACAGATCCTGCCGTCTGGCTGTTAATGTAAGGCAAAATAACGATAGCGCCGGACAATCTCATGCTGACTACCATCCTTTACCGCAGCCACCTCTATGATCACGTTCCCATCAAAACGCTGGAGGATATGGTTGGCAAAGCCAATAAGAAAAACGAAGTTTCAGATGTCACCGGCATTCTGTTGTTTGATGGGCGACATTTCTTCCAGCTGCTTGAAGGACCCGATCAGGCCGTTCAGGGCATTTACGACCGTATCTGCCGCGACGCCCGCCATCACAATCTGGTGGAACTGATGCATGACTTCGCGCCAGCCCGGCGCTTTGGTAACGTCGGTATGGAGCTGTTTGACCTGCGCGAGCATGACAAATCCAGCGTGCTACAGGCGGTACTGGATAAAGGCACTTCGCGTTACCAGCTCACCTATGACGACCGTGCACTGCAGTTCCTGCGTACCTTCGTTGAGGCGCGGGAAAAAGAGAACTATTTCGAGATCCCGCCGGCGAATACCTGGGAATTTATCACTGATGCGGAAAGCCAGCGTCAGCTGGAGAGTCTGCACCATTATGTGCAGGATTGCCGGTTTGCGTTTCAGCCGATTGTTGATCCCTTCTCACGGCGTATTACGGCCTATGAAGCACTGATTCGCACACCGGACGGCGGTTCACCGCAGGAGTACTTCTCTGCGTTTGGCGGTGATGCGATTTACCATGCTGATATTCAGTCCAAAAGTCTGGCCTTCAACCTGGCGAAAAATCTCGGCCTCGGCGAGCAGACGCTGACCATCAATCTGCTGCCGATGTCGCTGGTCACCGTCCCGAATGCGGTGGATTTCCTGCTGCAGGAAATCGCGGCCAACGGTCTGGTACCGGAGCAGATCGTGGTGGAAGTGACGGAGAATGAAATCATCTCGCGTGCTGAAGAATTTACGGCAGAAGTAAGAAAACTTAAGGCGGCCGGTATCAGCCTGGCGCTGGATGACTTTGGTGCCGGGTTTGCGGGGTTGTCGCTGCTGTCTAAATTCCAGCCGGATAAGATCAAAATCGATCGGGAAATCATCAGTGACGTGCACAAAAGCGGCCCAAAACAGGCGATTGTGCATGCCATTATTAAGTGCTGCGCTTCGCTGGAGATCGCGGTGATTGCTGAAGGCGTTGAGAAAGCCGAGGAGTGGATGTGGCTGGAAGCGGTCGGTGTCAGTCAATTCCAGGGCTATCTGTTTGCCCGCCCACAGTTTAATGGTTTCCCGGCAGTAGCCTGGCCGGAGATTAAGTAACCGGCAAAGCTGACCGCCGTAACGGCGGTCACAGGCTTAACACTCAGTCTCACGCGCCGGTTCTTCCAGCCGTTCACTGAGCACTACGTACTTCATCATCTCAAAGGTACGCTGCGTCATTGGCACCGCGCTGCACGGGCGAAACCAGCCAAACTGCTTCTGGTACAGCCACACTTCCGGATGACGCTCGCCATCTTTAATCCAGTAATAACCATCATTCATAGGTTTGCCCAGCGGCCTGCGCCGCGAATCAGACATTCATGCGTGCCCGATAAAGTGATACGCCCTCTGGCGTAATGAGTAACCCTGCTTGCATGAAAGCTTACTCCAGCTAAATACTGTAGCAGAGAATAGAGGCTATTGTGCATTTCACGCTGGGCTTATTCAGGCAGGAAACGAGACGCGAAGAGAATAAATGCCCCTAAGCTAAGGGGCGAAACAAACAGGCAACTAAACGTCCGTGTTTCGGCAATGGAGTGGAGTACGACAGACACAGGTTTCAGGAAGCGATATCGTCAGGCGTGCGCTGAACAATAAGTTCCAGTGCCTGGCGATAAATATCCAGCTGAACCACGTCATGTTCAGACTCTAATCGCTCCAGCAGCGCCAGAATAATATCTTTATTGCTCACGCGCAGTTTCACCGCCGCCAGCTGTTTGTAAATCAGCGCGATGATCTCTTTTTCACTGGCATATTCTGAGCCGGCGTGCTGAAAATATTCTGACAATTGAGACTCTGTTGACGCCAATGCATTCTGTTCCATAACAAGCCTCATCGGGTGAGCTGCAGTGCAAACTGCAGTGATTAATCGGTTACTCAGGTTAAATTTTTGAATCAGCACAGGTAAAAAAGCAGCCTCTGAAAGTGGAAATCCACAACACCTTCAGAGGCGATGCAAAGCATCATTCGTTACGTGTGACTGACTGCCACAAGC
This sequence comes from Enterobacterales bacterium, assembly GCA_039593635.1. Taxonomy (GTDB): domain Bacteria; phylum Pseudomonadota; class Gammaproteobacteria; order Enterobacterales; family Enterobacteriaceae; genus Enterobacter. The sequence goes on from JBCNOW010000027.1 coordinate 777,067, forward strand.
AAGAAGTTATACAAAGACGGAAAACTTGTACAACAATTTAGTTAGCATTTCGTGTGGTCAGAGGAGATTTGCACAATAATTTCGCCATTCTCTTCAACAATAAATCACCATTTTCGCAGGAAAAATCATGCAGTTAACCTGAATAAAATATCAGGCGCTGTGCTAAGCCTCTCTTTCTGCTCAACAAAATTATTTTTACTCCTTGCTGACGTGTGCACTTCTATACAGCCCCCATAAACTTGTACAACTTTGCAAAACTGTACAATTTAGCCGTTCTGCGTGTAGAGTGTGAAAACGATTACGGCCGCCAGAAACGGCCAGCGATCAGCTAAAATTCATCACAACAAAACCCCTGCTGGAGAGAAAGATGAAACAACACGAGACCAACAAGGAGCGTAAAAACGAGGGCGAGGTACACAAGGGTTTACCGGAAGCCGCGCCGCATGCAGGTAATGCTTATGAGGAAGATGATCATCCAGCCCATGATGATGCTCGTGAGCACGGCGAAATCCCGCGTACACGCGATGACAGTCAGGATGACAAAAAAGATCCTTATCAGGATCAGTAAAATACCTTCGATGATATCTGGACCGACCCACCGGATGTTATTTTCGTGGCCGCTGACTGCTGGCGTTAATAAGCGAAGCGGCAACCGAGATTGATCATTGAGTTTAATTAAGACATTATTTTGCGGAAATTAGAGAAGGCGTGCCTTCATTCATTTCTGGAGAGCACTGATGGATACGGGTTTTTACTGGGTAGGCAGCAGCACAACTGAGCCTGAGGTATGGTACTGGGATGCTGGACGCGGTTTTTATCGCCCGATGGAGCCGATACCGCTTTCTCTGCCTCGTTTTAAATCTGCCGGTTTTAAACTTCTCAGTGGCAAACTGATGCCACCGGAAGAGGTGCAATCTGCTTAGGTTTTCGTCTGCAGGTGAGAATATTGTCAGTTACGCTGTTAAGCGCAGCGTAGCTGAACTATATTCCTGTGAGGAGGACATGATAATGCAGGAAGGATTTTATTGGGTGCAGCGCGGCGCAGAACAGCCAGAAGTCTGGTTTTTCTCAACCAGTGGAGAAGGTGCCTGGTTTGAACCCACCAAAAACGATGCCATCAGCAAGCAACGCTTCGCTGAACAGGGCTACAGGACGATCAGCGAAAAACTGTCACTGCCCTGACCCTGACGAAACCGCCTTTCTCAGGCGGTTTTTTATTGCGCGCCGCTAGACCTGCATGCTCATGATCTCGCTGTAGGCATTCACCAGCTTGTTACGCACCTGAATCCCCATCTGCATCGAAATCGACGATTTCTGCAGATCGACCATCACATCATTCAACTGGATGCCCGGTTTACCCAGCTCAAAATCCTGCGCCTGACTGCGCGCAGCGGTCTGGGTGGCGCTGATTTTATCCAGCGCGGCTTTCATGGTGGCACCAAAATCGAGCTGACTGGCGGACTCGGTCGGTTTGCCACTGGCCTGCAGTGACGTCAGCTGCAGCTGCTGCAGTACGCCATCTATTGCCTGAATTGACATTGCCTGTACCTCATAGATGAAGGGTTCTTTTTCTCACGGAGGAAAAGTTAACACACTGTCAATAGGACAAAGGCGCTAAATGACTGCAAAAAACCCGGCTTATCCAGCCATCGAAGTGACACGATTCATCAAATAATGCCAGGCATTAGATTGGAATTTCATTTTTTCCCCTACCCCGTCGGCCAGCTACACGGCATCAACGGGCGGGGATGCGTATCAGGGAGTCAGTTTTGTCACCTACATACACCCGGTCAATTATGTCAGGCAGGAATTGGTCATGAATGCGAGTGCAGCCGCCACACAGGATACAGCAAAGAAAGGCTTTAATGACCTTCTCGCCCGCCTGCGCGCAAATCCGCGTATTCCATTAATCGTTGCTGCCGCGGCCGCTATCGCCGTGGTTCTGGCGCTGGTGCTGTGGGCCAAAGCGCCCGACTATCGCGTGCTCTACAGCAACCTTTCCGATCAGGATGGCGGCGCCATCGTCACCCAGCTTACCCAGATGAACATCCCTTATCGCTTTGCCGATAACGGCGGTGCGCTTGAGGTGCCGGCGGATAAGGTGCACGAACTGCGTCTGCGTCTGGCGCAGCAGGGTCTGCCGAAAGGCGGCGCGGTGGGTTTTGAGCTGCTGGATCAGGAAAAGTTTGGTATCAGCCAGTTCAGCGAGCAGGTGAACTACCAGCGTGCGCTGGAAGGTGAACTGGCCCGCACCATTGAAACGTTAGGCCCGGTGAAGAGCGCCCGCGTGCACCTGGCGATGCCTAAACCGTCGCTGTTTGTGCGCGAACAGAAATCCCCTTCGGCCTCCGTCACCGTGAACCTTGAGCCTGGCCGCGCGCTGGACGAAGGGCAAATCAGCGCGGTTCAGCGCATCTCGTCTCCAGCGCCGTCGCCGGTCTGCCGCCGGGTAACGTAACGCTGGTGGATCAGAGCGGTCATCTGCTGACCCAATCCAACACCGCCGGTCGCGATCTGAACGACGCGCAGCTGAAATACGCCGCCGATGTGGAAGCGCGTCTCCAGCGCCGCATCGAAGCGATCCTCGGCCCGGTCGTGGGTAACAGTAACGTGCATGCGCAGGTGACCGCGCAGATTGACTTCTCTAATAAAGAACAAACCGAAGAGCAGTACAGCCCGAACGGGCGATCCGGCTCAGGCGGTGATGCGTTCACGTCAGATCAACTCCAGCGAACAGGTTGGCGGGGCTTACCCGGGCGGCGTGCCGGGCGCGCTCTCTAACCAGCCTGCTCCGGCTAACGCGGCGCCGATCTCCACCCCGCAGCAGCAGACAATCAACAAGCAGAACGGTCAGCAAAACAACATCAACGGCAGACCGCACCTCCGACCAGCACCGCGCAGAGCAGCGGCCCGAGCAGCTCCAGCCGCAACGAAACCACCAACTACGAAGTGGACCGGACGATCCGCCACACTAAACTGAACGTGGGTGATATTCAGCGTCTGTCCGTTGCCGTGGTGGTGAACTACAAAACGCTGGCGGATGGCAAACCGCTGCCGCTGACCGCTGAGCAGATGAAGCAGATTGAAGACCTGACCCGTGAAGCGATGGGTTACTCCGAGAAGCGCGGCGATACCCTCAACGTGGTGAACTCACCGTTCAACTCGGTTGAAGAGACCGGCGGTGAACTGCCGTTCTGGCAACAGCAGGCGTTTATCGACCAGCTGATGTCCGCAGGACGCTGGCTGCTGGTGCTGATTGTCGCGTGGCTGCTGTGGCGTAAGGGCGTTCGTCCTCAGCTCCAGCGTCGTGCGGAAGCCGAAAAAGCGGCTCGCGAGCAGATGAATACGCGTCAGGAAACGGAAGAAGCGGTTGAAGTTCGCCTCAGCAAAGATGAACAGATGCAGCAGCGTCGTGCTAACCAGCGCATGGGCGCCGAGGTCATGAGCCAGCGCATTCGCGAAATGTCAGATAACGATCCGCGCGTCGTGGCGCTGGTCATCCGCCAGTGGATGGGTAACGAACATGAGTAATACGCTTACGGGCACCGATAAAAGCGTCATCCTGCTGATGACCATTGGCGAAGACCGCGCGGCAGAGGTGTTTAAACACCTCTCCCAGCGAGAAGTGCAGATTCTCAGTGCGGCGATGGCCAACGTGCGTCAAATCTCCAACAAACAGCTGACCGAAGTGTTGTCGGAGTTTGAGCAGGAAGCCGAACAGTTTGCGGCGCTCAACGTCAACGCCAACGACTACCTGCGCTCCGTGCTGGTCAAGGCGCTGGGCGAAGAGCGCGCCGCCAGCCTGCTGGAAGATATTCTGGAAACGCGCGATACCGCCAGCGGCATCGAAACGCTCAACTTTATGGAGCCGCAGGCCGCCGCCGACCTTATTCGCGACGAGCACCCGCAGATTATCGCCACCATTCTGGTCCACCTCAAACGTGGCCAGGCGGCCGATATTCTGGCGCTGTTCGACGAGCGCCTGCGTCACGACGTGATGCTGCGTATCGCCACCTTCGGCGGCGTCCAGCCTGCCGCGCTGGCGGAGCTGACCGAAGTGCTGAACAACCTGCTCGACGGTCAGAACCTCAAGCGCAGCAAAATGGGCGGCGTGAGAACGGCGGCGGAAATCATCAACCTGATGAAAACCCAGCAGGAAGAGGCGGTCATTCGAGGCGGTTCGCGAGTTCGACGGCGAACTGGCGCAGAAAATCATCGACGAGATGTTCCTGTTCGAAAACCTGGTGGAAGTGGACGACCGCAGCATCCAGCGCCTGCTGCAGGAAGTGGACTCCGAGTCGCTGCTTATCGCCCTGAAAGGTGCCGAGCAGCCGCTGCGCGAGAAGTTCCTGCGCAACATGTCCCAGCGTGCGGCCGATATCCTGCGCGACGACCTTGCCAACCGTGGCCCGGTGCGTCTGTCTCAGGTGGAAAACGAACAGAAAGCGATCCTGCTTATTGTTCGTCGTCTGGCGGAAACCGGCGAGATGGTGATTGGCAGCGGCGACGACACCTATGTCTGATGAGCTATACCGCCCGTGCATGGCAGCGCTGGCAGCCTGATGATTTAGGCGCACCGCAGCCGCCCGAACCTGAACTGCTGCTGGCGGACGAGCCGGACAACGACCTCGTGCTGAGCGAGGAAGATGAACAGCAGCAGCAGCTGGAACGTCTGCAGCAGCAGATGCGTAAAGATGCGCAGACGCAGGGCTACAGCGAAGGTTATCAGAAAGGCTTCGCCAGAAGGGTTCAGCAAACAGGGCTATGGACGCCGGGTTCGAGGGGCAGGGACTGGCCGGGATCAGGCCCAGGGCAGCAGCAGGCGCCGATCCATGCGCGCATGCAGCAGCTGGTCAGCGAGTTTCAGCACACGCTGGATGCGCTGGACAGCGTGATTGCCTCGCGTCTGATGCAGATGGCGCTGGAAGCGGCGCGTCAGGTGATTGGCCAGACGCCGGTGGTGGATAACAGATCGCGCTGATCAAACAGATTCAGGGCCTGTTGCAGCAGGAGCCGCTGTTCAGCGGCAAACCGCAGCTGCGCGTCCACCCGGACGATCTGCAGCGCGTTGAAGAGAGGCTGGGCGCAACGCTCAAGCCTGCACGGCTGGCGTCTGCGCGGCGACCCGTCGCTACATCCCGGCGGCTGCAAAGTCTCCGCCGATGAAGGCGATCTGGATGCCAGCGTCGCCACCCGCTGGCAGGAACTGTGCCGCCTGGCGGCGCCGGGAGTCGTCTGATGACCGCACGCCTCACCCGCTGGCTCACCACGCTCGACAACTTTGAAGATGGCGCAACTGCCATCTGTTCGCCGTTATGGGCGCCTGACGCGCGCCACCGGTCTGGTGCTGGAGGCCACCGGCCTGCAGCTGCCGCTGGGCGCAACCTGCATCATTGAGCGCCAGGACGGGCAGGAACCGCGGGAAGTGGAAAGCGAAGTGGTCGGCTTTAACGGCCAGCGCCTGTTCCTGATGCCGCTGGAAGAGGTGGAAGGCATTCTGCCCGGCGCGCGCGTCTATGCGCCGCGTGCACGGCGATGGGCTGCAAAGCGGGTAAACAGCTGCCGCTTGGCCCTGCCCTGCTGGGCCGCGTGCTGGACGGCAGCGGCAAGCCGCTCGATGGCCTGCCCGCGCCGGACACCGGCAACCGGGCGGCGCTGATCACCCCGCCGTTTAACCCGCTGCAGCGTACGCCGATCGAGCATGTGCTGGATACCGGCGTGCGGGCGATCAACGCCCTGCTGACCGTGGGTCGCGGCCAGCGTATGGGCCTGTTCGCCGGTTCCGGCGTCGGGAAATCGGTGCTGCTCGGCATGATGGCGCGTTATACCAAGGCCGACGTCATCGTGGTGGGGCTGATTGGCGAGCGTGGCCGCGAAGTTAAAGATTTTATCGAGAATATCCTCGGCGCGGAAGGGCGCGCCCGCTCGGTGGTGATCGCCGCGCCGGCGGACGTTTCGCCGCTGTTGCGTATGCAGGGGGCCGCCTACGCCACGCGCATCGCCGAAGATTTTCGCGACCGCGGCCAGCACGTGCTGCTGATCATGGACTCCCTGACCCGCTACGCGATGGCGCAGCGTGAAATCGCGCTGGCGATCGGCGAGCCGCCGGCGACCAAAGGCTATCCGCCTTCGGTCTTTGCCAAACTGCCGGCGCTGGTCGAACGCGCCGGGAACGGCATTCAGCGGCGGCGGCTCGATCACCGCGTTCTATACGGTGCTGACCGAAGGCGACGACCAGCAGGATCCGATTGCCGACTCCGCGCGCGCGATCCTCGACGGCCATATCGTGCTGTCGCGTCGTCTGGCGGAAGCCGGGCACTATCCGGCGATTGATATTGAAGCCTCCATCAGCCGTGCGATGACCGCGCTGATAACCCACTACGCCCGCGTGCGTAACTTCAAACAACTGCTCTCCAGCTTCCAGCGCAACCGCGATCTGGTCAGCGTGGGGGCGTATGCCAAAGGCAGCGACCCGATGCTGGACCAGGCGATTACCCTGTGGCCGCAGCTGGAGGCATTCCTGCAACAGGGCATTTTTGAACGCAGCGATTATGACGATGCCTGTCTGCGCCCTGTCAGGCGCTTTTCCCGGCATAACGCCTGGCCCGACTAATGGAGGTAACGCGATGATCGGACGACACCCCATGACGATTGATACGCTGCGCGACCTGGCGGAGCAGGATCTGGAACAGGCGGTGATCCACCTCGGCGACATGCGTCGCGGTCAGCAGCAGGCCGATCAGCAGCTCAGCATGCTGCTCGATTACCAGAATGAGTACCAGCAGTCCCTGCGTCAGGGAATGATGGGCGGCGGCATCGTCAGCTGGCGGATCTGGAGCAATTATCACCAGTTTATTCAGACGCTGGAAAAAGCCATCGAACAGCATCGCCAGCAGCTTAATCAGTGGAACCAGCGGCTGGAACAGGCGCTGAGCAACTGGCGTGAAAAGCACAAGCAGCGCCTGAACGCCTTTGAAACGCTGATTGAACGCCGGGCGACGGCGCAGGCGCTGGTTCAGAGCCGACATGAACAAAAGCTGATGGATGAATTTGCTCAGCGTGCCGCATTGAGGAAAGGCGAATGAACACGCTGCCAACACTGCTGACACAGCTTGCCAAAACCGGCAAAGCGCAACCTTCAGCGGCAGTGGACAATCTGTCCGCTGCTGACACCCTGCCGCAGGGATTTATTACCGAGCTGGGCAACCGCCTGCTGACACTGGTTAAGCAGCAGGGAAATGGCGCGCAATCCGCTGATCTGGCGGCAGAAATTGACGCGAAAAACGTCACAAAAGCGTCATTAAGCGCCCTGCTGCAGGCACTGGACAAACCAGAGGCGTTAAACGCACTTTTACAGCCGGAAAACACTAAAGCCGGACTGAAATCAGCCGATGATAATGACAAGCGCGCAGCAAGTTCGTTAACTGCCAGCGACTTACAGAATGTGCAGGCGCTGTTTGCCATGTTGCCAGCGGTGGTTGAAAACCGCAGCAGCCCGCCAGCGGATAACAGCACCGCGCTGGAAACCCGGGGTGAGGCGCGCACCAGCTTAAACGCTGCGTTACTTAACAGTTCGCTGCAAAGTGCGCTGAAAGAGGAACAGGCGAAGCCGGATGGCCAGCCATCGAAAGGCAGCGATGCGCTGACCAGCCTGACCGGTGTCAGCCATAGCCCGGTGCAGAGCGCGGCCGCCAGCGGCACGCCGGCCAGCAACAGCGGTATGACGCTGGATGAGAGTTTTCAGCAGGTGCTGAGCACGCTGAGCAAACCGGAAGAGCGGCGCGAGATGCTCAGCAGCCATGACAGCAGCACGCCGGCCATCAGCAGCCCGCTGAGCAGTACCAGTCCGCTGGTCAGCACCACGGCCAGCACCAGCAGCGCGCCTTCCACGCCGATGCTGAATGCGCAGCTGGGCAGCAACGAGTGGCAGCAGGCGCTGAGCCAGCAGATTGTGATGTTCAGCCGTAACGGCCAGCAGAACGCCGAATTACGTCTGCATCCGGAAGACCTCGGCGCGATACAGATCAGCCTGACGCTGGATAAAGATCAGGCACAGTTAACAATGGTTTCCAGCCACAGCCATGTGAGGGCCGCGCTGGAAGCGGCGCTCCCACAGCTGCGTACGGCGCTGGCGGAGAGCGGCATTAACCTGGGACAGAGTAACGTCAACAGCGACGCCTTCGCACAGGGCCAGAGTTATCAGGGCCAGCAGGAAGGACGTCGCGACGGCCAGTACGGCAGCTTTACCCTCTCCCAGGACAGTGACAACGAGATAACGCCTATTGCCGTCCCGGCAGCCCTCCAGGCGCGCGCGACCGGCAACGGCGCTGTCGATATCTTTGCCTGACAGCGACTAAACGCTGAAGGTAAGCGTAAAACCCGCGTCTTTTCTTCCCATTGTTTGACTTAAGACGCGGGATAATCTGTCCAGGTAAGCCGAGAGGCTTGCCCATAATTCACAGGAAGTAACTGCAAACATGTCTGATAACGCGAAAGCTAAAGGCCGCAAACGTTCATTACTAATTCCGGTGTTACTGATTGTAACGCTGGCCGCTTGCAGCGTGGCAGGCTATGCAGTCTGGCGAATGATGAATAAACACGAGGGTGACAAGCCGGAGGCTGCCAAAGTGGAGCCACCGCCCGCCCCGGTATTTTTTGCAATGGATACGTTTACGGTTAACCTGGTCAATCCCGACAACGATCCCGATCGTGTGCTGTACGTCGGCATTACGCTGCGTCTGAAGGATGAGGCGACCCGCTCGTCGGCTGAATGATTACCTGCCGGAAGTGCGCAGCCGTTTGCTGCTGCTGTTTTCTCGTCAGGACGCCTGCGCGCTGGCAACCGATGGGCAAGGCAAACAGGCCCTGGTCGACGCCATCAAACAGACGCTGGCGACCCCGCTGGTAAACGGTCAACCTAAGCAGGAAGTCACTGACGTTCTGTATACAGCCTTCATTTTGCGGTAACGACATGGGCGATAGTATTCTTTCTCAGGCAGAAATCGACGCGCTGCTCAATGGCGACAGCGATAAGAGTGAGGATCCAAACGGGTGGCGGCGATGGCGATATTCGCCCCTATGATCCCAATACCCAGCGTCGCGTGGTGCGTGAGCGTCTGCAGGCGCTGGAGATCATTAACGAACGTTTTGCACGTCAGTTCCGTATGGGGCTGTTTAACCTGCTGCGTCGTAGCCCGGATATCACCGTTGGTGCGATCCGCATTCAGCCGTATCATGAGTTTGCCCGCAACCTGCCGGTGCCAACCAACCTTAACCTGATTCACCTGAAGCCGCTGCGCGGCACCGCGCTGGTGGTGTTCTCGCCGAGCCTGGTGTTTATCGCCGTGGATAACCTGTTCGGCGGCGACGGGCGTTTCCCGACCAAAGTGGAAGGCCGTGAGTTTACCCACACCGAACAGCGCGTGATTAACCGCATGCTGAAGCTGGCGCTGGAAGCCTACAGCGACGCGTGGAAAGCGATTAACCCGCTGGAAGTGGAGTACGTCCGTTCTGAAATGCAGGTGAAGTTTACCAACATCACCACCTCGCCGAACGATATCGTCGTCAACACGCCGTTCCACGTGGAGATCGGCAACCTGACCGGCGAGTTCAACATCTGTCTGCCGTTCAGCATGATTGAGCCGCTGCGCGAGCTGCTGGTCAACCCGCCGCTGGAGAACTCGCGCCACGAAGATCAGAACTGGCGTGAAAACCTGGTGCGCCAGGTGCAGCACTCCCAGCTGGAGCTGGTGGCGAACTTCGCCGACATCTCGCTGCGGTTATCCCAGATCCTGAAATTACAACCCGGCGACGTTTTGCCGATAGACAAACCCGACCGCATTATTGCCCACGTGGATGGCGTCCCCGTACTGACAAGCCAGTACGGCACGATTAACGGTCAGTATGCGTTACGCGTAGAGCACCTGATCAACCCGATTTTGAATTCGCTGAATGAGGAACAGCCCAAATGAGTGACATGAACAATCCGTCCGATGAAAACAGCGGAGCACTGGACGATCTGTGGGCTGACGCGTTAAACGAGCAAAAAGGCGCCGACCAGCAGTGCGGCGGAGCCAGGCGATGCCGTATTCCAGCAGCTTGAGGCGGCGGTGACGTCAGCGGCACGCTGCAGGATATCGACCTGATTATGGATATCCCGGTCAAGCTGACCGTTGAACTGGGCCGCACCCGGATGACCATTAAAGAGCTGCTGCGTCTGACGCAGGGTTCGGTGGTGGCCCTTGACGGCCTGGCCGGCGAGCCGCTGGATATCCTGATCAACGGCTATCTGATTGCCCAGGGTGAAGTGGTGGTGGTGGCCGACAAATACGGCGTGCGCATCACCGACATCATTACCCCGTCTGAACGTATGCGTCGTCTGAGCCGTTAAGCATGAAAAAACGCGCAAACCGTTCAGCCCGCTCACGCCCAGCCGGTGGTGTCCACCAGTTCGGTCGTTGGGCAAGTCAGCAGCGTGCTGGCGGTGATCGTGCTGCTGATTCTGGCCTGCGGCTGGCTGGCGAAACGCCTCGGCTTTGCGCCGAAAGCGGTGAGCGGCCAGGCGCTGAAAGTCAGCGCCAGCGTGCAGGTTGGCCGCGCGAGCGCGTGGTGATTGTTGATGTGGAAGATGCGCGTCTGGTGCTGGGCGTCACCGCTCAGCAGATCACCCATCTGCACTCGCTGCCGCCGCTGCCACCGGAAGCATCCCTGCACGCAGCGCGCACGCCCCTGCGGATTTCCAGTCCGTGATGAAGAATTTGCTTAAGCGTTCCGGGAGATCCTGATGCGCCGTTTGTTTCCCTCTTCTGCCGCTGCTGATGCTGCTGGCACCGGCTGCCCATGCGCAGCTGCCGGGTTTGATCAGCCAGCCGCTGGCCAATGGCGGCCAGAGCTGGTCGCTGCCGGTGCAGACGCTGGTCTTCATCACCTCGCTGACCTTTATTCCGGCCATCCTGCTGATGATGACCAGCTTCACCCGCATCATCATTGTGTTTGGTCTGCTGCGAAACGCGCTGGGCACGCCTTCCGCGCCGCCAAACCAGGTGCTGCTGGGGCTGGCGCTGTTTTTGACCTTTTTCATCATGTCGCCGGTGATCGACAAGATTTATACCGACGCCTACCAGCCGTTCAGCGAAGACAAAATCTCCATGGAGGTGGCGCTGGAAAAAGGCGCGCAGCCGCTGCGTGAATTCATGCTGCGCCAGACGCGCGAAGCCGACCTGGCCCTGTTCGCCCGCCTCGCCAACAGCGCGCCGACTTCAGGGGCCGGAAGCGGTGCCGATGCGGATTCTGCTGCCGGCCTATGTCACCAGCGAGCTGAAAACCGCGTTCCAGATTGGCTTTACCATCTTTATTCCGTTCCTGATTATCGACCTGGTGATCGCCAGCGTCCTGATGGCGCTGGGGATGATGATGGTGCCGCCGGCCACCATTGCCCTGCCGTTTAAGCTGATGCTCTTTGTGCTGGTCGATGGCTGGCAGCTGCTGGTCGGTTCGCTGGCGCAAAGTTTTTACTCCTGAGTGGCTTTCCGCCCTCACCTTTCTCTCGACAGGAGCGCAACATGACACCCGAATCGGTCATGATGATGGGCACGGAAGCGATGAAAATCGCCATTGCCGTTGCCGCGCCGCTGCTGCTGGTGGCGCTGGTGACCGGTCTGATGATCAGTATTCTGCAGGCTGCCACGCAGATTAACGAAATGACGCTGTCGTTTATCCCGAAAATCATCGCCGTCTTCGTGGCGATTATGGTGGCCGGGCCGTGGATGCTGAACCTGCTGCTGGACTACATGCGCAACCTGTTTACCAATCTGCCGTACATCATCGGCTGACCTGACGATGCTGCACTTCACCAGCGACCAGTGGGTTCAGTGGCTCGGCGTCTATTTCTGGCCGATGCTGCGCATTCTGGCGCTGATCTCCACCGCGCCGATACTGAGTGAACGTTCGATTCCCAAGCGGGTCAAAGTTGGGCTGGGCGTTAGTCATCACCTGGATTCTCGTTGCCCGCTTCCCTGCCGCCGGTCGAATGTGCCGCTGTTTACTCCGGCTAACGGGTTCTGGGTCGCTGTTGCAGCAGGTGATGATTGGCGTCGCGGTTGGCTTTACCATGCAGCTGGCTTTTGCCGCCGTGCGTACGGCCGGTGAGCTGATTGGCCTGCAGATGGGGCTCTCGTTCGCCACCTTTGTCGATCCCGAGCAGCCATCTCAACATGCCGGTGCTGGCGCGTATTCTCGATATGCTGGCGATGCTGCTGTTCCTGTCCTTCAACGGCCATCTGTGGCTGATCTCCATGCTGGTGGACACCTTCCACACGCTGCCGATTGGCGATAACCCGGTCAACAGCAACGCCTTCCTGGCGCTGACCCACGCCGCCGGCTTAATTTTCCTCAATGGCCTGATGCTGGCGCTACCGTTAATCACCCTGCTCCTCACCCTAAACCTGGCACTAGGTTTGTTAAACCGCGTTTCACCTCAGCTGTCGGTTTTCGCCATCGGCTTCCCAATCACCTTAACGGTAGGGATCCTGAGTCTGGGTATGATGATGCCGTTGCTTGCACCTTTCTGTGAACATCTGTTCGGTGAAGTCTTTGATTTACTCGCGCAGTTTGTATCAGAACTTTCCCCTGCCCGTTGATTAACGATACTGTTAACCTTCTTATACGATAGTTAAGTAATCAAAAACATTCTGTGCATTTTTCGAACCATATTTTTCAGAAATCAACTGAGGATATTCTGATAAATGCGCATTTATGGTGAAAATTATTCTTATTAAACGGCGCTTCGCGTATTTTAGTCAGACGATTCCTAAGCCGGTTAAGCCGGTGAATCGGTTGATAAAATGCTCAAAGGGCTGTTTTTAAACAAAAAAAATATTACAGCGATTTTTCTTGTCTAAATCCCTTTTTTCCGGCATTGTCAACACTCGCTGAAACGTCACACTTTCGCGATTCAAATGTTTTTAAGAATTGTCCTATCAGATTTGTCTGTGACTTGCGCGATAGTGACAGGGCTCTCAAAACAGAGCGAAAGAAACACATAAACCAAATTCCCGGCGATTCCCACTATCGCGGGGACAAGAGTGACGTGGAAGTAACACAATAAACTTCGCAGAACGGGTCAGGGACGAGTCAAGATGGCGCAGGAATGCATTACGCCAGTCTGCCGAGCAGAATAAAAAAGTGTCTTTGGAAATCTCTCTCGTACCGCAAACGCGTATTCATCGTTGATTTAAACGGATAACAAATTGGTGAGGGTCGCTATAATGCCAACGATTATTATGGATTCATGTAACTACACACGCCTGGGTTTGTCAGACTATATGTCGGCAAAAGGAGTCAAAAAGAAAAATATTACTTCCGTGTCTGACATCGAACAATTGCAACAACGGTGTGAGCAATTAAAACCGGGCGTAGTATTTATTAACGAAGAATGCTTTATTCACGAATCCGATTCCAGCGATCGCATTCGTTCTATTATCATGCAGCATCCGGATACGCTATTCTTTATTTTTATGGCGATCTCGAATATCCATTTTGAGGAATACCTCTACGTTCGTAAGAACCTGATTATTACGTCAAAATCGATAAAAACATCGACGCTGGACTCCCTGCTGGGCACCTACCTGCAAAAGAAACTCAATGCGTCACCGCGCATTTCTGCCGGGCTGGATATTCATCCACTGACATTGAGCCAGACTGAATCGAATATGCTGAAGATGTGGATGTCAGGTCATGACACCATTCAGATTTCGGATAAGATGCAAATCAAAGCGAAAACTGTTTCGTCACATAAAGGCAATATTAAACGCAAAATTAAAACCCACAATAAACAGGTTATTTATCATGTGGTGCGCCTGACAGATAATGTTACCTCGGGCATTTATGTCAACGTGCGATAATTTCACCCAACGATAATACGCTTTGTGGTCAAGGCCAGTCCCCGCGACTGGCCTTGATTATTTTTGAGCGTTTTGCGAGCGCGATCCCACTTCCCCGCTAAGCCTTTATCCCCTGCTGCCGATGCTTGTTTTCAGAACCCCTTACCACTATGAGAGCAAGGAAATGAAAACAGCATCGATAGATGAGCAACATAAGCTCAGCATCTGGCAAAACCTACGCCTGATGCCTCTGTTCAGCATGATCTTTGGTGGCATTCTGCTGCTTTTTGCCCTGTGCATTGGACTCGCCAGCTACTTTCTGATTCAGAGCAATAATTCCCTCAATGACGCCACCGATGAGATTCAGGTGCGCATGGGCATTTCTAACAGCTCAAACCATCTGCGAACCGCACGCCTTAATGTACTGCAGTCGGGCGCGGCGGCGCGCATCGGTGAAATGGATGGCTATCGTGCCGATCTGGCGCGCACCGAAACGCGCATTAAGCAGGCGCGCGAGGGCTTCAAAATTTATATGGATCGCAAAATGAAGACGCCGGCTGACCTGGCGCTCGACGGTCCGCTCACCACCAGCTTCAATGCCTATATTGATAAAGGCCTGAAGCCGATGATCGAGTCGGCGAAACAGGGCAGCTTTGAAGGGATTGTCGCGCAGGAGACCGATGTCACGCGCAAGCTGGATGATGCCTATAATGCCGTGCTGCTGAAGGCGATTAAGATCCGCACCGAGCGCGCCGAAGCGATTAACGCCGAAGCGGCGCATCAGTCGCGCGTCGGTTTTATCGCGATGGCTGCGGCTTTTGCCGCCGCGCTGCTGCTGGTGCTGCTCACTTTCGTGTTCCTGCGCCGCGTGGTGATCAATCCGCTGCGCCTGTCGGTGGGTCGCATTGAGCGCATCGCGCAGGGCGATCTCACCGCCCCCGAGCAGGCCTATGGTCGCAACGAAATTGGCAGCCTGCTGCACAACCTGCAGCTGATGCAGGCGTCGCTGGTACGCACCGTCGGCACCGTCCGTGAAGGCGCGGTGGCGATTTATCAGGGCTCCAGCGAGATCTCCGCAGGTAACACCGATCTGTCATCCCGCACCGAGCAGCAGGCTGCGGCGCTGGAGCAGACTGCCGCCAGCATGGAGCAGCTCACCGCCACGGTGAAGCAGAACGCCGATAACGCCCATCACGCCAGCCAGCTGGCCGCCGATGCGTCTGGCAAAGCGCGCAGCGGTGGTGAACTGGTGAGCGGTGTGGTGAAAACCATGAATAACATCTCCGGCAGCTCGAAGAAAATCGCAGAGATTACCACCGTCATTAACAGTATCGCCTTCCAGACCAATATCCTGGCGCTCAACGCCGCGGTAGAAGCCGCGCGCGCCGGCGAACAGGGCCGTGGCTTCGCCGTGGTCGCCAGTGAAGTGCGCAATCTGGCGCAGCGCAGTGCGCAGGCAGCGAAAGAGATTGAGTCGCTGATTGCCGAGTCGGTGGATTTGATCAGTAACGGCTCGCATCAGGTCGGTGAAGCCGGCAGCACCATGGGCGAGATTGTCGAAGCGGTGCGCCGCGTTACCGACATTATGGCCGAGATTGCCGCAGCGTCTGATGAGCAGAGCCGTGGTATTCAGCAGGTCAGCCAGGCGGTGTCCGAGATGGATAACGTGACCCAGCAGAACGCCTCGCTGGTGGAGGAAGCCTCTTCAGCTGCGGCTTCGCTGGAAGATCAGGCCGGTAAACTGACGCAGGCGGTGGCGGTGTTCCGCCTGAATGATACGCCGGCTTCGCTGGTGGCTGCTGCGCCACAGACGGCGCTGAAAGCCCCTGCGCTCGCTCCACGTCCGACGCTGGCTGCAGCGGGCAATGATAACTGGGAGACGTTTTAAGAGGAGTGAGGTGGGGTGCGGTATTTTTCCCTCACCCCATCCCTCTCCCGCTCGCGGGAGAGGGGGCTGTCCGTGCGGCGATTAAATATCGTCTTCACTTAGCGCCCTGCAAACAATCTATTTTAACCATCCGCACTGAACGGTTCCCTCTCCCGCGTGCGGGAGAGGGTTAGGGTGAGGGCAACCTGAGGGCAATCTAGCACAAAACCACACTACCCTTCCCCCGCATACGGCTCAACAAACACGCCTTCGGCGTGATCGCTCTCATTAAAGAACCAGATCCCCAGCGGGTAATCCTCCAGCGCCACCAGATACATGGTGCCCTCATTAAAGCCTTCCACAGCCAGCACAGTACCGACGCGACGTGGGCCGCCGTCGGTTTTTACCGTTACCCGGTCATTGACCTTCATTGATTTCTCTCCAGAAACAGTCCTGCGCATAGTGTAACGGAAGATAGTCAGCGCTGCCTGATCGCGATCAGCGTCGGGCGATTACCCACACCGCATGCACGATGCCGGGGATGTAACCACACAGCGTCAGCAGTATGTTGAGCCAGAAGGCACCGCCGAAGCCGACCTGTAAAAATACGCCCAGCGGTGGCAACAGAATGGCAATAATAATCCGAATTAAATCCATACTAACTCCCTGATAACCATAATAATCAACCAGCTGTAAGCATAGCTGCTTTACGCCAGAATGGGGAATGCAGCGGGTAAAGAAGTGTCAAAGCCGGGCTTTTCACTTTCTTAACGTTTCCCGGAAAGACTTTTGACGCGGCACCCTCGTACACTTGTCAGCACTGCACCAACCCCAAAGGGGCAGTCAACCTAAAAGTAACAAGGATTTTTGCCCGCGCAGCGCGGGCTTTTTTTTGCCCGTTTCCCGTCCACGTCCCTCGCCCGCTGTCACCGTCTATACTTGTCAGGAATCCGTTTGCCTCCGGGAGGCTGTCATGGCCACAGCAAAAGAGTACAGCGATAACGTGCAGCGCGAAGTGAACATCGACGTGGACGCGCTGCTGGAAGCGATTCAGAAAAAAACGTCAGGCGAAGTGCAGGAGTTTATGCAGGCTGAAGATGCGCACCGCGTGAAGGTGAATGGCGAAGCGTTTGACTCCTACACCGAACTGGCCGAGGCGTTTGAACTCGATATTCGTGATTTCACCATCACTGAAGTGAACCGCTGAAATCGATTTCAAAAAAAAGACCCGGCACGCTGGCCGGGTTGAAAAAAGAATAAATTCGTTACACCAGGAAAATCTTAACACCGCTTCAGAGTACGCCTTAGCTGAAGTAAGACAAGTCTCAATTCTGCACGCAATTCGAACAAATCTGCATAATCATGCACTGCTGTTACCGAAAACATCGCGCTACGGCTGACATTCTGCATGCACAAAACGTGCAACCGCTTCGGTATCCGGGCGGTGTTTTAAGAATTATCCTGGATAGTGACCGCGCCGGCGGCAAGGAAAAGTGTGATCGTGATTACGCTATTATACTGATTACACGTCGCTTTACGGATGCCTTTGGGCGTAAGGAGTGTATTGATGATCCCGTTAGATTCCTCCCTGCTGATCGTGACCGATCTCGATGGTTCGCTGCTCGATCATCATGACTATAACTGGCAGGCCGCCAGCGAGTGGCTGGCGCGTCTTAAGCAGCAACAGATTCCGCTGGTGATTTGTTCGAGTAAAACCGCGGCCGAAATTATTCCGCTGCAGAAGCGGCTGGGCATCGCCGGTGCGCCCTTTATCGCGGAAAACGGCGCCCGTGTCGCCTTTGGCGGGGAAGCGCAGATCGCCGAAGAGCCCGGCGCCGATTATCTTGCGCTCTGTGCCACGCTCAGCACCCTGCAGGCGGATTTTCGCTTCACCGGCTTTCATGACTTTAGCGACGCAGAAGTGGCTCGTTTCACCGGCCTGACGCTAACGGAAGCCAGCCAGAGCCGACTGCGCGATGCGTCTGAAGTCATCGTATGGCGCGATGATGAAACGCGGCTCGACGCCTTCCGCGCGGCGCTGGCGCAGCATCAGCTGGCCCTGACGCAGGGCGGACGTTTCTGGCACGTGATGCCGGCGGGCAGCGGTAAAGGCGTGGCGCTGGAACAGTTATTGCAGCAGTTGCAGCAGCAGGAAGGCTCGAAGCGCACCACGATTGGTCTGGGCGATGGCCCTAATGATGCGCCGATGCTGGAGCGCGTCGATTATGCCGTGGTGATTAAAGGTTTCAGTAAAAACCCGGTGGTGCTGCAACGCAGCGATCATCATAACGTTTACCACACCGCACACGTTGGCCCTGAGGGCTGGCGCGAAGGTCTGGATTACTTTCTTGCCCAACCTGAATAACGGCAGCTGACCAGAAGGATGAGACGATGAGTGATTTTTACCAGAACGGCGTAATTACCAACTTTCATAATCTCACCCACCGCAGCGTGGAGTCGCTGGAAAAAGAGATGGTGCGCTTTGCGCGCAAGCGCAAAATGGGGCTGATTCTGCCCTCGCTGTTTTCCGAGCTGGAAGGCCCGGCGCTGGATAATATCGTCAATGAACTGGCGAAAGTGCCCTATCTGGAGGAGATTGTGATTGGCCTCGATCGTGCCGATCGCGATCAGTTTCTTTTCGCACGCGAATTTTTCTCGCGCCTGCCGCAGCGCCACCGCATTTTGTGGAACGATGGCCCGCGGCTGAAAGCATTAGACGCCGAGCTGGATAAAGAGGGCCTGTCGCCCAGCCAGCCCGGCAAGGGGCGCAACGTGTGGTTCTGCACCGGCTACACACTGGCCTCCGACCGCTCGCAGTGCGTGGCGCTGCATGACTGCGACATCGTGACCTATGAGCGCGGCATGCTGGCACGTCTGCTCTACCCGCTGGCCAACCCGGCGTTTCAGTATGAATTCTGCAAAGGTTTCTATGCGCGCGTTGCGGACGGTAAGCTTAATGGCCGCGTCGGGCGTCTGCTGGTGGGCCCGCTGCTGCGCTCGCTGCAGAAAGTCTACGGCCATTCGGAGTATCTCGACTATCTCACCAGTTTCCGCTATCCGCTGTCCGGCGAGTTTGCCATGCGCACCCACGTGCTGAACGGCATCAAAATCCCTGGCGACTGGGGGCTGGAGATTGGCGTGCTGTCAGAGATTTATCGCAATTACACCACGCGGCAGACCTGCCAGGTTGAAATCGCGGACAACTATGACCATAAGCATCAGCCGCTGGCGGAAGAGGATGGCACCGGTGGCCTGAAACGCATGAGTAACGATATCGTGCAGTCGCTACTGCGTAAGCTGGCGACAATGGGCGTGCCGCTCACCAGCGACTCGTTCCGCGTGCTTAAGGCCACCTATTATCGCAACGCGCTGGACATGATGGAGATCTACAACCACGAAGCCACCATGAACGGACTGAAGTTTGATCAGCACATTGAAGAAGCGGCGGTCGAGATGTTCACTCAGGCGATTCTCGACGCCGGCCAGTCTTTCATCGAGCGGCCAAACGAGAAACCGTTTATCCCCAGCTGGAGCCGCGTGCAGTCGGCGTTCCCCGATATCCTGCAGCGCATCTACCAGGCGGTAGAAGAGGATAACGAGGGCAAAGTCTAACCAGCCGCGCACACCCGATTGCGACCGCCGCTTTTCGCCAGATACAGGCGGTGGTCCGCTACCGCCTGCAGACTTTCTGCATGGTAACTGCCCTGCTCAGTACTGCAGCTGACACCTGCCGACAACGTAACGCTAAAGGTGGTGCTGGCGTTGACCAGAATGGTTTTGGCCGCCAGCCGGCTGCGGATACGCTCCGCCACGCCCTGCGCCTCAGCCAGCGTGGTGTGCGGCAGCACGATACAAAACTCCTCGCCGCCGATGCGTCCGGCCACGTCGTAAGGGCGCAGCGTATGTTTAATGACGCCGGCCACGCGCATCAGCGCCTGATCACCCGCGTGATGGCCCCAGCTATCATTGACCTTTTTAAAATGATCGATATCGAGCTGGATCACCGCCAGCGGCTGTTGCTGCTGTTCGCAGCGCCGCGCCAGCGCGATAAACTGGTCGAAAAAGGCGCTGCGATTAAGCAGGCGCGTCAGGCCGTCATAATTAGCGCGCCAGGCCAGTCGCGCCGAGAGGTCTTCCAGTCGCCTCACCAGGCGGAAAATCACCTGATGCGCTAGCGCCAGTAACAGCACGAACAGCAGCCACATGCCCAACAGAAACAGCGCTACCCGCCCCAGCTCCTGCGCCAGCCCCTGGCGCAGGCTCTGCACGTTGATTAGCCAGGCATCGACATTTTTTAACTTAACCCAGCTGGCCAGCTGACTGTCCAGCCACAGTGTTCCGGCCGGCTGCTGATGCATCGCCTGCATCAGCTGGCCGCGCTGCGCGGGGGTTAATGCCACATCGTGCGGTGCCGGCAGCCGGGTGATCTCGTTGAGTGCGCGATCTTCGAGCACCAGCTTGCCCTGCAGCACGCTGTGACGCGACTGTTGCAGCAATGTATTAATTCGCTGCTGGGTGAAGTCCATCGATAACACGCCGTACCAGTGCTGATGGGCGATCACCGGCGCGCTCACCGTCAGCATCAACCCTTCGTTGAACACCCCCTGATAGGCTTCGGTCCAGTGCCATCGCATCTGCGGCGCCCGGCCCGGCTGCTGGTCGCGAAAATAGGGTCGCTGCGTCATGGTGGCGTAACTTTGTGCCAGCTCCTGCGCGTCGCGCGGCGGACGTGAGCTGATGTAATAGCCCGCGCGCGAGGTGTACCAGAAGCGTGAATGAAAGTCCTGCGCCTCATCGCTGAACTGCATGATAAAGCTGAACTCCAGCGCAGCGCGCAGCTCGGGCAGCAGATAAGTATCATCGCGCTGCAGCAGCGCATCACGCTGCAGCCATTCGTCGCTGACGCCGTTAATCGGCATGCTGCGCAGGTTAGCGATTTGCAACTGCCACACCGGCTGATGGCGCAACTGCTGAAAACGCTGCAGGGCGTGCTGACCATAATCGGCATTCAGCGGGTGCGTCAGCGCGTAGCTGAGCATCCGCTGATAGTAATTAAGCTCGTCCAGACTCTCCTGAAAGCGGCTATCGAGGCTGCGCTGGATCTCGTACAGCTGGGCGCGCTGCCGCTGCTGATAGTTATTTTTTAATTCCAGCGCTTCATGGACGGTGAGAAAAAGTGAAAAGAGAAAGACCGCCAGAAAACAGAGATGCACGCGCAGCGCAGGCGTCATGCGGCGTGATGACAGTGGCGAGATTGGCATCAGTAGCCAGGCTCCGGATAACAACGAATTGAAGAAGTGTAGTCAGGCGGGAAAACGACGTACAGGCAGAGATCAGGAAAAACGTGAAAAGTGACAATGACATCGGGACGGCGCGCTGACCGTCCCGGGGGGCTCAGCTGGCCAGCTGGCGCGCAGCCGACAGATGCGTCAGCTCATCACTGCGGAACGCTTCGCGGCGTACACTGTAGCCATCATACCAACGACACTCTACCATTCCGCTGGCATGGCCGGTCACCACCATGGTGGGTCCGCCCTGTTTGTGCTGAACTTCGTCACTGATTGCAAAGGTCATACCGCGCCCTCCCTTCTCACCGTTGATTGAACGGATTAAGGTATAGCAGCTGTGCGCGTTTTTTGCCTATAGGATATTGCTATTACTGTGACAAATTCGGAATAAGCAGTGAAAAATGCCGTAAATAAACAAAGCCGATAAAAGTTATTATCGGCTTTGAACGATTTTCCCGGGTGGAAAATCAGATTTTGCAACCTTCGCAGTCGGCTTCGTCGCTGATATCCGCCGGCACTTCGCTGGCTTTTTCTGCCGCTTTGGCTTCCGCCTGCTCCAGCTGTGCATCGATATCAAATTCAAACATATCGTCGTTCATCATCGTTCTCCTGACCCGTGATTAGAAATTTCCTGCGCTTTATACCGATTTACCGCGCAGCTTCGCAACCAGATTTACCACTAACAGCACAATCGACCCAACGATAAAGCCCAGCACCAGATTCGCACCGTTGCTCAGCAGCATGGAAACCACACCCGGGAAGCCGCTGCTGTACTCTTCAAT
This sequence comes from Enterobacterales bacterium, assembly GCA_039593635.1. Taxonomy (GTDB): domain Bacteria; phylum Pseudomonadota; class Gammaproteobacteria; order Enterobacterales; family Enterobacteriaceae; genus Enterobacter. The sequence goes on from JBCNOW010000027.1 coordinate 798,884, forward strand.
GGCATGATGCAGCGGCGCGATACCGTGCACGATAATGCCGCCGCCCACCAGGAACATCGCGACGGTGCCAACCACCGACAGGATTTTCATCAGCCACGGTGCCAGCGCCAGCAGCGCGCCGCCGGTGGCCTGCGCCAGCGTGGAGGACTTCTCACGCAGCCAGTAGCCGAGATCGTCAATCTTAACGATCATCGCCACAATACCGTACACGCCGATGGTCACCAGAATGGCAATACCGGCGAGGATTAACACCTGATTGAGCAGCGGCGCATCCGACACAATGCCCAGGGTAATCGCCACGATTTCAGCCGACAGAATGAAGTCGGTGCGCACTGCGCCTTTCACCTTATCTTTTTCGAACTGGCGCGGGTCCTGCTGCGCCAGATTATCCAGGCGCTTTTGCCGCGCTTCCGGGCTCTTCTCCGCTTTGTCGTGGTGCAGGCTGTGCAGCACTTTTTCCACTCCTTCAAAGCACAGATAGGCGCCGCCAATCATCAGCAGCGGCGTAATCAGCCAGGGCGCAAACGCGGAGATCAGCAGCGCCAGCGGCACCAGGATCAGTTTGTTGATAAACGAGCCTTTCGCCACGCCCCACACCACCGGGAGCTCACGATTGGCCTTCACGCCCGTCACCTGCTGCGCATTGAGCGACAGGTCATCGCCCAGCACGCCGGCGGTCTTTTTTGCCGCCACTTTGCCCATGACGGAAATGTCGTCGAGCAGCGTGGCAATATCATCCAGAAGAGTCAGTAAGCTGGTTCCTGCCAAAATGTCATTCCTTATTCCGGTTCGTGATCCTGACAACAGGGGCACCGTTCAATCGCCGTCACCGTCATATCGGCGATGCCCGCACAGTCCCATTCGACGCGTAACGTTTTCCCGTGCAGATCGTCGGCGTGCAGATACTTGCTCACCGGACTTTCTGTCATGCCGCTTATCTCCTCGGTGGCCACCAGCGTATCGTCCAGGTAAATGCGCGCCGTGGCATGGGCATTGACCATGCGCTCATCGCGCAGTTGATACAGGCGTCTGACCGTCAGTTTGATGCTGCTCATGGTGGTGTTCCGCGTCCCAGAGAAAACGCTGATCTAAACTGTTATGGCAGGTAAAAGCAATCACCCTGCCTTAATCCGCCCGATAGTGATGCAATCCCTGATGATCGATCTCGCTGCTGTGCGTGGCAGCCAGCAGCCACTCTTCCAGCCGCTCCACCAGCGCCTCATCTTCCAGCCGCAGTTTGCCGCGCAGAGCGCATTCCCAGACGATCAGCACCTTCCAGCCGCTTTCCTGCAGCTGCTGCACATAGCGCCGGTCACGCTCCACGTTACTGTTGATTTTGCCGCTCCAGAATTCGGTACGCGTGGCCGGCATTTTGAACAGATAACAGTGGTGACGATGCCAGAAACAGCCGTGCACAAAGATAATGGCTTTGTGCTGCGGCAGCACAAAATCCGGCCGGCCCGGCAGCGCTTTATCCTGTACCCGAAAGCTAAAGCCGCGATCTTTCAGCAGCAGCGCAATACGCTGCTCAATCGCCGTATCCTGATTGCGAATGGCGCGCATATTTTTGCTGCGAATATCATGCGAGTGGACGTCTGCCATGGCGTCTCCTTTTTTCCGGGCTTCTTCAACTTTAGCGCGTTGAGGCGAAAGCGAAAGTTTGTGCGAAGCAGATTGCGAGACGCTGCGCAGCCATCGTTAATTTCCACGCCGCGCCAGGAGTGGTAGCATAGCCACTTCACTGTTAAGGAAAAACGCATGCTTGCACTCGATCCCGCCGCGACGGCTTCGCCCTCCCCGCACTCCGCTGATGATGACGCCACCGCCTTACTGCTGCAGGTACTGGATATCTACGCGGCCCGCGATCTGGTGGTCATTTTGAGCGAGGCCGGCGGCCGCGACTGGAGCATCACGCAGCTTAACCGTATTCGCGCGGGAAAAAGTGCCGCGCCCGCGCTGTCCGCGGCGGAGGTCGCCCGTTTGCAGGCACTGCTGCCGTCGCGACCGGCGCATTATGACAATCCCCGTTTTCAGTTTATCGATCTGTTTGCCGGCATCGGGGGTATTCGCCGCGGCTTTGAGCAGATTGGTGGCCAGTGCGTATTCACCAGCGAGTGGAATAAAGAAGCGGTGCGCACCTATAAAGCTAATCACTACAGCGATCCCGCCCGGCATCAGTTCAACAGTGATATCCGGCTGATTACCCAGCCGGCCGGTTTGCCGGATGAGCAGGCGATTTATCAGCATATCGATAAGACGATTCCCGACCATCAGGTGCTGCTGGCCGGCTTTCCCTGTCAGCCCTTTTCGCTGGCCGGCGTCAGTAAGAAGAATGCGCTGGGTCGCGCGCACGGTTTTGAATGTGAAGCCCAGGGCACGCTGTTTTTTGATGTGGCGCGCATCCTCGCCGCCAAAAAACCGCCGTTTTTCGTGCTGGAGAATGTGAAGAACCTCAAGAGCCATGATAAAGGCCGCACCTTTGCCATTATTATGGCCACGCTGGATGAGCTGGGTTACGACGTCGCTGACGCGGCTGACGACTTATCGCCGGATGCCAAAGTGGTCGATGCGCGTCACTTCCTGCCACAGCACCGCGAGCGCATCGTGCTGGTAGGGATCCGGCGCGATACCGGCCTGAGCGAAGGTTTTTCGCTGCGCGCGCTGGCGGCACTCTATCCGCCTGAAGTTCCGCCGCTGCACAGCCTGCTGGAGCCGCAGCCGGCGGCAAAATATACCCTGTCGCCCACGCTGTGGCACTATCTCTACCAGTATGCGAAGAAGCATAAAGCCAAAGGCAACGGTTTTGGCTTTGGCCTCAACGATCCGCGCAATCCGCACTGCTGCGTGGCACGCTGTCAGCGCGCTACTATAAAGACGGGTCGGAAATCCTGATCGATCGCGGCTGGGATCACGCGCTGGGCGACCAGGATTTTCAGCAGGCCGCGAACATGGCGCGCCGCCCGCGCCGCCTGACGCCGCGTGAATGTGCCCGCCTGATGGGCTTTGAAGCGCCGGGCGAAGCGCGCTTCCGCATTCCGGTCTCCGACACACAAGCCTACAAACAGTTTGGTAACTCGGTGGTGGTACCGGTGTTCGCCGCCGTAGCGAAACTGCTGCTGCCGCTGATTGAGCAGCACGCGCGTCAGCGCCGCTGAAAACGCAGCCGCGCTTCACGCCCCGGTTTTCCGCCCCGCAATTTGCTTTAGTAACGCGCGATGTGCTGTTTTGCCGCACATCGCGCGCACTGTCACCGGACTGTCACGCATCAAACCAATACTGCGTTTTATTTTTTGCGGAGCTGTTTGATGTCTCTCCTGTCTGTAATCTCCCTGCCGCTGCGGCTGCGACCTCGTTTTACCCTGCGTCTGCCCGTCTGGCTCTCCAGCCTGCGCAGCCAGTTCATGCTGTTTATTGTGCTGTTTTGTCTGCTGCAGTTTGCCGGGGTGCTGTTGCTCAACCAGCACGTGAATCAGACGCAACACTCCTTGCAGCAGGCCAGCCAGCTGCGCGAACGGCTGGCCCTGCTGGATAAAGCACGTATTGAGTTACTCACCGCCAGCGACAACAGCCATCGTGCCGGCATTTATCTGATGCAGGACCAGCAAAGCGGTTCGGTCGACAGCTGGAAAAGCCTGGCGGCGGCAGCCACTACCTCATTGCAGCAGGCGCAGCAGCTGTTTGCTGCCTATCAGGCGAAAAGCGATAGCCCGCTGGCACAGGGCTTCGTGCTGCTGGCTGGCGGGCTGCAGGAGCAGCTGAAAGGGCTGGCAGCCAATGATATCAACGCATTTTTTATGGTGCCGATGCAGGCTTTCCAGCAGCAGTTCAACGATGCCTGGTTTAGCGAAATCGAACAGGCCAATCAGCAGCTCGGCAGCGTCAACCAGCATTCGCTCAGCACGCTCAAGCAGAGCCGCAATCTGGCGCTGGCGATCGCCGCGTTATTAATGGCGCTGCTGCTGCTGGCCGCCGCGCTGCTGATGCGCGGCGTGTTGCTGCCGCTGCGTCACGCCAACGCCCAGCTGGCACAAATCGCGACGGGCGATCTGGTCGCCAGCCCGGCACCGACGCGCCGTCAGTCGCTGGAAACGCGCCAGCTGCTCCAGTCCATCGATACCATGCGTCAGGGTTTGCAGCAGATCGTCAGCGACATTACGACGGTAGCAACCCGTGTGGCGGCCGGCGCTGACGAGATGCAGCAGCATAATCAGCAGGTGATGCAGCAGCATCAGGCGCAAAATGCCAGCTTCCATCATCTGTCGCAGCGGCTGCATCGCGTGTCAGAAGAGGTGGAAAAAGGTGCACACTTCTCGCAACAGGCGACGCACGACGCGCAGTCCGCGGATGCGCTGATGCGTCACTGCGCCCATGAAGTCGACAATATGGAACACCAGATGCAGCAGATCGTCGCGGCCGCCGGCGATATCGCTGGCATCGTCGGCATGCTGGACAGCCTGTCGATGCAGACGCGTCTGCTGTCGCTTAATGCGGCGATAGAATCTGCGCATGCTGGCGCTTACGGGCGCAGTTTTTCGGTCGTCGCCAAAGAGATGGGATTGCTGTCGCAGCAGAGCGGCGCTTCCACGCGGCAGATCGACGGTTTAATCCAGCACACGCAGCAGCACGTGCAGGATGGCTTTGCGAAGGTGCAGGCGCTGGAAGTGCTGTTTGCGCGGATTGGCCAGGCGGTATCCGGCGTGGTCAGCCAGCTCAATGAGCTGCAGGATAACAGTACGGCGCAGAGCCATCGCGTGAGCAAAATTGCCCGGGAAGTGGTGGAAATGAGTCTTCAGCTCCAGCAAAACGAAGCCCTGACTGATCAGCAGGTGCAGGCAGCGGCGCAGCTGAGTGAACTGTCAGCGCGACTGACGCAGCGCGCGCAGCAGTTCCGCGTTAGCTAAGGTGCAGAAAGAAAAAACCCGTCAGCGACGGGTTTTGGTGTTATTTCTTTTTCTTACTTTTCTTTAGCAGTGCACGCACCTGCTTCAGCTCGGCGGCGCTCAGTTGATCGCCCGCCTCTTCGGTATGCAGGCTGTCGACGGCCGGTGGCTCAACGGTATCTAAACTGGCCTGCAGGCGATTAACGATCTCCTGACTCATGGAGATTTGGTTATCAGCGGCTAACTGTTTAATGTGCTCTTTCAGCGCCGGGTCAATTTTAATGGTTAAGTTAACGGTCTCGGTCATCTTCACACTCCCTCTTGATTTACAACAACGTAGCGGAAGCAGATGAAAGTTAACAGACTGTCATAAAAATTTAATATTGTGCCGGGATGGGACTGAAATCGCGTAACACGGACTCATCAATATCGGTCAGATTGCCCTGCAGTTCGGCGCACAGCTTCGCCATATAGCGGACAAGAAAATCGGCGTTGTGTTCCGCCAGCAGACGGCCGGTTTCCGTCTGCATGGTCTGCGGCAGGCTCAGCAGTTTCTTCTGGAAATGATCCAGCGTCCACTTGACGTCATCCAGTTCACGGTCTTTACCCAGCGGATCGTCGCTGTCGAACAACGGACGTCCCAGCGCACCTGCGGTATAGAAAACGCGCGCAAGGCCAATCGCGCCTAATGATTCGAGACGATCGGCGTCCTGAACGATCTTCGCTTCTAACGTTTTTGGCGTAATGCGGGCGCTGAAACTGTGGGCCTGCACCGCATGCGCCACGCTGTCCAGCAGCGCTGAGGGGAAGTCCGGAAAATCCTGTTGCAGAATGCGGCGCGTCTCTTCCGCCGCGTAAGTCGAAGCCAGATGGCGTTCCGGATGGTTTTTCGGCAGGTTCACCACATCGTGAAAATAGCAGGCGGTCAGCACCACCAGCGAATCGGCATTGGTGTTTTGCATAATGCGGGCCGCGCTCATCCAGACGCGGCGCAGGTGCGCGATATCATGGGCTTTATCATCGTGCAGCCAGTTCAGCTGCAGCCAGCTTTCGTAACGGTGTTGCCAATGGGTCAGTGACATCGTGCTTCTCCTGTTATTGCTATTATTTCGCACCGGGTACGGCTTGCGTCTCATCATAGCGGCCCGGTGATGACACTTTCTTTACACCCTTCCCGGATGTCCAGCGCAAAAAAATGCGATCCCGATCATGTTATAGCGCTGTTAAAGCCGCTTGCCCAGCCGCGATACGGTTTTCAGTATTTCCTTAACCTGTTTTAGTTAAGCCACTCTGTTTAATTTCGGTGATGCATTTCCCGCTGGGTGAATTTTCAGCATCGCCAAAGGTCCAGTTTAGCCTGTCGCAACCCCAGCATTAAAACGCCCCTTTGCATAGCGACATAATCTGAAAAGATTCCCATTGCGACCGTTATAACGTACTGTATAGGGGAAATTTACGGCTCTCACCTGTACCCGAAGCCTTCGTCAGCACACTGTTTGCTTATGAGCCATTTTTAATACCGGAAGCGGCAGTTATTGCCCGATAATAAGGCGACAAATTATTAAGCAAATTGATTCAAACCCATTATGCTAATGCTCTCATCCGAGGATACGGATGTTTCGTCGAAGTTCTCCGGGTACGTGATACAACACGAGGTACATAATGAAAGAACGGCCGATTCTTTTTTCCGAACAGCGGGTGCGCGCCCTGCTGGTTGGCCAGCAAACTCAGACCCGGCGCATTATGAAAACTCAGGCGTTTGGCCCGGGACAGGATCATCATGAAGGCGTGCACGCGTTTGATGTCAGCGCTAATCATCTGCATGGCTATAAGCTGATGTCGATGGCGGACATTGGCGCCCAGTGCCCGTTTGGCCAGGTCGGCGATCGCCTGTGGGTACGTGAAACCTGGCGGGGTCCGATTGTGCCTGAGGCGCAGCTGGCGGAATACGAGCGCGATCCGCTGCCGTTCCGCAATCCGGCATTTTGCCAGTATCGCGCCGACAGCCATGAACTTGGACAACAGGAAGAAAATCAGCAGGTCGCCGAGCAGTTTGGCTGGCAGACCGCCATCCATATGCCGCGCTGGGCCAGCCGCATCGATCTGGAAATCACGGCGGTACGCGCGGAGAAAATTCAGGACATCAGCGAAGACGACATCATGGCGGAAGGCGTGCAGACCGATTCGCACTTCCTCAATAATTTCTTCACGATGAACATGAATTCCGAATCGCCGAAAGAAGCTTACCGCAAGGCGTGGCAGAAGCAGTATGGCGCCACCAGCTGGGAGGTGAATCCCTGGGTCTGGGTCATCGCATTCCAGCGTGTGGAGCGTGAAGGCTAAGCGTTTGCCCTCTTCCGCACGGAAGAGGGCGTCGTCTTTTGCGCGATTCAGTGAATCACCAGCCCTTGCCCCCTCGCCGGCGGCACAGCGCGCCCCTTTCCCACCTTGCCAGTTTGCAATCCCTGTCACAGACAAATCCGCCGCTAACAGGTTGAATAAGCGGCTTTGATTCCACGCTGGCAATTTATCGTCTGCCGCGTCAGGATATGATTTCCGCCCTGCAGAGTGAGTGACGCAATGATCAAATGGCCGTGGCGTGCACAAAAAGATGCTGCCGTGACTGCCCTGCCCTGGCAACAGGCGCTGGGGCAGCCGATCTTTTCTCTGCTGAACAGCGACGAGCAGCAGGCGCTGGTGGCGCTGGCGCAACGCTTCCTGCTGCAGAAAAAAATCACTCCGCTGCAGGGGCTGGAACTTAGCGAACTGCGCCTGGCTCGCCTGTCGTTGCTGTTTTGCCTGCCGATATTGAAGCTGGGTCTGGAATGGCTCGACGGCTTCCACGAAGTGCTGATCTACCCGGAGCCGTTCAGCGTTGACGATCGCTGGGAGGACGACAGCGGCCTGGTGCACCACGCGCCGGCCGTGCATGCCGGCCAGAGCTGGACGCAGGGACCGGTGGTGCTGAACGCGCTGGACATCCAGGACTCATACGATCTCTCTGGTTACAACCTGGTGATCCACGAAGTGGCGCACAAGCTCGACGCGCGCGGCAGCGGTTACACCAGCGGCATCCCGGCCATCGCGCTGCGCGATGTGGCCAGCTGGGAGAAAGATTTACTGCAGGCGATGGCCGAGATTGAAGCGGAAGTGGATCTGGTGGGTGAACAGGCCGCGACCCTCGATCCTTATGCCGCCAGCGATCCGGCGGAATGTTTTGCCGTGCTGTCGGAGTACTTTTTCAGCGCCCCCGACCTGCTCGCCAGCCGTTTTCCGGCTATGTATCGCCACCTGCAGCAGTTTTACCATCAGGATCCGCTGGCGCGTCTGGCGCAGCAGGCACCGGAATCTGCTTAAATCACGATCGCTTTGCCGCTTTGCTAGCCAGTTGAATACAAATGTGTTTTTAGCTGTTGACACCCACAGGGGCTGCCATTAATATTCGCCTCGTTCCAACGATTCCTCTGTAGTTCAGTCGGTAGAACGGCGGACTGTTAATCCGTATGTCACTGGTTCGAGTCCAGTCAGAGGAGCCAGATTTAAAGAAGCCCGCTCAGGGAAACCTGAGCGGGCTTTTTGTTGTTGCGTGACGGCTAAACTTCCGTCCAGCCGCGCAGCAGGTTGTGGTACATATTCAGCAGCGACAGCAGTTCTTCGCTGTCACCGTGGCGCGCTTTCAGGCTCTGAATGTTGCGGTCCAGTTCAAACAGCATCGCGCGCTGCTTATCATCGCGCACCATCGACTGAATCCATAAAAACGAGGCGACCCGCGCGCCGCGCGTGACCGGCGTGACGCAGTGCAGGCTGCTGGAGGGATAAAGCACCAGGTCGCCGGCCGGCAGTTTTACGCGGTGCTGACCGTAAGTATCCTCGATCACCAGTTCCCCGCCCTCGTAACTGTCGGGTTCACACAGAAACAGCGTGGCGGAGAGATCGGTACGCATCCAGCCGGCCGCGCCATTGTGGCGTACCGCACCATCAACGTGAAAACCGTAGGTTTCCCCCTGCTGATAACGGTTGAACAGCGGCGCAGAAAGCGTGCGCGGCAGTGCGGCGGCAAAGAAGAGCGGATGGCTATTCAGTGCCTGAAGCACTGCAGCCTGCAGCCGATCATAGAGTGGCGTGCCGGTGTCAATCTGCTGGTTATTTTTTACGGTCGCGCCCTGGCTGCCGACCGTCGCCCGTCCGTCAACCCAGTCAGCCTGCTGCAGCTGGGTGGTAAAGTGCGCCAGCTGTTCAGCGTTAAGCACGGCAGGAATGTGATACATCATCGCGGAGTTCTCGCCATTAAGCGTGGAGCGCGAACGCCCCACGGTTGACCATCAGAAATGCACGTTAGCCGTCAACAGGAAGGTACGCGGCTCGCCCGGATGATAGCGGTAGCCACTCTTGTTGATCGATGCCACATAGTTGGTATCAAACAGGTTATACACGTTGAGCTGCAGGTCGAGGTTATTGTTGACCTTATACCCAAGCTTCGCGTCAGCCACCCAGTAGCCTTCGGTGTGATCCGGCGTGCCCACGGCCCCATCGCTGCCGCGACGCAGGCTGCCAACATAACGTGCGCCCGCGCCCACCGACAACGCATCAGTGGCCTGATAGTTGGTCCACAGCGTAAAGGCGTGCTTCGGCGTATAGGCCAGCGCGGATGAGCCATCCTGCGCCACGCTGGCACCTTCACGCACCGACGCGTGCTGCATGGTGTAACCGGCAATGATTTCCCAGTCTGGCGTTATGTTGCCGGTTGCTGAGAGTTCATAGCCTTCCACGCGCTTCTTGCCGGTTTGCGAGTAAGTGCCGTCATCATTGGCATCGACCTCATTTTCGATGTCGGTGCGGAACAGTGCGGCGTTCAGCAGCAGCCGCTTGTCCAGCACCTGCCACTTGGTGCCCACTTCGCTGGATTTGGCCTTCTGCGGTTTAAAATCAGTACGGTTGGCGCTGTTGCCGCTGCCACCCGCCGCCAGCGCGAAGCTGCTGCCACCCGGTGGCTGCTGGGAGATGGCGTAATTCACATACAGGTTGCCCTGTTCGGTCAGACGATAGAGCGCCCCCGCTTTCCAGTTCACCAGATTGCCGGATTTCGCCGTGTCCACCGTGGTCACCGGCGTATTACGCGCCACGCCCGCCGGACAAGCCAGCGCGCCGCGTCCGGTGCCGCCACAGGCCGTCGCGCTGTCGTACTCGGTGTGATAGTTGTCGAGACGAATGCCGCCGTTCAGCTCAAAGTCAGAGGTAATCGCCAGCGTATCAAATGCATAGATGCCAAACGTGTCAGTCTGCCCGTTAGCGTTCGCACCGTTGCGGTCCAGACCGCCAATCGAAATGCTGCTGATGGGATGGTAGATATTCACCGCAGGCGGGGTCAGCGCGTTGACGCCATAGGTGGTCTGGTTTTCACGCGTGAACTCTACCCCGGCACTCACATCATGCCCGACGGAACCGGTGGCAAATTTCGAGGTGATATTGGTCTGGTTGGTGAGAATACGGTTGCTGATATCTTTGATGTTTGCCAGGCGCGACCAGCGCCAGCTGCCAACATCGTTCGGGTTGGGTGCAGTAATGTTACTGGCTCCGCCCATCACCGCCGTCAGCAGATACTCCTGCTTCACCCGCGACCAGCGCGTGGTGTTGCGCAGCGTGGTGTTATCGCTCAAATCGTGTTCAAAGCGCAGCGTGGCACTGTCGGTGGTCGATTTATCGAAATCAGAATCGGTGCCGTAGTAGTTGCTGGTGGCGACCTTGCCGGAATTGTTCAGCGCAGCATACCCGGCAGACGGTGCCGAATAGCCAGGCAGGCCAACGGTCGGAATACCGCCGTCCGGTGTGTTGTTCTGGTGGACGTGCAAATAGTTGACGTACAGCCGCGTTGCGGTGTCCAGCCCCAGCGCCAGCGAAGGCGCGACGCCATAACGCTCGTTCTGGATGTTGTCACGCGCCGCATCATGGGTTTTCTCACCCATCAGGTTAAGGCGAAACGCCGCATTGTCGTTGATTGCCTGGTTGTAATCGAGCGTGCCGCGGCGCATCCACGCGCTGCCGGCGCTGACTGACGCGTCAAGCCCGGTATCCAGCCGCGGTTGTTTGCTGATCATATTGATCGAGCCGGATGGTGCGCTGCGACCATAGTCGGTGCCGGAAGGCCCCTTGATCACTTCCACCTGCTGCGTGTTGAAGGTGTCACGCGTGACGCTGGCGATGTCGCGAATGCCATCCACGTAAATGCTGTTGGAGGTATCGACACCGCGCATGTACACCGCATCGCCGGTGGTTGAGCTGCCGTTTTCCCCGGCATAAAACGCCCCGACGCCCGGCACGTTTTTCAGCGCGTCGGTCAGATTGGTGACGCCCTGATCTTTAATAACCTGATCCGGAATCACCGTCATGGTGCGGGTGGTATCCACCAGCGGACGGGTAAATTTGGGATCGGCCGAGGCATTTGGCGCGTACAGCGACGGCGTGCGCGCTTCAACCACTAATGTATCATCAGATTTTTTGCCGGAGTTATCGGCCCCCAGCGCCGCAGCCGGCGAAATACCAATACAAAGCCCGGTGAATAGGGTCAGCGAATTGAAGCTACCAAACGGCAGCTGGCGATTTTTATCCATGTTAAAAGGTGAGTTTCTTATCGTTATTAACGCACTCATTGTCTTAACCGCACCTGCCATTCAGGCATAGCACTGAATCAACACGGTTTTCCCAGACAACACCTAAATGATAACGCCAATGGTTATCATTTACTTTTATATTCTTACACGCGCGCTGCCGCTTGGGAATACTTTTCTTTACGTTAAAATTACGAAATCAATACAATTGAACAAACCGGCGGGACGTTACGGCAATTTTTTCATCAGGCGGGTAAACAGCATAAAAAAACCCGCTCGGCGTGAGCGGGTTTTTAGTCTGGCGTGCACAGTTCATTCCAGTAGCAATAGCGCATGCGCTGGTGGCGGCGGTTATCGTTCATAGTAGCGATACACGGAAGGATGAAACTCCACGCCGTACAGCTGGCTGATCGGGATCAGCAGATCGATATGCTCACCGGGGTCGAATTCGCGCCCGTCAGGGGTGGCGGCTTTGCTGGCTGCCAGACGCGCCAGCCACTGCTGCAGGATCTTCTTCATTGTCAGCTTCTCCATAAAAGGTTAACGCTGACAGTAAACCCCAGCTTGGACGCGGAACCAAACGACAAGTTATGCGTTGGATTACTGCATTTTGCATATTGGAGTGGCAACGGTGGCTGCGCCATGACGGTCACTCTGCAGGGTGACCTTACGGGCTGGGAGGTCCCCGGCAATGCCGCACGCTGTTTGCCTGATAGTCCCTGAGTCACCCCAGCTTTCAAAGGCATCCCCCGCGAATCACAACCTAAATGAGAAGCAGTGGCGGCCCGGGCGGGCCGCCTGACCTGTCATGCACGCGCCTCTTTCAGCAACTGCTGAATCACCCTCTCCTGCTCTTCATAGTTGCCTTCACCAAACGCGGTGTAGCGCAGCTGGCCGTGTGCATCAAAGATGTAGTGCGCGGGCCAGTACTGATTGCCAAAACGGTTCCAGATGCTGTAATTGTTATCCGCCACTACGGTGTAGGGCAGCTGCCAGCGCGTAATCGCGCGCTTCAGCACCTTTTCATCGCGCTCCCACGGGTACTCCGGCGTATGCACACCCACAACGACCAGTCCGTCACGTTGATACTTACTGGCCCAGTCGCGCACGTGTGGCAGCGTATGCTGGCAGTTAATGCAATCCCAGGTCCAGAAATCGACCAGTACCACTTTGCCCTTTAACGTGGCAGGCGTCACCGGCGCCCCGTTCAGCCACGCCGTGCCCCCCTCCAGCGACGGCAACGCGCTGCTGGCTTGCGGCAGGCTAACCGGCTCCAGGCGCACTTTGGGTGCCGGCGTGGTCAACCACTGGCTCAGCTGCTGCTCCAGCTTCAGGGCAAAAGCGGGCGCTGCCTGCAGCTGGCTCTGTGAGCCGGTAACAATCACGCCCACCGAGGCGAGCATCAGCACGCCCGCCGCCTGACGCAGCCGCGCACTCATCGCCAGCCCCGGACGCAGTCGCGCCACCAGCGATCGTCCGGCGAAATAGAGCAGCGCCAGCATCAGCGCGGCACCGCAGCCATACGCCAGCAGCAACACGCCAACCGACAGGGGATGATCGCCCACGACGGCCAGGCTGAGGATCGCGCCCAGCACCGGTCCGGCACAGGGCGACCACAGCAGACCGGTTGCCAGGCCAGCCAGCAGCGCGGCGAGCACCCCGCTACGTCGCTGGCTGGCATCGTTGAGGCGATTACCCAGCGCGACAAACGGCCGGGTAATGCGTTGGGCGATGCGCGTGGAGATTAACGTCAGTGCGACTATCGCCAGGAACAACAGCGCCAGGTCGCGACCAATGCTGGTGACCTGACTGACCCAGTGGTTGGTAAGCGATACCAGCAGCGCCACCAGCGTGAACATCAGGACCATGCCGCTCAGCAGCGCCATCAGCTGTCCGCGTCGGCCGCGTACGCTGGCAAATACAAAAGGAATAATCGGTAAGGTACAGGGGCTGAGCAGCGTCAGCATCCCGGCGAGAAAAGCGATAAGCAGTGTCATAGGAAACCTCATACGGTGGATAAACGTCTGCGCGTCCGGCAGTACGTCTATTACATCCACCGCATGTGTTCAGGCTGTGTCGGGGAAACGCCGTTTTGTCGGGTTATGTGTGTAACGGGCAGGCAGATACATCGGGTTACACATCCTGCTGCTGCAGGATGATGCACGCTTCCAGCCCGCCAGCTGCCCGGTTACGCAACTGCAGGCTGCCCGCCATCTGGCTCACCAGCTGGGTGGCGATCGCCAGGCCGAGCCCGGTCCCGCCGGTGTGGCGATTGCGTGAACTCTCCACGCGGTAGAAGGGCTCCAGCACCGCCTGTAACGCTTCCTCCGGAATGCCGGGCCCGTTATCACGCACCCGAATCTCTACGCTGTCACCCTGGGGTGAACAGAGTTCAACCTCCGCTTCGCCGCCAAATTTAAGCGCATTGTCGATCAGGTTGGTCATGATGCGCCGGAGTGCCTGCGGCCGCACGGCGAAGGTGTCATGACCTGTGCACGGCACAAAGTTCACCGCTTTACCGACATCCTGATAGTCACAGACGACGCTATCCAGCAGCGCGTTGAGGCTGACGCTCTGGCGCTTCTCCTCCAGCACTTCTGATGACCGGGCATACGCGATGCCCTCCCGCACCAGGCGGGTCATATTATCGAGATCGTTCAGCAGCTTGTCGCGCAGTTCAGGCTGCTCCGCCATCTCCACCCGCAGCTTCATGCGCGTGATGGGGGTCTGCAGATCGTGCGAGATGGCCGCGAGGATCTGCGCACGCGCTTTGAGGTGATCCTGAATCCGCAGCTGCATAGCGTTAAACGCACGCGCCGCCTGCTGCACTTCATCCGGGCCGTTCTCTGCCATCAGCTGTGCGTGGCTGGCGGCCGGTTTGAGCGCATCAACCGCCTGGGTAAAGCGCACAAACGGTCGCACCACCTGCCGCACCGCCAGCCATGCGCAGCACAGCAGCAGCAGCAGCTGACCCATCAGCACCAGCGGCAGCCAGCGCGCAATCGCCGGCATGCGCGGCCAGAGATCGAGCGTGAGCGGCGCGCCGTCATGCAGCGTCAGATGCACCTGAATATGCTCCCGCGGCCCCGGAATCGCATGAATGCTCATCTGATAGCGCCCGCCAAGCGTCTCCTGCAGTGAACGTACCGCGTCGCGCGTGCGCCAGCCGGAGGGATACGGCCCCGCTTCGCCCGGCGACAGACTGTAGCGATAGTTGCCGCGCGCCAGCTTCGCCAGCCAGGCCGGACGCTCGTTCGCGGGCAGACGGTCCAGGATGGCCACACTGGTCGCCACATCGTACTCCAGGTTGCCGAGCATCACGCTTTTAGCGCTGCTCATGCGTTCAATCAGCAGGCTTGCCAGCGTGAGGGCGTTGGCCAGCAGCAGCCCGCCCAGCACGATGATCAGCAGGCGTGCCAGCAGCGAGCGCGGCCAGAGCCTCATTCATTCGCCTCTTTGATGATCACCGGCATGGTGAAAACGTAGCCTTCGCTGCGCACGGTTTTGATGTAGGCCGGCGTGCGGGCATCTTCATTCAGCCGCTGGCGCACCCGGCTAACCAGCAGATCGATTGAGCGTTCAAACAGTTCGGCGTCGCGGCCCTGCGTCAGGTTGAGCAGCTGATCGCGGGTCAGCACGCGCTGCGGATGGTCGAGGAACACGCGCAGCAGGCGATATTCTGCCCCGCTGAGCGCCACAATCACCCCTTCGCTGTCAATCAGGTGGCGGGCGACGGTATCCAGCTGCCATTCGCCAAAGGCAACCAGGCGCCCGGCTTCGGTGACCTGTAAATTGGGCGGCATCGTGCGGAAACGGCGCAAAATCGCTTTGATACGCGCCAGCAGTTCGCGCGCCACAAAGGGCTTGACCAGGTAGTCATCCGCCCCCATCTCCAGCCCGAGGATGCGATCGGTCTCTTCGTTGCGGGCGGTCAGCATCAGGATCGGCAGGTCTTTTTTGCCGGGGATCGCTGCGCAGTTGCCGGCACAGCGTCAGGCCGTCGTCGCCGGGCATCATGACGTCCAGCACCACCAGATCGACATGCTGCTTATCCAGCACGGCGCGCATCTCTTTGCCGTTTGCCGCGCCAGTGGCGCGATAACCGGACTTAACGAGATAGTCGATAATCAATTCACGAATATCCCTGTCGTCATCGACGACAAGGATATGATCAATATGCTCCACCAAACAGGGCCTCCTGCTCAGCCGGGTAACGTATTGCAAAAAAGACCGGCACGCGATGGCCGGTCAGGGTCGTGAATTACTCCGCTACAGTGCGGCCGCATCCTCAACCGCCTTGACGAAATCCTGCGGATCTTCCTGAGGCGGATTGTGCCCCACGGTTGCGCCGAAGGTACGGTGTTTATATTTACCGGTAAATTTACCCGGTAGGCCTGCGGTGCCGGATGCGGCGCCCCGTTGTTGTCCGCCTTCGATGGTGATCGTTGGGACGGTGATATTCGGCAACGTGGCCAGTTTTGCTCGTAGCTGTCGTATTTGCGCTCGCCTTTTTCCAGCCCTAAGCGCCAGCGATAGTTGCTGAGCGTCACCGCGACGTGATCCGGGTTATCCAGGGATTTGGCGCTGGCGTTAAAGGTTGCATCGCTAAATTTCCAGTCAGGCGAGGCCTGCGACCAGATCAGACGGGCGAAGTCATGGGTATTTTTGGCATAGCCTTCGGCACCGCGCTCGGTGGCGAAATAGAACTGATACCACCACTGCTGCTCCGCTTTTGGCGGCAGCGGCTGTTTACCAATCTGCTGGCTGCTGATCAGATAACCGCTGACCGACACCAGCGATTTTACGCGTTCTGGCCACAGCGCCGCGACGATATCCGCCGTGCGGGCGCCCCAGTCATAGCCGGCAAACACGGCCTGTTTGATATTGAGGGCGTCCATCAGGTTCACGATGTCTTTCGCCATTGCCGAAGGCTGGCCGTTACGCGGCGTTTTTGCCGACAGGAAACGCGTGGTGCCGTAGCCGCGCAGATGACGGCACGATCACCCGGTAGCCTTTTGCCGCCAGCGCCGGTGCGACCTCAGCGTAGCTGTGAATATCGTACGGCCAGCCGTGCAGCAAAATTACCGGCTGACCATCTTTCGGACCGATGTCGACATAGCCGATGTTCAGATCGCCGGCGTTGATTTGCTGCACGTGGCTGAAGTCAGCGGCGTAATCGTGTGAGGCCGGGGTGGCGGCAAACGCGGTGCCTGCCGCCGTGAGAACCAGCGTTGCCAACAGAGTCTGACGTAACAGTGTTTTCATAATTTATCTCCGGGTAATCAGTGCGGTGCAATCTGTACGGGCACGTTAAAGGTGATGGTTTTGCTGTCGATCGGTTTATGCGTAGGATCGGCAAGAATAAGGGTGACCTTGTGCGGCCCGACAGGCAGACCGACCAGAATCACCGGCTCACCGCTGGTGTCCGCCCAGTGCCACGGGTTGTCATCCACGATGACGTGAATGTGGCCGATGCGCGGCGTGATTTTCAGCGCTTCCTGGCCAAACACTGGCTCGATGCGCAGGTTTTCTGCCCGGTACTGGATAAACACCGCGCCCTTGCGCAGCGGTCCGGCCAGCGGCGCATCCACAATTAATCGCGCAGGCGGCTGGGGATGATCCAGTGGCGCCACGGCCGCCGGGCCGAGCACGTCAGCAGCGCTCAGTCGCTCCGCCCAGGCGCAAGTCGCAGAGGCGCCCATCAGTAACGTTGAAATAAACAGTCGGGTTAACATCGTGGTATCTCCATGCATTCAGTTGATGCGTACAGAAGACCACGGTGATGTATAGCGGATATGTACAGACTGGCGGGTTATGCAACGGCGTGTGTGCTGTGTGGCGGGAGATACAGTGTGATACAAATTGATGTTTACCCCGCCCGGGGCGGGGAAATTAATGAGATAAGCGGCCCTTCGTCGTGGAAATAATTCGTCCGCCTTAATCACGCAGGCGGCGAAATGATATGGCGCGCAAAGCGGCACGCGCGAGAGCTTCGCTCGAATCAATTAAGGTCATTTCCTGCCAGATCGCGCTGTGTTTTAGCAAACTCAACTCTGTGCAAGCCAGAATAATGTGCGTAGCACCCTGTTGCTTCCAGCTATTTACGGCGTCCGCTAACTGGCGCATTGATAGTTCAGACACGCTTTTTGTGGCTTTTATCTCGTTAATGCAGCGTGTCACTAGCTGTTGGGTGGATGCAGCGACATTGACGATCTCGGCGTGCTGTTGCGTAAGCGCATCATGATACAGCCTGCTCTGGTACAACATTTGCGAACCGAGCACAACGACCCGCTTGCCCTGAGGCGCAATATGCTCAAGTGTGGCATCAATAATATTAATAACCGGAATAGCTGCGTCCTTGCTCCAGCGCGACCAAAGGAGGTGAGCGGTATTACAAGGCACAACGGCAACCGTCGCACCCGCAGCAGCGAGTTCTGTAATAGTTGCGTGAATCCACGGAGAAGGATCACGTTCACCCAGTTGCAAATGACGCCCGCGGCTGGGAATTTTACTATTATTATCAATAATAAGTCGCGGATATTGCCACTCTTTATCTGCCTGAACCAGGCCATACAGCTGCTGGCAAAAATCCAGTGTTGCCCAGGGGGCTACGCCTACGACGCCTAAAACACCTTCATCTGCCGGCCAGCTAACATCGTCATAGAGAGGTGAGATATTAACCATTTTTTTGCTCAAAGTGATAAAGGCGTAATCGGGTTTCAGGATACTTATTAAGCATATGACCTTCAGGGAACATATTTTCACTCCTGGTTAAGCTGAAACCATACCGCGCAAATATAGCTTCGTATTGCTCAGCAGTTCGATATGTAGCCGAATACTCTGCTTGCAGATTC
Source organism: Enterobacterales bacterium (assembly GCA_039593635.1). Taxonomy (GTDB): domain Bacteria; phylum Pseudomonadota; class Gammaproteobacteria; order Enterobacterales; family Enterobacteriaceae; genus Enterobacter. The sequence goes on from JBCNOW010000027.1 coordinate 817,223, forward strand.
GCAGAATAGCGGTTATTGATTTCGAACCTTTCACCGACCCCCGTACCATCACGCAATAATATAGTGCTTTCTGGTTTACTGTAAGTACGCAAATTACTTAACAATTTTTCAGCTTGCTCATCATTAAGGTAGATCATCAGGCCAGATATGAAAATGACATCGTACTGCTCTGAGCTACAATAACTCTCGGCAGATGAAAGAATGAAATCGACATTATCAATATTGCGTTTTCTGGCTTCAAGCTTACCCACTTCAATCATTGCAGCTGAAAACTCTACAGCGGTGATTTTTTTTGCGCCCTCATGCTGAAAACGAAAAGCCCACTGCCCGACCCCGGCGCCGAGATCAAGTACCGTTTTCCCTGTCAGGTCAGGCAACCAGGCAAAAACTTTTTCCATCTCTGTGCGAATTTTAATATCGAGAAACTTTGGATCGTTTTCCAGATTTGCTAAACTTTCAAACGATAACTTATTGTAATTATCCGGTCGGTGATCCCAAAAATCCTTCACTTTTTTTGCATCTAACATTTCATTAAGCCTGATTTTAGCGATACGTCCAGCGTTCATTATCAGCAGAAAAATCAACATCACTTTTCGCGACATTCATAATGCGGCTATTGCAGAGGAAGTCATAATTAAAGCGTGTAAATTCATTTACCTCTCCGCCAGGAATAGGTAATAAACGTACACCGAGCGGTTTCGTTAACCGCACCGCGAGTGCAGCCGTATCAAGAATAATCGCGGCAATATCTTCAGGCAGTGTCGAACCTGGCACCGGGAGCATATCTAATCCACAACCACAAACAGTTGACCATGCATTAAGCGTATCAATGCTTAATACACGACGATTATTGGTACTCGCCAGGGCATCATCTTCCAGTACTGAGAACATGACGCCATTAAAACCCGTTGCGCGAGCACCACTGATTGCGACTGCGCTTTTAATCGCATTCGTCAGAATACTGGTTATAAAGAGTGATCCCTGAACGCCACCAGGACGCGCACCAAGATTTTCAACTAACCTGCCGACAGAAATACTGCCATCCGGAAAAGGCGCCAGTGAGGCATCCAGACCGGCATACTCAAGCCCTGAATCAGACGCCAGCTCATGACCGAATGCATCAATTTCGCGTAAGCGTGCGCAGAGTCGAAGAATAAACTGGTCAGCAAAGTCCGCCAGCAGCATGTTGCCTTCCCGCACCTGCTCACTCAATTCCAAAGCAATATCGGTAGTTTCGAGGGCAAAACTAAACTTCAGTGTCTCACCTTCATGCCGGGAAAACGGAAAAAACGGGGCATTTGGCGGACAACGCAATGAGGCACCGAGGCGGAAATTATCAAAGCCATTATTACTGCGATGTGCTACCTGTAACATGAAACGGGCAACGTCATGGCTGGCTCGAATATTTATACCCTGCTCATCGGCTACCATCAGATTCAGAAACATACGCGGTTGCCTGAAGAGTAAAGCAAACGCGGCATCTAACCGTCCGCGGTAATTATCACCATGCGTTAAGTCCAGCGGTAAGCAAAACCAACGAATATCAAGTCTTTCAGCCAACGCATTGATTGAATTTATTCGTGCTGGCAGGGTATAAATCTCATCTTCATCACGATCATTCAATGGTGGCAGGGTTAAACGTAATGTTCGCAGTGGCCAACGACGAGACTGGAGTTTATCAATCACTAACGTGCGAAAGTGATGTAAACGTGACTCAGAATGCCCGTCGGAAATAGCGGAGTAAGGCAAGCCCAGCGTAATAGCTCGTATCATTAACCGTGATCCTCCTGCATCAGACGCCAGTAATCTGCCAGCGTATTAATTTCATTAAATGCATGCTCCCCCAGGTCGTGAGCGTAGAGTGCTGTCGTTTTCTGACACGGTAACGTTTGGGCGGCATACAAATTACCATAACGCAGGCATTGCTTATGCCACTGACTCAGGAGTGCCATGTCACTGACTTTAAACAGACCCATAGCCTCAGGGTGCTCTGCGGCGCGTATCGGTCCCAGATACGTCTCCTCCACGATGCCCTGGCGATTAACGTCACAATGAATGGAGGTCAGCATGCGATTATGCCGCTGGTGAGTCAAAACGAGATTTCCCTCAGCGTGATCCATTTCATGGATAAGTTGAGGAGAAAAAAACATATCTCCCGAGACAACGTACGTGGGGCTATTAATCTGATTCAGGGCCAACCCCAGACTCATTGCATTATTAGTCGTTGCCCAGTTGTCATTGATAACGTAATTGAGATCAGGGTAGGACTCCATAATCTGTAACGCACCAAAGCCAATCACTACGGTAATTTTTTTCCCATGAAAGGCATCAATAGCATAGTCGAGAATCGTTTTCCGCGTTTTGGGATGGCGAATTAAAACTTTATTTTTACCATCCAGTTGCAGGCTTCTGCCGGCGGCCAGAATGATGGCATTTTCAACCATGATAGCCTAACTCCTGCAACGAAAATTGACATACCGGCATGGGTACAACGAAATCATGCTTTACCGTTTTATAAGGGTAGATGTCATTGATTAGTGCACGCCTGGCCACTTCCTGCCAGTCAAATTGATGATTTTCGCGCAACGATCTTAATGGCACCGAGGCGTAATCAAATCGTACGACCGGCACTCTTTTTAGTCCCAGACTGAGCGCGACTTCCATACGGTGCTGGCCGTCCAGTACCAGATTATGGTGTAGATCAAGCGCCAGAGGTTTTACCCATACGCCTTCCTGAAGAATTTTATCACGCAACCATTCAACGCGACGTGAACTGAATTTTTCAATATGGCGCAATTTTTGTGGTTCAAAAAACTCTACATTCATTTTAGTGCCTCAAAATTTTCTAATAATAAATGATAATCCGCAACCGCCTGCCGGTAATCGACTTCTTCGTTGAAAGATCTTGCAAACAAATCCGTAATATCTACAGCACGGCAGGGTAAGCAAGAGCGGTGTACAATCCAGGGTGCCATGTAATATTGCTGGGTACTTGTCTGTAAAAACGTCTGCCGCAGGCGTCGATCGTTTTCCACCTGTTCCGGAGAGACACTTAGCAAGCCGACCATTTTCATCCAGCCATCAAATGCGGAGTCGTAATCGGGCACATAGGCAATTTTCTTTATAGCAGGTTCAGCTTTACTGGCTTCGACAATACCGCCAGTAAGGCAAGAGTTGTAATAACCATGGGTGAGCCAAAAACTGTCACTGCCCATTTCAGCTTGCATTAACCGCGGCCATACACGTGGATCCAGCAGAACATCCGTTTCGATAATTGTATAGCCATATTCAGGATGATTAAGCGCGCTGACACCTTTTTCAACGGATAATATGTTGACATCATTTTTATAATTATCATTGTGCGCTAACTTAATATTAGCATCAGCATAATTATCTTTAATCCAGCGTTCTACAACTGATGACTGATGACCGGTAACCAGTACAATTTCACGCTCGCCGCATTTTAACAGCTCAGTCAGCAACGTATCCAGCACGGTGATTTCACCGACCGGCAGCAAGCATTTAGGATAATTTAGGGTCAGATGCCCCATTCTCGTTCCCTGACCAGCAACCAGTAATATTGCGGCGCGTTTAGAAGACATTGTGATGAACTCCAGCGGGCATAAGGGTTTTTTCAATGATTTTTACAATCTCACTGCCTGCGCCCTGCTCTGGCATATGAAGTTCATCTCGTAAAACCTGCAGTCGCTTATCACGCATGGGATCCTTGCCTGAAACAAGATTATCAACGAAAGTTTTAATATCTGCAGATTCATTCGCAACGTCATAAGCGTCATAAATAAATTCAGCGCTACTGTTAATACCGAGGCAATTTTCATGAGTCAGGAAAAGGATTGGCTTACGCGACGGTAAATACTCCAGCAAAAACGATCCTGCATCTGCCATCAGCGCATCTGATTGTGAAAAGGCGTAGCGATAATCAGCAGAAAAATCCCACTCCACATGTGATTTGAGATGAGAGTATTCGCGCAGCATTTGCCAGTTCTGAGCAGTTTCGCTGTGTGTTCCGCGCTCTTTACGAATATCCAGAAATTGTTTAAAAAGCGGATGTGGCCGAATAATCAAATTGACGTCATCACGTTTGATGATATCAAGCATTGCCTGTGTATATAAATTAAACGTAGACCACATCTTTTCATCATCAGGCATGACGAAATGCGGCGCCCATAATAGCGTTGGCTTGCCTTTATTAACTTTGCCATCCGTCTGGACGCCAAAGCGTGATGGATAGTTATCTAGCTTTGGATGTCCGCTAACATAGACGTGATGATTGCCATTTCCGCAATATTTAGCAAACTCATCTTTATGCCGCTGAGAGCGAACGAATACCCACCTGGCAACATTTTGACAGGGAAGATTGTACTGATAAACACGGTTTCTCTCGCCATCACCCATATCTAATCCATAAGGAATATAGGCGATAGAAATATTGCGTCGATTAAGCGTCAAACTTTGCAGTTCATTGGGACGTGCATCATCATAAGGATTTTGTAAAAAAACCACATGCGGCTTACGCGCCGTAATCTCATACTCGTGATACTCGGTATACCGGATACCCTTATCATTTAATAAATCACGCTGTGCAGTGTAATCCGGTGCTTTTGCGCCCCGACTGAAATAGGGCGCAAGGATAATCTGACAATCAAAATGCGGTTTGGCCTGCATAGCGCGATATACCGACTCAAAGTTAGTCCAGCCGGGGGCCCACTGGAAAAAGATATCCACTTTTATCTTTTCTTCGCCAGGTTGATAGACTGGCCAGACTATTTCTTCTAATTTTTTAGCGAAATGATCTCGATAATCAACAGGTTGGTTTTCAATATCACTTTTATCAGCGGCCTGATAGCCCGCATTGGGAAAGATACCCAACCAGCGGTCACGTTTTATCAAACTATTCCAGCGTACATCTAAAGCCCAGCACTGAGGAACGCCACCCGCCAGTAACCCCTGCAAGCTTTCTGCATAATTATCAATGAGGGTGGCGTAGTAATCACTGTTCACGATGTAAGCGCAAGCGCACCATGCATATTGCGGCTTAACAATATAATCCACACATTTTAACGGCACGACGTTATCATAGTGGGCAGCGAGCAGCGCGACATGCCAGTTGATCTGCTGTAAAGAGGAGAGAAATAGATCAATTCGCTTTTTGGTCTGAATATCATCATGGAAAACCATATCGTCTTCCAGAATCAATACATTTTTCCAGCCGTTTTGCTGAGCCATTTGCAGCACGAGAATATGTGATTTAATACAGCCGATATAGCCTGGCGTTTCTTCAATAGCCTCAAAGCGGACAATCTTTTCACGTGGTACGCCAATTGCTTTTAATTGACGAGCGATACGTACCCTGCGATCCTTGCGTTTGTTCAGGTTGATGTATACAACCTTATCTATTGTCTGCCAGTTGACTGCCATCATCTCTACACCCATCGCACTAAGAAAGCTCTCATTTTCAGGACGGCGCAATAAAGACAATTCTTAAGGAAAATAAAAAAATTTTTTAGGTTTACTGGCGAGGGCTCAGCAGGTGATGAGCCGGTGCAGGCTGCTTGTTCGGGCTGCGCCAGCCTGACAGCCATCGATCATTTCACTCGCGCTGAATCATCGCAGCTGGATGTATAACCGCCACGATGAAGGCAAGCTTTTTGTACTGTACTGCTCCGGGCTGCAAGCCTGAAGATTTGTGTAAACGCTGAAGCGGCCCGTATGCGTGGCAAGGCGCACAGTTGTCGCATCACGTTCGAATTCACGAAAGCGCTGAGTTAGGTTGCCAGCGGAAAGGCAGCGGTCAGTCCGAAAATAGCCGTGCGGCTTGAGGCGGGGCCGGGTATGGCAGGCATAGGGTGCGATCTGTTTTTGCTGGCGCAATAACCCGATCACAAAACCCTGTGCCTGTCTTTTTGTGGGGATTCCTCAGCCCTGTGGGCCACTGCTCTTCGCGAGCATTTTGCGGTAATTGTTCAGCCATTTGCCGCTGGTTAAACGCCACCAGAAGCAGATACCGCGCACCGTCCAGTCGAGGAACATGCCGAGCCAGACGCCAGTCACCCCCATGCCCAGCACAATGCCGAGCAGATAACCGGCCACCACGCGCGCGCCCCACATACTGAACATCGATACATACATGGTGTACCGTGCGTCGCGCGCGCCTTTTAGCCCGGCCGGCAGCACCCAGGAGGCGGTCCAGATAGGCATAAAGGCGGCATTCAGCCAGATCAGGTGTTTGGTTACCTCAATCACCTGCGGATCGCGGGTGTAGAATCGCGCCAGCGTGCCCGCCAGCGGCACGGTGATAAACGCCAGCGTGCACAGCCCAATCATCGCCAGCCAGAATACGTGCTTGATCTGCCGCTCCGCCTGCATCACCTGATTTTTCCCTAAGCGCCTGCCGGTGATAATGGTCGACGCCGACCCCAGCGCGTTGCCCGGCAGGTTGATCAGCGTGGCGATGGAGAAGGCAATAAAATTACCGGCGATCTCATTGGTGCCCATGCCGGCGACAAAAATCTGCGTCAGCAGTTTGCCGCCGTTAAACAGCACCGATTCGATACTGGCTGGTACGCCAATCCCCAGCACTTCCCATCAGGATGTTGCGATCCCAGCGGCGGAAATAGCTGGCCAGCGTGATTTTCAGCGCCGGACTGATGCCGCGATACAGCACGTAAATGGCCGCCGCCGCGCCGATATAGCGTGAAATGGTTAACCCCAGCCCGGCACCGACAAATCCCATCCCTTCCCAGCCGAGCGCACCGTAAATCAGCACGCTACTGATGATGATGTTCAGGATATTCATGCCGCCGTTGATCAGCATCGGAATTTTGGTGTTGCCGGCACCGCGCAACGCGCCGCTGCCTATCAGCGCAATCGCCGCCGCCGGATAGCTCCACGCGGAGGTTTGCAGATAGCTGAGCGCCAGTTCTTTTACCTGCGGCTCGGCGTTACCGGCGATCACGTCCACGATCAGATGCCCCCAGAACTCGATGGCGATGACCAGCACAAACGCCAGCACCGTCATCAGGCCCAGCGACTGCCGCGTCGCCGCACGCGCCCGCTTACCGTTGCGTTTGGCCAGGCTGAAGGCCACCACCACCGTGGTCCCGAGATCGATAGCGGCAAAAAAGGAGATGATCACCATGTTGAAGCTGTCCGCCAGCCCGACGCCCGCCATCGCCTCTTTGCCCAGCCAGCTCACCAGAAAGGTACTGAGAACCCCCATCAGCATCACGCACAGGTTCTCAATAAAGATGGGCACCGCCAGTGGGGTGATTTCACGCCACAACAGCGTGCGATAAGCACGGCGTTTGGGATACCACGCCGTGTTTCTGATCGCCCGCATTACTGCTACGCCAGGATTTTGCAAGGGAGTACCAAATCACTTTGGTTAAGAAGTAGAGTAATAATGATGATAGGCTGCTAACGATTATGCAAAGTGTTTCCCGTCACCATTTAATCATTATTACAAACTTTTCGCCGACTCCCCGCCCGCGCCGACGCTGCCGCCCAGATAGGCGTTGCGCACCTCCTGGTTGCCCAGCAGTTCTTCGCCGCTGCCGCTCAGGCGGATCTCCCCGTTGACCATCACGTAGCCGCGGTCGGACAGCTTCAGCGCATGGTTGGCGTTCTGCTCCACGAGGAAGATGGTCATGCCGCTGCTGGGCCAGCTCGCGCAGGGTCTGGAAGATCTGCTTGACCACGATCGGCGCCAGGCCCAGGGAGGGTTCGTCCAGCAACAGCAGACCTTCGGCCGGCTCATCAGCGCGCGGGCGATGGCCAGCATCTGCTGCTCGCCGCCGGACATGGTCATGGCGCGCTGGTTGCGCCGCTCCTTCAGGCGCGGGAACAGCTCGAACATGCGCTGCATGTCCTGCTCCATGTGGCGCATGCCGATGGGGATGGTACCCATCAGCAGGTTCTCCTCCACGGTCATATCGGGGAACACCCGGCGTCCTTCCGGCGACTGCGCGATGCCGTTGGAGGCCACGTAGTGCGCCGACTTCTGGCGGATGTCCTGGCCGCGATAGAGGATCTGCCCGGCCGCGGCACGCGGCTGGCCGAAGATCGACATCAGCAGCGTCGATTTGCCCGCGCCGTTGGCGCCAATCAGCGCCACGGTCTCCCCCTCGTTGACGGTCAGCGAGACCTTCTTCAGCGCCTGGATCGGCCCGTAGAACACGTCCACCTCGTTCACGGAATTCCAGCAACGCCGCGCTCATGACAGCTCCTCTTCGTCGGCACCGAGATAGGCGGCGATCACCTTCTCGTCATGGCGGATCTGTTCGGGGTTGCCACGGGCGATCACGTCGCCGTGGTCGAGCACGATGATGTGGTCGGAGATGTTCATCACCATGCCCATGTCATGCTCGATCAGCAGTACGGTGATGCCGTGGTGGTCGCGCAGGTAGCGGACGATGTTGCTCAGGGCGTGGGTTTCGGCCGGGTTGAGGCCGGCGGCCGGTTCGTCCAGGCAGATCAGTTCCGGCCGGGTGCACATGGCCCGGGCGATCTCCAGGCGCCGCTGCTGGCCGTAGGACATCTCGCCGGCCAGGCGGTTGGCGCAGTCCACCAGGTCCAACCACCTCCAGCCAGTAGAAGGCGTGGTCCAGCGCCTCGCTCTCGGCGCGGCGATAGCCGGGGGTGTTGAGGATGCCGGCGAGCAGGTTGCGGTTGACGAACATGTGCTGCGCCACCAGCAGGTTCTCCACCACCGACATCTCGCGGAACAGGCGGATGTTCTGGAAGGTCCGCGCCAGCCCGGCGCGGTTCACCAGGTGGGTGCCGCCGAACATCTTGTAGTAGAGGCGCGTTGCCCAGCTGCGCCGGCTTGACGCAGTCGCCCGGCTGGAACGGCTGGCCGAGCACCTGGATGACGTCGGTGGTGCGCCCCTGGGTGTTGAGCAGGATGTTGCCGCCGGTGGCCTTGTAGAAGCCGGTGAGGCAGTTGAACACGGTGGTCTTGCCGGCGCCGTTGGGGCCGATCAGCGCGGTGATGGAGCCGCGCTCCACGTCGAGGTTGACGTCGTTGAGCGCCTTGATGCCGCCGAAGTGCATCATCAGGTGCTCGACGCTGAGGATCTTGTCGCTCATGGCGCCACCCCCTTGCGCAGCGGCGAAGCCCGACGCGGCTGATGCGGATCAGCCCGCGCGGCCGCCAGATCATCATCACCACCATCAGCATGCCGAACAGCAGCACGCGGTACTCGGCGAAGCTGCGCAGCAGCTCCGGCGCCACGGTGAGCACGAAGGCGGCGATCACCACGCCCACCGTCGAGCCCATGCCGCCCAGCACCACGATGGCGAGGATCAGCGCCGACTCGAAGAAGGTGAACGAGGTCGGGTTGACGAACCCCTGGTAGCTGGCGAAGAACACCCCGGCAATCCCCGCGGTGGAGGCGCCCAGCATGAACGCCGAGAGCTTCACCAGCACATGGTTGAGGCCCATCGCGCGACAGGCGATCTCGTCCTCGCGCAGGGCTTCCCAGGCCCGGCCAACCGGCATCCGCGTCAGCCGGTGCTTGATGTAGAGCACCAGCAGCACCACCAGGAACAGCACCACGTAGATGAACAGGAACTTCATGTTGGGGTTGTAGGCGATGCCGAGGAACTCGTGGATCGGCACGCCGCCATCCTTGGCCCGGCGGCCGAACTCCAGGCCGAGGAAGGTCGGCGCCGGCGCCGGCATGCCGTTCGGGCCCGCCGGTGAAGGACAGCCAGTTGTTCAGTACCAGGCGGATGATCTCGCCGAAGCCCAGGGTGACGATGGCCAGGTAGTCACCGTGCATGCGCAGCACCGGGAAGCCGAGCAGCGCCCCGGCCACCGCGGCCATCAGCGCAGCCAGCGGCAGCACGGTCCAGAAGCCCAGGCCGAGGTACTGGTAGCCCAGCGCCAGGCCGTAGGCGCCAATGGCGTAGAAGGCCACGTAGCCCAGGTCGAGCAGCCCGGCGAGGCCGACCACGATGTTCAGCCCCAGGCCCAGCAGCACGTAGATCAGCCCGAGGATGACCACCGTCAGCAGGTACTTGCTGGCGAAGAACGGGAAGATCACCGCGGCCACCAGGATCAGCGGCACGATCCAGCGCAAGCGGGTCTTGTAGCCCGGCGGCAGGACGTGGACGCCGCTGCCAGCCCCCTCGAAGCGCTCCAGCACGGCGCGCCCGCCGCGGGTCTGCAGGTAGAGGCTGAGCAGGAAGCGCCCGGCCATCACGATCGCGATGATCCATGCAGCGCCACGCGCAGTCCGGTTCGACAGGTTGAAGCCGTAGCCGTCGAGGACCACGCCGACGATGGGGCCGAACACCACCAGGGCGATCAACCCGGAGAGCACGGCGTGTCGACGCATGGCTTACCTTGAATCGGATGCGCGCTTGGTTGGCGTCATTGCCTTCATTCTGGCTTCCTCACACCTTGGCGATCTGCGGGCGGCCGAGCAGGCCCTGGGGACGGAAGATCAGGATCATTACCAGCAGCGAGAAGGCGAACACATCCTTGTAGTCGGTGTTCACCATCCCGGAGAACTGCGCCTCGGCCACGCCCAGCATCAGGCCGCCGAGCATCGCGCCGGGCAGCGAGCCGATGCCGCCGAGCACCGCCGCGGTGAACGCCTTGATGCCGATGATGAAGCCGGCGTAGAAGTCGAAGGTGCCGTAGTTCATGGTGATCAGCACCCCGGCCAGGCCGGCCATCGCCGCGCCGATGACGAACACGTAGGAGATCACCCGGTCGGTGTTGATCCCCAGGATCGAGGCCATCTTGCGGTCCTGCTGGGTCGCGCGGCACATGCGCCCGAGCTTGGTGTACTGGATCACGTAGGTCAGCACCGCCATGCCGATCAGCGAGGCGATCAGGATGAACACCTTGGTGTAGGTGAGCTGCACGAAGCCGTCGCCGACATGCAGTCGCAGCGCGCCGTCGAGCAGGGTCGGCATGCCCTGCTGGCGCGGTCCCTGGCTCAGCTGCACGTAGTTCTGCAGGATCAGCGACATGCCGATGGCGGAGATCAGCGGCGCCAGGCGCGTGGAGTTGCGCAGCGGCTTGTAGGCGATGCGCTCGATCGCCCAGCCGTACGCGCCGGTCACCACGATGGTGAACACCAGCGTGCCGAGGATCAGCAGCGGGAAGGACTGCAGGCCGAAGAAGGCCAGCAGCGCCAGGCCGATGGCCCACAGATAGGCGGAGATCATGTACACCTCGCCGTGGGCGAAGTTGATCATGCCGATGATGCCGTACACCATGGTGTAGCCGATGGCGATCAGGCCGTAGACCGAGCCCAGGGTCAGCCCGTTGATCATTTGCTGGAGGAAGATGCCGTCCATTTTTGAGTACTCTCGCACGGCCTGGAATCGCGAGGGGCGTGCAGTTCAGGAGGTCACGCTTACAGATGCGATACGGCCGCCGCTGCGGCGCGGGGCCGTCAGAGCGACATTAGGGCGGAGCTGGTGGTACTTGCCCTTGTCGTCCCACTGGTAGACCACGTAGTCGGAGACTTTCAGGTCGCCTTTCTTGTCCCATTCCTTCTTGCCCATCACGGTCTGCACCGGGATGCGACTTCAGCCACTCGCTGGCTTTGGCGGATCGTTGGCGCCGGCGCCGTTGAAGGCCGCGGCCAGGGCCTGGATGGAGGCGTAGGAGTAGAGGGTGTAGCCTTCCGGCTCGAAACCGCCGGCGCGGAATTTCTCCACCACCGCCTTGCCGTCCGGGATCAGGCGCGGGTCGGCGCCGAAGGTCATCAGCACGCCCTTGGTGTATTGCGGGCCGCCGGCGGTGGTCACCAGTTCGTCGGTGACGATGCCGTCGTCGGACATGAACTTGGCGGTCAGGCCCTGTTCGCGCATCTGCCGAACCAGCGGACCGGCTTCCGGGTGCAGGCCGCCGAAGTAGACGACCTCGGCACCGGAGGCGCGGATCTTGGTGACCAGCGCGTTGAAGTCCTTCTCGCCGCGGGTCAGCCCCTCGTACAGCACCTCCTTCACGCCGCGTTTCTCCAGCGCCGCTTTGGTGGCGTCCGCCAGGCCCTGGCCGTAGGTGTCCTTGTCGTGGATCACCGCGACTTTCTTGGCTTTGAGCACGTCGACGATGTAGTCGCCGGCGACCACGCCCTGCTGGTCGTCGCGGCCGCACATGCGGAACATCCCGCGGAGAGTCATGCCGCGCTCGGTGACCTGCGGGTTGGTGGAACCGGGGGTGATGGCGATGATCCCGGCCTCGTCGTAGACCTCGGAGGCGGGGATGGTGGAAGAGGAGCAGAAATGGCCGACCACGGCGATGACCTTGTCCTGGTCCACCAGGCGGTTGGCCACGGCCACGGCCTGCTTCGGTTCGCAGGCGTCATCGCCCTGGACCAGCTTGATCTTCTCGCCGTTGATCCCGCCCGCCGCGTTGATGTCTTCCGCGGCCTGGGTCGCGCCGTGCCAGTATTGATCGCCGTAGGTGGCATTCGGTCCGGTAAACGGCCCGGCCACGCCAATCTTTATGTCAGCCTGCGCGTAGAACGCCATGCTTAAACAACCTGCCATCACCACCTTCAATGGGTGTTTTATGAATTTCAAAGACATGCTTTCAATCCTCAACGGGTCAGGAACGGAGCCATACCACGGCCTGGGAGAAATCAATCTGAAACACTTCGAGAGCAGTGTGGTCTGTGCGACCACGGTTGAAATTTAAGCAAAAAGCTCGCCAGAGAAGACAATCGGTGACAATTTTTTTGCAGCGGCATCGCAGCCGGGCGGAAAACGTGCGATGTGGCCTCCCTGCACCTGATAAACATAGCCAGCCTTTTGCCGCCTACCAGCACCGTGATGGTGCAGAATGCGGTCGATCACAGATTCTTCATCGTGATGAGAGGTTTATCCGCTATGCTCTGGTCAAATCGGTCCAAATTGCTGAAGGAGAATCTATGAATACGCAACGGAACGGATTGACCACTGAGCAGGCGCTGGATCAACTGGAGGCGTCTGTATGACCACGCGGTTAACGCGCTGCGCTACGCCATTGGCCGCTTCACTGCCAGCGGCACACTGCCGGACGCCGGACTGCGCCAGCAGGGGCTGTTTGTCTATCCGGAGCTGCGCATCACCTGGCAGGGTGAAGGCCCGCAACAAAACCGCCAAAAACCCGCGCCTACGCCCGTTTTACCCACTCCGGCTGCTACAGCACCACCGTCACCCGCCCTGCGTTGTTCCGCCCCTATCTCAGCGAACAGCTGCACGCTGATCGATCCTGTGCAGGACTACGGCGCGCAGATCGAGGTGGGCCCTTCACAGCATGAAATCCCGTATCCCTATGTGATTGATGGCTCCGACCTGTTAACGCTGGACCGCTCCATGAGCGCCGGGCTTGACGCGCCACTTCCCGACCACCGAGCTGTCGCAGATTGGCGATGAAACCGCTGATGGCCTGTTCAACGCCGACCGCGCTTTTCTCCGCTGTCGCATTTTGACGCCCGCCGCGTGGATTTCTCGCTGGCGCGCCTGCGCCACTACACCGGCACGCCGGTCGAGCATTTCCAGCCGTTTGTGCTGTTCACCAACTACACCCGCTACGTGGACGAGTTTGTGCGCTGGGGCTTGCAGCCAGATCCTCGATCCCGGAAAGCCCGTACATCGCGCTGTCCTGCGCGGGCGGGATCTGGATCACCGCCGACGACGCGCAGCGACCCAACAGGCGATATCTCCGATCTGGCGTGGAAAAAGCATCAGATGCCAGCCTGGCACCTTGACCTCCGCCCAGACGGTCAGGGCATCACGCTGGTCAACATTGGCGTCGGTCCGTCAAACGCCAAAACCATCTGCGACCACCTGGCGGTGCTGCGCCCGGATGTCTGGCTGATGATTGGCCACTGCGGCGGCCTGCGTGAAAGCCAGATGATTGGCGATTACGTGCTGGCCCACGCCTATCTGCGTGACGACCACGTGCTGGATGCGGTGCTGCCGCCGGATATCCCGATCCCGAGCATCGCCGAAGTGCAGCGCGCGCTGTACGACGCCACCAAAGCGGTGAGCGGTATGCCGGGTGAAGAGGTCAAACAGCGCCTGCGCACCGGTACGGTCGTCACCACCGACGACCGCAACTGGGAGCTGCGCTACTCCGCCTCGGCGCTGCGTTTCAACCTGAGCCGCGCGGTGGCGATTGATATGGAGAGCGCCACCATTGCCGCACAGGGTTATCGCTTCCGCGTGCCTTACGGCACGCTGCTGTGCGTCTCGGATAAACCGCTGCACGGTGAGATCAAGCTGCCCGGCCAGGCCAACCGTTTCTATGAAGGGGCGATATCCGAACATCTGCAAATTGGCATTCGCGCCATTGACCTGCTGCGGGCGGAGGGTGACCGACTGCACTCCCGCAAGCTGCGTACCTTCAACGAACCGCCGTTCCGCTAAATCCGCTGTTCCGGCCCATGGACGGGCCGGATTTCTGCTGGCAACCTTAAATTTTCAGCACCGCCACTTTTACCAACCATGCCAGTACGGCGAGGAGAGTCGGCAGCATGAGGGTCCAGATCAGCCTGTCATTTAATTGTTCGAACTTTTTATCGATGCGCTTCTCCACCTGACCGATCTCATTCATCAGTTGATTGCACATCAGCCCCTGTTCGGTACGCACGCGTTCCACGTCCGCTCTGGTGGCAAGGTTTTCAAAACGCGCGGTCAGGACCGCGACATCCTGCTGTAATAGCTGGGTGGTATTCGCCAGCTGTTCCACGTGTTGGGTTAATCGTACCATTAGCGGTGCTCCCTGATTTCTTAACGCCAGAAGGCGAGGCGGCAACCGATGCGGCAGCGTGCAAACGGGATAATCCATTATCTTGTCCTTCTTCAGCAACCTTGTGTCATCGCCTCACTCCAACGCTATTTAAGCAGAGCGGCAGCGATTAAACATTCCACGATCCCGCCACTGCAGGCAAAAAATTTGCGCATGGCAGAATTTACGGAAAGACAGTAAACAACAGGCCTGAAAGAGAAAAGTGGCGACGGGCAGGAATTGCGAGACATCACGCAAACAATGATTGCGCGCATGTAACAACTTACACGGAAGCCCGGGCGGGCTTCCGTTACACAGCATCAGGCACTCAGCCAGCCGAGTTTAATCACAAACAGAATCGACAGAATCACCAGCGCCGCATTGACCTCTTTGGTGCGGCCACTCAGCAGTTTCACCACCGTCCAGGTAATAAAACCAAAGGCGATACCGTTGGCGATCGAGTAAGTCAGCGGCATGGTCAGCGCGGTCACGGTGACCGGTGCCGCCGTGGTGACATCTTTCCAGTCAATTTCTGCCAGACCGGAAGCCATCAGCACCGCAACGAACAGCAGCGCTGGCGCCGTGGCGTAGACCGGCACGCTACCCGCCAGTGGCGAGAAGAACAGGCTGAGCAGGAACAGAATGGCGACCACAATCGCCGTCAGACCGGTACGGCCGCCGGCGCTGACGCCCGCAGCGGACTCCACATAGCTGGTGGTGGTTGAGGTACCCAGCAGTGAACCGAACAGCGCAGCGGCACTATCGGCGATCAGCGCACGGCCCATTTTCGGCACGTTGCCCTGCTCATCGGCCAGACCGGCGCGTTTCGTCACGCCCAGCAGCGTGCCGGTGTTATCAAACACGTCGACAAACAGGAACGCAAAGATCACGCTCACCAGGCCAACGTTGAACGCGCCGGCGATATCCAGCTGCATAAAGGTCGGCGCAATCGAAGGCGGCGCAGAGAACACGCCCGCGAACGGCGTCAGGCCAATGCCCATCGAGATAAAGGTAACAACCAGAATGCCGATCAGTACGGCTCCGGTCACGCGACGCGCTTCCAGCACCACAATGATAAAGAAGCCAAGCAGCGCCAGCAGCGGACCCGGTTTAGTCAGGTCGCCCAGACCGACCAGCGTAGCCGGGTTATCCACCACGATGCCCGCCCCTTCCAGCGCAATCAGTGCGAGGAACAAACCAATGCCTGCCGCAATCCCGGCACGCAGTGGCAGCGGAATGCTGGCGATAATCCATTCGCGAATTTTAAAAATCGACAGCGCAAAGAAGATCACCGCCGAGAGGAACACCGCACCCAGCGCGATCTGCCAGGTGTAGCCCATATGCAGCACCACGGTGTAGGTGAAGAAGGCGTTCAGGCCCATGCCCGGTGCCAGCGCGATCGGATAGTTGGCGATCAGGCCCATCAGAATCGAACCGATGGCTGCAGCCAGACAGGTGGCGACAAACACCGAGCCTTTATCCATACCGGTCGCCCCGAGGATGCTGGGGTTAACAAACAGGATGTAGGCCATTGCCAGAAAGGTCGTAATACCGGCAATGATTTCGGTGCGCACCGTAGTGTGGTGTGCTTTTAACTTAAAAAGTTTTTCTAACATCATCATCTCTCATCAGCGGAGACGGCCCGCAGGCCTGCTCTCTCTTGCCAAGGCGTTTTCCCGCTATTCCGCGCGTGGTGGCTAAGCTGACGCGGAAAAAGTGAGGAAAATTATTTTTTTATGCCGGCGTTTTGCCACCGCTGGCAGCAGAACGTCGTGTGCTATCCCCTGTCCACATAGCAATTGCTATGCCACTCCCTGACGCAATCGTTTCCGTTTCAGTGTGCCGTTGCGGCTAAGAAAATTCTGAACCAGAACGAGGCGCGATTATGGTGCATTGCACCACCTGCGCGCAAACGTTTTCCCGCCGTGCGCAGCCGGGGGTGAAATATTGCGGTAACGCACGCTTTCACACTCTGCCAGGCGATGGCGCTCACGTTTCTGCTGCGCGTTTCAGCAGCTTAAAAACGCCGGGTTACACTGCGTTTAACCCTTTCGCAACAAAAGAGGCAGTGCAATGAAACCCGCGATTCTGGTGGTTGATGACGATCGTGCGGTCTGCGAACTGCTGCAGGAGGTGCTGAGCGAGCATGTCTTTACCGTTTATGGCTGTCATAAGGGGCGGGACGCGCTGGCGCTACTGGCGCAGCATCCGGATATCGCCCTGGTGCTGCTGGATATGATGCTGCCGGATATCAACGGCCTGCTGGTATTGCAGCAGATGCAGCGTCAGCGCCCGGCGCTGCCGGTGATCATGCTGACCGGGCATGGGATCGGAAGCCGATGTGGTGGTTGGGCTGGAGATGGGCGCCGACGACTATATCGCCAAACCCTTTAATCCCCGCGTGGTGGTGGCGCGGGCCCGTGCGGCGCTACGCCGCTGCGGGCGACTGGCGCAGCCGGAAACGGTGATTGATGAGGGCTGGCAGTTCAATGGCTGGCGGCTGGATGATGTGCGTTGTCAGCTGTTTAATCCGCAGCGTGAAAGCGTACCGCTCACCCAGGGCGAATACAGCCTGCTGCGCGCGCTGGTCGGCCACGCGCGTAAGGTCCTGACGCGCGACCAACTGCTGGAGCTGACCCACAGCGAAAGCCTCGACGTGTTCGATCGCACCATTGATGTGTTGATCATGCGCCTCCGCCGCAAAATCGAAGCTAATCCGCATCAGCCGATCCTGATCCGCACCATTCGCGGACTGGGCTATGTTTTTTCCGCCGATGTGATGCGCCCGTCCGCCGCGGCGCGCGAAACGCAAATCGCCTGATCCATCCAGCGCTGCATCTCGGGCTTAGTGGCCGGATGCCGTCCAGCGCGTTGGCCGCATGCAGATTAAAGCTGGCGCAGGTATGGGCCAGCTTTAACGTCTGCTGCAGGCTGTAGTTCTGATGGCTGGCATACAGCACGCCGGCGCAAAAGGCGTCGCCCGCGCCGACGCTGCCGATAATCTCCTCTGCCGCTAAGCACCAGGCGGGCTGCCACAGGCCGTCGCCCGCTGATCTGCCGCTTGGCCCCATGCGCCTTCCGGGCAGTGGATTACCACCCGCTGGCGCACGCCTGCCGCCAGCAGCCAGCGTGCCGCCGCAGCAAAAGCCGCCGGTGACGCCAGCGTGCCACTGCTGCGCAGCTCGATGCCGGTGAGCGCCTGCGCTTCCAGTTCGTTAATCACCAGATAATCGAGATGGCGCAGGGCAGGGAGCACCAGCGGCTGATAGCGCGGGTCGCCCTTGCGGGAGACCAGATCGAGCGAGGTTTCATACCCTCGCTGCTGCATCTGCGCCAGCAGCCGCGCGCTGCGGGTGCCGTACTTCGTCATCCGGCATATCGAGGCTATCGAGTAGCAGCAGATAGCCGAGGTGGAAGATTTTCGTGCTGCGGTCCGGCGAGGTGATCGAAGCGCGCCGGTAGATCCAGCAGACGGTTGGCCCCGGGCGAGTGGAAAAAGGTGCGCTGCCCGCTGGGGTCGGTCATCACCTGCGACATTGAGGTGGGTGGCGCAGAGGTGGTGCGCTGTACGCGCTGGCGATTGACGTGATACTGATCCAGCATCGCCAGAATGTAATCCCCGTCGCTGTCTTCGCCCATCAGCCCCACCGCCTGCAGCGGCAGGCCAACGTGCATTTTTGCCAGCGTCAGCAGCACATTCAGCGGCGCGCCGCCCGGTGGAGCGCTCGCTGTGGGTAATCTCCGCCAGCCAGCCGCGTTCCGGCCACTGCACGATCTGGTGAACGTGATCCACCAGCATATTGCCCGCGGCGATAATGCCTTTGCGTTCCATTATGCCTGCCCCGCGCTGCCGAAGATGCGCATCTGTTGGGCAACAACGCTGGCGATGTCGCCTCTTCTATCCCCAGCAGCAGCTCGGCAAACTCATCGTACCGCGCGTGGCGCTGGGTGATTGCTGCGCTGCTCAATGGCACCGAGCGCGGCCTGCGACATGCCGGTGTAGAAATTGATTTTATGAATGCCCAGGCTCGATGGCGCGGCGGAAATCGGCATCGCTGATGCCGGAGCCGCCGTGCAGCACCAGCGGCAGGCCCGGTCTGCTGGCGAATGGCGTCCAGGCGGGCAAAATCGAGCTTCGGCTCGCCTTTGTATTTGCCGTGCGCGTTGCCGATGGCCACCGCCAGCGCGTCGATGCCGGTTGAATCGACAAATTCCCGCGCCAGCTCCGGGTCGGTAAAGAACAGGCTTCATCCGCATGGCCATACAGCGCGCCGCCTTCATCGCCGCCGACCGCGCCCAGCTCCGCCTCCACCGAGACGCCCACCGCGTGGCACATCTTCACCACTTCCCGCGTCTGGCGAATGTTTTCTTCATAGCTCAGCGTGGAACCGTCGAACATCACCGAGCTGAACCCGAGGCGCAGCGCGCGCACCACCGCCTCAAAATGCAGGCCGTGGTCGAGGTTGAGCACCACGGGAATGTCGTGGCGCGCGGCTTCGAACTTCACCGCTTCGACAAGCGATTCCAGCGAGACGTATTTAAAATGCACTTCGGCGATGTTGATGATAAACGGCGAGCGCTCCTGCTTGTCGCGGCGGCAAACAGCGCGCGCAGAAAGTGGGAGTCGAGCACGTTAAACGCGCCCAGCGCATAGCGGTGCTGTCTGGCGTGGGCAAGACCGTCGGCAAGAGAAATCAATGGCATCATTCACTCCTTATATCCGAAACAGGTTGTACTCGTTGCACAGCACCAGCAGCGCCGGTTCGTCTTCTTCGATGTTGTTATAGCGGGCAACGGGCTGCAAAAAGTGGTTGTCGTGCTCATCGTCATTGACCGATGGACACTTCGCCCACCAGCACGTCGCCGAAGCCGCGTTCGCCCCAGAAGCTGTGGTATAGCAGCCCGGCGCAGGTAAGACAGATGCTTTCCCCTGGTGTGAGGCGCAGCTGGCTGCCGGGCGCGTGGGTCTGACGGCAGCCGTCGACGGTGACCGTCACGTCGGCGGGGTTTCCGGTCCTTCATCCGATGCGCCGTCCGCGATTCCATAGCTCAACAATCAGATTCCCGCCGCCGCGGTTGATGATGTCTTCCCGTTTGCGCCAGTGAAAATGCATCGGCGTCACCTGGCCGTCGCGCACGTGCATAATCTTTTCCGCATAGCTTTTTTCATACGGCGTCGCCGTTGGGCGAGCCGTTGCGCAGGGTAAACAGCGTCAACCCCTGGGTAAAGAAATCGTCGCCGCCAAATGCCGTGACGTCCCAGCCGAGCTTCAGGTCGAACACTTCCTGCCATGCGGCCTGGTCAAGCTGCTGCCATTTGGTTGGGCGGAAAGCTGGCAAAAGGCGGGAGATGCACATCGTGCATGGAGAAAGAACTGCCGCGTGTGGCCGAGAATTTCGTTAATGTCGGAGCGTTTCAGTAGCTGCATCTCCTTTGGGCGGGCGTCGCGGCGCGCATGTGCACCGCGACGCCCGTGTGGCTTATTTCACCGTCCACCCTTTGTAGGTGCCGACGTTCTGTTTTTATCGATCATCGTCACCGGGATCAGCACCGGCGCTTTCGGCGCGGGTTTGCCCTGTAGAATGTCATAGCCGATCTCCACCGCTTTTGCCGCCATCACCTGCGGATCCTGCGCCGGGGTCGCCACAAACAGCGAGTTTTTGCGCTTCAGCGCCTCTTCGCCGTCCGGCGAAGCCATCCACGCCGACGATAAAGAACTCGTTGCGCTGCGCCTGTTTCGCCGCCAGATCGGCACCGATCGCGGTCGGATCGTTAATCGCGAAGACGCCGTCGATCTTCGGATTGGCCGCCAGCAGGGAGGTCATCACTTCCAGACCGCCTTCACGGCTGCCTTTGGCGTTCTGGTTATCAGAGAGCACTTTGATATCCGGGTGGTTTTTGAACTCCGTCTGGCAGCCTTCCACGCGGTTTTGCACCGCAGAGACCGGCGGTCCGTTGATGATCACCACGTTGCCTTTGCCTTTCAGGCGGTCGGTAATGTACTTACAGGCCATTTCCCCCGCCTGGGTGTTATCGGAGGTGATGGTGGCATCGGCACCTTCCGCCGCCACGTCCACCGCCACCACCACGATCCCGGCCTCTTTCGCGCGCTTCACCGCCGGGCCGATCCCTTTGGAATCCGCGGCGTTGAGGATGATCATGTCCACTTTGGCGGCAATAAAGTTATCGATCTGCGCCACCTGCTGGCCCAGATCGTAACCGCTGGAGACCAGCGTCACTTTGACGTTATCCCCCGCCAGCTTGCGCGCTTCCAGCTCGGCACCTTTGGTGATCTGCACGAAGAACGGGTTAGCCAGATCGCCCACCGTAACGCCGATGGACTTCAGATCTTTGGCCTGCGCAAACGGCGCGCTGGAAGCAGCGGCGCGGCACAGCAGCGCGGTGACTAAGGGGTTTAAAACGCATGTCGTTGTTCCTCCTCGCTTTGTTGCGTTTTATGCGCTGATTGCCTTTGCCCTGATGATGTCGGGTACGGTATTTGTCGATCAGCACCGCTATGATGATCACCGCCCCTTTGATCACCAGCTGCCAGAAGTAGGAGACGCCCATCAGCGTCATGCCGTTGTTGAGGGTGGCGATAATCAGCGCGCCAACCAGCGTGCCGGTGATGGTGCCGATCCCGCCGACAAAGCTGGTGCCGCCGAGGATCACCGCCGCAATCGCATCCAGCTCGTAGCCCGTGCCGAGGTTGCCGTTGGCGCTGTACAGGCGCGAGGCGCTCATCACGCCGCCAAGCCCGGAGAGCAGGCCGCTCATGCCGTAGACAAACAGCAGCACCAGCCACACTTTGATGCCCGTTAGGCGCGCCGCCTGCATGTTGCCGCCCACCGCGTAGATGTGAACGCCGAGCGTGGTGCGGCGCAGGATAAACCAGCACACCGCAATCACCGCCAGGGCGATCACCACCAGCCACGGCATGGGGCCAAGATAGTTATTGCCGATCCACTCAAAGCTGATGTCGGAGTTAATCACCGTCGTGCCGTCCGCCAGCAGATAGGCCGCCCCGCGCAGCGCGGTGTAGGTGCCGAGCGTGACGATAAACGGCGGCAGCCCGGCAAAGGCCACCAGCGCGCCGTTGAACAGGCCCAGCACCATGGCCGAGCATCAGCGCCGCCGGAATGGAGAGCCTGGCAAATTCGGGCATCTAGCGAGACCACCATCGCCGCCACCGCCGTGGTGCCCAGAATCGAACCCACGGAGAGGTCGATCCCGCCGGTCAGAATGATGAAGGTCATCCCCGCCGCCAGCACGATGTTGATCGACGCCTGGCGGGTAATGTTGAGCAGGTTGCTTTCGGTGAAAGAAGTTCGGGGCGATAAAGCCAAATACCGCCACGATCAGGATCAGAATCGGCAAAATGCCGACCGTTTGCATCAGATCGCTCATCAGCATTTTTTTGGCGGAGGCGTTTTTCGCCACCTGCTGCGGTTGGGTGCAGTTGTCAATTGCACCGTCTCCTCATGCCTGGGTCGGTTCATTAACGCCGGTTGCCAGCGTCATAATGTTTTCCTGAGAGTAATCGTGCTCGCCGTTGCAGCTCGCCGGCGATGCTGCCTTCGCGCATCACGTACACCCGGTCGCTCATGCCCACCACTTCCGGCAGCTCGCTGGAGATCATCAGAATCGCCACGCCCTTGCGCGCCATCTGGTTCATGATGCGGTAGATTTCGCTTTTTGCGCCGACATCCACGCCGCGCGTTGGCTCGTCCAGAATCAGAATGCGCGGGCCAATCGCCACCCAGCGGGAGATCAGCAGCTTTTGCTGGTTGCCGCCGGATAAGCCGCCCGCGCGCACCTGGGCGTGAGGCACGCGGATGTTGAGCAGGGCGATGGCGTCGTCGGAGATGGACTGCGCTTTTTTGCGGTTCAGCATGCCGAAGGTGGCGTCGCGCTCCAGCGTCGCCATGGTGATGTTCTCCTGCGCCGCCAGCTCCAGAAACAGCCCCTGCTCCTTGCGGTTCTCGGTGAGAAAACCGATGCCGTTTTCGATGGCGGCGCGCGGCGAGTGGATCACCACCGGCTCACCGTCCACTTCAGATCATCCCGCCGGTGGCTATGCGACGCCGAAGATCAGCTGCGCCAGCTCGGAGCGTCCGGCACCGACCAGCCCCGCCAGCCCGACGATCTCCCCGGCACGCACCTGCAGGCTGCAGGGCTGTACTTTTTTACCGTCGGTGAGGTGATGCACGTTCAGACGCAGGGCTGCCGAGGGGAATATCGCGCTCTTTGTTGAACAGGTCGCTTAACGGGCGGCCCACCATCATGCGCACCAGTTCGGAGGCATTCAGCTTGTCGCGCGTCAGGCTGCCGACGTACTGGCCGTCGCGCAGCACGCTGACGCGGTCGGAGAGTTCATACACTTCCGCCATGCGGTGGCTGATGTAGATAATCGCCATCCCTTCATCGCGCAGGCGCAGGATCAGTTCAAACAGGCCGTTCGGTTTCCCGCGAGGAGAGGGCGGCGGTGGGTTCATCCATCACCAGAATGCGGCTGTTGCGGTGCAGCGCGCGGGCGATTTCCACCTGCTGCTGCTCGGCGATGGTCAGCTTCATCACCAGATCGGTGGCGCTGAACTGCGCGCCAAGGCGGTCAATCACCGCCTGCGCCTGGGCCGCCATCTCTTTGCGCTGCACCAGCCCGCCGCGCGAGAGTTCGCTGCCGAGAAAGATGTTTTCGGCCACGGTCAGATTGGGCGCGAGCTGCATCTCCTGGTAAATCAGGGTGATGCCTGCGGCCAGCGCATCTTTCGGGCCTTTGATGCGATACGGCTGGCCGTCAATCAGGATCTCGCCGCTGGTGGCGGTATAGGCCCCGGCGAGGATCTTCATCAGCGTGCTTTTCCCCGCGCCGTTTTCCCCCATCAGCGCGTGGATCTCACCGGGCAAGACCGTCAGATCCACCCCTTTGAGCGCGTGGAAATTGCCAAACGTTTTGGCAATGTTTGGCGCATCTCTAATACCGGGCGGGTTCTGCTCATGGCGGACCTCCTGTGAATGTCGATATCCGCACTTCATCACACGCTAGGCTAAATGCAAAATGTCAGAAGCCGTTCATATTTGTCATAGTTGCGCTCCGGCCGCGCTTCTATACTCGCCGGAGTTGAGCGGTAAGGAGCGTCATGCAATTACGGAGTCACTATGTCTGCACTGGCCCCTTTCGACCCATTTTTCCGCGCGCGCGGACGCCTGCTGATTTTCAATCTGCTGGTGGTCGCCGTTACGCTGATGGTGAGCGGCGTGGCGGTGCTCGGTTTTCGCCACGCCAGCCAGATTCAGGAACAGGCGCAGCAGCAAACGCTGGACGACATGACCGGCAGCATGAATCTGGCGCGCGATACGGCCAACGTCGCCACGGCGGCGGTGCGGCTGTCGCAGGTGGTGGGGGCGCTGGAGTACCAGGGCGAAGCCGAGCGCCTGAAAGCAGACGCAGAGGGCGCTGCAGCAGCTCGCTGGAGCCAGCTTGCCGGCGCGCCGCTGGCGCAGCAGGAGCCGGCGCTGGTGGCGCGTCACCCGCCGCAGCCACGAATTGCAGCAAAGCGTTACCGTGATGCTGCAACGCGGACAACAGCGCCATCTGGAGCGTAACGCGCTGCTCAGTTCGGCTGTACCAAAGAACCACAGTATCTGCTGCGTCATTTACAGGCGAGGTCATCGACCTGCTGGCCAGCAACGTCCCGGATTACTGCCGCTGCGCGCAGCGAGGAGATGGACCGGCTGATCACCGCCGCCATTCAGTCCGCCTCGCCGCCGGCCGACAATCAAACAGATCTCCGACAGCGTGCTGCCGATCTGGTCTGCGCTGCCGCTGCAGGGCGTGCTGGCGATTTTAGCGCGCGCGGCTGTTCAGCGCCGAGCTGCGCAAGCTGGGGCCGCTGTCGCTCCAGCTGGAAGAGAGCGATCTGGCCATCAGCTGGTCTATGTTTCACATCAAGGCGCTGGTGGCGATGCTCAACAGCGACATCAACCAGTACGTTGAGCAGGTGGCGCAGGCGTCGGAACTGCGCACGGCGCCACAGCCATCAGGAGCTGCGCTCGATCATTCGTGTTTATCAGCGTTTTCGCCGTGCTGGCGCTGATGATTACCGGGTGCGCCGGCTGGTATATCTACCGCAATCTGGGCTCTAACCTGACGGCCATCTCGCAGCGCCATGTCGCGGCTGGCGCACGGCGAGCAGGATGTGTCGGTGCCCGGCGCTGCAGCGGCGCGATGAGCTGGGCGAACTGGCGCGCGCGTTTAACGTGTTTGCCCGCAATACCGCTTCGCTGGAGCACACCTCGCAGCTGCTGAAAGAGAAAAGCACACAGCTGGAAACCACTTTCCACGCGATGCGCGATGGTTTTGCGCTGTTCGATAACCGGGGTTGCCTGGTGGTGTGGAATCCGCAATATCCGTTGCTGCTGGGGCTGACGGCAGAGGCATTGCAGCGCGGCCAGCACTATCAGAGCCTGTTACAACAGGTGAGCGATCTCCCCGGTCACGTACAGGAGAATCTGGCTCGCCCGCTGCCCAAACCGCAGGAATTACGGCTGGCGGACAATCGTACCATTGAGCTGCGTTTTAGCCCGGTACCGGGGCGCGGCATGGTTAACGTGGTGCTGGATCGCACGGAGCGTAAGGGGCTGGAAGAGGCGCTGCTGCACAGCCAGAAGATGAAAGCAGTCGGCCAGTTGACCGGCGGGCTGGCGCACGATTTCAATAACCTGCTGGCGGTGATTATCGGCAGCCTGGCGCTGACCGTCGATCAGCTGCCGCCCGGCACGCTGGCCAGCCGCATTGAGCGCGCGCGGCTGAAAGCCGCCGAGCGCGGCGCGTTACTGACCCAGCGGCTGCTGGCCTTTTCCCGCAAGCAGTCGTTGCATCCTCATGCCGTGGAGATGCAACCGCTGCTGGAGAATCTCGGCGAGCTTATGCGCCACTCCCTGTTGCCCGGCCAGCATCTGGTGGTGGATGCGCAGCGCAAAGCCCGGCATGGCCCGCGTGGATCGATGTCGGCCAGCTGGAAAACGCCATCATCAATCTGGTGATGAATGCGCGCGATGCGATGGAGGGCCAGAGCGGCGAGATCCGCCTGCGCATCTGGAATCAGCGGATTCAGGAGGCCGATGGCAAGCGCGATGGTGTCACCTGGAGGTGATTGACCGCGGCTGCGGCATGTCCGCAGGAGGTGCGGGAATCCCAGGTGTTTGAACCCTTCTTCACCACCAAACAGACCGGCAGCGGCAGCGGGCTGGGCCTGTCGATGGTGTACGGCTTTGTGCGCCAGTCCGGCGGGCGGGTAGAGATTGAGAGCGCGCCGGGGCAGGGCACCACCGTGCGGCTGCAGCTGCCGCGCGCGCCGGAAGCCGCGCAGCCGGTGGTGAGCCGCGAACCGGATGCTGACGCAGGCGCGTGCCAGCCGCGACTCGCCTGATTCTGGTGCTGGAAGATGAGGCGGATGTGCGCCAGACACTGTGCGAACAGTTGCATCAGCTGGGTTACCTGACGCTGGAGTGTGCGGAAACCGGCGAGCAGGCGCTGACGCTGCTGCGCCAGTCGCCGGATATCGGCATGTACTGATCAGTGACCTGATGCTGCCGGGCGCCCTGAGCGGTGCGGATGTGATTCGTCAGGCGCAGCAGCAGTGGCCACAGCTGGCCACCCTGCTGATCAGCGGTCAGGATCTGCGCCAGACGCCGGTGACGCTACCGCTGTGTGAACGGCTGGCGAAACCCTGGCAGCAGGCGCAGCTGGTGCAAACGCTGGAGCGCGCCTGGCAGCGCAGCGAACGGCTCAGTCGCGCACGGCAGGCTGCCACAGCGGCACCCCTTTCCCGGTGATGTAGCGTTTACGCAGCCGGCTGGAGATGGCGTCCATCACCATCACCACGACCACCAGAATCACGGTCAGGAACATCACCACATCCCAGTTCCACAGGCGCATGTTTTCGGCGTAGACCAGCCCGACGCCACCGGCGCCGACAAAACCCAGCACCGCCGCCGAGCGGGTGTTGGATTCAATCTGATACAGACTCAGCGCGAGAAAGGTGGGAAACGATTGGGTAAAAATGCCGTAACGGTGTTTTTGCAGGCTGTTGGCCCCCACTGCGCTCAGGCCGCGACTGGGTGAGCGTTCAACCGCTTCATGCCCTTCGGCATACAGCTTGCCCAGCAGGCCGATGTCCTGCATCACAATCGCCAGCACCCCGGCCAGCGGCCCCATGCCTACTGCCCGCACGAAGATCAATCCCCAGATGGCCATGTCGATGCCGCGCAGCACATCCAGCAGCCGGCGCACCAGCAGCGATATTGGCCGCGTCAGCGGATCGTGCATCACATTGCGCGCTGCCAGAAAGGAGACCGGCAGCGCGATGACGGTGGCGGTGAGCGTGCCGGCAAACACGATAGCCAGCGTGATGCCAACCTGCGAGAAATAGTAGCCAAACGGCCAGTTGACGAAATCCTGCCAGACGAACATGCGCAGGAAATAGCGTCCGAGCTGCTGGCAGCCGATGACAAAGCGCTGCCACTCAATGCCAAACACGCTGAAGAAGAACAGATAGTAGAGCACCAGCGCCAGCGCAATCAGCGCGATGCGGCGCAGATAACGGTTTTGCGCGGCAAACAGTGCAGCATGCTGCTGTTTCAGTTTCGCCACGTCGGGCGCTAAGGCGATCATTTTACGTCTCCTTCAACCACACGGCGGCGCAGCCAGCCGGATAGCGTATCCAGCAGCGACACCACCACGATGATCAGCAGCAGCGTCATGCTGACCTGATCGTAGCGATCCAGTTTAATGTTGGTCATCAGCTCCTGACCGATGCCGCCCGCGCCCACCAGCCCGAGGATGGTGGAGGAGCGGAAGTTAATTTCCAGCCGCATAAAGCTGTAGGAGAGAAAGGTCGGTTTCACCTGCGGCCAGAAGGCGAAGCGCATACGCTGCAGCTTGCTGGCACCACAGGCGGCGAGACCGCGCACCGGTTTGTCGGAGGCGCTCTCAATCGATTCGTAGAACAGTTTGGTCAGACTGCCGATGGTGTGCAGCGCCAGCGCCAGAAAGCCGGGGATAGCGCCGATGCCGAACGCCATCACGAACATTACCGCCCACGCCAGCTCCGGCATGGTGCGCAGGAAGGCAACAAAGGCGCGAATCGCCATGCGCAGGCTGCGCGGCGTCTGGGTGTTATCAGCGGCGAAAAACGCCAGCACGGCGGCGATCAGTACCGCAATCAGGGTGGAGGACAGCGCCAGCTGCAGGGTTTCCCAGATCAGCGGCAGCTGAAAGTGCAGGCGATAGCCCCAGTAAGCCAGCGAACCCTCGGTTTTGACGTCCGCGAACAGCAGCGGCAGGTGCAGCACCGGCAGCGTCGCGCCGATGTAGTCAAAGAAGTGAGGCAGCGATTGCCAGACCGTGACCAGGTTGAATTCCGCCACGTTGCCGGCCGCGAGATAGAGCGCCACCAGCAGCAGCGACCACAGCAGCGTGTCGCGCTTTTGCTGGCGGCGGATACGTTGGTAGTAGTGTTCGAAATCGGTCAAGGGAGAGATCCTTTGTTGATGGCGAGGGATTGCCCTCACCCTAACCCTCTCCCGCCAGCGGGAGAGGGAATTGTCCGGCAGAATGATGCAGGCTCGTGCGGCCCCCTCTCCCCCGGGAGAGGGCTGGGGTGAGGGAAATACCGCACATAGCCACCCGCTCGTTACCCGCGAGCACCCTTCATCAGGTCGCGCTTCATATCGATGATATTCTGGTAATCCGCGACGCTGGCGGCGCCGATGTGCTGGGCGCCGCCCACCGCTTTAACAAAGCAGCTGTGATCTTCTTTATCCAGCTTTTTGATCGCGGCCACCACTTTCGCTTTGAAGTCAGCGGGCAGGTTGTTACTCACCAGAATCGGGCCGTTAGGAATCAGCGGCGACTGCCAGATGATGCGGATCTCCTTCATCAGATCCGGGTGATCCATGCGAATCAGACGACCAAAGGCACCCGTGGTGTAACCACTGTTGTAATCGCCAATCAGTGACGTCCAGGTCACCGCGCCGTCGAACTGGCCGTTCAGCACGCCGAGGATGTCCTGCTCGTGGCCGCCGGAAAACGTCACGCTGGAGAAAGTAGTTGTTGTATTTATCATCCACCGTACCGCCAAACTCTTTCTTAAAGGCCTGATTGGGCATCAGGAAGCCGGAGGTGGAATCCGGATCGGCCATGCCAAACGATTTACCTTTCAGATCTTCCAGCTTCTTATACGGGCTGTCGGCTTTCACGATCACCACCGAGTGGTAGCCTTTCGAGCCATCTTTGTCATCCACCACGATACCGACGATATCCACGGCCTTCGGGTTTTGCAGATAGACCGAGGCGTAAGATGCCGGCGACATGCTCAGCACCATATCGATCTTGTTGCCCAGCAGCCCCTGAATCACGCCGGCATAGTCAGAGGAGTTGCGCAGTTGCGTATCCACGCCCAGCTCTTTGTCGAAGAAGGTCTTTCACACACTGGTTATCGCCAATCTGCTGGGTGGCGTTCTGCCCGCCCAGAATCCCCAGGTTCAGCTGTTTCGGTGCATCCGCTGCGTTAACGCCAAAAGCCATCAGAGCGCCTGTCAGTAAAGCTAAAGCAGTCAGTTTCATTGTGATATTTTCTCTTGCCGTGGGAGTTAGTGGAGCTGGTTAATTTCGTCGCCGTACAGCGCATGCAGCAGGCTGTCGGTCAACTGAGCGGGATGGCCGTCAAACAGCACTTTGCCGCGCTGGATGCCGATCACCCGGGTGCAATACTGCTGCACCAGTTCAATCGAGTGCAGGTTGACCATCACGCTGATGCCCTGCTCGCTCACCTGGCGCAGCACATCCATGATGCGTTTGGTATTTTTGGGATCGAGCGACGCCACCGGCTCGTCGGCCAGCAGGATTTTCGGGCGCTGCATCAGCGCGCGGCAGATGGCGACGCGCTGCATCTGGCCGCCGGACAGATTCTCCGCCCGCTGCAGCGCCTGCGGCAGCATGTTCATCCACTGCAGCAGTTCAATCGCCTGCGCACGGTCGGTGTCGGAGAAGATTTTGAAAAAGGATTTCAGCGTTGAAGTCTGGCTGAGCCGGCCCAGCAGCACGTTGGTCAGCACGTCGAGGCGCGGCACCAGGCAGAAGTCCTGAAAGATCATGCCGCACTCGCTGCGCCATTCGCGCATCTGCCGGCTGTTAAGCGTCACCACATAGCGGTCCGCCTCGCCGTGACGCATGCTGAGAATCGCGCCTTCGCTGCTGGCAATGGTGCCGTTCAGCATATGCAGCAGGGTCGATTTGCCTGCGCCCGAGCGGCCGATTACCGCCACCAGCTCGCCCGCATGCAGATCGAAACTGACATCATCCAGCACGCGGTTATCACCGAAGGCTTTGCACAGCCCCTGCACCGACAGCACCTTGTCGCCATGGCGCTGGGCAGGATATGCATTGTCGACGACGGTTTTGAGTAGTGCCTGTGCCATGTTGCGCTCCATCTCTTCTGAGGTGTTGATTGCTCGTTATTACGGACACTGGCGATGAAGGTCTGATGACAGAACCATGATTAAACGGTGACAGCGTCGCGCAAACCGACAGCAATCTGCTGGCCATCGAACGGTACGCTGACGTTTTCCGGTAACCCATTGTCCAGCAACCAGTTATCCATCTCATGTGACAGGTGCACCAGCCATGCCTGGCGCGGAGCCAGCCGGGCCACGATGTCCAGTGCGCGGGTAACGTCGTTGTGATTACCCGCCGCGGCGCGCGGCGCATCGTTACAATCGATCACCAGCTGATCGAGCGGCTGGCCCTGCAGGAAATCGGCGGTGTCCGGTGGCAAACCACAGGTGTCGCACAGCCACGCCAGCCGCGTGCCATGCCAGTCGAACAGGTAGCCGTAAGTCAGCCGCGAATGCTGCAGTGGCAGCGCCGTCACCTGCAGGGCGCCGAAGCTGTGCGCGACAAAAGGCGTCAGCGCCGGGCGAAACGCCAGCAGGCCGGGATGCTTAAACAGATCGTCGCAGCCCTTTTCATCCGGTGGCGCCCACACCGGAATCGACGCGCCCCGGCCCCAGCGCAGACTGAACAGGCCGGCCACGTGATCCATGTGGAAATGCGTCAGCAGAATGCGGCTCAGCTCACCGGGCTGGAAGCGCTGATGCAGATCGGGCAGACCGGCATCGAGCAGGATGCGCTCGCGACCGGTGTCGATCAGCGCGCTGGTGGCGTGACGCGCATAGCGTGGCTGCTGCCGGGCGCGTTCACAGGCGCGACAGTCGCAGCCGAACAGCGGCGCGGCCTGCACGCCGCCCGTACCGAGAAAGGTCAGATTCATGGCGGATGCTCCAGTAACTGGCGCAGCTGATGGAGCGTGTCGATCAGCACGCCGTCGTTGTTGAGCGCGTGGCAGTGGGCAGGCAGCGGTTCTGCCGCGCGCGCCAGCCGTCGCTGAATGTCAGCTTCACTTTCGCGCCCGCGCTGGCGCAGCCGTGCCGCCAGCACGGCCGGCGAGACCTGCAGTACCAGCGGCAGCAACTGCTCGCCGTAGTGCTGACGCACGACTGGCAGATGCAGACGTGAACCGTTGACCAGCACGTTGAGACCGCGCGCCAGCCAGTGGTCAATCTCCTCGCCGAGCGCGTAGCTCAGGCCGTGTGCGCGCCAGCTGATGGCGAACAGGCCGAGCGCTTCCCGCCGGCGGAATTCGGCTTCACTCAGCGCCACGTGGTTTTCACCGCCGGCATCGGCCGGCCGCGTGATATAGCGATGGGCGATCACCAGCTTGTCCGGCGGCGCCTCGCGCAGCGCGTTCAGCAGGCTGTCTTTACCCGAGCCGGAGGGCCCCATCAACCAGATGAGTCTTCCCATCAGAACACCCGCCTTCCCTGTGACCAGACGTGGTCGATGGATGTGCTCATGACCGTGATCGGTGTGTGCCAGCACCAGATCGGCCCGCTTCCCTTCGGCAATCGTGCCGCGATCGTGCAGGCCAATCGCCTGTGCCGGGTTGCGCGTGACCAGCGCCGCCGCCTGCGGTAGCGTCAGCGCAGTTGCCCTCGTCGGCCGCCACGCGGAATGCCGCATCCAGCAGGCTGGCGGGATAGTAGTCGGACGAGAGAATGTCCAGCAGGCCGAGGCTGGCCAGTTTGCTTGCCGCCACGTTGCCGGAGTGCGATCCGCCGCGCACGATGTTCGGCGCCCCCATCAGCACGCTCATGCCGTGCTCGCGCGAGGCTTCAGCCGCTTCGAACGTGGTGGGAAATTCGGCGATCACGCTGCCAAGCTGGTGGGATTCCCGCACGTGATCGCGCGTGGCGTCATCATGGCTGGCCAGCGCGATAGGTTACCGCGCGCCCGGCACATCGCGGCAATGGCGTTAAGACGGTTGGGCTGCGACCATTGGGCCGCCAGCGCCAGCTGCTCTTCTTCGAACGGCGCCATCTCCGCATCGTTGAGCAGAGTATTTGCCCTGATAGTATTCGCGATACTTTTCAATGTTGGCGAACTGGCGCTGCCCCGGCGAGTGATCCATCAGCGAGACCAGCGAGACCGGCTCGCGGCCCACCAGCTTTTCAAACAGCGGCAGAGTGGTGTGGTGCGGCAGTTCGCAGCGCAGGTGCAGGCGGTGCTCGGCGCGGTTGAGGCCGCGTTTTTGCGTCTCCTCCACGGCGTTGATCATCTTCTCCAGATTCTCCAGGCGATCGCCGCCGTCGCGCACGTCGCCGATTGCCACCGCGTCCAGCACCGTGGTGATGCCGCTGGCGACCATCAGCGCGTCGTGGCTGCTCATCGCCGAATGGGCGGGCCAGTCCACTTTCGGGCGCGGGGTGAAGAATTTATCCAGATTATCGGTATGCAGCTCGATCAGCCCCGGCAGCAGCCAGCCGCCGTCCGCCGTCCATCGCGCCGGGCTGCTGGCTGCGGGTTTCGGCCGAAGCTGGCGATCCGGCCACCGCGCATCTCCAGCGATCCGCTGACGACCTCATTTTCCAGCACCAGCCTGACATTATTGATAATCATGCGGTTGTGCCCATCGGGTGCAGTCTGTCGGCCACGCGGGTGCGTACGGCTTCGTCGTGGAAGATCCCGACGATCGCCGCGCCGCGCGCTTTGGCCTGTTCGATCAGCTCCACCACCGCCGCGCTGTTTTTAGCGTCGAGCGAGGCGGTGGGTTCATCCAGCAGTAGAATCGGATAGTCGACGATAAACCCGCGGGCGATGTTCACGCGCTGCTGCTCGCCGCCGGAAAAGGTCGACGGGGCAAGGTGCCACAGGCGCTCCGGCACGTTGAGGCGCGTCAGCAGGCTCGCGGGCGGCGCTGTTCACAGCGGGCGCGTGCGGCACGCCGAGCTCCAGCAGCGGCTGCATGACCACGTCCAGCGGCGGGATCCGCGGGATCACCCGCAGAAACTGGCTGACCCAGCCGATCGGTGTCACGGCGCACTTCCAGCACCTTGCGCGCCGGGGCCTGCACCAGATCGACCCATTCATCGCCATCGTTGTGGCGAATGCAGATGTGGCCGCTGTCGGCCGGAAATAGTTGGCGTACAGCGAGCGCAGCAGGGTCGATTTTCCGCTGCCGGAGTGGCCGTGCAGCACCACGCATTCGCCGGCGTTCACCTCCAGCGAGGCGTTCTGCAGCACCGGCAGGCGCGACGCCGTTTTGCTGGTGCAGCACAAAGGTTTTGCTGACATTTTCTACGCGCAAAATGGGTTGCATGTTGATGTCCTGAATGTTTTGGCCACTGATCCCCGCAGCACGGTCGCCATTAATGGCGACCCTACACACCACGCGGGTGGCAGACCTGTAGGGTGCGCATTAATGCGCACCACCAGCGTGTTCTATGCCAGCACCGACGACACCAGCAGCTGGGTGTACGGATGGTGTGGATCGTCGAGCACCCGGTCGGTTAGCCCACTTTCCACCACCTGGCCCTGCTTCATCACCAGCAGGCGGTCCGCCAGCAGGCGCGCGACGCCCAAATCGTGGGTGACGATCACCACCGCCAGGTTCAGCTCCCCCACCAGGCCGCGCAGCAGGTCGAGCAGGCGCGCCTGCACCGAGACGTCCAGCCCGCCGGTGGGTTCATCCATAAACACCAGCTTCGGCTGCGTGACCAGGTTGCGGGCAATCTGCAGACGCTGCTGCATGCCGCCGGAAAAGGTGGTGGGCAGGTCGTCGATGCGCGAGGCGGGGATTTCCACCTCCTCCAGCCAGTGCTGCGCGGTGGCGCGGATGTTGCCGTAGTGGCGCGCGCCGGTGGCCATCAGCCGTTCGCCGATATTGCCCCCGGCCGAGACCTGACGACGCAGGCCGTCCAGCGGATGCTGATGCACCACGCCCCACTCGGTGCGCAGCAGGCGGCGGCGCTCGGCTCTCGCTGATGGCTGATACAGAGGGTCGCGGCCGCGATACAGAATCTCGCCGTGCTGCGGCGCCAGGCGCGCGGAGATGGACTTCAGCAGGGTGGTTTTGCCCGAGCCGGACTCGCCGACAATCCCCAGCACTTCGCCCGGCCACAGCTCAAACGACACGTCGCTGAAGCCTTTGCCCGGCGCGTAAAGGTGGGTCAGGTTATTCACCGAAAGCAGCGGCTGTTTCATTGGCCGTTCGCCTCGCTCTGTTGGCGGCAGTAATCGGTGTCGGAGCAGACAAACATGCGCTTGCCGGTATCATCCAGCACCACTTCGTCCAGATAGCTGTGGCTGGAGCCGCAGATGGCGCACGGCTCGTCCCACTCCTGCACCGTGAACGGGTGATCGTCGAAATCCAGGCTCTCCACACGGGTGTACGGCGGGACGGCGTAGATGCGTTTTTCACGTCCGGCACCGAACAGCTGCAGGGCGGGCATCATGTCCATCTTCGGGTTGTCGAATTTCGGGATCGGCGACGGATCCATCACGTAGCGCCCGTTCACCTTCACCGGGTAGGCGTAGGTGGTGGCGATATGGCCGAAGCGGGCGATATCCTCATACAGCTTCACCTGCATCACCCCATACTCTTCCAGCGCGTGCATGGTGCGGGTCTCGGTTTCGCGCGGCTCGATAAAGCGCAGCGGCTCCGGGATCGGCACCTGGAAAATCAGGATCTGATCGCCTCCGTCAAGCGGCGGTTTCCGGAATGCGGTGGCGGGTCTGGATCAGCGTCGCGTCTTCGGTTTTTTCGGTGGTGTTGCCGCCCGTTACGCGCTGGAAGAAGTGGCGGATGGAGACCGCGTTGGTGGTGTCGTCGGCGCCCTGGTCGATCACCTTCAGCACGTCCGCTGTCGCCGATGACGCTGGCGGTCACCTGAATGCCGCCGGTGCCCCAGCCGTAGGGCATCGGCATTTCGCGGCCGCCGAACGGCACCTGATAGCCGGGAATCGCCACCGCTTTTAGCAGGGCGCGGCGGATCATGCGTTTGGTTTGCTCGTCCAGGTAGGCGAAGTTGTAGCCGGTTAACTCACTCATCATTCTGCTCCTGATGCTGTTGGCGCAGCCGCTGCAGCAGCTCCAGTTCGGCCTGGAAATCGACGTAGTGCGGCAGCTTCAGGTGCGAGACAAAGCCCGCGGCCTCGACGTTATCGGCGTGCGCCAGCACGAACTCTTCGTCCTGCGCCGGGCCGGCAATGTGCTCGCCGTAGTCCGGCGCCTGCAGGGCGCGGTCAACCAGCGCCATCGCCATCGCCTTGCGTTCGGCGCAGGCCGAACACCAGCCCGTAGCCGCGGGTAAAGTGTGCGGCGCTCCTCTGCCCTGGCGACCGACGAAGCCGTTGACCATTTCGCACTCGGTCATCAGCAGTTCGCCGACGTTCACTGCAAAACCCAGCTCTTCGGGCACGATTTCCACGTCGATATAGCCGCTGCGGATCTCCCCGGCAAACGGATGGTTGCGCCCGTAGCCGCGCTGGGTGGAATAGGCCAGCGCCAGCAGATAGCCTTCGTCGCCGCGCACCAGCTGCTGCAGGCGGGCGGCGCGTGACGCCGGATAACCGGGCGGCTGGCGCGTGATGTCGCACGGCTCGCTGCCGTTATCCTCTTCACGCGCTGCCAGCCCTTCACGCGTCAGCAGGCTGAACACATGCGGGCAACGCTGCGCCAGCGCCTGATCGTCACGCGCGGCGGTCGGCGTTTCGCCGTTGGCCAGCAGGGTGAAGTCCAGCAGGCGATGGGTGTAGTCGTAGGTCGGGCCAAGCAGCTGGCCGCCGGGGATATCTTTGTAAACCGCCGAAATGCGGCGCTCCAGGCGCATCTCCGCGGTGTCCAGCGGCTGGCTGACCGCCAGGCGCGGCAGCGTGGTGCGGTAGGCGCGCAGCAGGAAGATCGCTTCCACGTTATCGCCGCTGGCCTGCTTCAGCGCCAGCGCCGCCAGCTCGCGGTCGGCGATGCCGCCTTCGGTCATCACCCGGTCCACCGCCAGCCCCAGCTGTTGCGCAATCTGGGCGCCCGCTCAGCTCCGGCAAGCGCTGCGATCGCCCCGTCGTCTGTGCGCCTGCAGCGGATGGGCGGCGGCGATGGCCTTTTCGCCCCCTTTGACGGCTACGTACATCAGCACACCTCCACGTGGGTGGTTCGCGGGATCGCCAGCAGGCGCTCGCCGCAGGTCAGGATCAGGTCAATGCCCAGCGGGAACGGGTGCGGGCGCTCGGTCAGCTCGTGAATGATGCACTCCGGCAGCTGCGGCGCGACCATGGCGCGCGTCGGCGATGCCTGCGCCCGGTCAGGCGCAGCATGCGGCCGCCGCTCAGGCTGGCGACCTGCAGGATCAGCGTGGCGCTGGTCTCCGGGGCGACGGCGCTGCCTTCACTCGTGCGGCGAAGCAGGGCGCGTGATCGGCTGATTGGCGCGCCGCGTGTGGTCAGCGACGGCAAACGGGGCATCGCGCTGATCGACCAGCGGGGCGCTGGTGTGAAAACGCAGGTTCTGGCTGGCGCAGGATATCGTTCGACAGGGCACCTGACAGCCATACCGGGGTATCGTTGTCCGCCAGCGTCAGCAGCACGCTTGTTGGTGCCGGGGAGAGATCGCGGCAGCCAGCCCTGTGAGAGAGCTGGTGCAGCGAGACAATCACGCCCGGCTCGCTCATGGCTTTCAGCAGGCGACGAAAACTGTGTTGGGCATCCTGGACCGCCAGGGTAAAAGCGGGTTGAAGCGTCATGCGTTATCTCCGCGAACCAGCGTAAAGAAGTCGACCCGGCTGGCGTTGACTTCGGCCTGACGCGCGGCAAGGCGTGCGGCGCGGTCGGCTTCCAGCGGGGCAATAAGGGTTTCCATCAGCGTCTGGAAATGCGGGTGTTCCTGCAAAAGCGCGTCGATCACCGCGCAGCGTTCGGCGTGCGCCTTTATCGCGCCCCAGCACATAGCTGTAGCCCAGCGTGCCGCTGTTCAGGCGGATCACCGCGCGGGTGAGGGTGGCGTCGCCGGCGAAGAAGCGCTCGCCGGTGCCGCCCATGCGCGCCTGCAGATGGGTCTAGGCCGGTTTCCGGCGCGCGGAGGCGTCTCGTAGTCGGGCGTCAGCTGCAGCGACTGCCATGTGGCTGGCGCAGCGCAGCAGGCTGGCTGTGGGCCAGCACGCGCATCCAGCGCTGACGGGTGGCGGTATCGATGTGCATTCAGTGCTCCATGGTGAATTCAATCATGTCGGCGCGGGTCAGGCTGACGGAGTACTCCGTCGCGTTGATCTCGCCGTCACGGTGGTTGAGGGTGCGCACGCAGAGCAGCGGGGCCATGTTGGGAATTTCCAGCACCTTGCTCTCTTTCGCCTGCGCGCGGCGGGCGCTGATGCGCGTCTGGGTGCGTTTCAGGCTGGAGGGCGATGCCCGTTGCATCCTGAAGAAAGTCGTGCAGGGAACCGCTGGTAAAGTTTTGCAGTACGGGCCAGAGGGCCAGGTCCGCGAAGTAGTGGTCAATCTGGCATACCGCCACGCCGTTGACCCGGCGCAGGGTGCGCAGATGAATGACGTTGTCGCCCTCCTGAATGCCCAGCGCGTCGGCCACGTGGCTGGAGGCCGGACGCAGTACCGCCAGCAGCTTTTCGCTGGTGGGATGGCTGCCCTGATCCAGCAGGTTCTGGCTAAAGCGCGCCTGGGCATTGAGCGGGTAGTCGAACGGGCGCATCAGCACCAGCACGCCGACGCCCTGGCGGCGCTGCACCCAGCCTCGCTCGACCAGTTGATCGATGGCGCGGCGCAGGGTGTGGCGATTGACCTCGTAGCGGTCGGCAAGCTGCTGTTCGGCGGGCAGGTAGTCGCCGCAGCGATAGCGCTCCCGCAACTCCTGCTCCAGCTGGGCGGCAACCTCCTGATAGCGTGTGGGATAGCTGGTCGGATGTCTGGATATCTCCATCACGCTCAATACCTCATTCGCTTCAGGTTGAGGGGCGCAGCGGAAGAGGCTGCGGAATGGCGACTACAGTGCGGGAGACAGATGACAGTGCCGTGACGGCTCAGTGACGTGCGGATGAATTTGCTTTAAGGCAGCAGGATGGCAGCCAGACGGCAACCAATTCAATAAAATCCACTTAACTGTTACCTTTGTGACTATGCGCAAAAAAA
This sequence comes from Enterobacterales bacterium, assembly GCA_039593635.1. Taxonomy (GTDB): domain Bacteria; phylum Pseudomonadota; class Gammaproteobacteria; order Enterobacterales; family Enterobacteriaceae; genus Enterobacter. The sequence goes on from JBCNOW010000027.1 coordinate 855,515, forward strand.
TTGCGTGCAGTTTCACGCCTTTAACGCTTCCCTTACCAGATGCAGGCTGCGTAAATTCTGCTAATTTAATCAGTAAGCCCTGCCCGGAGCGCGAAACCTTAAAATGATAAACACCTTCAAACTTTCGCACGGTTTTCGCCGCAATTTTTTGCGCGAAGTGATCCTGCCGCTGGTGGCGATTTTGCTGCTGACTTTTCTCGGTGCCGGTTTCGGCCTGTTCTGGAGCACCTCGGCCACCAACCATGAGGCGCGCGAGCAGCAGCAGCGGATGATCGCCGCCTCGTTCAATCAGAGCCTGAGTGAACATCTGCGCCAGCTGCGCAGCCTGACGCGCTGGTCCCCGCTCGCCGATCAACTGGCGCAGCCGCAGCCTGACAGCGACTGGCTGAATCAAAACGTCGGTAGCTGGCTGTACGATATGTTTGATCATCAGCTGATTGTGCTGCTTGACCGCACCAATCAGCCGACCGCCGTGTGGCGCAACGGCCAGCCGGTGGCGGATCTGCGCATCGGCCCGTACCTGCGCGATCTGTTGCAGACGCCACTGGTGCAAAGCAGTGATGAGGTACCCGGTCCGGCCGACCGCGCGGATTTTGTGCGCATCGGCCAGCGTGCGGCAGCGCTGGCGGTGGGCGATATCAGCAGCACGCGCGAGGCCGGGCGCTACCGGCTGGTGAGTATTAAGTTTCTTGATGATGGCTATCTGCGCAACCTGTCTGAACGCAGCCAGCTGCGGCAGCTCTTTTTTAGCGATGGCGTACCGCAGAACGAACACAAAGCGCGCTATCCGCTGACCTCGCGTCAGGGCGATATCGTCGGCTACCTCAGCTGGGATCCGGACAAGCCGGGCGCGCAGATGTTGCGTACCCTCGGCCCTTCCACGCTGATTTCGGTGCTGCTGATCACCCTGCTGTGTCTGTTTATGGTGCGGCGCATCTGGACTTCCTCGCTCGATTTATCGCAGTCACTGCTGAAGCTCGGGGCCAGCGAGGCGCAGGCGCAGCATCTGGCGTTTCACGATGTGCTGACCGGGCTGCCGAACCGGGCGCTGGTTGAAGATCGGCTGACTCAGGCACTGGCCGCCGCCACCCGTCACGACCAGCGCGTGGCGTTACTGCTGCTGGATCTGGATCGCTTCAAAATCATTAACGACACCTGGGGCCATCACGCCGGCGATGACCTGATTATCGAGGTGGCGCGCCGCCTGAGCCACCTGGTGCGCGCCAGCGATACCGTCGGGCGTATTGGCGGCGATGAATTTATCATCGTGATGCCGGAGGTAGAGAATATCGGTCAGGTGCAGGCGCTGGCGCAGCGCATCATCGCCGCGCTGGGCGAGCCGTATCAGCTGGTGGGCAACGAGCTGTGGGTTGGCGTTAGCATTGGCCTGGCGCTGGCACCCCGCGATGGTATTGACCGGCTGGAGCTGATGCGCAAAGCCGACATTGCGCTGTACGAGGCGAAAAATGGCGGACGCGGTCAGTATCGCCAGTTTGAAAAGGTGATGGATGAATCGCTGCGCACGCGCCAGCAGATAGCGGCGGATCTGCGTCAGGCGCTGGTCACGTACGACGGTCTGGCGGTGTGGTATCAGCCGCTGATGGAGATCAGCGGCCAGCGGATTGTCGGACTGGAAGCGCTGCTGCGCTGGCATCATCCGCAGCGCGGCGATGTGTCGCCTGCGGACTTTATCGCCATCGCCGAAGAGACCGGCATGATTATTCCGCTGGGCGAATGGGTGCTGCGCGAGGCCTGCAAAACCGCCCTGAAGTTACCGCAGGTGATTGTGGCGGTGAACGTTTCGCCGGTGCAGTTCCGCGCCAGCGGGTTTGTCGAACGCATGATTGAGATTGTGCAGTCGGAAGGTGCCGATCCGCAGCGGCTGGAGCTGGAAATCACCGAAGGCGTGTTGATTGAGGATGAACACGAAGCGCGCAACAGTATCATCGCGCTGCGCGACGCCGGGTTCCGTATCGCGCTGGATGATTTCGGCACCGGTTATTCGAGCCTGAATTATCTCAGCACGTTTCCGGTCGACAAGATTAAAATCGACCGGTCGTTTACCCAGTCGCTGGGCGTGGCGGAGAACTCCACCGCGATTGTCGAATCCGTGGTGCGCCTCGGCCACGCCATGGGCCTGACCGTCACCGCCGAAGGCGTCGAAACCGAGGGCCAGAAAAACGCGCTGGCCGATGCCGGGTGTAATGAGCTGCAGGGATATTTGTTCAGCCGGGCGGTGCCGTTGAGCGAGATTGAGCGGATGGTGTGAGGGGAGAACGGCGTTTAATTCGTTTGTTTTTGTCCTGGTGCGCATAAATGCGCACCCTACAAAACCCTGCGCCGTTCGATGGGGTCGCCATTTATGGCGTCCTGGTAAAAACCCGCACTCATCTAAAATTATCCTGGTGCGCATAAATGCGCACCCTACAAAACCTTGTACCGTCCTGTGGTTTTGCCATTTACTACGACCAAACACAATCCCTAACCTGTAGGGTCGCCATTTATGGCGACCTGGTAAAAACCCGCACTCATCTAAAAATAACCCATTCATCGCACTCTGAATATCTGGAATGCAACTTCCAACGTTCCCCTCTTCTAATGGCTTTCCGCAAATAAAAGGAGCACATTCTTTACACACAAGGAGGTCATAATGAAAAATCGCAAATATCCCCGCCTGAAGCATTATAATTATCGTTCGGCAGGCGCCTATTTTTTAACGCTGGTGTGTCATCAGCGTCGCTCCTTATTTGGCGATATACATCATGGCATAATGATAGCCTCGCCTTTAGGGAATATCGTTATCTCCGCCTGGAACGAGGTTCCGCGCCGGACGCGTTTCGCCACGCTTGATACATTTGCGCTGATGCCCAATCACTTCCATGCCATCCTGTGGTTACAGGAACGTAATGAACGATCCATCAATCAAATAATTAATTTGTTTAAAGGCGGCGTCACGCGCCAGGCAGGATATAAAATCTGGCAACGCAGCTTCTACGATCGCGTTATCCGCAATGAAAACGAATTACTGCATATACGAAAATATATTATGGATAATGCAAAACGGTGGGAATCAGATCGATTGTATATTCCAGGTGCGCATTAATGCGCACCCTACAGTGAAACAGTAAATATGTAGCCCGGCGTTATCCCGGGCATAAACAGGACGGCGCGCTAACCCTTGCTGTGCAGCAACTGGCTGGCGGTGTCGCTAATCACCTGCGCCATGCCGCGGTCGCCCTTCGCCATTGACGACATAAAAGCTTTGGCCTGCTTAAGCGTGATATGCGGCGGCAGCGGGGCCACTTCCGGATCGGTTTTCACCTCCAGCACTACCGGTCGGGTGGCGCTGAGCGCCTGCTGCCACGCCGCCGCCAGATCCTCCGGCCGGTCGACATAGATGCCCTGCAAACCGAGGCTGTCGGCAAAGCGCGCATACTGCACATCCGGCAGCTGCTGCGAAGCTTCAAAGCGTGGATTGCCTTCCATTACCCGCTGTTCCCAGGTGACCTGATTGAGATCCTGATTATTGAACACGCAGACAATCAGGCGCGGATCGGCCCACTGCTGCCAGTATTTCTGAATGGTGATCAGCTCGGCCAGGTTATTCATCTGCATCGCCCCGTCACCCACCAGCGCCACTACTGGCTGAGTGGGAAAGGCAAATTTCGCGGCGATGGCAAACGGGACGGCGGCCCCCATGCAAGCCAGCCCACCCGACAGCGTGGCGCGCTGGCCCTGCTTCACTCGATAATCGCGCGCAAACCAGTTGGCGCAGGAGCCCGAGTCCGAGGTGACAATCGCATCTTCCGGCAGCTGCGGGGACATCTCCCACACCACACGCTGCGGATTGACCGGGTTGGCGGGCGCCATGGCGCGCTGTTCCATCAACGTCCACCAGTCGCGCACCTGCACCGCGATCTCCTCCTGCCAGTGGCGATCCGCTTTATGGGTCAGTAACGGCAGCAGCGCGCGCAGGGTCTCTGCCGCGTCGCCGTGCAGATTGACCTCGCACGGATAGCGCAGCCCCAGCATCGCCGGATCGATATCGATTTGTACCGCGCGCACTTTACCTTCCGGCGGCAGAAATTCGGTCCACGGAAAACCGCTGCCAATCATCAGTAAAGTGTCGCAATTCTGCATCAGCTCCCACGACGGTTTGGTGCCGAGCAGGCCGATCGAACCGGTGACAAAAGGCGCATCGTCCGGCAGCACGTCTTTGCCCAGCAGCGCTTTGGCCACGCCCGCGCCGAGCACATTGGCAATCTGCACCACTTCAACCGCAGCACCGCGCGCACCGGCACCGATCAGTACCGCGACTTTTTTGCCGGCGTTAAGCACTTCTGCGGCACGGCGCAAATCCTCGTCGTAGGGCACAATCTTTGGCCGCTGATAGCCCGGCCCGGAATGGGTAAATCCGTGCGCATGCTGCGGCGGCTGCCAGTTCTCATCCTGCAGATCTTTCGGCAGGATGATCACCGCGACGCCGTTCTGCGCTTTGGCAATGCGCACGCCGCGATCGACCAGATGCTGGACCTGCGCCGGCGCTGCCGCTTCCTGCACGAAGTTCGCCACATCGGCAAAGATGCGGTCTAAATTCATCTCCTGCTGGTAGCTGGCGCCGCGCGCGGTGGTTTCTGCCTGGCCGGCAATCGCCAGCACCGGCGCGTGATCCATTTTGGCATCATACAGGCCGGTGAGCAGATGGGTGGCACCGGGGCCGCCGGTCGACAGACAGACGCCGAGCTCACCGGTAAATTTGGCGTGACCGGCAGCCATAAAGGCCGCCATCTCTTCATGTCGCACCTGAATAAATTCGATGCCTGCACCGGCTTTATTGGCCCGCTGGATAGCGCCCAGCACGCCGTTGATGCCATCGCCCGGATAGCCATAAATGCGCGTGACGCCCCATGCCTGCAGGCGTTCAACAAAGAAATCGCTGGTTTTCTTGCTCATGACGGGCTCTCCCTTAGACGTTTGCAATAAACGTTAAGGGTAGCCGAAGAAATGGAATGTGACAGATTACGCCTGTTCGGCGACGTTTGCCGCGTCTGGCTTAGAAATCACCGCTGTTACGCTTAGTTAACCCAGCGCAGGCGAGACCAGCGCAAAGGTCTGCGGCCCGTTCGGTGCCGCCCGCCATGGTGTGCCGTGTACCATCGCATAAGGCGCATCGACCTGCGCCAGCCCAAGGTTGAGCAGCCACGCGCCGAGCCGGGCATCGGGTGTGTCCAGCCGGACAAACTGCTGCGTCAGATCCTGCATCAGCTGCGACACCAGCGCCTGCGCCGCCGCAACATCGTCAGCAATCACCGGGCCGATGGTCCAGCCGTGTCCAAAGCGGCGGCGACTGGCAAACCCCTGCAGCGTGCCCTGTGTATCCTGCAGCACCACGCTTTGCGCCAGCAGCTGCTGGTGCAGACGCGTTCGCCGCAGCCCGTTCGCCTGATAATCTAGTGCGTCGATGGCGGCGGCATCCGCTTCAACGGCCGGCCGCAGCGTCAGGCCATCCGGTACGATTACCGCAGGCTGCTGCGCCAGCGCGCGCGTCTGGTGCTGCGCCACGCGCTTGCAGGCCTGGAAGCCGAGCTTCTCATACAGTCCCTGCCCCATATCGGTGGCGTGCAGCCGCACGTTGCAGCCGGAGAATTTTTCCAGCATTGCCTGCATCACCTGGCGGCCAATACCGCGTCCGCGCGCCTGTTCGCTCACAATCACCAGACCAATAGTGGCGGCATCCGGCCCCCAGCGCCAGCCAATCGCCCCGCCGAGATAGTCGCCCTGCGCCTCAACCACCACGCCTTCACCCAGGGCGATGAGCTGCTGCCAGTCTTCGCGGCGGTGCGCCCAGCCCAGTTGCTGAGTCAGGCGATAACCCGCTTCGGCGTCCGTGAGGGTCATGGCGCGCAATATCGTATTCATGCGGTTCTCCCTGAAAAACATTGTGCCCGCCAGCTTGCCATGTCCGTATGGGGAAGCAAATAAAAAAGGCCCGCACCGGGCCAGAGAGGAAACTCAGATTTGGAAATCGATGGCGGGTTCGTCGTCGGTTTCGTAAGAGAGCGCCTGCCGTTTGATCTCTTCCAGTGACAGGTTAGCGTTACACAGTTCAAGGAACTGCCAGACGTAGTTGCGCTGGAGCTGGCCGCGCTTCAGTCCGAGCCACACGGTGTTGGCATCAAACAGATGGTGAGCATCAATCTTCACCAGGTCTTCGCCGTCGTAAATATCGCACGCCTGATCGGCGAGGATACCGACGCCCAGCCCGAGTTCGACATAGGTTTTTACCACGTCAGAATCCTGCGCGCTGAGCACGATATCCGGGCGGAGGCCAGCAGCCTGGAAAGCACGGTCCACGCGTGAGCGACCGGTAATCCCCTGACGATAGGTGATCAGCGGATGGCGGCTGAGGCTGACGAGCGTGACCGGCTGATTCGCCAGCAGCTCGTGATCGTGCGGCACCAGCAGCGAGTGGTGCCAGCGGAACCACGGGAATGCCGCCAGGCTGGTGTTATTCACCAGTTGCTCCGAGGCGATGCCGACATCGGCCTCACCGGCCAACAGCATGGCGACGATCTCCTGCGGTGAACCCTGATTGAGTTCCAGCCGCACGTTGGGATAGAGCTCGCGAAACGCTTTGATCACGGGCGGCAGGCTGTAGCGCGCCTGGGTGTGGGTGGTGGCGATGGTGAGCACGCCGGAGGTGTCATTGGTAAAGAGATCCGCCAGACGACGCACGTTGCTGGCCTCGTTAAGGATGCGCTCAGCAATGGTCAGCAGCGCTTTGCCCGGTTCCGTCATGCCGAGCAGCCGCTTGCCACGACGGATGAAGATCTCTATGCCCAGCTCCTCTTCCAGCTCGCGGATATGGCGGCTGACGCCCGACTGGGAGGTATACAGCATATTGGCGACTTCGGTCAGGTTGTATTCCCGCCGGGCCGCCTCGCGGATAATTTTAAGTTGCTGGAAATTCACGACCCTTTTCTCCTGTTTCCGGCCCACTGACATTTCGTCTATTGTTAGAAGTCTGGTGTGATTGCAGAACAAATAATAAAAACCAGCATCTTATGCGGAATAGTAATAAGCGCGAGATTGGGGATGGGTGCGCTTTGCCGCCCTCACCCCGGCCCTCTCCCATAGGGAGAAGGAGCGGATCGCGCGAGATTGAGATGGCGTACCGGGATGGATGGCCGCGCCAGACGGTTCCCTCTCCCGCGGGCGGGAGAGGGTTAGGGTGAGGGAAAAAACCTCTCTATCAACCCACTAACATCAGCTCGCGCTCTTCCACCATCGGCTTACTGACCAGCGACATCAAAATCTCTTTTACCGCCTGCGCCTGTGGCGACAGCGAACCGCGCGCGGACATGTTCAGCGACAGCGGCAGGCTCATTGAAGGCGTGGTGATGCGCGCCATCCAGCCATTCGTTGCGCTGCACAGCGAGCGCGCGGCGGATTCCGGCAGTACGGTGACGCCCATTCCGCTGGCAATGGCTGCGGTCAGCGTGGAGATCGAGTCAATTTCACCGATGATTTTGGCCGTCAGGCGGCGCAGGGAGAACGCTTCGTCCACGCGCACGCGCACGGCGCTGTAGTCGCGCGGCAGGAAGAGGTTCATCTCTGCCACGGCGGTGAGATCCACGCTCTGGCCCGGACAGTCGCGGGTGCCCTACGAGATAGAGATCTTCTTTCAGCAGCGGCTGGCTGGTGATCCCGGCAACCGGAGAGCGATCGTAAAGCACCGCCATATCCAGCTGGCCATTCAGCAGTTTGTCATTCAGGACAGAGCCGCTGTTTTCGTGCAGGTAGACCAGCACTTCAGGCAGCTCAGCGCGGACGGCCTGCAGCAGCGGCATGGTGATAGAGGACGCCGCCGTTCCCGGCGCCAGGCCAATGGACACGTGTCCGCTCAGCGTCTGGCCCACGTTATTCACCGCCAGCTGCGCCTGTTCGCACTGGCGAAGGATGGTGCGCGCGTGGGTATAAAGGATCTTGCCTGCTTCCGTTGGCGTGACGCCGCGTTTGGTGCGGATCAGCAACTGCTGATCCATTTCGCCTTCCAGAGTAGCCACCTGCTGGCTCAGCGCGGGCTGCGCGATATGCAGCACTTCTGCCGCTTGAGTCAGGCTGCCGATATCGACGATTTTTACGAAGTATTTCAGTCGTCTTAAGTTCATTTTGCCTCCGTCACGGATCCCCGAATGCCCAAATGATGAGTTCTCAGCCTGCTGGCTTGTGACAAAGAAATTGCAATATGCAGGCCAGGTTTGATCTTTACCCGGCGGGCACTGACCAGAATTTTCCTAACGAACGGGAAAATAAGCGTTTCTGATTACCCCGAATGGGTTAATAAGTGCCGCACATGACCCATAACGTTTATCCGCTGGCGATGACGCACCCTGATGGTGCAGCATTTGCGAGGCAGATGTGCAAAAAAGTGATGACTGCGCGTGCTGCTGTGGTGCAAAACGGGCAGAAAATGCACGGATTGCGGGGGCAGAAAGGAGAATAAAGAGAAATTGCGCGGTGGCTATCAGTGGGAAAACTTATTGTGTCTGACGATGCCGGCAGCCCGGCAGCGTGCAATTACCGCCCTAACCCTGCTCCTCTCCCGGAAGAGAGGAGCAGAACGGGTTAGCGTTTTTTGCGGTTGCGGTGCATATCGATTGAAACCGCCGCGACGATGATCATCCCTTTGATGATGTCCTGCACGTAAGCATCGACGCCAACAAAGGTAAAGCCACTTTTGATTAAACCAAGGATCACTGCGCCGATCAGCGTGCCGGTAATCCGCCCGACGCCGCCCATCAGGCTGCTGCCGCCGATAACTGCGGCGGCGATGGCGTCGAGTTCATACGCCATGCCCATGCTCGACTGGCCGCTGCTGACGCGTGCCGCCAGTACCACCCCCGCCAGACCCGAGAGCGCCCCGGCGATGGTATACACGATGATCAGGTATTTATTAACGTTGATGCCCGACACTTTGGCGGAGGTCATGTTGCCGCCAATCGCATAGACATATTTGCCGTAACGGGTGTGTTTGAGTGCGATGTGGAACAGGAAGGCGACCACCAGGAAGATAATCACCGGCATCGCGCCCTGACCGATGGAGGTGAAACCGTCCGACAGGAAGCTGATCGGGTTGCCCTGGGTATAATATTGTGCCAGACCGCGCGCCGACACCATCATACCGAGCGTGGCGATAAACGGCGGAATGCCGGTTTTGGTGATCAATACGCCGTTGACCACGCCGCACAGCAGGCCGACGCCGATGCCGGCGACGATTGGGATGGCGGCGGGCAGATTGACCAGTGACGGATACATCGGCGACAGGCTGTCAGACGTCTGCGCCAGGCTGGCGGCAACCACCGCCGTCAGGGCGATAACCGAACCCGACGACAGGTCGATACCGGTAGTAATAATGACCTGGGTGACGCCGACGGCGATAATACCGATGATCGCTACCTGCAGCACAATCAGCACTAAACGGTTGGTGTTGAGCAAAAATGACTGGTCACGCACGTACCAGCCGGCTATTTCAAAAATCAGCGCAATGCCTAACATCACGACAAAGATGCCGGTGTCTTTCGGCAGTTTATGGCGCAGATTGCCGAAGAAAGAACTCTGTTCGGTGGCCTGCGGGGCCGTTACTTTTACGTTACTCATAGGGGTCTCGTGCCTCACTCGGATGCCAACGACAAAATGGTTTCCTGGTCGGCCTCTTCTTTATCGAGGATGCCGGTTATACGTCCGCCGTGCATCACCATCACCCGGTCGCTCATGCCGAGAATCTCCGGCAGCTCAGAGGACACCATGATGATGGCCACGCCACGGTTAGCCAGTTCACTGATCAGGCGGTAGATTTCGGCTTTGGCGCCAACATCAATGCCGCGGGTTGGTTCATCGAGGATCAGAATCTTCGGTTGCGCCAGCAGCCAGCGCGCAATCAGCACCTTCTGCTGGTTACCGCCGCTGAGGTTATTGATGATCTGATCCATGGTCGGCGTTTTAATATTGAGTTTGCGGATCTGCTCCATGCAGTCCTGCGCCATCTTCATGTGGCTAACGAAACCGCTTTTGCCGATGTAATCGGGCATGTTGACGATGCTCATGTTCTCCAGCACCGACAACACCAGAAACAGCCCGGACTTTTTGCGGTCTTCGGTGAGAAACGCCATGCCCTTCTCAATCGCCGTTGACGGCGAATCGATTTTCACCGGCACACCATCAATCAGCACTTCACCGCTGTCGAAGCTTTCCATGCCGAACAGGCTCTCCATCACCTCGCTGCGTCCGGCACCTACCAGCCCGGCCACGCCGAGGATCTCGCCTTTGCGCACGCTGAAGCTGACATCGGTAAAGCGGTCTTTGCAGGTCAGGTTGCGCACCGTCAGCACTTCTTCGCCGATGGCACTGTTGAATTTAGGGAACAGCTGTGTCAGTTCGCGTCCCACCATCTGGGTGATCAGCGACTGACGGGTAAAGGCGGTGGTGCTGTTGCTGCCGACCCAGGTGCCGTCGCGGAAGATGCTGATCTCATCGGTGATGGCGAAAATTTCATCCATTTTATGGCTGATATAGATGATGGCTTTGCCCTGGGCACGCAGGTCGCGGATGATGGTGAACAGATGCGCCACTTCGGTTTCCGTCAGCGCCGAGGTCGGTTCATCCATAATCACGATGTCGGAGTTCCACGACACCGCTTTGGCAATCTCCACCATCTGCTGGGACGCAATGCTGAGCTCGCCGACCAGCCGATCGGCTTTCAGACGGATATTAAGCTTGTTTAGCAGTTCCTGCGTCTGCTGATTGAGCTTGCCGTGATCGACAAAGCCGTATTTCATCGGTTCACGACCGAGCCAGATATTCTCCGCCACGGTCATGTAAGGCACCAGATTCAGCTCCTGGTGAATCATGGAAATGCCGGAACGCAGCGCGTCCATGGTGTCCTGAAACTGCACTGGCTCCCCTTTAATGCGGATGGTGCCCTTATCGGGACGATACATCCCGATAAGGCATTTCATTAAAGTGGATTTGCCCGCGCCATTTTCACCCATCAGGGCATGTACCGACCCCGGCTTAATACGCAGTGAGACATTGTCGAGTGCCTTCACTCCGGGGAAGAACTTGCTGATGCCTTCGGCTTCAAGCGCAAAAGCGGTCATACATCACCTCCGTACGGCTTAAGGGGGAGCGATTATTTCTGGTTACGGTTTTCGAACTGCGCCATGTTGTCTTTGGTGATCAGCTGGTAAGGGATGTTGATGATTTTTTCCACTTTTTCGCCGTTCGCCAGTTTCACCGCAGTCTGTACGGCACCTTCGCCCTGACCTTTCGCATCCTGGAATACGGTGGCAACCATTTTGCCATTCTTCAGCATTTGCAGCGCATCAGGCGTACCGTCCACGCCGGCAATCAGGATGTGGTTCGGGTTTTTACCCAGCGCCTGCAGCGCACCAATCGCCATTTCATCGTTGTTTGAGGCAATGGCCTGGATATCGTCACCGGCGGTCATCCAGTTGCTCACCACGTCTACCGCATCGTTACGCGTAAACTTGGCGGTTTGCTTCTGTACCACCTTAATGCCCGGATATTTGGCGACCACCGCTTCGACGCCTTTAGTACGGTCACGGGTTGATTCGTTCGCCAGGTCGCCCATCAGGATCGCCACGTTGCCTTTGCCGTTCATCGCTTTGGCCAGTGCTTCCATCTGCAGACGGCCCGCCAGTTCAGAGTCGGAGCCGACGTACGCCATCTTGTCGGTCAGCTGACCCGCCGGTTTGCGGTTGACGAATACCAGTGGAATACCGGCTTTGGTCGCGGCATCCATGATCGGCTTCACCGCGTTAGTATCGACCGGGTTAACGACGATGGCGTCGACGCCCTGGCCGATGAAGTTTTGTACCTGCTGCAGCTGCTGAGAGACGTCGCCTTTGGCGTCTTCAACCTGGCCTTTGATATTGTCTTTTTGCATCTCTTTTTGCATGGCTGTGCGCAGGATGGTAAGGAAGTTGTCATCAAACAGCGCCATAGAAACGCCCAGCTGGATATCTTTTGCCATCACAGCGGCAGGTAACATGCAAGCTAACAGGGAAGTCACTAACGCTTTTTTGAATTTCATAGGTAACCCTTCTTATTTGTTAACGTGCTCAGGTTGGCTGAGTCCGCGAATGAAAAATATCTTTTACATTCACTCAACGTCGCTGGCGTTTTTTTTCTGTTCGTAGAGGTAAGGCTTCTGGTCTGATGCTATCGGTACCGTGCTGCTCCTTTTTTCAACATCTTCCTTATCAATATGTTACTTTCGCAAGAAGCATTGAGCGGACAAAACTCGTTTCGGGCGTGATGATAAGCAGTTCATTTGTTTCATCCTTTCTTCTTTTGAAATTTTCATCATAAAAGCACTGAAATGATTGTTTTAAAATCGGCAAATAACAAAACTTTGACACGCATCTAACATCTCAAAGGAAATGCGTTTAAAGTGAGATCTTGCTGGCAGTTTGAAATCTGCCCATTCAAGGCAGAAAAGCAGCAATCCGCTGCTTTTACGCGCACTTAAACCAGAAGTGTGCGATCGGGCTTTGACAATGGGGATCGGCATCGCTAATATTCGCCTCGTTCCAACGATTCCTCTGTAGTTCAGTCGGTAGAACGGCGGACTGTTAATCCGTATGTCACTGGTTCGAGTCCAGTCAGAGGAGCCAGATTTAAAGAAGCCCGCTTAGGGAAACCTGAGCGGGCTTTTTGTCTTCTGCGTCCCCCCCCTTCTCCACACCACCATCCTGCCATGGCTTGCTGGCTGACCAGCGCTGTATTCGCCCTGTCCTCAGTCGCAGGCATGTGCTCCCCGGGGATGCTCCGCAAAAACTCTGTGCCGCTTACGGAATTTAATGACCATTTTTTGTTCTGGCACCAGGCAGTGAGGCGGTAAAACCCGCAGCATGGGCAAATCTGCGCATTCATGTGTGTTTCAACAGGGACAAACACCAGCAAGGGAGCACTTTCTATGAGTGATGCTGTATTTCCAGCAACGGTTTTCACCACCCAGCGGCGTTTTAATGATTACTCTTCTGACGACATGCGTTATGGGGATATCCCGGAAGAGAGGCTGAAAAGAGAGTTTGGACTGGTCAACATATCAAACGTGGTGGATCCTTACACCCTGACCCGATTGACTGCCTTTGATACTCCGCAATCGAGGTTCGCAGGGGCATACAATGGCATACACCGTGGTGGCAAACTCAGCGTTGAACAATGTGCGCAACTGCTGTTTGAAGAGATGCAGGTAACCTCTCTGCCTTACTCTTTCATCGGTCCGCACAGATATCTTATCAATCAAATGCTGAGGCATTTTCAGCTTTCACGCGGTTCAGCATTCTATAACGCTCAACTCAATTTAGCGTACCGTGATAAGTTACATTCTGATTATGATGCCAGAAAAACAACGTCGATCATGCGTGAGACCATTGGGTTATTTATTGACTATAACAGCATGGGATTTCCTCAGGAAAAATTAGAGCAATTAACTTCAGCCATTAAATTGTCAATTCTACCGAAATTTGACTCGATGCTACTTGATAAAATCAATGGCATGGGGATTACTGTGCATGATGTCCATGCAACGAAAATAGAAATTATCCGTCTTAATGTTAACAACGCTGGATGGCATGCGAGTATCAAATTTTCCGGGCAGGATCATTTTGGGCTTGACGCCCGTGATATAGGTAAGCAAAAATTCAGCCAGTTCCAGTTTTTCAAAATCTGGTTTGTCTTGCAACATTTTGACAGATTCGGCTTCCGTCCATTTCTCACTAACATGGAAGCGGTGGTCGATATCGAGGGAAAGCGATGATGCGTAAGTTAGTTATTCCAGCCCTGGTGATAGCTTTATGCAGCCTCATTTATCTTTTTTTCGGAAATGATAAAGTTTCTGTTATTGATGCTCATTATGATGGCAACACTGCACAGATTATTGTTAATAATTTACCTTCCGCTGAATCCAGAAAAATTGAGTGGTGGACAAATAATCGTGAAAAAATACTGGATAAATATAATATTCCATCTGGAAAGAACACGCCGTTCCTGATTGCTATCTATGCATTGGGAAAAGGCTATCAAGCGCAAGGTAACGAAGACAGGCTTTGCTTCTCTGATATGAAACCGCCAAAAAATTGTATCGACAAAAATATTCTTATGATGATTTGGCGTACCCGCGAAGGCGGCGTTAAATATCAATTTTAATATCCGGCCAGATTTAAAGAATCCCGCTCAGGGAAACCTGAGCGGGCTTTTTGTTTGTCGGTGGTCGGCGGGAAGATGAAGGGAGATACGCGCCTTCAAGAAAAACCCGCCAGACTGATGGCAGCTAATCGCGCAGTTAAAGTGTCTTACCCAGGCAAATGGCCTCTTCCCGGCCGCGGTAAGGCCCGTAATTTTCAATTTGCCGGTAACCCTGCTTCAGATAAAAATCCACGGCACGCTGATTAACATGCCGCGTTTCCAGCCACAGTTCACGATATCCCAGAGTTTTTGCCGCGGTTTCCAGAAACGCCAGCAAAGCGCGTCCGATGCCCGGTAAACTGCGGTCGGAGAACATGCTTTTCAGTTCGGCGATCCCGGGTGCCAAAGGCCGTAATGCGCCGCAGCCGACGGCACTGCCCTGCGCATCTCTGGCGATCACCCACAATGCGCCTTCACCCTGGAGGGTGTCCACGCTGGCGCGGCTGTTCCCGCCATCGCCAGTAATAGCCGCAAGCTCGGCGGAGAGTTTTTCAATCAGCCACTGTGATTCCGCCGAGCGCGGGTCTGCATGTTCAATCTTTACCATCGTGATACCTGTATAGCAGGAGGCTGCTGGGCCGTTAGTGGGTTGACATATCTTGTGCTGCGGGCCAGTCAGGCCACCCAGGCTTTTATACGCGGTGCTTTTCTTCCTTGCCGGCCTGCGCTTCCTCGCTCTCAATCATGGCAAAAAATAACTCCAGTTGACCCAGCATCATTGACGCGGCGACGGATAACTGGCGTTGGGGTGCCACACACAGCGACAGGGTAAAGGGTTTTAATACCGTGTCGATCAACGGAATGAATTTCAGTTCACCGCGACGATATTCGTCCACGATATCCAGCCAGCACATCAGGCTGATCCCGACATCATCACGCACTAACGATCGCAGCATATGAATGTTATTGGTGCGTCCCACTTCCTTCAGGCGTATGCCGGAACTGTTTACCAGCGCGTCCAGTGGATCGGCCAGCATTAACGGCGCAGCGGGCACAATAAACGGCCACGGCTCGCAATGGCTGAAGCGAATAGATTCCAGCGCTGCCAGCGGATGGTGACGGCTTACCACAATTCCCAGACGAAGATCGGCGAAGGATTTCACCAGCAGTTCACGCGAGCTTTGCGGATTTAGCATGATGCCAAAATCCGCATCGCCGGCGGTCAGCGCATTGGCGATATGGATGTTACTCATGGTAGTGAGGGTAAACGAAATGCCGGGATAATCTTCACGTATGCGCTGCAGGATGGATGAGAAGAAGCCACGATTTATGGCATCAATGGTGGCGATATGCACATGGCCATGTCGCAAACCACGCAGATCCTCTAATTGCGTACAAACCCGGCCAAAATCACGCTGCCAGTTTTTCTCCGCGTTTTGCAGGATTTCTCCCGCCCGCCGTCATACGTAATTTTTATGGAAGACATTCAAACAGCGGCATATCCAGCGGCTGTTCCACTCATAAAATCTGTCGGTCGATAGAGGATGTCGACACATGCAGCGTCCCGGAAGCCTTTCGCAGTGAACCCTGGGGACCACCTCGGTGAAATAGATCAGCTACCGGGAGAAGGCAAACATAATGGCGTTCTCTTTTTTGCAACACTTCGTGCGAATTAAACGGATGGACGTTTACACGCGGGCAACATAATAATCACAATCACGATAAAAACGAGACTACGCGCGGCCTTCCGGCTGATGACGTGTCCGTGGTATGCAGGATTATCATGAAGCAGGCAGAGAATCTGGCTGTCACCGTCATCGCAAAGCAGTTCAACGGTGCTGGCAATGTACTACTGACCCTGGCGTCTGCCAGTGGTCATCCACTACCGGCGTTCACTCCCGGTGCTCATATTGATGTGACCATTCCCGACTGCGGCAAGCGGCAGTATTCGCTCTGCTCCGTTGCCGGGGCGGGGCACTACCAAATTTGCGTCCGTCTCGATCAGGCATCGGGCGGCGGCTCTCGCTGGCTGCACCATCAGGTGCAGACCGGGGCGAGCTTAACCATCTCCGCTCCACGCAACCATTTTCCCTTGCCGCAGGCACCGCGCACGCTGCTGTTTGCCGCCGGTATTGGCCTGACGCCGCTGCTGGTAATGGCGGAACAGCTGGCGGTGCAGGGTGCCGATTTCACGCTGCATCTGTTTCTCAAACGCCATGATGAACTGCCGTTCAGCGCGCGGCTGGAGCAACTTGGCGCGAGCGTGGTGCTGCATTACAGCAGCGAAGGTGACAGTCTGCGTCAGCATGTCCCGGCCGATCTTAAACAGTCGCACGACAGCGTGTTGGTGAGCTGTGGCCCGGCGGGTTTTATGGACCATCTGCATCAGTTAGCGCTGAAATACGGCTGGCGCGCTGATCAATTGTACAGTGAAAAATTCAAAGCCAGTGCTGCCACGCAATCGGTTGCTGGCGACACGTTCACGGTAGAAATCGCCTCGAGCGGGGCGCGTTACACCATCAATGCTGATGAAAGTATTGCGGAGGTGCTGGAGCGTGCCGGGATCGACATTGAACTCTCCTGCGAACAGGGGATGTGCGGAGCCTGCATTACCGGTGTGCTGCATGGTGAGCCAGATCATCGCGATGAAGTGTTGAGCCAGACAGAGCGCACAGCCAATGATTGCATCGTGCTGTGCTGTTCGCGTGCCCGTTCCCCAGTCCTGGTACTCGACCTGTGAGCGCGTATCCGGGCGCAACAGGTGCGCGTTTACCCCGCTGGTTGCTGCCGCAAGAGTGGCCGATGGATGGCGATCAACCGGTGCTGGCAACCTTGCATTTCCGCGAAGAGGGCACCCGGATCGAGCCGGATCGGAATGTTAGTGGCTATCTGGCGCTCAATGGTGCACTGGTGCTGCCAGCGCTGATTGAACCCCACGCGCATCTCGATAAAACCTTCACCGCGCAGCGCAGTCCGCCCCAACAGCCGGGCCTGCTGGCAGCCATCGCCGCCATGCATCAGGACCGGGCGCGCTGGAGTGCGGACGACCTGCGGCAGCGTGCCAGCCAGGCGCTGAGCTGGGCGGTGGAGGCCGGTGTGGGTCTGCTGCGCACCCACATCGACTGGTTTGCTGCCGATGCCCCGCTGGCATGGCAGGTTGTGGGTGAGTTGCAGCATCCGCTGTGCACCATTGAACGTGTCGCGCTGGCCCCGGTGACCTTTTTTGCTGATGCCGCCCAGGCGGATCATATCGCCGCCCAGGTGGCCGCCAGTGGTGCGCTGCTCGGGGGCTTTATTCACAGCAGCAACTGGGATGCCCAGGCGTTTACCCATTTATTGCAGGCGGCGGAACGCTGGCAGCTGGATATCGATCTGCATATCGACGAAGAACTGAGCCACGATGCGCAGGGCTTGCGCTGGCTGGCGTGCTATTTGCGGCAGTATTCGTTTAACGGACGCATTACCTGTAGCCACGGTTGTGCCCTGGCGCAGCAGGAAGACGGCGAGGCCATCCTTGAGGTGCTGGCGCAACATCGCGTCACCCTGATTGCGCTGCCGCTGACCAACCTGCTGTTACAGGACGCAGTGCCGGGACGCACCCCACGTCAGCGCGGTTTAACGCTGATTAAAGAGGCGCAGGCGCGCGGCATCCCCTTGCTGTTAGGGGCGGATAACGTGCAGGACGCGTTCTGTCCGGTCGGCAGCTACGACCCGCTCGACACGCTGTTCAGCGGCCTGCTGAGTGCGCAGTTGGGTATGGCCTTTGATGAAGCATCGGCACTGATTTGTCAGCGTACGGCGTTGCATGATGGTGCAAATGTGTTGGCTAACGATTTTGTCATTTTCCCTGCAGCCGAGGCGGCAAGCTGGCCACTGCGTAGCCGCAGTCGCTATCGGTTGAAACAGGGGATCTGTTATGGGGAATTCCGCAATGACACTTGAAGCTGGGGCGGGTAAACCGCTGGCGAAGTATGCCGCGTGGCGACGCGCGGGCGATTTTATCTTTCTCTCCGGCATTATCCCGGTGAACCCACAAACCGCACTGATTGTGCGCGGTTACGACGATATCCCCGCCGGGGCGCAGCAACTGCTGGGGCGCACCGGTGAGTTCTCCACCGATATCAAAGAAGGGCCGATCCTGGCGCAAAGCTGGTATGTGCTGGAGAGCATCCGCACCACCATTGAGAGCGCGGGCGGCCAGATGAGCGACGTGATCAAACTGGTGCAGTACTTCCGCAATCTGGATCACTTTCCGCACTACAGCCGGGTGCGCAAGTTGTTTTACCCCGATACGCCACCGGTTTCTACCGTGGTTCAGGTGAGTGAAATGCTGCCCAGCCCGGATGTCTTAATTGAAGTTGAAGCGACGGCGTGGTTGCCGCAATAACACGAGGAAGCAAGATGTTACATGGTTATATTCCGGCAAACCGCTTTTTGCCGTATCTGAGCTGGACCGATATCGCCACGTTGGACGACAAAACCAACACAGTGATTGTGCTGCCGACCGGGGCGATTGAGCAGCATGGCCCGCATCTGCCGTGTGCGGTGGATAGCGTGATCTCCTCCGGGGTAGTCGGCCATGCACTGGCACGTTTACCGGCAACGATCCCGGCCTACGCCATTCCGCCCATCACATATGGCAAATCGGACGAGCATCTGCATTTCCCCGGCACTCTGACGCTAACTGGTGAGACGCTGCTGCACACCATTCTGGAGATTGGCGAATCGCTGTACCGCGCCGGTTTCCGTAAGTTCCTGATGGTCAACGGCCATGGTGGTCAGCCGCAGCCGTTGCAGATGGCAGCGCGCGAACTGCGCCTGCGTCACGGCGACATGATCATCATCATGCAGGACACCTTCAAAGTGCCGAACTGCGCCGAAAGTTTTATGGACGAGCAGGAACGTCAGATGGCGATGCACGCCGGTCATGCCGAAACCGCGCTAATGCTGGCGTTGGCACCGGATACTGTGCAGATGGACAAAGCAGTCGCCAACTATCCACCGGCATTCCCGTGCCCGACGCTCTCCCGCACCCGTCCGATGGCGGCATGGGCGTCATATGACTTTGGCCCGAGCGGTGTGATCGGCGATCCGCGCCCGTCAACCAAAGAGCAGGGGGATGCGATTCTGGATTCACTGGCGACCAGCTGGGCGCAGGTGATTACCGAAGTGCATCAGATGACATGGGTAACACGCGCTGAACCGGCGTGGGGCACAGGGCAGTGGCAGGGCAAAGTATTAGACCAAAACGACGCAGCATCATTATTACCACCGCGCTAATTCGGGGATCGGCTATGAAACAAACATTGAGCATTGTCGCCGCGCTTTCCATGGCCCTGTCGGCCCAGGGAATGGCTGCCGAGAAATTTACATTTATGACCAACTGGTATGCTCAGGCCGAGCATGGCGGTTTTTATCAGGCCCAGGCACAGAATCTGTACCGTGATGCCGGTCTGGACGTCACCATCAAAATGGGAGGTCCGCAGGTGCACACCATGCAGTTGATGGCGGCAGGCCAGGCCGACTGCATCATCAGCGATAACATGCAGGCGCTGGAATCCTGGCAGCAGGGCGTGGAAGCTGTACCGGTTGCCACCACCTTCCAGCATTCGGCGATTGTGTTTATCACCCACCCGGATGTGAAAAGCCAGGCCGATTTGCAGGGTAAAACCTTCCTGTTAGCCGCCGAAGCCTATACCTCCTACTGGCCGTGGGCGCAGAGCGTTCTCAACCTGAAAAACGCCCGCGTGCGCCCGTATACCTTCAGCGTGCAGCCGTTCCTCGCGGATAAAACCCTGGTACAGCAGGGCTACGTGACCTCCGAACCTTTTGCGGTGCAGAAAGCCGGGGCGCAGGCCAACGTCTACCCGATCAGCGACTGGGGCTACCCACCATACGGCAACAGCATCGTGTGCATGAAATCGACCATCGAGAAACGTCCGCAGGCGGTCGCGGCTTTTGTTAAAGCCTCGATGCAGGGCTGGAAAAACTACCTGGAGAATCCGGCACCGGGCAACACGCTGATTAAGAAAGAAAACCCGCAGATGACCGACGAACAGATCGCCTTCGGCATCGCCCAGATGAAGAAGTATCAGATGCTGACAGGCGGCGATGCGCAGACCGGCGGTATCGGCATTATGACCGTACCGCGTCTGAAGCAGACCTGGCAGTTGCTGGTGGACAACAAGCTGATCGATCCAGTGAAAGTACCGTTTGACGGCAGCTACACCCTGAAATTCATTGAAGACGTGAAGGTCATGCCATGAATGTCGCCAGCCGACTGACCCTGATGAGCAATGATGTGCAAGCGGTGCCGCTGCATGCGGCACCCCCGGCGATTGAAGTGCTCTCTGCGGAGAAAATTTATCCGAATGGTACGCGTGCGTTGCTGCCGGTGGACCTGACAATTCGCCAGGGCGAATTTGTCTCGCTGCTCGGTCCGTCCGGCTGTGGCAAAAGTACCTTGTTAAAAATGATCGCCGGGCTGATAGAGTCGAGCGATGGAAAACTGATGCTTTTCCGTCGCGATCGTCGGGAAAAACAGCGTGATCTGCCGTTATCGTTCGTTTTTCAGGAGGCGACGCTGATGCCGTGGAGCAACGTACATAAAAATGTGCGCCTGCCCCTCGACTTGTCCGGTGTGCCGCGGGCCGAAGCCGATACCCGCGTGCGCGAAATCCTTGATCTGGTGGGGCTGGGGCAGTTTGGCCATGTGCTGCCACGTGAGCTGTCCGGGGGAATGCAGATGCGTGTGTCGATTGCCCGTGGCCTGGTGACGCGCCCGAAAGTGCTGCTGATGGATGAACCCTTCGGTGCACTGGATGAGATCACCCGTAACAAACTGGATAGCGATCTGCTGCAGCTGTGGCAGGAGCAGAAGCTGACGGTGGTGTTTGTCACCCACTCGATTCAGGAAGCGGTATTCCTGTCGCAGCGCGTGATCATGATGGCGGCACGGCCGGGCCGCGTGGTGGATGACATCAGCATTGATGCGCCATTCCCGCGTGATGATGAGTTTCGCGTCAGCCAGCAATTTACCCAGTATGCCCAGCAGTTGCAGCGCGGTCTGTTTGCTGCCAGTCAGGAGAGCAAATGATGAAAAAGCCCTTAGCCGCGCAGCGTAAATTTCAGCAGTGTCTGTTCCCGGCGCTGTTTGCCATTGTGCTGCTGTTGCTGTGGCAGTTCCTGGTGACGGCGCTGAAGGTGCCCGCCTTCCTGGTGCCGTCGCCGCAGGTGGTGGCACAAAGCCTGGTGCAGAACTTCCCGACGCTGTTTATGTCGCTGCTCTACACCCTGAAAATCACTGTGATCTCCTTTCTGGTGGCGATTGTGATTGGCTCGGTCATGGCGTTTTTGCTGGTGCAGAACCGCTTTATCGAAAGTGCGTTGTTTCCCTACATCGTGTTTTTGCAGGTGACGCCGATTGTGGCGATTGCCCCGCTGATCATCATCTGGGTGAAAGATACCACTATGTCGCTGGTGGTGTGTGCCACGCTGATGGCGGTGTTTCCCATCATCTCCAATACCACTCAGGGGCTGCGCAGTGTCTCGCCGGGCCTGTTAAGTTACTTCAAACTTAACCATGCGTCGCGGTTGCAGATTTTACTGCGCCTGCGCATTCCTTCGGCATTGCCGTACTTTTTCGGTGCGCTGCGTATCTCCAGCGGCTTGTCGCTGATTGGCGCAGTGGTGGCGGAGTTCGTCGCCGGTACGGGTGGTACCGACACCGGGCTGGCCTACCAGATTTTACAGGCCGGTTATCAGCTCAATATTCCGCTGATGTTTGCCGCGCTGTTACTGATTTCCCTGGCGGGGTTCCTGCTGTTTGCCCTGATGTCGTGGCTAACGCGCCGCGTATTGGCGGCCTGGCACGAGAGCGAACTTACCCCGACCTGATACCTCAACAACAGGAAAGAAAGATGTCTGATTCCGATCGTCAGTCTGTACTGGCGGCGCTGGTCGCAGCGCTGCCTGAGCTGGACTGGATTAAAGATGCGCCTAAGGTCAAACGCCTGTCGCGCGATTTTCACTGGTTCAGCCCGGTGTTGAAACCGCAACTGGAAGAGAAATTTGCTGAGCTGGCAGTGCGCCCGCGTGATGAACAGGAACTGGTGTCAGTGGTGGCTGCCTGTGCGGCCCGTCGCATCCCGCTCAATCTGCGCGGGGGCGGCACCGGTAACTATGGTCAGTTGATCCCGCTGGAGGGCGGGGTGATGGTCGATATGACCAGACTGAACGCTGTGGTGAGCATGGGGCAAGGCACGGTGCGCGCGCAGGCCGGGATTCGTCTCGGTGACCTGGAAGCCCATACCCGACCACTCGGCTGGGAGCTGCGTTGTATGCCCTCCACCTGGAAGCTGGCGACGCTCGGCGGTCTGTTTGGCGGTGGTTTTGGTGGCGTGGGTTCCATCAACTATGGCCCGCTGGCGGCCCCCGGCAATGTGTTGTCAGTGAAGCTGATGACGATGGAAAAGACGCCATGCATCCTGACTCTGCAGGCGCCTGACGCCTTACTGCTGCATCATGCTTACGGCAGCAACGGTATTGTGCTGGAGATTGAGCTGGCGCTGGCTCCGCGTCACGACTGGATTGAACGTCTCGACACCTTTGCCAGCTTCCCGGCAGCGATGGCCTTTGCCGATGCGCTGGCGAAATCGCCAGGGCTGGTGAAGCGTCAGGTGGCGGTGATGGCGGCGCCGGTGCTGGATTACTTCACCGATCTCGCCGATGCGGGCATAGCGGGGCAGCATGGCGTGATTTCGGTGGTCGGGGTGGAGAGCGACCGACTAATGCCATCATTGCTGACGCAGCATGATGGCCGCAACGCGCTGCATTTTGCTGAGGGTGAGAATCACGGTCATTCGTTGATTGAATATTGCTGGAACCACACCACGTTGCAGGCACTGAAGGTCGATAAGACCCTGACCTATTTGCAAACTGCCTATGCGCCGGAAAATTATCATCAGCAGGCGCTGGCGATGGAAGCACAATTATCAGATGAGGTGATGTCGCATATTGAGTTTCTGCGCGATATGAACGGCACGCTGACCTGTAGCGGGTTGCCGCTGGTGCGATATAGCGATGAAGAACGTCTGAACGCCATTATGGATATTTATCGTGATAACGGGGTGAAAATTAATAACCCGCACGTTATTCATATTGAAGATGGTAAACAAGGCATGGTGCGGGCAGATGTTGTGGCAATGAAACGTGCCTGCGATCCGTATAATTTACTGAATCCTGGAAAATTACGTGGCTGGGAAGTACGCGATACATTGCCGGATGTGAAAATAGCCGGCATAAGTAATTAATCAATAATAAAAAAAAAAATTTTTACGGCAAAGCATGCCACCGACCGTACATTTATTGTGCGGGTGGCACTGCTTTGCTCTTTTCAAAAAGTGACGAGGCTTGGGATTATGCAATTAAAAACACTAAGTGGTGCGTGTCTTGCTGCGCTGTTTTTCCCGCTTGTTCCAGCTGCACTGGCGGCGACACAGAGCAATATCAGCGATTGTCAGTACGGTGCGAGTGGTGTAAATAGCTTCACCGATATTTTCACCTGCGGTACCGTGAGCGGCAGTTTGCGCACGTTGTATTATTCAACGCACAACGCGTATTTTTCTAAAGGTTTTAATCAGGACACCCTGAGCTACGGTGGTGATATAAAATATGAAACCGCGCCGTTTTATGGTTTCCGTGCCGGTGTCAGCGGTATTTTCCTGCGCGGGATTGACCATCCGGATGAAGCTCATACCATCAGCGATATTGGTGATAATCAAACTAACGTTGGTGAGGCTTATTTAAGCTGGCAGCTGGATGATTTTAAAATTACTGCCGGTGATCAACGAATCAATATTCCTTTTGTCGGTGATTACGACTGGCGTATTACGCCTATTTTGTTCCGTGGTGTAGATGCGAATTACGGCGACAGCACCAATTATCTGCATGCCACCAAAGTCTGGCGTTATAAACCGTGGGGTGACGATCAATTCCTGAATACCACGGCCTATACCGATGTGGATGAACGCACTAACGGCATGTGGGCGTTGGGTGGTGGTCGCGGTACGCAGTGGGACGGCAAAAAACTCACCGGCCAGTTGTGGTATCAGGAGTATGCCGATTATACCCGCCTGGTGTATGGCGAGAGCCATTTACAATGGCAGGATGCGCTGTTCCAGCCGGATTTTGGCGTGCAATTTATTCGCGGCACCAGCCTGGGCAAAGCGCTGGCTGGTGAAGTGAACAGTACCTCTTACGGTGCCCAACTGGCGCTGACCCTGACTCCAGCCCTGAGCTGGAAGCTGGGCTATGACCACATCGCCGCCAGCGGCAATAGCTGGAACAACGGTTCGCTGGTGACGCCTTACGCGCACAACACTTCGTCGGGTCCTTACTTTGCGCAACCGTTCTTCACCAGTACTCAGGATCTGGGAAGCGGCAATGCATATATGACCAATCTGAATTACGTGATGAATGAAAACCTGTCTCTGGGGACGCAGTATTCGTTTATGGATCTGAAACCGTCACCGGCTTCGGCCAGCATTAATCAGTCGGAATATCTGGTGTATTTCACCTGGAGTTTCAGTGGCATGCTGAAAGGGTTGAGCCTGACCGATTTCGCTGGGGTGCAGACATCACCGCTATATGATTCGCATTTCTGGCAGAACCGTTTAAGCCTGCAATACGACTTTTAATCATTCATTCCATCAGAATTAACTGTCTTTACCTGCTGCCCAGGATGGATGAATTGCTGATTAACCCATAGGCCCCTTTAACAGGGGTCTGTTGAGTTTTTGTACAATATTCACCGCCAGCGCCTGATGCGAAGCATTTGTCTGCAGGAGAGCGTACTGGCGCAGACGTTTTTCTCAGTGCCGCCTGTCAATGCGCTGCACCAGCCGATCGCCGAGCCACTGGATACCGCACACCAGCACGATCAGTACGGCGATCACCGCCACCATCACCGCAGTGTCAAAACGCTGATAACCGTAGCGAATCGCCAGATCGCCCAGGCCGCCCGCCCCGATGGCACCCGCCATTGCCGAGGCGCCGATCAGCGCCACCAGCGTGACGACAAAACCAGAAAGAATGCCCGGCAGCGCTTCAGGAATCAGCACCTCCCAGACAATACGTAATTTGCTGGCACCCATGGCACGCACCGCATCAATCAGCCCGCGATCGACATCGCGCAGTGAAACTTCCGCTACCCGGGCAAAATACGGCGTGGCGGTGATCGATAACGGTACAATTGCGGCCCAGGTGCCCAGAGAGGTGCCGACCAGCAGACGGGTAAAGGGAATCAGCGCCACCAGCAGAATAATGAACGGCAGCGAGCGAAAGCCGTTGATCACTACGCCCAGCAGACGATTGATGCTCCGGTTTTCAGCAATGCCGCCGGGGCTGGTGGTCACCAGAATCAGTCCCAGCGGTAATCCGGCCAGCAGCGAAAACAGGCCGGCCACCGCCGTCATCAGCAGCGTTTCACCCAACGCGTTGAGCAGTAAATCAATCATCACTGGCGACATAACCGACCAACTCCACCTGTGCCTGCTGCGCACGCAGCCAGCTGAGAACCTGATACTCATCGGCCGCGTTGGCAGCCGGGAGCGCAATAAAGAAACGCACTACCGCGTAGTGCTGAATGTGGTCGATGCCCCCCTGCAGCAGGCGAAATTTACCCGGCAGAGCGCTGGCAAACTGCGTCAGCAAATCCCCCTGCGCCGCCACACCAGCAAAGTGAACGCTATAGATCGCCTCACCTTCACGCTGTTCGCTTAGCCGCGCTGCGAGATTTTCCGGCAGCTGCGGCAGCAGTCCGCGCAGCAGCGTGCGCGTCAGCGCGGATTGCGGATGGGCGAACACCTGCCACACCGGGCCCTGCTCGACAATCTCCCCGGCGTCGATGACGGCCACGCGATGCGCCACGGATTTAATCACCTCCATCTCATGCGTGATCAGCAGAATGGTGATACCAAGCTGCTGATTGAGCGATTTCAGCAGTGCGAGAATCGAGCGGGTGGTTTCCGGATCGAGCGCTGACGTGGCTTCGTCACACAGCAGCAGCGCCGGGCTGGCGGCCAGCGCGCGGGCAATACCGACACGCTGTTTTTGTCCGCCGGAAAGCGCTGCCGGATAGTGTCCGGCCTTGTCGCTCAACCCCACCAGCGCCAGCAGTTCCGCTACGCGCTGGTTGCGCTGTGTCTTTTCCATGCCAGCTATTTTCAGCGGCAGCGCCACATTCTGCGCCACGGTTTTTGCCGACAGCAGATTGAAGTGCTGAAACACCATGCCGACGCGACTGCGCACCGCCTGCAGCTGCTGTTCCGACAGACCGGTAATACCCCGCCCTTCAATCTCGATTACGCCTTCGTCGGGCTGCTCCAGCCCGTTGAGACAGCGAATCAGCGTCGATTTTCCGGCGCCGCTGCGCCCAATCAGGCCAAGGATTTCGCCTTTTTGCACCGTCAGTGAGACATTGCGCAGCGCCTGTGTCTGGCCGAAACGGCGCGACACGCCCTGCAAACGCACCACGTTGCTGTGCTGCGCCACGCGATCGTGTACTGTTGCCTCTTCGATCACGCCGCGCGCCACGGCGGTCAGGGGCACGGTGGCCTCGGAAAATAGCGTCATGGATGGGCTCCTTACCAGGCGGTTTCGCCCGTGCCTTTGTAGACCTTGTCGAACACCGTTTTGACGGCATCGTTCTGGTACGATGCCACCAGGGTTTTCACCCACGGGGCGCTGGCGTTCTCTTTTTTCACCGCGATAAAGTTGTTGTACGGATTGTCTTTCACCGGCTCCTGCGCGATACGATCCGACGCGGTCAGGCCGCTTTTCAGCGCCCAGTCGGTATTGACCACTGCTGCATCAAGATCCGGCACCGAGCGACCAATGATGCCGGAATCCAGCTCTTTGATTTTCAGGTGATGGGGATTGTCAGTGATGTCGGCCGTGGTGGCGGCAATGCCGACGCCCGGTTTGAGTTTGATCAGCCCCTGTTGCTGCAGCAGCACCAGACCGCGCGCCTCGTTCGACGGATCGTTAGGCACGCCGATTACCGCTCCCTCTTTCAGAGCGGCGGCGCTTTTCACTTTCTTCGAATAGAGACCGATCGGCCAGACGGCGGTATCGCCGACGCGCACGATATCGTAATGATTGACCTTGATTTGATTATTCAGGAACGGCTGATGCTGGAAGGCATTGGCATCCACTTCACCATTCTGTAACGCTTCGTTGGGCTGATTATAATCATTGAAAATCACGGTCTTCACCGTCAGCCCTTTCGCGGCTGCCTGTTTTATCACTTCACGCCAGACGTCTTCGTCCTCGCCGCTCATGATACCGACCTTCACCGCGGTTTTATCCGCTGCCTGCGCCACTGAAAACGGCGCGACCACGCTGCCGGCAACCAGTAACGCGCCGACAGTTAACAACAATTTATTTTTGGCTGATACAAAGCGTGTGTGCATAAATTATTTCCTGAGTGTTATTATTACGCGAGTCAAAATAAGCTGCCGTGATCGACAGATACGCGCAGTATACGCAGTTGCTTATTCCAGCATTATGATTTATCCAGGAATGCTATTCCTGAAATGAATAAAGCCATGCCGCCGCTCATCGCGCCAAAAGGCCCCGGGCGGCTGTGCTACCATGCCTGTTTGATTGACCGTTATTGAGCGCTATGTCGGATACCACACCCAAACGTAAAAATGACCCGGAAGGGTTGAAAAAACGCATCCTCGCGGGTGCGCTGCAAACCTTCGCCGAATACGGTATGCAGGGCGCGCGAATGGAGCAGATTGCTGAACTGGCACAGACCACCAAGCGCATGGTGGTGTATCACTTCATCAACAAAGAGAAGCTGTATATTGAGGTGCTGGAGCAGGTGTATCAGGCGATCCGCCAGCATGAAACCGGCCTGAATCTTACTACGCTGGAGCCGGAAGAGGCGATGATCAAACTGGTGGAAGCCAGTTTTGACTATCACGTCACGCATCCCGATTTTATGCGCCTGGTGTGTACAGAAAACCTGCTGCGCGGGCGTTACATCATGCAGTCTGAGCGCATCAAAGCGATGAACAAAAGTACCCTCGATTTGCTGGATGACATCCTGTCCCGCGGCCAGCGTCAGGGCATCTTTATCGACGGCCTGGATACCGTGGACGTACACCGCCTGCTCAGCAGTATTTGTGTGCATCACGTCTCCAACCGCTACACCTTCCACACGCTGTTTACCCCCCACGACAGTGAAGAGGACAGTATTCGCCGCAACCGTCAGCTGGCGGTGACGGCCACGCTGCGCTATATCCGCAAAGCCCCGTAATCTGCGGGTTCGCTGTGATGGTCTACGCTTGATCAAATAACCGGGACCGTGACAGACCTCAGATTAAGGAACGCTGTAGTGAAGAAAGATGCTCTCCTCTATCCGTTACGCAACACGCAACATACCGATGACACGCCTGCGCTCTGGAACTGGGCGCAGAATTCGGTAGTTGGCCAGCGCCAGCAGTTGCATCAGCCGCGCAGTGAAGCCGAGCTGCAACAGCTGTTGCGCGACTCGCACGGCAAAGTGCGCGTGCTCGGCAGCCGTTTGTCGCCCGGTCGCATGCTGTGCGTACAGCCGCAGGACGTACTGCTGGATCTCAGTGCGCTGCGCGGCATCCTCGCTCAGGATGAAGAGAGCGTCACGTTTGCCGCGGGCACGCCGCTGCAGCAGGTGTATGACAGCCTGACAAAGATGGATCGCATGCTCGCCTCCTCGCCCGGCGTGATTGCGGTGCAGACGCTGGCAGGCGCGCTGGCAACCGGCACCCACGGTCAGGGCCTGGCACAGAGTTCGCTGGCGGACGAAGCGCTGCATATCCGCATGGTGCTGGCCGATGGCAGCGTGCGCGAGTTTCAGCGCGGTGACGCTGATTTCCCGGCGGCGATGGTGTCACTTGGCGCGCTCGGCATCGTCACCGCCATTACGTTGCGTACTCAGCCATTTCGCCTGTTTACCTGCCATAAATTCGCCGCGTCTGCCGATTCACTGGAACAGGATTTGCTGACGTGGAATGAGCAGCACGAACTCAGCAAAGCCTGGTGGTTTGTCGATGACAACCTGATGCATGTCTGGAACGCCGATGTCGCCACTGCCGAGGACAGCCAGGCATGGTACGACCATCAGCGCGAAGTGATTGAGCACGGCGATCAGGCCGACAGCAGCCTGAACGACACCATCGATCAGACGCTGGAACACATGCATCGCGACACGCAGATTCACGGCAAAGGCGGCAAACAGTTTCGTACCGTCACCCGCTTCCGTGATTTCACCGACATCAGCGGCGATATCTACCAGCTGTTTTGTCGTGGCATCGCCGTACCGCAAATCAACGTTGAGATTGGCGTGCCGCTGGCCAAAACGCCGGAAATTATCAGCAAGATCAAAGCCTGGTACGCACAGAATCGTCCGCACATGCACTATCCCATCATCCTGCGCTGCACCGGCGCTTCGCAGGCGTGGATGAGCCCGGCGCATCAGCAGCCGACCTGCTTTTTTGGTTTCGTGGTGTATTACGCGGATGACGGCTCGCTGTCGCAGGACGGACTGCATTTCCTCACCGAAGTGGAAAAACTGCTGGCGGCAGAAGGCGGACGTCCGCACTGGGGTAAATATTATGATCCGCAGCGCTATCAGTGGCGCGCCATCTATCCGCAGTGGGATGCGTTTCGTGCAGTGCGTGAACAGCTGGATCCGACGCACCGCTTTAGCAATGACTATGTCACGGCTTTGTTTGATTGAGTTTGATGGGGAGAATTTATGTACGCCTGGGTAACGCTGTTAACGCAGCCGGAATATTATGTCGGGGTGAAAGCGCTGCATCGCTCACTCAAACGCAGCGAAACGCGCTGGCCGCTGATTGTGATGGTCACCGATGCCATCGACCTGAGCATGCGCGAAGCATTACAGGCGCTGGGCTGCGTGATCCATCCGGTCCAGCCGCTGATGCCGGACGCCGCGCTGGAGCAGCATTATGCCTCGGCACAGTTTGGTGAAGTATGGAGCAAGCTGCGCGCCTGGGAGCTGACCGGCTGCGAGCGCGTGGTGTTTCTTGATGCCGATATGCTGGTGCTGCGCAACATGGATGAGCTGTTTACGCTTGACCTCGGCAAGCATGCGCTGGCGGCCTGTCACGCCTGCCGCTGCAACCCGAATCAAATCGCCAGCTATCCAGACAGTTGGCAGCCAGAGCATTGTCACTACACCTGGCAGGCGCGCGGTGAGACGCCTCCCGCCGATCTTGATAACTATCTCAACGGCGGCTTTCTGGTGCTGCAGCCGGATCAGGCGGTATTCGACTGGCTGCAGCAGAAAGTGGCTGAGATTGACGACCTGCGCCGTTATCCGTTCTCCGAACAGGATTTGCTCAATGAAGTGTTTGCCGGGCGCTGGCTGCCGCTGCCGTACATCTACAACGCGCTGAAAACCCTGCCGTTCCAGCATGCCGGCTTATGGCATGACGATGAGGTGAAGAATCTGCACTACATTCTCGCCAAACCGTGGAAGCGCGACCTGAACCAGCCAGAGGCGCAGCGCGACCGTTATTATGCGCTGGATAAGCTGTGGTGGGAGCTGGGCGTGGATTAATGGCTGTTAGCGGCGCGATTTATCGGGCAATAGTTGGTCGCCATGAATGGCGACCCTACAGAATCTAAAACGGGTTAAAGCCTTTGCTGAATTTCCCAGGGTGCGCATTTATGCGCACCTGGTCGCGGCGCGATTTATCGCGCAATAATTGTGCGCTTCCCTGCGCACTGTGGCTTAACGCCAGCCGAGCTCTGGCGCGACGTGGGTCAGAATGCTGTCGATCACGTGCGCACAATAATCCACGCCAAGCTGATTAGGGATGGTCAGCAACAGGGTATCGGCTTCCGCAATCGCTTCATCCTGTGCCAGCTGTTTAATCAGCTGCTCCGGCTCTGCGGCATAGCTACGCCCAAAGATGGCGCGGGTTTTCTCATCGAGGAACCCGACGGAATCCTGCTCCTGTCCGCCGCGACCGAAGTAAGCGCGATCGGTGTCGTTCATCAGGGCAAAAATACTGCGGCTGACCGACACGCGCGGTGCACGCTGATGCCCTGCCGCCTGCCAGGCTTCTTTATAGGCGCGAATCTGCTTCGCCTGCTGCACATGGAACGGTTCGCCGGTCTCGTCATCCTTCAGCGTCGAACTCTGCAAATTCATCCCCAGCTGGGCTGCCCAGATCGATGTGGCGTTCGAGCCAGAGCCCCACCAGATACGCTCGCGCAGGCCTTCGGAATATGGCTCCAGGCGCAGCAGCCCCGGTGGATTCGGGAACATCGGCTGCGGATTGGGTTTGGCAAACCCTTCGCCACGCAGCACTTCCAGCAGCTCTTCGGTGTGACGACGTCCCATATCCGCATCGGTTTCCCCTTCGCGCGGATTAAAGCCAAAGTAGCGGTAGCCTTCAATCACCTGCTCCGGCGAGCCACG
The DNA here is from genome assembly GCA_039593635.1 of Enterobacterales bacterium. Classification (GTDB taxonomy): domain Bacteria; phylum Pseudomonadota; class Gammaproteobacteria; order Enterobacterales; family Enterobacteriaceae; genus Enterobacter. Next base: position 887,229 of record JBCNOW010000027.1, read on the forward strand.
GCTCAGGCCGAGCTGCAAACGGCCGTTGGCGATCAGGTCCGCTGCCCCGGCGTCTTCCGCCATATACAGCGGATTTTCGTAACGCATGTCGATCACACCGGTACCAATCTCGATGCGGCTGGTTTTGGCACCGACCGCCGCCAGCAGAGGAAACGGTGAACTCAGCTGGCGGGCAAAGTGGTGTACGCGGAAATAGGCACCGTCGGCACCCAGTTCTTCGGCGGCGACGGCCAGGTCAATCGACTGCAGCAGCACATCCTGCGCCGAACGGGTGGCCGAGTGTGGTGACGGGGTCCAGTGACCAAAAGATAAAAAGCCAATTTTTTTCATGCTAAATGCTCCTCGCGGGCCAGAACGGCGCCGGCGTCATCAATCAGAATTCGATGAGGTAAGGTTACGCCTGTGCGAAGAGGACTGATAGCCAATAGTTTTCGCGCGCTTCTTCAACTTTTTTGCATAACAAAGCAATTTTCCGTCTTTGTGTTTATCACGCGTATCGCGCATCGTGAGCGCATCTTTTCCCGTCTCGCTGACTGAATACATGAACATGGTCAAAGGAACCTCCGCCTACCTCAGTGCGCAACAGCGTGAAGTGGTGCATCAGCTGGCGCGCAGCTGGCTCTGGCGCAGCGAATTGCCGACCTGGCTGTTAATCATTACCGTTTATAGCGGCTGGTTCGCCAGCGTGCTGTACTGGCAAACGCTGGGCCTGCCCCTCGCCACGCTGCTGCTGATCCTGTTCACCACCTGGTATTTGTCGCTGCAGCATGAGCTGATTCATGGCCATCCGACGCGCCTGCCGCGCCTTAATCAGCTGTTTGGCACGCTGCCGCTGGCGGTGTGGTATCCGTATGGTCTGTACCGGGATTCGCATCTGGCGCATCACCGCAACCACACCCTGACCGATCCGCATGATGATCCGGAAACCTATTATCTGTCGCCGGCGCACTGGGCTCGGCTCAAACCCTGGCAACAGCGCGTTATCCATCTGCGTAATACCTTTCCGGGACGTCTGCTGCTGGGACCGCTGCTGGATATCCTCGCCACGCTGCGCGCGCTGACGCAAAGCGTGGTGCAGCGCGACGTGCCGGCGATGATGATGTGGCTGGTGCACCTGCTACTGCTGGCCGGACTGTTTTACTGGCTCAGCCTGCACGGCTTTTCCCCGCTGTGGCTGGTGCTGGCGGTGAGCTATCCGGCGCTGATGCTGACCAAGGTGCGCTCATTTTACGAACATCGTGCCGATGAGGTGCCGCTGGCGCGCTCGGTGAATAACGAAGCGGCCTGGCCATGGCGCCTGCTGTTCCTGAATCTCAACTATCATTCTGTACATCACGATCTGCCCGGTTTACCCTGGTACGGTCTGCGCAAAGTCTATTTGCTCTACCGCGACGGCTACTATCAGCGTAATCAGGGTTTTCGCGTTGCCGGTTACGGCGAATGGATGAAGCGCTTCTGGCGTCAGCCGATCGACGTTAACGCCCACCCGGGACACCACAAGGACGCACAGAATGCACATCATCTCTTTACCGATGTACGACATCGACCACCCGAGCACGCTGGCCATGACCTCAGTGCTGACGCAGCTGCTGGCGAAGCGCGGCGTGCAGGCTGAGGTGCAGTGGCACGACGACCTGCTGCCACACTGGCGTGATGACAATCTGCTGCTGAGTCAGACCTGCGGCTATCCGCTGGTCGCGCTATTACCTGACGTGCAACTGGTGGGCACGTTTCAGTCCAATGCGCCTGGCTGCCATGATCTGCGCTATCGCAGCTGGCTGGTGGCGCGGCAGGAAGATGAGAACCTGAGCCTCGCCGATTTCCGCGGCCGTCGCGCAGTGTGCAACAGCAATGACTCACACTCCGGATACAATTCGCTGCGCTATGTGGTCGCGCCGCTGGCCCGGGACGGCAAATTCTTCGCCACCACCCGGTTCAGCGGCAGCCACCGCCAGTCGCTGGCCGCGCTGCGCGCCGGACAGGCCGACCTCGCCGCGATTGATTGCATCACCTGGGCGCTGCTGCGCAAATACCGGCCGCAGGAGCTGCAGGGCTTAGCCATCATCGGCGAAACCCCGCTGTGTGCCGCGCTGCCGCTGATAACCTCAGCGAAAACCGACAGTCTGCTGCTGGAAAAGCTGCGCAGCACGCTGTTTGAGCTGGCCAATGTGGAGGACTACAAGGATGTGATGAAGGCCAACCTGCTGGCGGGCTTTTCTGTGCCGCAGCGCGACTGGTTTGACGAGGTTAAACGCTGGGAAGATGACGCCGCCGCGCTGGGCGTGACGGCGCTGTAAATAAAGCACTAACCGGCGGCATCCCTGCTGCCAACGGGCTTAATGTGCGCGAGCCGCGATAATCGCCTCTGCGACGTTGCGCGGTGCTTCGGCGTAGTGGGGGAACTCCATCGTGTACGTCGCGCGCCCCTGCGACATCGAGCGCAGCGTGGTGGCGTAGCCAAACATCTCGGCCAGCGGCACGTCAGCGCGGATAATCTGGCTGCCGTACTGCTCTTCCATGCCCTGCACCATGCCGCGGCGGGATGAGAGATCGCCCATAATGTTACCGGCGTACTCTTCCGGCGTTTCCACCTCCACGTGCATCACCGGCTCCAGGATCACCGGATCCGCCTGCTGCGCTGCCTCTTTGAAGCCAAGGATCGCCGCCATGCGGAACGCCATTTCCGAGGAGTCGACGTCGTGGTACGAGCCGAAGGTCAGCGTCGCTTTCACGTCGACCACCGGATAACCCGCCAGCACGCCGCTGTTCATCGCTTCGCGCAGCCCTTTCTCCACCGACGGGATGTACTCGCGCGGCACCACGCCGCCCTTGGTGGCGTCTTCAAAGTCGAAGCCGCTTGCCGGCCTCCTGCGGCTCCAGCGTCAGCACCACGTGGCCGTACTGGCCTTTACCGCCGGACTGGCGGACAAACTTGCCTTCGACATCTTTCACCGTTTTGCGCAGGGTTTCGCGGTAGGTCACCTGCGGCCGGCCGATGTTGGCCTCGACGCCGAACTCGCGCTTCATGCGGTCGACGATGATCTCCAGGTGCAGCTCGCCCATCCCGGAGATGATGGTCTGGCCGGACTCCTCGTCGGTGTGCAGGCGGAACGACGGATCTTCCTGCCGCCAGCCGCTGCAGCGCGATGCCCATTTTTTCCTGGTCGCCCTTGGTCTTCGGCTCGATCGCCAGCGAGATCACCGGCTCGGGGAACTCCATGCGCTCCAGCGTGATGACCGCATCCGGATCGCACAGCGTGTCGCCGGTGGTGACGTCCTTCAGCCCGACGCAGGCTGCGATATCGCCGGCGCGCAGTTCGTCCACCTCGATGCGATCGTTGGCATGCATCTGCACGATGCGCCCGATGCGCTCTTTCCTTTCCCTTTCACCGGGTTGTACACCGCGTCGCCTTTGCGCAGCACGCCGGAATAGACGCGGACGAAGGTCAGCTGGCCGACGTACGGGTCGCTCATCAGCTTGAACGCCAGCGCCGAGAACGGTTCCTCATCGTCAGCATGGCGCTCGTCGTGTTCGCCGCGCTCGTTGATGCCGGCGACCGGCGGCACGTCCAGCGGCGACGGCATCAGTTCGATCACCGCATCGAGCATGCGCTGCACGCCTTTGTTTTTGAAGGCGCTGCCGCACAGCATCGGCTGGATCTCGCCGGCGATGGTGCGCTGGCGCAGCCCGGCAATCACCTCGTCTTCACTGAGATCGCCCTGCTCCAGGTATTTATCCATCAGCGCTTCGCTGGCTTCTGCCGCCGCAGCGACCATGTTTTCCCGCCACTCCGCCGCCTGCGCCTGCAGCGCGTCCGGAATCGGCGCATAGCTAAAGCTCATGCCCTGGCTGGCGTCGTCCCAGAAGATGGCGCGCATCTTGATGAGATCCATCACCCCGGTGAAATGCTCTTCGGCGCCCATGGGGATGACGATCGGCACCGGATTGGCCTTCAGGCGTTCCTTCATCATCTGCACCACGCGGAAGAAATCCGCGCCCGGGCGGTCCATCTTGTTGACGAAGGCCAGGCGCGGCACGTGGTATTTGTTGGCCTGGCGCCAGACGGTTTCGGACTGCGGCTGCACGCCGCCGACCGCGTCGTACACCATCACGGCGCCGTCGAGCACGCGCATGGAGCGCTCCACCTCAATGGTGAAGTCCACGTGCCCGGGGGTGTCGATGATGTTGATGCGGTGCGGCGTCATACCTGCCGTCCATGCCCGGCCAGAAGCAGCTGACCGCCGCGGAGGTGATGGTGATGCCGCGCTCCTGCTCCTGCGCCATCCAGTCGGTGGTTGCCGCGCCATCGTGCACTTCACCCAGCTTGTGGCTCATCCCGGTGTAAAACAGGATGCGCTCGGTGGTGGTGGTTTTACCGGCATCGATGTGCGCGGAGATACCGATGTTGCGATAACGTTCGAGGGGGATGGGTCGGGGCATGATGCGTCCTTAGTCTGTTGACGAAAAAAACCGGCAGGCACCATTGCCCGCCGCTGTGCCCCAGCATAAACCCATTGTACGAATTAATACGAACAGTTTGAGCTTTTTTTGCTCATCGCTGAGATTGTCACGGTTTTCCGCATTTGCGGTGTGGCGCAGCGACGCGCAGCGCTTTAAGGTAAGGCTTTCATGCTTAACGGGAAAACAGTCCATGCGTATTCTGATTGTGGGAGCCGGTGCCACCGGCGGGTACTTTGGCGCGCGCCTGGCGCAGGCCGGCCGTGATGTGACCTTTCTGGTGCGCGAGCGCCGCCAGCAGCAGCTGCAACAGACCGGACTGGTGCTGCAAACGCCGGAAGGCAGCACGGTGCTGCAGCCGCAGCTGGCGCTGGCCGCGACGCTGACCGGTGATTACGATCTGATTATCCTGACGGTGAAAAGCTTTGCGCTGGAACAGGCGATTGAAGACATCGCCCCGGCGGTTGGCGCGCAGACGCTGATCATGCCGATCCTCAATGGTATGCGTCACATTGATACGCTGCGCGCACGTTTCGGTGACAAGGTGATTGGCGGGCTGTGTAAGATTCACGCCACGCTGGGCGAGCACGGCGAAGTGATGCAGCTGTCGCCGCTGCACGTGCTTTACTACGGCGCGCTGGACGGCAACAACGATGCCCGTCTGGCGCGCGTGGATGCCGCGCTGCGTGACGCGCAGTTTGACAGCGTGTTCGCCGATAACATTATCAGTGAGCTGTGGGAGAAGTGGCTGCTGCTGAGCACGCTGGGTGCGGTGTGTTGTGTGGCGCGCGGCAATACGCAGCACATCCTGCGTTCAGCCGGTGGTGAAGCGCTGCTACAGGGCATTTTCGCCGAGGTGCTGGCGGTGATCACCGCCGATGGCTACCAACAGCGTCCGGCCGTGACGGCGAAGATTTATGAGACGCTGAACAATCCTGATGCGGCGATGACCTCATCCATGTACCGCGATTTAACCCAGGGCTACGATATCGAAGCCGATCAGATCATCGGCGATTTGCTGGTGCGCGGCGCGCGCCATGCGGTGGCGACGCCGCTGCTGAACGCGGTGTATGTGAATTTGCAGGTATATTTGCAGACGCGGTGATCAGTCCGGTGCGTGGCGTGCCTGGTGCGCATGAATGCGCACCCTACGGCCCGGTACGCGGGAATAACCTGGTGCGCATGAATGCGCACCCTACGATACTGTAGGGTCGCCATTCATGGCGACCGATATCACGCCGGAACCATCGGATTCACCCAATCCTGGGGAACGGCTTAACCCAGCCGCGACTGCACGCCGGGCAGCTGCATCAGGCGCTGCCAGGCTGCTTCGACCGCGTCGGGTACATCAACGTGTCCGAAGAACCCCTTGCCGTTCGGGCCGTAGCCGCTGGCGTCGTCACGCAGGCGCTGCACCTCGCCCATCAGCAGCGACAGAAAACGCTCCACTGACCACACCCCCTGCGGCGGCGCGCCAACGATGCGCAGCATGCCCGCATCCATCATCACCTGCGGCACAAACACCGGCCAGCTGATGAATTCCGGCGCATGCTCGCGATCGCGCCACTGCCAGCGGAAGGTTTCCCAGCTGCGGCGCTGCATCAACGGATCCTGCACCAGCAGCACGCGCTGCGGCTGCCACTGCTGCTCATCCAGCAGGCGCTGGCTCAGGGCGGCGTTTTCGCCACAGTTGCGTGAGGCGGTTTCCAGCAGCAGCTGATCGTCAGGCAGCTCAGCGAACACGCGCGCCATCTCGCCCAGCAGCTGCGCTTCGCCCTTGCCGGCGGTGTCGATCTGGCGATAGAGCGGATGGCTGGCAATCATCGCGGCCAGCAGCGCGGTTGAATGACCGATGCCGCCGCTGATCAGCAACGGCAGCTGATATTTCTTCGCCAGCGCAATCACCGCTTCGACGTTCGGCAGCACCGCATGTCCGGCAAGTATGGCTAAATCGACCTCCAGCGTACCGTCCTTTGGCAGCTGATCGAGCGCCAGCCAGGCGGCAATGGTGTTGATATCCTGAATTTGATGGTCATTGAGCTGCATCACTTTCTCCTTGCGTTATCACTGGCAGTGTAACGCCTTAATACCGCGACGGCAGGGAAAAATTTGCTACACTCGCCGCATTCTCATCAGGAGGGATCAATGACAGCGCGTTCCGTAACGCTTGACGATGTCGCCCGGCTGGCTGGCGTCTCCTATCAAACGGTTTCCCGGGTGCTGAACCATTCGGCGCAGGTGTCACCCCGCACCCGCGCGCGGGTGGAAGCCGCGATGCAGCAGCTCAGCTACGTGCCAAACCGGGTCGCGCAGCAGCTGGCCGGCAAGGCCACGCGCACGCTCGGTCTGGCGACCAGCGATCTGGCGCTAATGGCGCCAGCGCAGATTGCTTCGGCGATTCAGCAGCGCGCGGCGGCGCAGGGCTATCATCTGGTGATCGCCATGGCCAATGCCACCAGCCACGCGCAGGACACGGTGCATGAACTGCTGGCGCAGCGCGTCGATGCTCTGCTGATCAACCTGCCGCTGGATGCCGCGCAGGCAGCGCAGATTCAGCAGCAGTGCGGCAGCAAACCGACGCTGTTTCTGGATGTGGAGCGCAGCGCGGCCGTGGCGCAGTGTCAGTACCGGAGCACCAGCGGTGCGCAGCAGGCGGTGGATCATCTGGTGGCGCTCGGCCACCGGCAGATTGGCGTGCTGAACGGGCCTGCCAGCTCCGCGTCAGCGCGGGCGCGATTTAGCGCCTGGCAACAGGCGCTGGCGCGTCATCAACTGGTGCCGGACTGCGTACTGAGCGGCGACTGGAGCGCAGCGTCCGGCTACCAGGCGCTGCTGACCCGGCTGCCCGACCAGCTGCCGCAGGCGCTGCTGGTGGCTAACGATCAAATGGCGCTGGGGGCGATGCGCGCGCTGCATCAGCATGGCGTACGAATTCCGGCGGAGATGTCGATCATCGGTTACGACGATACGGCGGAGAGCGCGTGGTATCAGCCACCGCTGACCACGGTGCGCCAGGATTTACAGCAGTTAGGCACGGTGAGCGTCGATCGTCTGCTGGCGCAGCTGGAGGGAGAGATACCGGACAGTCAGCCGCTGGAGACCGAGCTGGTCCTGCGCGCCACCACGGCGGCGCCGTTGCAGCAGCAGGTGGATGTGGCGGAGATTGCGCAGCAGTTACAGCAGCTGGCGCGGGCATTAAAAAGGTCGCCGTAAAGGGCGACCCTGGAACAAAACGCGGCTATCGAGCCCGTGTGAAGCTTACTGCCCTTTTGGTTCGCCCATCGCTTTGAGCTTTTTCGACAGCTCGCGACGCTCTTTCGACAGATCGGCGTTTTTGATGATGTACTCATCTACGCGATCTTCATAATCCACGCGCATGCTGGCGATGATTTCCTGAATCGCTTCCACGCTCATACCAGGTTTGATGTACTCGCTCAGGTTGTCCAGCAGCAACACACGTTTCTGGTTATCACGGATTTTCTTTTCGTTGTCCGTAATTTCGCGCTGCAGTTTGTTTTTACGACGAAACATACGCACAAACTCCAGTACGTCCTGAAATGATTGCTTGGCATTTTCCATGTTGGCACCTTTCTTGTGGCCTGCCGCGGCAGGCAAAATAGTCATAAACCGGGAAGACATTTAGCTTAGCGGCTTATAAGCCGGGTTCGCAATTTTCACCGCTAAATTCGGACTGGCACTTATCTTAGCGCAAAGAAAGGGCAATTCGCACTAAGTCATTGCCTGAGAAAACTATTTGCGCAGCGCCAGACGCACCAGGTCTGTCATGCGCTCCAGCTGACGCGCCTGCTCCAGACTCAGCCAGACGTAACCGTAAATCGCGGTGGTCTCCAGCCGCGCGCTGCCGTTGGCGATCAGCGCTTCCAGCTCCTGGGTGATGGCTTCCAGCTCGTGGCTGTTGGCAATCACCTGTTCGGTCTCGCCTTTTACCATCAGCGCCGCCAGCGCGTTCAGGGTGTTCTCGGTCATCTGCTGCGTGCGGCGCAGCGTCGGCGCGTTCAGCAGAATCAGATGGCTTTCGCGCGACGCCCACCAGGCTTCAATCTGCATCTGCATGGTGTTAACCATATTACGGTTAATGGTCTGAATGGCTTCAAACACCGATTTAGGGATGCGCGTCTCTTTGCTCGCCGGCTCCAGCAGCGCGCGCATTTTGATCACGCTGGTAAGCAGCTTCTGGAAGCGCGGATTGAGGCGCGGCTTCTCCACCAGATTGGCAGAAAAGCCAGCGTGATGAATCTTCGCCATGTTGATAAAGGCGTCGGACAGCTGAATGCGCCAGTGGGTATAGGCGCGCTGCGCCCAGATGGCGCTGAACAGCAGAGCCATCAGCGAGCCGAGGATCACATCGCCGCCGCGCCACAGCGCCACGGTGAAATCGCCGGCCGGCGCGCCGACCACCACGCCGAGCGTGATGCCGATCAGCAGCGCCATGTACGGGTGTTTGCCCAGCGTCAGATAGCCGCAGACGATCATCACGATAAAGCACCACACCAGCATCAGCGGCAGTGACAGCAGCTCCAGCTTCAGCGCGATCAGCCCTGATATCAGCCCGGCAAAGGTACCGCTGATACGCTGCACCACGCGCGGCAAAACATTGCCCCAGGTGGAGATCGGTCCCATCACCACCACCAGCGTGATCAGCGGCCAGGTGCCTTCCGGAATATCGGTCAGACGGACAAACAGAAAGCACAGCACAAAGGCGATAGCAATGCGTACGCCGTGCACGGCGCGGTAGTGGCGGTAAAACCAGAACTCAATCGGAGAGATGGGCTTGTCAGCGCGTAACATGGTGGTCCGGATGCGATAAAAATTTGCGCGCTATGTTACCCTGGCACAGCACGAACATTGAGGGGCTGGCGCAACTTTTTGCGCAATAATACAACTGCGCTACATCTTGTTTTCTCAGTGCACACAAGGATGTAACGCAGCGGTTGCTTATTGCCCGACGGCTTACAGTTTCTGTTTCACGTAATCGCTGATGCGCGTGATGATGCCTGCTTCATCGACCGACTGCAGCGCGTACAGCGGATAGCTGGCCAGCTGCTTGTCTTTATCCAGCACCTGAATTTCGCCCACCTGCTCGCCGGCTTTGAGTGGCGCTTCGAGGTCTTTACGATTGATCACATACTTCGCCATCACGTTCGACACTTCGCTGCGCGGCAGTGACAGATAGATATCTTCGGTGGTACCGACGTCCACTTTGTGCGGGTTGCCGTACCAGACGTTTTCGCTGCCGATCTTTTTCCCGGCGTGGAACAGCTGCACGGTGTCGAAGTTGTTCTGTCCCCACACCAGCAGTTTACGCGCCTGCTCTTCACGTCCCTTTGAACTTTTCCCGCCCATGATCACCGCAATCAGACGATGGCGACCGACGATGTTCGAGGCGACGATGTTAAACCCGGCGCTCTCGGTGTGGCCGGTTTTCAGGCCGTCGACGTTCATGGTTCTTGTCCCACAGCAGGCCGTTACGGTTTTGCTGGGTGATGCCGTTCCAGGTGAGGCTTTTTTCGCTGTACATATGGGATAGAAATCCGGCTCACCGTGAATGATGGCGCGGGACAGCACCGCCAGATCGTAGGCGGAGCTGTGCTGCCCCGGCGCATCCAGCCCGTGGACGGTTTCGAAGTGGGTGTCGCGCAGATTCAGCTTCTGCACGTAGTCGTTCATCATGTTGACAAACGCGCGGCTGCCCGCCCGCCACATGGTCGGCCAGCGCCACGCAGGCATCGTTGCCGGAATCGACAATCAGGCCGCGGCTCAGGTCGCGCACGGTGACGCGATCGCCCGGTTTCAGGAACATCAGCGACGAGCCGTCAAACACCGGGTTGCCTTTGGCCCACGCATCTTTCCCTACCGTGACCACATCATCTCGGGTGATTTGCTGGCTGATCGATCGCCCGATCGACTACATAGCCCGTCATCAGTTTGGTCAGGCTCGCCGGATTACGCTGCTGATGCTCGTTGCCCGCCGTTAAGATTTGCCCGGTGGTGTAGTCCATCAGCACCCAGGACCCAGCCTGAATGGCCGGCGGCGTCAGGGGAAACGGCATGCTGTCATCCGCGTGCGCCAGCAGATGACCCAAAGCAATCGAGCGATTCCAGAAACAGCAACAAACAGACGGCGTTTCAACACTTCTTCCTCAACATCAAATTAATGAATTTACCGCCGCACTTTTTACGGCACTTCGCGTGTCGTTACCTGGTTAAATTGCAAAAAAGTGTGAACCGCGGACAAATGCTGCGCGCCCGCTCGCAGCGATGGCGATCGAGGTTGTGCTGTACCGGGCTGACGACTATTCTGTGCGTTGATTTTCCATAGCCAGGATAACGCCGTGCCCGCCTCTGCCGCACGCCCGACTTTTCTGTTCCACGATTATGAAACCTTCGGCACGCGCCCGGCGCTGGATCGTCCGGCGCAGTTTGCCGCCCTGCGTACCGACGACGAATTCAACATCATTGGCGAGCCGGAGGTCTTTTACTGCAAACCGGCTGATGATTACCTGCCGCAGCCCGAAGCGGTGATGATCACCGGGATCACGCCGCAGGTGGCCAAGCGCGCGAAAAAGGCGTGAACGAAGCGGAGTTCGCCCGGCGCATTCACGATCTGTTTACCGTTCCGAATACCTGCGTGGTCGGTTACAACAACATCCGTTTCGATGACGAAGTGACGCGCAATATCTTCTACCGCAACTTCTACGATCCGTACGCCTGGAGCTGGCAGAACCGCAATTCGCGCTGGGATCTGCTCGACGTGATGCGCGCCTGCTATGCCCTGCGCCCGGAAGGCATCAACTGGCCGGAGAACGACGACGGGTTGCCGAGCTTTCGGCTGGAGCATCTGACGCGCGCCAACGGCATGAGCACAGTAATGCCCACGATGCGATGGCCGATGTGTACGCCACCATTGCCATGGCGAAGCTGGTGAAGGAGAACCGGCAGCCCAAGCTGTTTGAGTATCTGTTTAGCCATCGCAGCAAGCAGAAACTGATGACGCTGATCGATGTTCCGCAGATGAAGCCGCTGGTGCACGTTTCCGGCATGTTTGGCGCGTGGCGCGGCAATACCAGCTGGGTTGCGCCGCTGGCCTGGCACCCGGATAACCGAAACGCGGTCATCATGGTGGATCTGGCGGGCGATATGTCGCCGCTGCTGGAGCTCGACAGCGATACCCTGCGCGAGCGGCTGTATACCGCGACAAAGCGATCTGGGCGATCTGCCGGCGGTGCCGGTCAAGCTGGTGCATATCAATAAATGCCCGGTGCTGGCGCAGGCCAATACGCTGCGCCCGGAAGATGCCGACCGGCTGGGCATCAACCGTCAGCACTGTCTGGATAATCTGGACGTGCTGCGCGAGCATGCCGCAGGTGCGGGAAAAAGTGGTGACGCTATTTTTGCCGAAGCGGAGCCGTTCGTGCCGTCTGAGAATGTGGATGCGCAGCTCTACAACGGCTTCTTCAGCGATGCCGACCGCGCAGCCATGAACATCCTGCGTCAGACGCCGCCGCGTAACCTGCCGGCGCTGGATATCACCTTTGCGGATAAGCGCATCGAAAAGCTGCTGTTTAACTACCGCGCGCGCAACTTCCCCGGCACGCTGGATGAAAAAGAGCAGCAGCGCTGGTTGCAGCATCGCCGAACGCGAGCAGCTTAATGCGGAGCGGGTACAGGCGTTTTTGCTGGAGCTGGAGTCGCTGGCCAGTTTACATGAGGGCGATGCAGAGAAGATGGCGCAGCTGAAAGCGCTGTATTTGTATGCGCAGGAGCTGGTTTCGTAGCAGGGTTTCGTGCGGGCTGATGCCCTCACCCTGGCACTCTCCAACGGGGAGAGGGAGAGGTATAGTGCGTTTTGGTGCAGCTACAGAGCTGATACCTGACACACGCTCGGGCGGTTCCCTCTCCCGCGGGCGGGAGAGGGTTAGGGTGAGGGAAAGCCTTACGCGACGTCTTCGTACTGAGGTACCGGGTTGCGGAAGCTGCGGGTGACACAGGCCAGGTAAACCAGACCGATCCCCGCCCAAATCAGGCCAAGCACCATTGAGCTCTCTTCCAGGTTGATCCACAGCGCGCCCACCGTCAGCGCACCGCACATCGGCAGGACCAGATAGTTGAAGTGATCTTTCAGCGTCTTGTTACGCTTTTCACGGATCCAGAACTGAGAGATCACCGACAGGTTCACAAAGGTGAACGCCACCAGCGCACCGAAGTTAATCAGCGCCGTTGCCGTCACCAGGTCGAAGTTAATCGCCAGCAGCGCAATCGCACCGACCAGCAGGACGTTCATCGCCGGCGTACGCCATTTCGGATGCACGTAGCCGAAGAAACGTTTCGGGAACACGCCATCGCGGCCCATTACGTACATCAGACGCGCAACGCCTGCATGCGCGGCCATACCGGACGCCAGTACGGTGACGGTGGAGAAGATCAGCACGCCGACCTGGAACGCTTTACCCGCCACGTACAGCATGATTTCCGGCTGTGAAGCATCCGGATTCTTGAAGCGAGAGATATCCGGGAAGTACAGCTGCAGGAAGTAGGTCGAGACGCCAATAAAGATCACACCGCCAATCAGCGCCGTCAGGAAAATAGCACGCGGAATCACGCGCTCTGCATCTTTGGTCTCTTCAGACAGCGTGCTGATACCGTCAAAACCAAGGTAAAGGAGAAGCACAGAATGGTTGCCCCGGTAATCATCGGCACCACATGCGCATCATCAGACCAGAACGGCTTAGTACTGGCCAGCGTGCCCGCGCCTTCACCATGTGACACGCCGTAAATGACCATACCGAGGATCACGGCCATCACCACAACCTGCAGCACCACAATGACGGTGTTGAAGTTGGCCACGGTCTTGATGCTGCGCAGGTTAGAGATGGTCATAAAGGCCACCAGCAGCACCACGAACATCCACGACGGAATGGACGGCACCAGCGCTTCAAAGTAAATTTTCGCCAGCAGGATGTTGATCATCGGCATGAACAGATAGTCCAGCAGCGATGACCAGCCCACCATAAAGCCGACCGTGCGGACTGATAGATTTCTGGGCATAGGTGTAGGCGGAGCCTGCAGACGGGAAGCGGCGCACCAGCTTACCGTAGCTCAGCGCGGTAAAGAGGATCGCGATCAGCGCGAAGGCATAAGCGGTCGGCGACATGACCGTCGGTGAGGCCTGATACGATACCGAATGTATCGAACAGCGTCATTGGCTGCATATAGGCCAGGCCCATCATAACAACCGGAATCAGAGTCAGAGATTTTTTCAGATGTGCACGCTGTGGTGCGGCAGAGGTATTAAGCGACATTGTTCAGGCCCCCTACAGCAACAACTGAGTTCAGTTGTACCACAGGGATACTGCGCAATGTGCTGCAGTGAGAAGTGATATTAGTGTTTGCGATTGTCGCCGCGCCATAATCATCACGGAAGCGAGAACCAGCCTGCGCTGGTGCAATTGTAAACAGTCCCATCTTTGTTCCTCAAATCTCACGCACAAGCGTGTTTCAGTGTCTATCTATCCGGATGCGTGTCCGGCCTCGTTCATGTAGTGAAAGCACCATGCAAAAAAATAACCGACGTAATAAGCGTCGGTTATGTTTTGTCTTTTGCAGGGCGCGTATTTTGCCCCAACTTAGGCCATCGACACAAGATGTTGGATCAATTCTTCTGCCGGTCAGGCGTTCTTTAACATCCAGTCAATTTCCGTGGCGGTAATCAGCCGTTCAAACTCGCGCAGTTCATACTGTTTGCAGCTGTGCCACACGCCGCTGAAACGCTCACCAAGCAGCTTTTGCAGCGGATAGCTGTTTTCAAACTCGTACAGCGCATCGCTCTGGCGAATCGGCAGTTCCAGCCCTTCCGCCTCGTGGCCATTGCCCTTCACCGGATGCGGTAAGGGTAGCTGATTATCCAGACCGTGCAAGATACCGGCAATAATTGCTGCCACCACCAGATACGGATTGGCATCGGCACCCGCCACCCGGTACTCGACGCGATGGTTTTCTCCATCGCCGCAGGGAATACGCAGGGCCACCGTGCGGTTATTGTGTCCCCATGACGCCTGCAGCGGCACAAACGCCTCCGGCAGGAAGCGGCGAAAGGCGTTGACGTTAGGGGCCAGCAGCGCCATGGATGCCGGCATCAGATCGATCATCCCAGCCAGCGCCCGTTTCAGCAGCGGCGAATCGCTGCCATCATCCAGCGCAAAGGCATTGTGGTCGGCGGCATCCAGCATACTGATGTGTACGTGCATGCCGCTGCCCGCATACTCCTCATACGGCTTGGCCATAAAGGTGGCGGTCATGCCGTGGTTTTCTGCCACCTGACGCACCAGTCGCTTTAGCAGAATGGCATCGTCGCAGGCTTCGAGCACGATTTCGCGCGTATGGTGCAGGTTGATTTCAAACTGGCCCGGCGAGGCTTCCGCCACCGCCCCGTCGGCGGGGATATTCTGCAGCTGCGCCAGCGCGTCAATATCGTTCAGCACGTCGGCGAAATGGTTGAGATTATCCAGCGAGTAGACCTGACTCTGCATGTTGCGCACGTCGGTCCCCGGCGCGCAGGGCGGCTGCAGATAGCCGTCGGCATCGCGTTTTTTGTCCAGCAGATAGAACTCCAGCTCTACCGCTACCACGGGGAACAGACCGCGCTGGCGCAGCTGCTGCCACAGCCGGTTGAGTACGTTCCGCGGCTCAACGTCAAAGGGAGCGCCATCTTCATCGCCCATGGTGAGCAGCACCTGGCCGATGCGTTCCGGGTCGGAGGCGGAAGGAGTTAGGGTCCCGGGGACCGGTACGCAGAGGTTAGTCCGGCTCGCCGAGCGCCTGTCCGAGGCCGGCTTCCTCGACGGTGTTGCCGAGAATGTCCATGGCGAAAACCGAGGCCGGAAAGTAGCACCCTTTTTCCAGCTTAGCTAACGCGGAGACGGGAATGCGTTTACCGCGAAATACCCCGTTGAGATCGTTTAACAGAATATCGACATACTGCGTTTCCGGATGGCGTTCCAGCCAGGTTTTCACCTCCAGCTGGAACGCGCTGGTTCGTTTTTCTTCACTGTGTCGCGTGAAGTCTTCTACTTCCACGAGGTTCGTCATCTTCCCACCCGCCCTATACCGTTTAAGATGGTTTGCACATGCTCAAAATAACAGCCACACCTCTAACATAGCTCTAACGCAAATGGTGTGCAAATGTAACAATTCTGTTTGAAGAACAACCAGACGGTTGCTAGATTGACAATATATTGCACACTTTTTCTACTTAGTGCGCAAAACCGGCGAAAATATTGAACAGCAGCGTGGTGACGTAATGGGCATTATTTTTGACAAGCCTTTGATTGGCGTAGTGATGTGCCAGAACCCCATCGGCAACCACGTTGGGCAGACCGTGCATAACAAATACCTCGACGCCGTGGTGCTGGCCGGTGGCGTGCCGCTGCCTTTACCGCATCAGCTGATGCACGCGCCGCAGCTATTAGAAAACAGTATGACGCTGCTGGACGGCATTTTGCTCACCGGCAGTCCAAGCAATATTGAACCCTGGCATTACGGTGAAGAAGGTCATGAAGCGCATGCCGATCCGTCGCGTGACCGCTTGTCCTTTGCGCTTATCACCCACGCCAGCGGGAAAAAGATGCCAATGCTGGGCATCTGCCGCGGTTTGCAGGAGCTGGTGGTTGCCAACGGCGGCGCGCTGCATCGCCAGCTGCATCAGACGCACCTGTTTCAGGAGCACCGCGAAGATGACAGCCAGCCGCTGGAGCAACAGTACGCGCCGGCGCATCTGGTGCAGCCCGAACCCGATGGCCTGCTGAGCCAGCTGCTGGGCAGCGCTGCTGCGTTCGCGGTCAATTCGCTGCACGGCCAGGGCATCCGCGAGCCTGGCCCGCAGTTACGCATTGAAGCCCGCGCACCGGATGGCCTGATCGAAGCCGTCAGCCTGCGCCAGCATCCGTTTGCGCTGGCGGTGCAATGGCATCCGGAGTGGCAATCCGATCGCGATCCGGTCTCGCGCCGTTTATTCGAGGCCTTTATCCACGCCGCAGCACGTTATCACAAGGAAAAGCAGCCATGAATGATGCCACTCTGGCGCCCGGACGACGCTTATCGCAAATCCGGCAGGAGTTGGGATTGTCTCAGCGTCGCGTCGCTGAGTTGTCAGGTTTAACACACAGCGCTATCAGCACCATTGAGCAGGATAAAGTCAGCCCGGCAGTCAGCACGTTACAAAAGCTACTCAAAGTGTATGGGCTGTCGCTGTCGGAGTTTTTCTCGGAGCCGAAAGAGAATGCCACGCCGCGCATCATCGTACGCCCGGATGATTGCGTTGAGATCGGCAGCCTCGGTGTTTCTTTACAGCTGATTGATAACGGTGCGGCGAAGCGCGCGCTGGCGATGCTGCTGGAGCGCTACGAGCCGGGGGCCAGCACCGGTGAAAAGCTGCGCCATCCGGGGGAAGAGACCGGCACGGTGCTGGAAGGGGAAATCACCCTGGTGGTGAACGGTCAGAGTTATCACCTTAACCGCGGCGAAAGCTACGTGATTGACACCGGTTTGCCGCACAGTTTTACCAATACGTCAGATCAGCCGTGTCGCATTGTCAGCGCGCATACGCCCGCCAATTTCTGAGTTCACGCGCTACAGGAGGTTATGATGCACCACGTGCAAAGTTATTACGCCGCGACCGCCAACGCGCACGCGCCGTGGCCGCAGCTGCAGGAGAGCATTCAGTGTGACGTCTGCATCATCGGCGGCGGGTTTACCGGGCTCTCTTCCGCGCTGTTTCTCACCGAAGCCGGTTACGATGTGGTGGTGCTGGAAGCGGCCCGCGTCGGCTTCGGCGCCAGCGGCCGCAACGGCGGCCAGGTGGTGAATTCTTACAGCCGCGATGTCGATGTGATTGAGCAGCGCTACGGCAAACAGACTGCGCAGATGCTGGGCAGCATGATGTTCGAAGGGGCGGAGATTATCCGCGACCGTATCGATCGTTACGCCATCGCCTGCGACTATCGTCCCGGCGGCATTTTTGCAGCCCTCAATCAGCGCCAGATGGGGCATCTGCGCAGCCAGCAGGCCAGCTGGGCACGTTACGGCAACAGCGATCTGGAGCTGCTGGACGAGCGCGGTATCCGCCGTGAAGTGGCCACCGACCGTTACGTCGGCGGCCTGCTGGACCGGCGCGGCGGTCATCTGCATCCGCTCAATCTGGCGTTAGGTGAAGCCGAGGCAATTCGCCGGCACGGCGGCCGTATTTATGAGCAGTCGGCGGCGCTGGCAGTGACCTACGGCGCACCCAACCGGGTCAAAACCGCGCAGGGTGAAGTCAGTGCCACCTTTGTGATTTTTGCCGGCAACGCCTATCTGCCATCGCAACTGGAACCGCGGCTGGGGCGCAAAAGCATGCCGTGCGGCTCGCAGATTGTCACCACTGAGCCGCTGAGCCGCGATCAGGCGCTGGGGCTGATGCCAAATAACCACTGTGTGGAAGATTGCAATTACCTGCTGGATTACTTCCGCCTGACTGCCGACAACCGCCTGCTGTACGGCGGCGGCGTGGTGTATGGGGCGCGCGAACCGGAAGACATCGAGGCGTTGATCCGGCCCAAGCTGCTGCGCACCTTTCCGCAGTTGCGCGACGTGAAGATCAGCCATCGCTGGAGCGGTAACTTCCTGCTCACGCTGTCGCGCATGCCGCAGTTTGGTCAGCTGGAGAAGAATGTGTTCTTTATGCAGGGCGATAGCGGACATGGCGTGACCTGCACGCACCTCTCCGGCAAGCTGATCGCCGAAGTGCTGCGCGGCCATGCAGAACGGTTTGATGCGTTTGCGAAGCTGCCGCACCTGCCGTTTCCCGGCGGAAGACGCTTTAAGGTGCCACTGACGGCGATGGGCGCGGCCTGGTATGCGTTAAGGGATCGGCTGGGGGTTTAGGTGGGTGCGGTTTGCTGCCCTCACCCCGGCCCTCTCCCACGGGGAGAGGGAGAAGGATGGTGCGTTCATCTGCATAGAGAGGGAGAATGACAGTGCGTTCATCTGTATGGAGAAGGAGAATGGCCGTGAGATCATCTGTCTGAGGTTAATGCTGCCGTTTGTCAAAGTGACGAAACCAGCGAAATAAACGCTAGGGCGGTTCCCTCTCCCGCGGGCGGGAGAGGGTTAGGGTGAGGGCAACCCCGCACCGCCCCCTACTCCAGCGGCATCTTCATCGGGTCATCGTAGCTGTACTCAAACCCCAGCTCGTGACAAATCTTCGAACCGTCAATCACCTTGCCGCTGGCGCGCACCGGCTCGGCAACAAACGTCGGTGGCACCAGGCCTAACTGCTTCGACACGCTCGGGTAGAAGCTGTCGCGTGATGGATGTTTCGGGGCGCACAGATTGTAAACGTGCCCGCCTTTTGGCGTTTGCAGCAGCAGCACAATCGCGTCGACCACATCATCAAGATGCACCAGGTTCACCGCGTGCGCGCCGTTTTCCAGGTTGGTTTTACCGGCGAGGAAGCGGCCCGGATGACGGCCCGGGCCCACCAGCCCCGCCAGACGCACGATATCGACCTGCGTGCCCGGCAGATTATGCAGCCAGTCTTCCAGCTCTTTCACCAGCGTTTTGCCCGCTACCGTCTCCGGCTGCAGCGCACTGCTCTCTTTTCTCACGCCGTCGCCTCTGCCATAGACCGACGTCGAGCTGGTAAAGATGATGCGCGGAACGTGATGCGCCAGCGCGCTGTCGACAATCTCCTGCATCGCCTGCAGATAAAATGATTCGCCCGGGCCACGCTGCGCCGCGCGGGTAGCGTTATCACCAGCGCATCCACGTTCATCAGCGTGTCCAAATCGTCCGCATCACACACCAGTTCCGGTTCCAGACGCAGTTCAACGCCATCAATACCGCACATGCGCGCCGCTTCGACCCCATCTCGGGGTGGTTTTGCTCCCGGTCACCTGCCAGCCTTTCGCGGCTAATGACATCGCCAGCGGCATTCCCAGCCATCCTAAACCGACAATCGCGACCTTTTTCATGCGAATTCTCCTGACTCTCACTCGTCTAAGGATACCCCATCTTAGTGCCGGCGCGTCAGCCAGACCAGCGCAAACTGTTGCCGAAGGTTGTGAATTAATTGATGATCAAAAAAAGCCCTTGCAATATGTCGTACAACTGGTTTAGGTTAAAAGACATCAAATGAATAAGCATTCATCGAGGAATTTTTATGACACGCGTTCAATTTAAACACCACCATCATCACCATCATCCTGACTAGTCTTTCAGGCGATGTGTGCTGGAAGACGTTTGGATCTTCCAGTGGTGCATGAACGCATGAGAAAGCCCCCGGAAGATCTTCTTCCGGGGGTTTTTTTTTGGACCCAAAAATTCAGACAGGTTAAAACAGGTTAACGAGGAATAAAGAATGTTAGATAACTCACGTTTACGCATAGCTATTCAAAAATCAGGCCGTTTGAGCGATGACTCACGCGAACTGCTGGCCCGCTGCGGGATTAAAATTAACCTGCACACCCAGCGCCTGATTGCTCTGGCGGAAAACATGCCCATCGACATTCTGCGCGTGCGTGATGACGATATTCCGGGCCTGGTCATGGATGGCGTCGTTGACCTCGGCATCATCGGCGAAAACGTGCTGGAAGAAGAGCTGCTGACCCGCCGCGCGCAGGGCGAAGACCCGCGTTACTTCACCCTGCGTCGTCTGGACTTCGGCGGCTGCCGCCTGTCGCTGGCAACGCCGGTTGATGAAGCGTGGGACGGCCCGGCCGCGCTGAACGGCAAACGTATCGCCACCTCCTATCCTCACCTGTTGAAGCGCTATCTCGACCAGAAAGGCGTGCAGTTTAAATCCTGCCTGCTGAACGGCTCTGTTGAAGTGGCACCCCGTGCGGGTCTGGCTGACGCCATTTGTGACCTGGTCTCTACCGGCGCGACGCTGGAAGCGAACGGTCTGCGCGAAGTGGAAGTGATCTACCGCTCTAAAGCGTGCCTGATTCAGCGCGATGGCGAGATGGCCGACGCCAAACAGCAGCTGATCGACAAACTGCTGACCCGCATTCAGGGCGTCATTCAGGCGCGCGAATCCAAATACATCATGATGCACGCCCCAACCGAACGTCTGGAAGAAGTGATTGCCCTGCTGCCGGGCGCTGAGCGCCCAACCATCCTGCCGCTGGCGGGCGATCAGCAGCGCGTGGCGATGCACATGGTGAGCAGCGAAACCCTGTTCTGGGAAACCATGGAAAAACTGAAGGCGCTGGGCGCCAGCTCCATCCTGGTGCTGCCGATTGAGAAGATGATGGAGTAATGGCCATGAGCTTTAACACAATCATCGACTGGAATACCTGTAGTGACGCACAGCAGCGCGAGCTGCTGATGCGCCCGGCAATTTCCGCCTCAGAAAGCATCTCACGCACCGTGGCGGAGATCCTGGATAACGTCAAAGCCCGTGGCGATGACGCGCTGCGTGAATACAGTGCAAAATTTGACAAAGCGCAGGTCGGAGAATCTGCGCGTAAGTCTGCCGCATGACGATGCATGGAGGCCAGCAACCGTCTGGGTGACGACATCAAGCAGGCGATGGCCGTCGCGGTGAAAAACATTGATACCTTCCACACCGCGCAAAAGCTGCAGACCGTGGATGTGGAAACCCTGCCGGGCGTGCGTTGCCAGCAGGTGACCCGCCCGGTTGCATCGGTGGGCCTCTATATTCCCGGCGGCTCGGCGCCGCTGTTCTCCACCGTACTGATGCTGGCCACGCCGGCGCGTATCGCCGGATGTGGCCAGAAAGTGGTGCTCTGCTCGCCGCCGCCGATTGCCGATGAAATTCTCTATGCGGCGAAGCTGTGCGGCGTGCAGGAGGTCTTTAAAGTCGGCGGTGCGCAGGCGATTTCTGCCCTGGCGTTCGGCACTGAATCCGTTCCGAAGGTCGACAAAATTTTTGGCCCGGGCAACGCGTACGTGACCGAAGCCAAGCGCCAGGTCAGCCAGCGTCTGGACGGCGCGGCCATCGATATGCCTGCCGGTCCGTCTGAAGTGCTGGTGATTGCCGACAGCGGCGCAACGCCGGATTTCGTGGCCTCCGATCTGCTTTCGCAGGCGGAACACGGCCCGGATTCGCAGGTGATCCTGCTGACGCCGGATGCCGATATGGCGAAACGCGTGGCGCTGAAGCCGTTGAGCGTCAGCTTGCGGACCTGCCGCGCGCCGACACGGCACGCCAGGCGCTCGCGGCCAGCCGCCTGATTGTGGCGCGCGATCTGGCGCAGTGCATGGCCATCTCCAACCAGTACGGCCCGGAGCACCTGATTATTCAGACCCGCAACGCCGCGCGCGATCTGGTCGACAGCATCACCAGCGCCGGCTCGGTGTTCCTCGGCGACTGGTCGCCGGAATCCGCTGGCGATTACGCCTCCGGCACCAACCACGTGCTGCCGACGTATGGCTATACCTCAACCTGCTCCAGCCTTGGCCTGGCGGATTTCCAGAAACGCATGACCGTGCAGGAACTCTCCCGCGAAGGGTTTGCCTCACTGGCCTCCACCATTGAAACCCTGGCCGCCGCCGAACGTCTGACCGCCCACAAAAATGCCGTGACCCTGCGCGTTGCAGCCCTGAAGGAGCAAGCATGAACATTGAAGAATTAGCCCGCGAAAATGTCCGTCGCGCTGACGCCTTACCAGTCTGCTCGTCGCCTGGGCGGCAACGGGGATGTCTGGCTGAACGCCAACGAATTCCCGACTGCGGTGCAGTTTGAGCTGTCGCAGCAGACGCTGAACCGCTATCCGGAGTGCCAGCCGAAAGCGGTCATTTCGAAAACTATGCCGCAG
This sequence comes from Enterobacterales bacterium, assembly GCA_039593635.1. GTDB lineage: Bacteria > Pseudomonadota > Gammaproteobacteria > Enterobacterales > Enterobacteriaceae > Enterobacter. Next base: position 909,522 of record JBCNOW010000027.1, read on the forward strand.
TATGCGGGCGTGAAGCCGGAGCAGGTGCTGGTCAGCCGCGGCGCGGATGAAGGCATTGAGCTGCTGATCCGCGCGTTCTGCGAGCCGGGCAAAGACGCGGTGATGTACTGCCAGCCGACCTACGGCATGTACAGCGTCAGCGCCGAAACCTTCGGCGTGGCGTGCCGCAACGTGCAGGCGCTGGAGAACTGGCAGCTCGATTTGCAGGGCATTGCCGACAATCTGGACGGCGTGAAGGTGGTCTTCGTCTGCAGCCCGAACAACCCGACCGGGCAGATTATTAACCCGCAGGATATTCGCATCCTGCTGGAGATGACGCGCGGTAAAGCCCTGGTGGTCGCCGATGAAGCCTATATTGAGTTCTGCCCGCAGGCGACGCTGGCCGGCTGGCTGGAAGAATATCCGCACCTGGTGGTGCTGCGCACGCTGTCGAAAGCCTTTGCCCTGGCAGGTCTGCGCTGCGGATTCACGCTGGCCAATAAAGAGGTGATCGACCTGCTGCTGAAAGTGATCGCCCCTTACCCGCTCTCGACGCCGGTGGCCGACATTGCCGCGCAGGCGCTGACGCCGCAGGGCATAAATGCAATGCGCGAGCGCGTGGCGCAGCAGCTTAACGACAACCGCGCCTGGCTGTGCGAACAGCTGCCGCAGCTGATATTGCGTCGTGGAGCAGGTGTTCGACTCGGAAACCAACTATATCCTGGTGCGCTTCACCGCCTCCAGTGCCGTATTTAAATCTTTGTGGGATCAGGGCATTATCTTACGAGACCAGAATAAACAACCTTCCCTGAGCGGATGCCTGCGCATTACCGTCGGCACCCGCGCAGAGAGCCAGCGCGTGATTGACGCCCTGAAAGCGGAGAAAGTATGAGCCAGAAGATCCTTTTTATCGACCGTGACGGCACCCTGATTTCGGAGCCACCAACCGATTTTCAGGTCGACCGATTCGACAAGCTGGCTTTTGAACCGGACGTGATCCCGGTGCTGCTGAAGCTGCAGAAAGCGGGATACAAGCTGGTGATGATCACCAACCAGGACGGTCTGGGTACTGACAGCTTCCCGCAGGCCGACTTTGACGGCCCGCATAACCTGATGATGCAGGTGCTGACCTCTCAGGGCGTGGTGTTTGATGAGGTGCTGATTTGCCCGCACCTGCCGGACGACGACTGCGACTGCCGCAAGCCAAAGGTGAAACTGGTCGGAGCGCTGGCTGGCCGAAGATGCGCTGGATAAAGCCAACAGCTATGTCATTGGCGATCGCATCACCGATATTACGCTGGCGGAAAACATGGGCATCGCGGGACTGCGCTACGATCGTAACGATCTTAACTGGGCGAAGATTGGCGAGCAGTTGACCAAACGCGACCGCTATTCGCACGTTGAACGCAACACCAAAGAGACGCAGATTGATGTGAAGGTGTGGCTGGATCGCGAAGGCGGCAGCAAGATCCACACCGGCGTCGGTTTCTTCGACCACATGCTGGATCAGATTGCCACCCACGGCGGTTTCCGCATGGAGATTGCGGTGAAAGGCGATCTCTATATTGACGATCACCACACCGTGGAAGATACCGGCCTGGCGCTGGGCGAAGCCCTGCTGATGGCGCTGGGCGACAAGCGCGGCATCAACCGTTTTGGCTTCGTCCTGCCGATGGATGAGTGCCTGGCGCGCTGCGCGATGGATATCTCCGGTCGTCCGCACCTGGAATATAAAGCCGATTTCACCTACCAGCGCGTGGGCGATCTGAGCACCGAAATGGTGGAGCACTTCTTCCGTTCATTGTCCTACACCATGGGCCTGACGCTGCACCTGAAGACCAAAGGCAAAAACGACCACCACCGCGTGGAGAGCCTGTTCAAAGCCTTTGGCCGCACGCTGCGCCAGGCGATCCGCGTGGAAGGCGACGCCCTTCCCTCCTCAAAAGGAGTGCTGTAATGAACGTGGTGATTCTGGATACCGGATGCGCCAACCTCAATTCCGTAAAATCGGCCATTGCGCGCCACGGCTATCGAGCCGGTGGTGAGCCGCGACCCGGACGTGGTGCTGCGCGCCGACAAACTGTTCCTGCCGGGCGTTGGCACCGCGCAGGCGGCGATGGATCAGATTCGCGAGCGCGAGCTGGTCGATCTGATCAAAGCCTGTACCCAGCCGGTGCTCGGCATTTGCCTGGGCATGCAGCTGCTGGGCCGCCGCAGCGAAGAGAACAACGGCGTTGACCTGCTGGGCATTATTGACGAAGACGTACCGAAAATGACCGACCACGGTCTGCCGCTGCCGCATATGGGCTGGAACCGCGTTTACGCGAAAGCGGGCGACCGGCTGTTTCGCGGCATTGCGAGACGGCGCGTACTTCTACTTCGTGCACAGCTACGCCATGCCGGTGAATGCCAACACCATCGCCCAGTGCAATTATGGCGAGGCGTTTACCGCAGCCGTGCAGAAAGATAACTTCTTCGGCGTGCAGTTTCACCCGGAGCGCTCGGGTGCCGCGGGCGCGCAGCTGCTGAAAAACTTCCTGGAGATGTGATGATTATTCCCGCTTTAGATTTAATTGACGGCACGGTTGTCCGTCTCCATCAGGGCGATTACGGCCAGCAGCGCGACTACGGAAACGATCCGCTGCCGCGTCTGCAGGATTATGCCGCTCAGGGTGCGGAGGTGCTGCATCTGGTGGATTTAACGGGGGCGAAAGATCCGGCAAAGCGCCAGATCCCGCTGCTGAAAACGCTGGTCGCCGGAGTGGATGTTCCGGTGCAGGTCGGCGGCGGTGTGCGCAGCGAAGAAGATGTTGCGGCCCTGCTGGACGCGGGCGTGGCGCGCGTGGTGGTTGGCTCAACCGCCGTCAAAGACCCGGAAGCGGTGAAAGGCTGGTTCCGCCGCTTTGGTGCCGACGCCCTTGTGCTGGCGCTGGACGTGCGCATTGACGAACAGGGCAAAAAGAGGTGGCGGTCAGCGGCTGGCAGGAGAACTCCGGCGTGACGCTGGAAGAGCTGGTCGATATGTATCTGCCCGTTGGCCTGAAGCACGTGCTGTGCACGGATATCTCCCGCGACGGCACGCTGGCGGGCTCCAACGTCTCGCTGTATGAAGAGGTCTGCGCGCGTTATCCGCAGGTGGCGTTCCAGTCTTCTGGCGGTATCGGTGATATAGACGATATGGCCGCGCTGCGCGGTACCGGTGTACAGGGTGTGATTGTGGGCCGGGCCCTGCTGGAAGGTAAATTTACTGTGACGGAGGCGATTCAATGCTGGCAAAACGGATAATCCCTTGCCTGGACGTGCGTGACGGCCAGGTCGTGAAAGGCGTGCAGTTCCGCAACCACGAAATCATTGGCGACATCGTTCCGCTGGCGAAACGCTATGCCGATGAAGGCGCAGACGAGCTGGTGTTTTACGATATCACCGCCTCCAGCGATGGCCGCGTGGTGGACAAAAGCTGGGTGGCGCGCGTGGCGGAAGTGATCGATATTCCGTTCTGCGTGGCGGGCGGGATTAAATCCGCTGACGATGCGGCCAAAATTCTCTCGTTTGGTGCCGACAAGATTTCCATCAACTCCCCTGCGCTGGCCGATCCAGAGTTGATTACCCGCCTGGCCGATCGCTTTGGCGTGCAGTGTATTGTGGTTGGTATCGACACCTGGTTTGATGCCGCCACCGGCAAGTACCACGTCAACCAGTATACCGGCGATGAAAGCGCGTACCCGCGTGACCCAGTGGGAAACGCTGGACTGGGTGCAGGAAGTGCAGAAGCGTGGCGCGGGCGAGATCGTGCTGAATATGATGAACCAGGATGGCGTGCGTAACGGTTACGACCTTGAGCAGCTGAAAAAAGTGCGTGCGGTCTGCCACGTTCCGCTGATTGCCTCCGGCGGCGCGGGCACCATGGAACACTTCCTGGAAGCCTTCCGCGATGCGAACGTGGACGGTGCGCTGGCCGCTTCCGTGTTCCACAAACAGATTATCAATATTGGTGAGTTAAAAACGTACCTGGCCGACCAGGGCGTGGAGATTAGGGTATGTTAACAGAGCAACAACAGGCGCAGCTGGACTGGGAAAAAACTGACGGATTACTGCCCGTGGTTGTCCAGCATGCCGTCTCCGGCGAAGTGCTGATGCTGGGTTATATGAACCAGGACGCGCTGGCAGAAAACGCTCGACAGCGGCAAAGTGACCTTTTTCTCCCGCACGAAACAGCGCCTGTGGACCAAAGGGGAAACCTCGGGCCACTTCCTGAACGTGGTTAGCATTACGCCGGACTGCGATAACGATACCCTGCTGGTGCTGGCAAACCCGATCGGCCCAACCTGCCATAAGGGCACCAGCAGCTGCTTTGGCGAGGGGCTAGCCACCAGTGGCTGTTCCTGTATCAACTGGAGCAGCTGCTGGCTGAGCGTAAAACGGCCGATCCTGCCAGTTCCTATACGGCGAAGCTGTATGCCAGCGGCACCAAGCGCATTGCGCAGAAGGTGGGAGAAGAAGGCGTTGAGACCGCGCTGGCCGCGACCGTACATGACCGCGAAGAGCTGACGAATGAAGCCTCTGACTTGATGTATCACCTGCTGGTGCTGCTGCAGGATCAGGAGCTGGATCTGACCACCATGATCGAGAACCTGCGCGCACGCCATAAGTAACGCTTGTGCGCCATGCTGCTCAAAACGGGCTTTCTGTCTCGATTTTGAGCAGCATACTTCGCAAAAGAGTGCGATCAATTGCGCTTCATCAGAATGGAAACCCTCATGACCACGCATGAAAAACTGCTCGCCCTGCTCGATCAGCACAACGCCCGTTACCGACTCATGGAGCATGAAGCGACCGGTAAATGTGAAGCCGTGGCCGCAATTCGTGGCACGGAAGTGGGACAAGGCGCCAAAGCGCTGGTGTGTCACGTCAAGGGCAACGGCATCAAACAGCATGTGCTGGCGGTGCTACCGGCCGACCAGCAGGCCGACCTGAGTAAAGTGGCAGCCGCCGTCGGTGGCCGGCGCGCCTCGCTGGCCTCGCCGGCTGAAGTGGATGCGCTGACCGGCTGCGTGTTTGGCGCGATTCCGCCGTTTAGCTTTCATGCGGATTTACAGCTGGTAGTGGACCCGCTGCTGTTCGAGCGCTACGACGAAATTGCCTTTAACGCCGGGCTGCTGGAGAAGTCGGTGGTACTGCAGGTGGAGGATTACCGCGCACTGCATAATGGTAACGTGATGAAAATAATACTCTAATTGCCATACACCACGCTGAGCGGTACTCTCGATGACTTATCATCACGACAAAAGAAGACCGCAACTATGGCAAGTTCCCGTTTTACCGCCCGTCTGCGCCAGACGCTGGCACTGGCTGTGCTGGCAGGCTGCGCGTTCGGCGCTCAGGCAAAAATCGATCAGGTGCGTTTCGCCGTTGATCCTACCTATCCCCCTTTTGAATCCAAAACGCCGCAGGGCAAGCTGGTCGGGTTTGACATCGACCTCGGCAATGCGCTGTGCACGCAGATGCAGGCCAAATGCGTGTGGGTCGAGAGCCAGTTCGACGGCATGATCCCGGCGCTGAAGGCGCGTAAGTTTGACGCCATCCTGTCGGATATGGGTATCACCGAAGAGCGTCTGAAGCAGATCGACTTCACCGTGCCGCTGTATGACACCCACACCCAGCTGATTGCGCGTAAAGGCTCCGGCCTGCTGCCCACCGCGGAATCGCTGAAAGGCAAAACCGTGGGCGTGGAACAAGGCACCGTGCAGGAGCGCTACGCGCTGGCAAAATGGCAGCCGCACGGCGTGAACGTGGTGCCGTATGGCGATCAGGCACAGGTTGAGAGTGACCTGATTTCCGGACGTCTTGACGTGGTGTTCACCGATGCCGCACAGGCCGCGAACGGCTTCCTGAAACATCCGCAGGGCAAAGATTTCGAGCTGGCTGGCCCGATTGTGCAGGATCCGATTATCGGCCCCGGCACCGCCATCGGCCTGCGCAAAGGCGACACCGAATTAAAAACCGCGCTGGACAACGCCTTCGCGGAAATCAAAAAGAACGGTACCTTTGATACCTTGCAGAAGAAGTATTTTGCGACGGATATCTCTATTAAGCAGTGATCGATGGGGCGGCGCATTTGCCGCCCTTTTTCCAGCAGAACTATAATTCCCTTCATCAATTTCATGCGGCGCGGCCACGAGCGTGCCCCAGACACAGGACATCGACTGCGTTATGCAACAACAACATCATCCTTTGTTAAGCGCGACGCTGGGCACCCAGCGGGAAATTGTCAGCTTCCACTTCGGCACCGACTCACAGCAGCGGGTATATATTCAGGCGGCGCTGCACGGCGATGAACTGCCGGGCATGGCGGTGGCGTGGTATCTCAAGCAGAAGCTGCTGGCGCTGGAGTCGGCGGGCAAGCTAAAAGCCAAAGTCACTTTGGTGCCGGTCGCAAATCCGCTCGCGCTGGGTCAGCACTGGCACGGCACTCATCTCGGACGTTTTCATACTCTTTCTGGTCAGGATTTTAACCGTCGCTTCCCGGCGCTGGGCGATACGCTGGCGGCAGAACTGGCGGGCTCGCTGACACAGAGTGAATATGAAAACAAACGACTGATTCGCGACGCCATCGATCGTCACTACCGCGACCGCATCGCCAAAACCGAACTGGAGGCCCAGCGCTTCACCCTGATGCGCATGGCCAGCCAGGCAGACCTGATGATTGACCTGCACTGTGACTGGGATGCCTTACCGCATCTTTACACTACACCGCACGCCTGGCCGGAGATTGAGCCGCTGGCGCGCTGGCTTGGCAGTGAAGTGCAGCTACTGGCGCAGATCTCCGGCGGAGAGCCCTTTGATGAAGCCTGCTGCGAACCCTGGCTGACGCTGGCTGAGCGTTTTGGCAAAGATTACCCGATGCCGCGTGGCCTGCTGCCGGTGACGCTGGAACTGCGCGGCGTAGCCGATGTGTCGCCGGAACAGGCGGAGAAGGATGCGGATGCGATTATCAATGCGCTGATTGAAGGGGGATATATTGCCGGAGAAACCGGAGACTCCCCTGCCCTGATCCATGCACCAACCCAGCTGGCAGGCTGTGAGTACATCCACGCACCTCACTCCGGACTGCTGCTGAACCGCAGAAAGTTAGGCGAGTGGGTTAAAGCGGGCGAAGTGGTGGCGGAGATTGTCGACCCGATCAATGACTACGTGACACCGCTGGTGGCTGAGTTTGGCGGCGTGCTGTATGCACGAAACCTGACCAAGTTTGTTACGGCCGGAATGCTGGTGGTAAGGCTGGCGGGGGAAAATGCGGGACGTAAGGGGGAGTTGCTGGTGGTTTAGTTCAATAGCAAGGCAGCATTTCGCTGCCTTGTCTATATAAAGTATGGAGATTTATTTTGTATATTTAACTCTTAAACTCATAAAGGGCTTTTCTATCACATAGAAAGTAAAAAACGAAACAAGAGTGATAACTATTATTCTAAGTACAGATTCGAGCAGTGACCCTGATACGCTCGTTGGTTCGCCCCATCCCATAAGCTTATTAAACATCATGCCTACAGGAAGATGAAGCAAATACATTGAAAAGCTAGTCATACCCAAATATGAAAGAGCAACGTTTATTATATTTATATTAGGTAGATTTGCATTCATATAACACATCGCTATCATTGCCCAGCAAAGAGCCTCGACTGAAAAAGACAACGTACTAAATTCGACGGTTGTTTTCTTATGAGTAAACAAAAAAGTCAGTATTATCAATGAAATGAAAAGTATCGGAAGCGTAAACTTCCACTTTTTCAAAAACTCAAAATGCCCCAAACGGTAGGCATGGCCAAATAACATGCCGATTGCGAATTGGTCCAACCTGCCTATCATAGCATGATAAAGGTTATAATAAATTTCCCCTCCCTTTAGCACTGCTATGTTATATCTTGTAAAGATCATTAATAACACAATCCCAAAGAGATACTTAGGGCCAAACCTATTCAAAAAAACAACTAAAAAAGGGAAAATAATATAAAATTGAAATTCAACCGCAATAGTCCATATTGGACCAGATGGGTAAAATTCATGCCCCCAGCCAGTATATGAATTACCCGTATTAAGCTGCAATGTTATTACTCGAAGAATATCAAGCGGCGATGAAACCTGTCGACTACATGTAATTACTATGAATACTAAAAATAACAGTAACGGAAATATTCTCAATATACGGTTTAAGAGGTATCCTTTATATGATATTTTCTTCTGTCCAGAGTTGGTTATTAAACAAAATAAAAAACCCGTAAGTACCAGGAAAAGGGAAACACCGGTAGAACCATTCTCCATCCAGAGTCTGACAAGAGCATTTGATGAATATGTGCCATCCCAATTGATTTCACCACGAAAGTGATGAACCATGAGTAGTACGGCAGCAAAAAAACGCATGTGGTCTATGCGATCTAAATACCGTATGTTCAAGGATTCCAATTTTGTTCCTGCAACATTAGAGTTAATATAACCACTTTAACAAAATCCGTACAAATACTAACAAATAATTTCACATTTTGTTGAGTGAATGTTAACTTTCGGAAAAAACTTAATTTAATCTTTGGTAGAAGATGTCGAGGACTTAAACTAGCACAATGGAATAGTACTAGATGGAAACTATTACCAATGGGTTTATACGATTATGACTGCGCGGCTCATTAATGAAGAAGTTTTCTAAAAGGTAGGACTTAAGGAGAACACTAAAGAGGATAATGTACAGGAATACTGGGGGATATAAAGCCCGGCATAAACCGGGCGTTATTCTCAATCAAGCCATTCGGTGTGGAACACACCATCTTTGTCAGTACGTTTATAGGTATGCGCACCGAAGTAGTCGCGCTGCGCCTGGATCAGGTTGGCAGGCAGCACTTCTGCACGATAGCTGTCGTAGTAGGCCACTGCAGCGGAGAAGGTTGGCACCGGAATACCGTTCTGTACAGCGTAAGCAACCACATCACGCAGCGCCTGCTGGTATTCGTCAGCAATCTTCTTGAAGTACGGTGCCAGCAGCAGGTTGGCGATACCGGCGTTTTCAGCATAGGCATCGGTGATTTTCTGCAGGAACTGCGCACGAATGATGCAACCCGCGCGGAAGATCTTCGCGATTTCACCGTAGTTCAGATCCCAGTTGTTCTCGTCTGAAGCCGCACGCAGCTGAGAGAAGCCCTGCGCATAAGAAACGATTTTACCCAGATACAGGGCGCGGCGCACTTTCTCAACGAACTCCGCTTTGTCACCGGTGGCTTGCGCCTGAGGGCCGGACAGCACTTTAGAAGCTGCAACGCGCTGTTCTTTCAGGGAAGAGATGTAGCGCGCAAATACGGATTCGGTGATCAGAGACAGCGGCTCGCCCAGATCCAGGGAGCTCTGGCTGGTCCATTTACCGGTACCTTTGTTCGCCGCTTCATCCAGAATCACATCAACCAGGTATTTACCCTCTTCATCTTTTTTGGTGAAGATATCTTTGGTGATGTCGATCAGGTAGCTGTTCAGCTCGCCTTTGTTCCACTCGGTGAAGGTTTCAGCCAGCTCTTCGTTGGAGAGGTTCAGGCCGCCTTTCAGCAGAGCGTATGCTTCAGCAATCAGCTGCATGTCGCCGTATTCGATGCCGTTGTGAACCATCTTCACATAGTGACCTGCACCGTCCGGACCGATGTAGGTCACACACGGCTCGCCATCTTCCGCAACAGCAGCGATTTTGGTCAGGATTGGCGCAACCAGTTCATACGCTTCTTTCTGACCGCCAGGCATGATAGATGGGCCTTTCAGCGCGCCCTCTTCACCGCCGGAAACACCGGTACCGATGAAGTTGAAACCTTCGGCAGACAGTTCACGGTTACGACGAATGGTGTCCTGGAAGAAGGTGTTACCGCCATCAATGATGATGTCGCCTTTATCGAGGTAAGGCTTCAGGGAATCGATAGCTGCATCGGTACCTGCGCCTGCTTTCACCATTAGCAGGATGCGACGAGGGGTTTCCAGAGACTCAACAAATTCTTTAACCGTGTAGTAAGGAACCAGTTTTTTGCCCGGATTTTCGGCAATCACTTCTTCGGTCTTTTCACGGGAGCGGTTGAAAACGGAGACGGTGTAACCACGGCTTTCGATGTTGAGCGCCAGGTTGCGCCCCATCACTGCCATACCGACAACGCCGATCTGTTGCTTGGACATTTTTTACTCCCATTAAAGATACTAGATCGTAATGTTATCAGTAACATTACTTTACCCATTGGTCAATTGATTATAACTGAAACGTAAAAAAGCAGCATGAATTGGAAAAAAGTAATCATTGTTTTGAATAAATTATTTTCCTGACTAGTCTCCCCACACTTCTTAATGGAGCGGTAATTCTGAAAGATTTACTTGAATAAATATTCGCAATTGTCATATTTTTAGACTGAAGTTCATCATTCAAAATCCTTAAATTTTCATCCTTCTCATTAATTAATTTATAGATGTTTTCATTATCTTTTTTTAATGTATCAACAACGGACTGAAGATGAAGATAATCATTGGAAGAAATGATTTTATCCTCACAACACAAACTATTCTGCTCAACTAATCTCTTAATCTCTTCATTGAGAGAATGGTGTAAAGCTCTCTCAGGAAGTAGAACTTCTTCATAAAATTCTTGATAAGGGTCATCGTGCTTTAGGGCACAACAATCCAACATTGAATAATTAAACAGAACGAAATCTTTTTCGTAAAGCCTATTAATTAATGCTATCGTGTCAGAATTAAGAATCTCAAGCACATTTCTTTTATCAATATTGCTTTTTTTATTATGATGACCTAATGGTGCATTAAGACCAATTATCTTCTGAACTCTGAACCAATCCAAACTCAAAGATTCTTGCTTGCCTATAAAATCCGCAATACATTTGCTACCAACATAAAAGAAATAATGCTGAGGGCAGAAGTGTATAAACCGCCAATCATACCGAATGGATGACTCATTCAAATATGAAGTAGCCCATTCATTCACATCATCAGTTCCGCGATAATTATGCTGATATTTATACTCCTCCCAAGCACTCAAAAACCTTTGGTAAGGATCTCTCACAAATCCGAAGGTGAAATATTTTTCAGAAATATCCAATAAAGAATGCTGATCATATTCACATGCAGGAACATGGGCACGATCGACTATTCTTTCATATTTTTCTAGATAAAATGGTCTCCAGAAAGCCCCCTCAGTACTATCATACTGCTCTAAAGATTTTCGTACAGAAGTACCAGCAACCTTGGGGTTGTGTATAAACAAAAATTTCTTTTCATGTGAAAAAATCATACTAAATCACCGAGTTATTCATTCATGAAAAAATATTGAATCATGCCATTTCAAGGTGAATGACATTAGCAGGATTATCATACACTTCGATCAATTCATTAATGTGTTGTTCCATTGAAACTGGAGACATCGAATCAGTCCAATATTGTAATGAATCATAACCATTGACCGTGAGATCAGTTAATTTTGTAATAAAATCTTTGTAATTTCCGGCTTTGAAAGTAAATCGAGGATGTTTTTTATGAAGTTCGCACGCTCCTCCTAAATCACTTGTCAAAATAGGAATACGACGACAATGCATTTCAATAGCAACTTGAGGTAGATTATCTTCCCAGAGCACAGGAACGACGCCCAAGTCAACATCTTCTAATATTTTATCAATATTTTTATGGTTATAACCATCAGCAAAATAAACGTTATTAAACTTAGAAGTTAATTCTTTGAGTAAATAGTAATAGTGTTCATTATGTCTTTTAGCTGCAACTACCAAATTAATATTTTTAGCAATATTCGAAGGTACTTTTCTTAAGGCATCGATAAAAAACTCGAAACCTTTATCTTTTCTCATGTATCCTAAATAAGCAATAGTTGTAATTTTATCTCCCTTAGGCTTAGACTGTAGGTATTTAGAATAATGGGCCGTACCTATATATGAAACCCGCAACAGATTCTTATTGATACCAAAATAGTAACATATATCAGCAACGCGTTTTGACACAGTTAAAACGACATCGCAATTTTCATTTATTGCATTGATGAACTCCTGCCTCCTGGTTATAAAGTAAGATGAGTTCTCAGAGAAATTAACTAATGGTTTGGATAGTTCAATTGGCTTTATTAATTTTCTAATCTTATAAAAACTATTGTTTACTCGGTGCGCAGCTGACCATGCAAACTTAGAGGCTAGCGAATTATCTTTGATATTTCTTGATAATAAAAAGCTATCTAAAAAATAATTTTTCTTAAAATAACCTTCTCCGTGACCATGAGTTACACAAGTCACACATTTCCTACCGCCATTATAATCTTTGCAATTTCTGGTTTCCCTCTCCCATAAATTCACCTGAGGACAAAATGGATAATAATTATGAACGGAAAATATCACACGGATATTAGGGTATTTCGATTTTATCCTCTCGAGAACTTTTACTGGAATTCCCTCCAGGTTATTGAAGTGAATTATGTCAATTCCTCCAATATCTTCAAGAATATCTAAAAATACATTCTCCGTCTCGCTATGGGTTATCTGCGAAGATGATGAAAATGAAAGATGAGAGGGGGCCAATGTAGCTGAATTAACTATCTCGTATTTACGATTAGTTTTTTTAAAGAATATTTTTTTATTGAAAGGGTTATATGTCACACCTGAAAAAATGAAATAAGCCTCATCATCCAGATTATTATTAAAAGATTCAATCACATTTTTCTGATAAACAGTTACCCCACCCCCTCTTTTACGCTTATCATCATAGTCAACCCAATTGTAATAACATATTCTCATTTTTGCTCACTCTAAAAAAATAATTAATTAATGCTATTTCCACAACTTCAAAATCTTCAAAAACTGAATAAACCTAATAATAATAATTTTAGGAACCTTAATCTCCCCACTGTATAAATCAAATGCCACTTTATCGCCTTCAAATCGATAACTCAATTTACCTGAATATCTCCGAATAAACTTTTCCTTAAATTTAATGGATTCTGGGAAAACATCATGTCTATATTTCCAATAGAGCTCTTTTAAAGGGTGAGCGCACAATAAGTTCCAAGGTTTTTTTCTATCAGTATAATGAATAATCCCCGAATCTTTTATTGCATCGACCTCATCCTGCATTGTGTACTTATGCTCTAGATCATTTATATGAAACATTCTCCCATTAACGTTCCATTTGAGAGGTAGCAAGTGTATATCTTCATTAAATGTTAGATTTAAAATATCCTGGTCCTGCAGAATTATGTCTTGTTGTCTTGTAAAAAAAACTTCCATATACTTTGTGAAGACGTCCGCATATTCATTTCTTATTTTTTCTAAATTGAATATTAACACGCCAGCATTAATATAATTGTTTTTTTGGCCCAGTATTAATCTTCTGGATTGAAGAACACCACCTTCATCCAAACACCCAGCGATAGACTTCCCATTTATATCAGAACACCAAAGTTTCACTATGTTATCACAACAGATTACATCAGAATCTAAATATATTACTTTATTCGCGTTTGGAAGCAATTTATGTATTATGAGTCTGTAGTAAGTATTAAGTGAGATATAATTTCTATTTAAAGGTAAAGACTTGAACAACAATGGATCCACATCTAAAAAATTAAGATGAAGATTATTATTGAACCTCGATTTCAAAAAATCCCTATTAACTTCACTTAACTTTTCATCGCATAAAACATTTAATTCAAAACGCTGTGATGGTGAAGTGTTGCTAATAACAGACTGAATAGTTGTCATGGCATGAGGGAAATAATTATCGTCAAAGGACATGCATAAGCATATCTCATCGTCAATACTACTTAAATTTCCTTTCACACTGTTAGCTTGGTATAATTTTCGTTCAAGTATTTCAGTAAAATTCAATGGATTTTTTTCTGTCAGATAAAGCATGCCTGCAGTTTTAATCTTTATGTTTTTATATTTCTTTTGAGCATATATTACATAAGCATTAATCAATCTTTCCGCAACAAATCCCCAGATCCTCTGTTGATAACTATCATATTCATCAATAGATATACGTGATTCAGCTTCGAACAGTACCCCGAAAGCAAATTCACAATATTCATGGAAATATTCCCTTTTCATTATTGCAATATTCGCGAAAAAACAAGTAGTTGAATATAAACTTTCCAATAATGGTAAATAATATTCTTGATGCTTTTCTTTTATTATATCGATAATTATATCTATATCTTTTTTGAAATGATCCAGGCTATATAAATCATAGTTTGTCATTATTTTATTTGGTAGGCCCGCCGGATGTACATTCCATACAGGTGATGTAATAATATCATAGCTTTGACAATTCTGTTTTAGTTTTTCTTCGTTAAGCTCGTTATTATTTATGACATCGTTTTCAAGGTTATCGGTGACAGTAAATCCATCATTAGATTGCAAGGAAAGATATCTTCTGTAATGCATCAATCCATAATAATCTGCATCGACATTTTTCCAAGCCCAATAAACAGCAGTCAGCTCACACCAGTTTTTATTTTTGAATGAAATATTATCACCAGTATCATCGCCAATGCAATAATCTAAAATATCATTAGATAGCGCACGCCCTACCTGAATTGGGATGATACATTCATTTTTAATATAGGGAGACTTCTTGTGATGACAAACGTAAATTTTAACATTAGGGTTAGTTGACACGTAAACCTCAAATTCAAATATCAAACAACTTCAAGATAGAGAGCCTTAGTCTTTTCATAAACTGTCTCAAGACTAAAACGTTCCGCAACAATTTCTCGACCGCGTAAGCCCATTTGTAAGCGCAGTTCTGGATTTGCGAATAAACTCAAAAGTTTCGCTTTGAACTCATCCTTATTACCTCTACTAACAACATATCCATTGATACCATCATTGATAATACTACCACAGCCACCGCTGTCATAAACTATGCAGGCTCGACCACTTGCAGAGCCCTCAATGATTATTCTTGGAATGCCCTCAAAATAAACAGATGGTAAGGCAACAATATTACATTCCCCAATCAATTTAGGAATATCATTCCGCTTGCCGAGCCAATTAATTATGCCTTCCTTATGCCATTTCAAAATATCTTCTTTGGGTATCGCATCCGTATCATCTTCTATTTCAATCCCTGCGACATTGAGAACAAAAGGTTTACCTTGCGCCTTTAGCTCCCTATTTATATTAATTAAAACCTCTAAGCCCTTTGCCTTCAACATCCGTGCAGCGAATAACACAACCAGAGGTTCATGCTCAATCTCCTCCTGATATTCATAGTCACGCAGATTTACACCGACCCCATCAATAACCTTGCATTGCTGATCAGACACCTTAATTAATCTTTTTAGGAAAAGTAAGTCATTGACATGTTCGAAAGTCAAACGACTTTTTTTATTTTTGAAAATAAATTCATAAACTTTCCTGACGCCATAATTCAACAGTTTGTAAGTTAAGTTTTGATTCATGAATACCCTCCCCAAACCTACAAAACTTGATATGAATGCCGTCTGTGTAAATCTTGCGTATAAACCACCAATAAGTATTGGTTTGATAGTTATAGAATGAAGTATATCTGGTTTAATTATATTGAGTATTTTAAAAGACATGATTGTATCTTTTATTACCGACAATAGATTAAGTGTTCTTTCATTCATGCGTGAGTTGTGGCAGATAAATCCCTGAGCAGACAAGTTAGAAATTTCAACGTTGCTAAAGTGCGCTATTATATGAATTTCACATCCATCTTTTTGAAATAGCTTTGCTCTTTCTAACCAATGAAGCTCAAAATACCAGCCAGAATTAATAAAAAAACAAATCTTTTTTTTCATTTAAATACCATTAGTGGTTACACCCACTAATCCCTTGCATTCCGTGAAGAATGCCTTTAAATAAATAACCATAATATTTTCTTTTATCTTTGCAGTTAAAACCGCTCAAAAAATACTTAGTTATCCTGAAACACTTAGCAATTCTGGAGAAACAATCTAAACCATCATATAAGGATTGACTAAGAAATAAGTTTCTTGCCAGATAATAAATTTTCCACTCCTGGGAATCCCAACATGAAAACATTTTAACATCATGAACAAATTCGAGATTGGTGCAAAAGTTTATTTTATGCCCTAAACAATTTAAATAGAAAGAGTAATAAACATCATCATAATAGATAAAAAGCTCTGGCTTAATGTAATCATAAGTTTCGCTCAAAACTTTAGCAGGAATAATTACACCAACGAATGAGAATGAAATCACCTCTGAAGATAAATCGGGATTTGCGACAAATTTTGAGGGTTTTATTAGGTAACGTATGTTATCTAATAATGAGTAAGTGCTTTTTTTCCAAGGAAGATTCATTTTGCAAATCTCACCCAGTCTGTTTTTTACAACAGCACAATATATCTCATCAGCTTTAGGCTTCAATTCTTCAAAACGTTGCAAAAATTCTGTGTGAGGATAAGCATCATCATCGTAAAAGAGTACCCAATCAGTTTGAATCTTTTTTGATATATATTCTGCACCATAACGAAAGCCACCTGCACCTCCGTTATTATCCAATTTATGAAGCACAACAAATCTGGGATCGTCAATACAATTGAGCCATTCTGTTGTGCCATCTGTTGAAGCGTTATTAACAATAATGATATGTTGGAATGGCAACTTCCCTGTTGCCATTACTGTGTTTTTGAGTTTGTCTAATCTATTGAATGTTACAATTAAAGCGCTAACATTCATCTGACTGAAACCGTAAATGCAGGCATCTGATGCTCATTTTTGATAGTATCAAGATAGATACGAGCTGTATTCAATGCCTCTGCAATCGTAACATCCATATCTAAATAACGATATGTTCCTAATCGTCCAATAAAAGTAATTTTTTGCTCCTGCTCAGCTAATTCTAAGTATTTTTCAAGCATTTGCATTTCACCGACCTGCCTGATTGGATAGTAAGGAATATCATTTTCCTCACAGGCACGGCTATATTCTTTATAGCATACTGAACCAGTGTGCTTTTCCCAGGGAGCAAAGTATTTATGTTCAGTAATTCGAGTATAGGGTACTTTTTGTTCACAGTAATTCATTACTGCACACCCCTGGTAATCTCCTTCGTGATAGAACTTCTCAAAATCAAGGGTTCTATAACCTAAGCGGCCGAATTGATGTTCATAAAAGCCATCAAGAGCACCGCTATAAAAAACGTGATCAAATTTACTGATTTCATTTTTATCAAATTCAGTATTTAGCTGTACTTCAATGTTTTCATGAGCGAGAATTTTTTCAACAATAACTGTATAGCCGTCTTTAGGCATTCCCTGGAATTTATGATTAAAGTAATTATCATCATAGTTGAATCTAACAGGAAGTCTTTTGAGTATTGAAGCGGGCAGTTGTGAAGGCTGCATTCCCCATTGTTTAATGGTATATCCTTTGAAGAAAGCCTCATATAACTCACGACCTACAAAGCGTAGGGCCTGTTCTTCAAAGGTTTGTGGGTTAACAATAGAAGACTCACCTTTCTCTTCTATATATTTTTTTGCTTCGTCTGGAGAAAGCGTTGTGCCAAAAAATTGGTTTATAGTATGTAAATTTATCGGTAAAGAAAAAACTTTTCCGTCTACTGTTGCTTTTACACGATTTACATATGGCATCATCTCGGTATAAAGATTCAGGTAATTCCAGACTTCTTCATTATCGGTATGGAAAATATGAGGCCCATATGTATGGACCGTAACGCCGGTTACTTCATCTATTTCGCTATAACAATTTCCAGCTACATGTTTACGAGCATCAATGATTTTTATTTTGTGACCTTGCTCAGCTAATTTTCGGGCGATAACTGCACCGGAAAAACCAGCGCCAACAATTAAAACACTTTTTTTCATCATTCATCCTTACAAAATTTATTGATGCATAAACTCTTTATAATCAGCGATAACACTCTTGCTGTCGCCAATCTTTCTGACTTTATGATTCTCAATCCAGATAACTTTATTACATACTTTTTCGATATCACTCATACTGTGACTTACAAAAAGAATTGTGACACCCTTACTCTTGAAGTCATTTATAGTGTTAATACATTTCCGCTGAAAACTTATATCACCAACTGCAAGGACTTCATCGATTATAAGAATATCAGGATCAACCTGAGTTATTACTGAAAACCCTAATTTGGCGAGCATTCCACTTGAATAAACCCGGATCGGCTCATCAATGAATTCGCCTAATTCAGAAAATTCAATTATTTTATCTATTCTTTTATTAAGTTCTTTTCTTCGTAATCCCAACAGCGTCGCATTAAGCCGAATATTTTCACGACCGGTCAACTCAGGATGAAAACCGCCACCAAGCTCAAGCATTGATGCAACTCGGCCGCTTACTTCCACGCTGCCACTTGTGGGCTTAATAACACCAGCGACGAGCGATAATGAGGTACTTTTCCCCGCACCATTTCGTCCAATCAATGCTACCGATTCACCCTTATTAACCTGAAAACATATGTCTTCAATGGCCAGATACGAACGTCCAGAAAGCATTGATAACGCTCTCTTGGGATTAAAAATTAGCTCCTTAATTCCTGAACCGATATGATGATATAGAGGATAGCGTTTAGTTACGTTTTTAAATTCAATTGCTACTGTCATTACAAAATCTCAGCGAAACGGAATTTCAATTTATTGAATACCCAAACACCAACGATCATCATTACGAGCGCTGATAAATAAATATGCGAAAGAGTAATGTAATTTATCGTACCATGCATAAAAAGATCACGCCATGAAACAATCATTAGCGATAAAGGGTTAGTTCCTATAATCCATCTATAAGCTTCAGGAATTAAATCAACTGAATAAAGAATAGGGGTACAATAAAACATTAGCATAATCCCCAGACTTACAAACCTTTCCAAGTCTCGAAAGAAAAGATTCAGTGTCGACAACATTAATGCCAGGCCATAAGTCAGCATCATTTGTCCAAATCCTATCAATGGAATTCCCCATAGCCAGGAAATGGATGGGCTCATATCGTAAATATAAAGAAAAACAATGATAACTGGAATTGTACAAAGAAAATGCAAAAACTCCATTAACACATTACTAAAAGGAATAACTGACCTTGGAAAAACAGTTTTCTTTATGATTTGAGCGTTGGCGATAAATGAAAAAAGTGAATTATTAGCTGAGCTTGCAAACCATTGCCACGGAAACAATCCGGTAATAAGAAAAACTGTATAATTTGGTATTTGAACTCTCATTACCAACTTAAAAATAAAATAATAAATCATTGCAAAAAGTAAAGGATTTGCAATTGACCATAGATAACCTAGAAAACTGCTTTTATATCGTACCTTTAACTCTTTCTCTGTGATTACTGCAATAAGATCAATGAGATAGCCAAAATTATACTTCATATATATTGCTCAAATATGCCTTGTTGATAAGCGCTTTGCTTAATGTTGCAACTCTATGCTGGACTTCTCAGCAAAAGATGAATGCTACCGCCCCTGGCTCACAGCTACCAGTGCACATAAGGTTTGAATCTAACCAATCTGTACTAAAAATTAGGTTCACCTTCGAAAGTCGTTTAAAAATCATAGATTAATAGCAAAAAAAATGCAGGACTGAATCTTATGAGAGCGAATCTTTAGCCATTAAAATACGTACCAAACATGCCACTAATTTAAACAGCACAAATCCTAGCATTTTCATAATCTTTAAGAAAGTGACAGCTAATCAATGGTGCTCAAAGATTAGACTAATCCGATGAAATGCAAAAAGCCTGTCTATGACAGGCTTTTAACTTAACTGGTGTTACGACTAGTCACTTAAACCCATTCGGGTTCTTCGACTGCCAGTTCCAGGTATCGCGCATCATCGCATCAATACCGCGCGTGACGCGCCAGTCGAGCTCTTTGTTGGCCAGGCTGGCATCCGCCCAGAACGCTGGCAGATCGCCATCGCGACGTGGCTTGAACTCGAACGGAATCTGTTTTCCGGACGCCTGCTCAAACGCCTTGATCATCTCCAGCACCGAGAAGCCTTTGCCGCCGCCGAGGTTGTAAGCTTTGTAACCTTCAACTTTTGGCAGGTGATCCAGCGCTTTCAGGTGCCCTTCCGCCAGGTCGACGACGTGAATGTAGTCGCGCTGGCAGGTGCCATCTGGCGTCGCGTAGTCATCGCCAAACACGCCCAGCTTGTCCAGACGCCCAATCGCCACCTGCGCAATGTACGGCAGCAGGTTGTTCGGAATACCGGTTGGGTCTTCGCCAATCTCACCGGATTCGTGCGCGCCGACCGGGTTGAAGTAGCGCAGCGCGATGGCTTTGAAGTTCGGCTCGGCTTTGGCGAAGTCGCGCATCACGAACTCAATCATCAGCTTGGAGGTGCCGTACGGACTGGTGGTGCCACCAATCGGCGTCGTTTCGACGTACGGAACCGGTGCGTCAGCGCCATATACGGTGGCGGATGAGCTGAAGATAAAATTCCACACGCCGGCGGCGCGCATCTCTTCCAGTAGCACCACGGTCCCGGCGACATTGTTCTCGTAATATTCCAGCGGCATGCGCGTGGATTCGCCTACCGCTTTCAGCGCGGCGAAGTGGATGACGGCCGAGATGTCATTGCTGGCAAACAGATCGCGCAGGCAGGCGCGGTCGCGGATGTCGCCTTCAACGAAGACCGCTTTCTTACCGGCCAGCTTCTCAACGCGATTGATTGCTTCGCGCGAGGCATTGCAAAGGTTATCCAGGACTACAACGTCGTCGCCGCGCTCTAACAGCGCCAGCACCGTATGGGAGCCGATGTACCCTGCTCCGCCCGTTACCAAAATAGCCATGTGTACTCCTTTAAAACCGCGCAACCTGCGCGGCGGGGAAAGAGATTATTTTGCCAGAATTTTTTGGATTGCTTCGCGGAAATCGCGGCCCTGGGTGTTGTTGCGCAGACCGTAAGAGACGAATGCCTGCATGTAGCCGAGTTTACGACCGCAGTCGAAGCTGGTGCCGGTCAGCAGCTGGGCATCAACCGGTTTTTTCTGGCTCAGGGAGGCGATGGCATCGGTCAGCTGGATACGGCCCCAGGCGCCCGGCTCCGTGCGCTCCAGTTCACCCCAGATATCCGCAGAAAGCACGTAACGGCCCACGGCGGTCAGGTCTGAGTTCAGCTCGGACGGATGCTCAGGTTTTTCCACGAAGTTGGTGATGGTGCTGATATCGCCCGGATTATCCAGCAGCTGCTCGGTGGTCAGCACGCCATATTCGGACAGGTCTTCTCCCGGCATGTGTTTCGCCAGAACCTGGCTGCGGCCGGTCTCTTCAAAGCGTGCCACCATCGCGGCAAGGTTGTAACGCAGGTGGTCAGCGGTGGAGTCATCCAGCAGCACGTCTGGCAGGACCACCACAAATGGGTTGTCGCCAATCATCGGACGGGCACACAGTACTGAGTGGCCAAGACCCAGCGGGTTCGCCTGACGCACGTTCATGATAGTCACGCCCGGCGGACAGATTGACTGCACTTCCGCTCAGCAGCTGGCGTTTCACGCGCGCTTCAAGCAGCGCTTCCAGCTCATAGGTGGTATCGAAGTGGTTTTCCACTGCATTTTTGGAAGCATGGGTGACCAGCACAATCTCCTTGATGCCCGCCGCCACGCACTCGTCGACAATATACTGAATCATTGGTTTATCGACGATAGGCAGCATCTCTTTCGGAATGGCTTTAGTCGCAGGGAGCATATGCATACCGAGACCCGCAACCGGGATTACTGCTTTAAGCTTGGTCATATTTATTCCATTTCATGAAGTGAATACGTGGGGTCGATTATGCAGGATCGGCCGGTTGAGCAAGTATAATCTTTATCTGAAAAACTGGCACTAACTCTCTGTCAACACATAAAAAATCGTCAAAAAGTCCATCTGCCAGCCGGCAATGAGGCGGGAAAAAAAAGCGGCTAAATGGCTGAAAAACAGTGGAAGGCAGAGTGATGAGCGATGACCGGTGAGGCCAGTGATTGTTGAGCGTTCAGACCGGCGTTGCGGAAACATCATTGGGGCGAAGATGGAAGCGTAATTTTGAAAGGTCGCCATAAATGGCGCCCCTTATATCCCGATCATTCTCCTCCGGGTATGATGATCCCCGACTGATCATCGGGAAGTTGCTGGTGAGATGGGGGCGCCCCCTGGGCATAAAGCCTGCTTCGTAGATTCATCCCCGGCAACTTAACTCCCGCCTTCAAGACCGGACGGTATCCTGTGCCCCGAGCACGCATCCATAAGGATGGTCATGGCGGTTTCCCTGTGCTGTTAAGGAGAATCTATGCAAACCCGTATGCCTGTCGGCATTGATGTTGCCTCCGGAAAGTTTGATGTGGCCGTCTGGAAAGGCGACACGTCTTACAAAACCAAAGTCTTTCCCAACACCCCTAAGGGTTTGATCGCCCTGAAAAAATGGCTGGAGCCGTTCGGCTGCTGCCATATCTGCATGGAGGCTACCGGCGCGTACAGTGAGCCGCTGGCCACCTTCCTGCACGACGAAGGCTATGATGTCAGCGTGGAAAATCCCGCGCGCATCAGGCGCTTCGGACAGGCGGAGCTGAGCCGTAACAAGACGGATAAAGACGATGCGCGCATGATAGCGCGCTACTGTAAACTGCACGGCCCGTCGCTGTGGCAGCCGGGCGCCGCTGAATGAACGCAGGCTGAAGGCGCTGGTGAAGCGCCTGACGAATCTTCAGGAAATGCGGCAGATGGAAGAGAACCGGCTGGAGGTCTCGGATGCGGTGGTGCAGCCCTCAATCCGCGTGGTCATTGCGGCGCTGGATGCGCAGATAGACGAAACGAAGCGGGCAATAAACGACCATATCGACAATGATCCGGGCCTTAAAAAGAACAGGGAACTGCTGGAGTCCATCCCGGGCATCGCGGGCGTGCTGAGCAGCACGATGCTGGCGTATCTGGGGGACATGTCGAGGTTCAGCAGCAGCAAGGCGCTTGTGGCGTGGGTGGGTCTGAATCCGATGCGGCAGGAGTCCGGTGAGTGGAAGGGCAAAAGCAGGATATCGAAGATGGGCAACAGCGCGATGCGCAAGGCCCTGTACATGCCTGCGATAGTGGCGATGAAGTGGAATCCGGCGGTGAGTGCGCTGAAGAAACGGCTGGATGCGGGTAAGAAAACGGGAAAAGTCGTGGTGTGCGCGGCGATGAAGAAGCTGCTGCAGCTGGCTTATGGCGTGCTGAAATCGGGTCGTCCGTTCGATGCCGAAATATGTCTTGCCAGGTAACCGGCAAGACGGTATCTACGGGATCACGGCAGGTTTTTGTAGGGTGCGCATTAATGCGCACCGGCAGCTGCACATCAGTCACCGATCATATCTGATTTTGAAAGGTCGCCATGAATGGCGCCCCTACGGGATCACTGCAGGTTTTTGTAGGGTGCGCATTTGATGCGCACCGGCAGCTGCACGTCAGTCACCGATCACATCTGATTTTGAAAGGTCGCCATGAATGGCGCCCCTACAGGATCACAGCAGGTTTTTGTAGGGTGCGCATTAATGCGCACCGGCAGCTGCACATCAGTCACCGATCACATCTGATTTTGAAAGGTCGCCATGAATGGCGCCCCTACGGGATCACTGCAGGTTTTTGTAGGGTGCGCATTTGATGCGCACCGGCGGCTGCACGTCAGTCACCGATCACATCTGATTTTAAAGGTCGCCATGAATGGCGCCCCTACGGGATCACTGCAGGTTTTTGTAGGGTGCGCATTTGATGCGCACCGGCAGCTGCACGTCAGTCACCGATCACATCTGATGATGCCGGGCGGTCGCAGTTGCTAACGACCGCCCCCGTCATCACCGCTTACAGCCAGCCCTCAAACCACTCGGGCATCACGAACAGGTTGAAATGATTCACCAGCAGCATCAGGCCGACAAACACCACCGACACCGACACCCACTGGCGCGCATACGGCATAAAGTGGATGCCAATCACCGGTTTGATGAAGAACGGATGCGCGAAGGCGGAGATCAGCACCTGTGAGATCGACAGCGTCAGCGCCACGTAAATCACGTTCGGCCAGATCCACGTAGTGGCCAGCACCACTACCACCACCAGGCTGGCGACGATATTCCAGTAGAACTCAACGTTGGTGCGTCCGTTCGCCTGGGAGATCGCGCCGGTCAGGCCGCCCATCGGGCGCAGCATACCGAACAGCAGCATCAGCGGGATCAGGTGATACACCTGCTCGTGCGAGGCGCCATACAGCACACGCACAATCACCGGAGAGAGAATACCAATCGCCAGGTACATCGCACTGCTGAACAGCATGATGACGAAAGTGCCCTTGAGGAACAGTTTTTTCAGCTGCTCGGGATCGTGCTGCTTCTCAGCGAAGCGCGGCAGCGCCAGGCGGTTAATCACCGGCGACACCAGCTTCAGCGGCTGCAGAATCAGCTCTTTCGCCAGTGAGTAAATCCCCAGCATTTCGGCACCCATCACTTTACCGACGATCAGCGCATCGGCCTGAGTGCGCAGCTGGTTAATGGTCTGCGAACCCAACTGATAGATACCGTAACGCACCGCGCTGACAAAGGTTTTGCCGTCGAACTCCCAGGTTGGCCGCCACGACTTCTCGCCAAAGTAGATCATGCAGAGAATGCGCGTGAAGGCGTTGATGAACAGCCCGAGAATCGCCGCCGCTACCGTCAGCGAGGTGAAATAGAGCATCGCCACCGTACACAGGAAGGCAAACAGCTTGGTGCCCATCTCAATCTTCGCCAGCGTCACCATGCGTTTGGTTTTCACATAGTGCGCCTGATACTGCGACAGGTGACCGAGCACGAGGAAGTTGAGGCTGGTGAGCATAATCAGCGCCGTCAGTTCCGGCAGATGGTAGAACCACGCCACCGGCCAGGCAATGGCCAGCATGATCAGACCGGTACAGAAGCTCAGCGAGACGTTAACCCAGTAAATGGTGCTCTGCTCACGACGTGTAATCTCCTGACGATGCACGATGTAGCTGCTCATGCCCATGTCCTGCAGCACGGTAGCCACCGCCAGAATAGCGTTGATGATCGCCAGTAAACCCAGCTCGTGAGCTTCCAGCTTGCGCGCCAGCACCGCCAGCTGCAGCACCTGCAGCAGCGCGGCAAAGCAGGTGCTGCCAAACAGCCACACCGCCTGTTTTTTTAATCCACTCACACCATGCGCTCCAGAATTTTCGCCAGCTCACCGTAAGCGATGTGCTGATTGAACTCGGTTTCCACTTTATGGCGCGCTGCGGCCACCACCGGCGCAACGTCAACGTCGCCGCGCGACAGGCGCAGCAGCGTGTCCGCCAGCTCATCGGCATCATTTTCCGACACCAGCCAGCCGCTGACGTTATTCTGAATCAGCTCCGGGATGCCGCTGTGGTAGGTGGACACCACCGGCAGGCCGACCGCCATCGCTTCCATCAGCGCCACCGGAATGCCTTCCATATCGCCATCGGCGGCGGTTTTCGACGGCAGCAGGAAGATGTCAGCCTCGCTCAGCGCCTGACGAATCTCCTCCTGCGGCTTGAAGCCCGGCATGGTCACCATGTCTTCCAGGCCAGCACGCGCGATGTGCTCGCGCATCATGCCGTCCTGCTCGCCGTTACCAATGATGGTGAACTGGAACTGACCGCCGTTATCGCGCAGAATTTCACTGGCTTTCACAGCCACGTCCAGCCCTTTTTTCTCGGTCAGGCGCGCCACCGAAACGATGCGCAGCGGTTTGTGGAACGCGTCGCGCGGCTGGAAGTTAAACTTCTCCGGCTCGATGCCCATACGCGTGACGTGCACTTTCTCGCGCGGACAGCCCATCTCAATCAGCTTGTTCTCCCACAGATGGCTGATCGGCAGCATCAGTTCGCTCTGTCTGAACAGGTTGATGTAATCCTGTTTGTGCTCTTCAAGAATGTGGCGACGCGAGATGTCCGCACCGTGGAACACCGTCGCCTGCTTGCCCTTCAGCACCCCCAACTCGCGCAGTTTATTCGCCAGCGCACCGGCATAGCCGAAGTGCACCAGGAACACATCGGCGGTAAAGGTCTGCCGGGCATTTGCGACAATGGCTGGCAGCAGCAGCTTTTTCGCCTGCGCACCGTAGCGGCCAACGTTAAGCGACTTCAGCAGCGCCGGTTTGGCGATTTTCGGCAGCATCAGCCCGATGCGCTGGGTCAGTTTGTCGAGGTTTGATACCTTCTCTTCCGGCAGCAGATAGTGGGTTTTCGCCGCCAGATTGTACTCATCGAACGCGGCATGACGGTTGATCATGTCGCCCGGAAACACCGAGATGATCTCGACGTCATAGCCGGCATCGATGAAATGCGTCACCTGATTGAGGACAAACGTCTCAGAGGCAACCGGAAAACGCATGGTGAAAAAGGTTAGCTTCATCACTTACCCCAGGACGTTGAGAATTTCTTCGGTGATGCGGTTGCCGATTTCACGCTCCTGCGCCACCGCGGTGTTCACTTTTTGCTTCACGTTGTCATAGTCCGCCAGCACCGTTTGCACTTTGTCGATCAGCGAGCCATCCATCAGGCTCTGCACATCGGTGGCCATCTGCGGCAGACCCAGCTGGTTCATCACGCCGAGTGATTTGTGCTCGTAGTTGATGGCCACGGCTGGCGTGCCGAAATTCATGGAGATGATTGCCGAGTGCAGGCGCGTGCCGATGGTGAGATGGCAGTGGCTGAGCAGGATGCCGAGCTCCAGGTCGTTGAACTCGTCCATGATCACATGGTAGTGCTCCGGCTGCTCAACGTGGTCGCGCAGCGTCAGCGCCACCATACGGTCATCTTTGGCATAGCTGTCAATGCCGGTACAGGTGGAGAACGCCACCACCTGATAACCTTCGGCGATCATGGCGTTGATCACCCGGCCAAACGCGGCTTCATACTCTTTCTGCGTAACGCCAAGACGTTTGTCGAACGGTGCCAGCTCTCGCACGGTGATGGCGATGGTTTTGCGCGACTGAATGATGTTCTGCCAGTGCAGCAGGTTGTGGCTCGGATTTTCCACCTCGCGCGCCTGCACCAGGAACGCGGTGTCCACGCCCTTCTTCACCCGGCTGGTGGTCACGCCATCCTGCTTCAGGCGATCAAGGCTGACCTCTTCGCGCAGCACCAGGCTGTCGACGCGGTCAAAAACAAAGTTCGCCAGCGCATTGACGCGCGGGTTTTCGAACGGGCCCACCGAGTGACCGATCATGTGCAGCGGCTTCTTCGCCATCAGCGCGCACAGCGCGTGATCGAACTGGGTGACGCCGTACAGATCGACGAAGAACGAGCCGCCGACCTGAATGATGGCGTCATATTTCGCCAGGCTGCGGGTGAATTCCGCCAGATGCGGCGGCACCGAGAAGGATTTATACATGCCACCTTTGCCGAGGTGCGCCATCATGATGTCCGGCATCAGACGGTTGGCGACTTTGCGCTTCAGGCTGCTGACCAGCCCTTTTGGCGCCTTACTGTTATGCAGAAACAGCGAATCCTGCTGGATGTGCTGCTGCAGTAAATATCCGGAGCTGGTTGGATAGCGGCTGATGACATCGATATCCAGATCCCCACGCGCGGCCTGCAATGAATCAATCAGTCCACGTAAAATCGCGCCATCCCCACGATTTCCACAGGTATGGTTACCCACCAATAAAATCTTCATAAAAACTCCAGATAAATTTTTGTAATTTTTTACAAGCCGCCAGTTCCATACTGGCTAAGTGAACTCTGTAAGAAAAAACTGCTAATGGGCCAGCGGCCCGAAATTAACGACTGCCTGTTGTGACGTAATTGATACCTGCGACAGGTGTTACATGCGCGATAAATCGCGCCGCTACAGACTGTGCAAAGGGCCATTGCAGAAATCTCCTCTGCACAAACCGTAGCGGCGCAATTTATTGCGCTTTGCCCGTCCTCGCTCGATGCCGTTGTGGCCTCCGCGATAAATTGCACCGTTACCTGCGTTAAATCCTCACGACTTCAGCGCAAAATACGGCAGCGCCACCTGCTCGCCGTTGATCACCACTGAAACAAACCCCTTCGGCTGGCGCGTATCTACCTCTTCGGGCTTCAGCGCGCGCGACGCCAGCAGCAAATCGCCCTGCTCGTTGCCGCCGATGCCGGCTTTACCGTTGTGCAGGCTAAACCGCTGCGGGGCCGGCTGGCTGCCGCTGGTCGGACTGCCCTGCGCCATGGTGGCATCAACGCGCGCGCAGCGGCCGGTGAGGAACCGGTCTTTGGCGGTGCTCTTAATCAGCACCACCGCCGTCGGCGTCCAGCCCGCCAGTTTGACGAACACTTTGCTATCGGTATCGCTGCGTGCATCGACGCGCACCTCCAGCACCGGCGAACTGCCTTCCGCGGACCAGCTGGCTTCCGCCTTGCTGGTTTTGCGCTGCAGATGAATCACCGCGCGGCCGCCGGTCTGTTTACCGCCCATCACATCGAGCAGCGGCTGCTTGTCGCTGCCGTTGCTGAACTGCGACTGACCAAACAGCTCGATCTCCCAGCTGTCACCCACGGTGGGCGAGTAAAAATTCCCCAGCTCGAACCAGGTGGCCTGATTGGTGTTGTTGGTCAGACGGAAACGCGATGTGATGTAGTTGTATTTCAGGCTGCCGTCGATGGCCACGCCGTAAGACTCTACCCGCGTTGAGCCCATCTCCCAGATATTCAGCCAGCGCTCGCCTTCCAGCGAGTTATCGATCCAGCTGCCAGACTGCAGATTGGTCTGGCGCATGTTAAGGCGGGAATTGCGCGCGTTCAGCGGGTTTTTGCAATCTTCCAGGCTCAGCGCATCAATGATCCACTGGCCGTTCGAGATATCGCCGGGGTGCTCGCTGTGCTCAATCCAGCCGTTATGAATGATCGACTGGCTGCAGCGCGGCAGGTTAAGTACCATGCCGCCGGTACAGCGCTGGGCGTTGAAGTTCGACAGCTCAATCGCCGTACTGTGGTCCCATGCACCCTGCTTCTGTCCGGACCAGCTGGCTTTGATCACGTCACCGGTACAGGTGTCGGCGTACCACTGGTCGATTTTGCAGTCCAGCGTATCCAGCAGGCTGATCGAGGTGCCGCCGACGCGGTTGAAGCGCAGGCAGGCACCGCGGAAGAACTGGCCGCCCGGACAGGTGTTGCGGAACAGCCCCTGTTTGTTTGGCCGCTTGTCGTTCTGACCGTTGAAGATCAGGTTGGAGATTTCGGTCCAGCGCGCATTCACCTGGAACAGGAATTCGGAACGACCGTCAGATACCAGCGTGGTCGCCGGGAAATAGCCGAAGTTAACCATCGCGCCGAAAATGCGGAAGAAGCGCTGCTGCTGATCGCCAAAGTCACAGCCGGTCACAAAGAAGGTGCCCGCCGGAAACTGCACGCAGATCTGCTGGTTAGCCTTGAGCGACCACTGATACATGGCTTTGATCGCCGGTGCCGTATCGGTTTTGCCGTCGGCGATGGCGCCGAAGTCAAACAGCGTCAGACGGTTGAAATCTTCCACCACGCGGCGCCAGTAGAACCCGTTACCGCTGAAAATCACGCCGCCATCATCTTCGCCTTCGCCATACACGCCGACGAACTCGCCGCCGCCCACTTCCAGCCCTTCGTGCCAGCTTTTCAGCTTGATTTTCGCCCCGGCAAACAGCGGTCGGGTTTTACGCAGCTCTTCCACCGACGGTATTTCGCCGATCAGCTGATAGCCATTCGGCTGCGCCAGGCGCTGGCTGAAGTTGCTGGCGTTCGGGCGCGACACGTCGCTGATGGAAAACAGCGTATTACCCTGGTTATCTTCCACCACCATCGAGTGCGCGGGATTGGCGATTAACGCGGCATTATCGTGAATAAACTGGGCAAAGTTGCCTTTATTGAGCGCAATGGGCTGGCTCACCTGGGAAACCTTACCGCTGGCGTCGCGCAGATACACCGGAATCTGGTTGCCGGCCTGGCTGGCATCTTTGCCTGCTGCGCCAATCCACAGTTTGCCCTCAAAGTTCTGCCAGAACTGCGGTGGCATGGTATAGACGTTTTCCGGCGTCAGAATCGGCACATCGCCCGGCGGGACGCTGGAGGCATCAACCGCTTTCAGCGCCGGCTGACCACTTTTGGCGGCGTAACTGGAAAACGCGCTCACCGACAGCGCGGCAACAATGGAGGAGGCTGCAGTTTGCAAGACTTCTCTTCTTTTCATGCTAACAATCCCGTGGTCATGGGGCCGCATGGCGGCCGAAAAGGTATCCCCGAGGCACGATAAAAGTGGTTACACCAGCGCCAGCCAGCTCTGTTTGATCTGATTACCGTCAAACTTCAGCGCCGTCTCTTTGGTCTTTTCGCTCATGGCAAAGAACAGGCGATCGTCGCTGGCCAGCTGCTCCATGCGCGCCAGGAAAGTGGCTTTGTCGTTCATTGGCACCAGGAAGCCATCTTCGCCGTGGTTGATGATCTCCTGCGGTCCGGTCGGACAGTCATAGGCCACCACCGGCAGCGACCAGGATTTGGCTTCCAGCAGTACCAGCGGCAGTCCTTCATAACGTGAGGTCATCAGCGCCATGTCGCTGTCGCGGTAGTAATCATTGATATTGCTGACTTTGCCGACAAAGTTAACGCTGCCGGTGATGCCCAGCGCCGCGGCCTGATCGTGCAGTTGCTGGCGCAGTTCGCCGTCACCGGCGATCACCAGCTTCCACTCCGGGTGTTTTTTGCTGAAGTCGGCCCAGATATCCAGCAGCAGGTCAAAGCCCTTTTGGTTATCGAGGCGGCCTACCGCCAGCGCCTGACGGCTGCGCGTCTCGCGCTGCCAGGATTTGTACACCACCGGATTAGGAATTTGCTGGCTGGGGATATGCCAGCGGGTAAAGACCTGATGGTCTTTGTCAGTCAGCACGATCACCTGGTCGTAGTAGCGCAGCAGCAGCCACTTCAGCAGTTTGATCGGCTTGCTGAACGAGTTGATGGCGATGTGCTCGCAGGCGTAGGCTTTGAAGGTTTTTTTCTTCATTGCCATCAGGTTCCAGAAGGCAAACATCACGCTCAGGCGCCCCATACTGATCAGGAATACGCTGTCGAAGCCCTCCTGGTGGATGCGCGCCACGGCACTTTTAATCGGGTTGCTGTGGCCTTCGAAGCTGACAATCTCTTTCACCCGCTCAAACGGGTAAAAGGTTTTGCCGTGCCCTTCCAGCGAGTAAATGGTGACGGCATGCTCCTCACCGAGGCACTCCGACATGAAGTTGCAGATGTTCTCCGTGCCTGCGTAGGAGTAGGCATCCTTAATAACCAAAACAATCTTTTTCATCTGATACTTTTCACCTCAAATTGCTCAAATCCAGACCCAAGTCATTTGCGTTGCCGCAAGGCGGCAAGTGCGTTCATTCCCGGGAGCTTACTCAAGTAAGTGACCGGGATGAACGTGCGCAGCCAACGTAGCGGCAGCGCGAAGGACACAGGGTCTTAGCGATGTTTAAGGGTGAAAAGAACCCCATTCACCATATACCAGCCGTAATAGTAATAGATTTTTAAAGGATTGTTTTTATAGATAATTCTTAATAATTCGAGGTGCCATTTCGCCGCTTTATTTTTGTTACGCGACAGCGAATCGCCCAGCTCGTAGTAGTTGACCAGCGTCTTCTGGATCACCCGGGCTTGTTTGTAGCGGAGGAACAGCTCATAGAGGAACAGGAAGTCTTCATGGCCTTTACGCTGGAAGAAGATGCCCTGTGGCGGACGACGGAAACACACCGAGGAGAAGCAGACGCGATACTGCTTCTTCACGAAGTTTTCCTGCTGCAGATAAGGTTTGTTGTAATTGATATCGTGATCGGCGGTTTTGGTTTTGTAGTGATAATGGGTGATCACAAAGTCGTCACCGGCGGCCAGCGCCGCGGCCTGCTCGGCCAGTTTCTCCGCGTGCCATTCGTCATCGCTGTCGAGAAACGCAATGATCTCCTCTTTGGCCGCGCGCAGGCCCACGTTGCGCGTTTCCGCCGCGCCGAGGTTGACCTCGTTGCTGAGGATAGTGATGCGCGCGTCCTGGCAGTGCTCGCGCACAAAAGCGAGTGAATCATCGGTGGATTTATCATTGACCAGGTAGAGATGCCAGTCGCTGTAGGTCTGATTCACGATCGACTCAACCGCACGCAGCACGGTGTTGCGCGCGTTGTACATCGGCATCACGATACCGATGGTGCCAACATGATTTGTCATTTGTATACCCGGAGTGTCAGGAACCGAAAAAATGCTCCCGCTGCGGGAGCAAGTGAAAGTCATAAATCGATCAGGAAACCGCTCTTCGCCCCGTGAAGCGCGACTTCAGCTTATCGACCAGGCGATTGATGAAGTAGGCGCGGTTATCACGGTTGGTGAGGAAGAAGTAGCGCGCAAAACTGACGCTGGCCAGCAGCGAATTGCCATCCATTTTGTAGCGCAGCGGCAGCTTGAACGCTTTGTAGGTATGGATATCGCGCGCCGTCAGGTGCGGCTTCATGGTGTCGAGCCAGAAGAAGGAGTACTTCACCGACTCGCCTTTGTGTTTGGAACCAAATTTGGTCACCAGATGGTAGGTCGCCAGCGGTTTGGCGATCATCACAAATTCGTAGCCCATGCGGTCGGCGCGGATGCAGAAGTCATAATCCTGATGGCGAATATAGCGCGCATCAAACTGGATTCTGGCGGCATCTTCGCGTTTCAGCACGATGGTACTGGTCTGGATAAAGCCGTAACAGCCAAACAGGTACTCCGCCACGGTCTCGTTTTTACCCGGCGGCTGCATCGGCATCACTTTGAGGAAGCTGCCGTCCTGATGAATATTGACCTGGCTGAAGATGACATAGCGCGATTTACCCTGCGCTTCCAGCTTGCGGATGGTATCGCACACTTCCAGCAGCTTGTCCGCGTGCCACTCGTCGTCGGCGTCGAGGAAGCTGATGAAGTCGCCCTGCGCCAGTTCAATACCTTTGTTGCGCGCGCCGGCACCGTTGAGTTTGACCTCAGACAGCTCCAGTTTGATGTCCAGATCCTGATAGCGCTCGCCGCGCACCACCTGCGCCAGTTCCGCGGCATCAGCGGATTTGTCATCCACGATGATGACTTCAAAGTTGCGATAGGTTTGCGCTTTAACGCAATCCAGCGTCGTGACAATCGATTTCGACGCGTTATAAGCGGGAATTACAATTGAGAAGCGGATGTCCTGCATTGCCAGCACCTCTTAAACAGCTGTTCCAGATTCAACGGTAACGCGAGCGGCCTGTAGAAAGGAATCGGCTTTGTTCTGAAAAATCATGCCGTTAGTATTCTTTTTCAATAAGACTTTTCGTACCGTCACGGAAATACCTAAGATTGTGCTGTGTGTATGTTTGATGGTGCAAAACGCACCGAAAAATTTAGTCGCCATGTATGGCGTTATGTTCGGGAAAGCGGTTTGCCGGTCGCCATCAATGGCGTTATATCCGACAGAGCGGTTTGCCGGTCGCCATGAATGGCGACCCTACAGCGTCGGGCACGGTTCTGACCGCCAGTGCATGTATGCGCACGGGTAAAGAGGTCAATTCTCCTGCACCGTTCACGTAGGGTGCGCATTTATGCGCACCTCGCTAACGCTTTTTAGTCATAAAAAGGGGCGGAAAATCCGCCCCCGATAGTGCTTAGCTTTTGCTCTCTTTGCCGTATTCGTAGTTGTAATAGTCGTAGCCATAACCATAGGCATTCGACGCTTTACGGACCACGGCGTTGAGGATGACGCCTTTAATCTCGATACCGTTCTGGGCGAAGCGCTTGTAGCTAACATCCAGCTCTTTGGTGGTGTTGGTTTCGAAACGCGCCACCATCAGCGAGGTACCGGCCAGCTTACCGATGATGGAAGCGTCGGTTACAGCCAGAATCGGCGGCGTATCGATCAGCACCAGGTCATAGTTCTTGCTTGCCCAGTCCAGCAGCTCCTGCATGCGACGATGCATCAGCAGCTCAGACGGGTTCGGTGGCACCTGACCGCGCGGCAGGAAGTCAAAACCGTACACGCCCTTCTGAATCATCGCCGGCGAGAACTCGCTCTTGCCTGACAGTACGTTAGACAGGCCGGTCTTGTTATCCGCACCCAGCAGCTCGTGGGTATAGCCGCGACGCATATCACCATCGATGAACAGTACGCGCTGACCTGCTTTGGATACCAGCGTCGCCAGGTTGGCACAGATAAAGGTTTTACCAATCCCCGGGCTGGCACCGGTGATCATCAGGATGTTGTTTTTCGCTTCCATCATGGCGAAGTGCAGGCTGGTGCGCAGGCTACGAATCGCTTCGATGGAGAGGTCAGTCGGGTTACCCAGCGCCAGCAGCGTGTTGTGCGGATCCGACTTCTCTTTGCTGCCGCGTCGCGCCAGCGCTTCGGTGTCTTTCTTACGCTGCCACTCGGAGAGCGGTACGCTGGCATAGACGTTCATGCCCAGCTCTTCCAGCTGCTCCGGATTGTCGATACCGTGGTGGAACAGCGCTTTCAGCAGCACCAGACCAACCGACAGCATCAGACCCACAATCAGGCCCGCGACAATAATCAGCAGTTTCTTCGGTGCCACCGGGCTGGTGCTGGTTTCGGCACGGTCGATGATGCGCACATCACCCACGGTGCTGGCCTTGCTGATGCCCAGTTCCTGCTGACGGTTCAGCAGCTGCATGTAGATTTCCTGACCGGCCTGCACGTCACGCGTCAGACGCAGAATCTCCTGCTGGGTCTGCGGCATGGCCGAGATTTTCTTGTTCAGCTGCGCCTGTTCCGCTTCCAGCGTTTTGCGTTTTTCCAGCAGCGCGCGGTACGTCGGGTGGTCTTTGGTGAACAGCTGGGAAACTTCGGCTTCACGGAAGGTCAGCTCGTTCAGCTGGCTCTGGACGCTAACGGAAGAGTCGAGCGCCGATTTGGCTTCCAGCGACATGTCGACCGACTCGTTCTGACGACGGAAAGTGTTCAGCTTGTCTTCCGCATCGTCCAGCTTGGCACGCACGTTAGGCAGCTGGGTGCGCAGGAATTCGAGGCTCTTTTCCGCCTGCTCAGACTTGCGCTCAACGTTCTGCAGCAGATAGTTGTTGACGATCTGGTTCAGCACGCGGCTCGCCTGCTCCTGATCTTCATCCTGGAACTCCAGGCCCAGCACGCCGGTGGTTTTGCCTTTATCGGCGACGGTCAGCGCGCCCAGTACGGTTTTAATCGCCTGCAGGTCGCTCAGCTTGGTGACGCTGAAGCTGGTGCCTTCGTCAGCCTGAATGCCGCTAACCAGCATGGTGACGTCGCCGTGCTGCTCCAGCTGACCGACGCGGCCTTTGAACAGCTCGTCGCCGTCTTTGCTCACGGTATAAGTCTGCGGACCGGTGACTTCCAGCTCAACGGTACGTTTGTCGATGCTGCGCGGAATTTCCAGGCGTGAAATGGCAATCTGCGCTGGCTTGTTGCCCATCAGGCGCGACAGACCTTTACCGATTACCGGGAAGTAGTTTTGCTGAATGACCGTGTCCAGACCGAGGTCGTTAACGGTTTTACCAATCACCATGCGGGATTCGATGATCTGAATCTCGGTGTCTGATGCTGGCGTGGTCGGAATCACATCCTGTAATTCGTTCAGCACCGAGGCGGTGTTTTTCTGCTCCACCTGCACCATAGCGTCCGCGCTATAGATTGGCGTAGCAAACAGTGTGTAGAGCGTTGCCATCAGCATAAAGAAAGCGGTGACCGCCACGATGATCCAGCGATGATCGATCAGCTGTCCCACAAGATGCGCCAGATCCCATCCATTCGAATCTTCTTTTGGCGCAGTCATAACCTTGTTTTTGATATTCATGGATATTCCCAACTATCGGCTTAGTACGTTAACCCATTTCTGGGTAGCGTTTTCCAGTAACCCGTAAACCTCTTCAAAGGCCTCACGGCTTTTTTTGTACGGATCCGCAATTTCCTGTTGGTTAAGCCAGTGGCCCAGCAGCATGGTCTTCCCCCGCGCGGCCGGATCGATGCGATTCACCTGCTCAACGTGGCGCTTCTCCATTACCAGAATCAGGTCAAAGTCACGGCACATGCTGGCCGTTAACTGCTGAGCCTCATGACCGTCCAGCGAGACGCCATGTTCAGCGGCGACGGCGCTGGCCGTCTTATCCGCCGGATGGCCCTTCAGGGCGCCAAGACCGGCAGAGGCGATACGGGTATGCGGAAGTGCGCGTTTGAACAGACGCTCCCCGGTGGGGGAGCGGCAAATGTTGCCGACGCAGACGACTAACACTGACTTAATCATGGTAAAACCTTAGTCCGACCAGTTGCGGAAACGCAGCGCTGCGGAGCTTGCATCGTCGATACCCACGATGGTCGGCAGCAGTCCGGAAATCACGCGGTTCCAGCGGGTGATTGGTGTTGCGGTGACGTAGACAATGTCGTACGGCTCCAGTTGGAATTCGGTGCCCATCACCATCGACGCCGCATCTTTGGTGTTCAGCTGATAGATGTTGGCGATCTTGGTGCGGTTAGCACCGCGAATCGGACGGATGACGAAGATGCCGGTGGCGTTAGAGGTGGTTTGATCGATGCCCTCTGCGTTACCCAGCGCTTCGGTCAGCGTCATGCCGCTGAAGTCCATCTTGAGCGTGCTCTGTTTTTTCACTTCGCCCATCACGAAGACTTTCAGATCGTCGTTACGCGGTACGTAAAGAATGTCGCCCGGATAGAGCAGACGGTTCTGGGTCAGGTCGCCGTTTTGCATCAGCGCCTGCAGCGAAATGCGCTGCTCTTTGCCGTTGTGGGTCAGCACCACGTTGCGCCAGTCGGCGTCGTCGGTTAGGCCGCCCGCGGCGTTAATGGCATCCAGCACGGTCAGCGGCACGTTGGTGATCGCCTGCTGGCCGGACGTGGTGACCGGACCAGACACGTAGGCTTTCTGCGAGCGGAACGCGGCGATATTAACATCCACCTGCGGATTGTCAATGAACTGCGCCAGACGACGCGCGATTTCACTGCGGATTTCCGTCACGGTGCGGCCTGCAACGCGCACTTTACCGATGTACGGATAGAACATGGTGCCATCTGCCTGCACCCAGTTACCGGTGTCGCTGGCGCTACGGTACTGGCCGGCCGGCGTGGTCAGTTCAGGGTGATCCCAGACGGTGACGTTCAGTACGTCGCCGATGCCAACGCGGTATTGATAGCTCTGAATCTCGTTCTGCAGCAGCGGGTTAGCCTGAGCAACCAGCGGCTTCGGACGCATCTGTTCAACCAGACGCGGCGTCAGAGGGAAGACGTTAACGTATTTGTCGATGTCAAAATTGCTATCCTGTTGCTCAATGACATCTTTTCCGCTAGTGGAAAGGTGCGAACCTGGTTCGATGGTGCACCCGGAGAGGAAAGTCGCGGATACCAGTAACGGTATCAATTTAGTTTTCATTATCATCTGGTTCTTCGCTATCAGTTAATGATTGATAGAGGCGAAAACGCCGCTGTGTAAGCGTCTAACAAAAATAAAGGCAAGGAATTAAACACTGAAACTGAGGTTCATTATCATTAGCTCCCTGGTTTATGTTGTCATCCTGGTTGCAGACGACTTCAATTAAAGTGGGTTATCGTTAAGCGGCTTAATAACCCGCTCTGTTCGGGCTCGATAATGGCAGTTATCAGTTACAGACACTCCCAGCACCGGCAGTTATCAGGCGGGAACGTTATTTCGTCCCCTGCCCTTGCTGTCTATCAATAAGCGCCGTCGCGTTTGAGTACCACGCCGACCGTCTTAAACAGAATCGCGATGTCATTCCACAGCGACCAGTTTTTGACATACCACGAATCGAAATAGACGCGCGTCTCATAGTCAACGTCGTTACGACCGCTGACCTGCCACAATCCCGTCATGCCTGGCTTTGCCATCAGGTAATAATCAACATCACCGGCATAACGGCAGAGTTCATCTTCAATCACCGGGCGCGGGCCAACAAGGCTCATGTCACCGCGCACGACGTTCCACAGCTGCGGCAGCTCATCCAGGCTGGTTTTACGGATGAAATGACCGACTTTGGTAATACGTGGATCGTTTTTCAGTTTGAAATCTTTGTCCCACTCGGCGCGGGCTACCGGGTCGGTGCGCAGCACCTCTTCCAGCACCTCTTTCGAGTTAATCACCATCGAGCGGAACTTCAGGCACTTGAACTTGCGGCCATTGAGACCCACACGTTCGTGACCGTAAATCGGTGGTCCGCCATCACGGCCAACCATGAAGCCGAGTACCAGCAGCGCAGGCGACAGCGCGATGATGATGCTGAGCGCGCCGACGATATCGAATGCCCGCTTGAGGACACGCGAGGTGCGTTTCGCCAGGTTGTTATTCACACGCAGAATCATCACTTCATGGCTGAAGATGTAAGCCATATCGGTGCCGTACAGCGGTACGCCGCGCAACGTCGGGATAACCGAGACCGAGCGACAGTTATGCATCGCCAGCATTTTCAGCCAGCGGTCGCGGTGCTGACTCTGCTCAAACTCAACCGCGACGATGAACTGGGTTTCGCTGTTGGTCAGCTGCCACAGCTCCTGCTCGTTATGCAGCACCGGTACACCGGAGATGCTGGCCTGCGGGCAACTGCCATCGACGTCGAAGAAGGCGATCACATCAAAGCCCATCACCTCTTCGCTCTGCAGCGCCTGCCAGGCTTCCTGCGCGTTACGGTTGCTGCCAATAATAATGGTTTGCTTTTTCCACATACCGAAATGATTCAATACGCGTTTGGAAATAGCGCGCGCCAGCGGAATCAGCACCAGCGCTAAAATCCACGTTAATACCCAGACAAAACGGGACATCTGCCATTGTGATAATGCTGAAATTGACAAATCGATGACAGAGAAAATGAGAATGGTACGAAAGATCTCTTTCAGCTCAAACCAGAAGGGTTTGCGATAGGTATAATGACGCAGGCGAACCCAGAACCAGCCTGTACAAATTAAGGACAGACAGACATGGGTGGCGATTTTTAAGTTGAGGTCTTTTTCAGAAATATCTGCCAGTGGAGAATCGGCGAACGAATTAATCAGCGCGAGTGCAATAAACAATGCCGCGTTGAAACAAATTAAATCCGAGCACGCCAGTAAAATTTTTGTCAGAAGACTTTTATATGTAAATTCATTATCGCGCATATTTGACTCTTTTATTTTATTTCCCTTAATCCCTAACGCCTAAGCCTGAGTAATTAATGAGCGATGCACTAACTAAACCAGCGAGACAAACTGCGGCGAACTCCCCGGCATTTAGGCCAATTCTCTTTCCAGTTAAGCAAGAAAATTGTGATAAATACCAACAGATTAGTCTGACTTCCTTTTGCCGCAAGGCCAGACAATTCTTAACCTGTGAAAACCACGTCAGGCACGCTACCGCCCTTGGCTGTCGCTGCCAATACCGCTTACAACACCCTATTTTTTGTCCGCGCTTTGTCGCCACGCCGGGAAATACCCGCCTTAACCCGTGCACGATCACAATTCACAACATTAAGAAGCTAAACAGCGCGCTATTAACAACATTGGCGCAGACATTTACTAACACGTTGCTATACTAGTTATTACTGGCTTGTTTACAAGTAGGCCCCGTCTTCCCTGCACTATTTTAGGAAAAAGACTACCAGCCATAAGTATTGATGCCAGCCCCGCCAGGCAATTTCACGCCAAAATTCAGAATAATTCGATACCCGCCTTCAGATTAGTCGCATTAAAAATGTACGCTTTTGCCGCTGGATAAGAATAAATAGTGGTCTTCATCCACACAGGATGTTTATCCATACTTTTCACTTATCGCCCGGCTGAACAAGGTAAGATTAATCCTAATAAGCCGCCAGCCCGCGACATCCGCGCGGCCGGGGCGTATTTGTACCCTGTCTGACGATTAACTATCATCAGACTAAGCTCATTTTTAGACATTATGGTGATGAAAGTATGTGGGAGTGGATCATCGATCCGTCGCTCTGGGCAGGATTAGTCACGCTAATCGTTCTTGAGCTGGTGCTGGGTATTGATAACCTGGTTTTCATTGCCATCCTGGTGGAGAAGCTGCCGCCGACGATGCGCGACCGCGCGCGGGTGTTCGGCCTGCTGCTGGCGCTGGTATCACGGCTGGTGCTGCTGGCGTCGCTGTCGTGGCTGGTTACGCTGACCCAACCGCTGTTCACCCTCTTCCAGCACAGCTTCAGCGCACGCGACCTGCTGCTGCTGGGCGGCGGTATCTTCCTGTTGTTTAAAGCCACCACCGAACTGAACGCCCGGCTGGAGGGCAGCGACGAGGAATCGGGTCAAAAT
Source organism: Enterobacterales bacterium (assembly GCA_039593635.1). GTDB lineage: Bacteria > Pseudomonadota > Gammaproteobacteria > Enterobacterales > Enterobacteriaceae > Enterobacter. Next base: position 949,802 of record JBCNOW010000027.1, read on the forward strand.
AACAGCGGTGCTAAATTCTGGCCGGTGGTGGCGCAAATCGTGGTGCTGGACGCCATCTTTTCACTTGATGCCGTCATTACCGCCGTCGGTATGGTCAACGACCTGCCGGTGATGATGATCGCCGTGACCATCGCCATCCTGTTAATGCTGCTGGCCAGCAAGCCGCTGACGCGCTTCGTTAACGGCCATCCGACCATTGTGATTCTCTGCCTGAGCTTTCTGCTAATGATCGGCTTTAGTCTGGTGGCAGAGGGTTTCGGCTTCGTCATCCCGAAAGGCTATCTGTACGCGGCCATTGGCTTCTCGATTGTGATTGAGATCCTTAACCAGCTGGCGCTGTTTAATCGCCGCCGTTTTCTTACCGCCGGACGACCGCTGCGCCAGCGCACCGCCGAAGCCGTGCTGCGCATTCTGCGCGGTGAAGCGCAGCGCGCCGATCTGGATGCCGACACGGCATCGCTGTTGAGCGATAACCAGGGCGCAGCGCTGTTTAACCGTCAGGAGCGGCGCATGATCATGCGCGTGCTGGGTCTGGGTCAGCGCCAAATCAACAGCATCATGACGTCACGCCATGACGTCGAGCATATTGATCTGAGCGAAGACCCGCAGTCGATCATGGATAAACTCGACCGCAACCAGCATACGCGCCTGCTAATCACCGAACAGGGACGCGAGCCGCTGGGCGTGGTGCATGTGATCGATCTGCTGCATCAGTCGCTGCACAGTAAATCGCTGGATTTGCGTGCCCTGATCCGCCAGCCGCTGGTGTTTCCCGAGCGCGTCACCCTGCTGCAGGCGCTGGAGCAGTTTCGCCATGCGCGCACCCATTTTGCCTTTGTGGTGGATGAGTTTGGTTCGGTGGAAGGCGTGGTGACGCTGAGCGACGTGATGGAGACCATCGCCGGCAATCTGCCCAATGAAGGGGAAGAGATTGATGCCCGTTACGATATTCAGCCCGCAGAGCATGGCGGCTGGATCGCCAACGGCCATATGCCGCTGGAAGATTTAGCGCTATACGTGGCGCTGCCGCTCGACGAGAGGCGCAATTACCATACGCTGGCGGGATTACTGATGGATAGCCTGCAGCACGTGCCGGCCGAAGGTGAGGAGTTGCGCGTCGGGGATTATCTGCTGCGCACCCTGCAGGTGGAGAACCATCGGGTGCAAAAAGTCGAGATTGTGCCGGTCGCGCCCGCACCGTTTATTTAACCCGGTGCCGGGGCGTGATTTATCGCGTGTTGCTTAGCTGGTCGCCATAAATGGCGACCCTACACGGAAAGCATCGGTTTTTTGTAGGGTGCGCATTCATGCGCACCGGCATCGGGTTTTATTGCCGCGGTGCAGACTTCTGGTTATCCAGCCACTGATTGAGGCGCGTTTTGGCTTCGCCCTGCAACTGCTGGCGCACCACGTCATCCACCGGCAGCGAATACTGCAGATTGCCCCAGCTGCCGTACATGCGCAGCGGAATCGGCTGGCCGTTGAGGACTTTCGCCAGCCGGTCATCGCCCTGCCAGCCGCGCAGAATCATATTAATGGTGACATCCAGCTGCTGCTTGACTACATCCACGTTGCCGTGGGTTTGCAGCGCCAGCCGGCTGCTGCCGCCCTGCAGATCCGGCAGCGTGACGTTGCCCTGCTTCAGGCTGATGCGCCCGCTTAACTGTTCAATTCCCTGATCATCCGGCTGATCGTTACTGACGCGATTGCTGACGCGCGCCACGGCGCGGCGCACCATCTGCTGCAGATTCAGCTGCGCCAGCTGCAGATTAGTCGCTTCCAGTTCTGCATTGCCCTGCCAGTTCTGTTTCGCCTCTGCCACGCTCAGCCCGGCACCGCTGATGTCGCCCTTGAGCGAAACCGTGCCCTGCAGCGAAGCCGGCAGTTCCAGCGCTTTAAGCAGTGGCGCGATGGCAATGCTGCTCAGCTCCGGCTGAAACGCCACCTGCGTGACCGGCTGACGGATATCCACCGAGCCGGGAATGGAAAAGTGGCCGTCACCAAATTTGCCCTGCAGCTTGTTGAGCGTCAGCAGCCCGCGCTGATTGCGGGCGTCAATTTGCAGATTGCTGAGCGTCAGACCGCGCCACACGCTGCTGTCAGCGTCGAGCGTCAGCTGTAAATCCATGCTGTTGAGCGGCGAGTCGGCATTATTGTGCGCGCGCGGCTCAGCGATCACCGGCGTGCGCATCACGTTAGCCTGCTGCGTGGTGCTGTTATCGCTGGCGGGCGCGCTGGCCATCAGGTTATCCAGATTGAGCGAGGTCGCGTGCAGCGCGAGGTTGAGCTGCTGCGGCAGGGCCAGCCGGCCCTCAGCGCTGCCGTCGAGGGCGCTGTCGTTCGCGGTTAACTGCAGCTTGTTCAGCGCAAACTGCTGCTGGTCGCCATCCCACTGCGCCTGCCCGCTCAGCGTCCCTTTAATGCCCTGCGGCGGCAGGTTCGCGCCGTCCAGCGTGTAATCCAGCTCATCCAGCTGGCCGCTGATACGGTGCGGATAGTGCGCCACGTCCATCTGCCCTTTCAGGTTCAGGCTGAGATTGCGCTGATTGCGCGACACGCGTGTCGCCAGCTCAACGCTGGCCTGCCGGTTATCGTCCTGATTCAGATTGAGGTTGAGATCGCGGAAGTTATACTCGTCACCGCCCGGCTGCTGCCAGATGAGCAGGCTATCGGCAATGCGCAGTTTACTGATGTTAAAGGTCCAGCCGTTGCTGGCGGCGATGGCCGGTTCACTGTCGCCCGGCTCAATCGGCGCGCCCTGCGGTTTCTGCACCGCGCTGTCCGGCGTAGCGCGAATAATCGCGTTTTTCAGCATCACCTGACTGACGCTCAGCTGATGCGACAGCAGCGGCAACAGATTGACGTCAAGACGCATATTATCGGCGGTCACCAGCGGCTGTGCTGGCGCCGGGCGCGGTCAGCGTCATGCGGCCAGAGAGAATGCTGAGCTGCGGCCAGACGTGCCAGCGCAGCGGCGCCGCTCAGCCTCAAGCTGATAACCACTGCGTGCCTCGACCTGCCGCACCATATAGGCGCGGAAATCGTTGGGGTTAACCAGCAGCACCAACGCCGAAAGGCCAGCAACCAGCACCACCAGCAAAATCATCAGCGTTGTCAGAACTCTTCTCATGGCATCCTCAGTGGAGAAACGATTAGTCTTTATCAATACGGCTGGCAACCGCACCCTGCTGGTCGCGATATTTTGCGTCCTGGCGGCGGTTGTAAGGACGATCGGCCGGGCCGGACAGCGGTTCAAAGCTCAGCGCGCCAATCATCATGCCGGGGCGCAGCGCCAGCGGCAGTTTGCCGGCGTTGAAGAACTCCAGCACGATACGGCCCGACCAGCCTGGATCGATACGGTGCGCGGTGACGTGCACCATCAGCCCCAGGCGCGCCAGTGAAGAACGGCCATCCAGCCAGCCGACCAGATCGGCAGGCAGGGTCACGGATTCAAACGTCACCGCCAGCGCCAGTTCGCCCGGATGCAGAAAAAACGCTTCGCCTTCGTCAATGCACGATCTCATCACTCATCACGCGATCGAGCGCCGCGCTGACTTCATCCTTCGGCCCGCTGAGGTCGATGAACGGCGCGGTGTGGCCGCTAAAGGTGCGGAATTTATTCCCCAGCCGCACATCAACGGTCACCCCATTGATACGCTCCACCGGGGGACGCGGGGTAATAGACAGACGGCCTTCATCCAGCCAGGCTTCAATATCGCGATCGCAAAGACGCATGGCACATTCTCCATGATTTAAGTGTAGCGAAAGGTGGTCAGGTTGTGACAAACCGTTCGCGTCACGTCCATCCGGACGCACGGTGTCCCGTTCCGGTCCTGCTGAACCGGACAGGCTTATTCAAAAAACTGGCTGATTTTCGCTTTTAAGATATCAATGGCAATGCGGTTTTTACCCCCGCGCGGCACGATGATATCGGCGTATTGTTTGGATGGTTCAATAAACTGCAGGAACATCGGGCGCACGGTTTTCTGGTATTGCGCCATGACGGAGTCCATCGAACGGCCGCGCTCGTTAACGTCGCGCTTGATGCGGCGCATCAGGCAGATATCCAGCGGGGTATCAACGAAGATGGAGAAGTTCATGGCTCCTCGCGCAGGCGGGCATCGGTCAGCAGCAGGATCCCTTCCAGGATAATCACTTTCTTCGGCTTCATGCGGATACTTTCGTCGGTGCGGGTGTGTTCTACGTAGCTGTAAACCGGCAGTTCAATAGCTTGGCCGCTCTTGAGCGCTTGCAAATGCTGGAACAGCAAACTGTGATCCATCGCATTCGGGTGGTCGTAGTTGGTTTTTACGCGCTCTTCCATCGACAGATGGCATTGATCTTTGTAGTAGCTATCTTCGGGAATGACGCCGATGTGCTCATCACCTACTTGTTCACGCAGTTCGCGATAAAGCGTACTGGCAATAAGACTTTTACCTGAAGCCGATGCGCCGGCGATGCCTATGATGACGCACTGATGAGACTTATCAGTCATACTTTTTTAAGACCTGATAACTGGAGCCGGTTTCTGTCTGCACAAAAACAGGCCGATTGAGAGGGTTAGTTGGCGGCAATTATAGGGATTTCACCGGGTTGATGCCAGTGAAAACCGGCGCGCCGCCTTTTCAGACTATCCCGTTTTGCAGCCAGCGGCTTAATCGATACACTGTTTCTCTGCCCGCCGTGTGACTGGCGGGAGCCCGATAGTCGTTGCAAGGAAAAGTATGAGCTGGAGAACCCTGACCTATTTCGGCGACAGTATGTTGCTGATCCCCACTGCGGTGATCATCGCACTGGTGCTGCCATGGAAAAGCGACAACCGTCGCACCGTCTGGTACTGGCTGCTGGCGTTTGGCCTGGCGGGCCTGCTGGTCAGCATCTCGAAAATTATGTTTCTCGGCTTCGGCATTGGCAGCGCGCGCTACAACTTCACCGGGTTCAGCGGCCATAGCGCGATGTCAGCGACGCTGTGGCCGGTGATGATGTGGCTGATTTCCGGCCGCTGGCCCACGTTCTGGCGCGCCCTGACCATCGGTATCGGCTATCTGATTCCGCTGATGGTGGGATTATCGCGCCTGGTGATCCATGCGCACTCGGTGAGTGAAGTGCTGGCCGGACTGATGCTGGGCTTTACGCTGAGCAGCGCGTTCCTGCTGAGCCAGCGCCGCACCGCGCTGAAGGGGTTTAGCGTGGTGCAGGTGGCGGTGGCATTTCTGATTCCGCTGTTGCTGATGGGCCACGGCCGCGTCGCCACCACTCAGCAGTTCCTCGAGCGTTTTTCCGCTGACCTCGCCGGGCTGGAAAAGCCCTTCACCCGCGCCGATTTGTTTCGCTGAGTGCGTTGCGCGGTAAAGGGTGTAAGGTATGTCCATTACGTTTTGAACACGTTCCACAAATGATTGCACATACGGTAGCGGCGCAATTTATTGCGCGATAAATCGCGCCGCTACAAAATCGTGCAATTTGTCGTGTCCTTCCCTGAATCGCTGCAGATCCAGCAGGCGCGATACTGCCAGCAGATTTCACCGGTTTTGTAGGGTGCGCATTCATGCGCACCTGGATGCAGGCCGCAAAAAAACATTTCCGCACAAAGATATCTGACAGATGTGCTAGCATGGATTAAGAGATTGACTGGCGCATTTTTCTTCGAGTAATCAATGCGCGCTGCTGGATTCGTGCATGACTCTTGAGATAGTAACCTCGCAGGATAATCCGCAAAAAAAGTGGCTCAGCGCCCTGCTGCTTTGCGCGCTGGCATTTTTACTGACGCTGTTCTGTCTGGAACTGATTGTCGTCAGCGGCCGCATTTCCCCGCTCTGGTACTCCACCGCGTTAATGACCGTCGTGGTGTTCCGCGCGCCCTCGCGACAGGTACCGCTGCTGCTGGCCAGCTGCGTGCTCGGCACGGCGCTGGCCAATCTGCTGGTGATCGGCCCGGCCCTGAGCAATGTCAAATTCGCCATCCTTAATATGGTGCAGGCCATCCTCGGCGGGCTGATGCTGCGCGCGCTGCTCGACCGCAAAGCCCCGCTCAACTCACTGGCCGACTGGATACGCTTTGCGCTGGCTGCGGGCCTGATCGCGCCGCTGCTGGGCGGCGTGGTGGCGCTATGGATGCTGCACGTCGACGGCCACGCCTCGCTGCCGTTTTTCTCCACCTGGGTGATCTCTGAAGTGATTGGCGTGCTGGCCTTCGGTCCGGTGCTGCTGCTGTGGCCTGATAAACCGCTGCGCCAGCTGATCACGCCGGAACGTCAGCTGGAGACGCTGCTCACGCTAATCGTCACGCTGCTGGCCAGCTATCTGGCGCTGCGTTTCCTGCCGTGGCCGTTTACCTTCATCGTGGTGATTCTGTTCTGGTGCGCGGTGCGCCTGCCCAAATTCGAAGCCTTTCTGCTGTTTTTCCTCAACGCCAGCTTTATCTCGCTGCTGCTGGCGCTCGACTGGGTCAACCTGGCGCGCAACGATCTGCTGCTCGGCCAGGTCAGCACCTGGCTGCCGTTTCTGCTGGTGCTGCTGCCGAGCCACGTAATGTCGCTGGTGATGGATGCCTTCCAGCGTGAAAAGCACCACATCAGCGAAAGCGAAACCCGCTTCCGCAACGCCATGGAGTATTCCGCCATCGGCATGGCGCTGGTATCGCCGGAAGGCGGCTGGCAACAGGTCAACCAGTCGCTGTGCCGCACGCTGGGCTTCGCGGCGGAGGAGCTGAAAAAACTCACCTTCCAGCAGATCACCCATCCGGACGATCTCAACAGCGACCTGCAACAGCTGGAGCGGCTGATCGCCGGTGAGATCCTGACCTATACGCTGGAGAAGCGCTATTTCCGCAAAGATGGCGAGATCGTCTGGGCGCGCCTCACGGTCTCGATGGTGCGTGATGCGCAGCTGCACCCGCTCTACTTTATCGCGCAGATTGTGGATATCTCCGAGCTGAAGCAGAGCGAGCAGGTCAACCAGCGGCTGATGGAGCGCATCACGCTGGCCAACGAAGCGGGCGGCATCGGCGTGTGGGAGTGGAACCTGCTAAACGGCGAGATGTTATGGGACAAGCGCATGTACGAGTTATTCGCGCTGGAGCCGCACCGGGTGCCGAGCTACGACCTGTGGCTGCATCTGGTCGATGTTCAGGAACGCGAAGCGGCCGCGCTCACCATTCAGCAGGCGATTGAACGCCGCAGCGCCTTCCAGCTGGAGTACCGTATCAATCTGCCGCAGGGCGTGCGCTACGTGCGCTCCGAGGCCAATAGCATCATCAGCAAAGACGGGCAGATCGAACGCATGCTGGGCATTTGTCAGGACATCACCTCGCTGCGTACGCTGAATGAAGCGCTGTTCCAGGAGAAGGAACGTATGGCCATCACCCTCGACTCGATTGGTGAAGCAGTGATTTGTACTGACGATGAGATGCGGGTGACCTTCATGAATCCGGTGGCCGAGACGCTGAGCGGCTGGCCGCAGGCGAAAGCGGCTGGCGTGGCGCTGAGCGAACTGCTGACGATTACGCGTGGCGCGCAGGGGCCGCGCGTGGAGAATCTGTTGCTGTGCAGCCTGCCCGCCAGCAAAACCACACCGGACCTCGAAGAAGAGCTGGTGTTGCATACACCGGATGGTGCCCAGGTCGAGATTCACTACAGCATCACGCCGCTGAAAACCCTGACCGGCAGCGACATTGGTGCCGTAATGGTCATTCATGACGTCAGCGAGTCGCGCCGCATGATGAAACGCCTGAGCTACAGCGCCTCCCACGATATGCTGACGCGCCTGCCGAACCGTCACAGCTTTGAACAGCAGCTGAAGCGACTGGTGAATGACGCCGCCGCGCATCACAGCGAGCACGTGCTGGTGTTTATCGATCTGGATAAGTTTAAAGCGGTCAACGATACCGCCGGCCATGCCGCTGGCGATGCGTTGCTGCGCGCACTGGCCGACCTCATGCAGCAGCACCTGCGCAATAGCGATGTGCTGGCGCGCCTCGGCGGTGACGAATTTGGCCTGCTGCTGCCCTACAGCAATGTTGACCAGGTGCGCGAGGTGGTGCAGGGCATCGTCAGCGCGGTGCATGACTTTACCTTTATGTGGCAGGACCGGCCGTATCACGTCGGCGCCAGCGCCGGTATCACGCAAATCGATCAGCATAACTGCATCAGCAATGTGGTGATGTCGCAGGCCGATGTCGCCTGTTACAGCGCCAAACACGCCGGGCGCGGCCAGTATCAGGTTTACCAGGAAGTTCAGGGATAAACTGCGGCGCTGCCCATTGCCAGCCCGCGTTGGCTGCGCTAAAGTCGCCCCCTTTTTTCTGGCATGGGGGATACAATGTTTATCGGATTCGACTACGGCACGGCTAACTGTTCCATCGCAGTAACGGATAGCGGCACACCGCGGTTACTGACACTGGAAAACGGTCAGCGCCTGCTTCCCTCCATGATTTGCGCGCCCACGCGCGAAGCCATCAGTGAATGGCTGCATCGCCATCATCAGGTCCCCACGCCAGACAGCGAAAGCACCGCGCTGCTGCAGCGCGCGCTGCGTTATAACCGCGAAGAGGATATCGAGGTAACGCCTGCCAGCGTACAGTTTGGTCTGACCGCGCTGCAGCACTATATGGTTGATCCGGAAGAGGTGTGGTTCGTCAAATCGCCGAAGTCGTTCCTCGGCGCCAGCGGCCTGAAACCCCAGCAGATCGCCTTCTTTGAAGATCTGGTGTGCGCCATGATGCTGCACATTCGCCAGCAGGGTGAAACCCAGCTCGACCAACCGATTGATCAGGCCGTGATTGGCCGGCCAATCAACTTCCAGGGGCTGGGCGGTGAAGATGCCAACCAGCAGGCGCAGGGCATTCTGCTGCGTGCTGCACAGCGTGCCGGGTTCCGCGACGTCGAGTTTCAGTTCGAGCCGGTTGCCGCCGGTCTGGAGTTTGAAGCCACGCTGCAGCAGGAGACACGCGTGCTGGTGGTGGATATCGGCGGCGGAACCACCGACTGCTCGATGCTGCTGATGGGTCCGCAGTGGCGTAATCAGTCCGATCGCCGTGCCAGCCTGCTTGGCCACAGCGGCTGCCGCGTCGGCGGTAACGACCTCGATATCATGCTGGCGTTCAAAACGCTGATGCCGCTGCTGGGTCTGGGCGGTAACACGCTGAAGGGCACTGCCCTGCCCGCCCTGCCGTGGTGGAACGCGGTGGCGATTAACGATGTGCCGGCACAAAGCGACTTCTACTCAGCCGCCAGCGGTAAGCTGCTGCGCGATCTGGTGCGTGATGCCGAACAGGGCGATAAAGTCGCGCATCTGCTGAAAGTTTGGCAGCAGAAGCTGAGCTACCGGCTGGTGCGCGCGGCGGAAGAGAGCAAGATTGCGCTCTCCGAGGAGCGCGAGACCGCGGCCTCGCTGGCGTTTATTGCGCAAACGCTGCAGGCGGAGATCAGCGCCGCGCAGCTGGAAGAGGCGATCAACCAGCCGCTGGCGCGCATTCTTGAGCAGGTGCAGCTGGCGCTGGCCAGTTGTGACACCCGTCCGGAGGTGATTTACCTCACCGGCGGCAGCGCCCGTTCGCCGATCCTGCGCGCCGCGCTGCAGCAGGCACTGCCCGACACGCCCATCGCCAGCGGCGATGATTTCGGCTCGGTCACCGCCGGCCTGGCGCGCTGGGCCGAAGTGATGTTCAGATAATTCCCTCTCCCGCTTGCGGGAGAGGGTTAGGGTGAGGGCCAGACAGCTCCGTGCGATTTTCCCCTCACCCTGCCCTCTCCCAAAGGGAGAGGGAAAAGTCACACATTCTGCCAGATTAGAAATTCACGTTCGCACTGATCCCACCCACAAACGCATCTTTCACTTCGCTCACCGCACCCGGTGCCACCACGTATTGCAGGTTCGGGCGCAGCTGCAGCCATTTCGTCACCTGCGTATTGTAATAGATTTCGTAGTTGTACTCGGAACCATCCTGAATCGGCAGATAGGCCAGGCTGTTGTAGTCTGTCTCACCGTTGAGCGGTTCTCGTCGCCCAGCAGGCGGGTGTAGGAGGAGTTGATATGGATACGGCCTGCGCCGATACCAATTTCATCCTGCGGACGCGCGTCAAACGGCCCTTTCCACGTCAGCGCAATCGACTGATAGTTGTCGGTTTTTGACGTTTTGTGATCGTTCATCACCGCCTGAACGGTCAGCGCAATACCGCGATCGCTGGCGCCGCCCTGCGCGGTCAGTTGTTGCTGGACCAGGATATAGCCGCCGTAAGCGTGATCCTTGCCCTGATAACCGCCATCGCGCCAGCAGCCGTAAACATTATCGTTGGTCGAGGAGTAGTAGTAACCAAGGCGGTAGTTCCCCGGCAGTTTGTCCGCGCCGAGCAGCGGTTTCCAGCCCAGTTCCACCGGAACCAGGTTACCTTCGGGCGGGTTAAATTCCAAACGGAAACCGTCGCCGCGATCGTAGTTGTACGGGTTCTGGTTGTAGAAACCCACCTGCAAAAAGACTTCCGGCGTGAAGTTAATCCGCACGCGACCGCCCCACTGGGAAACCGGCCAGTTGTACCAGTGATCGCCGCGCCAGTTACCCGCCTGGCCGCTGCCGAACGCCAGGTTCTGGAACTTACTGTCGAAATTATCGAAATCTTCGCCAACGGTCACGCGCCCGGCTTTCAGGTTGACGGCATCGTCAAACAGCCCTTTGCGGAGCCAGAACTGTGTCAGACGCCAGGTCTGCCCGCGGCCATACACCTCCTGCGGGGAAGAGAGCATGCCGGTACGCGGATCGGCCACTTGATCGGCGACATTCTGCCCGTCACGGTTAGTGATGGTTAACTGGAACTCGGCATCCTGCCAGTTGAGCAGTTTTTGCAGATCGAGATTAACGCCGAACACCCGCTGATCGCTGTAGCGCGCCATCGTTGAGGTGTTGGTATCGGCACCGCCGCCCAGGTTCGAGGCACTCTCCATGGTGTAGTTAACGTCGAACTTCACGCCGTCGTTTTCCAGCTGCGTTCGGTTACCGCCCCAGTCGCCAAACATGTAGGGGGAATCGTAGCTGAACGCATCGGCTGCCACCGCCGACGCACTCAACATGGCAAACATCAGGGTGCCCGCTGCCAGGCGAGGCATATGCTGCACTGCTTTTTTTCTGTTCATGATGATTATTCTTCTGTGAATTTCCGGAGAGGAACGGGCAGAGAATAATGCTGAGGTTATGTCAGTTTTTGCAAATCTGTGCGCAGTGAGTGCAAAGGTGACAGTGACTTAACGCAATTGTGACAGCGATCGATGAATGGATATGTTCTGGAGGAAAAAGGCATTTTTTGCGTGGCGAAAAAATTATTACGTGACGGGACGCCGCAGCGTCCCGCTTCGCGTTACGGCTTGCTGGCGCTGGCAAGCTCTTCAATCTCCTGCTTGCTGAGCTCCAGCTCAGTGGCTTTCACCAGCTCATCCAGCTGCTGCAGCGAGGTGGCGCTGACAATCGGTGCCGTGATGCTCGGTCGCGCAATCTGCCACGCCAGCGCCACCTGTGTAGCCGAGGCGTCGTGCGAGGCCGCGACATCTTCCAGCGCTTCAATGATGCGCTTACCGTGCTCGTTGAGATATTTTTCTACAATGCCCTGGCCGCGCGCGCTTTTGCTGGCGTCTTCCGGCTTTTTGTATTTCCCGCTCAGGAAACCGCTGGCCAGCGAGTAGTAGTTAATCACGCCGAGACCGTTTTTCACCGCCACCTGCTCCAGTCCGCTTTCATACTCCTGACGATCGTACAGGTTGTACTCCGGCTGCAGGGTTTCATAGCGCGCCAGTCCCTCCTGCTTACTGATGTCGAGCGCTTCCTGCAGGCGCTGCGCGCTGTAGTTGGACGCACCAATAGCCCGCACTTTGCCCTCTTTGATCAGCGAGTCGAAGGCTTTCAGCGTCTCCACCAGCGGCGTGCTGTCGTCATCACGGTGCGCCTGGTAAAGATCGATGACATCCGTCTGCAGGCGGCGCAGCGAATCTTCCACGGCCTGGCGGATATAGGCCGGTTTCAGCCCGGTTTTCTCAGGCGTCAGCTCCATGCCTACCTTGGTGGCGAGCACGATACTGTCGCGCTTACCGCTTTTTTTCAGCCACTTACCGATGATGGTTTCCGATTCACCGCCGGCGTTGCCCGGCGCCCAGCGTGAGTAAACGTCTGCGGTATCAATGAAGAACAGCCCCTTTTCCACCAGCGCGTCGAGCAGTGAAAACGAGGTTTTTTCATCGACCGTCCAGCCAAAAACGTTGCCGCCAAACGTCAGCAGCGGCACGCTGATACCGCTGTCGCCCAGCTGACGGGTTTTGTGTTGACGCATGTGATCCTCCTTAGTGAAACGAGACTGGTCTGTCATTCAGCTTAGCAAAGGAAAAAGTCACGCTTATGCGTATTGCTGCCAAAATATTTACTGAATATGAATACTTAGCGTGCCCGGGGCGATATTCTTAATTCCTTCAATTTTTGCCCGACCCGGGCGACTACAATCATTTCGTTTGCGCCGCGGTTCGTTTGCGCGCGCATGTGGGGAAAACGAAACCGCCGGAGAGCACACAGAGCAATGAATAAACGATTAAAAACAGGCCTGATTAGCGTGGTGGTGCTGGCTGCGCTGGCAGGCGCTTACTACTGGTGGCAGCATCCGGCCGAGCCTGCACAGGCTACCCAGGCTGATGGCCAGCCGCATCACGGACGCGGTGGCAACAACAGCGGTGGACGCCGTCCGCTGGCACCAGTGCAGGCCGCAACGGCGACCACCGAAAGCGTGCCCTATTACCTCACCGGTCTCGGGACCATTACCGCCGCTAACACCGCCACGGTGCGCAGCCGCGTCGACGGTCAGCTCATGGCGATCCACTTCCAGGAAGGTCAGCAGGTGAAGGCCGGCGATCTGCTGGCGGAAATCGACCCCAGCCAGTTTAAGGTCGCCCTCGCCCAGGCGCAGGGACAGCTCGCGAAAGACAAAGCCACGCTCGCCAACGCCCGGCGCGATTTAGCGCGCTACCAGCAACTGGTGAAAACCAATCTGGTCTCGCGTCAGGAGCTGGACACCCAGCAGTCGCTGGTCAGCGAAACGCAGGGCACCATCAAAGCCGACGAAGGCGCCGTGGCCAGCGCGCAGCTGCAGCTGGACTGGAGCCGCATCACCGCGCCGATTGACGGTCGCGTGGGCCTGAAGCAGGTCGATATCGGCAACCAGATCTCCAGCGGCGACACCACGGGCATCGTGGTGATCACCCAAACCCACCCGATTGATTTAGTCTTTACCCTGCCGGAAAGCGATATCGCGACCGTCGTGCAGGCGCAAAAAGCCGGTAAAGGCGCTGGTGGTGGAAGCCTGGGACCGCACCAACAAGCAGAAGCTGAGCGAAGGTTCGCTGCTTAGCCTGGATAACCAGATCGACACCACCACCGGCACCATCAAGCTGAAGGCGCGCTTTAACAACCAGGACGACGCCCTCTTCCCCAACCAGTTCGTCAATGCGCGAATGCTGGTCGCGACCGAAGAGAACGCGGTGGTGATCCCTACCGCTGCGCTGCAGATGGGTAACGAAGGCAACTTCGTCTGGGTGCTGAACAGCGACAACAAAGTCAGCAAGCATCTGGTGAAAACCGGGATTCAGGACAGCCAGACGGTGGTCATCAGCGCCGGGCTTTCCGCAGGCGACCGCGTGGTCACCGACGGCATCGACCGCCTGACCGAAGGCGCCAAAGTGGAGATTGTCGCCGCACAGAGTACCGCCACGCACAGCACGCGCGCGGCGCAACCGGCTCGCGGAGCGACCTCCTGATGCAGGTGATGCCCCCCGACGTCTACAGGTGGCCCGTCACGCCTGTTCATCCTGCGCCCGGTCGCCACCACGCTGCTGATGGTGGCGATCCTGCTGGCCGGCATCATCGGCTACCGCTTCCTGCCCGTCTCGGCGCTGCCGGAAGTGGATTACCCCACCATCCAGGTGGTCACCCTCTATCCCGGCGCCAGCCCGGACGTCGTGACCTCGGCGATTACCGCGCCGCTGGAGCGCCAGTTCGGGCAGATGTCGGGCCTGAAACAGATGTCCTCGCAAAGTTCCGGCGGCGCCTCGGTGATCACGCTGCAGTTCCAGCTGACGCTGTCGCTGGACGTCGCCGAGCAGGAGGTGCAGGCCGCGATCAACGCCGCCACCAACCTGCTGCCCACCGACCTGCCGAACCCGCCGGTCTACAGCAAGGTGAACCCGGCGGATCCGCCGATCATGACGCTGGCCGTCACCTCCTCCGCCATGCCGATGACGCAGGTCGAAGACATGGTCGAAACGCGCGTGGCGCAGAAGATTTCGCAGGTCTCCGGCGTCGGCCTGGTCACGCTCGCGGGCGGCCAGCGCCCGGCCGTGCGCGTGAAGCTGAACGCGCAGGCGATTGCGGCGCTGGGGCTGACCAGCGAAACCATGCGCACCGCCATCAGCAACGCCAACGTCAACTCGGCCAAAAGGCTCGCTTCGACGGCCCGACCCGCGCCGTCACCCTCTCGGCCAACGACCAGATGCAGTCCGCCGACGAGTACCGTCAGCTGATTATCGCCTACCAGAACGGCGCGCCGGTGCGCCTGGGCGACGTCGCCACCGTGGAACAAGGCGCGGAAAACAGCTGGCTGGGCGCCTGGGCCAACAAGCAGCAGGCGATCGTGATGAACGTGCAGCGCCAGCCGGGCGCCAACATCATCGAAACCGCCGACAGCATCCGCACCCTGCTGCCGCAGCTGATCGACAGCCTGCCGAAATCGGTCAGCGTGAAGGTGCTGTCCGACCGCACCACCAACATCCGCGCCTCGGTCGCGGACACCCAGTTCGAGCTGATGCTGGCGATCGCGCTGGTGGTGATGATCATCTACCTGTTCCTGCGCAACGTCCCGGCCACCATTATTCCCGGCGTCGCCGTGCCGCTGTCGCTGGTCGGCACCTTCGCCGTGATGTTCCTTTCCTCGGCTTTTCGATCAACAACCTGACGCTGATGGCGCTGACCATCGCCACCGGCTTCGTGGTGGACGACGCCATCGTCGTGATCGAGAACATCTCGCGCTACATCGAGAAAGGCGAAAAGCCGCTGGCGGCCGCGCTGAAAGGCGCCGGGGCAGATCGGCTTCACCATCATCTCGCTGACCTTCTCGCTGATCGCGGTGCTGATCCCGCTGCTGTTTATGGGCGACGTCGTCGGGCGGCTGTTCCGCGAGTTCGCCGTCACGCTGGCGGTGGCCATTCTGATCTCCGGCCGTGGTGTCGCTGACCCTGACGCCGATGATGTGCGCGCGCATGCTGAGCGCCGAATCCCTGCGCAAGCAGAACCGCTTCTCCCGCGCCTCCGAGCGGATGTTCGAGCGGATTATTGCCGCCTACGGTCGCGTGCTGGCGAAAGTCCTCAACCACCCGTGGCTGACGCTCGGCGTGGCGCTGGGCACGCTGGCGCTGACCGTGCTGCTGTGGATCTTCATTCCGAAGGGCTTCTTCCCGGTGCAGGACAACGGCATTATTCAGGGCACGCTTCAGGCGCCGCAGTCGGTCTCCTTCGCCAGCATGGCGCAGCGCCACCAGCAGGTGGCGTCGATCATCATGAAGGATCCGGCGGTGGAGAGCCTGACCTCCTACGTCGGCGTCGACGGCACCAACCCGTCGCTCAACAGCGCGCGTCTGCAGATCAACCTCAAGCCGCTGGACGAGCGCGACGACCGCGTGAACGCCGTCAGTGCATGCAGCGCCTGCAGCAGGCGATCGATCGCCTGCCCGGCGTGTCGCTTTACCTGCAGCCGGTGCAGGACCTGACCATCGAGTACCCAGGTCAGCCGCACGCAGTACCAGTTCACCCTGCAGGCAACCTCGCTGGACGGCGCTGAGCACCTGGGTGCCGCAGCTGGTGGCACAGCTCAACACCTTGCCGCAGCTCGCGCGACGTCAGCAGCGACTGGCAGGACAAGGGGCTGGAGGCCTATGTGAACGTCGACCGCGACACCGCCAGCCGTCTGGGCATCACCATGTCCGACGTGGACAACGCGCTGTACAACGCCTTCGGCCAGCGCCTGATCTCCACCATCTACACCCAGGCCAACCAGTACCGCGTGGTGCTGGAGCAGGACAACACCGAGAACCCGCCCGGCCTCGCCGCGCTGGACGCGGTTCGCCTGACCAGCAGCGACGGCGGCAGTGTGCCGCTCAGCGCCATCGCGCAGGTGGAGGAGCGCCACGCTCCGCTGTGCGATTAACCATCTCGATCAGTTCCCGTCGGCCACCATCTCGTTCAACGTGGCGCACGGCTACTCGCTGGGCGAGGCGGTGGAGGCGATCACCACGGCGGAAGATCAGGTCGGCTTCCCCGTCCGATATGCCGGACCCAGTTCCAGGGCAGCACGCTGGCGTTCCAGGCGGCGCTGGGCAACACCGTCTGGCTGATCGTCGCGGCGGTGGTGGCGATGTACATCGTGCTGGGCGTGCTGTACGAGAGCTTCATCCACCCGATCACCATCCTCTCGACCCTGCCCACGGCCGGCGTGGGCGCGCTGCTGGCGCTGATGCTGGCGGGCAGCGAGCTGGACATCATCGCCATCATCGGCATCATCCTGCTGATCGGCATCGTGAAGAAGAACGCCATCATGATGATCGACTTCGCCCTGGCCGCCGAGCGCGAACGAGGGCATGCCGCCGCGCGAGGCGATCTACCAGGCCTGCCTGCTGCGCTTCCGGCCGATCCTGATGACCACGCTGGCCGCGCTGCTCGGCGCGTTGCCGCTGATGCTCAGCACCGGCGTCGGCGCGGAGCTGCGCCGGCCGCTGGGCATCGGCATGGTCGGCGGCCTGCTGGTGAGCCAGGTGCTGACGCTGTTTACCACGCCGGTGATCTATCTGCTGTTTGACCGCCTGGCGGCGGCCACGCTGGGGGGGCACGCGCCGGCGTCTGAAAGGCACGGAGGCGCAGTCGTGAAGTTTTTCGCCCTCTTCATCCACCGCCCGGTGGCGACCACGCTGCTGACGCTGGCGATTGCGCTGGCGGGCATTCTTGGCTTCCGCCTGCTGCCGGTGGCGCCGCTGCCGCAGGTGGATTTCCCGGTGATCATGGTCAGCGCCTCGCTGCCGGGCGCGTCGCCGGAAACCATGGCGTCGTCGGTCGCCACGCCGCTGGAGCGCTCGCTGGGGCGGATTGCCGGGGTCAGCGAGATGACCTCCAGCAGCTCGCTGGGCAGCACGCGCATCATTCTGGAGTTCGACTTCGACCGGGACATCAACGGCGCGGCGCGCGACGTGCAGGCGGCGATCAACGCCGCGCAGAGCCTGCTGCCGAGCGGTATGCCGAACCGCCCGACCTACCGCAAGGCCAACCCGTCGGACGCGCCGATCATGATCCTGACGCTGACCTCGGACACCTACGTACTCGCAGGGGCAGCTGTACGACTTTGCCTCTACCCAGCTGGCGCAGAAGCTGTCGCAGATTGATGGCGTCGGTGACGTCAGCGTCGGCGGCAGTTCGCTGCCGGCGGTGCGCGTCGACCTCAACCCGCAGGCGCTGTTCAACCAGGGCGTGTCGCTGGACGCTGTGCGCACCGCCATCAGCAACGCCAACGTGCGCAGGCCGCAGGGGGCGATTGAGGACGCCAGCCACCGCTGGCAGCTCCAGACCAACGACGAGCTGAAAACCGCCAGCGAGTACCAGCCGCTGATCATTCACTACAACAACGGCGCGGCGGTGCGCCTGAGCGACGTGGCCAACGTCACCGACTCGGTGCAGGACGTGCGCAACGCCGGGATGACCAACGCCAAACCGGCGATCCTGCTGATGATCCGCAAGCTGCCGGAAGCCAACATCATCGAGACGGTGAACAGCATCCGCGCGCGTCTGCCGGAGCTGCAGGAGACGATCCCGGCAGCTATCGATCTGCAAATCGCCCAGGATCGCTCGCCCGACCATTCGCGCCTCGCTGGAAGAGGTGGAGCAGACGCTGGTGATCTCCGTGGCGCTGGTGATCCTGGTGGTCTTCCTGTTCCTGCGCTCCGGCCGCGCCACGCTGATCCCGGCGGTGGCGGTGCCGGTTTCGCTGATCGGCACCTTTGCCGCCATGTACCTGTGCGGCTTCAGCCTGAACAACCTGTCGCTGATGGCGCTGACCATCGCCACCGGCTTCGTGGTGGACGACGCCATCGTGGTGCTGGAGAACATCTCCCGCCACCTGGAAGCGGGCGTGAAGCCGCTGCAGGCGGCGCTGCACCGGGGCGCGCGAGGTGGGCTTTACCGTGCTGTCGATGAGCCTGTCGCTGGTGGCGGTGTTCCTGCCGCTGCTGCTGATGGGCGGGCTGCCGGGCCGGCTGCTGCGCGGAGTTTGCCGTCACCCTCTCGGTGGCGATCGGGATTTCGCTGGTGATCTCCCTGACGCTCACGCCGATGATGTGCGCGTGGCTGCTGAAACCGCAGGCGAACCGCATTCGCCAGCCGCGCACGCGCGGGTTTGGCCGTTTTCTGATGGCGATGCAGCAGGGCTACGGCTCGCTGAAGTGGGTGCTGAACCATACGCGTCTGGTCGGGCTGGTGCTGCTCGGCACCATCGGGCTGAACGTCTGGCTGTATATCACCATCCCGAAAACCTTCTTCCCGGAGCAGGACACCGGCGTGCTGATGGGCGGCATTCAGGCGGACCAGAGCATTTCCTTCCAGGCGATGCGCGGCAAGCTGCAGGATTTTATGAAGATCATCCGTGAAGACCCGGCGGTGGATAACGTCACCGGCTTTACCGGCGGCTCGCGCGTCAACAGCGGCATGATGTTTATCACCCTGAAGCCGCGCGGCGAGCGCAGCGAAACCGCGCAGCAGGTGATTGACCGGCTGCGGGTGAAACTCGCCAAAGAGCCGGGGGCAAACCTGTTTTTGATGGCCGTTCAGGATATCCGCGTCGGCGGGCGCCAGGCGAACGCCAGCTATCAGTACACCCTGCTCTCGGACGATCTGGCCGCCCTGCGCGAGTGGGAGCCGAAGATCCGCAAGGCGCTGGCCGCCCTGCCGCAGCTGGCGGACGTGAACTCCGATCAGCAGGACAACGGCGCGGAGATGGCGCTGACCTACGACCGCGAAACCATGTCGCGGCTGGGCATCAACGTTGAAGCGGCCAACAGCCTGCTGAACAACGCCTTCGGCCAGCGCCAGATCTCCACCATCTACCAGCCGATGAACCAGTACAAGGTGGTGATGGAAGTGGACCCGCGCTATACCCAGGACATCAGCGCGCTGGACAAAATGTTTGTGATCAACAGCGACGGCAAGGCGATTCCGCTCTCCTACTTTGCCAGCTGGCAGCCGGCCAACGCGCCGCTGTCGGTGAACCATCAGGGGCTGTCGGCGGCGTCGACCATCGCCTTTAACCTGCCGACAGGCACGTCGCTGTCGGAAGCCAGCGACGCCATCGATCGTGCGATGACGCAACTTGGCGTCCCTTCGAGCGTGCGCGGCAGCTTCGCCGGTACAGCACAAGTATTCCAGGAGACGATGAATTCACAGGTGATCCTGATCCTGGCAGCGATTGCCACGGTCTATATCGTGCTGGGGATCCTCTACGAGAGCTACGTCCACCCGCTGACCATTCTCTCCACGCTGCCCTCGGCGGGCGTCGGCGCACTGCTGGCGCTGGAACTGTTTGGCGCGCCCTTTAGCCTGATCGCACTGATTGGCATCATGTTGCTGATCGGGATAGTGAAGAAGAATGCCATAATGATGGTCGACTTCGCCCTCGAAGCCCAGCGCAAGGGCAGTCTGAGCGCAGAAGAGGCCATTTTCCAGGCCTGTTTGCTGCGTTTTCGTCCGATCATGATGACCACCCTGGCGGCGCTGTTTGGCGCGCTGCCGCTGGTTATCTCGGGCGGAGACGGCTCAGAGTTGCGCCAGCCGCTGGGGATCACTATTGTCGGCGGCCTGGTCATGAGCCAGCTGCTGACGCTATACACCACGCCGGTGGTCTATCTGTTCTTCGACCGCCTGCGGCTGCGCTTTTCGCGTAAAAACAGAACCACGGTGACCGAGTAGATGACCGATCTCCCCGCTAACGTTCGCTGGCAGCTATGGATAGTCGCTTTCGGCTTCTTTATGCAGTCGCTGGATACGACCATCGTCAACACCGCCCTCCCCTCCATGGCGAAAAGCCTGGGGGAGAGCCCGCTGCATATGCACATGGTGATTGTCTCCTACGTGCTGACGGTTGCCGTGATGCTGCCCGCCAGCGGCTGGCTGGCGGACAGGGTGGGCGTGCGGAATATCTTCTTCACCGCCATCGTGCTGTTTACCACCGGCTCGCTGTTTTGCGCCCAGGCCACCACCCTCGACCAGCTGGTGATGGCGCGGGTGCTGCAGGGCGTCGGCGGGGCGATGATGGTGCCCGTAGGGCGGCTGACGGTGATGAAGATTGTGCCGCGCGAGCAGTACATGGCGGCGATGACCTTTGTGACCCTGCCCGGTCAGGTGGGCCCGCTGCTGGGCCCGGCGCTGGGCGGCATTCTGGTGGAGTATGCCTCCTGGCACTGGATCTTCCTGATCAACCTGCCGGTGGGCATCATCGGCGCTATCGCCACCCTGGCGCTGATGCCGAACTACAAAATGCAGACCCGGCGCTTTGACTTCTTCGGTTTTATCCTGCTGGCGGCGGGCATGGCAACGCTTACCCTGGCGCTCGACGGGCAAAAAGGGCTGGGGGTCTCGACCCTGCCGCTGGGGCCTGCTGATCCCGCTGGGGGTGTTCTCCCTGCTGTGGTATCTGTGGCACGCCAGAGGTAACGATAACGCGCTGTTCAGCCTGAAGCTGTTTAAAAACCCCACCTACCGCCTTGGGCTGCTCGGCAGCTTCGCCGGACGTATCGGCAGCGGCATGCTGCCGTTTATGACGCCGGTGTTTCTGCAAATTGGCCTGGGCTTTTCGCCGTTCCACGCGGGCCTGATGATGATCCCGATGGTGCTGGGCAGCATGGGGATGAAGCGCATCGTGGTGCAGGTGGTGAACCGCTTTGGCTATCGCCACGTGCTGGTGGCCGCCACGCTGGGGCTGGCGCTGGTGAGCCTGCTGTTTATGGCCATGGCGCTGATGGGCTGGTATCTACGTCCTGCCGCTGGTGCTGTTCTGTGCCAGGGCATCATCAACTCCATGCGCTTCTCGTCAATGAATACCCTGACGCTGAAAGACCTGCCGGACGAACTGGCAAGCAGCGGCAACAGCCTGCTGTCGATGATCATGCAGCTCTCCATGAGCGTCGGCGTGACCGTCGCCGGTTTGCTGCTCGGCATGTACGGCCAGCACCATCTCAGCAGCGACACGCCGGTGGCGCATCAGGTCTTTTTATACACCTATCTCAGCATGGCGGTGATTATCGCCCTGCCCGCGTTCATCTTCGCCCAGCGTGCCGGATGATACCAGCAAGAACGTCGTGATTAGGCGCGGCAAAAGGAGTGGATCATGAAATTCTGGCGTCGGGGCATTACCGGCAAGCTCTTTCTGGCGATTTTTGCCACCTGTATCGTCCTGCTGATCACCATGCACTGGGCGGTGCGGGTCAGCTTTGAGCGCGGCTTTATTGATTACATCAAGCATGGCAACGAGCAGCGCTTGACAGGGCTGCTGAGCGATGCGCTGAGCGAACAGTACGCCCAGCACGGCAACTGGCGCTTTCTGCGCAACAACGACCGCTTTATTTTCCAGATCCTGCGTTCGCTGGAGCACGATACCGGCGACGATCGTCGCCCGGGGGCCAGGCATGCCGCCGCACGGCTGGCGCACCCAGTTCTGGGTGATTGACCAGGACAATAGCGCACGCTGGTTGGCCCGCGTTCGCCCATCCCGCCGGACGGCACCCGCCGGGCGATCAAAGTCAATAACGCCACCGTTGGCTGGGTTATCGCCTCCCCGGTGGAGCGCCTGACGCGCAACACCGACATCAACTTTGACCGACAGCAGCGCCGGACCAGCTGGCTGATTGTCGCCCTCTCCACCCTGCTCGCCGCGCTCGCCACCTTCCCGCTGGCGCGCGGTCTGCTCGCCCCGGTGAAACGGCTGGTGGAGGGCACGCACAAGCTGGCCGCCGGGGATTTCACCACCCGCGTCGATACCCGCAGCCAGGACGAGCTGGGCAAGCTGGCGCAGGACTTTAACCAGCTCGCCAGCACGCTTGAGAAAAATCAGCAGATGCGCCGCGACTTTATGGCCGATATTTCACACGAGCTGCGTACGCCGCTGGCGGTGCTGCGCGGCGAGCTCGAGGCCATTCAGGACGGCGTGCGCCAGTTTACGCCCGAATCGGTGGCTTCCCTGCAGGCGGAGGTGGGCACGCTCACCAAGCTGGTGGACGATCTCCACCAGCTCTCCATGTCCGACGAAGGGGCGCTGGCCTACCAGAAGGCCCCCGTCGATGTGATTAACGTGCTCGAAGTTGCCAGCGGCGCCTTCCGGGAACGGTTTGCCAGCCGCAACCTGAAAATCGACCTCTCCCTGCCGGACAGCGCGGTGGTATTTGGCGACAAAGACCGGCTGATGCAACTGTTCAACAACCTGCTGGAAAATAGCCTGCGCTACACCGACAGCGGCGGCGGGCTGCATATCTCCGGCAGGCAGGAAAATGGACGCTTTGCCCTTACCTTCGCGGATTCCGCCCCCGGCGTGCAGGACGCGCAGCTGGAAAAACTGTTCGAGCGTTTTTACCGCACCGAAGGCTCACGCAACCGCGCCAGCGGCGGTTCCGGCCTGGGGCTGGCGATTTGCGTTAACATCGTCGAGGCGCATAATGGCACCATTCGCGCCGCCCATTCGCCTTTTGGCGGGGTTAGCATTACAGTAGAGTTACCTCTGGAACGGGATTTATCGAGAGAAGTATGACCGAGTTACCGATTGACGAAAACACGCCGCGCATTTTGATCGTCGAAGACGAACCCAAGCTGGGACAGCTGCTGATCGACTATTTACGCGCGGCCAGCTATGCCCCGTCACTGATCAGCCACGGCGATCAGGTGCTGCCGTACGTGCGCCAAACCCCGCCGGACCTGATCCTGCTGGATCTGATGCTTCCCGGGACCGATGGCCTGACCCTGTGCCGGGAAATTCGCCGCTTCTCCGACGTCCCGATCGTCATGGTCACCGCCAAAATTGAAGAGATTGACCGCCTGCTGGGGCTCGAAATTGGCGCAGACGATTACATCTGCAAACCCTACAGCCCGCGTGAAGTGGTCGCCCGCGTGAAAACCATTCTGCGCCGCGCTGCAAGCCGCAGCGCGAGCTTCAGGTGCTGGACGCCGAAAGCCCGCTGATTGTCGACGAAAGCCGTTTCCAGGCGAGCTGGCGCGAAGCAAGCTGCTGGACCTGACGCCTGCGGAGTTCCGCCTGCTGAAAACCCTCTCCCACGAGCCGGGAAAAGTGTTCTCCCGCGAACAGCTGCTGAACCACCTGTATGACGATTACCGCGTGGTGACCGACCGCACCATCGACAGCCACATCAAAAACCTGCGCCGCAAGCTGGAGGCGCTGGACGCCGAACAGTCGTTTATCCGCGCGGTGTATGGCGTGGGGTATCGCTGGGAAGCGGATGCGGGCCGCCTGCTGTAAGTTCAAAATTTTGGCCCGGGGCAGCTTAGAGGGTTGATCCAGGGCAAAGCTTTACCTCCCTCCCCCGCAGCGCTACAATGCCCGCCCTTAAAGTGGGGGATCTCCCCTTACCGCTGCACCTGGTGCACGCGGATCTGACCTGTCATCAGAACGAGAACAAACATGTTTAAACCGGAACTCCTTTCCCCGGCGGGAACGCTGAAAAATATGCGTTACGCCTTCGCCTACGGCGCCGACGCCGTCTACGCCGGCCAGCCGCGCTACCAGCCTGCGCGTGCGCAACAACGAATTCAACCACGCCAACCTGCAGCTCGAAGGCATCAACGAGGCCCACGCCCTGGGCAAGAACTTCTACGTGGTGGTCAACATCGCCCCGCACAACGCCAAGCTGAAAACCTTCCTCCGCGACCTGAAGCCGGTGGTCGCCATGGGGCCGGATGCGCTGATCATGTCCGATCCCGGCCTGATCATGCTGGTTCGCGAGCACTTCCCGCAGATGCCTATTCACCTGTCGGTGCAGGCCAACGCGGTGAACTGGGCCACGGTGAAGTTCTGGCAGCAGATGGGGCTGACCCGCGTGATCCTGTCCCGCGAGCTGTCGCTGGAGGAGATCGAGGAAATCCGCCAGCAGGTGCCGGACATGGAGCTCGAAATCTTCGTCCACGGCGCGCTGTGCATGGCCTACTCCGGCCGCTGCCTGCTCTCCGGCTACATCAACAACCGCGACCCCAACCAGGGCACCTGCACCAACGCCTGCCGCTGGGAATATAACGTGGCCAGGAAGGCCAGCGAGGACGACGTCGGCAACATTGTTGGCTTGCATCAGCCGGTTGCGGTGACCAGCGCCGAGCCGACGCTGGGCGTCGGCGCGCCAACCGACAGCGTGTTTATGATTGAAGAAGCCAACCGTCCGGGCGAGCCGATGACCGCCTTCGAGGACGAGCACGGCACCTACATCATGAACTCGAAAGACCTGCGCGCCATCCCGCACGTCGAGCGTCTGACCGCAGATGGGCGTGCACTCGCTGAAGATCGAGGGCCGCACCAAATCCCACTACTACGTGCGCGCGCACCGCGCAGGTGTACCGCCAGGCCATCGACGATGCGGCCGCCGGCAAACCGTTCGATACGCGGCCTGCTGGACACCCTGGAAGGCCTGGCCCACCGCGGCTATACCGAGGGCTTCCTGCGCCGCCACACCCATGACGAGCTACCAGAACTACGAGCACGGCTACTCCGTTTCCGAGCGCCAGCAGTTTGTCGGCGACTTCACCGGCGAGCGCAAAGGCGCGCTGGCCGGAGGTGGCGGTGAAAAACAAGTTCACCAAAGGCGACAGCCTGGAGCTGATGACCCCGCAGGGCAACATGAACTTCACGCTGGAGCATCTGGAAAACGGCAAAGGCGAAGCGATTGAGGTGGCGCCGGGCGACGGTCATCCCGTCTGGATCAGCGTGCCGGAGGGGGTCGATCTGGCCTATGCGCTGCTGCTGCGCAATTTTACCGACGGTAACAGCACTTACGATCCGCACGGTAAAAATCGCACTAAATGAAAAGAAAACGGCGAAGTTAGAACAGGATCACAGACCGCCGCTTCGCCGCGCTTTAGAATCGCGCCTGCTGCTAACGAGTAACAACAAACAGCAGGTAGTACCAGGAACCACCTCATTCACCCGCCCGGCTCCCCCGTGCGGGTTTTCTTTTTTTCATCGTTCGCCGATAAAGTTCCCGCCGCAGCTATGCTATAACCACAGCTCTGTCTTACTCATCAGGGAAGCGATAATGCAAAATAAACCCCTCACTTTGCTGATTCTGAATGGAAAAGGCGCAGGCAATGAAGAGTTGCGTGCCGCCGTGAATACCCTGCGCGACGAAGGCTTTAACCTGGCGGTGCGTGTGACCTGGGAAAAAGGCGACGGTGACCGCTACGTGCAGGAAGCGCTGCAGCTGCAGGCGGAAACCGTGGTGGCTGGCGGCGGCGATGGCACCATCAATGAGATTGCCACCGCGCTGGCCGCCCTGCCGCCAGCGCAGCGGCCGGTGCTGGGGATTTTACCGCTTGGCACTGCCAACGATTTCGCCACCAGCGCCGGTATTCCTGAAGAGATGGAACCCGCGCTGCGGCTGGCGGTGCTGGGCAAAGCCACGGCCATCGATCTGGCGCGGGTGAACGGCGACCGTTACTTCATCAACATGGCGACCGGCGGTTTTGGCACGCGCATCACCACCGAAACGCCGGAGAAACTGAAATCGGCGCTGGGCGGCGTCTCCTATTTTATTCATGGCCTGATGCGCGTTGATGCGCTGAAGCCGGACAGCTGCGAAATCAGCGGACCGGGCTTTCACTGGCAGGGTGACGCGCTGGTGATTGGCATTGGCAATGGCCGTCAGGCCGGTGGCGGACAGCGGTTATGTCCGGAAGCGCTGATCAATGACGGACAACTCAATCTCAGTATCGTAACCGCTCAGGAGCTGCTGCCGACGCTGCTGCACTCGCTGACGCGCGACGACGAAAACCCGAACATTGTCGCGGCACAGCTGACGTCACTGACCATCCGTTCACCGCATGAGATGACCTTTAACCTCGACGGCGAGCCGCTGTCCGGCAGCGAGTTTGTGATTGAGGTGCAGCCCGGCGCGTTGAGCTGCCGCCTGCCGCCGCAGTGTCCGTTGCTGGCGTAATCATTGGAAATTCCTGCATTATCCCGGTGCGCATAAATGCGCACCCTGTGAGGCTCGCCATCCCTGCACGCACCGTGTAGGGTCGCCATTCAAGGCGACCGGTTACGTGCGTCTGCGGCTGACGCTCTGCATCACACCTTCATCCAGCGGCGCTCCACGGCGGAAATCGCCACCGCTTCCAGCACCTTCTGCACCTGCAGCCCTTCGGCAAAATCCGGCCACATGCGATCGCCGGCGGCGATGCCGTTAATCAGATCGCGAATCTCAACCGTTTTCTGGTCGTTAAAACCGATGCCGTGACCGGCCGAGACGCAGAAGCTGGCGTAATCCGGGTGCGCCGGACCGGTGAGAATGGTTTTAAAGCCCTGGCGACCGGCCGGATCGTCGTGCAGATACAGTTCCAGCTCAGCCATGCGCTCCTGCGTATAGCGCAGCGTGCCTTTGGTGCCGGTCACCACATAAGTCAGCCCCATCTTGCTGCCGCAGGCGATACGCGAGGTTTCAATCACGCCGTGCGCGCCATTCTTGAAGCGCAGCAGCGCGCTGGCCTGATCTTCATTTTCCACCGGCAACATTCGTGACGGCGCCTTCGGATCTGGTCGCTGTTTGATCACCGTCATCATGTCACCGCTCACCTCATCAATATCACCGACCAGATAGTGCGCCATGTTGACGATATGCGCCGCCAGATCGCCAAGCGCGCCGAGACCGGCCAGCGCTTTCTGGCAGTGCCAGTCGAGCGGCGTCTCCGCGCGCGCCAGATAATCTTCGTTATGGGTGCCGTAAAAGTGCACCACTTCGCCGATCTCACCGCGCGCGATAATCTCCCGTGCCAGCTGACTGGTAGGGTTTTTCATGTAGTTGAAGCCCACCAGGGTTTTCACTCCCGCCTGCTCTGCCGCCTGCACCATCTCTTCGGCATCCGCCACCGAGAGCGACAGTGGCTTTTCGGAGTAGACGTGCTTGCCGTGGCGAATCGCCTCCAGCGCCATCTCTTTGTGCAGGAAATTGGGCGCGCAGATATCGACCACGTCGATGTGCGGATCGCGCACCAGCTCGCGCCAGTCGCCCGTCGAACGGGCAAAGCCAAACGTCGCCGCCTGCTGCGCCGCCAGCGCCGGATTCACCTCTGCCAGCATCTCGCGCACAATCTCACCCTTCAGGGCGAACACCGTGGGTGCCTGCGCATAGGCAATCGCGTGACAACGCCCAATATATCCACTGCCAATCATACCGATTCTGACTTTGTTCATGCTGCACCTGCGGTTCACGGGGATGAGTTTCCCGGAATATATGTTTCGTTTTGGGTGGCGACAACGGCGAAATGAAATATCTGTGATCATACATGCGAGGTATCTGACAGAAGCGACAAATCAGAATGTAATTTTGCATAGCATTGGTGACATCTCTCACAATCAGGCGCAGTGCTGGCGCGAATTCGCGCCATCGCGCGGGCCCGCGTCGGGCAATTGACGCTTTATTCAGCAGTCAGAAAAAATTGTGAAAAAGAGCTTTGACAAGCCACAGCCTGCCCGATAATATGCGCCCCGTTCACACGATTCCTCTGTAGTTCAGTCGGTAGAACGGCGGACTGTTAATCCGTATGTCACTGGTTCGAGTCCAGTCAGAGGAGCCAAATTTAGAAAAGCCTGCTTTTAAAGCAGGCTTTTTGCTTTTCTGCGTTCTGATGTTCAGATACCGCCATACCACTCGTAACCGCGATCTTCCCAGTAGCCGCCGCGTCCGCCCCACAGCTGGGCAAACGAATCCACCACTTTAATTTCCATCAGATACTTGGCGTGCTTGTAACCGAGCTGGCGCTCGACCCGGAGACGCAGCGGCGCACCGTGCGCGACCGGCAGCGGCTGATCGTTCATACGGTAGGCCAGCAGCGTTTGCGGATGCCACGCATCCTGCAGATCGATACTTTCGTAGTAGCGCCCGCTGCCGTCCAGCGTCTGCTCCAGCTCGTCGGCACACAGGAATACCACGTAGCGGGCACCTGGCCGCAGGCGCGCCGCATCCAGCACCAGTCCGAGCGGTACGCCCTGCCATTTGCCAATCGCGCTCCAGCCCTCCACGCAGTCGTGACGGGTGATTTGCGTGCGACTGGGAAACCGCTGCAGATCGCTGAGCGATAAACTCAGCGGCTGTTGCACCAGCCCGGTGACGCGCAACCGCCAGTCGGCAAACCCGTTCGCCAGCAAACGCGCATATTCGTCGGAGTCGGGCATTTGCGTGCCGTTGGCGCGGAACAGCGGCGAAATATCGGCCTCGCTGAACTCCGGTGCCAGCCGCTGGCCGCCCAGCAGGCGCTGGCTGGCACGCGTCAGCCGCTCGGTCTGATTGAGCCAGCCGCTGACCGTGTCGTTTTGCGTCAGTTGATCGCAACCGCTCAGCAGCGCCGCGCCGGCGCCGGACAGCGCGCCCAGCAGCAGGCGGCGACGCGACAGCTCGATTTTCATGATGGGGTATCCTCTTTGTCGATCGCGTAACGTCCGGTGATCATCGAACGCAGGTTATTGAACACGCCTGACACCAGCACCATTACCACATGCACCAGCACAAACAGCACCAGCAGCATTGCGGTGACAAAGTGCACCGTGCGCGCCGTGGGACGGCCGCCAAACAGATCGGGTAAAAACGGCAGTGCCGCATCCAGCGCTGGCGACAGGGTTAATCCACTGAGCAGCATCAGCGGCAACAGTATGAAGATCACCAGCAGATAGCTGAGTTTCTGCAACGCGTTATAGCGCCGCGCCGCTTCACCGCGGGCGAAGCGCAGCCGGGCGTGGTCGCAAATCTCCTGCCACAAATGACGCGCGCCCAGCTGCTGACGGTCGGGCAACAGATCGCGGCGAAAGTGCCGGTGCCAGAAACCGTGCAGCAGATAAATCACGCCGTTGAACAGCAGCAGCCAGGCAAAAAAGAAGTGCCAGTGGCGACCGGCTCCCAAATCCTGCCACGACGGCAGCGTCAGCCAGCCGGGGAACGCGCGCGCCGTCAGCGTGCCCTCCAGCTTCGAGACACCGAGCACGCCGGTGGTATTCAGTTGCAGCGAGCCGAGCCGGACAAATCCCTGCTGCTGACGATTGCCGATTTCAAACACCGGCTGCTCATGGTCCGCGCCATACAGGCCGACATACAGACGTGGATGCGCATTAAAGATTTGCAGTCCGCTCATCAGCAGTACGGCAAAACACAGGGCGTTGACCCAGTGCGTCACGCGCACCAGCAGCGAATGACGACGGATTAGCGTTTTACTGCGGGAAGGTGAAGGCTGTTGCATCATCGAGCCCCTTACCAGCCAGGCGAGGCCTGGCTGGAGCCGGATTACATCGGCGGCACTACGCCGTTTTTGCCGACAATGATATTGCCTGCGGTGAGCTTACCGTCGGCGCCCTTCTCGGCAGGAACAAACACCGTGGTGCCGGGTTTCAGGTCATCCGGGGTAGCGGCGGCCAGCGTCACCACCGGCGTACCGGCCGGAATGGCAATTTTTTTCTGATGGCCGTGATAGCTCACCGTCACTTCGCTGTTGTCCACCGAGGTGACGCTATTGGCGACCGTGGCGTTGGTCATTGAGCTGCCCGGCTTCAGATCCCAGCTGAAGTTGCCCTCGCCAGCACCTTTCAGCTGCGCCGGGAAAATCAGCACTTCGAGCGCGCCATCACCGCCGCCCGCTTTCGGCAGCGAGGCTATGCCCACGTAATCGCCCTTTTTAATGTCGCTGATGCTGGCCTTCGCCACCGCAGACACCATCGCGCCTGGCTTCATGGCCACGCTGACCTCCGATCCTTCGCGTGACTTGATAGTGAGCTGCTGCCCGTTTACCGATTCAACAACGCCACGTACCTGCACTTTTTGCCCTGCCATCTCTGCCGCCATCGCCGGCGACAGCGTGGCGCCGGCCAGCAGTGAACCGGCAATCAGCAGTGAAAGGCGTTTGTAATGTGATAAGACCGTCATGGAGTGTTCCTTTTGATGATAAGCGCTGCCTCAGCGGCAGCCCTGTGCCAGAAATCATTCAACCTGAAGCGCAATAACATTGCGGCAAAAGGCGCTGGAAAACAAACCTACTAGTTGGTAGATTAAAAAACAAGATAATTTTTCACCCTGTACTTTGTCATGTCATTATTTTGTCTTAGCCTGAGCCTCGCGCAGATCCAGCGCCTGGGTTGAACATTGGGAGCATCAGTATGGAAATGCAGTTACGATCGGCCACGTTAGCGCTGCTGATTTGCAGCTGTTCCGCCGCCGCGGCAGAACTCAGCAGTCCTTCGCCAGGCCAGCTTATCAACACGCGTTTGTCTTACATGAAGGATGTGGCGGGCTATAAAGCGCAGCATCATCAGCCGATTGAAGATTTGGGTCAGGAGCGCAAGGTGCTGGACAAAGCCCTGGCGGAAGCGCGTCAGCTGGGTCTGGATGATGCCACGGTGCAGCCGTTTATTCAGGCACAGATGGATGTGGCGAAAGCGGTGCAGTATCGCTATCGCGCCGACTGGCTGGCAACGCCGGAGCCGCACTGGCAGCCGCGTCCGCTGGATGAGGTGCGCAAAAGCATTGGTCATTACAGCGACGCGATTCTGACGCAGCTTGCCGCGCAGTTGAAACAGGGCGCGACGCTGCAGGCACCGCAAAAGGCCGAATTTATGCGCGACATTCAGCAGCGTAACGTGTCGCCGCAGGATAAAGAGTTATTGTGGCGCACGCTCAGCGCGGTGACGTTACGGCGGCCGTAATGTTGCGCGGCGAACGTGCCGTCGATCGCAGCAGGCCTGTCATTTTGCTGCGTTTATTCCGGTCGCCCTGAATGGCGACCCTGTAACCGGTTAACGACTTTCAAGGGTGTGCAGTGATGCGCACCGCAACGCCATTCTGAAACTTCTCTTTCCAACTACCCCATGCGCTCTGTGATTGCGTTCACAACTCTGCAACAGCAACTTGTATGGTAGTATTATTGCGCGTATTTTTTCGTCATTACTGTCGCATTATTACTGGTGTGCCGCGCCTTCAGGCCACCAGCCAGGAGTGAATGATGAAAAGTGTGGTGATTGAACAACCGGGTAAACTGCTGCTGGCCGAGCGCGCGCTGCCACAGCCCGCCGCTGATGAAGTGCGGGTAAAAGTGAAATTTGCCAGTATCTGTGGCTCTGATGTGCACATCTGGCACGGTCACAATCCATTTGCCCGCTATCCGCGCGTGATCGGCCATGAGTTCTTTGGCGTGATTGACGCGGTCGGACAGGACGTTGATGCCAGCCGGCTGGGCGAGCGCGTGGCGGTCGATCCGGTGGTGAGCTGCGGCCACTGCTATCCCTGCTCCGTTGGCCGTCCTAATGTCTGTCAGTCACTGCAGGTGATTGGCGTCCACCGCGACGGCGGCTTCAGCGAGTATGCGGTGGCGCCAGCAAAAAATGCCCATCGCCTGCCGGCGAGCATTCCCGACCAACTCGCCAGCCTGGTTGAGCCCTTCACCATTGCCGCGAATATCACGGCGTTCCTCAAGCCGCAGCCACAGGATGTGGCGCTGATTTACGGTGCCGGTCCGATGGGGCTGACCGCCATTCAGGTGCTGAAAGGCGTATACGGCGTACAGCAGGTACTGGTGGTGGACCGCCTGCCAGAGCGGCTGGCGCTGGCGCAGCAAAACGGTGCCGATCGCCTGTTCAACAACAGCGAGATCCCGCTGGCGGCGCAGCTGGAAGGCGTTCAGCCGACGCTGCTTATCGACGCCGCCTGCCATCCGGCGATCCTCGCTGAAGCGGCTGCGCTGGCCTCGCCGGCAGCGCGCATTGGCCTGCTCGGGTTTTCTGCTGAGCCGTGCAGCCTGACGCAGCAGGCGTTGACCAGCAAAGAGCTGTCGCTGTTTACCTCGCGCCTGAACAGCAACCGCTTCCCGGAGGTAATTGCGTGGCTGGAACAGGGGCTGATCCAGCCGGAGAAACTGGTCACCCACTATTTCCCGCTGGCGCAGATCGAGCGCGCCATGACGCTGTTTGAACAAGACCCGCGCACCTGCTGCAAAGTGATCCTGCAAATGGATTGAGTGATGCGCCACACCAGATGTCCCTGATACCGGTGCGTACCCGCCGGCCACAACAATAATCCCCTGCATAAATCAGGCGCAGCGCCGCGGTCATCAAGGTCATCTCCCCGTGACGCTGCAGCCTGAAGAAGAACAGGGAAACGGAGTTTCTATGCTGAAGAATCTACGCTGGACCCTCGTACTGCTGCTGTTCCTGGTTTATATGATCAACTACCTCGATCGTATTGCCCTGTCGCTCACCGTGCCGCTGGTGGAAAAAGATCTGATGATCAATGCCGAGCAGTTCGGCCTGATCTTCGGCAGCTTCTTCTTCGGCTATGCGCTGTTCAATTTTATTGGCGGTTTAGCCACCGATAAATTCGGCCCGACGATTGTGCTCGGCACCGCCGTCGGCATGTGGTCGCTGTTCTGCGGCATGACCGCACTGGCGACCGGTTTCTGGTCGATGATGATTCTGCGCGTACTGTTCGGCATGGCGGAAGGTCCGATTTGCGCCTCGGCCAACAAAGCCATCAATGGCTGGTTTCCGAAAAAGCAGGCCGCCACCGCCATGGGCCTGCTGAGTGCCGGTTCCCCGCTCGGCGGCGCGGTCGCCGGGCCGATTGTCGGCTACCTGGCGCTCTCCTTCGGCTGGCGTCCGGCGTTTGTGGTGATCTGCCTGATTGGTCTGGTGTGGATGGCGCTGTGGTTCTTCTTCGCCGCCGACAATCCGGCGCGCAGTAAGCGCGTCTCTGCGCAGGAGCGCGCGCTGGTAGAGAAACTGAAAGCGGAAGAGCCGGCAGATATCATCGACGCGGACGGCAAAGCGCACGGCATGGGCTACTATCTGCGTCAGCCGATTATCCTCGTCACCGCGTTCGCCTTCTTCTGCTACAACTACATTCTGTTCTTCTTCCTGAGCTGGTTCCCGGCCTATCTGGTGCAGGCGCACGGGCTGGATATCAAAGCCATGAGCATCACGACCATGATCCCGTGGATTGTCGGCTTCATTGGCCTGGCGCTGGGCGGCTGGATTTCCGATAAAATCTTTAATATCACCGGTAAGCTGCTGCTATCGCGCAAGATTGTGCTGGTAGTGTCGCTGCTGGCGGCAGCGATATGTGTGGCGCTGGCGGGCACCATCAAAGAGGTGAATTCGGCAGTGATCATGATGTCGATCTCCATCTTCTTCCTCTACATCACCGGTGCCATTTACTGGGCGATTATTCAGGATGTGGTGCACAAGAGCCGCGTCGGCAGCATCAGCGGCTTTATTCACCTGATTGGCAGCCTGTCCGGCATTATCGGCCCGATCGTTACCGGCTTCATCGTGCAGCACACCGGCAAATTTGACAGCGCCTTTGTGCTGGCGGGCGTGGTAGCGGCACTTGGCGCGCTGCTGGTGCTGTTTGTGATTCGCAGCCCGAAAGCCAGCGACAAACCGGTTTCCGTTTAATCGAATGACTCTGCCGGGGCGCCGCGCGCCCCGTTTGCCACAAGGATTATGCATGTTACAACCCGATCGCCTTCCCGCTGACGTACAGCGCCCCACTTACGACCGCAGCCAGCTGAAAACCCGCATGGTGCACATCGGTTTTGGTGCCTTTCACCGCGCGCATCAGGCGCTGGCCACTGACCAACTGGCGCAGCACGGCAGCGACTGGGGCTACTGCGAAGTGAATCTCAACAGCGGCGCGCTGATCGCCGCTCTGCGCCAGCAGGATTTGCTGTACAGCGTGACCGAAATGGCCGACGACAGCCTGCACACGCGCATTGTTGGCGTAATTACCCAGGCGCTGCACGCGAAAAGTGACGGTATTGAGGCGGTGATTGAAGCGATGAGCCAGCCGGAAATCGCCATCGTGTCGATGACGGTCACGGAAAAAGGCTACTGTTCGCTGCCGTCGAGCGGCCAGCTCGACCTGACGCATCCGGACATCGTGCACGATGTGGCGCATCCTGACGCGCCGCGCTCGCTGCCCGGCGTGATCCTGGCGGCGATTGAACGCCGTCGCCAGCGCGATCTGCCGCCGTTCAGCGTGATGTCGTGTGACAACATGCCGGAGAACGGCCACGTTACGCGCAATGTAATAACCCAGCTGGCGCAGCGTCGCAGCCCGGCGCTGGCGGATTACATTCAGACCCACCTCACCTTTCCCTCAACCATGGTGGATCGCATCGTACCGGCGATGACCGATGAGGCTTTCGCGACGCTGGAAGCGCGGCTGGGCAGTCGCGATCCGGTGGCGGTGGAAGCCGAACCTTTTTTCCAGTGGGTGATTGAAGATAACTTCGTCAGCGGCCGCCCGGCGTGGGAACAGGCCGGTGCGGAGCTGGTGCGTGATGTGCTGCCGTACGAAGAGATGAAGCTGCGCATGCTCAACGGCAGCCACTCGTTCCTGGCTTATCTCGGCTATCTGGCCGGGTATCAGCACATCAGCGATTGCATGGCCGATGCCAATTTTCGTCAAGCGGCGCGCGCGCTGATGCTGCAGGATCAGGCACCCACGCTGCGCACGCAGAATGTCGATTTGGCCGCCTATGCCGACTCGCTGATCGCCCGTTACGAAAACCGGGCGATTAAACATCGCACTTATCAAATCGCCACCGACGGCACGCAGAAGCTGCCACAGCGCCTGCTGGATAGCGTGCGCTGGCATCTGCGTAACGGGACGGCCTGTGATTATCTGCTGCTGGGCGTGGCAGGCTGGATGCGCTATATCAGCGGCGTCGATGAGCAGGGCGCGGCGATTGAGGTTCGCGATCCGCTCAGCGCGCAGCTGGCCAGCATTGTTGCCAATAGCGAGGATGGCCCGCAGCGCGTTGAGGCCTTACTGCGCCTGCAGGCGGTGTTCGGCGACGACTTACGTTATCACACGGTGTTTGTTACGCGGCTTACTGAGCTGTATCAGCAGCTGCGGCTTACCGGTGCACGCGCCACGGTGCAGGCGCTGGTCACAGAAGGCTAAGCCGCCTGCACAAATGTGTAGCGCAGACGCAGCGTGCTGATTAGACTGACGCTTTCTCATCGGGCTGGCGGCGGCCAGCCGTAATACGGATATTGCTGCATGTCGATTGCCTATACCATAACCACCAGCGAACCGGTAAATCAGCAGATTTATCGCTATCTGCGGAAGGATATCGTGACCTGCGTGATCCATCCGGGCTCGCTGCTGTCGGAGAAAGAAGTGTCGGCGCGCTTCAACGTGTCGCGGCAGCCGGTGCGGGAAGCCTTTATCAAACTGGCGGAAGCCGGCCTGGTGCAGGTTCTGCCGCAGCGCGGCACCTTCGTGCGCAAAATCTCCGCTCAGCGCGTCGCCGATGGCCGTTTCATCCGTGAAGCGGTGGAGATCGCCGTGGTTCGCCGCGCCGCGCTGGAGATCGCTGCCACCGGACTGATGGCGCTGGAACACAATCTGCAGCTGCAGCGACTGGCAGCGGAACGCCACGACAGCCAGGCGTTTCTGGCGCTCGACGATGAGTTTCACCGGTTGATTGCCGAAGGCATTGACTGTCTGCTGGCGTGGGAAACGGTGGAGAACATTAAAGCGACGATGGACCGCGTGCGCTTTCTGACGCTGAGCGAAGTGTCGCCGCCGGAGAGCCTGATTCAGCAGCACGAAGAGATATTTGCCGCGCTGAAAGCGCAAGATGCCGATGCGGCGGAGAAGGCGATGCGGCGACATCTGCAGGAGATGATTCTGACCATTACGCCGATTGCCGAGCGCAACAGCGAATGGTTTGAAGGGCCGTAGTGTTGTGCGCTGAGCTTGCGGTGGGGTGTGATGCGGTGCGGTTTGATGCGGTGCGGTGTGATGCCCTCACCCCGACCTCTCCCACCGGAAGAGGGAGCTGTTTCAGTAAGCTGTCAGAGAATTAACGCATTAAAAACCGCACAAAACAGTCCCCTCTCCCGCTCGTGGGAGAGGGTTAGGGTGAGGGGGAAAAACGCCCCTCACCCCATCAGGCAATTGTCACATCCTTCGCCAGATACACATCCTGCACCGCATTAATCAGCGCCACGCCCTCTTTCAGCGACTTCTTAAACGCCTTGCGTCCGAGAATCAGCCCCATGCCGCCCGCGCGTTTATTGATCACCGCCGTACGCACCGACTCCGCCACATCGGTGTCCGCACCGGCTGAAGCACCACCGGAGTTAATCAGCCCGGCGCGGCCCATGTAGCAGTTCGCCAGCTGGTAGCGCACCAGATCGATCGGGTTATCGCTGGTCAGCTTGCTGTAGACGCGGTCATCGGTGTAGCCAAAGTTCACCGCCTTATAGCCGCCGTTATTCTCCGCCATTTTCTGCTTCACAATGTCCGCGCCAATGGTGGCCGCCAGATGGTTCGCCTGACCGGTCAAATCGGCGCTGGCGTGATAATCCACCCCATCCTTCTTGAAAGCGGTGTTGCGCAGATAGGCCCACAGCACCGTCACCATGCCCAACTCGTGCGCGCGCTCGAAGGCCGCTGCGATTTCTTCGATCTGGCGGCGGGACTGCTCAGAACCAAAATAGATGGTGGCGCCGACCGCAACCGCGCCCATATTGAACGCCTGCTCAACGCTGGCGTACAGCGTCTGGTCATATTCCGTGGGGTAGCTCAGGGTTTCGTTGTGGTTCAGCTTGACGAGGAACGGAAT
This sequence comes from Enterobacterales bacterium, assembly GCA_039593635.1. Taxonomy (GTDB): domain Bacteria; phylum Pseudomonadota; class Gammaproteobacteria; order Enterobacterales; family Enterobacteriaceae; genus Enterobacter. Next base: position 986,727 of record JBCNOW010000027.1, read on the forward strand.
GCGGTGCGCGTAGCGACGGGACACAGAGGCCAGCACGCCGTAGGTAGATGCCACACAGTTACAGCCGGCTTCAATCGCCAGCTCGACGATATTCTTCGGATCGAAATAGGGCGGATTCGCGGCGAACGAGGCGCCCGCAGAGTGCTCCACGCCCTGATCCACCGGCAGAATCGACAGATAGCCGGTACCCGCCAGCCGGCCGGTGTTGTAGAGCGTCTGCATATTGCGCAGTACCGCAGGAGGACGGTTGTTATCAACCATCACGCGATCCACATAATCCGCGCCCGGCAAATAAAGGCTGTCCGCTGGAATGGTCATGCAGCGATGTTGAAGAAGCGTATCCGCCTCTTTACCCAATAACTGTACGATGTCCGTCATGTTCGCTCCTGATAAATGGCTGGAAAAGAACCGGCACCTGCCGATTCGCCCCCACAGCCTGGACCGAAACGCGCCAGGCTGGCAAATTGCTGACTCCATTTTTCAGACGGATACGCAGTGAAAAAACGGCAATCTGGCGTTACGCCCTACCACCACTGATGGAAATGATGAACCGGCCCAATGCCGTGACCGACCTCCAGCGAATCGGCGTGCAGCAGCGCCGGCCGCAGCCAGGCCTTGGCCTCCGCTACGGTGCCCGCCCAGTCCGCATGGCGCGGGCGCAGCGCCGCCAGCGCCGCCGAGAGCGTGCAGCCGGTGCCGTGGGTATTTTTGGGTGTTCACGCGCGGCGCGGTAAAGCGCTGGCGCGCCGTCGCGGGTGAAGAGCCAGTCCGGGCTTTCGGCGTCATCGAGATGACCGCCCTTCATCAGCACCGCCTCGCAGCCCAGTGCCAGCAGCGCATCGCCCTGCTGCATGCATCTCCTGCCTCGTCCTGCGGCCATGCGGCAGCGTCCAGCAGCGCCGCGGCTTCCGGCAGATTGGGCGTGATCAGCGATACCTGCGGCAGCAGCCGTTCACGAATGCTGGCTACCGCATCGGGCGAAAGCAGCGGATCGCCGCTTTTGGCGAGCATCACCGTATCCAGCACCACATAACGTGCAGGCTGGCGGCGTTTCAGCCGCTCTGCCACCGCCTCAACGATCTCCGTTTCCGCCAGCATGCCGATTTTGGTGGTGTCGATGCGCACATCGCTGAGCACCGAGTCGAGCTGCGCGGCGACAAAATCCGGTTCGATGCGGTACACCGACTGCACGCCGCGGGTGTTTTGCGCCACCAGCGCGGTGATCACGGAGCAGCCGTACGCGCCAAGCGCCGAGAAGGTTTTCAGATCGGCCTGGATACCCGCGCCGCCGCTGGGATCGGTGCCGGCAATGGTCAGGGCATTAATTCGCTTCATCCCGCCACCTCCAGCGTGTAGAGCGCATCGAGAAACGCGGCGACGAAGCTGCCGGGCCCTGCCACGCTGCGCGCGGCCTGCTCTCCCGCCAGTGACATTACGCGGCAGGCCGCTGCCACGTGCTGGATGCGCTCGCCCGGCAGGCTGCTGCACGCCGCCACTACGGCGGATAGCGCGCAACCGGTGCCGACCACGCGCGTCATCAGCGGGCTGCCGCCGGCAATCGCCAGCGTCTGGCGGCCATCGGTGACGTAATCGACTTCGCCGGTTACCGCAACGATAGTGGTGCAGCGTTGCGCCAGCTGCTGCGCGGCGTTCAGTGCGGCATCGGCCTGATGCACGCTATCCACGCCGCGCCCGCCTGTGCGCACTCCCGCGAGTGCCAGAATTTCTGAAGCGTTGCCGCGAATGGCCGCCGGTTGCAGGGTAAGCAGTTGCTGGCAAAATTGCGTACGGAAGGTTAGTGCGCCGACGGCCACCGGATCGAGCGTCCAGGGTTTGCCTGCCTGGTTAGCGGCCTTTCGACCGCCGCCAGCATCGCATCGCGGCGCTCGCGGGTTAACGTACCGACGTTAATCAGCAGCGCATCGGCAAAACCGGCAAACTGCGCCGCCTCATCGCCATCAATCACCATCGCGGGTGACGCCGCCAAGCGCCAGCAGCACGTTGGCGGTAAAGGTTTGTACCACATCGTTGGTCATACAGTGCACAAGCGGTGCCTGCTGCCGCAGCAGTTGCAGAGAGTGCGCGAGTTGCGCCGGGGAAAGAGGGTCAGGCTGTGTCATAAGGCTCCCAACCGGCAATCAGGAAGGCGAATGCGGACAGGCATCTGACTTCCCTACGCTGGCATTATCCAGATCAGGTATTACGGGTATTTCTCAGCCTTCACAAAGAAGGGCACCCCGAGTCATGCACGTCCGTGTCAGACGTGCCTTCACAGCATAAAGGGTCAGCTTAAAGTTGTAAATCCTGCGGCGGGTGCGCTTTTTTTGCCGGACAACGAAGAGCAAAAATACGTGCGCCATCAATTTTCATGATTTTGTGTTCATCAGGAAAATATAAACAAATCGATGGAGATCAATTTTCACAAAATCCCTAAAATTCATCAGGATAGTTAATTTAATCTGCCGGGGCAGTAGTCGGGAAATAAACAGGAGAAAGCGCGCAACTTGATTAATATCAAACCGGCCGGCGGCATAACGCGGCCTAATTCCCCTCCGGATTTGAAGACCGCTGTTTCACCTTCACCCGGAATCGCTAATGACTTTATTCAGTTTTCTTCCGCACGCGCATCACTGGCACAATATCACCATTTCCCGTCAAGGCGCCGTTGCCCCCGGCGGCCGTTACCGGTACTCCACGTACCTCGAAGCCGAATGCAAACGCTGCGGCGAGCGCATCCATAAAATTTATTATCGCGATATCAGCGATGAACAGGCGCGTCGCTGGCTGGGATAAAAAAAAGCCCCGCAACACAGGTTGCAGGGCGCTTGCGTGGCTATCGCAAAACTTATTCAGCCGGTTTGGTGCGGATCAGGTAGTCAAACGCGCTCAGAGACGCTTTCGCACCTTCGCCGGTGGCGATGATGATCTGCTTGTACGGCACCGTGGTGCAGTCGCCTGCGGCAAACACGCCCTTCACGCTGGTTTCGCATTTCGCATCGATGATGATCTCGCCCATGCGGTTGCGCTCAATCGCGCCTTCCAGCCAGGTGGTGTTTGGCAGCAGACCAATCTGCACGAAGATCCCCGAAAGCTGAACGCTATGAACGTCGCCGCTTACGCGGTCGCGGTATTCCAGCCCGGTCACTTTGCTGCCGTCGCCCTTCACTTCCGTGGTCTGCGCGTTCAGGATGATATCGACGTTTTTCAGGCTGCGTACTTTATCCTGCAGAACCTGGTCGGCCTTCATTTCTGGCGCGAACTCCAGCAGCGTCACGTGCTCAACAATCCCCGCCAGGTCGATAGCCGCTTCCACGCCGGAGTTACCGCCGCCGATCACCGCCACGCGTTTGCCTTTAAACAGCGGGCCGTCGCAGTGCGGGCAGTAGGTCACGCCTTTGGTGCGATACTGATCTTCACCCGGCACGTTCATGTTGCGCCATTTCGCGCCGGTGGCAATGATGATGCTGCGCGCTTTCAGCACCGCGCCGGACGCGGTTTCAATCTGGTGCAGACCGCCCTCAACCGCTGCCGGAACCAGCTTGCTGGCGCTCTGGCTGTCGATCACGTCCACGTCGTAGTCGCTGACGTGCGCCTTCAGCGCACCCGCCAGCTTCTGGCCTTCGGTTTTCGGCACGGAGATGTAGTTTTCGATGTCCACGGTATCCAGCACCTGGCCGCCAAAGCGCTCGCCCATCAGGCCGGTACGGATCCCTTTACGCGCAGAGTAGACCGCCGCCGCCGCGCCCGCCGGGCCGGAGCCGACAATCAGCACGTCGTACGCATCGCGCTTGTTCAGCTCTTCCGCCGCACGTTTTTCCGCGCCGGTATCCACTTTGGCGACGATTTCCGTCAGGGTCATACGCCCCTGGCCGAACTCCTGACCGTTCAGGTACACCGCCGGAACGCCCATTACGTTGCGATCGGTGATTTCGTTCTGGAACGTACCGCCGTCAATCGCCGTGTGTTTGATGCGCGGGTTCAGCACCGACATCAGGTTCAGCGCCTGCACCACGTCCGGGCAGTTGTGGCAGGAGAGCGAGTAATAGGTTTCAAATTCAAAGTCACCGTCGAGATCGCGGATCTGCTCCAGCAGCGCCTGCGCCTCTTTCGACGGATGCCCACCGGTCCACAGCAGCGCCAGCACCAGTGAGGTAAATTCGTGGCCCAGCGGCGAACCGGCAAAGCGCGGGCCGCTGGTCAGAGCCTGGGTTGGTGATCAGGAAAGAAGGCTTACGCACCGGTTGATCGTTCTCTTCTTTGAAGGTCACTTTCTCTGACAGCTCAGCGATCTCTGCCAGCAGTTCTTTGATCTCTGCCGATTTCGCGCTGTCGTCCAGCGTGGCAATCAGCTCAACAGGTTTGGTCAGTTTCTCAAGGTAGGCCTTGAGCTGGGTTTTCATCGTGGTGTCGAGCATTGTGAGTTCCCTTTCTTTTTGGGTATATTTTGCTGAAGACGTATTGAAGTGATCGGGGTGCCAGCAGCACCCGTATGGAATGATAAGAATTTCAAAGTATTTCGCGTAGAGAGGCGGGGGGGGGGGGCGTGAAAGACGACGGAAATTTAGATTTTGCCGACCAGGTCCAGAGATGGAGCCAGAGTCGCTTCGCCTTCTTTCCATTTAGCCGGGCACACTTCGCCTGGGTGAGAAGCCACGTACTGAGCCGCTTTCACTTTACGCAGCAGGTCAGAAGCATCACGGCCGATACCTTCAGCGGTAACTTCGATAGCCTGGATAATGCCCTGCGGGTCAACGACGAAGGTCGCACGGTCAGCCAGGCCTTCATCTTCACGCATGTTTTCGAAGTTACGGGTCAGGGCGCCAGTCGGGTCGCCGATCATCGCGTATTTGATTTTCGCGATGGTTTCAGAGCTGCTGTGCCACGCTTTGTGGGTGAAGTGGGTGTCGGTAGAGACAGAGTAAACGTCTACGCCCAGCTTCTGCAGTTCTTCGTAGTGGTCTGCCACGTCACCCAGTTCAGTCGGGCAAACAAAGGTGAAGTCAGCCGGATAGAAGAAGAACACGCTCCAGCGGCCTTCGGTATCTTTCTCGGTGACTTCGATGAATTCACCGTTTTTGAACGCCTGGTTTTTGAAAGGTTTAATTTTGGTATTAATCAAAGACATGGGTGACCTCCGTTAAAAAGATGTGATGCAGGCTACATAATTTTCGGGCCAACTTCTAATATGCAGACGTTATCAATCAGATAATCAAAAGCTATCAAAGTGCCGACGCCAGATTTGATGCGGCTTGCCGCGGCATTCTACACAGAAAAGCCGCAGAGTTAACAGGCTTTATCTTTGCGCACGGCAACTGCTATTTTTTTATAAACATTCAATCATCTTTGCTGCACGATTCAACTGCGTGCGCAACGCCGCTAAAAACGTGCCCGCTTACTCGTCATGGAGTCTGGAAGTGAAAATTCGTCTTTTTGAAGAAGCCGACCGCCCTTTTCTACGCACGCTGTATCTCGCGGCGCGCCGTCATAACTGGACATGGCTGGCCGGCGACGACTGGCAGCTGGAAGATTTCGACGCGATTATTCCCGGTGAAACGGTACTGGTAGCGGAGATCGACGGCCACCGCGCAGGGTTTGCCGGCGTGATGGATAACGATAATTTTCTGCACAGTTTGTATGTCGATCCGGCCTTTCAGGGCCAGGGCGTCGGCAGTGCGCTGCTGAACGCGGTGCAGCAGCGTTTTACCTCCACCGGCGCGCTGAAATGTCTGCTACAGAACGAAGCGGCGCTGCAGTTTTATCAGCAGCACGGCTGGCAGCGCGAAGCGCTGGGAGAGAGCGAACAGGGCCAGTACGTGTTGATGCACCTGCCGCTGGCGTCACGCACCAGCGGCAGCTAAGGCGTTACACCGCGCGGAAGGCGATTTCGCCCGGAATCACTTCACCCTGCCAGTAAAGCTGCGCCGCAACGCGCCCCGCCAGCTGGCGATACATCTCCGCAAATTCGCTGTCCGGACGGCTGACCACCGTCGGTTTCCCGTTATCCAGATCTTCACGCAGGAGTAATGTGCAGCGGCATCTGCCCCAGCAGTTGGGTGTGATACTGCTCCGCCAGTTTCTCCGCCCCGCCGGTACCGAAGATAGGCTCGTGGTGACCGCAGTTGCTGCAGATGTGCATGCTCATGTTCTCGACGATGCCCAGCACCGGCACTTCCACTTTCTCAAACATCACGATGCCTTTTTTGGCGTCGATCAGCGCGATATCCTGCGGCGTGGTCACCACCACGGCGCCCGTCACCGGAATGTTCTGCGCCAGCGTCAGCTGAATATCACCGGTGCCCGGCGGCATATCCAGCACCAGATAATCCAGATCCGGCCACATCGTTTCCTGCAGCAGCTGCAGCAGCGCTTTGCTGGCCATCGGGCCGCGCCAGACCATGGCGTTATCGTCGGTCACCAGATAACCGATGGAGTTGGTCGCCAGACCGTGCGCCATGATCGGCGCCATATGCGTGCCGTCCGGCGAGGTTGGACGCTGATTTTCCGCGCCCAGCATGTTCGGAATAGACGGGCCGTAGATATCCGCATCCAGAATACCGACCTTTGCCCCTTCCGCCGCCAGCGCCAGCGCCAGGTTTACGGCGGTAGGAGGATTTCCCCACCCCGCCTTTACCGGAGCTGACGGCGATGATGTTTTTCACGCCGTTGACGCCCGGCTGATTTTTCACGCGTTTCAGGGTGGCGATGTTGTGGCTCAGCTTCCAGTCGATGGCGCGCGTTTCGCGGTAATGCGCAGCAGCTCCGCGCTGGTCTGCTCTTTCAGCGCGTCAAAGGCGCTGGTCCAGACGAACGGCATCTGCAGCTCAATGTGCAGCGTATCGTCCAGCAGGCAACGTGATGTAACGCTTTCAGCGTCGTAAGATTGTGCTTCAGGGTTGGATGCTGAAAGTTAGCCAGCGTCCCGGCGACCATTGCTCGTAAGGCTTCCGGTGATTTGGCCTGGGATTGAGAACTCATCCCGACTCCTTTGTTCTTGTGAATAAGACCTTAGATGAACAAGTTTACCTGAAAGGCCGCGGTTTGTGCTTACTTAATAATGCCCCTTTTGGTAATATCAAAAACCCTTTTCACAGTTAAAAGAAGTAATGCCTACTATGACTCAAGTCGCGAAGAAAATTCTGGTAACGTGCGCACTGCCGTACGCCAACGGCTCTATCCACCTCGGCCATATGCTGGAGCACATCCAGGCTGATGTCTGGGTCCGTTACCAGCGAATGCGCGGCCATGAGGTGAACTTCATTTGCGCGGACGATGCCCACGGCACGCCGATCATGCTGAAAGCGCAGCAGCTGGGGATCTCCCCGGAGCAGATGATTGCCGAAATGAGTCAGGAGCATCAGACCGATTTTGCTGGCTTTGACATCAGCTATGACAACTATCACTCCACGCACAGCGACGAAAACCGCGAGCTGTCGGAGCTGATCTACACCCGTCTGAAAGAGAACGGTTTTATTAAAAACCGCACTATCTCTCAGCTGTACGATCCGGAAAAAGGCATGTTCCTGCCGGACCGTTTCGTCAAAGGCACCTGCCCGAAATGTAAATCGCCGGATCAGTACGGCGATAACTGCGAAGTGTGCGGCGCGACCTACAGCCCGACCGAGCTGATCGAGCCGAAATCGGTGGTTTCCGGCGCCACGCCGGTGATGCGTGATTCCGAGCACTTCTTCTTCGACCTGCCGTCCTTCAGCGAAATGCTGCAGGCGTGGACCCGCAGCGGCGCGCTGCAGGAGCAGGTGGCGAACAAGATGCAGGAGTGGTTCGAATCCGGCCTGCAGCAGTGGGATATCTCCCGCGATGCGCCGTACTTCGGCTTCGAAATCCCGGGCGCGCCGGGCAAATACTTCTACGTCTGGCTGGATGCGCCAATCGGCTACATGGGCTCGTTCAAGAACCTGTGCGACAAGCGCGGCGACACCGTCAGCTTCGACGAATACTGGAAGAAAGATTCCGACGCCGAGCTGTATCACTTCATCGGTAAAGACATCGTCTACTTCCACAGCCTGTTCTGGCCGGCGATGCTGGAAGGCAGCAACTTCCGTAAGCCGACCAACCTGTTTGTTCACGGCTACGTGACGGTGAACGGCGCGAAGATGTCCAAATCGCGCGGCACCTTCATTAAAGCCAGCACCTGGCTGAACCATTTTGACGCCGACAGCCTGCGCTACTACTACGCGGCGAAGCTCTCTTCCCGCATCGATGATATCGACCTGAACCTGGAAGATTTCGTGCAGCGCGTGAACGCGGACATCGTCAACAAGGTGGTGAACCTGGCCTCCCGTAACGCGGGCTTTATCGCCAAACGCTTTGACGGCGTGCTGGCGGCGAACTGGCGGATCCGGCGCTGTATCAGACCTTCACCGATGCGGCGGCCACCATTGGCGAAGCCTGGGAAAGCCGCGAGTTCGGTAAAGCGATTCGCGAAATCATGGCGCTGGCCGATGTGGCCAACCGCTATGTGGACGAGCAGGCGCCGTGGGTGGTGGCGAAACAGGAAGGCCGCGATGCCGACCTGCAGGCGATCTGCTCCATGGGCATCAACCTGTTCCGCGTGCTGATGACCTGGCTGAAGCCGGTTCTGCCGCAGCTGGCAGCCCGCGCTGAAGCGTTCCTGAACACCGAACTGACCTGGGATGCCATCCAGCAGCCGCTGCTCGGCCACAAGGTGAACACCTTTAAAGCGCTCTACAACCGCATTGAGATGAAGCACAGGTTGAAGCCCTGGTGGAAGCCTCGAAAGAAGAAGTGAAAGCGGCGGCGCACCGGTAACCGGCCCGCTGGCTGACGATCCGATTCAGGAAACCATCACCTTTGATGATTTCGCCAAAGTCGACCTGCGCGTGGCGCTGATTGAGAACGCGGAGTTCGTGGAAGGCTCTGACAAGCTGCTGCGCCTGACGCTGGATCTGGGCGGCGAGAAGCGTAACGTCTTCTCCGGCATCCGTTCTGCCTACCCGGACCCGCAGGTGCTGATTGGCCGCCTGACCGTGATGGTGGCGAACCTGGCGCCGCGCAAAATGCGCTTCGGCATCTCCGAAGGGATGGTGATGGCCGCAGGCCCTGGCGGCAAAGATCTGTTTGTGCTGTCAGTGGATAGCGGTGCCCAGCCGGGTATGCCGGTGAAGTAAGGGTTGGTGCGTGCTGGCCCTCACCCTAACCCTCTCCCGCTTACGGGAGAGGGAACTGCTGAGTGCGGGGTTTGGGTTCAGAGCCAGGCCTGCACATAGCAAAACCCCGCACAAGACTACCTCCTCTCCCGCTTACGGGAGAGGGAACCGCTGAGTGCGGGCTCTGGGTTCAGAGCCATGCCTGCACCTCGTTCGCTTGACTCACTCTCCCGCATTAAAAAGGGCCGAACAGCGCACGTTGTTACCCAGGTATCAAACCTGCACATAGCAAAACCCCGCACAAGAATACCCCCTCTCCCGCCTGCGGGAGAGGGCTGGGGTGAGGGGAAAACCGCACCGCGCTTATCGCGCCAATATCAGACAGCGATAAATCTCCGCCATCACCACCTCAAACTCATTAAATACCTGATGATTCCAGAAGCGAATTACGCGCCAGCCGCAGCGCTGTAAATACGCCGTGCGCCGGGCATCGTAAGCCTGATCTTCAGGCGTATTGTGCTGTCCACCATCCAGTTCCACGATCAGCGATTGCTCAACGCAGGCAAAATCAACGATGTACCCTCCAACTGGATGCTGGCGGCGAAACTTCGCGCCACACACATTTCGGTTGCGTAAATAGCGCCATAGTTTTTGCTCCGCTTGCGGCATCGCCTTTCGCAGCGCGCGCTGCGGTTGGACGGTGTGGTTCATCGCTGCTCCTTCGCTCTGGCCACCAGCTTACGCCGCTTTACTCAGCTTCAAAGCAGAGGTGTTGAAATCCTGAATCTGCATTCCAGTGTGATCGCTAGCACGCTAAGCGCTTAATGCGTATGATGAAGCGCCACGAAAACAGGAGCCTGACATGCCCACCGTGCTATCTGCCTGCTGGCGCTATCTGCGCGCCTTTGCCATCGTCTATGCCGCGCTGTATGCCGGCAACGGCCTTGCTGCCCTGCTGCCATTTACCATTCCCGGCAGCATCCTTGGCATGCTGTTGCTGTTTGCCCTGCTGGCGCTGCAGATTATCCCGGTAACGTGGGTGAAACCCGGCTGTCAGCTGTTGATCCGCTACATGGCGCTGCTGTTTGTGCCGATCAGCGTTGGCGTGATGGGCTACACCGATATCCTCAGCGCACAGTTTGGCCCGATTGTCGTCTCCTGCATGGTCAGCACCCTGCTGGTATTACTGATTGTCGGCCTGAGCGCCGAGCGCCTGCAGCGTCCGAAGGAGTCCGGCCATGAGTGACGCCTGGTGGTCACTGCCACTTACCGTAGTGGCGTATCTGCTGGCACGCCGTCTGGCAGCCAGAATCAACCTCTCTATCGTCAATCCGCTGCTGGTAGCCATGGCGATCATTATTCCACTGCTGCTGCTGACGCACCTGCCCTACGCGCGCTATTTCGCCGGCAGCGCGCTGCTTAATCAGCTGCTGCAGCCCGCCGTGGTGGCGCTGGCGCTGCCGCTGTATGAGCAGATGCACCAGATTCGCGCGCGCTGGAAAACCATCATTAGCGTCTGCTTTATCGGCAGCATTACCGCCATGGTGTCCGGCACGGCGATCGCGCTGTGGATGGGGGCGACGCCGGAAATCGCAGCCACCATCCTGCCGAAGTCGGTGACCACGCCCATCGCCATGGCAGTATCGGGCTCGCTACACGGTATTCCGGCCATCAGCGCCATTTGCGTGTTGATTGCTGGCGTGCTGGGCGCGGTGTTTGGTCACATGCTGCTGAATCTGTTTAAAGTGCGCAGCAAGTCATCACGCGGGCTGGCGATTGGCAACGCGTCTCATGCGCTCGGCACAGCGCGCGCCGCGGAGATTGACTATCAGGAAGGCGCCTTCAGTTCACTGGCGCTGGTAATCTGCGGCATCATCACCTCGTTACTGGCGCCTTTCATTTTTCCTTTGCTGATGCGCTTACTGGGGTAAAACTTGCGAGAGATCTCGCAAAGTTGAAACAAGCCAATCAGCTTGCATTGTCATAGCGACATGGATCACATATAAATCTTGAGGCGGCGCTCCGCCGCTGACGAGTTAATGAGGCCATAACATCATGCATGCACGATTCACTTCCGCTTTCTCTGCCCTGCCCGCTGCGCTGCAGAGCGCGCTTCAGCCGCTGCTGGACGCTGCTGATTTTCATGGCGTGCTGCGACCGCAGGAAGTGGCTCAGCTGCAACAGGCAACCGGTCTGGATGATGATGCGCTGGCACTCGCACTGCTGCCGATTGCCGCCTGTTGTGCCGTGGCACCGGTTTCGCACTTTAACGTGGGCGCTATTGCGCGCGGCATCAGTGGCCACTGGTATTTCGGTGCCAACATGGAGTTTTTACATGCGCCGCTGCAGCAAACGGTCCACGCCGAGCAGAGCGCAGTCACGCATGCCTGGCTGCGGGGCGAAGCGCAGCTGGCGACCATTACCGTCAACTACACGCCGTGCGGGCACTGCCGCCAGTTTATGAATGAACTGAATAGCGGTACGGCGATTCGCATCAGCCTGCCGGGCCGCGCGGTCAGCACGCTGGCCGACTATTTACCGGATGCCTTTGGCCCGGCCGATCTCAATATCAGCGAACGGCTGCTGACGCCGGTCGACCACGGTTTCCTGCCGCAGGGCGATGCGCTGCAGCAGGCCGCGATTGATGCCGCCAGCCGCAGCCATGCACCTTATAGCCAGAGTTATAGCGGCGTGGCGTTGCAGAGCCGCAGCGGCCAGATTTACCCCGGGCGCTATGCCGAAAATGCCGCCTTTAACCCGAGCCTGCCGCCATTACAGGCCGCGCTGATTCTGATGAACATGCACAACGAAGCGCTGGAAGAGATTCAGCAGGCAGTGCTGGCAGAAAGCGCCGACGCCACGCTGAGCCAGTTTGATGCCACCCGCACCACCCTCGCCGCGCTCGGCTGCAGCAATTTCTCAGTTACTTTAGTTTCGAAACCAACAGTTTAGTGATCCTTTTACCGCTTTTGTGACCTTCTATTAACAAAAGCTGTACATCTGCAGGAATTTTCATAGGATCGGGCGCCAGAACTTCACAATAAACGGGTCTGGCGTTACCTTCTTGCTGGCGACACGTCAGAAAACACTGCAACCGGAGCAAACACTGCATGGAACTCGAGTACGAAAGTAAACGTCCGCTGTATATTCCTTACGCGGGTCCGGTCCTGCTGGAATTTCCGCTGCTGAACAAAGGCAGCGCCTTCAGTACGCAGGAACGCATCGATTTCAACCTGCAGGGCCTGCTGCCGGACGACGTCGAAACCATCGAAGAGCAGGCCGAGCGCGCCTGGAGCCAGTACAACCTGGGCTTCAAAACCGATATCGACAAACACATCTACCTGCGCAACATCCAGGACACCAACGAAACCCTCTTCTACCGCCTGCTGGAGAACCACCTGGAAGAGATGATGCCGATCATCTACACCCCAACGGTCGGCGCGGCCTGCGAACACTTCTCGAAGATCTACCGGACCCACCGCGGCCTGTTCATCTCCTACCCGGACCGCGAGCGGATCGACGACATCCTGCGCAGCGCCACCAAGCACAATGTCAAAGTCATCGTGGTCACCGACGGCGAGCGGATTCTCGGCCTCGGCGACCAGGGCATTGGCGGGATGGGCATCCCGATCGGCAAGCTGTCGCTGTACACCGCCTGCGGCGGTATCAGCCCGGCCTACACCCTGCCGGTGGTGCTGGACGTCGGCACCAACAACCAGCACCTGCTCAACGACCCGCTGTACATGGGCTGGCGCCATCCGCGCATGACCGGCGACGAGTACGACCGGAGTTCGTCGACCTGATTCATCCAGGCGGTGAAGCGCCGCTGGCCCAACGTCCTGCTGCAGTTTGAAGACTTCGCGCAGAAAAACGCCATGCCGCTGCTGGAGCGCTACCGCGATGAGATCTGCTGCTTCAACGACGACATCCAGGGCACCGCCGCGGTCACCGTGGGCACGCTGATCGCCGCCAGCCGCGCCGCAGGCAGCCGGCTCAGCGAGCAGAAAGTGGTCTTCCTCGGCGCCGGCTCCGCCGGCTGCGGTATCGCCGAGCAGATCATCGCCCAGATGCAACCCGAAGGCCTGAGCGAGGAGCTGAGGCGCGTCGCGCGCGTCTTCATGGTCGACCGTTTGGGCCTGCTCACCGACGACATGCCCAACCTGCTCCGACTTCCAGAGCAAGCTGGTGCAGAAGCGCGACAATCTGAAAGACTGGGACGGTCACCAGCGATTCGATGTCGCTGCTGGACGTGGTGCGCAATGCCCAGCCGGATATGCTGATCGGCGTCTCCGGGCAGCGCGGGTCTGTTCACCGAAGAGATCATTCGTGAGATGCACAAGCACTGCAAGCGCCCGATCGTGATGCCGCTGTCCAACCCGACCTCGCGCGTGGAAGCGACGCCGCAGGAAATCATCACCTGGACCGACGGTCAGGCGCTGGTCGCCACCGGCAGCCCGTTCCAACCGGTGCAGGTGGAAAGGCGAAAACCGATACCCGATTGCCCAGTGCAACAACTCCTATATCTTCCCGGGCATCGGTCTGGGCGTGATCGCCGCGCGGCGCCACCCGCGTCACCGAAGGGATGCTGATGGCCGCCAGCCAACGCCCTGGCCGACTGCTCGCCGCTGGTTAACGACGGTGAAGGTCTGGTGCTGCCGGAGCTGAAAGACATCCAGGGCGTCTCCAAAGTGATCGCCATGGAAGTGGGCAAAGCGGCGCAGCTGGCGGGCGTGGCGGTGGTTACCTCCGAGGACGTGCTGTCGAAAGCCATCAACAACAACTTCTGGCTGCCGCAGTATCGTCACTACCGCCGTACCTCGATTTAATTGCAGACCGACGCTGCCGCACGCTTCAGGTGCGGCAGCGCTTAAAAAAACGCCAGCCGACCGGCGCGAACTTGCTTAGCCGTGCCGCCTCAAGTAGCCTTGACCCATCTGAATTTTCGTCAACCGAGTGCCCGTGCGCATACTTAAACGCGTTTTCTTTGCTCTGTTTATCATCATCTTACTGGTGATGGCGACCGCGCTCGGCCTCGATCGCTGGATTAGCTGGCGAACCGCGCCGTTTATTTATGAAGATGTCGCTTCGCTGCCGCATCGTCAGGTCGGCGTGGTGCTGGGCACCGCCAAGTATTACCGCACCGGCGTCATCAATCAGTATTACCGGTACCGCATTCAGGGCGCGCTCAACGCCTACAACAGCGGCAAGGTGAATTATCTGCTGCTGAGCGGCGATAATGCGCTGCAGAGCTACAACGAGCCGATGACCATGCGACGCGATTTAATCAAAGCCGGCGTCGATCCCTCGGACATCGTGCTGGATTATGCCGGTTTCCGTACGCTGGATTCGATTGTGCGCACGCGCAAAGTCTTCGACACCAACGACTTCATCATCATTACCCAGCGCTTCCACTGTGAACGCGCACTGTTTATCGCCCAGCATCTGGGCATTCAGGCGCAGTGCTACGCCGTGCCGTCACCGAAGAATATGCTGTCGGTGCGGTTCCGCGAGGTGGGTGCGCGTCTCGGTGCGCTGGCGGATCTCTATCTGATGAAGCGCGAGCCGCGTTTCCTTGGCCCGCTGGTGCCGATTCCGGCGGTGCATGAAGTGCCGGAAGATGCGCAGAGCTACCCGGCAGTTACACCGGAACAGTTGCTCGAGCTGGAAGAGAAGCTGCGGAAATAGCAGAAGCGAAACAAATAAAAAAGGGCCGCGTTGCCGCAGCCCTGATGGTTGACCTTGTTCTCTGCTATTTCTTGCGCGCGTATTTCAGTGAATCCAGCGCCACCGCGAAGATGATGATGGCGCCCTTGATGATGTACTGCCAGTACGGGTTCACGCCGATGTAGGTCAGGCCGTAGTTGATGACGGTGAAGATGATCACACCGGTCACCACGCCAAGCACGGTACCCACGCCGCCGCTGAAGGAGACGCCGCCCACCACGCAGGCGGCAATCGCATCCAGCTCATACATGAAGCCGAGGTTGTTGGTGGCGGAGCCGATACGGCCCGCTTCCAGCATCCCGCCGAAGGCGTAGAACACACCGGACAGCGCATAAATCATCAGCAGGTTCAGGGCAACGTTTACGCCGGAGACTTTCGCCGCTTCCGGGTTACCGCCGATGGCGAAGATGTTTTTACCAAAGCGGGTTTTGTTCCACAGGATCCAGACGAAGCGCGACCGCAATCAGCGCATAGAAGGTGATGTACGACAGGCGGAAGCTGCCCAGCGCGATAAAGCCCTGCGTAAAGGTCGAGAAGCCGCTGTCAAAGCCCGAAATGGGTGACGCGCCCACGAAGTCGTAGTACAGGGAGTTGATGCCGTAAACGATGATCATCGTACCCAGGGTGGTGATAAATGGCGTCACGTTCAGGTAAGCGATGATGATACCGTTAATCAGACCAATCACCGCACCGATGGCGCAGACAATCAGAATCACCACGAAAATCGGCATGGTCGCCATTTCCGGGAACACCTTGTTGGCGTTTTCCATCGACTGCAGCAGGGTTGCCGCAATCACCGCCGCCAGACCGACCTGACGCCCGGCGGACAGGTCCGTCCCCTGGGTGACGATAAGGCCCGCCACGCCCAGCGCGATGATAATACGCACGGAGGACTGGGTCAGAATGTTACTCAGGTTCAGCAGGCTTAAGAACGTAGGGTCCTGGAAAATAATAATGGCCAGCAGGACTAAAAGAACAACGTAAATACCGCCTTCTTTCAGGTAAGTGAGAAAACTTTTTTTATTTAACGCACTCATGAGGAGCCCCTGATCTTAAAGGTGCAAAGACGCAAGACGCAAAATTTCGTTTTGCGTTGTCGTTTTGGTGTCAACAATACCGGCAACGAGACCATTGCTCATAACCAGAATACGGTCCGTGATCCCTAACAGTTCCGGCATTTCGGAAGAAATAATAATGATCCCTTTATTCTTTTTCGCCAGCTCGGCAATCAGCTGATAAATTTCAAACTTCGCGCCGACGTCAATACCGCGGGTCGGTTCATCCAGCATCAGAATTTCTGGCTGGGTTAATAGCCAACGGCCGATGATGACTTTCTGCTGGTTACCGCCGGAAAGCGAACCAATTTGGGTACGGTGGCCCGGTGTTTTCACGCGCATGGAGTCAATTACCCATTGGGTATCGCTCTTCATGCGGGAGTTATCCAGCAGCCCGACTTTGTTTTTGTAATTACGGATATTAGAGATTAACGAGTTAAAGTTAATATCCAGATAAGCATAAATACCGGTCGAACGACGCTCTTCCGTCACCAGCGCAAAACCGTTATTAATGGCTTCGTTGGCATTGTGGTTGTTAATTTTCTTCCCGTGCAGCGTGATGGTGCCTTCGGCTTTCTCGCGGATGCCAAACAGGGTTTCCACAATGTCGGTACGCTTTGCCCCCACCAGGCCAGCAATGCCCAGAATTTCGCCTTTGTGCAGGTCGAAGGAGACATCGCGAATGGAGGGCTGGCGCAGCGAGGTCAGATTGCGCACTTCCAGGATCACTTCGCCCGGCTTGTTCTCTTTGTCCGGGAAGCGCTGGTTCAGAGAACGGCCGACCATCATGGCGATGATCTTGTCCATGTCCAGCCCTTCCAGCGGCTGCGTGGCAATCCACTGGCCATCGCGCAGGATGGTTATTTCATCGCACAGCTGGAAGATCTCTTCCATTTTATGGGAGATATACACAATGCCGCAGCCGCGATCTTTCAGCTTACGAATAATGGTAAAAAGATGGTTAACCTCTTTTTCCGTTAGAGACGAGGTGGGTTCATCCATGATGACGATTTTCGCGTCATAGGAGAACGCTTTGGCAATTTCGATCATCTGCATTTGTGAGACGGATAATGTCCCCACGCGGGCGCGCGGATCGATATCAATATCCAGCTCATCAAAAATGGCTTTGGTGTCGCGATACATTTTGTCCTGATCGACAAACACACCTTTGGTCGGGTAACGACCCAACCACATGTTATCCATCACCGAGCGTTGCAGCACCAGGTTTAATTCCTGGTGAACCATTGAGATACCGTTTTCCAGTGCTTCTTTCGCTGAATGGAAATCGATCTCTTTCCCCTGAAAAAGAATGCTGCCAGAATCTTTTTGATAGATCCCAAAAAGACATTTTAATAATGTTGATTTACCCGCGCCGTTTTCCCCCATTAATGCATGAATAGAGTGAGGCCGGACTTTTAAATTAACATTATCGAGTGCCTTAACACCGGGAAATGACTTGTTGATACCATTCATTTCCAACAAGTATTCACCGGATGACTGAGTAGTTGTGCTGACCATAATTATACCTTGTTGGCCTCGCATATCGCGTTGGTCAGATCGCAATAAGGCGCGGCAGACAGGTTGCGCCCGGGTGAGACGATGTAGACTTTTTTACTTATTTACCGATAAACTCAGCCAGGTTGTCTTTATCTACGCCCACGTAAGGTACGCGAACGATTTTGTTGTCGATTTTCCAGTTGGTGCCATGCGGCGGGACCTTTACCATCGGCGAGGTTTTTCGCCAGATCGAAGGTCGCTTTCGCCTGGTTGTTGGCATCGTTCAGCACGGTACCGGCCATCGCACCGGATTTCACCAGCGCCAGCGCTTCTGGCAGCGCATCCACGCCGAATACCGGGATGGAGGATTTGTTGTGTGCTTTCAGCGCTTCAACTGCACCCATTGCCATCGCATCGTTGTTGGCGATAACCACTTCGATTTTGTTCGCGTTCGGGCCGGACAGCCACGCGTCCATTTTATCTTTCGCCTGAGCGGTATCCCACATTGCGGTATCTAACGCCAGCTGCTGGGTTTTCAGGCCCTTGTCGTTCAGCTCTTTGATAACGTAAGTGGTACGCGCTTCAGCATCCGGGTGGCCCGGTTCACCTTTCAGCAGCACGAACTGAATCTGACCGTCTTTGTTCAGGTCCCAGTTCGGGTTCGCCGCCCAGTGTTTCGCGATCAGATCGCCCTGAATAATGCCGGACTCTTTGGAGTCAGTACCGACGTAATACGCTTTGTCGTAGCTGTCCAGCGCTTTACGGGAAGGTTCTTTGTTGAAGAAGACGATTGGCACGTTCTGGCCGCGCGCTTTCTCGATAACCGTGCCTGCTGCCGCCGGGTCAACCAGGTTGATGGCCAGCGCTTTCACGCCTTTCGCCAGCAGAACGTCGATCTGATCGTTCTGTTTGGACTGGTCGTTCTGGGAGTCATTCATCAGCAGCTGAACGTCCGGCGCTGCTTTCGCATCTTTCTCAATCGCTTTACGCACAACAGACATGAAGTTGTCGTCGTATTTATAGATGGTCACACCAATACGGGTATCCGCAGCGTGCGCTGCTGCACCAAAAAGCATGCTTGCCATTACAGCAGACAGGGTCAACACCTTCTTATTCATGGTATCTCCGGTTTTTTTATGCAGGGTAGTTCTTGTGCCGTATTGCCTGCGGGCAGACAGCGGAGTGTTAATAAAACGTTACTTTATGGGACAGCCGCTGTTACCAAGCCGGACCACAATTTCTATCCTGCTTCCGTGGTTCGGTAACGCTCCAGAAATGCGTTTTATTCGTTGTTTGCGGCACATTGGCTATAGTGAAAGTGAATAATCACCGTTACATAGCGTTTCAGCCCCTAAAACGCTGACATCATAGTCAGCGCCTTGTTAAGATACTGTGAATTTACTCACAGATTGAAAACGGTTACATCAGCTCGCTTTATCACCTGATGTAAGTTAGTGATCGGAACCACAATTTGCCGGGCCGCGACCGAATGGCGACGCACCAGCGTCGGCATGAAGCAGTGCGTTGCCCCCGGATCCAGCAGCCCTGCCGCGCCCTGTAGCGCCAGCTCGGTCGCCAGTTTCGCCATAGAAGCAATGGGATAGCGCACCGTGGTCAGCTGCGGGTCGGTGTAACGGGCAATGGGAATATCATCGAAACCAATCAATGATAAATGCTGTGGCACCGCAATGCCGTTATCTTTCAGCGCCGTCAGCGCCCCTGCGGCCATGCTGTCGTTATAGGCAAACACCGCGGAGAGCTGCAGATTGCGGCCCAGCAGTTCCACCATTGCCGCTTCACCGCCCTGCATGTCCGGCGTTCCGGTGCGCAATCCAGCTTTCCGGCGGGCGAATGCCGTGCTCTTTCAGGGCGTTTTGCCACCCCTCACGCCGCAATGCGTCGTCTTCAATCTGATGGCTGGACGCCAGATAGCCGATCCGCTGATGGCCATTATTGATCAGCATTCGCGTGGCCATCATGCGCGCCGCTGACGTTATCCAGCCCGACGCAGCGGTGGGCATAGGCCGGGACGATACGGTTGATCAGTACCATACCGGGGATCTGCTCCATAAACCCGGCCAGCTCTTCATCGCTCTAAGCGCTTTTGAGTGAACAATCAGGGCGTTGCAGCGCTGGCGGATCAGCACTTCAATGGCATAGCGCTCCTTTTCCGCTTCATGATAGCTGTTGCCGATCAGCACATATTTCTGATGCTGCTGGGCGACCATATCCACCGCTTTTACCAGCGCGCCGAAGAAGGCATCCGAGACATCCATCACCACCACGCCGATGGTATCGCTGACCTGCGTCGCCAGCGCCTGCGCGTTGGCATTTGGTCGGTATCCGAGCTGGGTCACGGCTTTCATCACGGTTTCACGGGTTTCAGGGCTGACCAGCGCGCTGTTGTTCAGCACGCGGGAGACGGTAGCCACAGAAACGCCCGCCTGACGGGCGACGTCACGAATGGTGATCATATTCACCATCCTTCAAAGGATTGCAGCAACTCACAGACACCCCCTGTGTTTAGCAAGGTGGCTATTTTGGCAGCGAGAGAAAGGGGACTACGTGAAGAAGGTCACACGCATGAAAACGGTTACATCCGTTTTGTTAATGATTGTGATCCAGATCGTTATCTGGGGGATGTATTATTCAATGATACCCCTGACGCAAGCTTTGCGGTTAACTGACGCCACACCCACTCCAGCGGCCCCTGGCGGAAATAGCGCAGCCAGATAACAGAAAACGCCAGGTTAACCACCCAGACCGGAATAACAAACGCCAGCAGCGTGAGGCGGTCGAATTTCATAAACAGGCCAAAGCGGTAGAACAGCGTGGTGCAGATCAGCGTTTGCAGCAGATAATTGCTCAACGCCATGCGGCCAACGCAGGCAATGGCGCTGACTGATCCACAGACGAGAGAGCTGCGGCCAGAAACCATAGATCAGCGCCGCATAGCCGATTGGTCTGGAACGGCGCGCTGAGCTCACGCGGCACCTGCAGCAGAAACGCGCACCAGCGGTAATCCCAGTGAAGGTGCCACTGCGCCATCACCGCCGGAAGATTAATCAGCACGCCGAGCAGCACCAGCCCCGCCCCGGTGCGGCGGTAGTGACGCAGGCTAAACTCCCCTTTCAGCCAGCCGGTGCGCATCAGGGGCCGCCCCCATCAGCATCATGCCCGGCCAGTTGCCAGCCGTATTGCGCCCCCAGCGCCAGCAGATTGTCGCACAGCATATCCGCGCGGTTGCTTATCGCTTCCGTACCGCCTTTCAGCTTCCAGTAACTGCTCGTACTGCAGGTTAGCGGCATCCGGGATCCAGGAACGGTTTGTCGCATCACCGGAGATCAGCCCCAGCAACAGCAGTACGCAGAGCCCCATGAGATAGAGCATCACGCCGGTATTAAACAGGCCTTTTCCGCTGTGCGCGTCGCGGATCAGCCGCCAGCAGATCAGCCCGACCAACCCATAAGCGAGAAGAATATCACCATCCCAGAAGAACAGGCCGTGGATAAACCCGAGGATGACCAGCAGCGTTAAGCGCGACTGGATCCAGCGCGTGCCGCGTTTGAGCAGAAGCTGCAGCCCCGCGCCGAACAGCAGCGCAAACAGCGTGAGGAATTTCACCTGGGCAAACAGGGATCGAGGAGCGCCCAGGTCCAGGCATCGCTTCGGGTGATGTCGCCATACCAGGCGGGATTGAGATAGGCCGCCTTCGGCAGACCGAAGGCGCTGATATTCAGCAGCAGGATACCGAGAATGGCGACGCCGCGAACAAAATCGAGCGTGACGTTTCGTTCCCATCGAGTGCCCTGCCGATGAGGGCCGGTCCCTGCCCTGTGTTGATTAGTTGTGGTGACGTACGGCGCGCAGGAACTCCTGGCGGGTGTTCTGGCTCGATTTAAACAGGCCGCCCAGCGAGGTGGTGGTGGTCGCACTGGTCGCATCACGCACGCCGCGCGCTTTCACGCAGTAGTGAACCGCGTCAATGGAGACCGCCACGTTATTGGTGCCCAGCAGCGTTTGCAGCGCGATCAGGATCTGCTGCGTCAGACGCTCCTGCACCTGCGGGCGCTGGGCGAAGAACTGCACGATACGGTTGATCTTCGACAGGCCAATCACCGTGTCTTTCGGGATATAGGCCACGGTCGCTTTGCCGTCGATGGTCACGAAATGGTGTTCGCAGGTGCTGGTCAGGGTGATATCACGCACCGTGACCATCTCATCCACCTTCATCTTGTTTTCGATGACGGTGATTTTCGGGAAGTTGGCGTAATCCAGGCCGGAGAAAATTTCGTCGACATACATTTTCGCGATGCGATGCGGCGTTTCCATCAGGCTGTCATCGCTCAGATCGAGATTCAGCAGTTGCATGATCTCGGTCATATGCCCGGCAATCAGACGCTTACGGGTTTCATTGTCCATATCCTGCACCGGGGGGCGCAGTGGCGTTTCCAGACCGCGCGCGAGCAGGGCTTCGTGGACCAGGGCAGCTTCTTTACTGAGTGATGACATTTTTTTCTCCTGCAGGTGTGGCGTCCGCAGGTCTGCGCCGTTTGCGTGGGGAAAGTGTGAGCGCTCATTGTGCGACGGGAGGCGCGCACATAATCCAGTATTCACGACGATAATTATTGCAATTGCTGTTGCCTTTCAGCGTGGGCGATCGCCGCATCACCAGCGCCCCCGCCAGCAGCAACCCGCCTCCGGCCACCCCCAGCGCAGGCTCCAGCCGGTGCGTCAGCCAGGTGGAAAGCCGAGGACGAGGCAGCGGCCCACCGAGTTGCCCGATGGCATACCCGGTGGTGAGCAGGCCGGCCATATAGCGCGTGTGGTGCGGTGCCAGCTCCCGGCCGTACAAAAGTGAGAGCTGCACCGCGCAGAGAAACCCGCCGCCCACCAGCAGCCCGCCCGTCAGCAACCCGCCAATGCCCGGCAGCAGCCAGGCGGCCAGCACGCCCAGCCCCCTGTAACCACAGCACGATCGCCAGCCTGCGGTTAGCCGTTGAGGTGTGGCGCAACAGGATACCGAGCGCAATCCCCACCACCGCGGCGGCACCAAAAACCGGCCAGACAAACTGGGCAAACAGGCTGCCGGGAAAGCGCACCGCCGCCATTTGCGACAGGAAGGTCGCGGGCAGAATATAGCCAAATCCGGCCAGGCTGTAGCTCCAGACCAGGCGCTTCAGATCCGTCGTCAGCACCAGCGGCTCCGGCGCGGTGCCGGGTCGATGAAGCTGCCCGGAGCGCGGCAGATAGCGCGCCACCAGCGGCAACCAGCACCAGTGCCAGCACGCCGTAGTTGCCGCCGCCCAGGCAAACGCCGCGCTCACGCCGCTGGCGTGCAGCAGTACCGCCAGCAGGCCGCTGATGGCGATGCCGGTGCCGGGCCCGGCAAATACCGCTGCCGACAGGCCCGGCCGGCCGTGATGCGCCAGCCGCTCATTGCTCCAGGCAGCCATCAGCACCATTGCCCAGCCGCTCCGCGCCGCCAATCACAAACCGCACCACCGCGTGCAGCCACGGCCCGCTGATACAGGCGGAGAGCAGCGTCAGCGCAACCGCGCCGCAGATGCCCAGCCACAGGCGCCACTCCACATGCCGCTGCGCGCGCATCGCATCAAACGCGCCCACCAGATAACCCAGATAGTTCATCGCCGCCACCAGGCCGGCGCTGGTCAGCGTGAGCTGCCCGTCGGGAATCATCAGCGGCACCTGCGGGGTAAACGCAAAGCGCCCAATCCCCATCGCCACCACTAAACTTAAAAACGCGCTAAGCGCGACTCGCCACGCCATTCTGACTCCGGATCGATTGGATTATCACTTGTCAGCAGCATGCATGACGTTTAGACTCACGAAAAGTGAATAATATTAACCAAGTTGTTTACGAGAAGAGAATATGGATTTAGTACAGCTCCGCATGTTCTGTTCCGTGGCCGAAACCGGCTCACTGGCGCGCGCTGCCGAAATGCTGCATCGCGTGCCGTCTAATCTCACCACGCGACTGCGACAGCTGGAAGAAGAAATCGGCGTCGATCTGTTTATTCGTGAGAAGCAGCGCATTCGTTTGTCGCCGATGGGCCACAATTTCCTCAATTATGCGCAGCGCATTCTGGCGTTGAGCGACGAGGCGCTGAACATGGCGCGCGCCGGTGAACCCGGTGGTAACTTTGCCTTCGGTTCGATGGAGAGCACCGCCGCCACTCGCCTGCCGGGATTGCTGGCCGCCTATCATCAGCGCTTCCCCAACGTCGCGCTGTCGCTGGTGACCGGCACCTCAGGCGATATCATCGATAAAGTGCGTGCCGGCACGCTGGCGGCGGCGCTGGTGGACGGTCCGGCCAGTCATGACGATCTGAATGGCTGCATCGCCTTTCGTGAAGAGATGGTGCTAATCACCAGCCTCGAACACGCGCCGATTCACAGCGCCCGCGATACGCAGGGCGATACGCTGTTTGCCTTTGGCAACAGCTGCTCGTACCGCACCCGGCTGGAGTCCTGGTATCGCGACAGCCAGAGCGCACCGCACAGCGTTATGGAGATTCAGTCTTATCACGCCATGGTCGCCTGCGTAGCCGGTGGCGGCGGCGTGGCGATGATTCCCGCCTCGGTGCTGGCGCAGATGCCGGCCCGCGCGCGCGTGCAGCAGCACAGCCTGCCGCCGACCTGGCGCGACACGGCCACCTGGCTGATGTGGCGCCGCGACGCCTTTACGCCCAACGTTGAGGCGCTGAAGTATCTGATTATTGAAATGTTTGATGACCGCCCGCTCAACGATGAACTGCTGCATCCGCTGCAGGCCGCTGAGTAAGCGTTATTTTTTATCCAATCACGACATCACAGGAAGAGGGATTGTATGAACATGATTAAAACCCGCGCGGCCGTGGCCTGGGCTGCTGGCGAACCGCTAAAGATTGAAGAAGTGGATCTGATGCCGCCACAGAAAGGGGAAGTGCTGGTGCGCATCGTTGCCACCGGCGTGTGCCATACCGATGCTTACACCCTGTCAGGTAAAGATCCGGAAGGCGTATTCCCGGCGATTCTCGGTCACGAAGGTGGCGGCGTGGTTGAAGCGGTGGGCGAAGGCGTTACCAGCGTGGCGGTCGGCGATCACGTGATCCCGCTGTACACGCCAGAGTGCGGCAAGTGTAAATTCTGTCTCTCCGGCAAAACCAACCTGTGTCAGGCAATCCGCACCACGCAGGGCAAAGGGCTGATGCCCGACGGCACCACCCGCTTCTTCAAAGACGGCAAGCCAATCTTCCATTACATGGGCACCTCGACCTTCTCTGAGTACACCGTTGTACCGGAAATCTCCCTGGCGAAAATCAGCAAAGAAGCGCCGCTGGAAGAAGTGTGCCTACTCGGCTGTGGCGTGACCACCGGCATGGGCGCGGTGATGAATACCGCCAAAGTGAAAGAAGGCGACACCGTGGCGATTTTCGGCCTCGGCGGTATTGGCCTGTCGGCGATCATTGGGGCGAAAATGGCCAAGGCCGGTCGCATCATCGGTATTGATATCAATACCAGCAAGTTTGACCTGGCGCGCAAACTGGGCGCAACCGACCTGGTTAATCCGAAAGATTTTGCTAAGCCAATTCAGGAGGTTATCGTTGAGATGACCGACGGCGGCGTGGACTTCTCGTTTGAGTGTATCGGTAACGTCAACGTGATGCGTTCCGCGCTGGAGTGCTGCCATAAAGGCTGGGGCGAATCAGTGATTATCGGCGTTGCCGGTGCCGGCGAAGAGATTTCTACCCGGCCGTTCCAGCTGGTTACCGGTCGCGTATGGCGCGGGTCGGCGTTTGGCGGCGTGAAAGGACGTACTCAGCTGCCGGGCATCGTGCAGGATTACCTCGACGGTAAGTTTGCGCTGAATGATTTCATCACCCACACCATGCCGCTGGAAGAGATCAACGAGGCATTTGAGCTGATGCATGAAGGCAAATCGATCCGTTCCGTGGTGCATTTTAATAAATAAGCAGGAGGCGACATGGCATCCACTCTGGAGCTGCTGGAAGAACACCGTATTTTTGGCGGCTGGCAGCAGCGCTGGCGTCATCAGTCCGCCGTGCTCAACTGCCCGATGACGTTCAGCATTTTTCTGCCACCGCCGCGCGACGACGCGCCACCGCCGGTGGTGTGGTTTCTCGCCGGGCTGACCTGCAACGATGAGAACTTCACCACCAAAGCCGGTGCGCAGCGCGTGGCGGCCGAACTCGGTCTGGTGCTGATTATGCCGGACACCAGCCCGCGCGGCGATGCAGTGGCCAATGACAGCGGGTACGATCTGGGCCAGGGTGCCGGGTTTTATCTCAACGCCACGCAGCAACCGTGGGCGGCACATTATCGCATGTACGATTATCTCAGCGAGGAGCTGCCGGCGCTGGTGGCGGATAACTTCAAGCTGAGCGATCGCCAGTCGGTAATGGGGCATTCGATGGGCGGCCACGGCGCGCTGGTGCTGGCGCTGCGCCTCGGCGGGCGCTTTGCGTCGGCGTCCGCGTTTGCGCCAATCGTCAACCCGACCGAAGTGCCGTGGGGACAGAAAGCCTTTGCCGCCTATCTGGGCGACGATCGCCAGACGTGGCGCGAGTGGGATAGCTGCCTGCTGATGCAGAACGCTGAACATCGCCTGCCAGTGCTGATCGATCAGGGCGATAGCGATCAGTTCCTCGCCGATCAGCTACGCCCGGAGCGGCTGGAAGCAGTGGCGCGCGAGCAGAACTTCCCGCTGGAGCTGCGTATCCAGCCGGGGTATGACCACAGCTACTTCTTTATCGCCAGCTTCGTGGAGGACCATCTGCGGTTCCACGCGCGGCATTTACTGGCGTAGTGCACTTCTCTGCCCCTCTGATGCTGAGGGGCAGAACGTGTCTGGCGTCAGGCCAGTGATTCCGCCACCAGCCCATCAATCATTACCTGCGGCATGCCCTGTGAGCAGTGCTCAATGCGGCCGCGCACGCCATACACCTGCGCCAGCGTCTCCGGCGTAATCACCTGCGACGGCACACCGTCGGCCAGTAATTGCCCCTGCTTCAGCATCAGCGCGTAATCGGCATGACGCAGGGCGATATTGATATCGTGCACCACCACCACCGTGACAATGTTGCGTTGCCGGGTTTCGCGCTTCACCAGATCCATGACATGGAACTGATAATTCAGATCCAGCGCGCTCAGCGGCTCATCCAGCAGCAGCAGCGCCGGCCGGCGGATCAGCGACTGCGCCAGCCCCACCAACTGCTTCTGCCCGCCGGACAGCTGATCGAGGTAGTGCAGCGCCAGATGGGCAATGCCCAGCTGCTCCAGCAGGTGCATGATCTCCGCTTCACTTGCCGCGCTGTGCAGTCCGCCGGAGGCGCGCTGCGCCACGATGATCGACTCCAGCACGTGCAGATGCACGCCGGCCGGCAGCGTCTGCGGCAGATAGACCACCTGCTGCGCCCGCCGGGCAAACGGCTGGCTCATCAGCTCTTCACCGTTGAGCCACAGCTCGCCCTGCCCTTTGCTCAGACCGGCCAGCGCCCGCAGCAGCGTCGATTTGCCGCTGCCGTTGGGCCCCAGCAGCACGGTGATTTTGCCGCGTGGCAGTTGCGTGACATTGAGATCGTCGATGACGTTCCGCTTCGGGTAACCGGCGTAAAAGTGGCTAACGCGTAAGCCCTGCTCCATCACACCGTCCCCCGATGCCGCAGAATAATGCTGATAAAGAACGGCACGCCCACCAGCGAGGTGACGATGCCGACCGGGATGATGACGCCGGGGATGAGGTTTTTCGAGGCCACCGACGCCAGCGACAGCACCAGCGCGCCGATCAGCGCGCTGGCCGGCAGATAGAAGCGGTGATCTTCGCCAAACAGCAGGCGCGCAATATGCGGCGCGACCAGGCCGATAAAGCCGATCGGCCCGACGAATGCCACCGCCAGCGCCGACAGGATGCTGATGCGCAGCAGCGTCGCCAGCCGCAGACGGCGCACGTCAATGCCGAAGCTGACGGCGCGATCTTCACCGAGGCGCAGCGCCGTGAGTTTCCAGCTGCTGAGCATGGAGAACGGCAGCAGGATGGCAAAGGCGGCGCTCAGCACGCCCAGTTTTTCCCATGAGGCGCGCGCCAGACTGCCCATGGTCCAGAACACCAGGCCCTGCAGCGTATCTTCGCTGGCGATGAACTGCATCATCGACACCAGGGCGTTAAAGGTGAACACCAGCGCGATGCCGAACAGCACCACGCCGGAGGTTGCGACCTGCGTCCAGCGCGTGATGCCATCCAGCATCAGCGCCGCCAGCAGGGCGAAGACAAAGGCGTTTGCTGAAATCAGCCACTGGTCCGGCATGCCGGGAATACCGATGCCGAGCACGATCGCCAGCGCGGCGCCAAACGCCGCCGCCGACGAAACGCCGAGCGTAAACGGGCTGGCCAGCGGATTATTGAGGATGGTTTGCATTTCCGCACCGGCCAGGCCGAGCGTCAGGCCGACCACCACCGCCATCAGCGCGTACGGCAGACGGATGTCCCAGACGATCACCCGCGTCCCGGCGTCCACCGCTGGCGGGATGGAGCAGCGTTTGCCACAGCGTGTCCAGAGGCAGGCCGGCCGGGCCAAGGGTGAAATCGAGGATAACTGAAGCGAGGATCGCCAGCACCAGCACACCAATCAGCAGCAGTCGCTGACGCAGAACCTGACGATAACGGGTCAGGGTATCGGCTTCGGTGCCATGTTCCGCCACCAGCGCGGAGTCCGTACTACGCATTGTTCTACCTGTTTCCTGTCGCCTTATAACGGCTGCCACAATAGAGCAGGTGATAATAATTATCAATGCTGTCTCTGTAACAAAGCCCGAATGGTTTGCACCAGGTTTGCATAGCGTAATAGATCGCAAAAAAACGCGGCCGGGGCCGCGTTGTCAGGCATTACTGCCTGTTTGCCAGCGCAATAAATTGCGCCGCTACAGAGGGTTGCACCGATTTGTAGCGGCACGATGCATCGCGCAAAAACGCCACCAGGCCGCGTTGTCAGGCATTACTGCCTGTTTGCCAGCGCAATAAATTGCGCCGCTACAGAGGGTTGCACCGGTTTGTAGCGGCGCGATTCATCGCGCAAAACCGCCTCCAGGCCGCGTTGTCAGGCATTACTGCTTAAAGGATGGGAATTCCATTTCACTGTAGCGAACGAAGCGGGTTCCTTTCGTCAGCTTGTAGCCCAGCCAGATCACCAGGAACAGCGGAATGCCGATATAGGTGGCGGCGACGCCGCCCCAGTCGATGCGGTCGGCCAGGAACGCCTGATAGTTCTGCCCCAGGGTGATGATCAGGCACAGCACGAAGGCAAACATCGGCCCCAGCGGGAAGAAGCCGGAGCGGTACGGCAGGTCGTTCAGATTCAGCGTCCCTGTGCCACGTAGCCGCGGCGGAAGCGGTAGTGGCTGATGGCAATGCCCAGCCAGGCGATAAAGCCCGTCATGCCGGAGGTGTTCAGCAGCCACAGGTACACGGTCTGGTTGCCGAACATCGAGGTCAGGAAGCACAGCCCGGCGATCACCGTGGTGGCATACAGCGCGTTGCGCGGCACGCCGCCTTGCGGACAGTTTCGCGAAAATACGCGGCGCTTTGCCGTCGCAGCGCCAGGGTATAGAGCATCCGGGTGGAGGCGTACATGCCGGAGTTACCCGCCGACAGCACCGCCGTCAGGATCACCGCGTTCATCACCGCCGCCGCGGAGAGCAGGCCGGCGTGCTGGAACACCAGCGTGAACGGGCTGACGCTGATGTCTTTGACATCGTTACGCAGCAGGCTGCGGATCGGTATACGGAATGATCAGGCTGATGATCAGGATCGCGAACACGTAGAACAGCAGAATACGCCAGAACACCTGGCGCACCGCGCGCGGAATGTTCTTCTCCGGGTTTTCGGATTCACCGGCGGCGATGCCGATCAGCTCGGTGCCCTGGAAGGAGAAGCCGACAATCATCGCCACGCCAATCATCGCCGAGAAGCCACCGGCAAACGGCGCATCGCCTATCGTCCAGTTGCCTCCAGCCCGCAGGTTCTGCGCCTTTGAAAATACCAACGATCATCGCCACACCGACGACGATAAAGATGATGACGGTGGCCACTTTGATCAGCGAGAACCAGTATTCCGCTTCGCCGAAGCCGCGCACGGAGATGTAGTTCAGCAGGAAGATCACGGCCGAGGAACAGCGCGCTCCAGATCCAGCCCGGCGTGTCCGGGAACCACCAGGTCATCACCAGCTGTGCGGCCACGAGGTCAACGGCGATGGTCACCGCCCAGTTGTACCAGTAGTTCCAGCCCAGCGCGAAGCCGAAGCCTTCTTCGACGTATTTTGCGCCGTAGGTCGCAGAACGAACCGGACACCGGCATGTACGCGGCCAGTTCGCCGAGACTGGTCATCAGGAAGTAGACCATCAGGCCGATCAGCATGTAGGAGAGCAGCGCCCCGCCCGGGCCCGCCTGCCGAGATGGTGGCGCCGGAGGCGACGAACAGACCGGTGCCGATGGAGCCGCCAATGGCGATCATCGTCAGGTGACGCGCCTTGAGTTCACGACGTAGCGTGGGCGCTTCTGTGGTTTTAGTTTCTGAAACCATGTGAAAATGCTGTCCATTTAATAAATGAGGCGCGATTGTAGCAGACGATCTCCGCCCCCTTCACTGTATAGCATTCCGGCAGAAACTCGGGTTATAAGAGAGCTTCATGACTCGGCCGGGAATTATAAGCTACAGCATTGTTTTTTCCTTTTCGCTTGCTTGTCGGGGGGGCAGGGCAGGACAGCAGCTTTTATTCCCGGCAATAGCGCGAGAAAGCGGCTGCAGCGAGCTGGAGAGGTGTTTCTGACGATGGTGGATGCACCACAGCGTGCGCACCAGTTTCGGCAGCGGAATGGGAATTTCCACCAGCGATCCCGCCTCCAGCTGTTCGGCAATGACGCGCCGCGAAAGACAGCTGATGCCCAGGCCGTGACGCACCGCGTGCTTGATGGCCTCAGAGTTGCCCAGCTCCATCCCCAGCTGGAACTGCGGCAGATGCGACAGCAGCAGGTAATCGACAATCTCACGCGTACCGGAGCCCTGCTCGCGCAGGATCCACTGCGCCTGCGCCAGCCGCTCCAGCGTCACCTCGCCCTGCAATAACGACGAGGCCGGCGACGCGAAGACCACCAGCTCATCTTCCAGCCAGGGTTCGGCAATGATATCGACGTTATGGCACGGCCCTTCGATAAGACCGATATCCACGCGGAAATCGATCACCGCGTTGATCACGTCCTGGCTGTTGCCCACGCTCATCTCCAGCGGCAGGGTCGGGAAATCCCGGCGGTAGCGGGCAATCACTTCCGGCAGAATATAGTTTCCGATGGTGCTGCTGGCAAACACGCGGATCGCGCCGTTGTCTTCGCGGAACAGCTGTTCGATTTCCATAGCCTGCTCCAGCAGCGCCAGCGCGCGCGGATAAAGCAGGCGGCCATGTTCGTTGACCACCAGCCGCTTCCCTACCCTGTCAAACAGCTGCACGCCCAGCTGCCCTTCAAGATCGGTCAGCGCCGCGCTGACCGCAGACTGCGAGAGCGCCAGCATCTGTGACGCCTGGGTCGTCGAGCCGCTTTTCAGCACCTCGGCAAAGACTTCCAGCTGACGCAGAGTAATGTGCATGGTTGCTTACCACTTATATAGATTGATTATAAGTATATAATCAATTTTATTTTTAAGCCAGAGCGCCGTAACCTTTAGCCAGACAAAGGAGAAGGTTATGTCAGAAATCACCTTACAACATCATCGTACAGTGTGGCACTTCGTGCCGGGTCTCGCGCTCAGCGCCGCAGTGACCGCCATAGCATTATGGGGCGGCAGCATCCCGGCTATCGCAGGCGCAGGTTTTAGCGCGTTGACGCTGGCCATTTTGCTGGGCATGGTCGTGGGTAATACCGTTTACCCGCATATCTGGAAATCCTGCGACGGCGGCGTGATCTTTGCCAAACAGCACCTGCTGCGCCTCGGGATCATTCTTTACGGCTTCCGCCTCACCTTTTCGCAAATTGCGGACGTGGGCGTCAGCGGAATTGCCATCGACGTCCTGACCCTGACCAGCACCTTTTTACTGGCGTGCTTTATCGGTCAGAAGATCTTTGGCCTGGACAAGCAAACCAGCTGGCTGATCGGCGCAGGCAGCAGCATCTGCGGTGCGGCGGCAGTGCTGGCGACGGAGCCGGTCGTAAAAGCCGAAGCCAGTAAAGTAACGGTCGCCGTCGCGACGGTGGTTATCTTCGGTACGCTGGCGATCTTCCTTTACCCCGCGATGTATCCGCTGGTGGCGCACTGGTTTAGCCCGGAAACCTACGGCATCTATATCGGTTCGACCATGCACGAAGTGGCCCAGGTGGTGGCAGCAGGACACGCCATTAACCCGGAAGCCGAAAACGCGGCGGTGATTGCCAAAATGCTGCGCGTGATGATGCTGGCCCCGTTCCTGATTTTCCTCGCGGCCCGTGTTAAACAGCTGGCACCGGCTGGCGGCAGCGAGAAGAGCAAAATCACCATTCCGTGGTTTGCGATCCTGTTCATCGTGGTGGCAATCTTCAACTCCTTCCACCTGCTGCCGAAAGCGGTGGTGGATATGCTGGTGACGCTGGACACCGTGCTGCTGGCGATGGCGATGGCGGCGCTGGGGGTGACCACGCACGTCAGCGCGCTGAAAAAAGCCGGTGCGAAGCCGCTGCTGATGGCGCTGGTGCTCTTCATCTGGCTGATTATGGGCGGCGGCGCGATTAACCTCGCCGTACACAGCCTGATGGCATAAACCATCTCGTCCTTCTCCTGTTAACCCGCTATCATAAGCGTTTCGGGTTAACAGGAGTCTTTTTATGAAATATGTTGGAGCGCACGTCAGCGCTGCCGGTGGCCTTGCGAATGCCGCCATTCGCGCCGCCGAAATCGAGGCGACCGCTTTCGCCCTGTTCACCAAAAACCAGCGCCAGTGGCGCGCCGCGCCGCTCACCGCTGACGTGATTGACGACTTCAAAGCCGCCTGTGAGAAATACCACTACGGGCCGGGCCAGATCCTTCCCCACGACAGCTACCTGATTAACCTCGGGCATCCGGTGCTGGAAGCGCTGGAAAAATCCCGCGAGGCGTTTCTCGATGAAGTGCAGCGCTGCGAACAGCTGGGGCTGACGCTGCTGAACTTCCATCCGGGTAGCCATCTGATGCAGATAGATGAAGATGCCTGCCTGGCGCGCATTGCCGAATCCATCAACATCACGCTGGATAAAACCCAGGGCGTGACGCGGTGATTGAGAACACCGCCGGTCAGGGCAGCAACCTCGGTTTCAGGTTTGAACATCTGGCGGCGATTATTGACGGCGTGGAAGATAAATCCCGCGTGGGCGTGTGCATTGATACCTGCCACGCGTTTGCCGCCGGTTATGACCTGCGCACCACCGAGGCGCCGAAAAACACCTTTGATGAGTTTGAGCGCGTGGTGGGCTTTAAGTATCTGCGCGGGATGCACCTGAACGATGCGAAAAGCGCGTTTGGCAGCCGCGTTGACCGCCACCACAGCCTGGGTGAAGGCAATATCGGCCACGATGCGTTTCGCTTTATCATGCAGGACGCCCGTTTCGACGGTATTCCGATGGTGCTGGAAACCATCAATCCGGATATCTGGGCGGAAGAGATTGCCTGGCTGAAGGCGAGCAGCAGGCGTAACGGGTTTCACCGGGGCCTGTCGTCAATAAAAAGCCGGAGCTTACGCGTTGCTCCGGCTTTTTTGTTCCTGGCTGCCGTTTATGCTGCTTTTGCCACAACTTCCGCTTCCGGACGTTTCAGCACCGCGTAAGACAGACCCGCCACCAGCGTACCGGCAACAATCGCCAGCAGGTAACCCAGGACCGGGGTGATGGCGCCAGGGATCAGCAGGACGAACAGACCGCCGTGCGGTGCCATCAGCTTCGCGCCAATCGCCATGGAGATGGCACCGGTCACCGCGCCGCCGACGATACAGCACGGCAGCACACGCATCGGGTCACGCGCCGCGAACGGAATCGCCCCTTCGGTGATAAAGCACAGGCCCAGCACCAGCGCCGCTTTACCGCCTTCCTGCTGCGCTTTGTCGAACTTACGACGCGCAATAATCGTTGCCAGGCCCAGCGCCAGCGGTGGCACCATACCGGCCGCCATAATCGCCGCCATCGGCGCGTAGGTCTGGGTACTCAGCAGGCCAACGCCAAACGCGTACGCCGCTTTGTTCACCGGACCACCCATGTCGGTACACATCATGCCGCCGAGGATCGCGCCCAGCAGAACCGCGTTCGCCGTGCCCATGGTTTGCAGCCAGTGGGTCAGACCCGCCAGGATGCCCGCAACCGGCTTACCAATCAGGTAAATCATCGCCAGACCGACCACCAGGCTGGAGATCAGCGGAATGATCAGAATCGGCTTCAGCGCTTCCATACTCTGCGGCAGCTTCAGCTTCGGCTGCTAATCAGCTTCGCGACGTAACCGGCGAGGAAACCGGCGATGATACCGCCGATAAAGCCGGAGCCGGTGCTCACCGCCAGCATACCGCCGATAAGACCCGGCGTCAGGCCCGGACGGTCAGCGATGGAGAAGGCGATAAAGCCCGCCAGCACCGGCACCATCAGCGCGAACGCGGAGCCGCCACCGATCTGCATCAGCGCCGCCGCCAGCGTGCCCTGCTTCTTTAAACGCGGTGATACCGAAGGCGAAGGAGAGCGCGATACACAGGCCGCCCGCGACCACCATCGGCAGCATATAAGAGACGCCGGTCAGCAGGTGACGATAGGCGCCCGCTTTCTCTTTGCTGTCGCTCTGGCTGGCTGCCGCCTGGTTGCCGGAAGGCTGCCAGACTTTGGCTTCTGCCAGCGCTTTATCAAACTCCTGCGCGGTTTTCTTCAGCGCCAGGCCGGTAGAGGTGCGGTACATCGGCTTGCCGGCAAATTTCGCCAGATCCACTTCGATATCCGCCGCAACGATCACCAGATCGGCCTCCGCCACCTCTTCCGGGGTGATGGCATTGCCCGCACCCACGGAGCCACGGGTTTCCACTTTCACCCACCAGCCGCGTTTTTTCGCTTCGGTTTCAATGGCTTCAGCCGCCATAAAGGTGTGCGCCACGCCCGTCGGGCAGGCCGTGACCGCCACAACGCGTTTCGGCCCGGAGCTCTGCGCCGGTGCACTTGCCGCCGGGGTTGCCGCAGCCGGCTGCCACGGTTGCGCCGCATCTTTAGCCAGCGCCAGCGCCGCCTGCGGATCGCGCAGCGCCTGCTGCATATCGTCCACAGGCCACGACTTTTTTGCCGGCGAGCTGCGCGTTGTCGGTAACCTGCTGGCCAATCACCAGCGCCAGTTCGGCGTCGCCCGGGGTTATCGAGTTCAGCGTCAGTTCTGCTTTGCTCTGCCGCCGCGCCCAGCAGGACGTCTCGCGAGGCTATATAGGCCTGATGCCTGTCCGAGTCCGGAGTCAATGATCAGCAGCGTTTTCATTATTCCTCTCCTGCTGTTAGTTAAAGGGTTTTAAGTCAACGCGCGCCATCATCGCGGCTAACTGGGTACGATCGGTAATACCGACATTGCTCTGGCTCACGGCCAGGGCAGCAACGGCGGTGGCAAGACGTAACGTATGTTCACTGGATTCACGCATCAGCAGGCCGTAAATCAGGCCGCCAACCATCGAATCCCCTGCGCCAACGGTGCTCACAACTTCCATTGACGGCGGTTTGGCAATCCATTCACCAGAAGCGTTAACCCACAACGCCCCTTCTGCACCCAGCGAGATCACCACGTGAGCGATCCCCTGCTCGCGCAGCGCATGGGCAGCGTCAATCACATCTTTTAATTCTGGCAGCTTGCGGCCCGCCCAGATCTCCAGTTCGCGGCGATTTGGCTTCACCAGCCACGGCGCGGCTTTCAGACCGGCCACCAGCGCATCACGGCTGCTGTCGAAAATAATGCACGGGCACTGGCTGCGCAGGCGCGTCATCCAGTCGGTAAAGGCTTCCGGGCTGACGCCGGACGGCAGGCTGCCGCTGACGCACACCATGTCGAACTGACCCAGCCAGGTCAGGGAGTCGTTGACAAAGCGCTCCCAGTCAGCCGGCGTCACTTCAAAGCCAGAGAAGTTCAGATCGGTCACTTCACCGTCTTTCTCCGTCAGCTTAACGTTGATGCGGGTACGGCCCTGCACCACCTGGAAACGGTTGGCAATGCCCAGCTCGCTGAACAGCTGCTGGAAACCATCCTGGTTATCTTTACCGAGGAATCCGCCCACGGTGACATCGATACCGAGATCCTTGAGCACTTTCGCGACGTTAATCCCTTTGCCCGCAGCATGCAGGCCGGTGGTACGCACGAGGTTGACTTCGCCGCGCTCAATTTCCGGGCAAAACCCCACCAGGTCATAAGCCGGGTTCAGCGTAATAGTCGCAACACGTCTGCTCATTATGCGCCCTCCCCCAGACCCGCCGCGATGGCATCGCCAATCGCTTTCAGCGCCTGTTCAGCATCTGCACCCTGCGCGGTGAAACGCAGACGATGGCCTTTCTTCACGCCCAGCGCGACAACTTTCATCAGGCTACGGCCGTTGGCCGGTTTGCCGGTGCCATCGAGGTTGGTCACGGTGATCTCGCTTTCGAATTGTTTAATGGTATTCACCAGCATGGTGCCCGGACGGGCATGCAGGCCGTGCTCGTTACGCACCACGAACTCCGCGTTCAGCACGTCATCCGTCAGCGCATCGTCGCTGGTCAGCAGCGCCAGCACGGTGGCGGCATCAGCGTTCAGCAGTTTTTCAGCTTTGTTGTTCAGCAGCAGATCGCCCAGACGCTTCAGCACCGAAACCGGCTGCTCATCGGTCATCGCGACGGTCACCAGCAGCGCTGCTGTCTCACCCTCAACGTCAAACGCGGTGGCCGCGCGGCTCACTGCAATCGCGCTGCGCAGGTTGCCTTCAGCGCTGTCGTTCAGCCAGATGCCCTGACCAAGGTTCAGCGGTTTATCGTTAATCACGCGCGTCACAAAGGTGGCATCAGCGGCA
The DNA here is from genome assembly GCA_039593635.1 of Enterobacterales bacterium. Taxonomy (GTDB): domain Bacteria; phylum Pseudomonadota; class Gammaproteobacteria; order Enterobacterales; family Enterobacteriaceae; genus Enterobacter. The sequence continues at coordinate 1,023,185 of JBCNOW010000027.1, forward strand.
CCGGCTTCTTTCAGGCGACCCGCGTTCAGCGCCTGCAGCGTCACCAGATCGCTGGCGGCCACATCCATCCAGCGTCAGCGTGTCGTTATCGAGCAGTTTCAGCGCTTCGCTCTGTTTTTCGCCCATCAGCAGCGCACGCAGCTCTTCAGCGGTGGTTGCAGATTTCAGCTGTTCCGCCACGGAGTCATCGCTCAGGACATGCGTCAGCTGACGCAGCAGGCCTAGGTGCTCGTCGCTACTGGCCGCAATACCGATAGCCACGTAAGCCACCTGGCCGTCGCCCCAGAGTACGCCCTGCGGGAACTGATAAACCTTCACGCCGGTTTTCAGCACCTGGTCGCGGGTGTCGGTGGTGCCGTGCGGAATGGCAATGCCATTGCCGAGGAAGGTGGAGGTCTGCTGCTCGCGCGCCAGCATGCCGTTGACGTAGCCGTCCGCCACGTTACCCGCCTGCACAAGGGCAGCGGCAACCTGACGAATGGCCTCTTCTTTATTCGCCCCGGCCTGAGCGCCCGGGTGAATATCCTGAACAGATAACTGGAACATGGTTCTCCTCTCCTGCTGAAAGTGAATCGTTTCAGCCTGATGGAGAAAAAATGCGCTGTGCGACACGGACTTAGCCGGGAGGACAACGCTGAAACGTTTCAGGGAATATGGTACAGCACCCGGTTACAGGCAAGAAAATGCGCAATCGGCGTAGCAGATTTTTGATGCTCCGCACACTTCGCGGCGGATTTAGGATTTTTCACAGCGGGCGCGCTGACGCGTTGCTGTAACGCGGCACCTGCGACGAGCGTGCTGTTCAGCTCGCGTCAGCTTAAACTCAGGGCGCGGTATCGGCTTCCAGCTGCAGCAGGTAGATCATGGCATCGGCGCGGCTGTTACCACACATCTCCGCCTGTGGCTGTAAACCGGCACACACCGCCGGACGCAGCGGCGAGCCAAAAATTTTGCAGCGCTGCTGTTCGTCGAGCTGAACGCAGCAGGTATTGGCCGGTTTGCCGTCAGGCATACCGGGAATGGGGGAAGAGATGGAGGGGGCTGTGCAGCAGGCACCGCACTGGTCTCGACATAACATCATGCGCTCCTGCAAAGATTAGCGGCCGACAATAGCAGTCTGCACCGCGGAATTCCATGCGCGACCAACAATTTTCACCGGCCTCACTTGCCTGTTTTTCACCGCGCGAGTAAGTTGGCGCGCATCTACCTGGTTATAGCGAGTCAAGCATTATGCCAAAGGCAAACGAAATCAAAAAAGGAATGGCCGTCACCTGGAACGGTAAACTGTTGCTGGTGAAGGATATCGATGTCCAGAGCCCAAGCGCGCGCGGTGCCGCCACGCTGTACAAGATGCGTTTCACCGATGTGCGCACCGGCCTGAAAGTTGAAGAGCGCTTCAAGGGCGACGACATTATTGATGCCATCCAGCTCAGCCGCCGCGCGGTGACCTTCTCATACATCGACGGCGACGAATACGTGTTTATGGATGACGAAGATTACACGCCGTACAGCTTTAAAAAAGATCAGATCGAAGAAGAGCTGCTGTTTATTCCGGAAGGCGGCATTCCCGGTATCCAGGTGCTCACCATGGATGGTCAGGTGCTGGCGCTGGAACTGCCGCAGACGGTAGACATGGAGATCGTTGATACCTCACCTGGCATCAAAGGGGCATCCGCCAGTGCGCGCACCAAACCGGCGGGCATGAGCACCGGGCTGTCGATTCAGGTGCCTGAGTACCTGAGCAATGGCGATCGCATCCGTATCCATATTGCCGAGCGTCGTTATATGGGACGCGCCGATTAAGCGCACGATTTTCTCCGGCGGCGGTTGATTGTTATAGTATAACAACGGCCTGCGCGCCGGATGCGGTTGTCCGGCGCGGCTATTTTAACGGAGTAAATCATGACGCGCGTGAACCTGATTACCGGTTTTCTCGGTAGCGGTAAAACCACCACCCTGTTACATCTGCTGGCGCACAAACCGGCCAATGAAAAGTGGGCCATTCTGGTCAACGAGTTTGGCGAGATCGGCATTGACGGCGCCCTGCTCGCCGACCGCGGCGCCACGCTGAAAGAGATCCCCGGCGGCTGCATGTGCTGTGTTAACGGCCTGCCGCTGCAGGTTGGGCTGAATATGCTGCTGAAGCAGACTCAGCCGGACCGCCTGATTATCGAACCCACCGGCCTTGGCCATCCCAAACAGTTACTGAATATGCTGCGCGCGGCGGTCTATCAGCCGTGGATCCGCGTGGACGCCACGCTGACGCTGCTCGATCCGCGTCAGTTAGCCGATACGCGCGTCACGGAGAATGAAAACTTTCGCGACCAGCTGATCGCCGCAGACATCATCATCGCCAACAAGAGCGACAAGTGGGATGCGGAAGATCGCCAGCGGCTGGCGAGCTGGCAGCAGCAGCATTTGGGCGACCGTCAACTGGTGGAAGCCAGCTGGGGCAATATTGATCCGGCGTTGCTGAGTCAGCCGGCATTGGCGGATCGTGCGGTACCCGATGCCGCGCATCATCATCATTCGTCACGCCCGCAGGGGCTGGCGGCGCTGAAACTGGAAGGCGAAGCGCGCTGGCGTCGTGCGTTAAATGAAGGTCAGGGCTATGCTTCCTGTGGCTGGATTTTCGATGGTGACACGGTGTTCGATACCATTCCGGCTTTAGAGTGGGCGCGGCTTGCGCCGGTGGATCGCGTGAAAGGCGTGCTGCGTACCGCTGACGGTCTGGTCAGCATTAACCGTCAGGGCGAAGACCTGTTCATCGAAACGCGCCCGGTCACGCCACCCGATAGCCGTATCGAATTGATCCACCATCAGGCCGCCGACTGGAACGCCTTGCAGACTGCCCTGTTGAAGATTCGTTTAAATTAGCTGCGGTAGGTTTGCCCGTTATTTTTTTCTTTTTGAGTTACTTTTATGCGCACTACTCGTTTGATCACCATCCTGCTGCTGAATGCGCTGGGTGTGATGCTATTTATGTCGTGGTATCTGCCGCCGGAGCACGGGTTCTGGTTCGCTCTCGACAAAGGCATCTTTTTTGGCTTTAACGACCAGATGGTCGACCATCACGGCTTTGCGCTGCTGGTGGCGATCACCAATTTCCGCGGTTTTGACGCGGTGTCGCTGCTGGCGATGGGCCTGCTCTATCTGTGGTTCTGGCGCCGCGAAACGCCGCAGGGCCGACGTCGTATGCTGGCGATTGGTATCACCATGCTGCTAACGGCGGTGATTCTTAACCAGCTGGGCCACCTGCTGCCGGTTAAGCATGCCAGCCCGACGCTGTTCTTTGATAATGTGCATCGCGTTAGTGAACTGACCGGCATTCCGGCAAAAGATGCGTCCAGAGACAGCTTCCCCGGCGACCACGGCATGATGCTGATTATCTTCGCCTGCTTTATGTGGCGCTATTTCGGCTTCCGCGCCTTCCTGATGGGCCTGCTGATTGTGGTGCTCTTTTCCCTGCCGCGCGTAATGGCAGGCGCACACTGGTTTACCGATATCGCGGTCGGTTCGCTGTCGGTGGTGCTGGTAGGCCTGAGCTGGTGGTTATTAACACCGGCCAGTGACAAACTGGTGAACTGGCTCTATCGTTCGCTGCCCGGAAAATATAAACCCCAGGCGTAATTGTTTAGCGCGGGCGATTATTCCCTGTTTTTAAGATCGCCTGCGCTTATTTAATCCTGCAATAAATTATTAGCGGACTAAGCGTTTTCTGATAAAAGAAAAACCTATGCGTCAAATCGTCTGACAATGGTGTTATTCCTGGCCTGTCCAGTCAGAACCCTCTTAAAATCTCCCTTAGCGCCAGAATTAGCCGCTGTTCCTGCCGTTAATTGACGCTTAAATCGCTACCAGTTGTTGATAAAGTAACCGTTGTGTTACAGATTGATTTCACATCAAAAAAACCTATAAAAATTTATATAAAAGCACTCGCCACGCGGTCTGTAATCGGTTAACCTCAACTCCGATTACTACCGTGCAGCATAAAATTCGGTACCTTAAGCAACAAAAATGTGTGCATTAACACATTTTAGTAATTAAGGAATTGTCTTAGAGGGTCGCACTTATTAATCTCAACCCGTTTTGTCATCTGGCTGGCGACATTCTGTCGTAAGGACATCGAAGGAAAACACGTACAATGGTCAAGTCTCAACCAATTCTGAGATACCTCAGGCGGATTATTCCCGCAGTAGCATTAGCAACCCTCTTATCGGCATGTAGCAGTACCCATAACGGTCAGAACGCGAATAACGAGAATCATGAAGTTAACAACCAGAATGGTTTTTTACTTCAGGCGTCTCAGGACGAATTTGAACAAATGGTGCAGAACGTGGACGTTAAGTCCCGCATCATGGAGCAGTACAGTGACTGGAAAGGTGTGCGTTATCGCTTAGGCGGCGACACCAAACGCGGCATTGACTGTTCTGCTTTTGTTCAGCGCACCTTTCGCGAACAGTTTGGTTTAGAGCTGCCGCGTTCCACATCGGAACAGCAGGACAGCGGTAAAGAGATTTCACGCAGTAAACTGCGTCCGGGTGATTTAGTGCTGTTCCGCGCCGGCTCCACCGGTCGCCATGTCGGCATCTATCTCGGCAACGACAATTTTGTACACGCGTCTACCAGCAGCGGCGTGATGATTTCCAGCCTTAACGACAGTTACTGGAAAAACCGCTACCGCGAAGCGCGTCGGGTACTGGCAAAAAACCCCAGTTAACCCCCTTCCTTCCTGATGTTCTCAGCCAGAGAATCTGAAAACGCTGCCCCGGCAGCGTTTTTTTTCGTCTGCGGTTGCTTAAGCCAAATCCATGGCGGAAAAAGTAATTGTGAATCAAAAATATAACGAGACTTTTCGCGCAGCCTCGTTATATTCTCGTTGCCTTGAACCAGCACAGTTGTATGCGTTTTTATAATAAAAAGGGCAAGATCAGGGGAACCAACTCCATGCCACTGTCGGGGACGTTAAATCGTCATGCCAGCTACTCGCGGCGCATCGCCTGGAGTAGCGTAATTATTGGGGTCGCGTTTTTTATCCTGTTTGTCACCGTCCTGCTCACGCTGACCTGGCAAAAACGCGTCCAGCAACACCAGCAGCTGCTGGCTCACAGCCGTGACGATCTGCAACAGGTGATGTCAACCCTGGTCGAGAGCCTCTATCCGCTGCAGCAATACACTCAACTCAGCTGCAACAGCGTCAACCGTGAGCTGACCTCTCGCGCCGCCTTTGCCGGCAACATTCGCGCGATATTACTGGTACGCGACGGCAACGCTTACTGCTCTTCGGCCACCGGCGCATTTCTGCTGGCCGCCAGCGCCATCTCACCCGATTCAGAGCTGGAGCGCGACCGTGACGTCCGCCTGCTGCCCGGCACACCGCTGCAGCCCGCCAAACCAGCGCTGGCGCTGTGGCTGAAAAGTCCGGGAGCGAGCGAAACCGGCATCCTCGCCACCATGAACCTCAGCATGACGCCTTACCAGCTGCTGGCCTCTTACCATCCCGAAATCACGCGTATGGCGCTGGTGGCAGGCGACAGCGCGCTGCTCAGCGGCACCAGCCAGGTGGTACGCAGCCGCGATCTGCCGCCCTCCCTCACTGACCTGACGCTTGATGACGGCAGCATGCGCTTTGTGCTTTACGGCAGCACGCTGGCCTCACGCGATTACACGCTGGCGTTGCTGACCGGCCTGCTGCTGGCGCTGCTGGTTGCCGCAATCAGCTGGCTGCTGCTGTCGCTGCATCAGCGACCGGGACGTGAAATCCTGCTCGGCATACGGCGCGGTCAGTTTCACGTTGAGTATCAGCCGCTGGTAACGGCACACAACGGCAAACCCTATGGCGTTGAAGCGCTGCTGCGCTGGACTCACCCGGTTGAAGGCATGATCCCACCCGATGTATTTATCAGCCACGCCGAAGCGCAAAACCTGATTATTCCTTTGACCCAACATCTGTTCAGCCTGGTAGCGCGCGACGCGCGTTTTCTCTGTCAGCAACTGCCGCGCGGCACCCGTCTCAGTCTGAATATGTCACCGCAGCATCTGGCATCGGCCAGTTTTCGCCGCGACGTGCAGGCATGGATCGCCAGTATGCCCGCCGATCATTTTAACTATGTATTTGAAATCACCGAGCGCACCATGGTGCGGGAGAAGAACGCCGGCGAAATCTTCGCCTGGCTGCATGAACACAATTTCAAGATTGCCATCGATGATTTCGGCACTGGCCATAGCGCGCTGATCTACCTGGAAAAATATCCGTTCGACTACCTGAAAATCGATCGCGGCTTTGTGCAGAGTATCGGCACCGAAACCGTAACCTCGCCGGTACTTGACACCGTGTTGCTGCTGGCAAAGAAACTCAACCTGAAAACCGTGGCGGAAGGCGTGGAAACCGGCGACCAGGCGGCCTGGCTGGTTAACCGGGGCGTCACGCATCTGCAGGGGTATTTGTTTAGCCGCCCGCTGCGCCCGGAAAAGCTGATCAGCTACTATCAGAGCCAGGCCAGTTTGGGTTAACGTCACGCACCGCGCATGAAACTGCTACCATACAGTGCGGATTACCACAGGAGAGCGCCCCACTTATGCTGCTTCGTCTTGCCACAGCACTACTGATGTGCAGCGCCATTGCGCCGGTGCACGCGGTCACTATCCATGAAAGCTATGCCTTTGCGAAGCTGGGCGAACCTAAATACGCGGTCAACTTCAGCCATTATGATTACGCCAATCCGGCGGCGCCAAAAGGCGGCAAGATCACCCTCGCCGTGGTGGGCACTTACGACAACTTCAACCGCTATGCGTCGCGCGGCAACCCCGGTATCGGCACTGACACGCTGTACGACGGCCTGTTTACCACCTCAGACGATGAGCCCGGCAGCTACTATCCGCTGATCGCCGAATCAGCACGCTATCCCAGCGATTATCACTGGATGGAGGTGTCGATCAATCCGCACGCGCAGTTTCAGGACGGTACGCCGATCACCGCACAGGATGTCGCCTTCACCTTCAGCAAATTCATGACCGAAGGCGTGCCGCAGTTTCGCGTGGCGTTTCGTGGCGTGCAGGTGAAAGCGCTGAACCGGCTGACGGTGCGCATTGAGATGCCCAAACCAGATAAAGACCTGGTGCTGAGCTGGATCACGCTGCCGGTGCTGCCGGAAAAATTCTGGCAGAACAAAAAATTCAATGAGCCGATTGGCTATCCGCCGCTCGCCAGCGGGCCTTACCGCGTCACTTCGTACAAATCCGGCCAGTTCATTCAATATAGTCGGGTGAAGGACTACTGGGCGGCCAATCTGCCGGTAAACCGCGGGCGCTGGAATTTCGACACCCTTCGCTATGACTACTACCTCGACGATAACGTGGCTTTTGAAGCCTTTAAGGCCGGTGCCTTCGATTTGCGCGTGGAGAGCAGCGCCAAAAACTGGGCCACGCAATATCGCGGGCGCAACTTCACCAGCCACGCCATTGTGAAAGCCACCACGCCGAATGACGTCTGCCCCGGACACGCGCTGGCTGGCGTTTAATATTCAGCGCGCGTTGTTTACCGACCGCCGCGTGCGCGAGGCGATGACCCTGGCCTTTGATTTTGAGTGGATGAACAAAGCGCTGTTCTACGGCGCCTACAAGCGGGCCGACAGCTATTTCCAGAACACCGAATATGCCGCGCAAAGGCTTATCCCGACGCCGACGAGCTGGTCCTGCTGGCGCCGCTACAAGGCGCAGCTGCCTGCCGAGGTCTTTAACAACGCCTACGCGCCGCCGCACTCTGACGGCAGCGGCTTTGACCGCGACAATCTGCTGAAGGCCATGGCAAGCTGCTGGAGGAGGCCGGCTGGCAGCTGAAAAATCAGCAGCGGGTGAATGCGAAAACCGGCCAGCCGTTTCAGCTTTGAACTGCTGCTGCGCAGCGGTTCTCAGAACGATCAGTGGGTGCTGCCGTTTAAGCACAACCTGGCGCGGCTGGGCATCACGATGACGATGCGTCAGGTGGATAGTTCGCAAGATCTGCAGCCGCCTGCGCAGCCGCGATTACGACATGATGCCGCGCCTGTGGCCGGCGCTGCCGTGGCCCACCACCAGCCTGCAATATGTCTGGCAGTCGGATTACATCAGCTCCTCATGGAACACCGCGCGGGTAAAAGATCCGCTGGTCGACCATTTCGTGCAGCAGATCGTGGCGCATCAGGGCGATGAAAAAGCGCTGCTGCCGCTCGGTCAGGCGCTGGATCGCCTGCTGCTCCTGGAACTACTACATGCTGCCGATGTGGTATATGGGCGAAGATCGGCTGGCCCGCTGGGACAAGTTTTCCCTTGCCTGCCGATTCGGCCGGCGTTTGCCACTGGGCTTTGATACCTGGTGGTATGACGTTAACAAAGCCGCCAGACTGCCCGCCGAGCGGCGATAAGGAATTATCATGGGTGCCTATTTCCTACGCCGTCTGCTGCTGATCATTCCCACGCTGTGGGCCATCATCACCATTAACTTCTTTATCGTGCAAATTGCGCCTGGCGGCCCGGTCGATCAGGCGATTGCCGCCATTGAGTTTGGCAATAGCGGCGGCATGCCCGGCGGCGGCGGAGAAGGCATGGGCGCGAGCCATGCGCGCACCGGCGTGGGGAATATCAGCGAAAGCCACTACCGCGGCGGGCGCGGGCTGGATCCGGAGGTGATCGCCGAGATCACCCATCGCTACGGCTTTGATAAGCCACTTCACGAGCGCTATTTCAAAATGCTCTGGGATTATATCCGCTTTGATTTTGGCGATAGCCTGTTCCGCAGTGCCTCGGTGCTGACGCTGATCAAACAAAGCCTGCCGGTGTCGATCACCCTGGGGCTGTGGGGAACGCTGATCATCTATCTGGTCTCGATACCGCTGGGGATCCGTAAAGCGGTGCACAACGGCAGCCGCGTTCGATATCTGGAGCAGCACCTTTATCATCATCGGCTATGCCATTCCGGCGTTTCTGTTTGCCGTCCTGCTGATCGTGCTTTTTGCCGGCGGCAGCTATCTCGACAGCTTCCCGCTGCGGGGCCTGGACTTCGCCGGTTTGAGCACGCTGCCGTGGTACCAGAAAATCACCGACTATCTCTGGCATATCACGCTGCCGGTGCTGGCAACGGTGATCGGCGGGTTTGCCGCCCTGACCATGCTGACCAAAAACGCGCTTTCTCGATGAGATCCGCAAGCAGTACGTCGTCACCGCCCGCGCCAAGGGGCCTGGGCGAGAAGCGCATCATGTGGAACCACGTGTTCCGCAACGCCATGCTGCTGGTGATTGCCGGGTTTCCGGCCACGTTCATCAGCATGTTTTTTACCGGCTCGCTGCTGATTGAGGTGATGTTCTCGCTCAACGGCCTGGGCCTGCTGGGCTATGAAGCCACCGTGTCGCGCGATTACCCGGTGATGTTTGGCACGCTCTATATTTTCACCCTGATTGGCCTGCTGCTGAATATCGTCAGCGATATCAGCTATACGCTGGTCGATCCCCGAATCGATTTTGAGGGCCGATGATGCCGCGTTTAAGCCCCGTCAACCAGGCCCGCTGGGCGCGCTTTCGCCACAACCGCCGCGGCTACTGGTCGCTGTGGATTTTTGCTGCCGTCCTGTTTGTCCTGAGCCTGTGCGCGGAGCTGATCGCCAACGACAAACCGCTGCTGGTGCACTTTAACGACCGCTGGTATGTCCCGGTGCTGGCCAACTACAGTGAAAGCGACTTCGGCGGCCCGTTTGCCACGCCGGCGGAGTATCAGGATCCGTGGCTGCGCCAGCAGATTGATCAGCACGGGCTGGGCGCTGTGGGCGCCGATGCGCTTTGGCGCCAACAGCATTAACTTCGCCACCGACGTGCCCTTCCCTTCTCCGCCCTCCGCGCAAAACTGGCTGGGAACCGATGCCAACGGCGGCGACGTGCTGGCGCGCATCCTCTACGGCACGCGGATTTCGATTCTCTTTGGGCTGATGCTGACGCTCTTCTCCAGCGTGATGGGCGTCGTGGCGGGTGCCGTGCAGGGCTACTACGGCGGCAGGATTGACCTGTTGGGTCAGCGCTTCATTGAAGTCTGGTCGGGTATGCCGACGCTGTTCCTGCTGATCCTGCTTTCCAGCGTGGTGCAGCCCAACTTCTGGTGGCTGTTACTGGCATCACCGTGCTGTTCGGCTGGATGAGCGCTGGTGGGCGTGGTGCGCGCCGAGTTCCTGCGCACCCGTAACTTTGACTATATCCGCGCCGCGCAGGCGCTGGGCGTGAGCGACCGCGGGCATCATCTTCCGCCACATGCTGCCCAACGCCATGGTCGCGACCCTGACCTTCCTGCCGTTTATTCTGTGCGGCTCCATCACCACCCTCACCTCGCTGGACTTTCTCGGCTTCGGCCTGCCGCTGGGCTCGCCGTCGCTGGGCGAACTGTTGCTGCAGGGCAAGAACAACCTGCAGGCACCGTGGCTGGGCATTACCGCCTTTCTTTCCGTGGCCGTGCTGCTTTCGCTGCTGATTTTTATCGGCGAAGCCGTGCGCGATGCCTTCGATCCGAACAAGGCGGTATAAGATGACGCAGCCCCCTTCTCTATCGGTATTGATAGCACCTGTCGATTGCCTTTTTACTCAAAGGAACGCGGCGAGACGCGCCGCGTGGTGGAAGACCTGTCGCTGCAGATCCAGCGCGGCGAAACGCTGGCGCTGGTGGGTGAATCCGGCTCAGGCAAGAGCGTTTCGGCGCTCTCCATCCTGCGCCTGCTGCCTTCTCCGCCGGTGAGCTACCCGCAAGGGGATATTCTGTTTCACGGCAGCTCGCTGCTGCTGCAGGCCAGCGAACGTGAGACCCTGCGCGGGATCCGCGGCAACAAAATCGCGATGATTTTCCAGGAGCCGATGGTCTCGCTCAACCCGCTGCACACCCTGGAAAAACAGCTCTATGAAGTGCTCTCCCTGCACCGGGGCATGCGCAAAGAAGCCGCGCGCGGGGAGATTCTGGATTGTCTGGAACGGACAGGCATACGCAACGCGGCCAAACGGCTGAATGATTTTCCGCACCAGCTCTCCGGCGGCGAGCGCCAGCGGGTGATGATCGCCATGGCCCTGCTGACGCGGCCCGGAACTGCTGATTGCCGACGAGCCCACCACGGCGCTGGACGTCACGGTGCAGGCGCAGATTCTTACAGCTGCTGCGGGAGCTGCGTGACGAGCTGAACATGAGCCTGCTGTTTATCACCCACAACCTGAGCATTGTGAGAAAGCTGGCCGACAGCGTGGCGGTGATGCAAAACGGACGCTGCGTTGAACAGAATACCGCATCCACGCTGCTGAACGCCGCCGCAGCACCCCTATACGCAGCGCCTGCTCGACAGCGAGCCTTCCGGCGACCCGGTGCCACTCGCGGCAGACAGCACACCGCTGCTGCGGGTTACTGATTTGCCGGTCTCTCTTTCCCGATCCGCAAAGGCATTCTGCGGCGCATCGTGGTCGACCAGAACGCCGTGCTGAAAAATATCCGCTTTTCGCTGCGTCCGGGCGAATCCCTGGGGCTGGTGGGCGAATCCGGTTCGGGCAAAAGCACCACCGGCCTGGCACTGCTGCGCTTGATTGCCTCGCAGGGCGAGATCCTGTTTGACGGTATGCCGCTGCACCGCTGGAACCGCCGGCAGATGCTGCCGGTGCGGCCCCGCATGCAGGTGGTGTTTCAGGATCCCAACTCCTCGCTCAACCCACGCCTCAGCGTATTGCAGATTATCGAAGAGGGCCTGCGCGTTCATCAGCCTCAGCTGAGCGCGCAACAGCGGGAACAGGAGGTCATGCGGGTGATGGCGGAGGTGGGCTTAGATCCCGAGACCCGCCACCGCTACCCGGCGGAATTTTCCGGCGGACAGCGCCAGCGCATCGCCATTGCCCGCGCGCTGATCCTGAAACCGGAGCTGATTATTCTGGATGAACCGACCTCGTCGCTGGACAGAACCGTGCAGGCGCAGATCCTGGCGCTGTTGAAAGGGTTACAGGAAAAGCACCGGCTGGCCTATATTTTTATCAGCCACGATCTGCAGGTGGTGCGGGCGCTGTGCCATCAGGTGATTGTGTTGCGACAGGGTGAGGTGGTCGAACAGGGTGATTGCCAGCGCGTATTTACTGCGCCAACGCAGAGCTACACGCGCCAGCTGCTCGGCGGCAGACTAGCGCTTAAAACGGATACTGGCCGGAGAAAGGCTCAGCAATTGCAACGCCAAAGTTTTTCAGACGGCAGGTCGCGGCGAATTCGTCCTGGCTTTTCACAAACAGGCACGGCTCCCCTTCACACTCCAGCACGGAGCTGTCCACTTCGACTGATCTCGTCAGCGCCTGCTAGCTGCTCCAGGATCTCCAGCGCCGGATGTCCATCATCGGGCTCAGCAGCTTGAGCGCAACCAGGCAATTCTCACAGCCGCGACGTTTTGCGGAATCGGTTCAACTTTCGAACCTGCAAAACCCGCCGACCAGCGGTAGCTCTGGGGCAAGCGATGGACAATGGAGAGTTGTAATGTATTCACGTTCGTTCCCCGGAAGCAAAATTTACTTCACAACGACGGTTTATCGGGTTACATCCTTACTAGTAACACATCATCCGCCAAGGAGCCTGCACGTATTCAGCACAGCGTGTGCCTTTATGGTATGGTTGCGAGCGCTCGCGTCGGCGCTATATGTACCCGTTTCTGCGATCTAACTCAACCTTTTTAAATACAATGATGTGACTTTTTACATAAATAGATTTTACATAAAATAAACAAACAGAGCGAGAGTAAGCGGACGAGGGGCAAATCAGTTGTTAGGTTGAAATGAACAAGCAGGCTCAGCATAGGCCCTGCCGGGCCATCATGCTGCGGTTTTGTGGCTTCGCGGCCGGCTGGCGTAAAGACAGAAGAGGATGGAGCTGGTTGCGCAAAACGCCATCGCCCACAGCATCGGCCAGGCGGTGTTAAAGGTGGCCATCGAAAGCAACGCGCCAACGATCGCGCCGATGCCGAAGCGGAACGTCCCCGCCAGCGACGATGCGGTCCCCGCCATATGCGGGAACTCATCGAGGATCACCGCCATCGCATTGGACGAGACCATCGACACGCAGCCGACAAACGCCGCCACGCCGACCACCAGCGCCCAGAACCCCACGCCCAGGAACGCGCTCACCACCAGCCAGATCGCCATCACAAACTGGATCCACAGCCCGGCGCGGAACATGTTCAGCGCGCCCACCCGGCGGACAAAGCGGCTGTTAATGATGGTCATGACAAACAGGAACACGATGTTGAGCGCAAAGTAATAGCCAAAGTGCTGCGGCGAAACGTGGTTCAGTTCGATATAGACAAACGGCCCGGCGCTCAGGAAGGAGAACATTCCGGCAAAGCTGAACCCGCTCGCCAGCATGTAGCTCAGCACCCGTTTGTGGCGAAACAGCGAGGCAAAGTTACCCATCGTGGTTCGAATGTGAAATTTCTGGCGGCGCTCGACGGGCAGCGTTTCATCAATAAAGAAGAAAATCATCGCCGAGGCCAGCAGTGCGGCCAGGGCCAGGATCCAGAAAATCGCATGCCAGCTAAACCACACCAGCACCGCACCACCCGCCATCGGGGCCACCAGCGGCGCAATCGTGGTCACCAGCATGACAAACGACATCATGCGGGAGAACTCTTCTTTCGGGTAGATATCGCGCATCAGGGCGTTGATCACCACGCTTGCCGCGGCCGCGGCCAGCCCGTGCAGGAAGCGCATGGCGATCAGCTGATCGATACTCTGCGCCAGCGCACAGGCGACCGCTGCGGCGGCAAAGACCAGCGTCCCGCCCAGAATCACCGGTTTGCGCCCGAGGCTGTCGGCCATCGGGCCATAAAACAGCTGTCCGAGGGCGAAACCGAGAATATAGGTGCTGAGCGTCATCTGCGCGCTGCCCGCCGGTACGCCAAACTGCGCGGAAATCACCGGCAGCGCAGGCAGATACATATCGATAGACAGCGGCATCAGCATCGCCAGCAGGCCAAGAATGAACACAATTTTGAACGACGAGTGTGGCCTGGTGGTCACAGAGTTCTCCTGAAATTAATGCGAAGGCAGACCGACGCTGGCGATCTCTTCTTCCGTCAGCGGACGGTATTCGCCTGGCGCCAAGGTCGGGATCGAGCGCAATCGCACCGATGCGTTCGCGGTGCAGGCCCACAACGTGGTTCCCCACCGCGGCAAACATACGTTTCACCTGATGGTAGCGCCCTTCGCTGATGGTCAGGCGCACGGCTTTCTCGTCGAGGTGATCACTTCCAGCACCGCCGGTTTGGTCAGATCTTTTTCATTATGCAGCTGAACGCCTTTCGCAAATTGCTCTGCCGTGTCATCACCACCGGCGACTCCAGCGTCACCAGATAGGTTTTCTCGCAGTGATGGCGCGGAGAGGTGATGCGATGCGACCACTGACCGTCATCGGTCATCAGCACCAGCCCGGTGGTGTCGATATCGAGGCGCCCCGCGGCGTGCAGCTTGTGCGCCACCGGTTCGTCGAGGAAATAGAGCACCGTCGGGTGATCCGGATCGTCCGTTGAGCAGACATAGCCTTCCGGCTTATTGAGCATGAAATAGCGCGGACCGTGCTGCTGGGTCAGCGGATTGCCGTCGTACTCAACCTGATGGTCAGGCTGCAGTTTGAACGCGCTGTCTCGCACAATGTCGCCATCCACGGTAACGCGGCTGGCGCGAATTTCGCGCCCGGCAATAGCGCGGCTTACGCCGAGTTGCTGAGCGATAAACTTATCAAGTCGCATGAAATCTTTTTAGCCTGTATTAGTGCGGAGCGTGGAACTGAAACGGCATTTGCCCGGTAAATCATTTACAGCGTAGCGCGGCGGCCACGGCATAATTGAGAGCAGGGTTAACCGTTGAAAAAGTGTGGGCAGTATAGCCTGAACCTTCGCCTGCTAATAGTGCCGATCCTGCGTTTCAGCCACTTTCATGGCATACTATATGCGGCGTCCGTTCCCGAAAGAAGCCGAGACCCCATGACTTTTACACTTCGTCCCTATCAGCAGGAAGCCGTTGACGCCACCCTCGCCTGGTTCCGTAAACACCGGGAACCGGCGGCGATTGTGCTCCCGACCGGCGCAGGCAAAAGCCTGGTGATCGCCGAACTGGCGCGCCTGGCGCGTGGTCGCGTGCTGGTGCTGGCCCACGTCAAAGAGCTGGTGGCGCAAAACCATGCCAAATATTTGGCGCTGGGGCTGGAAGCCGACATTTTCGCCGCCGGGCTGAAGCGCAAGGAGAGCCACGGCAAAGTGGTGTTCGGCAGCGTACAGTCGGTGGCCCGCAACCTGGATCTGTTTCGCAGCGAGTTTTCGCTGCTGATTGTCGACGAGTGTCACCGCATCAGCGATGACGACGACAGCCAGTATCAGCAAATCCTCACCCACCTGAACGAGGTGAACCCTCACTTGCGCCTGCTGGGCCTGACGGCCACCCCGTTTCGTCTGGGCAAAGGCTGGATCTACCGCTTTCATTATCACGGCATGGTGCGCGGCGACGAGAAAGCGCTGTTCAGCGACTGCATCTATGAACTTCCGCTGCGCTACATGATTAAGCACGGCTATCTGACGCCGCCCGAGCGGCTGGATATGCCGGTCGTGCAGTACGATTTCAGCCGCTTACAGGCGCAGAGCAACGGGCTGTTCAGCGAGGCGGATCTTAACCGCGAACTGAAAAAGCAGAAGCGCATCACGCCGCATATCATCAGCCAGATTGATGAGTTCGCGCAAACGCGCAAAGGGGTGATGATTTTTGCTGCCACCGTCGAGCACGCGCGCGAAATCACCGGCCTGCTACCCGCTGACGACGCGGCGCTGATCACTGGCGAAACGCCCGGCCCGGAGCGCGACAGGCTGATTGAGGCTTTCAAAGCCCAGCAGTTCCGCTACCTGGTTAACGTCTCGGTGTTGACCACCGGGTTTGACGCCCCGCACGTCGATCTGATTGCCATTCTGCGCCCGACGGAATCCGTCAGCCTGTATCAGCAAATTGTCGGCCGCGGCCTGCGCCTGGCACCGGGCAAAACCGACTGCCTGATCCTGGATTACGCCGGCAACCCGCACGATCTCTGTACGCCCCGGAAGTGGGCGCGCCGAAAGGCAAAAGCGACAACGTGCCGGTGCAGGTGTTTTGCCCGGCCTGCGGCTTTGCCAACACCTTCTGGGGAAAAACCACCGCCGACGGCACGCTGATTGAACACTTTGGTCGCCGCTGTCAGGGCTGGTTTGAAGATGATGAGGGCAATCGCGAGCAGTGCGATTTCCGT
The DNA here is from genome assembly GCA_039593635.1 of Enterobacterales bacterium. Lineage (GTDB taxonomy): Bacteria > Pseudomonadota > Gammaproteobacteria > Enterobacterales > Enterobacteriaceae > Enterobacter. The sequence continues at coordinate 1,039,470 of JBCNOW010000027.1, forward strand.
TTCCGCTTTAAAAACTGCCCGCAGTGCAACGCCGAAAATGATATCGCCGCCCGCCGCTGCCGCGAGTGCGACACGGTGCTGGTCGACCCGGACGACATGCTGAAAGCGGCGCTGAAGCTGAAAGATGCGCTGGTGCTGCGCTGCTCCGGCATGGCGCTGCAGCCCGGCGCGGATGAAAAAGGCGAGTGGCTGAAAATCACCTATTACGATGAGGATGGCGCCGACGTCAGCGAGCGCTTCCGGCTGCAGACGCCTGCCCAGCGCACGGCCTTTGAGCAGCTGTTTATCCGCCCGCATACCCGCACGCCTGGCGTGCCGCTGCGCTGGATAACCGTGGCGGATATCGTGCCTCAGCAGGCGCTGCTGCGCCATCCCGATTTTGTGGTCGCCCGCAAGAAAGGCCAGTTCTGGCAGGTGCGCGAAAAGGTCTTTGACTATGAAGGTCGCTTCCGTCGGGCAAATGAATTGCGCGGTTAACGGGACTTTTCATTGATGTGCGGGGCATTTGAGTATAAAATGCCGCCCGCTTCACATCCGTGGGGCAGAACACTCACCTGCTGCTGGGTCGCCTGTAGTAGGGTTTTAAATACAGAGAGAAATCAATGTTTACTATCGAAGCAGAAGTACGTAACGTGCAGGGTAAGGGTGCGAGCCGCCGCCTGCGCGCCGCTAACAAGTTCCCGGCTATCGTTTACGGTGGCGAAGCTGCTCCAGTTGCTATCGAACTGGATCACGACAAACTGTGGAACATGCAGACCAAAGCTGAGTTCTACAGCGAAGTTCTGACCATCGTTGTTGGCGGTAAAGAAGAAAAAGTGAAAGTTCAGGCTGTTCAGCGTCACGCGTTCAAGCCAAAACTGACTCACATCGACTTCGTTCGCGCGTAATCGCAAACTTGTCGAAAAAACCCCGCTTCGGCGGGGTTTTTTTATGTGGGGCGCAAATGGCGGGCTGTTATTTACCGCCAGACGTGCGGCGCTGCAGCTGATCGCGCAGGTTCGGCGGCGTACCTTTGATGGTCAGCGTATCGGTGGCCGGATCCCAGAAGATGCGTTCGCCCAGCAGCATGGCATCAAAGTTGAGGGTTAACCCACCGCCGCTGCCGGCAAATTTGGTTAACTGACGCAGCGTGCTGCGATCCGCCGGGAAACTCTCTTCCAGCTCATAGCCCTTTTCCTGCGGTAAACTCCTGGAAGCTTACTTCGCTGACGCCCGCCAGCTCTTTTGAGAGCGATTCCAGCTCAATCTCTTCGCCCGCCTGCAGCTGCTCGTTGCAGTAGCTGTAAACCTGCTGGCGCTACGGTCTGGCGTTCAGATTTATCCAGGCTGCGCCTCCGCGGTGAAGTCATCTACCGCCTGCAGCAGCCCTTTGTTCTGCGCTTTGGCGTTCAGGCCTTCGCTGGCGCCGAGGAAGTCCATAAAGAAATCCGCCACTTTGCGCCCCACCCGCCCCTTCAGGAAGGTCAGGTAGCGGGTCGACTCCGGATTGGTTTCCCACTCGGTCAAATCAATACGCGCCACAATATCCGCATGGTTGATATCCAGATAGTGCGTGGAGCTGATGTCCAGCTGCTCGTTCACGCGCATGCTGCTTAAGTTGTTCAGCACGGTCACCAGCAGATACTCCACCGCCAGGTAGCGATAGTGGCAGAACAGCACAATACCGCCGTCGGCGAACGGATATTTCGCCAGCTCGTCGCGCAGACGCCCGGTTGCCGCGCGGCTAAACGCCAGGAAATCCTCTTCGCCCTGACGCTGCAGGCGCAGGCTATCCGCCAGCTCACTCTCTTCGCTGAACAGACCATAGGCTTTATTTTTGGCGCTGTAGACGCGATGCAGCTCTTCCGCCATCATTTCCACAACGGTTGCCGTGGGTTCCAGTAACGAATCGCGCAGCACCACTTCAAGGGTTTGCTCATCACGCTTGATAAGCTGGTGCAAGGCAATCTGGTTGATTTCCAGACTCATGATAAACTCTCCTTTTAGACCGGGCGGTATTCAACCACCACCAGGACATGTGTGCAACAACTGATAAAAAAGGGGAAAAAAAGCTGTTGCTACGGTAATATGTTGCCCTTTCATCAACAAACTGATTTTGATTTATGCCACAACATTCCCGCTACAGTGATGAACACGTTGAACAACTGCTCAGTGAGCTGGTCAACGTACTGGAAAAACATAAAACGCCGACCGATCTCTCCCTGATGGTTTTGGGAAATATGGTCACCAACCTTATCAACACCAGCGTTGCTCCGGCTCAGCGTCAGGCGATCGCCAAATCTTTCGCCCAGGCGTTACAGTCATCCGTCAGCAACGACCAGGCCCATTAAGGGAAACGAACAACAGTTTATGGTGACGAATCGTCAGCGCTACCGTGAAAAAGTCTCCCAGATGGTCAGCTGGGGGCACTGGTTTGCCCTGTTCAACATTCTGTTGGCGACGGTCATTGGCTGTCGTTATCTGTTTGTCGCAGACTGGCCAACAACGCTCACCGGGCGTATCTACTCCTGGATAAGCGTTGTCGGTCACTTTAGCTTTTTGGTTTTCGCCACCTATCTGCTGATCCTGTTCCCCTTGACGTTTATCGTCATGTCGCAGCGTCTGATGCGATTCTTGTCCGCTATCCTTGCGACGGTGGGGATGACGCTGCTGCTTATCGACAGTGAAGTGTTCACCCGTTTCCACCTGCATCTCAACCCTATCGTCTGGGAACTGGTGATCAACCCCGACCAGAACGAAACGGCCCGCGACTGGCAGCTGATGTTTATCAGCGTTCCGGTGATCCTGCTGATTGAGATGCTGTTTGCCACCTGGAGCTGGCAAAAGCTGCGCAGCCTGACCCGACGCCGCCATTACGCGAAGCCCGTGGCCGCGCTCTTTTTCGTCGTCTTCTTTATCAGTTCGCACCTGATGTATATCTGGGCGGATGCGAACTTCTATCGCCCGATTACCATGCAGCGCGCTAACCTGCCGCTCTCTTATCCGATGACGGCCCGTCGTTTCCTGGAGAAACACGGCCTGCTGGATGCGCAGGAGTACCAGCGCCGTCTGGTGGAACAGGGTAATCCGGAAGCGGTGTCGCGTGCAGTATCCGCTGAGCGATCTGCGCTATCGCGATATGGGTCGCGGGCAAAACGTCCTGCTGATTACCGTCGATGGCCTCAACTATTCCTCGTTACGAGAAGCAGATGCCTGCGCTGGCCGATTTCGCGAGTCAGAACGTGTCGTTTACCCAGCATATGAGTTCCGGTAACTCAACCGATACGGGCATTTTTGGCCTGTTCTATGGCATTTCTGCCGGATACATGGACGGCGTGCTGTCGGCGCGCATTCCTGCGGCGCTGATCACCGGGCTTAATCAGCAGGGTTATCAGTTAGGCTTGTTCTCTTCGGACGGCTTCAACAGCCCGCTGTACCGCCAGGCGCTGCTCTCTGATTTCTCTCTTTGCCTGCGCGCAGGCCGGATACCCAGCCTGACGAGCACCACGGCGACGCAGTGGATAAACTGGCTGCAGCGCTATGCGCAGGAAGATAACCGCTGGTTCTCGTGGGTTGCGTTTAACGGCACAACGCTTAACGACAGCAACCAGGCTGGCTTTGCGCGCCGCTATATGCGCCGGGCGGCAGGCGATGTTGATGCACAAATCGCGCCGCGTGCTGGATGCGCTGCGCGTGAATGAGGCAAGCTGGATAACACGGCGTGGTCGTGATCGGACGGCGCAGGGCGCCATGACCGTTAGGCTGAGCGAGAGAAGCAGCGATAGATCTGGTCAATCGCGCGAGCCCTGCACGTTCCGCTGGTGATCCACTGGCCGGGAACGCCGGCGCAGCGCATCAATATGCTCACCGAACATAAAGATGTGATGACCACCCTGATGCAGCGCCTGCTGCACGTCAGCACGCCAGCTAACGAGTATTCTCAGGGGCAGGATCTCTTTGCCGCGCGGTACGCCGCCATAACTGGGTGACGGCAGCAGACGGTAACACGCTGGTGGTGACCACGCCGAAGCTGACGCTGGTGCTGAACAGCAACGGGAACTATCAGACGTATAATCTGCAGGGTGAACGGCTGAAGGACCAGAAACCGCAGCTGAGCCTGCTGCTGCAGGTTCTGACGGATGAGAAACGTTTTATCGCTAACTGATTAATTATAAACCAGTTAAGCGGCCGGCATTCCCTTGCATTCGAAACGGAATCGAGTAGTATTCCTTCCATGCGTCGGCACGTAGCGCAGCCTGGTAGCGCACCGTCATGGGGTGTCGGGGGTCGGAGGTTCAAATCCTCTCGTGCCGACCAAAATCACATTGAAAACCAGCCTCTTATGGCTGGTTTTTTATTTTCTGCTGTAAAATCGCGGCGTTAAGCACAGCGCGGTAATAAATCCTAACGCTTTCCTTCATTGCATAATGACCAATCCTTTCCAGGATTAAACGGTTAATCACCAATGCAAGGAGGAAACATGCTTGATGAATATAAACGCTGCGTGGAGGCTTGTTATCTGTGCGCAGCCGCGTGCGACCACTGCGCAACATCCTGTCTGGATGAGGAAAATGTGGAGATGATGCGCGAATGCATCAGGCTGGATATGCAGTGCGCCAATACCTGTCGCCTCACGGCGCAGTTCATGGCGCTAAACAGTGCATCGGTGCAGCAGCTCTGTCAGTTCTGCGCCGACATCTGCCAGCAGTGCGCGCAGTCGTGCCAGCAGCATCAACACCAGCACTGCCAGCAATGCGCTCAGGCCTGTCAGCGCTGTGCAGAAGAGTGCCGTAAAATGGCGGCATGATGCCAGCCGGATTGAGATTCGCTGCGGCGAATCTCAATCGTTGACGCTGAGTGAAACCTCTGCCTCGCAGGGTTGCACCAGAATCAGCGGGCATTTCTTCACCTTACACGCCTGCGAATAAGCCAGCTCGCACACTTCGCAGATATCGCGCACTTCCGACTCATATTCATACTCCATGAAGTAGCGAAACGTACCGCTGCGCGTGTCGCTGCGCCAGAAGCGTTGCGGTTCCAGGATTTCATCCAGCTGCCTGAAGGTCAGGGCTGAGGGGTTGTGAAAACCCACTCTTACACGATATTTAGTCATGCCCTGATAATTATCGAGATTTGGCCGCGTTGCCAGCCGGAAACAATTCTCGCTGGGATAGGGAAAATCTTTGCTAACGCTGGCACATCGGGCGCCGCAACCCGATCCGTAACGGTTGCGGCGCAGAGGGGAGGCTTTGACCGTCAGCGCTGGATTTTCAATTCATCATCCCAGCGGTCTGGCGCCGCGTTTGCGGGATCGTGATCCTGCAGCAAAAACTCGCCGTTTTGCTGGGCGATCTGCTCACCGGTATCGGTAATCGCGTTTTGAATAAACACCTTTGCCTGCGCGCCATTCACAAAGGTGAGCTGATGGAAGGCGGTTTTGTTGCCCCAGTCTTTTGACGGCGCTGAAATATAGCGGATGGTGTAACTCTGGTCCTCAACGCTGCCCTGCATCACGTAGAGGCCATAATGATTTTCGCCCTGCGACAGGATTTTATACACCCCGTTGCTGTAGTAATAAATCACCGCATCCGGGAACGGCTTTTCATCATAGAGTTTGCGGTAGTGCAGTTTATGCACAAAGGTGGGTTTGCCGGGCACCACTTCAATATTGCCCTGCGCATTCTGGAAGCTGAGATCCGCTGCCTTTGCAGCGCCTACGCTCATGCAACCCAGTAACATTATGCCAGCCAGTTTTTGCATCGTTCGCTCCTTAGCCTCTTCGTCAGCCACCAGCATGTTACGCCCACGCTTTACCCCGGTTAAACGAAGCGGCTATCGATGTGTGATGGGCTTCATAATACAGCCACCACAGGAAGGATAGAGGTTTAAGATGACGGCACCATTACCGCGCCAGACGCGGCTCTTCGTCACCACTGCGACAGGCCCTGACCTTACTGTTCAGGGTGCAAAATCCTGCAGCATAATCTCGCATCTCACTTCATTCATGCTGCGAATCAGGTACTTAACTGAAGTCAGCAAAGCCGACCGGGATCACGTTTTTACTGATTTGTGACAGCAATTCATTAAAGTGAAACAAAACTGTCACAGATTTACCCTACCCTAAAGCTCCCGTTTATTTGATGGAATCTCGTTATGGTCATCAAAGCAAAAAACCTGCAGGATGCGGAAGAACTCCTGCACTCAGGCATCAGCAAAGTGGAGCTGGCGTATGATATTGGCAGCGATGATTTCTTCCGCCTGGCGAGCCACTGGTGCGACCGTGGTGCACGCATTACCAAAGGCCACCACCATTTTGTGGTGCAGATGAAGAGCTTCGCTATCCCGCCAAATCGCTAACCCGCAGCAGCCTTTTCGGCTTGCTCTGCCCGCGGCTGACTGGTAAAACACGCTTTTCCATCAGCCGTTACTCGTTATGTTCTCAGCCGAAACATCCCTGCCGCTGCCCGCTTGTGGTTTTATCACCGCCGCTGGCCACACCGCTGAATCGCTGTCGCTGGCGTGGTGCCGCTTTGATCGGCAACAGTGGCACGCCGCTTTACCTGCGCAGTGGCAACTGCCGCTGCCGTCTGCACTACAGCAGGCAACCAGCAAACGCAAAATTGAATATCTCGCCAGCCGCTGGCTGGTGCGGCAACAGCTGGCGCAGCTGGGAATCACTGATTTTGTGCTGCACAACGCGCCGGATCGCTCACCGTGCTGGCCGGCAGGCATCCGTGCTTCGCTGTCGCACAGCCATGACTGCGTGGTGATGGCCGCGACGCGCGAGGCATTGTATGTGGGTATTGATGTTGAGCAGGTGATGGCAGAGGAAACCGCGCAGGACACGGCGGAACTGCTGATGAACGCGCAGGAGCGCGCGCTGCTTGAGGGCCAGCCGCTGCCCTTTGCGCAGACGGCAACGCTGCTGTTTTCGCTGAAAGAGAGTCTTTATAAGGCGCTATGGCCGCGGCTGCATCAGCCCATGGCGTTTCATCAGGCTGCGCTGATCGATCTCGACCTGCCGCAGCAGCGCGCCAGGCTGCAGCTGTGTCAGGATTTCAGCGCGGAATTTACCCACAGCACCGTGCTGGATGCACGCTTCTGGCTGCAGCCGGCGCGCGTGGTCACACTGCTCACTCACCCGGCCTGCACGCAATAAAAAACCGGCGCGGAATGAGCCCGGGCCGGTGACAACACAAGACGACAGAAGTGTTCCAGGGAGGCAGAGACGAGGATCTCTGCTGCCATTCACTGTATCCCGCTGACAACGTCCTGCCCAATAAGGGTTTTTGCTAAGCTTTGCCGCCAGCCGTCAATGGCCGGTATCGGTGCGTTTGACGGCGTCCAGCGTGGCCATTTCGCGCTCGCGGCCGGTCAGCTCGCTTAACTGCCCATCGCGCATCTCCAGCAGCCGGTCGGCATGAATAAAGTAGTGATCGTCATGGCTGATGGCGAACATGGTTTTGCCGGACGCCTGAAGCCAGCGGCAGCAGCTCGCGGTAGAAGTTGCGGCGGAAATGCGGGTCCTGATCGGCCGCCCACTCATCAAGCAGCAGGATATCGCGCTCTTCCGCCAGCGCCAGCAGCAGCGCCACGCGCTTTTTCTGCCCTTTCGACAGCTTCAGGTTGAGAACCCGGTTGCCTTCCAGCTTCAGCTTGTCCTGCATTTTCAGCCGTTCCAGCCACTGCTGCACCAGCGCCGGATTAGCCGGCTCACCACCGCGACGAATCAGGCGATCAAACAGGTGGACGTCGGTGAACACCGCCGAGAAGAGCTTGCGATAATCTTCAAGGTTATGCCAGTCCACCTCTTTACCGTCCAGCAGCAGGCGGCCTGAATGCGGCTGATACAGCCCGGTCAGCAGCATCGCCAGCGTAGATTTACCGCTGCCGTTACCGCCAATCAGAAACACCAGTTCGCCGCGGCGCAGCGTCAGGTTGATCGGCCCGACGGCAAAACCGTGCTCGCCATAATGGAAACAGACGTCGCGCAGCTCCAGCGTCTGCCAGTCGCTCACCGTCGGCAGCGCGTTGAAACCGGCGCTATAGGGGGCCAGATCGAAGGTATTAATTTTCCGCAATGCCACCTGTGCGCTCAGCAGCGTCGGCAACGCGCCAACTGCCGACAGCAGCGGCGTGCGCAGGAACAGCAGCGTCAGCGAATAGGTCGCCGCAACGGTGGTATCGGCCCAGCCCAGACTGTTGGCCATCCAGAACACCAGGCCAATCGCGCCGAGCATCATAATGTTCGACCAGTTCACCGCGCTGAGATGGAAGGTATCGGCGCGAATAATGTGATGACGGTAATCCGTGGCATTTTCCTGATACACGGTGTCGTAAATATGCCCGGCACGCTCGCGGTTAAGCTGCAGCTCTTTGCGCCCTTCCAGGACCGTCTGGAAATCGTTGTAGAGCTTGTCCTCGGTTTCGCGCAGCTTCGCCATGTGCTGATAGACGCGCGACACCAGCAGCCAGCCGCCGATCAGCGTCACCGCCATCCACAGCGCAGTGATCACCAGCATTTTGCGGTGACAGCCACGCCAGATAGATCGCACGAACCCAGCGTAATAATGATGCCCTGCACCAGCTCCGGCAGGCGCACAAACGCGATGGTGATGGCGCGCACGTCGCTGGTCAGCCCGGCCAGCAGCTGAGGCGCTGCCAAGCTGCTCAATGCGCTCCACCCGGGTATCCAGGATCCGTTTGATAAACTCACTGCGCAGCCGGCAGACGAAATGGTGGCCGAGCTGAGTCAGCGCCAGCTGCGACGCCAGCGTCACCGCCATCAGCAGAAACAGCTGGGCGAGAAAGCCCGGCAGCACGGTGAGCGAGGTATTGACTGCTACGATCAGTTCATTATTGATGTAGGCGATTAGCCCGATACCCAGCGCGGCGCTGAGCAGCGTCAGCACAATCACGCCGATAAACGGCCAGCGGTACTGGCGAAAAACAACCTGAAGCAATGCCATTAAAAATTATCCAGAGGTCAACCAGGCAGCCTGCAGTTTAATGGCGCTTCGGGTGAAGGCAAGAATAATTCTCATCCGTTTTACGGTTACTGGGCGCGGCGGAAGGTCAGGTTGTAACGGAACGCGCCAGCCTGCGGATGGATGCCCGCTTTTAGCGGCAAAATGCCGTGATAGCGCAGGCGCGACGGACCGCCCCACACCACGATATCGCCGTGCTCCAGCAGCACGCGCTGCGTTGCATCGCCGCGCTCGAAACCGCCAAACTGAAAAACGGCCGGCAGGCCAAGCGACACCGAGACAATCGGCTGGCGTAAGTCTTTCTCATCCTTATCCTGATGCAGCGTCAGTTTGGCGCCGGGCTCATAGCGGTTAATCAGGCAGGCGTCCGGATTGAAACCGGCAAAGCCGGCCTCCTGCGCGGTCTGCTGCGCCAGCGTGCGGAACAGCGCGGGCATCGGCGGCCATTTACGGCCGCTGCTGACATCCTGTTCGGTGTACTGGTAACCGCGCGAATCGGTCGACCAGCCGAAATCGCCGCAGTTGGTCATGGCGACTGACATGCGATGTCCACCCGGCGTGATGCGATGGGCAAACGGGTTAAGGGCCGCGACGTCATGAATCGCCGTCAGCAGCGCATCGGCCTGCTCGCGCGCCCGGCGACGCAGAATCACCGCGCCCTCGGCCAGCGGTTCCTGCCATGGCGCATCCTCACTAAATAGATCCAGCACAGTTACCTCCTGTCAGGTCAGGGCTGATCGATAAGAAACGATTTGAACTGTGGCGACATCCAGTGGCTGAAGCCGTCGCCCTGCTTCGTAATCAGATACACCGCCAGATGCTGTTTCAGCGCCAGCGCTTTGGCACGCTCGGTGCCGAGCACCATCAGCCCGGTGTCCCAGCCGTCGGCTTCCAGCGCGGTGGTGGCAATCACCGTGGCTGAGACCAGCCGGTGATCGATGGGTCGGCCGCTGGCCGGATCGATCACGTGCGAGATGCGTTTGCCATCCAGTTCATAATAGTTGCGATAGCTGCCGGAGGTGCTGATTCCGTGCCCCTGCAGATCGACGCGTGCCTCCACCGCGTTCTCGCGATCGGTCGGTTTCTGGATGGCGACCCGCCACGGCTGCTGGCTGGCATTCAGGCCGCGACTCAGCACCGCCCCGCCCACCGACACCAGATAATTAGTGATGCCCTGCTGCTCCATCAGCCGCGCCAGGTGATCGGTGGCGTAGCCTTCGCCCATGGTGGAGAGATCAACATACAGGCCAGGCAGATCTTTCTGCAGCCACTGGCCGTTCACCGTTTCAATCACGCGCAGGTGCTGCAGGCCGGTCTGCGCTTTGGCGGCGGCAATAGCGGCATCCGATGGCGTATGCGCCGGCTGCTGCGCCGGGCCAAAGCCCCACAGATTCACCAGCGGTCCGACGGTAATGTCCATCGCGCCGCCGGTCAGCTGGCCGATGCGCAGCGCGCGGGTGACGATATCGGCCATATCGGCACTGACCGGCTGGGGATCCTGCCCCTGATACTGGTTGAAGCGCGACAGCACCGAGTCCTTTTTCCAGGTGGAGAGTTCGCCATCGTCGCGATCGAGCTGCTGCTGAATCGCCTGCTGCAGCGCGGCTTTACGCTGAGAATCCACGCCCGCCAGACTCACGCGCCACACCGTTCCCATGGTTTTGCCTTCCAGCACCAGCGCCTGCTGCGCCGGTTTTTGCTCGCACCCGCTCAGCAGCAGTGCTACCATGCCTGTCAGCAGAATGTTCTGAAAATTCATCAATTCCTCGTCTGTAACTCATTACTACAGCCTATTACAAAGCATAACTCGCTTGTAAAACCGTCTAAAGCTGCTTGAAGTTGATCGCTGGCTGGCACAGCATACTGCGTTCCTGCACGAGAAACCTTACAGGAGCGACAGATGATTTATATGATTCTTGCTATTACCGCCGGGTTATTTGCTTACGGAAGTTTCCGTTGCTGGCAGCACTATCGCCACCGCCTGATTCAGCACTATCCGTCGCGCCGACGTTAAGGCAATGCACCAGCGTCGTGCATCCTGCACCGCTTCAGCGCTGGCGCAGTGTAACAAAGCGGCCACGGGGCGCGTGGCGTTGAGAGCGGTAGCATGGCATGAATTGTGCAGCGTTGATGGTGGGTTGAACATCAGCGAGGTGCAATATGAGTAAGGCAACAAAACAACAGGATAAATGGCAGCGCTGGCTGAGCTTTTCCGCCTTTACGCTGGCGGGCGTGGCGCTGGAGGGCAGCCTGCCGCCTGCCACCACATCCCCGCAGCAGGCGGCAAAGGCCAGACGCTGGCGCAACGCGCCGTAAATTACAGACCCAGCTCGCTCAGGCCCGGATGATCGTCCGGGCGTTTGCCAGCCGGCCAGTGAAACAGCCGCGCTTCAGCGCTGATCGGCAAATCGTTGATGCAGGCGAAGCGCTGAATCATCAGACCATCGGCACCAAAGTGCCAGTTTTCATTGCCGTAGCTGCGGAACCAGTTGCCGCTGTCATCGCGCCACTCATAGGCAAAACGCACCGCCAGCTTATCGTGGTGCCACGCCCACAACTCTTTAATCAACCGATAATCCAGCTCGCGGGCCCATTTGCGCTGCAGAAAGGTCACGACGTCCGCGCGGCCGTTAACGAATTCGCTGCGATTGCGCCAGCGGGTATCTTCACTGTAAACCTGCGACACGCGCTGCGGATCGCAGCTGTTCCAGGCATCTTCCGCCATACGCACTTTTTCTAAGGCACTTTGATGATCGAACGGGGGGATGAGCATTTTTTATCTCCTGATGATGTAGACAGGTCTGTCTACTTGATTCATCCTGCCGTATGTAGACAATTCTGTCTACCCCCGTAAACAGGAATTTTTTCTTATGCTCGCACCCCTGCTGTTTGATGCCAGCGCCAGCGCGCGTGACCGCATCCTGCTCAGCGCGCAACAGTTGTTTTATGCGCAAGGCATCCGTGCTACCGGCATCGATAAAGTGATTGCCGCGGCTGGCGTGACCAAAGTGACCTTCTACCGCCACTTTCCGGCCAAAAATGACTTAATTCTGGCGTTTCTGCAGCAGCGCCATCAGCGCTGGATGAGCGGCTTTCGCAGCGCGCTGGCGCAGCAGCCTGCCATCAACGTGGCGCTGCCGGCGGCGTTACTGAGCTGGTTTCAGGAGGAGGATTTCCGCGGCTGTGCGTTTATTAATAGCGCGGCAGAACTGGCTGATACCCTGCCGGAAGCGAGCGCCCTGATTCGCCAGCACAAGCGGGAGATGGCGGCCGCCATTGCCGAAAGACTCAGCACAGCGCAGCAGGATAAAACCGGGCAGATCGTGTTGCTGGTGGATGGCGCAATCGTGCAGGTTCAGATGGGGGAAGCGGCGCAGCAGGTGACGGCAACGCTGCAGGCGGCGCTGAACGCGCTGCTGGAGAGCAGAGCGTGACCCGCAGGCCACGCTCTCCGGCTTAGAACTGGTAAACCAGGCCCAGCGCAACGATGTCGTCGGTGTTGATACCGGCCGCATCGGTGAAGTTGTTGTCGTCCAGCAGGTTGATCTGGTAATCAACATAGGTCGACATGTTTTTGTTGAAGTAATAGGTCGCGCCCACGTCGACATATTTTTTCAGGTTCTGGCTGCCGTAACCTTCGATATCGCTGCCGCGTGAGGAGACGAAGGCCAGCGACGGACGCAGACCGAAGTCAAACTGATACTGTGCCACCAGTTCCCAGTTGTCCGCTTTGTTGGCATAGCCGTACGCAGCGGAATCCACCGCGCCGAAGCGGGTTGCGTTGTAAGAACGGGTGTACATCGCCGCCAGATACACGTTGTTAGCGTCATATTTCAGACCGCCGGTGTAGGCTTCGGCTTTATCACCGCGACCAAGAATGCCTGGCGCGTTGCCGTTCTGATTGTTGGTACGGTCAGACTGGAACATCGCCGCACCCAGACCGAAACCGGAGCCCAGATCATAGGTGGTGCTCAGACCCCAGCCGTCGCCGTTCTCACCCAGGACATCACGACCGGAAGAGGATTCGGTTGGGTTGTCGTTTTTGCCCTGATACTGCACGGCAAAGTTCCAGCCATCCACAAGCCCGAAGAAGTTACTGTTGCGGTAAGTCGCCAGGCCGTTGCTGCGCTGGAACATGAAGTTGTCCGCGCCGTAGGTGTCACCACCAAACTCCGGCAGCACGTCAGTCCAGGCGCCGATGTCATACAGTACGCCGTAGTTACGGCCGTAGTCGAACGAGCCCGCATCACCGAATTTCAGACCGGCGAAGCCGACACGGGTGTAGCTGTTAGCGGTGCCCTGCGATTCTGCGGTGTTCAGCGCAGCCTGGTACTCCCACTGACCGTAGCCGGTCAGCTGGTCGGTCACCTGAGTTTCACCTTTAAAACCAAAACGCAGGTAAGACTGGTCACCGTCCTGGCCATCGTTGTCCGAGAAATAGTGCAGGCCGTCTACTTTGCCGTAGAGGTCTAATTTGTTGCCATCTTTGTTATAAATTTCAGCTGCGCTTGCTGAGCCTGCCACCAGCAATGCAGGAATCATCAGGGAGAGAACGCGACGTTTCATTTTATTACCCTCTGTAATGTGCCTTTTATATGTGCCACTGCTAACTGAATGCTTAAAAATTCAGCCGGCAAGCCATTGTTATTTTATGGAGAGCAATAATCTATCACGAAAATGATACTAAATTTCCGAAAGTGTTTCATTGTATTAAATAGTTATTTCTAAATGTAAATTTCGCGGAACTAATAATCAGCACACATCGGCAAAAAATATCGCACTAATTGATAAACCGAATTTTATTCATTTAAATACATAGAGATAAGATGAGATAAGCTGCCGCACTGAATGATAAAACTTAACGCCACTCAGCGCATACAATTACTCCCGCTATCATCATTTATTTCATTATTACCTTCATTCACCCCGAATGAGAGATTTACCCTAATTCCCGCCGGACATGATTGTCCGGCATTTTTTTGCCTGCCATTTTTCTTCCGCTGTGTAATTTTATGTAAACCTGTTTACTGAGGTTAAATTAACCGCCACTCAGGACGCCATTATTTGTTCGTTTTCGCACTTTTTGTTCATTACTTAGCCATGATTGCACAATGTTAATTTCCGGGCGTAATAAAGTTGAACAGGAATATAGCCGATGCGTTTCCCCAACCGTTTGCGGAATATTCTTTACCACTATTCAGTCAGTTAGCGTTGCCGCAGTAATCGACTTTCACCCCAACTTAAGCCAAATTTTCACTGAATCTGTCGGTTTACTAAGAGCCAGAGAGCTTATGAAGTCCAGGAAATGTCTGGAAAAGCGCAGCGCCTGGCAAAAGATCGGTAATATGCTCGTTTCTGGCGACCATTTTTGCCCTGCTCTTCGCCTTCATTGAGCGGTGCCGCGCCAGCTTTAATGCTAAACTTCGTCGCTCGAACGACTTATGACAACGACACCTTTATGACAGCACTGGACGCCGCACAGCCCAACAAATTGCATCAGCGTGTCAATCTGGGAACACGCCTCGTTTTTCTCATCGCCGGTTTAAGCATGTCTGCGTGGGCACCGCTGGTGCCGTTTGCCAGCCAGCGTCTCCAGCTGACGGGCGCGTCGCTGGGCGGCCTGCTGCTGTGTCTCGGCATTGGTTCACTGGCAGCGATGCCGGTGACCGGTGCGCTGGTGGCACGCTTTGGCTGCCGCCGCGTTATGCTGTGCTCCACGCTGGTGGTGCTGGCAGTATTGCCGCTGCTGGCGACGCTGGATGTGATGTGGCTGATGGCCGCTACGCTGATGGTGTTCGGTGCCGGGCTCGGCATGCTGGATGTGGCCATGAATGTGCAGGCGGTTGAGGTTGAGAAAGCGGCGGCGAAGCCGATGATGTCCGGTTTCCACGGTTTCTTCAGCCTTGGCGGTATTCTCGGCGCCGGCACGGTCAGCCTGTTACTTGGCGCGGGTCTGACACCGCTGCAGGCAGTCGGCGTTATCATGCTGCTGATGGTGCTGCTGTTGCTGTGCAGCCTGCCGACGCTGATGACAGAGCGCCTGCATCAGCCCGATCAACCCTGGCTGGTGATCCCGCGCGGCTGGGTCGCCTTCCTCGGTTGCCTGTGCTTTATTTTGTTCCTTGCGGAAGGCGCGGTACTCGACTGGAGCGCCCTGCTGCTGCTGCAAAGTCCGGGCATGAGCGTGGCGCACGCCGGTCTGGGTTACGCCATCTTCTCCATCGCCATGACCATAGGTCGTCTGACGGGCGATAAAGTGATTCAGCGCTTTGGCCGCTATCCGGTGATGCTGACCGGTGCGCTGGCGGCGGCAGCCGGCATGACGCTGGCGGTGCTGCTGCCGTGGCCGCAGGCGGCGCTGCTGGCCTTTTTGCTGGTGGGCTTTGGCCTGGCCAATACCGTGCCGATGCTGTTTAATGCCGCCGGTAATCAACAGGATATGCCGGCCAATCTGGCGATTTCCGCCATGACAACGCTTGGCTATGCGGGTATTCTTTCAGGCCCGGCTTTAATCGGCTTTATTTCCCAGTGGCTCAGCCTGAGCGGCGCGTTTTTACTTATCGCCCTGCTGCTGCTGGCGGTTGCCGCCAGCGCCCGGCTGGTCGCGCGTTAATTGCAGGATCCTGAGACACCTATGCTGCCTTATAAATTTCCGCTGACCTCCGGCAACGTAACGCGCTTTTTCGTGGTGTTTAACCTGGTGCTGTTTCTCGCGCTCGGCGCCATGGTGCATAACAGTGTGAATGCGTGGATCATGGAAAAGCGCTACGCCATGACCGACCTGGCGCGCGCGATGCAAAAACGCATTGATGCTTACCGCTTTGCCACCTGGCAAATCTATGAAAATCTCGCCACCAGCGCCGCGGGCTCGACGCCGAGCAGCAGCCTGCAGGAGACACGCCTGCGCCCGGATGTTTACTATCTGGAGAAAACCCGCCGCAAGACCGAAGCGCTGATTTTTGGCTCGCACGACAGCAGCACGCTGGATATGACGCTGCGCATGTCCAATTATCTCGATACGCTGTGGGGCGCTGAGAATCCGGCGTGGTCGATGTACTTCCTCAATGGTCAGGACAACAGCCTGATCATGATCTCGACCCTGCCGCTCAAGGATATGGCGACGCGCTATAAAGAGAGCGCGATCAATACGCTGGTGGACAGCCGCCGTGCCGAAATGCTGCAACAGGCCAATGCGCTGGACGAACGCGAAAGCTTCTCGCCACTGCGCCACTTTGCCTGGCAGAACGATCACTACTTCACGCTGCGCACCACGTTTAACCAGCCAGGTCATTTAGCCACGGTGGTGGCGTTCGATCTGCCGGTTAACGATTTGATTCCACGCAGTATGCCGCTGGAGAACTTCCAGTTACGCCAGGATGCCAGCCAGCCCGGCAGCGCCACCAGCGATGACGCCAGCAGCGAAAGCACCGCGGTGACGCTGGTTAACCCGAACCTGGAGATTGCCGCCACGCTGCCCAGCACCTCGCTCCAGCTGGTATACCGGGTGCCGCTCGCCAGCCTGGCGATGGATACCCTGCATAACCTGATGTGGCCGCTGCTGATCAACCTGGTACTGTTCCTGCTGTCTATCGCCGGCATTACGCTGCTGCGCCAGCAGTCACTGCGACCGAATGAGAACCAGAGCGCTGAGCTTGATTCGCTGCGTATGCTGAATGAGGAGATCGTCGCCAGCCTGCCGGTCGGGCTGCTGGTGTATGACTTTGGTACCAATCGCACCCTGTTGAGCAACAAAATCGCTGAGCATCTGCTGCCGCATCTCAATCTGCAGAAGATCATCAATATGTCCGATCAGCATCAGGGCGTGCTGCAGGCTACCATCAATAACGAAGTGTATGAGATTCGCCACGCGCGCAGCATGCTGTCGCCGCACACCCAGCTGTTTATGATGCGCGATCAGGATCGCGAGCTGCTGGTGAATAAGAAGCTGCAAAAAGCGCAGCAGGTGCTGGATCGCAATCACCAGATGCGTCAGCAGCTGATGCAGAATCTTGGCCATGCGCTTAATCGTCCGCTGCAGAGCATGGTGACGCAGCTGGTGCAGCTCAGCCAGCGCGATGACGACGAGGGCGTGCTGGATCTACTGGATGAGAGCCAGGGTCTGGCACGGCTGGTGGATGATATCGTCCTGCTCAACCGGCTGGAAGCCCACGACTGGTCGCCGGATGCGGGCGTGTTTAACCTGCAGGATCTGCTCGATGAGATTGCGCTGGAGAGCCTGCCGCTACTGCGCCGCAAAGGACTAACGCTGGTGGTCAACAATCAGCTGGCCAACGACGAGATGCGCTTTGGCGATCGCCGCGCGCTACGTAAAGTCCTGACCACGCTGATGCACTACGCGCTCACCACCACGCAGTGGGGCAAGATTTCCCTTGATATCAAAGCCAGCGACAGCAAAGCCAACAGCGTACTGTTCCAGCTGGTGGATACCGGCTCAGGCCTGACCGGCGACGAGCTGGCCAACGTCGATTTCCCTTACCTCGGCGAAACCACGCAGGACCGTTACGGTCAGGCGTCTGGCATGGCATTTTTCCTGTGTAAGCAGCTGTGCAAACAGATGGGCGGCCAGCTGGAGATTATCGCCAAACCGGATATCGGCACGCGCTATAACATTCAGCTGCCGCTGGCGCTGGAGCAGCAGAGCGAGCAGGAAGAGAAACTGCTGGAAGGCGTGACGGCGCTGGTGGATATCGCGGTCGAAGACGTACACAAAATTGTCTGCCGCCACCTCGAGAACTGGGGGGCAAATTGCCTGACCTCGGACGAACGCTTGTCCGGGCAGGAGCATGATGTGCTGGTGACGGACGATCCGGCGCGCCTGCAGGGCTGGGCGCTGTTGCTGGCGGGCGACGAAATGGGGCATCACGCCCTCAACGACCAGCAATTCCGGGTCAATTTCAATCTCAGCAATGCGCTGCTTGATGCGCTGCTGGCCCTGATTGAGAAGCAACTGGCTCACGATTCGATAGAGGAGAGCGACGACGATGAGGCTGCCACGCCGCTGCTGAGCGGCGGCTATTTCCAGCTGTTTACGGAGACAGTACCGCCAGATGTGAAGCGGTTGTATACTGAGTCCGCTGCGAATGATTTTGCAGCGCTGGCGCAGACAGCACACCGGCTTAAAGGGGTGTTTGCCATGCTTAATCTGGTTCCCGGCAAGCAGTTATGTGAAACGCTGGAACATCTAATTCGTGAGAAAGATGCCTCTGGCATTGAAAAATACATCAGCGACATTGACGCCTACGTCAAAAGCTTGCTGTAGCAAGGTAGCCTAATACATGAACAATATGAACGTAATTATTGCCGATGACCATCCGATTGTACTGTTCGGTATTCGCAAATCACTTGAACAGATCGAGTGGGTGAATGTAGTCGGTGAATTTGAAGACTCTACAGCACTGATCAATAACCTCCCAAAGCTTGATGCACACGTGCTCATTACCGATCTCTCCATGCCTGGAGACAAATACGGTGATGGGATCACGCTCATCAAATATATTAAACGTCACTTCCCGGACATCTCGATCATTGTTCTGACCATGAACAACAACCCGGCGATCCTGAGCGCCGTGCTGGATCTGGATATCGAAGGGATTGTGCTGAAACAGGGCGCACCGACCGACCTGCCAAAAGCGCTGGCCGCGCTGCAGAAAGGCAAGAAGTTCACGCCTGAAAGCGTCTCTCGTCTGCTGGAAAAAATCAGCGCGGGTGGCTACGGCGACAAACGCCTGTCACCGAAAGAGAGCGAAGTTCTGCGTCTGTTCGCTGAAGGTTTCCTGGTGACCGAGATTGCCAAGAAGCTGAACCGCAGTATCAAAACCATCAGTAGCCAGAAGAAATCAGCAATGATGAAGCTGGGCGTGGATAACGATATTGCCCTGCTGAACTATCTCTCCTCCGTCACGCTGAGCTCATCGGACAAGGATTGATCCCTGACGGCGGTGCTTCGGCACCGCCTCTCCTCGGGGGTGCCCTTCGCCTTTTTATCCTTCCCGGCTTTTTCTGACGCGTTCCGCATACAGCGACAACGTCTGTTTCAGCACGTCCAGCGTGACCGGTTTCGACAGGCAGCTGTCCATGCCGGACTCCAGACAGCGCTGTTTCTCTTCCGCCAGCGCGTTCGCCGTTACGCCCACCACCGGCAACGTCAGGCCAAGCTGTCGGATACGCTGCGTCAGCCGGTAGCCGTCCATGTTAGGCATGTTGACGTCGCTCAGCACGATATCAATATGGTTTTTACTCAGCACATTCAGCGCATCCACGCCGTCATTGGCGGTTTTGCACTGATAGCCCAGCGATCCCAGCTGGTCAGCCAGCAGACGACGGTTAATCGGATGGTCATCCACCACCAGAATCATCATATCGTCGTTCACTGACGCCAGACCTTCCGGTGACGGCAGTTCCAGCGTCGTCGCCCGTCGTTCTCTGTCGATGGCAATGCGGTTAGATGCGGGCCAGCAGCCCCAACAGCTCATGCGGCGTCGCGACGCTGTGAACCCATTCCCCCGGCGCACGGTTCAACTGGTATGCCAATGTGGCGACGGCAGAACGGATCGCGCGCCCCTTCCGTCTGCGCTGGCGCGTCGTGGTGATCGCAGATCATCACATCGTCCGCGCCCAGCTCTGGCCTTCATAGCGCGCAGACCCGCACGCCACTGCTGGTGAAGCAGGCGCAGCAGATAGGCCGTCAGATAGTCATTCAGCGAGGCATTATTGACCGCCAGCCAGCAGCGCTTGTCGCTCAGCCCGTCCAACTGCGGCTTTTGCCGGATACTGCGCCGAATAGAGCGGAATACGGATGGTGAACTGGCTGCCCATGCCCGGTTCGGTATCCACGGAGATATCGCCGTCCATCATGCTGACGAGCTTCTCGCAAATCGCCAGCCCCAGCCCGGTGCCCTGGAAGTTACGCTGCACGCCGGTGCCGACCTGGAAGAACGGGTCGAACAGACGCACCACCTCTTTGGCCGGGATCCCCACCCCCGTGTCGCGCACGCGAATGCTCAGGTAACCCCCTGCCCGGCAGAACGTGCAGCACAATGCAGCCGATATCGGTGAATTTGATGGCGTTGCTGAGCAGGTTAGAGATGACCTGCTGCAGACGCATCGGATCGCCGTGCAGCGTCAGCGGCACATCCGGTTCGATAAAGCAGTAGAGCCCCAGCTGTTTACGCACCACCAGCGGCAGATAGTTGGCGCTGATGTGGTTCATCACCTCACGCGGCGAAAACTCGCGCGGCTCGATTTTCAGCTGCTCAGACTCAATTTTAGAGAAGTCGAGAATATCGCTGATGATTTTCAGCAGCAGGCTGGAGGAGTTGTTCATCGCCGTCACCAGGCCGGTCGACGCCTTTCGGCAGCTCTTTGGTCTGCAGCAGATCGAGGTTACCGATAATCCCGTACAGCGGCGTACGCAGCTCGTGGCTGACGGTGGCAAGGAACATGGATTTCGACTGGCTGGCCTGCTCCGCGGCCTGCGCCATCTCCTGCAGCGACTCTTCCATCTTCACGCGCGCGGAGACATCCACCAGCACGCAAATCGCCACGTTTTCATTGCGATAGCGCGAATGCACAAAGCTGATCTGCAGGTTGGTGTGTGGTGCTGGTCAGCACGTCGACAAAATTCACCTGCTGCCCGCAGATGATTTGCGTCAGCCTCTGCCGGTCCTCGTGCGTCAGCATGTTCAGGTAGTTATGCGCCAGTTCGTTACTGAGGATGTTGGTCCCGTCCTGGGTACGCAGAATACAGATCCCCACCGGCGCGGAAGCGACAATTTTGCGGTTGAACTGCTCGTGCTCCTCCAGACGCTGGGCGTCATTTTCCGCGGGAATAAAGATTCTCCGCTCATACATGCGCGCCAGGGTAAACAGCGCGCCCCCTACCAGCAGGTTCAGCAGAATCGCATTGATAAAAGAAGAATCCGCTTGAGCTGATCCATCAGCACATCGGTCGACAGCGACCACACCACATTGAGGCTGGACGGCGGCAGCGGCTTTTTCAGCACCAGCTCGCGGAAGCCGTGAGGTATAGCCAAACCACGAACGTTCCTGCATCCAGTGCGGATCGTCCAGGTGAATAACCGGGTCCGCCGCGTCGTGAGCTGATCAGCGGGCGATCGTTTTCATCCAGAATGGTCACGCCCATCGGCAGGCTGCCCGGCGTGAAGAAATTTTCCATGCGAATGGTCTGTTCAATCCCCAGCAGCGCCTGCAGGCGATTGCCCAGATAAACCGGCGTCAGCGCGTAGAAATAGCCCACGCCCATACGCGGCCCCTGGCTAATCCAGAAGATGTTATTCCCGCGCTCGTCCTGCGGCGCATTGCGGTATTTGACAATACGTTTCGCGCATGCGCTTTTCAGCGCATCATCGCGCTCGACGGGCACATCGCGCAGGCCAAAGTCAGCCATGCAGAGATTTTCGCTGCCAATCAGGAATACGCGGTTGAGATCGTAGGCGGCGGAGAAGATTGTCGCGCCAGTAGCGCATAAACCAGGCCAGCGATTCCAGCGACCCGCGCCAGGTATTGCTCATGGTGGAGCAGTCGAGTCCGGGAACAGCGGCTGGAAGTCCGGCACTTCGGTTTTGTCATTGCGCCCGCGAATGCGCGGCAAGGATATGCCGTTTTCCGCCGTCAGTCGATTTTCGGCAATATACTTCAGCTCCTTCATCACGTCCGATGTTCGCTGAATATAGCGCTGGGCCTGATCGGAGCTTAAATTAAACTCCTGGCGCACCTCTGCTTCTTTCTGGTGCAGCGCATTGACGATGTAAAACACCGACAACAAGAGCCACCAGCAGCCAAAGCAGGAGCGCCAGCGCCCGAAACAGATAGCGAGAGACTTTCAGCGTGGTACGAAAGGAGACGAGGTATTTCAAGAGGGGGGAGACTCCGGCGGCAAGGGTCGTCGGGACGTTAAAAAGTTAATAGTGGCTTTAAGGTAGCGGAAAACTGGCGGCTTGGCACGCGACTTATCAGGTATCTGCAAGTCTGACAAAGAAAAGGGCCGGAATCCGGCCCTTTACCTGCCTCTTGTGACAGACAGAGACGTTACTCGTCAGCGTCATCCGCTGCGTCATCGTCGGTGTCCGCTTCCGGTGCGATTTCGTCATCACCTTCCGCGACGCTGCCGTCGATGGAGTCGAGCTCTTCGTCATCCACCGGCTCAGCAACGCGCTGCAGACCCACCACGTTTTCATCTTCCGCCGTACGGATGAGGATAACGCCCTGGGTGTTACGACCCACCACGCTGATCTCCGACACGCGGGTACGCACCAGCGTACCGGCATCGGTGATCATCATGATCTGGTCGCCATCGTCCACCTGCACCGCGCCGACAACGGACCCGTTGCGCTCGGTGACCTTGATGGAGATAACGCCCTGCGTGCCGCGAGACTTGGTCGGATATTCGCTTTCCGCCGTACGTTTACCGTAGCCGTTCTGCGTGACGGTCAGGATTGCGCCTTCGCCACGCGGAACGATCAGCGAAACCACGCTGTCTCCTTCCCGCCAGTTTGATACCGCGCACGCCGGTCGCCGTACGACCCATTGCGCGCACGGCGTCTCTCTTTGAAGCGCACCACTTTACCGGCCGCAGAGAACAGCATCACTTCATCGGAACCGGAGGTCAGATCCACGCCAATCAGCTCGTCGCCTTCGTTCAGGTTCACCGCAATGATACCGGCAGAACGCGGACGGCTGAATTCGGTCAGCGCGGTTTTCTTCACGGTACCGCTGGCGGTCGCCATAAAGACGTTCACGCCCTCTTCGTACTCGCGTACCGGCAGAATCGCGGTGATACGTTCGTTCGCTTCCAGCGGCAGCAGGTTGACGATCGGACGACCACGCGCGCCACGGCTCGCTTCCGGCAGCTGATAGACCTTCATCCAGTACAGACGGCCGCGGCTGGAGAAGCAGAGGATCGTGTCGTGGGTGTTGGCCACCAGCAGGCGGTCAATAAAGTCTTCTTCTTTAATGCGTGCCGCAGATTTGCCTTTACCGCCACGACGCTGGGCTTCGTAGTCGGTCAGCGGCTGATACTTCACGTAGCCCTGGTGAGACAGGGTGACCACCACGTCTTCCTGGTTGATCAGGTCTTCGATGTTGATATCAGCGCTGTTAGCGGTGATTTCGGTGCGGCGCTCATCGCCGAACTGATCGCGGATCAGCTCCAGCTCTTCGCGGATCACTTCCATCAGGCGCTCGGCGCTGCCCAGGATGTGCAGCAGCTCGGCGATCTGCTCCAGCAGCTCTTTGTACTCGTCGAGCAGTTTTTCATGCTCAAGGCCGGTCAGTTTCTGCAGGCGCAGATCCAGAATCGCCTGGGCCTGCTGTTCGGTCAGGTAGTACTGACCGTCACGCACGCCGAACTCAGGTTCCAGCCACTCCGGACGCGCGGCGTCATCGCCCGCACGTTCCAGCATCGCGGCCACGTTGCCCAGATCCCACGGACTGCGCGATCAGCGCCGCTTTTCGCTTCGGCCGGGGTCGGCGCACGACGGATCAGCTCGATGATCGGGTCGATGTTGGCCAGCGCAACCGCCAGCGCTTCAAGGATGTGCGCACGGTCGCGCGCTTTGCGCAGTTCGAAGATGGTACGACGGGTCACCACTTCGCGGCGGTGACGCACGAACGCGCTCAGGATCTCTTTCAGGTTCATGATCTTCGGCTGACCATGGTGCAGTGCAACCATGTTGATACCGAAGGAGACCTGAAGCTGCGTCTGGGAGTACAGGTTGTTCAGGACAACCTCACCCACCGCGTCGCGTTTGATCTCAATCACGATGCGCATACCGTCTTTGTCAGACTCGTCACGCAGCGCGCTGATGCCTTCAACGCGTTTCTCTTTTACCAGCTCGGCGATTTTTTCAATCAGACGCGCTTTGTTCACCTGATACGGGATCTCGTGAACAATGATGGTTTCACGGCCGGTTTTGGCATCTGCTTCCACTTCGGCGCGGGCACGGATGTAAATCTTGCCGCGACCGGTGCGGTACGCTTCTTCGATACCACGACGACCGTTGATGATCGCTGCCGTCGGGAAGTCCGGGCCCGGGATGTGTTCCATCAGCCCTTCAATGCTGATGTCTTCATCGTCGATATAGGCCAGGCAGCCGTTGATCACTTCCGTGATGTTGTGTGGCGGAATGTTGGTTGCCATACCGACGGCGATACCGGACGAGCCGTTCACCAGCAGGTTAGGGATCTTCGTTGGCATAACGTCAGGAATTTTTTCCGTGCCGTCGTAGTTATCAACGAAATCAACCGTCTCTTTTTCCAGGTCGGCCATCAGCTCATGGGCAATCTTCGCCAGACGGATTTCCGTATAACGCATTGCCGCGGCGGAGTCGCCGTCGATAGAACCAAAGTTACCCTGACCATCTACCAGCATGTAACGCAGCGAGAATGGCTGCGCCATACGGACGATAGTGTCGTACACCGCGGAATCACCATGAGGATGGTATTTACCGATTACGTCACCAACGACACGGGCAGATTTTTTGTAGGCTTTATTCCAGTCATTGCCCAATACGTTCATGGCGTATAGTACGCGACGGTGTACCGGCTTCAGGCCATCGCGGACATCCGGCAGCGCACGGCCAACAATGACCGACATCGCATAGTCCAGATAGGAGCTTTTCAGCTCTTCCTCGATGTTAACCGGTGTAATTTCTCTCGCAAGGTCGCTCATCTAACCGCTATCCCTCTACTGTATCCCGGATTCAAAGGTCGCAAATTATAACACAGCCGCGGTGATACAGGTAAACCTATACGCTTTATTCACAGGGATTGCCTGATATACTCATTTGTCTTGCTAAATAAGGAGTAAAAGCGCCCATGAATGCCGAAAAATCCCCGGTGGCTCACAACGTTGACCACGAAGAGATTGCCAAATTTGAAGCGGTGGCGTCCCGCTGGTGGGATCTCGAAGGTGAGTTCAAACCGCTGCATCGCATCAACCCGCTACGTCTGGGCTATATCGCGGAGCGTTCCGGCGGTCTGTTCGGTAAGAAAGTGCTCGACGTCGGCTGCGGCGGCGGCATCCTGGCTGAAAGCATGGCGCGCGAAGGGGCCACCGTTACCGGCCTGGATATGGGCTTTGAACCGCTGCAGGTCGCCCGCCTTCACGCGCTGGAGTCCGGCATTCAGGTGGAGTACGTGCAGGAAACCGTGGAGGAACATGCGGCAAAACATGCCCATCAGTACGATGTGGTGACCTGCATGGAAATGCTGGAGCACGTTCCCGACCCGCAGTCGGTGGTGCATGCCTGTGCAAAACTGGTGAAACCGGGCGGTCAGGTCTTCTTCTCGACCATCAACCGCAACGGCAAAGCCTGGCTGATGGCCGTCGTCGGCGCGGAGTATGTGCTGCGCATGGTGCCGAAAGGCACGCACGACGTGAAGAAATTCATCAAGCCTGCCGAGCTGTTAAGCTGGGTTGACCAGACGTGGCTCAAGGAGCAGCACATCACCGGCCTGCACTACAATCCGCTGACCAATAAATTCAAGCTCGCACCGGGCGTGGATGTTAACTATATGTTGCACACCCACCGCCAGGCAAAAACGACCTGGGGGGGGGGCGGGCGGGCCCGGCGCCGCGCCCGCCCCCGGGCGGGGGGGAAGGTCATTCGGTTATTCTTAAGCTAACGCAGATAGTGGCGCTGCTGACGAGCGGCGCGGTCATGTTGCGCCGAATTTCCTGAATCGCTGCGGTTGAAGAAATCAGCACTCGATCAAATTTTGAATTTTTTTTCTTAATTATTGACATCTCTTCCAGGCCTTACGGCACGAGGACTTAGCCTTTTTTCCCTTTCACAACCTCAATTTAACGTCAAAATCAACCCTTGTGCTGAAAAGATTCCATACTAGAATACTCACCATATAGCGTTTTTCTTATCGCAAACCCCCTATATGTAGTATTTATCCACAGAGTTAGTCACAAGAGCGGATCTGTGGATAAACGGGGGATAATTTTTTATTTCACGGACAGGTAAAACCCACATGAATCAGAGTCTGCTGGTGACAAAGCGCGACGGTACTACCGAGCGTATCAATCTGGACAAAATCCATCGAGTTCTCGACTGGGCAGCAGAAGGACTGAACAACGTATCTATCTCCCAGGTTGAACTGCGTTCCCACATTCAGTTCTACGACGGCATCAAAACGTCTGATATCCACGAAACCATCATCAAAGCGGCGGCGGATCTCATCTCCCGCGAAGCGCCGGATTATCAGTACCTGGCTGCACGTCTGGCGATTTTCCACCTGCGTAAAAAAGCTTACGGCCAGTTTGAGCCGCCGAAGCTTTACGATCACGTGGTGAAAATGGTCGAGCTGGGCAAATACGACACGCATCTGCTGGAAGACTATACGGAAGAAGAGTTCGAGCAGATGAACGGGTTTATCGATCACTGGCGCGACATGAACTTCTCCTACGCGGCGGTGAAGCAGCTCGAAGGCAAATACCTGGTTCAGAACCGTGTGACCGGCGAAATCTACGAGAGCGCCCAGTTCCTCTATATTCTGGTGGCCGCCTGCCTGTTCTCAAACTACCCGCGTGAGACCCGTCTGGACTACGTGAAGCGTTTCTACGATGCGGTATCCACGTTCAAGATTTCTCTGCCGACGCCAATCATGTCTGGCGTGCGCACCCCTACCCGTCAGTTCAGCTCCTGCGTGCTGATCGAGTGCGGTGACAGCCTGGATTCCATCAACGCCACCTCCAGCGCCATCGTGAAATACGTCTCCCAGCGTGCCGGTATCGGCATCAACGCCGGTCGCATTCGTGCGCTGGGCAGCCCGATTCGCGGCGGTGAAGCGTTCCACACCGGCTGTATCCCGTTCTACAAGCACTTCCAGACGGCGGTAAAATCCTGCTCTCAGGGCGGCGTGCGCGGCGGTGCGGCAACCCTGTTCTACCCAATGTGGCACCTGGAAGTGGAAAGCCTGCTGGTACTGAAAAACAACCGCGGTGTGGAAGGCAACCGCGTGCGTCACATGGACTACGGCGTGCAGATCAACAAGCTGATGTACACCCGTCTGCTGAAAGGCGAAGACATCACCCTGTTCAGCCCGTCCGACGTCCCGGGCCTGTATGACGCGTTCTTCGCCGATCAGGACGAGTTCGAGCGTCTGTACACCAAATATGAAAAAGACGACAGCATCCGCAAACAGCGCGTGAAGGCGGTCGACCTGTTCTCCCTGATGATGCAGGAACGTGCCTCTACCGGCCGTATCTACATCCAGAACGTTGACCACTGCAACACCCACAGCCCGTTTGATCCGGTCGGTTGCGCCAGTGCGCCAGTCTAACCTGTGCCTGGAGATCGCCCTGCCGACCAAACCGCTGGAAGACGTGAACGACGAAAACGGCGAAATCGCGCTGTGTACGCTGTCTGCGTTCAACCTGGGCGCGATTAAGAGCCTGGATGAACTGGAAGAGCTGGCCGTACTGGCGGTTCGCGCGCTGGATGCCCTGCTGGACTACCAGGATTACCCAATCCCGGCCGCTAAACGCGGTGCAATGGGCCGTCGTACCCTGGGTATCGGCGTGATCAACTTCGCCTACTGGCTGGCGAAAAACGGCAAGCGTTACTCCGACGGCAGCGCCAACAACCTGACGCACCAGACGTTCGAAGCGATTCAGTACTACCTGATGAAAGCCTCTAACGAGCTGGCGAAAGAGCAAGGCGCGTGCCCGTGGTTCAACGAAACCACCTACGCGAAAGGCATTCTGCCGATCGACACCTACAAGAAAGACCTGGATGCGATTGTCAGCGAGCCGCTGCACCTCGACTGGGAAGGCCTGCGCGAATCCATCAAAACGCACGGCCTGCGTAACTCCACGCTCTCTGCCCTGATGCCGTCTGAGACCTCTTCGCAGATCTCCAACGCCACCAACGGTATCGAGCCGCCGCGCGGCCACGTCAGCATCAAAGCGTCGAAAGACGGCATGCTGCGTCAGGTGGTGCCGGATTACGAAACGCTGGGAAAGACAACTACGAGCTGCTGTGGGAAATGCCAAACAACGACGGCTACCTGCAGCTGGTGGGTATCATGCAGAAGTTTATCGACCAGTCGATCTCTGCCAACACCAACTACGACCCGACGCGTTTCCCGTCGGGCAAGGTGCCGATGCAGCAGCTGCTGAAAGACCTGCTCACCGCCTACAAATTTGGCGTGAAAACCCTGTACTATCACAACACCCGTGACGGTGCAGAAGACGCGCAGGATGACCTGGTACCGTCAATTCAGGACGATGGCTGCGAAAGCGGCGCATGTAAGATCTAATCGAAAGGCGCCTGCGGGCGCCTTATCGTGTCTGGGCCAGCAGCGGCTGGCCCGTTTCACTTCAGGACTCACTCATGGCATATACCACCTTTTCACAGACGAAAAACGACCAGCTCAAAGAGCCGATGTTCTTCGGCCAGCCGGTCAACGTGGCACGCTACGATCAGCAAAAATATGACATCTTCGAAAAGCTGATTGAAAAGCAACTCTCCTTCTTCTGGCGTCCGGAAGAAGTTGACGTTTCCCGCGACCGTATCGATTACCAGGCGCTGCCGGATCACGAAAAGCATATCTTCATCAGCAACCTGAAGTACCAGACGCTGCTGGACTCCATTCAGGGTCGTAGCCCGAACGTGGCGCTGCTGCCGCTGATCTCGATTCCTGAGCTGGAAACCTGGGTAGAAACCTGGGCGTTCTCCGAGACGATCCACTCCCGCTCTTACACCCACATCATCCGCAACATCGTGAACGATCCGGCGGTGGTGTTTGACGATATCGTCACCAACGAGCAGATCCAGAAGCGCGCGGAAGGCATTGCCCACTACTACGACGAACTGATCGAGATGACCAGCTACTGGCATCTGCTGGGTGAAGGCACCCACCACGTGGATGGCAAAACCATCACCGTAAACCTGCGTGCGCTGAAAAAGCAGCTGTACCTGTGCCTGATGAGCGTCAACGCGCTGGAAGCCATCCGCTTCTACGTGAGCTTTGCCTGCTCCTTCGCCTTTGCCGAGCGCAAGCTGATGGAAGGGAACGCCAAAATCATCCGTCTGATCGCCCGTGACGAAGCCCTGCACCTGACCGGCACCCAGCACATGCTGAACCTGCTGCGCAGCGGTGCAGACGACCCGGAGATGGCGGAAATTGCTGAAGAGTGCAAACAGGAGTGCTACGACCTGTTCGTGCTGGCCGCACAGCAGGAGAAAGAGTGGGCAGACTATCTGTTCCGCGACGGCTCCATGATTGGCCTGAACAAAGACATTCTGTGCCAGTACGTTGAGTACATCACCAACATCCGTATGCAGGCCGTCGGTCTCGATTTGCCGTTCCAGACGCGCTCTAACCCAATCCCGTGGATCAACACCTGGCTGGTGTCCGATAACGTGCAGGTGGCGCCGCAGGAAGTGGAAGTGAGCTCTTATCTGGTCGGTCAGATTGATTCTGAAGTCAACACCGACGACCTGAGCGATTTCCAGCTCTAAGATGAGCCGTTCCGTGGTAATCCTGCGCAGCTCCGGCTCCCGGCTGGAGTGCGCAGACGAACACCCTAATCTGCTGACGACGCTGGAAGCACACAATGTGTGCGTCGAGTTTCAGTGTCGTGAAGGCTACTGCGGCTCCTGCCGCATGCGTCTGCTGAAAGGCGAAGTGGATTATGCGGAAACCCCACTGGCGTTTATTCAGCAGGGCGAGATTCTGCCCTGCTGTTGTAAGGCCAGAGGGGAGATTGAGATCGAGCTGTAACCTGCCGCTACACCAAACCCAAAAGTCCTTTAATGCTGCAACATCCATACAGGTCGTCAGAGAGGTTGCCGCTTGCTGCACCGGCGTAAATCCATCCCTGGAGCCTGCCGCCGCGCCGTCCTGGCGCGGAGGCTGCTGCAAGCGGCAACCTCCCCCACGCCCTATCAGGCTTCTTCATTGCGGTAACAGAACGTCACCCTGCAGCGACACCAATGCTAACGGGAAGAGGGGATGTTGAGCTAAGCCGGACGTCACGCGGCAAGGATGCCGCGTGTCGAGGCCCGCAGGGAGCGGGTTTTGCCGTTCCGGGCGTGCTCAACTTCCCCTCTGACCTTGCTGATGATGACCGCCAGCACAATCGGGTTAGCTCTTCACCGTCTCCAGAACATCAATCCAGCCGTGACCGGTACTGACTTCACTGCCGTGCAGCCAGCGGCGCAGCATATTCATCGCCATCATCGCTACCACTTTCTGCCGGGTTTCCAGATTGTGCCGCCCGTGGGTAAATTTCACCCGCTGGCCCCAGCTGGCTTCCGGTGTGTGCAGCGCAATCGACACTTCCCCTTCCTGCAGATCGCCAACCGACAAGGCCAGCACTGTACCCTGCTGAGCGGCTAACTGACGCGTGCGCGTAACCTGCGCTTCCAGCGACTCCTCACGTGCCGGCAGCAGCTCAGCGGCGCTAAGCGGCACCTGCGCGGCGGCCAGCTGCCAGTGCAGCAACCCGGCCGTGTATTGTTCGCTCAGAGCAAGGCGGAAGCCGCGATCGTGCAGTTCCCGCGCCAGCACGGCCGGCAGCCCTTCAAAGCCTTCAAAAATGGTGCACTCGGCCAGCAGTAACTTAACCTGCTGCCACACCTGCTCCATCGCCACGCGCTGGCTGGCCGGGCCGGTCAGTTTGATCTCAATGATGGGCATCGACGAACGGTAGCCCATCACGACGCCTTCCGGCAGCGGCAGCGGTTCAAGCTCGGCGGCAATATCGCTCTCGCCGCGGCCAAAGGTGGTCAGACGCAGGCACAGCGGGGGTTCTGGCAACGCAAAACGCGCCTTAAGACGCGGAATAATCTGCTGCTCAACCATCACTTTGAATTCTGACGGCACGCCGGGGGTAAAGAATATCCAGCAGCGATTAAGCTGCAGGGCAAACCCACAGGCGGTGCCGACCGGGTTATCGATCAACTCGGCATTGGCCGGGATCTCCGCCTGCTTGCGATTACTGGGTGCCATGAGCCGCCCGCGGCTGGCAAACCAGGCTTCCATCTTCTCCAGCCACGCCTGCTGCAGCACCAGCTCGCTGCCACTGGCGGTGGCCGCTGCCTGGGCGCTGAGATCGTCGCTGGTCGGCCCGAGACCGCCGTTCACAATCAGCACGTCGGCAATCTGACTGCGACTCTGTAGCGCTTCAACCAGCGAGCTCATCGCATCGCCGACCGTACTGCGACTGGTCATCGGCAGGCCGTGCTGAAACAGCACATCGGCCAGCCACGCAGCGTTGGTATCGACAATCTGCCCATGTAACACTTCATCGCCCGTTGAGAGCATTTCGACACGTATCACGATCTCTTCTCCTTATCCCTGTGGCTTTCACTGTAGGGAGCGCGCAGGCGAAACACAATCGCCGCCGGTGCGAAATAGCGGGTTAATCGCGATGCGGAAAGGAAACAGCGGGAAAGCAGGAATCGGGCGCGACGGACATCGCGCCCACGGGGATTAACGGCGCGCCAGCAGCAGGCCAACAAACAGACCGGCAGCCGCACCGATACCAATGCCCTGCCACGGTTTTTCATGCACGTAATCGTCGGCACGATACGCTGCCTGTTTGGCACGATAGTAATAGCTGTCGGACGCCTGGCTCACGCGATTCTTCACGTCTTCCAGCGCCTGCTCGGCTTTCTGCTTCAGTTCGATATATTTCTGGTCCGCCGGATCGCCCGAGGAGCGCAGCACTTCTTCCAGCGTTTCCGTCAGCAGCGCCAGATCGTCATCAAGACGGGTTTCAAATTGATCGGTAGATGACATGTTCACAATCCTCCATGTTTAAATGCGGTGTCGATTAACTATAGTCATAAATTGCGTTTTTGCGCCGCGCCGTCATCCGCTGACTGCGCTTTTTGCCGCGCTGAACGCAAAGTTATGTCATCCGGGGCGTTGCACGCGGAATTGTGCTTCGTTTATTTGATTAATCTGATAAATTTTCAGCGGACTGAATTTTTTATTTTCGCCACTGTCGTAACCCCCTGTAGCCTGACGCTAAATGTCTTGCGACAGCCTCAATACACCCGAGCAGCTAAGGAAAAGATTTCCGGCATGAATCGTAGAAAATTTATGAAAGCGTCCATGGCCCTCTCTGCCGTTAGCGGCATGACCGGGCTCTCCTCGCTGTTTGCGCAGTCCGCCTGGGCCGATGATGGCATCGCCGACGGAACCGCCGTGCGCTTCGATTTCGATGTGCTGAAAAAGAAAGCCGCGGCGCTGGCCAAACAGCCCTGGGGCGGCGCGCCCGGCCCCCTGCCCGCGACCCTGGCCAATCTGACACCGCAGGCGTATAACGAAATTCAGTACGACGCTAACCACTCACTGTGGAACAACATCGCCGACCGCGAGCTGGATGTGCAGTTCTTCCACGTTGGCATGGGCTTTAAGCGCCGCATTCGCATGTTCTCCGTGGACGCCGCCAGCCGCGAGGCGCGGGAAATCCACTTCCGTCCGGAACTGTTTAATTATCACAACGCCAACGTGGATACCCAGCAGCTGGTGGGTAAAACCGACCTCGGCTTTGCCGGTTTCCGCGCCTTTAAAAAGCCGGAGCTGGCGCGACGCGACATCGTTTCTTTCCTCGGTGCCAGCTACTTCCGCGCGGTAGATGAAACCTACCAATATGGCCTGTCAGCCCGTGGCGTCGCGGTTAACACCTTCAGCAATGGCCAGGAAGAGTTTCCCGACTTCACTGCCTTCTGGTTCGAAACACCCAAAGCTGAAGACACCACCTTTGTGGTGTATGCACTGCTGGACGGGGCCAGCGTCACCGGTGCCTACAAGTTCACCATCCACTGCGAAGAAAAACGCGTAGTGATGGAGGTGGAAAACCACCTGTTTGCGCGCAACGAGATTCGTCAGCTCGGTATTGCGCCAATGACCAGCATGTTCAGCTGCGGTACCAACGAGCGCCGCATGTGCAATACCTATCATCCGCAGATTCATGACTCCGATCGACTGGCAATGTGGAGCGGTAGCGGCGAGTGGATTGCCCGTCCGCTGAATAACCCACAGCGCCTGCAGTTCAATGCCTATCAGGATGAAAACCCGCGCGGCTTCGGTCTGCTGCAGCTGAATCATGATTTCAAAGATTATCAGGATGTGATTGGCTGGTATGACAAACGCCCCAGCCTGTGGGTGGAGCCGATCGGTAAATGGGGTAAAGGCGCCATCAACCTGATGGAGATCCCGACGACCGGGGAAACGCTGGATAACATCGTTTGCTTCTGGCAGCCGGCCGAGCCGGTCAAAGCTGGCAGCGAATTTAATTTCCAGTACAAACTCTACTGGAGCCAGCTGCCGCCGGTACGCAGTGGTCTGGCCCGCGTTGATGCCACGCGCACCGGTATTGGTGGCTTCCCGGAAGGCTGGGCACCGGGCGAACACTTCCCGGACCAGTGGTGCCGCCGCTTTGCTATCGATTTCATTGGCGGCGACCTGCAGGCGGCCGCGCCGAAAGGCATCGAACCGGTAATCACCGTGTCGTCCGGCACCTTCAAACAGGTGGAGATTCTCTACGTCGAACCGCTGAAAGGGTACCGTATCCTGTTTGACTGGTATCCGAACAGCGACTCAACCAAACCGGTGGATATGCGCCTGTTCCTGCGCACCAAAGATGAGACGCTGAGCGAAACCTGGCTGTATCAGTACTTCCCGCCACCGCCCGATCAGCGCAAGTACACCGACGACCGGCAGATGACGCCGGGCTAACCTGCACGGCGAGGCCAACACCTCGCCGTTAGTTTTTCTGCATGCCGACGTGCGGAATATTATCTTCCAGATAAACATCCGTGACCGCCCGGAAGCCCAGGCGACCATAAAAGCCTTCCAGATGCGCCTGCGCGGACAGATACACCGCCCGCTGCGGCCAGTGCTGTTCGCAGCTGTTCAGCGCCTGCTCCATCAGCCGATAGCCCAGTTTCAGGCCGCGCGCCTCTTGCGATACAATCACCCGACCAATGGTCACCGGCGAGGAAGCCAGCGCGGGCGTCAGCAGACGCGCATACGCCAGCAGTTTGCCATCAAGAAAGCCCAGCAGATGGCGGTTATCAGCCGTCAAATCCTGGCCATCTATGTCCTGATACGGACAGGCCTGTTCGACGATAAACACCTGATTGCGCAGCGCCAGCACGGTATACAGCTGCTGCGCGGTCAGTTCACTGTGGTGGCAATCAAGCCATTGCATATCCATCGTGCTTCCTTGTCTGAGCGAAAAAAGTGATCTTTACAGCCTATCACAGCGCATGCGCTAAACGCAGTGGGCAGCACGTAACAGGGGCTGACACGCGGAGCTATGTGATCAAACTCTCAAATTGCAGGCAAAAAAAATCAGGCCCGCAGGCCTGATTGTGAAGATGACGCGCTGTTTACATCAGCGGCTGGGCCAGCTGCACCAGCGTGATCAGCGGCTGCGGATAGATACCGAAGATCAGCACCAGCAGCGCGGAGATCAGCACCACGATACCCCCGGCGCTGTACTGCCAGTTGGATGGCGCATCACGGTTGAGCTGCTGAGGCGCGCTCAGGTACAGGCTCACCGCCACGCGCAGGTAGTAGTACAGACCAATCGCGCTGACCGGCGACCACCGCCGCGGTCAGCCACCACAGGTGCGCCTGCACACCAGACGGCCAGCACGTAGAACTTACCGATAAAGCCCAGCGTCATTGGGATACCCGCCAGCGACAGCATCATCACGGTCATCACCGCGGACAGGATCGGACGGTGCCAGAACAGACCACGGTAGGAGAACAGTGAATCGGCATCCGGGCCACGGTACGGGCTGGACATCAGGCTCACCACGCCGAAGGCGCCGAGGCTGCTGAACAGGTAACCGGCCAGATAGACGCCCACGGCTTCCATCGACATCTCACCGCTCTGCAGCGCAATCAGCGCCACCAGCAGGTAGCCCAGATGGGAGATGGACGAGTAGCCGAGCAGACGCTTGATGTTGGTCTGGCTCAGCGCCATCAGGTTACCGAAGATGATGGAGACGAACGCGATAATGCCCAGCACCACGCGAACCGCTTCGCTGTCGCCGACCGGCGCGTACAGGAACAGACGCATCACCACGCCGAAGATAGCGATTTTGCTGGCCGTCGCCAGGAAGGTCGAGACCGGCGCCGGGGCGCCCTGGTAGACGTCTGGCGTCCACAGGTGGAACGGCACCAGAGAGAGCTTGAAGCCGAGGCCGACGATCATCATGCCCAGACCCGCCAGCAGCAGCGGCTCATGCAGCATGCCGTCACCGAGGCTCTTGCCGAGCGCCATGAAGGAGAGGTTACCGGACTGTGCGTACAGCAGCGCAATGCCGAACAGCAGGAACGAGGACGCAGCAGCAGACAGAATGGTGTACTTGATGCGCCGCTTCCAGCGAGCGCTTCTGGCGGAAGGCGTAACCAATCAGGCCGAACAGCGGCAGAGAGATCAGCTCAATACCGAGGAACAGCGCGGCCAGGTGGTTGGCGTTCGCCAGCAGAATGCCGCCCAGCGCGGCAATCAGAACCAGCAGGTAAAACTCTTCTTTGTTGTCGTTGTAGCCTTCAAGCCACGGATACGCAAAGGTGCAGGTCGCCAGGCTCGCCAGCAGCACCAGCCCGGTGTAGAGCATGGCATAGCCGTCAACGCGCATCAGCGGGGTGACGTCCATCGCGCCCCCCTGGCCAACAAACCAGAGAGAGAGCAACGCGACGTTCAGTCCGATGACCGACAGCGTGGCATTCAGGAAGTGATTGCGTCGCCACGCAATGGAGAGCATCACAACCACCACCGTCAATCCGACGATCAGCAGCGGTAGCAGCGCGATCAGTTGTTGTGGAGTTATTGTCATGGCGAATTACGGCCTTGTAGTAGAAGCAGAATTAACAAACCACTGCTGGATATTACCCATCGCGGCTGTGCGAGGTATCCAGAATCGGCTGCGGGTAGAAGCCCAGCAGCACCAGCAGTACGACCAGCAGCAGGATGATGAACAGCTCGCGCAGCGACATTCCCAGCGGCTCTTTTGCAGCAATTTCGCTTCGCCGAAGTAAGCGCGGTGCAGCATGATCAGCGAGTAGACCGAGGCGAACACCAGGCCGAAGGTGGCGATCACGGTAATCACCGGTACCACTCTTGAAGCTGCCGAACAGAATCATGAATTCGCCGACGAAGTTACCGGTGCCCGGCATACCCAGGGTAGCCACGGCGAAGAACATCGACAGCGCCGGCAGCCACTTGATTGCGCGACCACAGGCCGCCCATCTTGCGCATGTCGCGGGTATGCAGACGTTCGTACAGCTGGCCGCACAGGATGAACAGCGCCGGCGGCGGACAGACCGTGCGCAATCATCTGGATCACCGCGCCCTGGTACGCCAGCTGGCTGCCGGTGTAGATGGCAATCAGCACGAAGCCCATGTGGGAAACGGAGGTGTAGGCGATCAGGCGCTTGATGTCGGTCTGCGTGAAGGCCATCCAGGCACCGTAGAAGATACCGATGACGCCCAGCCACATGGCGATCGGCGCGAACTCTGCGGAGGCGTTCGGGAACAGCGGCAGGGCGAAGCGCAGCAGACCGTAGGCCGCGGTTTTCAGCAGGATGCCCGCCAGGTCCACGGAACCGGCCGTCGGTGCCTGGGAGTGGGCGTCCGGCAGCCAGCCGTGCAGCGGCACCACCGGCATTTTCACCGCGAAGGCGATGAAGAAGCCGAGCATCAGCAGGTATTCCACGGTGTGGGACATTGGCGTCTTCAGCAGGTCTTCGTAGTTGAAGGTCCAGACGCCGGTCGCGTTGTAGTGCACGAACACCAGCGCCAGGATGGCAATCAGCATCACCAGACCGCTGTCGCCTGGGTATAGATGAAGAACTTGGTTGCCGCCGTGATACGCGTTTTACCGTCGGACGCCTTGTGGCCCCACAGCGCGATCAGGAAGTACATCGGCACCAGCATCATTTCCCAGAAGAAGAAGAACAGGAACATGTCGATGGCAAGGAACACGCCGATCACGCCGCCCAGGATCCACATCAGGTTCAGGTGGAAGAAGCCCTGATATTTTTCGATTTCTCGCCAGGAGCAGAGTACCGCCAGCACGCCGAGCAGACCGGTCAGCACCACCATCAGCAGCGACAGACCGTCCATCGCCAGGTGGATGTTGATGCCGAAACGCGGGATCCACGGCAGGATAAACTCAGACTGCCACTGCGGAATGCCCGCAGACTGCGTCAGTGGAAGTAGCCGCCCTGCAACCACAGTTGCAGGCCAAGCGCGAGCGTCAGTCCCATGGTGATCAGCGCGATCCAGCGCGGCATCTTCACGCCAAAGCGTTCAGTCTGCCAGCACAGGAAGCCGCCGATGAAGGGAATCAGTATTAGCCAGGGTAGTAACATGGCGATTTACATTCCCTATTTTCGTCTTCGTTCAGGCTATCGGACGCGCCTGTTTCGCCCGCGGCGCAACGCACGTTAACGCCCGGGCTGGCGCCCCGCTGCGCGATCCCCCGTGCATCAGACAATTTTGAACATTCTTACGTGGGGCGCTAAACCATCGCGCGCCCCGCTCATCAATCGTGCAACACCATCAGCAGCGCCAGCACCACCACCGCACCGATGCTCATGGACGCGACATACCAGCGCAGGTAACCGTTCTCGCTGAACAGCAGGCCTTTGCCTGCAAAGCGCGACAGGATCGCCGGGATGTTCATCAGGCTGTTCAGCGGGTCGCGCTTCAGCAGCCAGGCAATGCCAAGGTACGGCTTCACAAAGATCTTGTCGTACAGCCAGTCGAAGCCCCAGGCGTTGTACCACCAGGTGCCGAAGAAGCGGCCCGGCGCGCTGTTGGCAACGGCAGTGACCAGCGTGCGTTTGCCCAGCCACAGCCATGCGGCAATCAGGATACCCGCGATAGCGACCGCACCCGAGGTGATTTCCAGCGCCACTGTGCCGGTTTCACCAAGCTCGGTGGTCTCTGGCAGTACGCCCGCCAGCGGAGGCACAATCATCGCGCCAACGAAGGTGGAGAGTACCAGCAGCACAATCAGCGGCAGGTGGTGGGTGATCCCCTTCCCTGCGTGAGCGTGAATTTGTTCTTTGCCGTGGAAGACGATGAAAATCAGGCGGAAGGTGTACAGCGAGGTCATGAACGCACCGACCAGACCGGCAACCATCAGATTGATATGACCATTCGCCATGGCGCACCGCACAGGATTTCGTCCTTACTGAAGAAGCCCGCGGTGATCAGCGGCAGTGCCGCCAGCGCCGCGCCGCCCACCAGGAAGCAGACATAGACCAGCGGGATGCGACTTACGCAGGCCGCCCATCTTGAAGATGTTCTGCTCGTGATGGCAGGCCAGGATCACCGAACCGGATGAGAGGAACAGCAGCGCTTTAAAGAACGCGTGCGTCATCAGGTGGAAAATCGCCGCGTCCCAGCGCCTGAACGCCCAGCGCCAGGAACATGTAGCCAATCTGGCTCATGGTGGAGTAGGCGAGGACGCGCTTGATGTCGGTCTGCACCAGCGCGGCGAAGCCCGCCAGCACCAGCGTGACCGCACCGACGATACCCACCAGATGCAGAATTTCCGGGGTCATCAGGAACAGGCCGTGGGTACGGGCAATCAGGTAGACACCGGCGGTCACCATGGTGGCGGCGTGGATCAGCGCGGAGACCGGCGTCGGACCGGCCATCGCGTCGGCCAGCCAGGTCTGCAACGGCAGCTGTGCGGATTTACCCACGGCACCACCCAGCAGCATCAGCGTCGCCCACCACAGCATGTTGTTGCCTGCTGCGAAGTGCGCCGGCGCCAGCTCCACCATTTCGCGGAAGTTCAGCGTGCCCAGTTCGTTGTAGAGAATGAACAGCGCGAAAGCGAGGAAGACGTCACCCACGCGGGTCACGACGAACGCTTTCATCGCCGCTGCGCCATTCTTCGGATCGGTGTAGTAGAAACCGATCAGCAGGTAGGAACACAGGCCCACGCCTTCCCAGCCCAGGTACATCAGCAGCAGGTTATCGGCCAGCACCAGAACCACCATGCTGGCGATAAACAGGTTGGTGTAGGCGAAGAAGCGGGAGTAGCCCTCTTCACCGCGCATGTACCAGGAGGCGAACATGTGGATCAGGAAGCCGACGCCGGTGACCACGCCGAGAGCATGGTCAGCGAGAGGCCGTCCAGCACCAGGTTGAAACCGATGTTGAAATCACCGACCGACATCCACGTCCACAGCGGCACGCTGAAAGGCTGACGCCCGTTGTTAAAGAAGTCGATACCCGCATACGCTGTGACCAGCGCGGCCAGGCCGACAGAGCCCATGCCGACGGTTGCAGACAGATTCTCAGACCAGCGGCCGCGAGAAAACGCCAGCAGCACGAAGCCAATCAGCGGAAAAATAATGGTTAAGGCAAGCATGTTCATCCACGCAACTCACTTACTGAATCGATGTTCAGGTTCTGGCGGCGACGATGGAGCTGCAGCAGCAGCGCCAGGCCAATACTCGCTTCGGCAGCCGCGAGGCTGATGGCGAGGATGTACATCACCTGACCGTCGGTCTGGCCCCAGTAGCTGCCGGCGACCACGAAGGCCAGCGCGGCGGCGTTAATCATGATTTCCAGACCGATCAGCATAAACAGCAGGTTGCGGCGGATAACCAGACCGGTCAGACCCAGAACGAACAAAATCGCAGCGAGGATCAGTCCATGTGTTAAGGGGATCATGCGCGCTCCTCCGTTTTTCTTTTCGCGCGGTCGTCAGTGCGGTTGCTCAGCACCTCGCCATGACGCTCTTCACGGCCGACGTGGAAGGCCACAACCAGGCCTGCCAGCAGCAGCATAGAGGCCAGTTCCACCGCCAGAACGTACGGGCCAAACAGCGTGATACCCACCGCTTTGGCATCGATCGGCGTGCCGTCGATGCCCTGGTCGTTCACGCCCAGGATGGCGTAAACCATCACCACCAGCAGCATGGCAGCGAGACAATGCGCCGGGCCGATCCACACCTGCGGTTTTAACCACTGACGTTCCTGCTCAATTTCAGAGCCGCCCAGGTTCAGCATCATCACCACGAAGACGAACAGCACCATGATGGCCCCGGCGTAGACGATGATCTCCAGCGCACCGGCGAAGTGCGCGCCCAGGGTGAGAAGAACACCCCGGAAATGGCCAGCAGCGAAATGATCAGGTACAGCAGCGCATGCACCGGATTGGTGTGCGTGATGACCCGCAGCGTGGCCAGGATGGCGATCAGGCCACAGATATAAAAAGCGAATTCCATTGCCCTCTCCTTACGGTAACAGGCTCTTGACGTCGATAGGTTTGGCTTCGTTCTCCGCTTCGCCTTTATCTTTGCCGTCGATTGCCATACCCGCCATCCGGTAGAAGTTATATTCCGGGTATTTGCCCGGACCGGAAATCAGCAGATCCTCTTTCTCGTACACCAGGTCCTGGCGCTTGTACTCACCCAGCTCGAAGTCCGGGGTCAGCTGAATCGCCGTGGTCGGGCACGCTTCTTCGCACAGACCGCAGAAGATGCAGCGTGAGAAGTTGATGCGGAAGAACTCCGGATACCAGCGGCCGTCCTCCGTCTCGGCTTTCTGCAGGGAGATACAGCCGACCGGACAGGCTACGGCGCACAGGTTACAGGCAACGCAGCGCTCGTCGCCGTCCGGGTCGCGCGTCAGCACGATACGGCCACGGTAGCGCGGCGGCAGATATACCGGCTCTTCCGGGTACATCCGGGTTTCGCGTTTGGCAAACGCGTGCAGGCCGATCATCCAGATACTGCGTACCTGGGTACCGAAGCCTACCAGTAATTCTTTTAAGGTCATGGTCTATAGCCCCTTATGGCTGCTGCCAGAGAATGACAGCTGCCGTTACCAACAAGTTGACGAGCGTCAGCGGCAGGCACACTTTCCAGCCGAAGGACATTACCTGGTCATAACGCGGACGCGGTAACGCTGCGCGAATCAAAATGAACATCATCATGAAGAACGCGGTTTTCAGCGCGAACCAGATGAACGGCGGTAAGAACGGGCCATGCCAGCCACCAAAGAACAGCGTTACCATCAACGCGGAAATGGTGACGATACCGATGTACTCGCCCACGAAGAACAGACCGAACTTCATACCGGAATATTCGATGTGGTAACCGTCGGCCAGTTCCTGTTCGGCTTCTGGCTGGTCAAACGGGTGACGGTGACACACGGCCACGCCCGCGATAGCAAAGGTAATAAACCCAAAGAACTGCGGGATAACGTTCCAGATGTCGGCCTGGTTATTGACGATGTCGGTCATGTTGAATGAACCGGCCTGCGCCACCACGCCCATCAGGGAGAGCCCCAGGAACACTTCGTAGCTCAGCGTCTGCGCGGAAGCACGCATCGCACCCAGCAGCGAGTATTTGTTGTTACTGGACCAGCCTGCGAACAGCACCGCGTACACCGCGAGGCCTGCCATCATCAGGAAGAACAGAATGCCGATGTTCAGGTCAGCGACCACCCAGGTCGGGCTGACCGGCACGATAGCAAACGCCAGCAGCAGCGAGGTGAAGGCGATCATCGGTGCCAGAGTAAAGATCACGCGGTCCGAGAAGCGCGGGATCCAGTCCTCTTTAAAGAACATCTTGATCATGTCCGCCACCAGCTGGAGTGAACCACCCCAGCCCACGCGGTTCGGTCCGTAACGGTTCTGGAACAGACCGAGCAGACGACGTTCGCCAAAGCTCATGAACGCGCCGCAGGTGACCACCACCAGCAGGATGACGATCGCTTTCAGAATGCTCAGCAGGATGTCGATAAGATCCGGCGTTAACCAACTCATGCTTCTGCCTCCTGCAGATTATCAAGACGCGCAGCCCGCCAGTACCGGCGCGATGCCAGGCATACCCATCGGCAGACCAACCTGCCCTGCCTGTCAGTCCTTTTCAGAGAAGCGCAGCGGCAGGCGCATGGTCTGGCCGTCGCAAACCAGCTCCAGGGGCGATGTTCGCGCCCGCGTTGACGCCAAGCTTCGCGGCGTCTGCCGGGTTGAGCAGGGCCAGCGTAGGTCTCGCGGTTGCGGCATACGGGTCTGGAAGACCGGTGAACGCTGGGACATCTCGTCGCTGCCGAACAGGTGGTAGTACGGCGCGCACGCGATACTGCCTGCCGCCGCTCGAAGCTCCGCCGGAACCTGGTCGTGAACCAGTCCAGTGCACTTTCGCCTTGGCTTCAATCAGACGCACGCCCGGATCGCCGTGGCGCAGGTGGCCGCCCACTTCGGCCTGGAACTTGTTCCACGCCTGCGGGGAGTTCCAGCCCGGCGCCCAGGCGAACGGGATTTGCGAACGCGGCGCAGACGGCTGGTTGTTCCCTTCCATGGAGAAGGCGAACATGG
The DNA here is from genome assembly GCA_039593635.1 of Enterobacterales bacterium. Lineage (GTDB taxonomy): Bacteria > Pseudomonadota > Gammaproteobacteria > Enterobacterales > Enterobacteriaceae > Enterobacter. The sequence continues at coordinate 1,081,812 of JBCNOW010000027.1, forward strand.
TGTCTTTATCCTGCGGCTGACGCGGTTCGTGCACGCTGATGTTGGCGCGCATGGCGGTACGCCCACTGTAGCGGTGCGGTTCACGCGCCAGTTTCTGGCCGCGAATGCGGAAGCTCGCGTCCGGCGCGGCATCTTTAATGCCTGCCAGCTGAGGCAGTTTTTCGACTACCGCGTCGATAACGTGGTCGAGCTGCGTCCAGTCCACTTCACGGCTCTGCACGGTGCTGTGCAGGGAGTGCAGCCAGCGCCAGCTCTCCAGCATCACGATGTTGTGTCGTAGTAGGCCGGGTCGTAAACCTGGAAGAAGCGCTGGGCGCGGCCTTCGTTGTTGATAACGGTACCGTCGCTTTCTGCGAAGCTGGCCGCAGAGAGCACCAGGTGCGCTTTGTCCATGATCGCGGTGCGCTGATGGTCAATCACCATCACCAGCGGCGCTGTTGGCCAGGGCGGCGTCGACGCGAGCGGCAGACGCGTGACGATGCAGGTCGTTTTCCAGCACCACCACGGCGTCAGCGGCACCGGATTCCAGTTCGCTTAACGCTGCTTCCAGCGAGCCGCCGCCAATCATGCCCAGACCGATGCTGTTCACCGCACGGGCAATCATGGTGACGCCGACGTCGGCACCGCGGCCTTTCAGGGCTTTGGCCACGTTGGCTGCCGCCTGAATGATTTCCGCGCTACCGGCGTTGGTCCCGGAGATAATCAGCGGTTTCTTCGCGCCCGCCAGGGCCTGAACAATCACGTCGACCTTGTTTTGCAGGTCGCGATCCAGCTCAACGGCCGGGGAGCTGTTGTCCAGCGCGTGGGCAATGGCAAAGCCAAGACGCGCCTGATCTTCAACCGGTGCGCAATAGGTCCACGCGGCGATATCGTCCAGACGGGTATTGTCGACGTTGGTCACAAACAGCGGATGTTTCGCGCGCTGGCCGATGTTCAGGATCGCCGCAATCTGCCAGTCGGCAACTTTCTGCGCCGCTGCCATTTCGCGTGCTTTGCCCTTCACCGCCTGACGCACCGCCAGAGCCGCGCGTGCGCCGGTCTGCGTCAGGTCTTCGCCCAGCACCAGAACCGCATCATAGGATTCGATTTCGCGCAGCGCAGGGGTATGGATACCGCCTTCACGCAGCACTTTCAGTACCAGCTGCAGACGTTCCTGCTCGCCCTGGGCGATGCCGGTGTAGAAGTTTTCTGCCCCCACCAGCTCGCGCAGCGCGAAGTTGCTTTCGATGCTGGCGCGCGGGGAACCGATACCGATCACTTTCTTCGACTGGCGCAGAATATCCGCCGCGCCCTGCATCGCCTGTTCGGCGTTCAGGGTGATAAGGTCGTCGCCACGGCGCTGAACCGGCTGACGCGGACGGTCTTTCAGGTTCACATAGCCATAGCCGAAACGACCGCGGTCGCACAGGAAGTAGTGGTTAACCGAACCGTTGTAGCGGTTTTCGATGCGGCGCAGCTCGCCGTAGCGCTCACCCGGGCTGGTGTTGCAGCCGACGCTGCAGCTGCTGGCAGATGCTCGGCGCAAACTGCATGTCCCACTTACGGTTGTAGCGCTCGGAGTGGGTTTTGTCGGTGAACACGCCGGTCGGGCAGATTTCTACCAGGTTGCCGGAGAATTCGCTCTCCAGCGTGCCGTCTTCCGGACCCGACCGAAGTAGACGTTGTCATGCGCGCCATACACGCCCAGATCCGTGCCGTCTGCGTAGTCTTTGTAGTAACGCACGCAGCGGTAGCAGGCGATGCAGCGGTTCATCTCGTGGGAGATGAACGGCCCGAGATCCTGGTTCTGGTGGGTACGTTTGGTAAAGCGGTAGCGACGGAAGCTGTGGCCGGTCATCACCGTCATATCCTGCAGGTGGCAGTTACCGCCCTCTTCGCACACCGGACAGTCGTGCGGGTGGTTGGTCATCAACCATTCCACGACGCTTTCGCGGAACTGTTTGGCTTCTTCGTCATCAATGGAAATAAAGGTGCCGTCGGTGGCGGGCGTCATGCAGGACATCACCAGGCGACCACGCGTGTCTTCCGCGTTTTGATATTGCTTCACCGCACACTGGCGGCAAGCACCGACGCTGCCCAGCGCCGGATGCCAGCAAAAGTACGGAATATCGAGGCCAAGAGACAGACAAGCCTCCAGCAGGTTGTCCGCCCCGTTGACTTCGTATTCTTTGCCGTCTACATGAATCGTAGCCATTAGCATGCTTCCAGTTGGCTCGTCCGCAGCCGAGCGTGGCTAATACATCAAGATTCCTGCCCCGCAGCCTCAGGCCCGGGCGATTCCGTGTACGACGGCGGCTTACCAGCGCGCTTTCAGCAGGTTCGGCTGAATACCGCCAATCGCGTGGGTATTGCTGAACGCCTGGCGGTGTAATGCCCGCTTCGAATTCGTCGCGGAAATATTTAATCGCGCTCTGCAGCGGCTCGACGGCACCCGGTGCGTGGGCGCAGAAGGTTTTGCCCGGCCCTAGGTGTCGACACAGTTGCTCAAGTGTCTCGATGTCGCCCGGCTGGCCTTCCCCCACGCTCCAGGGCACGCAGGATCTTCACGCTCCACGGCAGACCGTCACGGCACGGCGTACACCAGCCGCAGGACTCGCGGGCGAAGAACTCTTCCAGGTTGCGCACCAGCGACACCATGCCGATCTCGTGGTCGACGGCCATCGCCAGCGCCGTACCCAGACGGCTGCCCGCTTTACCGATGCTTTCGAATTCCATCGGCAGGTCAAGGTGGGCTTCGGTCAGGAAGTCGGTACCGGCGCCGCCCGGCTGCCAGGCTTTGAATTTCAGGCCATCGCGCATGCCGCCGGCGTAGTCTTCGAGAATTTCGCGGGCGGTGGTACCGAACGGCAGTTCCCACAGGCCGGGGTTCTTCACCCGGCCGGAGAAGCCCATCAGCTTGGTACCGGCATCTTTGCCGGAGGGGATGCCCTTGTACCACTCCACGCCGTTCGCGAGGATCGCCGGCACGTTGCACAGGGTTTCGACGTTGTTCACGCAGGTCGGTTTGCCCCAGACGCCGGCGCTGGCCGGGAACGGCGGCTTGGAACGCGGGTTCGCGCGGCGGCCTTCCAGCGAGTTGATCAGCGCGGTCTCTTCGCCGCAGATATAGCGCCCGGCACCGGTGTGCACGAACAGCTCGAAATCGAAGCCGCTGCCGAGGATGTTTTTACCCAGCAGGCCCGCGGCCGTGGCTTCGGCAATGGCGCGACGCAGGTTTTCCGCCGCTTCGATGTACTCGCCGCGCAGGAAGATGTAGCCACGGTAGGCTTTCAGCGCGAACGCGGAGATCAGCATGCCTTCCACCAGCAGGTGCGGCAGCTGCTCCATCAGCAGGCGGTCTTTATAGGTGCCCGGCTCCATCTCATCCGCGTTACACAGCAGGTAACGGATGTTCATGGATTCGTCTTTCGGCATCAGGCTCCACTTCAGGCCGGTGGAGAAGCCCGCGCCGCCGCGGCCTTTCAGGCCGGAGTCCTTGACCGTCTTGACGATGTCGTCCTGGCGCCATGCCCTGGGTCAGCGCTTTAGCGCGCCCCGGCATAGCCGTTTTTGCTCTGGTATTCCTCGAGCCAGACCGGCTGTTTGTCTTCGCGCAGACGCCAGGTCAGCGGATGGGTTTCCGCAGTACGAATGATCTGTTTAATGGTCATTTGTACTGCTCCAGCAGGTTGGCGATGCCTTCCGGCGTCAGATGGCCGTGGGTGTCCTCATCGATCATCATGGTCGGGCCCTTGTCGCAGTTGCCCAGGCAGCAGGTTGGCAGCAGAGTAAAGCGTCCGTCGGCGGTGGTCTGGCCCGGCTTGATATTGAGGTTCTGCTCAATCGCCGCCTGAATGCCCTGATAACCGGTGATGTGGCAGACCACGCTGTCGCAGTAGCGGATCACGTGGCGGCCTACCGGCTGACGGAAGATCTGGCTGTAGAACGTGGCTACGCCTTCGACGTCGCTGGCCGGGATCCCCAGCACCTCGGCGATCGCGTAGATGGCGCCGTCCGGCACCCAGCCACGCTGTTTCTGGACGATCTTCAGCGCTTCAATGGACGCCGCGCGCGGGTCTTCGTAGTGATGCATTTCGTGCTCAATGGCGGCGCGCTCGGCTTCACTCAGCTCAAAAGCCTCGGTTTGTGGTTGTTGATTCTCGTGCATAATTAGCGGTCCACATCTGACATAACAAAATCGATACTACCCAGATACACGATCAGGTCGGAGACCAGGCTGCCGCGGATCGCCGACGGGATCTGCTGCAGGTGCGCAAAGCTCGGCGTCCGCACGCGGGTGCGGTAGCTCATGGTGCTGCCGTCGCTGGTCAGGTAGTAACTGTTGATACCCTTGGTCGCTTCGATCATCTGGAAGGATTCGTTGCGCCGGCATGACCGGGCCCCAGGAAACCTGCAGGAAGTGGGTGATCAGGGTTTCGATGTGTTGCAGCGTGCGCTCTTTCGGTGGCGGCGTCGTCAGCGGGTGATCGGCCTTGAACGGGCCTTCCGGCATGTTGTTGAGGCACTGCTCAAGGATGCGCAGGCTCTGGCGCATCTCTTCCACTTTCAGCATCACGCGGGTGTAGCAGTCGGACACGCCGCCGCCCACCGGGACTTCAAAGTCGAAGTTCTCGTAGCCGGAGTAGGGACGGGCCCTTTACGCACGTCGAAGTCGCATACCGGTGGCGCGCAGGCCGGCGCCGGTGGTGCCCCACTCCAGCGCTTCTTTCGTGTTGTAGGCGGCAACGCCCTGGGAACGGCCTTTCAGGATGGTGTTGCGCAGCGCGGCTTTCTCGTACGCGTCCAGACGCTTCGGCATCCAGTCGAGGAACTCGCGCAGCAGGCGGTCCCAGCCGCGCGGCAGATCGTGGGCGACGCCGCCGATGCGGAACCAGGCCGGGTGCATACGGAAACCGGTGATCGCTTCCACCACATCGTAGATTTTCTGGCGGTCGGTAAAGGCGAAGAACACCGGGGTCATCGCGCCGACGTCCTGAATGAAGGTGGAGATGTACAGCAGGTGGCTGTTGATGCGGAACAGTTCTGACAGCATCACGCGGATCACGTTGACGCGATCCGGTACGGTGATGCCCGCCAGTTTCTCAACCGCCAGCACGTATGGCATTTCGTTTACGCAGCCGCCGAGGTACTCGATACGGTCGGTATACGGAATGTAGCTGTGCCAGGACTGACGCTCGCCCATCTTCTCGGCACCACGGTGGTGGTAGCCGATCTCCGGCACGCAGTCGACGATCTCTTCGCCGTCCAGCTGCAGGATGATGCGGAACGCACCGTGCGCAGACGGGTGGTTCGGACCGAGGTTGAGGAACATGAAGTCCTCGTTCTCGCCGTGGTGCCGCGCTTCATGCCCCAGTCTTCCGGCTTGAAGGTCAGCGCCTCCATCTCCAGATCCTGCTTGGCTTTGGTCAGCTCAAACGGATCGAATTCGGTGGCGCGCGCCGGGTAGTCTTTACGCAGCGGGTGGCCGTCCCAGGTCTGCGGCATCATGATGCGCGTCAGGTGCGGGTGGCCGTTGAAGGTGATGCCGAACATTTCCCAGGTTTCACGCTCGTACCAGTTGGCGTTGGGGAAAAGTTTGGTGATCGTCGGCAGATTCAGGTCGTTTTCAGACAATGCCACCTTGAGCATGATGTCGCGTGTTGCGGTCTATCGAGATCAGGTGGTAGAAAACGGAAAAATCCGCGGCGGGGAGACCGGCGCGGTGCGTACGCAGACGCTCGTCCATGCCGTGCAGGTCAAACAGCATGACGTAAGGTTTTGGCAACTTCTTCAGGAAATCGACAACTTCCAGCAATTGTTCACGCTTCACCCAAACAACGGGTACCCCGGTGCGGGTGGCCTGAACGGTAAAGGCATCCGGCCCAAAACGGTTGCGCAGTTCGCCAATGACCGGATCATCCAGATGATCCCGGGTCTGCCATGCGGCTTCTTGCGCGGTTAAGTCGGTCATATTGTTCACCATTGCAAATGGTCTGTAATCGGTGACTCTAAAGCGTGGCGTCGGGATGGCGGCTCGCGCTAGTTGGTGATTATGTGATCTGCGGCGGTGTTCTCCAGGCCGGTACGGGGCGCAAATTAAATTTCGTCAGGCGTACGCAGGTTGGTGACGGCAATACGTTCACCACGTTTACGCTCGCGCTCAGACTGCATATTGGCGCGATAGACGCCCTGATCGCCAACCACCCAGGACAGCGGGCGACGTTCTTTACCGATGGATTCCTGCAGCAGCATCAGCGCCTGCATGTACGCTTCCGGACGCGGCGGACAGCCCGGGATGTAAACATCCACCGGGATGAACTTATCGACGCCCTGCACGACGGAATAGATGTCGTACATACCGCCAGAGTTTGCGCAGGCGCCCATGGAGATAACCCATTTTGGCTCCAGCATCTGGTCATACAGACGCTGAATAACCGGTGCCATCTTGGTAAAGCAGGTACCGGCCACCACCATCAGGTCAGCCTGACGCGGGGAAGCACGCAGTACCTCGGCCCCAAAACGCGCAACGTCATGCACCGCAGTGAATGACGTCACCATCTCAACGTAGCAGCAGGAAAGGCCAAAGTTGTATGGCCAGATGGAGTTCTTACGACCCCAGTTGACCATATCGTGCAGGGCATGTTCGAGTTTGCCCATGTACACGCTTTTATTGACTTCTTGCTCCAGGGGGTCGGTTACGATCTCCTGTTTTTGCAGGGGGTAACGGTCATTCTCACCGTTAGGATCTATGCGGGTGAGCGTATAATCCATCTTATTGCCTCGCTGTTACTGCTGACGATTAGAGATACTGTTTTCCGGGTTGATGTGTTCACGACGTGAACGCGCAGGCGTCCAGTCAAGCGCGCCAATACGCACCAGATAAACCAGACCGGCCAGTAGCACTAAAATGAAAATTGCGGCCTCGACAAAGCCCACCCAACCACTTTCGCGAATGGAGGTCGACCATGCGAAAAGGTAAAGCGCTTCCACGTCGAAGATGACGAAGAACATGGCTACCAGGTAGAACTTGGCAGACAGGCGTAAGCGAGCGGTACCTACGGAATCAATACCTGATTCGAAAGGTGTGTTTTTGTGCCTTGCGCGGGCGCGACCGCCCAGGAACCAGCCGCCGACTAACATCAGGCAGCACAGGCCAATGGCTACAATAAGAAAGATTGCGAATGCCCAGTGATGAGCGATGACTTCTGTGGATGTTGACATACTCATTGCTTACTCATCAAAAGTGATACCGACGACACTGCTCTTGCTGGCAGATGGGCATCACATCGATTCATGGGGAGGAACAAATAACCTTACACTAACTGTCAGAAATGAGACGAGACAGCAAAATGATGGGGTTTTTTACTCCTTTCTATAACCTTTTGTCAACTTTAACAAAGGTTTCTTCACATTAAATTACATCGGCGCATCATATTATTAACATATGCACCCCTGAGCGCCAGCTAAATCGCTTCAGTTTGTACGGTTAATTTCAGTGTAGCGGGTATTCACATGCATGGATCGTGCATTTAACAATCATAGTTTGACAGGTCTTGCGCGGATTTCCCCCCCCTTATCGGGGGTATTTTTTTGATCGAGAACACGATTTTGACGTTTTTTCCTCGGAAAAACCGGCACGGCTGCTCCGTTACTGATTTTTAAGACGGAGATAAAGTTGGCACGAAATGATAAATAAATTCCGCGCAGGATGAAAATGAAACACATTTCACTTTTCAGGAAGTTAGTGAAATTATCAGGTGCAAATCGTGCTAAAAAAGCGGAAATAACCGCCATAAAAAAAGCCTTAGCTGATTTTCATCAGGCTAAGGCTCTTTTCTCTAACTTTTAACAATTATCTGGCATGCCGGTTGTGACGGATTACCAGTAACGGTCAACCTTACTCTTCATCATCCAGCAGCAGCGTACCGTCCGGATTCGCGCTCAGATTGTAAGGATCGTTAGTGGACTGCATCGCGTTGAAGATGGCCAGTGCCAGCTCATTATCGCTGTCCGGATTACGGCACAGCAAATATTGCGTATCCGGCAGCACCGGCAGGCCTTCTGCCGCCCCCATCACGCGCAGATCCGGGCTCATCATTTCAACCGGACGCGCGGTGACACCCAGCCCGGCTTTCACCGCCGCACGCACCGCCGGCAGCGTGGAAGCCACATAGGCCATACGCCACGGAATACCCGCTTCGTTGAGATGATCGATCGCCATGTCACGGTACGGGCTTGGCTCGTCCAGCAGCACCAGCGGAATGGCTTCACCGCGCTGGAAAACATATTCTGCCGCGCAGTACCAGTGCGTTGGCGATGTGCGCAGCGTCAGGCAATCAAACTGCCCGGGACGATGCGTGGTCACCACCAGATCGACTTCGCCCTGGTTCAGCATCTCCATCATAAACGGATTACGCTTCACGCGGACATCCAGCGCCAGTTTCGGATAAACCGAGCTAATACGATTAAGCAGAAACGGCAAAATGGTATCCGCTGACTCGTCAGATGCGCCAATCGTTAGCACGCCCTGGAGGTTGCTAAACATTAATGACGTACATGCTTCATCATTGAAACGAAGGATCTTCCTGGCATAACCCAGTAGCTGAATACCGTGCTCCGTTAAGAGTTTATTACGCCCATGACGGGCAAAAAGCTCTTTACCCACCAATTGTTCCAGCCGCTGCATTTGCTGGCTTACGGCGGACTGGGTTCGGCATACTGCGGCAGCAGCTGCAGCAAAAGTGTTCAGATCAGCGACCGCAACAAAAGTTCTCAGCAGATCGAGGTCGAGATTCAGTATCGGACGATTTGCATTTATCATGTTATTTCTTCACTTATAAGATTTTTTGAAACTTCTACCCTGGTGTATTACCATACTTATCAAAGAGATAAGTGGTAATGGTGCTTAATGATCGCCCTGTGTGAAGGCGCTCATGAAAAAATCGAGTCAGGCGGATGCCGACGAACACATCACCGCAAAACGGGCAATGGCGTCGTAAAAGTCAGAACAACTTCCTGGGCCAGGGACGTCAGTAGAACGTTGCTGGAAGCTGTGTAGTTGCCTGGTTTCCCGCCAAACTGTCCTGCGGGGCAAAAAGGAATAACATCTTGTTATGCTGATGCGAAGCGATAAAGTGCATCAAATAATAAATTATACTTAATCATTTTTACGCTATAAATGGAAATGTTTTTGTTCAAAACATCGTAATTTTTGACCAAAAGCCATTTCCGGCACATCCTGCCACAACGCTGCTGATTTTTTAACCCGCCTGGTTCTTAAACTGAATGATAAGCGTTAAAGTGACAGCGTAAATGCTATTTAAGCCGCTGCCACGCGGTTTTATCCCCGGCTGACGGGGCCTGGTTTCAACCGCTTCGCAAAGCAAATAACCATCGTCATCGCCTCATGCCAGATAGTGCTTAATCATTGCTGCACATTTTTTCGGCATCTAACAAGATTCCTTTAACTATTTCATCAAGTCGCTAACCATTCCTCAGACCGCAGTTAAATGAAAAATTGCTGAATGGCGCGGCGCGCGGCTGGATATCCCGGTTTACAGGCGACCCGATCAGCGCAAGCATTTAATGTTGATTCCTGCCATTTTAATAGATAATTAAACCAGTTTTAATAGTTAAAAATGCGTTTCGCGCCACTGAATCCGGCAAAGCCTGGCTATCGCGCCAAAACCCAGCGCTGCCCTTCTTTTGTTACGGTGAGAGGAGTAAATTGAGCAGGTTTGATTTTAGTGGCAGGTTAAAAGGACTCTGCCCATTAAGGCGGTAACGATGAATTTTCAAATTGATAAATCCAGCAAGCTGGAAAATGTCTGTTACGACATTCGTGGCCCGGTTCTGAAAGAGGCAAAACGTCTTGAAGAAGAAGGCAACAAAGTTCTGAAACTCAACATCGGCAACCCTGCGCCATTTGGTTTTGAAGCGCCGGATGAAATCCTGGTTGATGTGATCCGTAACCTGCCTAGCGCGCAAGGCTATTGCGACTCAAAAGGACTCTATTCAGCACGTAAAGCCATCATGCAGCACTACCAGGCGCGCGGCATGCGCGACGTTACCGTTGAAGATATCTATATTGGCAACGGCGTGTCTGAACTGATCGTGCAGGCGATGCAGGCGCTGCTGAACAGCGGCGACGAAATGCTGGTTCCCGCGCCGGACTATCCGCTGTGGACGGCGGCCGTGTCGCTGTCCAGCGGTAAAGCGGTGCACTATCTGTGCGACGAATCCGCGGGCTGGTTCCCGGATCTGGATGATATTCGCGCGAAAATCACGCCGCGCACCCGCGGGATCGTGATCATCAACCCGAACAACCCGACCGGTGCGGTGTATTCAAAAGAGCTGCTGCTGGAGATCGTGGAGATCGCCCGCCAGCACAACCTGATCATCTTCGCCGACGAGATCTACGACAAGATTCTGTATGACGCGGCCCAGCACCACTCGATCGCCGCGCTGGCACCGGATCTGCTGACCGTGACCTTCAACGGCCTGTCCAAAACCTACCGCGTGGCCGGTTTCCGCCAGGGCTGGATGGTGCTGAACGGCCCGAAAAAGCACGCCAAAGGCTATATTGAAGGGCTGGAGATGCTGGCCTCGATGCGTCTGTGCGCCAACGTGCCGGCGCAGCATGCGATCCAGACGGCGCTGGGCGGCTACCAGAGCATCAGCGAGTTTATCGCGCCGGGTGGTCGCCTGTTCGAACAGCGCAACCGCGCCTGGGAACTGATCAACGATATTCCCGGCGTCTCCTGCGTGAAGCCGAAGGGCGCGCTCTATATGTTCCCGAAAATTGACGCGAAGCGCTTCAATATTCATCGACGACCAGAAAATGGTGCTCGATTTCCTGCTGCAGGAAAAAGTGCTGCTGGTGCAGGGCACGGCCTTTAACTGGCCGTGGCCGGATCACGTGCGTATCGTTACCCTGCCGCGCGAAGACGACCTCGAGATGGCCATCAGCCGGTTTGGTCGCTTCCTCCAAGGCTATCGCCAGTAATCTGTGACGCGTATACTGTTTGACTTTCGGGGAGCCGCACAATGAACTCCTGCCGCCGTGAAGACAACAGGTAACCGTCCATGACCCGGAGCCATTTTTTCGCCCACCTCTCCCGCCTGAAACTCATCAACCGCTGGCCGCTGATGCGCAATGTGCGCACGGAAAATGTCTCCGAGCACAGCCTGCAGGTCGCCATGGTGGCGCATGCGCTGGCCGCCATTAAAAACCGAAAATTTAACGGCAAGCTGAATGCCGATCGCATCGCCCTGCTGGCGATGTATCACGATGCATCAGCGAAGTGCTGACCGGCGATTTGCCCACGCCGGTAAAGTACTTCAACTCGCAGATTGCCCAGGAATATAAGAAGATTGAAAAGATTGCCCAGCACAAGCTGATTGAGATGGTGCCGCCTGAGTTGCAGGACGCATATCGTCCGCTGCTGGATGAGCACCTGCATAGCGAGAGCGAGCAGGCGGTGGTAAAACAGGCTGATGCGCTGTGCGCCTACCTCAAGTGCCTTGAAGAACTGTCGGCCGGCAACAACGAGTTTCTGCTGGCCAAAGCCCGTCTGGAGAAGACGCTGGCGCAGCGGCGATCGCCGGAGATGGATTACTTCGTTGAAGTCTTCATCCCCAGCTTCAGCCTGTCGCTGGATGAAATTTCCCAGGATACGCCGCTGTAACCTGCGCCGCTCAGCGTGGGCTGTTTCAGGCGCGGAGCGTCACGCTGAAGTAACCGTCCAGCTGTTTACTGATGTGCAGCGGCTGCAGATTTTCCACCTGCAGCGCCACTTCACTCAGGCGTGGCGCATCGGCCGGCGGATTGACCGCCACCACCGCGCTGCCCGCTTCCAGCCCGGCGATAATGCCCGCCGGTGCATCTTCCACCACCACGCATTCTGGCGCAGAAAGCCCGAGCCGCTCAGCGCCCAGCAAATAAGGTTCAGGATTGGGCTTACCGAATTTAATGTCCTCGGCGGTAATAAACACCTCCGGCAGCGGTAAACCGGCCGCTTTGTGACGGGCGTGCGCCACCGGGATCGATCCCGAAGTCACAATCGCCCAGGGAATGTCGAGTGCGTTCAGGGTGGTCAGCAACGCGTGTGCACCGGCAATCGCCTGCACGCCTGCCGTGTCTTCTGCTTCCAGCTGCTCCAGCCAGCGAAATTCGGCCTGGATCGCTGCTTCAGACTGGCCCGCCATAAAGTGGCGCAGCGAGGTGATCGCCTGTTTGCCATGGATGAAATTCAGCACCTGCTGCGCAGCCAGGCCGTGGCGTGCGCCCCAGCTTGGCACCAGGCGCGCTTCACAACCGGCAGCGAATCCACCAGCGTACCGTCCAGATCAAACAGAAAACCTCTACACTGCACACGCACCTCCGTCAGGCATTAATGATTTGTTGAATTTCGTTGCTGCTTAAATGGTACTGGCGCGGGCAGGCGTGCCACAGCGCTCAGCATGCGCTGGTATTTTTCCCACATAGGGGTCTGCGCGTTGAAGCCGTGGGTACCCGCATCAAAGTGGGTATAGCGCCCTTCGGTGTTCACCATAAAGCGCACATAGCTGAGATAACGCGCTTCCGTCGCGGCATCAAAGCCAAGGAAGGTCACGCGGCGCTCGTCAATGGACTGCTGGCTTTGAGATTCGTCCAGGAGACATGCAGGGCGTGATACATCTCCATAATGTCGATCACGATGCGGCAGGTTTCTTCTTTCAGCTCGCCAAACTCGCGGTCCAGTTCGCGCATTTGCAGACCAAACCCGCGTTCGACGATGGTCTGCAGGCGGCTGTAGCGCTCAGCGTTATCGGGATCAAGCATAGTCATCATCTTGTACTGGTTAGACAAAATCAGACGTTGAGCATGGGTCATTTCCATCTTTCGACTCCTGTGCCGCAGGGCCGCTTAAGATTTAAACAATGCAGAAATGATTACACAACGAAAGCGATGCGTGTATGTCCGCATCACTATTCTTTGATTTGAACCGGGATTGGGCGCAAATTCTCTGGCAGAGAAAAGCGCCATTTGATCAAAGATCATCGAGGAATGTTTTATCCAGCTGCTTAAAAGCACGCTTTAGCGTGTCCGCCAGCGCCTGGTAATCCGGCTTGCCTTCGACCGGGGCCAGCGCCTGACCGGCCTCTTCCAGTTTGCCGCGCACTTCATAAAACCAGTGTAGAATAGAAGGCGGAAGCGGCGTGACGGAGCGTTTACCCAGCCACCACAGCCCCTGCATCGGCAGGCTTAAGGCAAACAGCGCCGTGGCGACGGCAGGGCCAAGCTGTCCGCCGAGCGCGATTTGCCAGCACAGGGTAAAGATGGCCAGCGGAGGCATAAAGCGAATCGCATAGCGCGTTGCGCGGATCGCGCGATTCTCAATAAACATCGGCGCAAGGCGTTTTTCCATTGGCCACGTCTTCGCGTAATGCTGTCCCCGACGAAACAGACTGAAAAAGTTCACGGACGGGATTTCGGGTGTCGACATGGCTGTACCTCAACTTCACATATAAAAATTAAAATTTTTGTGCAAAACCACAACAAGCTATGACAACGTTCAAAATATTTTGTCATCGCTACCCCGTATCGGGTATCCTGTGCCAGCCTGATAGGGCCATAGACGAGAAGCATTAACTCGTCAAATTATCGCATATTATGCCATGTTTCGCTTCGTGAATTGTCAAAAATGGCATAAAATCATAGATATTTCTTCCATCATGCCAGAATGTTCGTTTGGCATGATGTTAATCATAAATGTCTCAGTCGTCATGCGTTACGCTGTTAGACTCACTGACGTTTTTTTAGCCACGTATCAATAATAGGTACTTCCATGTCGAGTAAGTTAGTACTGGTTCTGAACTGCGGTAGCTCCTCACTGAAATTCGCCATCATCGATGCGCTCAACGGTGACGAATACCTCTCTGGTTTGGCCGAATGTTTCCATCTGCCTGAAGCACGTATCAAGTGGAAGATGGACGGCAGCAAACAAGAAGCGGCTTTAGGTGCAGGCGCCGCTCACAGTGAAGCGCTGAACTTTATCGTTAACACTATTCTGGCACAAAAACCAGAACTGTCTGCTCAGCTGACTGCGATTGGTCACCGTATCGTCCACGGCGGCGAAAAATACACCAGCTCCGTCGTGATCGACGACTCTGTTATCCAGGGCATCAAAGACTCTGCCTCTTTCGCTCCGCTGCACAACCCGGCGCACCTGATCGGTATCGCTGAAGCGCTGAAATCCTTCCCGAATCTGAAAGACAAAAACGTGGCCGTGTTCGACACCGCGTTCCATCAGACCATGCCGGAAGAGTCTTACCTCTATGCCCTGCCGTACAGCCTGTACAAAGAGCACGGCGTACGTCGCTACGGCGCGCACGGCACCAGCCACTTCTATGTGACTCAGGAAGCCGCCAAAATGCTGAACAAACCGGTTGAAGAACTGAACATCATCACCTGCCACCTGGGCAACGGTGGTTCTGTTTCTGCTATCCGCAACGGTAAATGTGTTGATACCTCCATGGGTCTGACCCCGCTGGAAGGTCTGGTGATGGGTACCCGTTCCGGTGACATCGACCCGGCGATCATCTTCCACCTGCACGACACCCTGGGCATGAGCGTTGACGAGATCAACAAAATGCTGACCAAAGAGTCTGGCCTGCTGGGTCTGACCGAAGTCACCAGCGACTGCCGTTACGTTGAAGACAACTACGCAGAGAAAGAAGACGCTAAACGTGCAATGGACGTTTACTGCCACCGTCTGGCGAAATACATCGGCTCTTACACTGCGCTGATGGATGGCCGTCTGGACGCGGTGATCTTCACCGGTGGTATCGGTGAGAACGCGGCAATGGTTCGTGAACTGTCCCTGGGCAAACTGGGCGTTCTGGGCTTCGAAGTTGATCACGAGCGTAACCTGGCTGCCCGCTTCGGCAAGTCTGGCTTCATCAACAAAGAAGGCACCCGCCCGGCTGTCGTTATCCCAACCAACGAAGAGCTGGTCATCGCGCAAGACGCGCACCGCCTGACTGCCTGATTCCACACCGCCAGCAATGCTGGCGGTGCTGTTTTGTAACCCGCCCAATGTGGGCGGTAACGAAAGAGGATAAACCGTGTCCCGTACTATTATGCTGATCCCTACCGGAACCAGCGTCGGCCTGACCAGCGTCAGCCTTGGCGTGATCCGTGCTATGGAACGCAAAGGCGTTCGTCTGAGCGTCTTTAAGCCAATCGCCCAGCCGCGTGCCGGTGGCGATGCGCCAGACCAGACCACCACCATCGTTCGCAAAAACTCCAATCTGCCAGCGGCTGAACCGCTGAAGATGAGCCACGTTGAGTCTCTGCTCTCCAGCAACCAGAAAGACGTGCTGATGGAAGAGATCATCGCCAACTACCACGCCAACGCCAAAGACGCGGAAGTGGTGCTGGTTGAAGGTCTGGTTCCGACCCGCAAACACCAGTTTGCCCAGTCGCTGAACTTTGAAATCGCGAAAACCCTGAACGCAGAGATCGTTTTCGTGATGTCTCAGGGCACTGACACCCCGGAACAGCTGAAAGAGCGTATCGAACTGACGCGCAGCAGCTTCGGCGGCAGCGAAAAACACCAACATCACCGGCGTGATCGTCAACAAACTGAACGCGCCAGTGGATGAGCAGGGCCGTACTCGCCCTGACCTGTCCGAAATCTTCGACGACTCTTCCAAAGCGAAAGTCATCAAAGTTGACCCGGCTAAGCTGCAGGAATCCAGCCCGCTGCCGGTTCTGGGCGCGGTGCCATGGAGCTTCGATCTGATTGCCACCCGTGCAATCGATATGGCGCGTCACCTGAACGCCACCATCGTCAACGAAGGCGATATCAACACCCGCCGCGTGAAATCCGTGACCTTCTGTGCGCGCAGCATTCCGCACATGCTGGAACACTTCCGCGCGGGCTCCCTGCTGGTGACCTCCGCAGACCGTCCTGACGTGCTGGTTGCAGCCTGTCTGGCGGCGATGAACGGCGTGGAAATTGGTGCTATCCTGCTGACCGGTGCCTACGAGATGGACCCACGCGTCAGCAAGCTGTGCGAACGCGCGTTCGCCACTGGCCTGCCGGTCTTCATGGTGAACACCAACACCTGGCAGACCTCCCTGAGCCTGCAGAGCTTCAACCTGGAAGTGCCGGTTGATGACCACGAGCGTATCGAGAAAGTTCAGGAATACGTTGCGGGCTACATCAACGCAGACTGGATCGAATCCCTGACCGCCACCTCCGAGCGCAGCCGTCGTCTGTCTCCGCCGGCCTTCCGTTACCAGCTGACCGAGCTGGCGCGTAAAGCGGGCAAACGCGTTGTTCTGCCAGAAGGCGACGAACCACGTACCGTTAAAGCGGCTGCCATCTGTGCAGAGCGCGGCATCGCGACCTGTGTGCTGCTGGGCAACCCGGATGAGATCAACCGCGTTGCGGCGTCTCAGGGCGTTGAGCTGGGCACTGGCATCGAAATCGTTGACCCTGAAGTGGTTCGCGAAAGCTACGTTGCCCGTCTGGTTGAGCTGCGTAAGAGCAAAGGCATGACCGAAGCCGTTGCGCGCGAGCAGCTGGAAGACAACGTGGTGCTGGGCACGCTGATGCTGGAGCAGGACGAAGTTGACGGTCTGGTTTCCGGTGCGGTTCACACCACCGCGAATACTATCCGCCCACCGCTGCAGCTGATCAAAACGGCACCGGGCAGCTCTCTGGTCTCCTCCGTGTTCTTCATGCTGCTGCCTGAACAGGTTTACGTTTACGGCGACTGCGCAATCAACCCGGATCCTACCGCAGAACAGCTGGCTGAGATCGCTATCCAGTCCGCAGACTCCGCGACCGCTTTCGGTATCGAGCCGCGCGTAGCGATGCTCTCCTACTCCACCGGCACCTCTGGTGCAGGTAGCGACGTAGAGAAAGTGCGTGAAGCGACCCGCATTGCGCAGGAAAAACGTCCTGATCTGATGATCGACGGCCCGCTGCAGTACGACGCCGCAGTAATGGCTGACGTTGCGAAATCCAAAGCGCCGAACTCGCCGGTTGCCGGTCGCGCGACCGTGTTCATCTTCCCGGATCTGAACACCGGTAACACCACCTACAAAGCGGTACAGCGTTCTGCCGACCTGATCTCCATCGGGCCAATGCTGCAGGGTATGCGCAAACCGGTGAACGACCTGTCCCGTGGCGCGCTGGTTGACGATATCGTCTACACCATCGCGCTGACGGCGATTCAGTCGCAGCAGGCTGAAGGCTAATCCCCTTCCCCGCTCCGCATCAGCACGCCCGCCCGGGCGTGCTTTTTTTTATCCTGCGCCACAACCCTGCCCGTATAAACGCACTGGCAAAATCCCGCCTGCGCGCTAACACTGATTACACTCTCCCGCGACTTACGAGGTCAGCAATGAGCAACAGTGATGTGCACAGCCGTCGGTTACAGGCCACGCCGCGAGGCGTGGGCGTGATGTGTGATTTCTTTGCGGCGAAAGCCGAAAACGCCACGCTGTGGGACCAGCAGGGGCGGGAATATATTGATTTCGCCGCCGGCATTGCGGTGCTCAATACCGGACACCGGCATCCCAAAGTGCTGGCGGCGGTACAGCAGCAGCTGACGTGCTTCACCCATACCGCGTTTCAAATCGTGCCCTATGAGAACTACATTCACCTTGCGGAGCGTCTGAATGCGCTGGTGCCGATTGAAGGCGCCGTGAAAACCACCTTCTTCTCTACCGGCGCCGAGGCGGTTGAGAACGCGGTGAAAATCGCGCGCGCAGCCACCGGCCGCCCGGGGATTATCGCCTTCAGCGGCGCGTTCCACGGTCGCACCAATATGACCATGGCGCTGACCGGCAAAGTGCTGCCTTACAAAACCGGCTTCGGCCCGTTTGCCAGCCCGGTGTTTCACGCGCGCTACCCCAATGCGCTGCATAACGTCAGCGTGCACGATGCGCTCGACAGTCTGGAGACGATTTTCCGCAGCGATATCGCGCCACAGCAGGTGGCGGCCATCATCTTTGAACCGGTTCAGGGCGAAGGCGGATTCTATGTCGCGCCGCCAGAGTTTGTGACGGCGCTGCGTCAGCTGTGCGATCGCCACGGCATCCTGCTGATCGCCGATGAAGTACAGAGCGGTTTTGCGCGCACCGGCAGGCTGTTTGCCAGCGAATATTATGAGGTGCAGCCGGATCTGATCACGCTGGCGAAAAGTCTGGCAGGCGGGTTTCCGCTGTCGGCGGTGAGCGGCCGGGCCGCGGTGATGGATGCACCGGAGCCGGGCGGTCTGGGCGGCACTTATGCTGGCCATCCGCCAGCAATTGCCGCCGCGCATGCGGTGCTGGATATTATCAGTGAAGAAAACCTGTGCGAGCGTGCGCAATGGCTCGGTACGCAGCTGGCAGAAGCGTTGAACGGCGCCGGCTGCCGTGCGCTGGCAGAGGTGCGCGGCTATGGCTCGATGATGGCGGCGGAGTTTCATGACGCCAGCGGCCGACCCTCAGCGGAGATCGCCAAAGCGATTCAGCAGCAGGCGCTGGCCGAAGGATTGATCCTGCTGACCTGCGGCGTGCACAGCAACGTGATCCGCTTTCTTTATCCGCTAACCATTCCGGACGCCCAGTTCAGTACGGCGCTGAACATTCTCACCCGCATTCTCAGCCAGCATTAAACACAAAAGGCACCCTTAGGGTGCCTTAATGCGGAAGCGCAGGAATCAGGCTTCGCTGCTTTGCTTACTGCGCACCGCGTCACTGTTGCGGCTCAGCCACAGCGACAGGGCTTTGAGTGAATCATCGGTGAATTCATCACATCGGGCGGTGATCTCTTCCGGCGTCATCCAGAACACTTCATCCACTTCCTCTTCCTGCATGGCAAACGGACCGTGCGACACGCAGCTGAACAGCCCACCCCATACGCGGCAGTGCTGATCTTCGAAGTAGAATTTGCCGTGCTCGGCGAACGGGACATCGGCGATGCCGAGCTCCTCTTCCGCTTCACGACGGGCGGATTCCAGCAGGTCTTCACCGCTTTGCACTACGCCACCCGCAGTGGCATCCAGCATACCCGGCATGAAATCTTTGCTCTCGGTACGGCGTTGCACCAGAATCTTGCCCATGCCGTCGTGCACTACAATATAGGTAGCGCGATGGCGCAGACATTGCGCACGCATCTGCGCACGGCTGGCCTGCGCAATCACTTCGTTTTCTTCGCTAACGATATCCACCCACTCGATACCGTCACCTGCCGTTTGATCCACCATCCGGTAACCCTTTCTCTGTTTTCGGCGTGCCCAGCACGCGCCTGTTTGCGATGCTTTATTAGAATGAGCGCTAAGGTAAAGCGTTCTTTTCGCCGCCGCAAGGTTTTAGCGTGCTTTACCCGACTCGGCCAGCCACAGCTGCACCGAGGCGCGCTGCCACTGGAATTCTGCATAGTGCTGCAGCTTCACCGGCAGCGGATCGCCGTGCAGCGCCAGCCGGTTAATCATCACCGCCAGGTCGGTGTCGGCAATCGACCACTCGCCAAACAGGTTCTGTTGGCCGTCCGGCAGCAGGCGCTGCACCGCGGTAATCAGTTTACTGGCGGCCTGTTCGCCAGCGGGCGTGAGCGGAGCAAAGCGTTCAGCAGCAAACAGCACTTCGGTAGGTCGCTCCGTGCGCAGCGCCAGTAAATCGCTGCGCAGCCATGCCTGCACTTCGCGCGCGTGAGCACGTTTTTCGCGATCGCGCGGATAGAGGCGCTCAAACTCCGGCGCCGGAAAACGCTCTTCGAGATATTCGGCGATGGCCGAGGATTCATTCAGGCTGACATCATCAATTTGCAGCGTGGGCACACGGCAGGTCAGCGACAGGCCGCGGTATTCATCGTCAAGCTGTGCATTGCGCGACAGGTCAACGCGCCTGACAGTAAAGGGAATGCCCTTCTCGGTAAGCGCAACATAAACTGACATGGCATACGGGCTAAAAAAACAGGAATCGGACCACAACGTAATGGCGGGATAGTTCATCAGCTGCCTCGGCTAAGCGTCAGGTGTGCATCATGTTTACCGATTTTTGCCGGCTAAGGCAATGGCGCGCTGGTCCGATGTTTTGCCGCAGGACCACGGCAAACTGGCGGTTTTTCATCATAAGCGTAAGCGCTGTCACGCCGCAGCGGCACTTCTCTTCTATGCTCAATTCAGAGCAGATAATTAATGACAGGGAGACTAAACATGCACCTGCTTATTACCGGCGGTACCGGCTTGATAGGTCGCCATTTAATTCCGCGCCTGCTGCAGCTGGGCCATCAGGTGAATGTGGTAACGCGTGACGTGGCGGCCGCGCGGGAAAAACTCGATGCGCGCGTGATGCTGTGGTCGGGCATTAACCAGCAGTCCGATCTCAATGCTATTGACGGCGTCATCAATCTGGCGGGAGAACCGATTGCCGACAAGCGCTGGACCGAGCAGCAGAAGCAGCGCCTGTGCGAAAGCCGCTGGCAAATCACTGAACAGATCGTCTCGCTGATCCACGCCAGCAGCAATCCGCCGCGCCTGTTGATTTCCGGCTCGGCCACCGGCTTTTATGGTGATACCGGCGATGTGGTGGTGACCGAGGACGATCCGGGCCACGAGGAGTTTACCCACACCCTGTGCGCCCGCTGGGAGCAGCTGGCGATGAAGGCGCAAAGCGAGCGCACCCGCGTGTGCCTGCTGCGCACCGGTGTGGTGCTGGCGCGCGAAGGTGGCGCGCTGAGCAAAATGAAGCTGCCGTTCAAACTTGGCGTCGGCGGACCGATTGGCAGCGGCAAACAGTACCTGCCGTGGATCCACGTGGACGACCTGGTCAACGCCATCCTGTGGTTGATCGATAACGATCAGTTGCAGGGCCCGTTTAACATGGTGGCGCCTTACGCGGTGCGCAACGAGCAGTTCGCCGCCACGCTGGGCCAGGTGATGCATCGTCCGGCCTTTATGCGCACCCCGGCCAGCGCCATCAAACTGATGATGGGAGAATCCGCCGTGCTGGTGCTGGGCGGGCAGCACGTGCTGCCGAAGCGGCTGGAGGAGTCCGGCTTTGGTTTCCGCTGGTACGATTTGCAGGAAGCGCTGCAGGATGTCGCCGGCTGACGCACCTCCGCTCAGGCTTACCGCGGCGCCACGGCGGGCGTGAGGCAAAGCTGCTGCAGAAAACGCGCCGTCAACGGTCGGGTATCCTGCCTGCGCCAGACGGCATACAGCACAATCTCCAGCGCCAGATCGGGTAGCGGCATCAGCACAACGTTATCCGGAACGATGCGCGCCAGGCTGTGCTGGATCAGGGTGAAACCCAGCCCGGCTTCGACACAGGCAAGCGCGGCCAGCGGACCATTCACTTCAAAACGAATATCCGGCTGAAAGCCGGCACGCTGGCAGGCTGCCAGCAATCGCGCCCGCGCGGCAGGGTTGAGATTTTCCTGGTCGGCAATCCACGCCCGGCCGTGCAAATCAGCCGCCAAGGGCGCGGTCAGCGCACTGGACGCCGGCATCGCCAGCAGCACCGGTTCGGTCGCGATCTTCTTATGCACAAAATCCGCGTCGACGTGCGGCAGCGTATGCACAATGGCAATATCGATCGCCCCCGCCTCTAACCGGGCAATTTGCTGTGCGGAACGTAACGCATGCAGCCGGACATCAATGCCCGCCCCCGGTGCCAGCCGCGCCAGCGCCGCGGGCAGCAGGCGCGAGTGAATAGCCGCCTCCACATATCCAATATCCAGCCGCCCAACGTCACCCTGCTGCAGATGCTGCGCATACTCTTTTAGCCGTTCGTGATGCTGCAAAAAGGGCGTCACCTCGGTGAGAAAGCGCTTACCCTCGTCCGTCAGGCGCAGACGTTTCTTTTCACGGTGAAACAGCACCATGCCCAGTTCGCTTTCCAGCTGCTGAATTTGCCGGCTAAGCGGAGACGGCGAAATATGTAACCGTTCCGCAGCCTGACCAATATGCTCCAGCGCCGCGACAGTGGCAAAGGCGCGCAAAATTTTTATGTCCATGACAATCCGGGTCTCAACTCTGTCAAAAATGACACTGGTCACCTTAACGGTGTTAGCGTCATTATCGCGCTGACAGCCACTGACGCAGCATTATCATCGCGCTAATCCGCCGCGAAAATTGCCGCGTTATTTTGTTTAACGTGAACGAATAAATTAGCGCACAGAGATCATTATGAGCCAGGCAATATTTTCATACACCACAGGGAAATATCAGGTCAGCGCCATCAGCGACGGCACTATGCAAGCCAGTCTGAGTTTATTAACGGATATTCACCACGACGATGCGGTCGAACTGCAACGTCAGGCAGGCATAGCACAGCCGGGCGACATCCATGTGTTTTGTTATCTGATTCGCGGTCAGGGACGCGTGATTCTGGTGGATACCGGGATGGGAAAACGCGATGCGCAGAGCGGCAAATTACTGCCTCATCTGCAGCTGGCCGGGGTGACGCCGGACGACATCGATACCCTGTTATTAACCCATGCGCACCCCGATCATATTGGCGGCTTGCTGGACAGCGCGGGTCAGCCGGTCTTTCGCCATGCCCGGCTCTGCCTCAGCCACAGCGAAGCCGCCTTCTGGCAGGATGATGCGGCGATCAGCCAGCTGAGTGAACGCGCGCAGTTAAACGCGGCGCTGGTGCGGCGCACGCTGCAGGCTTATAGCCCGCGGCTGCAGCTAATGGCGGATGAGGAGATCAGCCCGGGAATCCGTGCGCTGGCGTTGCCCGGTCATACCCCGGGGCATTGCGGGTTTCGCATTGATTCAGACGGCGAGCATTTATTGATCTGGGGTGATATTGTGCATTACCCGCCTGTTCAGCTGGCCTGCCCGCAGGTTTCCATTGCCTTCGATATCGATCCCGTCATGGCCAGAGAGACGCGCCAGCGTATTTTGCAGCAGGTGGCAGCGGAAAATACGGTGATTGCCGGCATGCATTTTGGCGCGTCTGGCTTTGCCAGAATCGTGGCGTTAGAGAACGGCGGTTATACGGCCAGCTATGTGTCAGCGTGTCACGATGGCGAAGCGGGTGAGCCATGACCGACTAACAGGCGGATTGACGGTGACAGTACACCTGACTCTCCGCCTGCTATGACTCACGCCTGTTTCGGCTGGCCGTTCGACGCCGTCAGACCGCCATCGACCGGCAGGTTAACGCCGGTGATATAACGCGCGTCGTCGCTGGCGATGAAAGCAATCGCGCTGGCGATATCTTCCGGCTCACCGGCGCGGCCCAGCGGAATACGGTCATAGAAGCGTGCAAGCAGCGCCTCATCGTTTTTCATCTCTTCGGTGAGATCGGTAAAGGTAAAGCCCGGGCAAACGGCGTTAACACGCACGCCGTCGGTGCCATAATCCATCGCCAGCGCGCGGGTAAAATTGGTCACCGCGCCCTTGGCGGCGTTGTAGACACTCATGCCCCAGTCGCCGCCCAGTCCGGATACCGACGAGGTATTCACCACGTTGCCTTTACTGTTGAGCAGCGCGGGCATAAAGAAGTGGGTGCAGTAAAATACACCGTCGAGGTCAGTGCTCATCAGCGACTTCCAGTCCGCTATCGACACTTCGTGAATTTTGCCCTGCACGATGCTGCCGGCGTTATTCACCAGCACATCCACGCGCCCATACTGGCGCTGCACCTGCTCTGCCAGCTGTTTAACCTGATCCGCATCGCCGACGTCGCAGGGTGCCACCAGATGATTCTCGCCGCTCAGCGTGCTCAGCACCTGTTCCAGCTTGTCACGGGTTCTGCCCACCAGCACCACCTGTGCGCCTTCACTGGCGAAACGCTGCGCCGCTGCGGCACCAATGCCGGATCCGGCTCCGGTAATCACCACCACTTTCTCTGCAAAGCGCGACATATTTCCTCCTGGTTATTTCGTGGTTGAAACGGTTAAGCCTGGCAGCCAGCGCGCTGAGTTCAAGCGAAGCCTGCAGATTTAACGTGGCGCTTAGTTCAGGAAATAACCGGCGGATTATCAAATAGTGCACTTTTTTGTACGGTTATTGGTCGCCACCACCCAGCCCGTCTACAGTTAACATTCGCCATAAAAATTTACAAAAACTGAAGATTCCGGCCCGTTGTGTCGCCGTGCACGCCGGCCGGTTACGCCTTATCTTGTTACTCTGTCTGGAAGCGATGATGAAAAAACGAGCCAAAACCCTGCCCGGTGTCACACGACGCCAGGTCCTGACCTGGTCGACGCTGGGCGTTGCCGCTGGCGTCACCCGCGCCGCCGATGCTGACTCCCTCAAGGGCTCCCCCGGCTGGACGCCCTTCGCCGATAACCCACCGGAACAGTTCCAGGCTCAGGGCTGGCTGTTCTTCACCGAGGAAGAAGCGCGCACCGTGGAAGCCATGGTTGACCGCATTATTCCGGCGGACGAGCTGAGCGTGGGCGGCAAAGAAGCCGGCTGCGCTGTCTTTATCGACCGCCAGCTGCACGGCTTTTATGGCACCTTCGAACGCCTCTATATGCAGGGCCCGTTTCAGCAGGGCACCACCGAGCAGGGCGACCAGTCGCCGCTGGTGCCGCAACAGCGCTATCGCCAGGGGCTGGCGGCGCTCAACCGCTACGTGCAGCAAACCTCGCAAAAGAACTTTGTCGATCTGACGCCGGCGCAGCAGGACGCGCTGCTGGCAGACATGGAAGCCGGAAAGGTGCATTTCAGCGGCTTTGATGCGCAGTCGCTGTTTCTCGAGGTGCTGGACAACACCATGGAAGGCTTCTTCGCCGACCCCATCTATGGCGGCAACCGCGACATGGTGTCGTGGAAGATGCTCGGCTTCCCCGGCGCGCGCTACGACTACCGCGACTACATCGGGCGCCACAACGAAGAATCTGGGCTCTCGAGCCGATCAGCATTGTCGGCAGCTCCGCCTGGACCAAGAAGGGTTAACAACGCCATGGCCAAGAAACTACCTTCCACCGACGTCGTGGTTGTCGGGCTCGGCTGGGCGGGTTCCATCATCGCCCACGAACTGGCCGACGCCGGCCTCGATGTGATCGGCTTCGAACGCGGCCCCTGGCGCGACACCGCCAGCGACTTCAACCTCGCCTCGGCCGCCGACGAACTGCGCTACAACCGCCGCCAGGAGCTGATGCTGCGCACCCGGCAGAACACCTGCACGATGCGCAACAAGGAGTCGGAAACTGCCCTGCCGATGCGCGTCTGGGGTTCGTTCCACCCCGGCAACGGCACCGGCGGCGCAGGCAACCACTGGGCCGGCATCACCTTCCGCTTCCAGCCCGAGGAATTCCGCCTGGCCAGCCACCTGAAGGAGCGCTACGGCAAGGAAGTGCCCGCCGAGCTGACCCTGCAGGACTGGGGCACCACCTGGGAGGAAATGGAGCCGCATTACGACGCCTTCGAGCGGCTCGCCGGCGTTTCCGGCAAGGCCGGCAATCTGGGCGGGCAGATAGTTGAAGGCGGCAACCCTTTCGAGGGCGCGCGCTCGCGCGAGTACCCCAACCCGCCCACCGCGCAGACCTACGCCCCGACGCTGTTCGCCGAAGCGGCGCGCAACCTGGGCTACAAACCCTTCCCGGTGCCCTCGGCACTGGCCTCCCAGGGCTACACCAACCAGTTGGGCGTGACCATGGGGCCCTGCACCTTCTGCGGTTTCTGCACCAACTACGGCTGCGCCAACTATTCCAAGGCCAGCGCCATCGTCAACGTCCTGCCGGCGCTGATCCGCAAACCCAACTTCACCGCCAGGACCAACTCCGAAGTGCTCAAGGTGACCATGGACAGCAGCGGTTCCCGTGCCACCGGTATCGTCTACGTCGACTCCAGCGGAGAGGAATGGGAACAGCCGGCGGACATCGTGGTGGTCGCCGCGTTCATCTTCGAGAACGTGCGGCTGATGCTGCTTTCGGGCGTCGGCGAACCCTACAACCCGATCGCCAATACCGGCACCACCGGGCGCAACTTCGCCTACCAGACGGCCAACAGCGTCAAGCTGTTCTTCAAGGACAAGAACTTCAATCCCTTCATCGGTGGCGGCGCCATCGGCATGGGCATCGACGAGTTCAACAACGACAACTTCGACCACTCCGGCCTGGGTTTCGTCGGCGGCGGCAGCACTCGCGTGACCCCGATCGGCGCCGCCCCCATCGACTCGCGGCCGGTGCCGCCCGGCACGCCCACATGGGGCTCCAAGTGGAAGCGCGCGCTGAAAGAGAGCTACCTGAGCAACATGTCCATCGGCTGTGAGGCCAGCAGCTACACCACGCGCAGCAACTACCTGTCGTTGGACCCCAACTACAACGACCCCCACGGTCGACCGCTGCTGCGCATCACCTTCGACTTCCCGGAAAACGACCTGCGGATGGCGCAGTACTGCACCGACAAGGTGGCAGAGATCGCCCGCAGCATGAACCCGCGCGAGATGATTGTCAAACCGATGACCGGCCACTGGAGCAGCGTGCCGTATCAGTCTTCGCACATCGTCGGCGGCTTCATCATGGGCGCCGATCCGAAGAACAGTTCGGTGAACAAGCACCTGCAGGTCTGGGGCGTGCCCAACCTGTTCGTGGTGGGCGCCTCGGCCTTCCCGCAGAACCCCGGCTACAACCCTACCGGCACTGTCGGCGCACTGGCCTTCAAGGCCGCCGATGCGATCCGCAGGCTATATCTGCAACGCCCCGGGGAGATGATCAGCGCATGAAGACTCTCCTTCTCATCTGTGCCCTCGCCGCGCTGCCTGCCTGCACCAGCTTTGTGTCTCACGCCCAGCCGGAATACGATCAGTACGCGCGCGGCAAAGGGTCGCTATCTCGCCGTCGTTGGCGACTGCACCGCCTGCCACACCCTGCCCGGCGGCGCGCCGTTCGCCGGCGGCGTGGCCATCGAGACACCGTTCGGCAAACTGGTCGGTGCCAACATCACCCCGGACCCGGACACCGGCCTGGGACGCTGGAGCTTCGAGGACTTCCAGGCGGTAATGTCCACCGGTCACAGTCGTGGCGGCAAACGCCTGTACGGCGCCATGCCGTTCACCGCGTACACCAAGGTGCACCGCGAGGACAACCGGGCGCTCTGGGCCTACCTGCAGACCTTGCAGCCGGTGCACAACCCGGTGGAAACCAACCTGTTGCCCTTCCCCTTCAGCGTGCGCACCAGCCTGATCGGCTGGAACTGGCTGAACTTCACCCAGGGCGAATTCGTTCCGACGCCCGACAAGTCGGCACAATGGAACCGTGGTGCCTACCTGGTGGAGGGCGCGGGCCATTGCGGCACCTGCCACACACCGAAGAACCTGCTCGGCGGTGACGACAACGAGCGCTTCCTCGCCGGCGCCAACCTGCAGGGCTGGGTCGCCCCGGACATCACCGCCAACCCGCACAGCGGCATCGGCCAGTGGAGCACCCAGGACCTGGTGCAGTACCTGAAAACCGGCGCCAACCGCTTCGACATCGCCTCCGGCCCGATGGCCGAAGCGGTGGGTCACTCCACCCAGCACTGGAGCGACGAAGACCTGAAGGCGGTCGCCGTGTACCTGAAAAGCGGTGAATCACGTGATGAGCAAGCGCCCGCCGCACTTGCCGCGACGGACGATCGCATGAAGCTGGGCGCGCAAATCTATGCGGCGAAGTGTTCAGCCTGCCACAGCCCGGGCGGCCGCGGTGAGAAGAATATCTTCCCGCAGCTGGCGGACAATCCGTTGCTCAATCAGGAGGATGCCACCTCGCTGATTCGGGTGGTCGCCGCCGGCAGTCGCGGTGTCGATACCGATGCCCGCCCCACGGCACCGGCAATGCCGGCCTTTGCCGGCACGCTGGGTGATGAGGAGATCGCCGCGGTGGTGAGCTACATCCGCAACAGCTGGGGAAATGCCGCCGCACCGGTCAGCGCTGACGACGTGAAGAAAGTGAAACAGAAGCTGGAATAGCGCCATGTCAGCACCGGCAGTCCTTGCTGCCGGTGCGACAGATTGACACTCAGCTTTAGCTACGCTGCTGCACCACCGACGACTTCACCGCTGACGCTTCCCGTGTGTGTCCCGGCTGCGGCACGCGGATGATAAAGGTCAGCACGCCGGCGAACAGGTAGAGCGCGGTATAGGCCCACACCACCCCGACGATATCGAAGAACGGCAGCAGCAGCGAAGCAATCGCCGGGGCAACAAAGTTACTCAGCCCGGCCGACAGATTGTAAATCGATACCGCTGCGCCCTTATGATGCGGTTCCAGCGTCGGGAACACCGCGGTCATTGGCACAAAGGCAGCGACAAAGATCCCCAGCATGATCGCCGGAATCAGCGCCACCCAGAAGTTATGCCCGGCATACAGCGGCAGGTAGTAAAACGCCAGGCTGGAGATCGCCATACCGAGGCAGCCGAACCAGCGCACCTGACGGATCCAGCCCAGCTTCTCACCGGTAATGCCCCAGAAAATATTGGTAAAGATGGTGACGAAGAAGAACACCGCCCAAATCTGCAGCCATTCGGAAATGGTAAAGCCGAGCCGATCGACAAACAGCAGCGGCATGATGATGGCAAAACCAAACAGCGACAGCGTATTGATGATGCGGATCAGGCAGGCATAAAACACATGCTGGTTGGTGAACAGAATGGTTACGGCACGCGACATCTCCGTCATCTTATCCCGCAGCGGCAGATTAACGCGGGAACGGTCCACCGGCACGTTGCGCAGGCTGAAGTAGGCCAGCACGCCGCCGCACGCCACCCAGACAATCGCCAGCCATAAGGTGCCGGTTTCGCCCAGCATCGGGATGGTCAGGCTCGGCAGATAGCTGCCCACCACGCCAATCCCCACGGAATACATCGCCCAGAACCAGCCGGTGGCGGCGGCCAGCTTGTCACGCGGCAGCACCTGCACCAGCATCATCATGAACGAGTAGATAAACAGCGGATAGGCCAGGCCGCGAATGCCGTAGAACAGCACCATCAGCGGATAGTTACGCAGTCCGAGCCCCAGCGACATAAACAGCGCATGCATGACGATCCACAGCACAAAGCCAATCATCATGGCGCGCTGCGGCGTAATCAGCTCCGCCACCACACCGGAGGCCCACGCCGCCAGCGCGGCGGCCAGACCATAAAACGTAAACACCACCGCCGACTGGGCCGGCGAAAAGCCCATGTCAGTGATGTGGCGCGAGAGAAACGCCATTTCGAAGCCGTCGCCGGCCATGAAAATGGCGATGGCCAGAAAGCCCCAGAACATCTTTTTCGGTAAGCCAAACCAGTATGCGTTCGATTGCATGACAATCTTCCTTCCGTTCGCTAATCCGATCAGGCAGGCAGCAACGCGCGCGCCTGCTGTTGTTGTACATAGAGTTCACGGAACAGGCGCAGCCGCTGCTGCAGCACGGCCCCGCGCGCCGCATCGGGCTGATAGCGCGCCTGCACCGGCGGCTTCAGGCACACGTCGGCTTCACTGCCGCCGTCGGCCAGCCACGCCAGTCGCGCCGCCCCCAGCGCGCCGGAGGCGCTGGCCGGATGGGTCACTATCGGCAGCTGCAGCACGTCGGCAATCAGTTGCGCCCACAGCGTGCTGCGCGCGCCGCCGCCGGTCAGGCTGCACTGCTGAATCTGCTGCTGCGTATCGCCCAGCACCGCCAGACCATCCGCCAGGCCAAACGCCACGCCCTCAATCACCGCATAGCCGAGCAGCGCGCGCGGCGTTTCGTGGCGCAGATGGAAAAATGCCCCGGTCGCCTGCGGATCGTTGTGCGGCGTGCGTTCACCAGAGAGATACGGCAGAAACAGCGGTGCCTGACGCAGCTGTTCCGCGCTGAGCTGTGCCATCTCGTCCATCAGCTGGCTTTCGGTGACCGACAGCAGATTGCACAGCCAGCGCAGACAGCTGGCGGCGCTGAGCATCACGCTCATCTGGTGCCAGCGTCCCGGCAGCGCATGGCAGAAAGCGTGCACGCCGGATTGCGGATCGGCACGCAGCCGATCGTTAACCACAAAAATCACGCCTGACGTGCCGAGCGAGATAAAGGCATCGCCCGCATTAACCGCACCGACGCCCACCGCCGACGCGGCATTATCACCGCCGCCGCCGGCCACGCTCACCGTGGCGGCTAAGCCCCATTCGCTGGCCAAATCGGCGCGCAGCGTAGCGCTGACCGCGCTGCCCTCAACCAGTTCGGGCATCTGTGCGCGCGTCAGCCCGCTAATTGCCAGCAGTGCGTCAGACCAGTCGCGCTGCGCCACGTCGAGCCACAGCGTACCGGCGGCGTCCGACGGCTCGCTGACAAAGCGCCCGGTCAGACGCCAGCGCAGGTAATCCTTCGGCAGCAGCACCTTGTCGATGCGGCGGAAGATTTCGGGCTCATGTTCCGCCACCCAGTGCAGTTTCGGCGCGGTGAAGCCGGGCATAATCAGGTTGGCGGCGATCTGCATCATCTGCGGATGCTGCTGGCGCAGCGCATCACACTGCGCCGCGCTGCGCGTGTCGTTCCACAATATGCACGGCCGCAACACCTCACCGGCGGCATCCAGCAGCACGGCGCCATGCATCTGACCGGAGAGACCGATGGCGCGAATCGCGGCCCACGCGTCCGGTGCCTGCTGGCGCAGCCCGGCGATCGCCTGACCACACGCCTGCCACCAGCGCTCGGGATCCTGCTCCGCCCAGTGCGGATGCGGGCGCTGCACGCTGAGCGTGGCGTGATTCGACGCCACAATCTCGCCCTGCGGGTTAACGATCAGCGCTTTGAGTTCAGAGGTGCCAATATCAATGCCGAGATACATGCTGTGCGCTCCTTACACCGTCGCCGGCTGCAGCAGTTGCTGCTCTATGGCGTCTACGCTGCGCGTCACCAGCGCATGAAAAGCGCGGTCATCGGCCAGTTCGGCAAACAGCGCGCGGTCGCTGAGGAACCGCTGCAGTGCATCCTCACCGGCCAGCTGCTGGCGCAGCGCATCAGCATTGAGCACGCCATCCTGATACGCATACGGCAGCTGGTTACTGGCCCAGCGTTGCAGGAACAGGTAGAACAGCGCCGGCAGCACGGCGGTAGCGGTCGGTTCTGCGCCGCGCTGATAGCATTCGCGCAGCGTTGGCGTCACCATGCCGGGAATCTTCGACAGCCCATCGGCACCAACGCGCTGGTTGGTGTCTTTGATGTAGGGATTGCTAAAGCGCGCCAGCACCACGTCGCGGTAATCCGCCAGATCGAGCGGGCTGGGCGACAGTGACGGGATCACGTCCTGCGTGATGTAGTCATACGCCAGCTGATAGATCGCGGGCTGCCGCGTGCTGTCATCAATGTAGTCATGGCCGGTGAGCGTGCCGGCCCAGGCAATCGCCGCGTGCGTGGCGTTGAGAATGCGGATTTTCGCCTCTTCCCACGGCAGCACCGACGCCACCAGCTCCACGCCCACCTTTTCCAGCGCCGGGCGTCCGGCGATGAAATCATCCTCAATCACCCACTGGATGAACGATTCCGCCATTACCGCCGCGCCATCGTCTTTGCCGGTGGCCGCTTTGACGCGTTCGGCAACATCCGGCGTGGGGCGCGGCGTGATGCGATCCACCATGGTGTTTGGCGAAGTGGTGTTATCGCGCACCCAGCTGGCCAGCGCGTGGTCGCCCTGCGCAGCAAGAAACGCCAGCATGCCGTGACGGAAACGTTCGCCGTTGTGACGCAGGTTGTCGCAGTTGAGCAGCGTGACCGGCGCACCGCCGCTGGCCACGCGCTGGCGCAGAATGCGGGTCAGCGCGCCGTAAATAGTGCGCGCCTCACCACGGAGATCGGCCTGAATATCCGCCTGGCTGAGATCGAGTTCATGCGCCGGCGTCAGGTAGTAACCCGCTTCGGTCACGGTAAAACCGATCACTTTTGTCTCAGCGCTGGCGCCCTGTGCCACCAGCGCGCTGATCTCCGCGTCCCACGGCAGGATGGTGCGCAGCGAAGTAATGGTTTCATACGCGCGCTCGCCCTCCGGCGTCACGGTTTCCAGTACGTACTCGCCGTTTTGCGCCTGCAGCTGGTTGAGCAGCGCTACCGCATCGCCGCGGATGTTGCCAAGTGCGATGCTCCAGCTGTCATCGCCCTGCTGGTACAGCTGGTGCAGATACCACGCCTGATGCGCGCGGTGAAAAGAACCTGCGCCGATATGCATCCACACTGATTTCGTCGTCATAGTCGCCTCGAAATAAACATTTGCCACAATGGAGGGCATTTGCCCGATGAGGCGTAGCATAGTCGCCGGCGGGGCGATCGTTCTGCGATATCCATCACATTTAATACTTTTGCTCTTTTTTAGGGCTTTTGCTCAGTTAACGCTTCAGGGGCAAGACGCGATAAACTGGCGCATCGGAGTTTGACGGAACAAGGCGATGAGCAGAGAAGAGAAGAAGCAGGAGCTGGCAGCGCGGGCAGCGTGGATGTATTACGTGGCGGGCGTCACGCAGCAGGAGATTGCGCGCGCGCTGGGCTTATCGCGGCAGGTGGCGCAGCGGCTGGTTTCCAGCGCGCGTGAAATGGGCATGGTCAGCGTGAAGATCGACCATCCGGTCACGCACTGCCTGCATCTGGCGCGCGAGATCGAACAAAAGTTTGGCCTGACGCTGTGCCGCGTGGTGCCGTCAGCCGGGCTGGATGATGAGGCGATTCAGCAAATGCTGGCGGTTGAAGGTGCGGCGGTGATGGCGCAGTTTATCAACGAAGAGACGCCGCAGGTGTTTGGCATCGGTTCCGGCAAAACGCTGCGCTCAATGATTGATGCGCTGCCGTGGGTTGAACGGCCACAGCATCAGTGTGTGTCGATGATCGGCGCGATTGCGCGTGACGATTCCGGTACCCGCTACGACGTACCGCTGAAAATGGCGGAGAAGATGCAGGGCAAATATTTCTTCATTCCGGCGCCGCTGTATGCTGACACGCCGCAGGATAAGATGATGTGGGTGCAGCATCAGGTCTATCAGCGTGTCACCCAGCGTGCGCTGCAGGCGAACGTGGCGTTTGTCGGCATTGGCGAAGTGATGCCGGGCTGCCCGCTCAATGCCGAAGGCTTTATCACCGATGCGCAGGTAGAAGCGCTCAACGCACGCGGCGTGGTGGGTGAAATGCTGGGGCATTTTTTCAATCAGCAGGGAGAGCGGGTGTACGGCGAAACCGATGAGCTGCTGACCAGCGTGCTGCTGGAGAGCCAGACGCAGCGCAATATCATCGGCTTTGCCGGCAGCGCGCGCAAATACGCAGCGATTCACGCCGCGCTGCACGGCAGCTGGATCTCCGGGCTGGTGACAGATGAAGACACCGCGCTGAAACTGCTGCATGATTAATTAAATATTTCTGTGATTCGTCACGGCGCGATGTATCGCGCGGGTTTGACCGCCACATCGCCGGGAAACGCGCAGTATATTGCGCCGCAACGGTTCAGAAACCTATTTCAACGATCCCTTCAAAAACTGCTGCAGGCGCGGGCTTTTCGGGTTGCCGAACAGTTCGTCTGGCGCGCCCTGCTCTTCGATTTTGCCCTGATGCAGAAAAATCACGTGGTTGGATACGTGACGGGCGAACTCCATCTCGTGCGTCACTACCACCATGGTTTTGCCCTCTTCGGCCAGCTTCTGCATGATGCGCAGCACTTCGCCGACGAGTTCCGGGTCCAGCGCGGAGGTCGGTTCATCGAACAGCAGCACTTCCGGCTCCATCGCCAGCGCGCGGGCGATAGAGACACGCTGCTGCTGACCGCCGGAGAGATGCACCGGGTATTTCATCTGCTGGCGTTCGTCGATGCCCACTTTTGCCAGGTATTTTACCGCGCGCTCGCGGGCTTCATGCTTGCTCAGGCCCAGCACCTGAACCGGCGCTTCCATCACGTTCTCCAGCACCGTCATGTGGCTCCAGAGGTTGAAGTGCTGGAACACCATCGTCAGGCGCGTACGCAGCAGGCGTAGCTGATGCTTATCTGCCACCTTCAGCTGGCCGTCTTTATCGCGCACCAGATTGATATTCTGTCCGCTCACCACGATCGAGCCTTCGCTCGGCTTTTCGAGGAAGTTAATGCAGCGCAGGAAGGTACTTTTACCCGAGCCGGATGAGCCGATGATACTGATTACGTCGCCCGCATTCGCCTGCAGCGACACCCCTTTCAGCACTTCATGTTCGCCGTAGCGTTTGTGCAAATCAATAACGTTTAATTTGTTCTCAGCCATCATCTTTCTCAGTGCGTCGAAGAAGGTTTTATATGCTGCAACCAGCGTTTTTCCGCCTTGCGGAACAGGCTAATCAGCACATAAGAGATAATCAGATAGAGCACCGCCGCAATGCCAAACGCGGTAAACGGCTGATAGGTCGCGGAGTTGATATCGCGCGCGATTTTGAGCAGATCCGGCACCGTGGCGGTAAAGGCCAGCGCGGTGGAGTGCAGCATCAAAATCACTTCGTTGCTGTAGGCCGGCAGCGCGATGCGCAGCGCCGACGGCAGAATAATGCAGCGGTAAAGTTTCACGGACGAGAAGCCGTAGGCGCGCGCCGCTTCGATTTCACCGTGCGGCACGGAGCGAATGGCCCCGGCGAAAATCTCGGTGGTATAGGCGCAGGTGTTGAGCGTTAACGCCAGCACCGTACAGTTCAGGCCGCTGCGGAAGAAGGCGTTCAGCATCTCGGTGCCTTTCACGATCTCCAGCGTGTACATGCCCGAATAGAACACCAGCAGCTGCACGTACAGCGGCGTGCCGCGAAACACATAGGTAAACAGCCACACCGGCGTGGAGATATAGCGATTTGGCGAGACGCGCGCGATGGCCAGCAGCACCGCAAGGCTGC